>NZ_OZ035017.1:0-1200000 GCF_964031245.1 Rickettsiella endosymbiont of Miltochrista miniata
TGGCAACCGCTTTAGCAACGTTCGTGTGGCAAAAATGTTTAGATCGACTACAAGATCATATATCCCTCCAAGATTTTAATACGTGGATCCGACCGTTGCAGGCAGAACAAAAAGAAGATCAGCTGGTCCTATGGGCGCCTAATCAATTTGTTTTGCATTGTGTGAATGAAAGGTTTTTGGTTCATATCAATCAGATTTTGACGCAATTGGACGAAGCACCTCCGGAAGTTATATTAAGGGTCGGTAGCCGCAATAATCAAGCATCTCAAACTTCTCCTATATTAAGAAATACGCAAGACCTTAAAGGAAAATCTAAGGTTATTAAAGTTTCAGCTACTCACATAAATTCAAATTTTACATTTATTAATTTTGTCGAAGGAAAATCCAATCAATTAGCGCGTGCTGCTTCTGTACAGGTCGCAGAAAATCCAGGTGGTGCATACAATCCTCTATTACTTTATGGCGGGGTCGGATTAGGTAAGACTCATTTAATGCATGCAATAGGTAACGCTATTCTATTAAAAAACCCACATGCCAAAGTGTTATATCTGCATTCTGAACGTTTTGTTGCTGATATGATTAGAGCTTTGCAAACTAATACAATTAATGATTTTAAAACTTATTATCGTTCGCTAGATGCTTTATTAATTGATGATATTCAATTTTTTGCTGGAAAAGATCGTTCACAAGAAGAGTTTTTTCATACATTTAATACTTTACTAGAAAGTCAACAACAAATTGTATTAACCTGTGATCGATATCCTAAAGAAATGTCAGGAGTAGAAGAGCGATTAAAATCGCGTTTAGGTTGGGGTCTTACCGTTGCTATTGAACCCCCCGATCTTGAAACGCGAGTTGCTATTTTAATTAGTAAAGCTGAATTAACCAAAATAAGTTTACCCCAGGAAGTCGCTTTTTTTATTGCTAAACGTATTCATTCCAATGTAAGAGAGCTTGAGGGCGTGTTAAAACGAGTAGTTGCTTATGCACAATTTACAGGATTACAGATTACACTTGAGTTGGTACGCGAAGCTTTGAAAGATGTACTCGCCTTACAAGATAAATTAGTAACGGTTGATAATATTATTAAAACCGTCGCTGAATATTATAAAATTAAAGTGTCTGATTTGCTTTCTAAACGTCGTACATCTTCTTTGGCGCGGGCACGTCAGATTGCTATGGCACTCGCAAAAGAATTAACAAATCATAGTTTACCTGAGCTTGGTCGTGCTTTTGGCGGACGGGATCATACGACGGTATTACATGCATTCCGAAAAATACAAGAATTAAAAAAAAACCAATACCGGAGTTGCTGAGGATTTTATAAATTTATTGCGTACTTTATCGAGTTGAGGAAGAAAAAAATGCAATTTACCATTAATCGTGAAACATTATTGAAACCTTTACAATTGGTAACCGCCGTGATCGAGCGTCGCCAGACTTTGCCTATACTTTCTCATCTTTTAATAAAATTGGATGATAAAAATTTATCCTTATTGGGCACTGATATGGAAGTGGAATTAGCGGGCCGTGTTATTTTAGAAAAGTCAGGTGAATCTGGAACAACTACTGCACCGGCTAGAAAACTAATGGATATTTGTCGAAGTTTACCTGAGAGTAGTGAACTAAAATTTCAACAAAAAGGCGATAAATTATATCTTCAATGTGGCCGTAGTCGATTTAATTTATCTACTTTACCAGCGACAGATTTTCCAATGAGTGAAGCATTAGATAACCACCCTGAACAGTTAGAGTTTGTTTTATCGCAGAAAGGTTTACGCTCTTTGATAGAATCAACTAATTTTGCAATGGCTCAACAAGATGTACGTTACTATTTGAATGGAATGCTATGGGAGTTGGGTCAGGGAAGCTTAAGAGCTGTAGCAACGGATGGTCACCGTTTAGCACTTAATGTAAAAGAAGCGAATATAACGGTGGATAGTAATCAAATTATAGTGCCTAGAAAAGCTATTTATGAGCTTTCGCGTTTATTAAGTGACGAAGAAAACGATAGCTTAACTATCTTCTTAACTAAGAATCAGTTAAGAGTCCATATGCAGGATTATACATTTACATCTAAACTTATCGATGGCACGTTTCCTGATTATGATAGAGTTATCCCACAAAGCGGCGATAAAATTCTAGAAATTGATCGAGATTTGTTCAAAGCTTCTCTATCACGTGTGGGTGTTTTGTCGAATGATAAACATAAAAGTGTTTGTTTAGAGCTGAAAAATGATCTATTACGCATTTTTGCTAATAATCTTGAACAAGAGGAAGCTGAGGATCATCTCGATGTGTCTTATCGAGGAGAAGATATAAGCATAGCCTTTAATATTAGCTATCTTATGGATGTATTAAACAGTTTACCGCCTGGGTTGGTGAAAATTACATTAACATCTACAGAAGCGAGCGTAAGACTCGAAGCTAAAGAAAAGGATGCTAGTGTATACGTCATTATGCCCATGCGCTTGTAATGCCTTATGCAATTGGTTCGTTTGAAAGCAAACTGTTTTCGAAATCTTACTGAATTAGATCTTGAGTTTTCTCCCGGGTTTAATTTTATTTATGGGCCTAATGGTAGTGGCAAGTCTAGTTTACTTGAGGCCATTTATTTTTTAAGTCTAGGTCGCTCTTTTCGTAGTAGTTTGGCCAGCCGCGCTATTCAATATGATGCAAAAAGCTTCAATTTATTTTCAGTCATCTTGGGACAATGTTCCACAACTTTGGGCCTAGAAAAAATTCGCCAAGGAAAAACAAGGATTAAAATTGGGAATAATACTAATTCCGTTAGTGAATTGGTTAAATTATTACCATTACAACTCATTAATCCCAATAGCTATCACTTATTAAGTGGCGGGCCTAGGGCTCGTAGACAGTACATAGATTGGGGTGTGTTTCACGTGGAACCACATTTTTTTCAAGTATGGCAACGCTTTCAGCAGGTGTTAAAGCAACGTAATGCAGCTTTACAACAGCAAGTTCCAATGAATCAAATTAAGGTATGGGACTTGGAATTAATAGAAGCAGCTAACGAAATAACACTATTACGGGAAAAATACATACAACAATTAACTCCTTTACTTACTGAGTTAATAAACAAATTACTTACTTTACAAGGTTTAAGCATAGATTTTTATCAGGGTTGGGATAAAAAAATTAGTTTAGGTTTAGTTTTAAACAGTTCGATAGGTCGAGATTACAAACTAGCTTATACACAATTTGGTCCGCATAGAGCGGATTTATTAATAAAATTAAATGGATATCCCGTCCATGAAGTCTTATCACGAGGCGAGCAAAAACTATTAACATGTGCATTGCAGTTAGCTCAGGGCATATTATTAAAAAAAATAACATCGAAAACATGTATTTATTTATTTGATGATTTATTTGCAGAACTTGATCCAGCTAAACAAAACATGCTTATGCATTTACTCCATAGTTTGGAAGCGCAAGTTTTTATTACCGCAATTGAGGAAAATTTGATAAAAGAGCTGGAAACTAGTGCATTAGGGAAAATATTTCAAGTAGAGCAAGGCAAAATTATGGAAAAAATTAAATTCAAGGGCGTATCTTTATATAATGAGGAAATAATATGAATCCCTGGTTAGTTTTAGTAGTGGCGGGTTTATTTGAAGTAGGTTTTACGACATGCATGAAGTTATCAGAAGGATTTACACAGCTAAAATATACAATAGGGTTTTTATTTTTTGCAACCTTAAGCCTATTTCTTCTGAATAAAGCAATTGTGCAAATACCATTAGGGACTGCCTATGCAGTGTGGACAGGAATAGGTGCTTTTGGGACAGCTTTGATAGGGATGCTTTTTTTTAAAGATCCTCTCTCATTGATTAGAGTGCTTTTTTTAACTTTATTAATAGGTTCGATACTCGGATTAAAGCTGGTATCAAGCAGACAGTGATGTTCCACGTGGAACATCACTTAGAGCTATAAATCTAAAATCCTTTTAAATCATCTGCAAACATTTCGGGGGGTTGAAAAGCTTTGTCGATTTCCGGATCAGGGTCCATCATCGGATTGTGCTCTGGAAAAGGGTCAGTGGTAGGTTTATCAGCCATAGCGGCTGAATTTTTTTTGGTTTTTAATGCATTAGCTATGGCAAATATAGGTGCTACTTGAGCTTCAGTTTTAGTACGTTGGTTATAGCCTTCAATAACCTGGCTTCTTTGTTGTTGATTTAACTGGTCCCACTGATCTTGTGGTATCCCAAAGATTGAGGGAGGGCCACAGGCGACCAATAAGAAAGGGAATATTAATAGGATAAGGTATTTCAATTTTTTCATAATTTACCATAAAGCTTAATTTATCAGGTTGGCTGAAAATATATAAGGTTTTGGTAAAAAGCAAGCTAAATTTGGTTAAAATAAACCCTATTTCAGATTAAGGCAGCTATTTAGGTGCCAGAGAAGTGATTTTTTAATTTTTAGCTGCTAGCGCATTAGCAACAGCATATATAGGAGCAACTTGCGCTTCTGCTTGTTGGCGTTGATTATAACCATCGATCACTTGTGTTCGTTGTTGTTGATTTAATTGTGCCCATTGCTCTTGCGGTATCCCAAAGACCATAGGAGGACCACATGCCGTTAGCAAAAAAGGGATAATAAATAAAAGGATGAGGGTCAAATATTTCATATACATGGAGGTTGGTTAGTAAATTTTAGGCAAAAATACCTAATATTTTTAATAAAATCAAGCCAATTTTAAGTAAATTAAGGTGTCTTTTCAATTAAAATTAAAAATCGTTTGAAAAAATATACTTTTTAGTACAGATTTTCTAGGTTTGGGGATACGCTCTCTCTAGCATCAAATACAAAGCAAGTTCCTTTAAAGTGCTTTTTACCGCATTTTTTAAAGTAATTTAATATACCGCCTTCTAACTGATAAACTTCTGTGTAACCAGTTTCTAATAAATAGGCGGTTGCTTTTTCGCAGCGAATTCCCCCGGTACAAAATGTCACTATAGGCATATTTTTGAGCTTTTCAGGCAATTTTTTTACCGCATTTGGAAAATCTCTAAATCGATTAAGGTCTAAATTTAGGGCATTTTCAAAACTACCAAGTTCAACTTCAAAACTATTTCGTGTGTCCATAAGCACTAAGTCAGGCCAATTTTTTAGCCAAATATTGAGCATTTCCGGAGTTATATATGGGGCAGTTTGTTTTGTGGGGTCTATGCTATCAATACCAAAAGATATGATTTCTTTTTTCACCTTAACAAGCATTTTTTTAAAGGGTTGAAAGTTAGAAAAACTTTTTTTAAATTCTAAATTTTGAAAATAGGAATAAGCATTCAGAAAATTGTGAAAGGTGATAATTGCATCATTTTCACCAGATATAAATAGATTAATTCCCTCAATGCTTAATAGCACAGTTCCTTTTAAGCCTAATTCTTTAGCTTTTGATTTAATTGAAATTTGTAATTTTGGTAAAATATGGGCAGATAATTGAACAAAACGATAAGCAGTTATATTGATAATAGATAACATATTGTCATTTTAGATAGTTATAGGTTTGCAAATTAAATAGATTTTTCTGGTGCTGGAACCAGGATTCGAACCCGGGACCTACTGATTACAAATCAGTTGCTCTACCAACTGAGCTATTCCAGCAGTGAATAGAAGAGCCAAATTGTAGTCAATTTAATATAAATTAGCAATTTAATCATCCGATTTTAACTTTACTCGAATTTCTCCACTATTAAAATAATGAATTTGATTTTTAATTTGCACGCAAAGTTGCCCTTGTGTGTTTATACCTCTTCCCACTCCTTCTAGAAAATTATTCTGATTTTGTATTGTGATTAATTTACCAGCTAAGTTATCCAGCCGTTGCCAATCCCCCATAAAATAGTCTAAGCCTTTAGCCTCAAATACCAAGAGGCTATGAAGCAAATTTTTTAAAATGAGTACAGCAAGTTGATTGCGCCGCGGTGGTAAATTTTGTATCGAAAAGATACTTGTAATAGCTTGATGGTTAATGGGCGAATGATTAGTAGAGGGGTTATAAAGATTTAAACCCATTCCAATAACCATTCTTTGGATTTTCTGCTCAATAGACCGTGATTCAATTAAAATTCCGGCCAATTTTTTTCCGTCGTAAATAATATCATTAGGCCATTTGAGCTGTATTCCCTTTAATCCGTATTCTTCAAGAGCCTTAACAACGGCGATACCTACCACTAACGTCAATCCCAGTAATTTATTAAGTGGACTGGAGAATTGCCATAAAAGAGATAAAGCTATATTTTTCCCGAAGCTTGAATGCCAGTTACGTTTAAATTGGCCACGGCCGGCTGTTTGTTGTTCTGCCAAAACGGCGAAATTACCAGTATATTCCGTTTTGTTGAGTAGATAATTATTAGTTGAATCAACAAGCATTAGTACTTCTAGCTGCGAAAGTAACTGATTAGCTTCGCCTAATTCCTTAACTATATAAGAAGCATCAAGCAACTCTAAACCGCCAGAGATACGATAATTTTTACCGTTAACAACTTCTAAATTTATTGATGGGTCTAATATTTGCTTTAATACTTTGGGAACCATTTCGTAAGAAATGCTTAGAAACTTGCTTATTTCCGTGTCTGAATGAAATTTACCATCTGCTAATAAGTTTAAGGTAGATTCTAATAACAACATCTGAAAATCTCTGCGTAATAGTTTTATGTTTTCTTGAGGGACTTATCAAAAATTTAATAAATTTTATCACTTATATTGTTAATTATTAAATTAAACAATGACCAGCTAATTTTTCCAAAATATGAAGTGGGGCCGTTTTGGGGTTTGCCATAGCTGATGTTGGCAAATAAAAGGTTTGTTCTAGTAGATATTGTCCTGAAATAGCAGCATGTGATACTTGATCAGTAGAAACTATCCAACTAGTACCAGGAGGAAAACTGACCTCTTTATATTTTACTTGCTTTTGATAATCCATGTCGAGTTTCATACCGTCATGAATTTTTAGCATAATATGATCATAATGGGTACGAATACTTTTTGTAATGCCTAACCAATGTAGAAATCTAGCGCTGCCAGGGATAGGTTGATTAATTTTTGGCAAAAATCGCTGGGCTACTTCTTCAAAGTTTTCACCTATACGCCAAACCCGATGTTCACCATAAGGATTGATATTACAAAATAAACGAACAATCCGATGCCCTTGATTAGGGTTTGCGGCAAAAGCATCTATATGTAATCGACGGTCGTCTTTGCGTGGAGAAGTTTTACGATTTTTTATTTGTACTGGACGGTAACTAGTTCGTCCCATGGAAATAAAATTCGTATATTGTGAAAATAAAGAACTCATGAAATAGTTAGCTTGTTTAGAAAAACGAGCCAACATGGATTTTAAGCACAATTGGTGTTTCGGATCAGTTTTAATCCCTTTTAAAAGATTATTTTTTAAGTTAAAGCTAATATTTTTTGTTTTTTTGTCTATCAAATAAGGAATAAATAGCATTCGTTCGGATGGATCAATATTAAATGAAAGTTGCGGACAAAAAATAATTTTTCCAGACTCAAGATCAGAAAGCGCAGTATCTTGTTGGTGTTTTTTAAATTCCGTATCCCAAGCAGCGGCTGTACAGATAGAGAAAATATTCATTTTTGATTAAATCCCTTTAGAAAGCTTCATTCTATAGTTTTTTTATGTAACCTTCCAGAAGGTTGGTTAGTATTGATAATATAAATCAATAAATATTTTTTTAATTTTAAAAGTTTTAATGCTAAAAAATTTAATTAAAATTTATTTTTTAATAATCCTGTAACTTAAGGCTTCCATTAAATGCGAGATTTTAATTTTTTCACATTCTGTTAAATCCGCAATGGTGCGCGCTATACGTAAAATTCGATGGTATGCACGTGTTGAAAGTTGAAATTTTTCTAAGGCATTTTCTAAAATTTTATGATCTTTATTTGATAGTTTACAAGCGCTTTCTAATAGTTTACCGGTTAAATTATGATTAAGTTTTCCCAATTTTTCCAGTTGTCTGATCTGCGCTTTTTTTACCCGTATTCGAACGATTGCGCTATTTTCCTCTTTGCATGGTTGTAGAAAATAAGTCTTTGGTAATGGGTTTACTTCAATACACATATCAATACGATCTAAAAAAGGTGCAGATAACTTTTTACGGTAACGTTGAATTTGTTGGGACGTGCACACACATTGATTCAATTGGTTACCTAAGTGTCCGCACGGGCATGGATTCATGGCAGCAACTAATTGAAAATTAGCTGGAAATTCAGCTTGTCTAGCTGCACGTGAGATAGTTATATTTCCTGATTCTAAAGGTTCTCGCAAAGCTTCTAGTGCTTGGCGATTAAACTCGGGTAATTCATCCAGAAATAAAACACCATGATGTGCTAATGATATTTCTCCTGGTCGTGGAGGACTCCCTCCTCCTACTAATGCTATGTTTGAAGCGGTGTGATGCGGCCTACGAAAAGGAGGAAATTTCCAAGTATTTAATTCCAGGGCTTGTCCATTGATTGAATGTATCGCAGCAAGCTCTAGAGCTTCTTCATCACTAAGTAACGGTAATAAACTAATCAAGCGAGAGGCAAGCATCGTTTTTCCAGTGCCCGGAGGGCCTATCATTAATAAACTGTGCCTTCCCGCAGCGCAAATTTCTAAAGCTCGCTTAGCATGAGCCTGACCGTATACATCAGATAGATCAGGTAATTCACGGTCCTTAAGTTTAGGGTATTCTGCATTATAAGGGGATAAAAGTTCTCTTCCGTGGAAATGTGAGCAAATTTGTAAAATATTTTTAGCAGGTAAAATGCTCATTTTTTTAATGAAATTAGCTTCTTGAGCATTTTCTAAGGGCACTATAATAGTGTGGTTGGCTTTTTGTGCTGCTAAAGCAAAAGGTATGATACCGGAAACGCATCGAAGTTCTCCCGATAATCCGAGCTCACCGATAAATTCATATTGCGCTAACGAATTACTTGGTATCTGATTAGATGCGGCCAGAATGCTTAATGCAATTGGCAAATCAAATCGCCCTCCTTGTTTAGGAAGATCAGCAGGAGCGAGATTGATAGTGATTCGTCGAGCAGGAAATTCAAATTGCGCATTAATTATAGCGCTACGCACACGATCTCGACTTCCCTTGACGGTTGCTTCAGGGAGTCCAACAATAGATAAGCTAGGTAAACCATTTGATATGTGAGTTTCAACAGTAACAGGAAGCGCCTGAATACCCGCATTTGCACGCGTTTGCACAATAGCTAATGACATAAACAGATCCTTCTGTATTTATTATTTTAAACACACGTCGTACTTAAATCTTTGTTTGAGTTGCCACTTAATTTACAATTCTCAGGATCTTTTATACTGAGATTACTGTAGGGTTGAGGTACTTGCCAAAAACCCACGCTCTAAGTATATCATTTATAATTCAAACTATAGATCTCTTTATTTTACAATTCTTTTGTGTTTTGTTTTAGTTAAATGGTTTTCTAAGGAAGCTATCTGTTTTTCCAAGGCAGTTATTTTAATACGAGTTTTTGCTAAAACTTTTTTTTGTACATCAAACTCTTCACGCGTTACTAAATCAAATTTTGCAAACATGCTTTGCAAAATAGCTCTAAAATTTTTTTCTAGATCTTTCTTAAATTTATTTAATCCTGGCGGGAGACTTTCGCCCAGTCGTTTTACGGTATCATCAATAAATTTCGTATCAAACATAAAAGAATTCCTCTCTAAATTAATATTTTAAACCTAACGGGCCTATACATACATAACATCGAAGTAGTTAATTTTTACGAGCGCAAATAGTATCTAAAGCGATTTTAAAAGTACTTAGTTTATCATCGATAACCAATGTATGGTGTTGTTCTGATTTTAATAAAGGCTCTATTAATTTCTTTTGATGTTTTAAAATGGTTGAGTTCGCTTCGGAAATACGGTTATTTCGAGCATGACGCTTTTTAATTCGTTGGATTATTTTAAGATCACTTGTTTGGCAATGAAGTATGTAGAAAGGTACTTTTAAAAGATTAGCTAAGTTATAGAACATTAATCGTTGATCATGAAAAAGAAATGTGGCATCAATTAACGCAGTAAATTCTGCTGTAATGACAATTTTTGCTAGTTCCAGAAGTTTATTATAGGTTTTCTCGGTCGATTGAGGGGTATAAATCCCCCCATAGGCATTTGAGTTAGAATCTTCATACAAAGGTATGTCAAATAACTGCTTGCGTATAATATCAGAGCTTATTTGGATGGCACCACATTCAATGACAATTTTTTTTGCTATAGTTGATTTTCCTGACCCAGCGAGCCCATGCATAATGATTAAACATGGTTTTTTAGGGTGAGTATAGAATTCTGCTAAATTTATGAAGTTATAATAATCATTACGAATATCTAATTTTTCTTTATCATTTAAATCTTTCTGATTTAAGCGGAATAAAGCTATTTTGGCACGAACAACTGCTCGATAAGAAAGATAGTAAGCTAACAAATTAAGTCCTTCATAATCCCCAGTAAGTTGTAGGTAGGTATTGATTAATTGATTAGCTAATTTGGGCTGTTTTTTCCCAGCCAAATCCATCGCTAAAAAGGCCAGATCAGCAATGACATCGGTCCATCGCAAATCTTCATTGAATTCTAAACGATCAAAAAGAACGAGTTTATCATGATAGAGAATAATATTCGCTAGATGTAAATCTCCATGGCAATCACGAATAAAACCTTGCTCTTTGCGCTTTTCGAATAGTGTTTGATGTTTAATAAATTGTTCATTTGCCCATACTTCTAATCTTTTTACTTGGGCTATATCGGTAGGATCACTAAGCAAAGGAATAATTTGTTCAAAATTCTGCTGTGTAGGGGTATGTACCTCATGAGGAAGGCCGAATCGCGAATTTTCAGGTGCGATAGGTGTTTTTTTGTGAAATTCTGCAATTAATTGACCTAATTGGTCGATAAGCCCCGCATTTAACTTTCCTTTTTTGAGGAGTCCGCTTAGTAAATTGTCTTGGGAAAATTCGCACATCTTGACGGCGTACTCTAAAATAGGTCCTGCGTCGCCATTAATCTGAGGATGTTCGATGGTTCCGGTAATGGGTACTACAGCAAGATAAATTTCAGGTGCAAATAATTGACCTAATCGTAATTCCTCTTCGCAGAAATGTTTGCGTTTTTTCAAAGTTGAAAAATCTAAAAAACCAAAATCAACAGGTTTTTTTATTTTATAAGCATATTTCCCAGTTAATACGACCCAGGAAACATGTGTTTCAATAAGCCCAAGTTGCAGAGCTGGATGATTAAAAGCGCGGTTAGATAGAAGGTTTTTAATTAAAGAAGAATTAGGCATAGTCTGAAGATTAAATATCAATATTTATTAACCCATACGCACTATAACGTAACTCGTTACTGGTTGTAAGGGGTATAGGGTTCAGATTAGATTATTTTTACAAGGATATTTCAAATGAAATTGTCGTATGCTAAAAAATTAATCCAGCAGTTATTAATGGAAGCACAAATTGAGATAAATGGAAAAAATCCTAGGGACATTCAGGTCCATAATGAAAAATTTTATCAACGAATGTTAAAAAATCCTATTTTAGCTTTAGGCGAATCCTATGTGGAAGGATGGTGGGATTGTGAAAGTCTCGATGAATTCTTTTTTTATTTACTCCATACAGAAGTACCTGAAAATATAAAAAAAAATAAATATTTTTTGTATTATTTTATTAAAGAAAAGCTTCGTGGATTTGTTATGCGTTGCTTTAATTTACAAGCAAAATCTCGAGCATTTGAAGTGGGGAAGCATCATTACGATAAAGGAAATTCTTTATATCAAGCAATGTTGGATAAGAATTTGACCTATAGCTGTGCCTATTGGAAAAAAAGTAAAAATTTAGATGAAGCACAGCAAGCCAAATTAGCTTTAGTATGTGAAAAGCTGAAACTAAAGCCTGGTATGAAGGTGCTAGATATTGGGTGTGGGTGGGGAAGTTTTGCTCGCTATGCAGCTGAAAATTATGGAGTTTCAGTACTTGGACTGACAGTATCAAAGGAACAATATCATTATGCTAAAAAGCTTAGTCAAGGCTGGCCTATCGAAATTCTCTTTAAAGATTATCGAGATATTACAGGAGTATTTGACCGTATTTGTTCGATTGGTATGTTTGAACATGTTGGACCAAAAAATCATAAGGCCTATATGAAAATTGCTCATCGTTGTCTAAAAAATTCCGGATTATTTTTGTTACATACGATAGGCAGTAATACATCAAAATACTATCCTAATCCATGGATACATAAATATATATTTCCTAATGGAATTTTACCTTCAATTCGTCAAATTGGAAAAGCCAGTGAAGGTCTTTTCATTATGGAAGATTGGCATAATTTTGGGGCTTATTATGATAGAACATTAATGGCTTGGTTCGAAAATTTTAACAAATCTTGGATTTTTTTAAAAAAAGATTATGATTATGCTTCTTTTTATCGGTTGTGGAAATATTATTTATTGGCATGTGCTGGGGCGTTTAGAGCTCGCGATCTTCAGTTATGGCAAATTGTTTTTTCTAAAGGTGGGGTGGTGAGTGGATATGAGTCTATCCGTTAATTAACGAAAATCAGCTTCAGATTCTGCCGTGAAGAATCCCTCAACAGAGGATTTTATATATTAGGTTTTTTTTCAAGTTTTTAGTTTCTCCAATGATTAGATTAAAAATAAATTGAATATAGATGGTCTAAGATGGTTTACCCCCCAGTACTTTTATGAAACAATGTAAGCCTAATTTATGTGGAGAGTATCGTGTGATTGACGAGGAAGGTTTTCGTATAGGAGTTGGTATTATTGTTGCTAATTCTGTTGGACAAGTCCTCTGGGCTAGGCGCATTGGTCAGCATGCTTGGCAATTCCCTCAGGGTGGTCTTCAAGTTGATGAAACACCTGAGCAGGCTCTATTTAGAGAGCTTTATGAAGAATTAGGATTAGAAGATTCGGATGTTGAGTTGCTGGGAGAGACAAAAAATTGGTTATATTATTGGCTACCTCCTCATTTACGACGCTCACATATGCAACCATTATGCATAGGACAAAAACAAAAATGGTTTTTGCTCTGCCTAAGGGGGGATCCGGAAAAAATTCGTTTTGATGTTACTCGCTCGCCTGAGTTCGATCGTTGGCGCTGGGCTCCTTATTGGTACCCTATCAGGCAAGTTATTACGTTTAAGAGACATGTTTATCGGCGTGCGTTAGAAGAATTAGCGACATTACTTCCCTACGAAGTTGTACAACCAAGACGGGTTAGTAAACTATGTAGCAACTTAACGTTGGTAGAAAAAGTCGAATAATCAAATAAATATAAACTTATTTGAGCATGTTACGGTTTTAGAATGGCGTAGATTTAGTATTTTAAACCGTAATTTACTTGTATGCTCAAATACTAATTAGTTAGGTGTTTGCTATGTTGAAAATACTTCGTCGTATTGTTCAAGAAATTAGCGCAGCGCAAAGTTTTAAAGAAGCTTTACGAACATTAGTAAGACGAATTCGTGAAGCTTTGAATACTCAATCCTGCACAGTTTTTCTTCTTGATAGTGAAAAAAATTATGTTTTACTCGCAACTGATGGCTTAAATCCTAGATGCGTTGGAAAAGTACGTTTTGGCTTTGACCAAGGTTTAGTTGGATTGGTTGGACGGAATGGCGAATTAATAAATATTGAAAATGCACCAGAGCATCCTGATTTTTTATTTATTGCAGACATAGGCGAAGAACGTTATAAAGCTTTTCTGGGCGTGCCTATTATTCATAATCGTGCCTTATTGGGTGTATTGGTAGTTCAACAAGAAGAGCAGCGTTGTTTTGATGAAGCAGAAGAGGCTTTTTTGGTTACTATGGCTGCTCAATTGGGTGGCGTATTAGCGCATGCGGAAGCCACAGGAGAAATATTTTCTTTATTTAAGGAAAATAAAAAACAGTTACAGCAAGATATCAGTTTTCAAGGAATTGCTAGTGCGCCAGGAATTGCCATAGGCCAGGTTGTTGTCGCTTATCCATTTGCCGATTTAGAAGCAGTTCCGTATAAAAGGGCAGATGATTTATTAGCAGAAATAGCTCAGTTAAAGAAAGCTTTTAAAGCAGCACGAGATGATATCCATCGTTTAAAAAAACATATGATGTCTGTGTTGCCAGAAGAAGAACAGGCATTATTCGATGTGTACTTAGCGATTTTAAATAAAGCAAGTTTGGAAAAAGAGGTGATAACCGCCATTAAAACCTCTCATCAATGGGCACAGGCAGCTTTGCAGTCGGTTATTAGTGTGCACGTGCAACAATTTGAGAAAGTTGATGACGATTATTTGCGTGAAAGAGCGGCGGATTTGAGAGATTTAGGACGCCGGATTTTAATGCATTTACAAAATAACCAATTTACGCCACCCATATATCCTGAAAATACTATTCTGATTGGTGAGGAAGTCAGTCCTTCTGCTTTGGCCGAAGTGCCTGAGGGGCGATTATCAGGCATAGTTTCTGTAAAAGGTTCTAGTCATTCTCACTTATCTATTTTGGCGCGCTCTTTAGGGATTCCTGCTGTCACCGGAGTAGAAAATTTACCGGTAAACCAGCTTGAAGCGCAGACCTTAATCGTGGATGGGTCACAAGGTCGCATTATAGTAGCCCCTTCGGGAAGGGTTAAACAAAGTTTTACTACACTGATAAAACAACAAAGTGAATTTACGAATAGCCTTGAGGCATTGCGAGAATTACCAGCACAAACATTAGATGGTTATAGCATCGCCCTTTGGGTAAATACCGGATTGATGGCGGATGCGAGTCTTTCTTTAACAGCCGGCGCAGAAGGTATAGGACTATATCGTACCGAAGTACCTTTTCTAATTCGAGATTGTTTTCCTGCCGAAGATGAACAATATGGTTTATATCGTCAATTATTGGCGGCTTTTTCACCACGACCTGTGGTAATGCGCACATTAGATATTGGAGGAGATAAGGCATTACCTTATTTCCCAATTAAAGAAGATAATCCATTTTTAGGTTGGCGTGGAATTCGTGTGACGTTGGATCATCCAGAAATATTTTTAATACAAATTCGCGCAATGCTACGAGCTAATTTGGAATTTAATAATTTGCGCATAATGTTACCAATGGTTAGTTGCGTTGCTGAGGCTGATCATGCTTTACGTTTGATTGATCAAGCTTATGAAAAAGTGGTAAGCGAAGATCCCCATGCATGTAAGCCTCCAATTGGGATAATGATTGAGGTGCCCTCTGCAATTTATCAAGCTCGCTCGTTAGCTGAACGCGTTGAGTTTTTATCGGTAGGGAGCAATGATCTTACTCAATATATGTTGGCCGTAGATCGTAACAATCCGCGTGTAGCCAATTTGTATGATCCTTTTCAGCCCGCGGTTCTGAAAGCATTAGTTCAAATTGTTGAAGCTGCTCATCAAGCAAAAAAACCGATTAGCATTTGTGGAGAAATGGCCAGTGATCCTTTAGCTATACCTTTACTTTTAGCGATGGGATTTGATGCATTGAGCATGAACTCTTTTTCTATTCCTCGAATAAAATCAGTTATTCGACAGATTAGTTTTCATCAAGCCAGAAAAACATTAATAAAAATTTTAGCAATGGATAATGCAACCGACATAAGAAAATATTTAAATGAAGAGCTGTCGAGATTTAATTTGGATCACTTAATACCTGTAACTGGATAGCACTATGAGTTGGTGTAAAAAATGTCAATCTAGTTTTAATGGTTACCCTATAGAGCAGCCTGAGTGTGTATCGCGTCCTGAAAGCTATGCAGAACTTAAGTCTAGCCAATTAATATCTATAGCGCGCGGTTCAGGCGGGAGTTACGGTGATGCCGCTTTAAATGCCCGAGGAGAGATCATTTTAACAAACCGTTTAAATCGTTTTCTCGAGTTTGATATGCATAAAGGAATATTGTCAGTTGAATCGGGTATCAGTTTAGCAAAGATCTTAAAACTTATTGTTAAACAAGGTTGGTTTTTGCCAGTAATGCCTGGAACAGCGGAAGTTTCCTTGGGCGGGTGTATTGCTACGGATATACATGGAAAAAATCATAGTCATGCTGGTTCCTTGGGTCAACATGTTATCGGTTTACAACTTATTACAGCTACTGGAACGAAGATTAATTGTTCACCTAAAATTTTACCCGAATTATTTTGGGCCACCATAGGTGGTATGGGTTTAACAGGAATTATTGGCGTAGTGACTTTACAATTAAAACGAATTAAGACCGTTTATATGATGGTCCAACATAAAGTTGCACATAACCTAGAGCAAATAATGGAGAGCTTGGGTCAGGATGACGAGTTTGAATATAGTGTAGCTTGGCTCGATGCTTTAAATATGCCAGTTTCTCGCGGTGTTATTATGAAGGCAAAACATGCAGACTTGCTAGAACTTCCTATAGCTCAACAAAAATCAGCTTTTTCAACCGCAAAATATTTTTCCTTTAACTGTCCCTATTTTCTATCGACTTCCATTTTACCTCCAATTTTGGTCAAATTCTTTAATAAAGCGTATTACTACTATTTAGCAAGAAAGGATCAAGCTTTTTTACTCGCTTACCATGATTATTTTTTTCCGTTGGATCGCATAAGAAACTGGCCTCGTTTGTACGGTAAAAAAGGTTTTATTCAATATCAATGTGCAATACCAACAAAATTCTCTCATTCTGCCATTAAAGATATTTTGGAAACCTTGTATAAGCACAAGCATCCTATTTATCTGGCCGTGTTGAAACGTTTTCGGCAGGAAAATTTAGCACCGTTGTCATTTCCATTGTCAGGATTTACTTTAGCACTTGATATTCCTCTTGGTAACGACAAATTATTTACTTGCTTAGATATTTTGGACGAAATAGTTATTCGTGCTGGAGGCAGGATTTATTTAGCAAAAGATGCACGTTTAAAGCCAAAGGCATTTCGCGAGATGTATAAACGATATCCAGAATGGTTAGCCGTTAAGCAGCATTGGGATCCACAGAATAGATTTAGCTCAAGTTTATCTAGGCGTTTAAAGCTTGGAAGTTAATAATTTAAGTCTAAGTTTTTTAAAAAGGCCTGTATTTTTGGTTCACGGCCCCGAAACTTTTTAAACAGCTCGATGGCATCAATTGCGCCACCCTGCTCTAAAATATTATGCAAAAACGCTTTTCCAGTTTTTTCATTAAAGATCCCATCTTCTTTGAACTTGGCAAAGGCATCACAGGCTAAAACTTCTGCCCACAGATAACTGTAGTATCCAGCAGCATAACCTCCTGCAAAGATATGCGAAAATCCATGCTGAAATCGATTGAATGAAGCTACGGGGATTATGTCAATTTGTTTACGTATTGAATCGAGTAAGTCTTGAATTTGTTCATAGCCCTTTGCTGGATCAAATTCTATATGGACACGAAAATCAAATAAGGATAGCTCTAACTGCTTTAATAATTGGAGGCCAGCCTGGAAATTTTTAGCTTTACGCATTTTGTTAATCAGTGTGTCAGGTAAAGTCTTACCGGTTTTATAATGGCTACTTATTTGATCCAGAACTGATTTTTCCCAAACAAAATATTCTAAAAACTGACTTGGAAATTCTACCGCATCCCAAGCAACGCCATTAATACCTGAAATAGCGGAGTAATCAATGACAGTCAACATATGTTGTAACCCATGGCCAAATTCATGAAATAAAGTTAAAACTTCTTCATGTGTCAACAAGAGAGTTTCTATGGAGTCAATGGGTGGAGAGAAATTACAGGTTAAAAAAGCAATAGGTGTTTGAATAGCACCATTACTTAAATAGCGTCGGGATTGATAATCATCCATCCAAGCCCCTTCACGCTTTTCAGGCCTTGCATAAAGATCTAAATAAAACTGTCCTCGTAATTGTTGCTCACTATCTGTGATTGAGAAAAAACGAACCTCGGGATCCCAAACCTCAATGTCTTTAATTTCTTTGATTTGCATACCAAATAAACGTTCTATTAACTTAAAAAGGCCTAAAAGTACTTTATCTACGGGAAAATAACAGCGTAGGGTATCATCACAAATACCAAATTTTTTTTCTTGTAATTTCTCGCGATAATACAAAATATCCCAGGGCTGTAAAGTATCAATTAGATCCTGGGATTGGGCAAAACCAGAAAGTTCTTTCCACTCCTCTTTTGCTTTAGGCTGCGTATAAGCAAGTAATTCCTCTAAAAATTCGAGCACTTCTTCAGGATTTTTTGCCATTTTATTCGAAGCTAAACTTTTCTGAGCATAATTTTTGAAACCCAATATTTGGCTCAACTCATGGCGTAAATTAAGTATATTGAACATAACTTTGCTATTATCAAGAGCTAGATTACTGAGCTCGGAAGCGCGTGTAATGTGCGCTTTATATATAGCTTCACGTAGGTCACGATTATCTGCATAGGTTATTATTGGAAAATAGGAGGGATAATCTAGAGTAATTAAATAACCGCTTATATTTTTTTCTTTTGCAGCTTTTTCGGCATTTGCGATAACATAAGCAGGAACCCCTTTTAGTTCGGATTTATCACTAATGTATTTTGACCAATCTGATGTAGCATCGAGTAAATTTTCTTCAAATTGATTCGATAGTTGAGACAACTGTGTTTGAATGTCCAGATATCTTTTTTGTTGAGTTTTGGGGAGATCGACACCACCCAAATGAAAATCTCGTAATTCATTATGTAGACATTTTTCTTGTGCATAATTGAATTGATAATCACTATTAGCCAAATTTTTAATGGATTGATAGAGAGCTTGATTTTGACTTAATTCAGAACTATAGGTACTTAGTTTGGGAAGACATTCGTTATAAGCATATCTTAGTCCAGGGGTTTGTTTGACAGCATAGAGGTGATTGATAGGAGACCAAAAATGTTGGAGTCGATCATCCAAATCATCTAATTTCTGAATAAAACTCCAATCAAGAGGTGTGACCTCAGCTAATAATTTAGCTAATTCGGATCGATTGTTGGCTAGTAAAGCGTCTAAATCACCGACTATGTTCTTCGGATTAATTTCAGTAAATTTTGGTAAGGTGGTCATCATATGTTCCTAAGGATTTTATATTTACCTATTTTTTTAAAAAAGATTAAATTTAGAAATAAAATATATTATGTTCCAGCATTTTTTAAATTAAAAAATTTATAAATTGTAAAAATTAGACAGATTATAAAAATATAAGTGATAGGGAGTAAGGAAGCAGTTGTATCGAATAAGCTTAGACTTATTACTATCAAAGTAACAAAACCCATATTTATAAAACTCATGACAGCTGAAGCTCCCGCTTTATCTGGATTATTAAGCATTGCAAGTGTTGAAGCATTTGAATAAATAAGGGATAAGCTTAAAAAAATTAACATGGTGGGAAAAAATAATGTAAGCAGGGGGCCTGCATGTAGATAGGTTGCGAAAGTCATTATTATGATGGAGCAACCACTGATAAAAATTCCTAATTTAACCCCTTCTATGGATGAATGTTTTTTTCCATAACTAGCCGATAATAATGAACCAATTACTAAACCTATAGTGGGTATAAGATTCGCAATGCCATATTGGGTGCTGTTCATGTCTAATAAATTGATGGCTATAAAAGGGGCTAGTGTCGCAAAAACATATATGAAGCAACTAGCAGCACCCATTAATAAACCACCTAGAAATAATTGGGTATTTTTAAATTGGGTAAGATAGCCTCGTATCAAGGGCTTAGTTTTTAACGCATCGAGATCTAATGTCGTTTTAGTTTCAGTCAAAGTAGGAACCAAAAAAAGTAATGCTAACCCGTAAATTGCACTCAAATAAAAACAACTCATCCATCCATAATGTGTATTTAAAATGCCTCCTAAAGCAATACTTAATCCTGGTGTAATAGCAAACGCCAACATTAAATAAGATATTTTTTGCGTGGCAATTCTAGGTTCGAAAGTTTCACTCACCAAAGTAAAAGTTATTATTAAACCGACTCCTGATCCGATGGCTAATAAAAAACGGCCAACAATAAGCAAGGGAAAACTTTGTGTCAGTCCGGAGAATACACAGAGTATGCTGCTGAAAATTTGTAGGGAAATCCCTGCATAAAGCACTGGTTTTCTACCGAAACGATTGGCAAAAGGCCCGTATATCAGTTGGCCTATTGCATATCCAATTAAAAACCAAGTGATAGTTTGCTGAGCAGCACTATTACTTATAGAAAAATAATGAGCTATATTGGGCAAGCCAGGGGTAAATAGTACTGCATTTACCGAGGCAAATGAAATTAATAACAATAAGGTTGTAAAGGGTAGATTGACCAAGGAAGGATTATTTTTAATATATTTTTTCATGTTACTATCATGTTTCCGAAAAGCTGAGTTTATTTTGTCTGATGAAGATAAATTTTATGCGATGTTTTTATCTGGTCAAGTTTAAAACCACGATATTGAAGGTAGCGTATTTGACGTAATTGTTCTTTTGGTAGATGACTAGGCCGGAACTTTTTCTGTAGTATCTTCTGAATGGCCGCTAACCAAAACTCTTCGTCTTGGGGAAGTTGAGAAAAAATAATATCATTATTTATTCCATATTGATGACATTCAGCAGTGATTCTTATCGGTCCATATCCTTGTCTTATACGTTTTTGAATAAAAGCTTCACAAAAACGTTCTTCGTTTAAAAGTCCTTGTTGAATTAAAATATCTAACACAGCCTCCACCGATTGATGCGAAAATCCTTTTTGCATCAATTTTTCTCGAAGCGTAAAGCGAGTATGTTCTCGTCTCGCTAAGTGGTCTAAGGCAATTTGGCGGATTTTTTTATCAATTTCTAAAACCTGAACATTATGTAACATTAATAGCGCTCTAATACTTATTCAATAATTTCGGTCTCCAGTTCGGGTACTTCAGGCAGGCCATTTTCAGTTGACTTGTTGAGTAAGTTTTTTCGAATTTCCGCTTCTATTTTTTGACAAATTTCCGTACGATCTTTCAAGAATTGCTTTACATTATCTTTTCCTTGACCAATACGTTCACCTTGATAGCTATACCAGGCCCCAGCTTTATCGATTAATCCATGTGTTACACCGAGATCAACAATTTCTCCCATGTGACAAATCCCTTGATTATAAAGAATTTCAAACTCAGCTTGTCTAAATGGAGGAGCAACTTTGTTTTTTACTACTTTGACCCGAGTTTCATTACCTATGACTTCATCACCTTTCTTGATGGATCCGGTGCGCCGGATATCAAGACGTACCGACGCATAAAACTTTAGCGCGTTGCCGCCCGTTGTTGTTTCAGGGTTGCCAAACATAACCCCAATTTTCATGCGGATTTGGTTAATAAAGATAACTAGCGTATTTGAGCGCTTAATATTTCCTGCCAGTTTACGTAATGCTTGAGACATTAGACGTGCTTGTAAGCCCATGTGCGAATCACCCATTTCTCCTTCAATTTCGGCGCGAGGAGTCAGTGCGGCAACGGAGTCGACTACAATAATATCGACGGCATTGGAGCGGACTAACATATCAACAATTTCCAGTGCTTGCTCTCCCGTATCAGGCTGAGAAACTAGAAGATCGGCCGTCTTCACCCCTAATTTGGTGGCGTAAATAGGGTCCAGAGCGTGTTCTGCGTCAACAAATGCTGCGACCCCCGCGACCCCTCTCCCCCCCATTTTTTGACACTCGGCAATAGTTTGTAAGGCAAGTGTCGTTTTACCAGAGGATTCAGGCCCATAGATTTCGATGATGCGCCCGCGTGGTAACCCACCTATCCCTAAGGCAATATCTAAACCTAAAGAACCCGTAGAAATTATATCTACAGGAACCTGACTAGAATCGCCTAGACGCATTACCGCACCTTCTCCGTGTTGTTTTTTAATTTGGCTTATTGCCATTTTAAGGGCTTTTTCTCGAGCATTACTTGCATCACTCATAACGAAGGTACCTTTAATAAAGGAAAAAATGTGTAAAAATGGACTCTGGCTAGTATTATCGCATAAACTAAGCGGCTGTCTCTATATGCTTTTTTGAGCGATCTGCTCGAAACAAGTATTTGTTTAAAACTTAAACAAATACTTGAGAAGCTGCATGTGTGCTTTATAGCATGTTTTTTTATAGTGGCTGGTTACTTAAAAGTTAAAAATGTAAGAAGAAGATTCTGCAAGAGGTCCAATGAAAATACAAGTTCCCTCATTTCAATCTATCCGCGCTTTGGTTGTAGGTGATGTGATGTTGGATCGATATTGGTCTGGCGATACATCCAGAATTTCTCCAGAAGCGCCTGTACCGATAGTGCATATACAAAAACTTGAAGAACGTCCAGGGGGTGCGGGTAATGTCGCTTTAAATATAGCTGCACTCGGCGCGCAAGTTGATTTACTTAGTTTTTGTGGAGATGATAATGAAGGAGACATACTTGAGAAAAAACTAAGTCAGGCTAGCGTCAATTGTTATTTACACAAAATACCACAATCACGGACCGTGACTAAGTTGCGCATACTCAGTTTGCATCAGCAATTGATACGACTGGATTTCGAAGAGAAACCTTATCAAATTGATTATACACATCTAAAACAATTATTTGATCAAAGACTTAAATATTGTGATGTGGTTATACTTTCTGATTATGCCAAAGGATGCTTGGCTTATGCTCAAGAATTAATTCAGTCAGCTCGAAAAGCAGGAAAGCCTGTGTTCGTTGACCCTAAGAGTAATGATTTTAATATTTATCAAGGCGCAACAGTATTAACGCCTAACCGGAAAGAATTTGAAGTAGTAGTCGATAGATGTGACAGCGAACATTCTTTGTTACGAAAGGGTACGCAGCTTTTAGAAAAGCATAATTTCCAAGCTGTACTGGTGACACGCGGTGAACAAGGAATGACATTAATTCAAAAAGATCGGCCGGAAGTATATTTACCGGCTTATGCCAAGCAAGTTTATGACGTTACGGGCGCCGGTGATACAGCGATCGCTTGTTTAGCGTTAACTTATGCCGCTCAAGCAGATTTAGTCCAGTCTGCACAGCTTGCCAATATTGCAGCGGGCATTGTCGTTGGAAAACTGGGTGCAGCTACTGTCAGCCCAGCAGAACTAAGACGAGCGATACAAATTCAGCAACTCTCATCTCATCGTGGAATTTTGTCAGAAGCGGAACTTAAAACAATCGTTGAAGATGCGAAAGCACACGATGAACAGATAGTGATGACAGGCGGCTGTTTCGATATTTTACATGCGGGTCATGTTGCTTATTTAGAACAAGCTAAACGTTTGGGCGATCGATTAATTATAGCGGTTAATGACGATGATTCCGTGTCAAAATTGAAAGGTTTAGGAAGACCGATAAACAATTTAGCCAATCGAATGGCGGTATTAGCAGGATTAAGTGTTGTAGATTGGGTGATCCCTTTTAGTGAAGCAACTCCAGAACGTCTTATTAAGCTGTTATTGCCAGATATTTGGGTAAAGGGAAGTGATTACCAAGTGCATGAGCTTTCTGAGGCAAACGCAATACAAGAATATGGTGGCCAAATTAGATTAATAAATTTTGTAGAAGGTTGCTCGACTAGTGCGATAATTTCTAAAATTCAAGAACAAGAAAAGGAATCTTCATGATTATCGTTACAGGCGGGGCAGGTTTTATTGGTAGCAATTTAGTAAAACAACTTAATAATGTATATCCAGATATGCCGATTATAGTTGTTGACGATCTGACGGATGGAATTAAGTTCAGAAATATTGCGGACTGTTCGGTTGCTGATTATTTGGATCAAAATGAATTCCTAGAAAAAATTAAGCAAAATAAGTTTTTTCCTAAGTTAAAAGCTGTTTTTCATCAAGGTGCCTGCTCTATGACTACGGAATGGAATGGGCGATATATGATGAACAACAACTATGAATATTCTAAAAGTGTATTAAATTACTGTTTGGCTTGGAAGATTCCTTTCATTTATGCTTCAAGTGCTGCTGTTTATGGTTTAGGAACTGTTTTCAAAGAAGAATTAGTCTATGAAAAACCGGTGAACGTTTACGCTTATTCTAAATACTTATTTGACCAGTATGTAAGAAGTATTTTTAGTGAAATAAAGAGTCAGGTTGTAGGTTTGCGTTATTTTAATGTTTATGGGCCTAACGAAAAGCATAAAGGTTCTATGGCCAGCGTGGTATGGCACGCGGATAAACAGCTCAAAAATACCGGTATTATAAATTTATTTGAAGGAACAGATGGCTATACCAATGGTGAACAACTGAGAGATTTTATCTATGTTGACGATGCGGTGGCGGTTAATCTCTGGTTTTTAAAGTCAAAAAAAAGTGGAATTTTTAATGCAGGAACTGGAAATTGCGAGAGCTTTAATGCCTTAGCTAAAGCGGTTATTAATTTTTATGGGTATGGGGAAATTCGTTATATTCCATTTCCAGAATATTTACGAGAATGTTATCAAAGCTTTACTCAAGCGGATCTTTCAAAATTGCGTCATGCGGGTTATCAAGGAACGTTTCGCAATGTTGCAAATGGAGTAAAAGCTTATCTTTCTGATATGCATAAAAATATTACCGTTTAATTCATTGATTCATTCATTTTTTATCCATAAAATATAAATTCCGATATAAAAATTTTAAAAAGGAGTTTTGTTTTATGGATATTTATTCTTCATTATTTGCGATCTTGTTAGCATCAGTTATAGCTACCCCAGTTTTAGCAACTACCAGCCCTTTTATTTCGCATAATAATACAGTTTCAACTGCTTCCCCAGCAAAAACTATATCTAATCCCGTCTCAGCACTTGTTAATATTAATACAGCCGATGGAGAAACCTTAGCAGCAGAATTGAAGGGGATAGGTATAAAACGTGCAAAGGCAATTCTTGCTTATCGTAATGAGCACGGACCTTTTAAGTCCATTGATGATTTAATAAAAATCAAAGGGATAAGTAAAAGGATCGTGGACCAAAATCGGGAAAAAATAACTGTTTAATACAATGAAATCGAGTCTATAAAGCAGTTTAAGTAAGATGTCTATTAAAAAAGGAGTAAACTAACTAAAATATATCCAATAGCATGAAAAGTATTCATTGTGCTTGAAAGAGCGAAATTTTTTTAAGTGCAATGAATCAAAATCAATTGCTGTGAATATTGATGGGCAGTTGTTCCAACATATAGTGGATAGCCGTTTCTAGATCTGATATTGAACATTCTAAACATGCTCCTTTTGGAGGCATAGCTCGATAGCCTGTTGTTGCGTGTTTTAATAGGACGGAAAAATTTTTTTTTATCCGTGGAGCCCAATCTGACTGATTGCCTAAACGTGGGGCACCCGCTATGCCTTTTTTATGGCACAAAACACATTTGCTTTCAAATATGGTTTTACCCAAATGAATGTCTTTATGAGTAGCTGTTAAGGGTGATTGGTCTATTTCTTCAGATGTAGCTAGTTTTATTTTCCCTATCGGAGCAATACGTTCTTCAAGGGCCATTGTTGAGTTATCAAAAAAATCTGCATGGACGCATGTCGAGAAGCCAAAAAGAAAGTTAAAAAGAATTATACTCTTCGCACTTGAATTTTTGCCTGTGTTGACGCTCAATTCGCAATCCTCATGTATCTTAAATACATTCCGGTTGCTTCATTCTCGCGCCGCCTTGCCAAAAACCCCATTGCTGTGAGTATATATTTATAAATCTTAGCACCTATGCGCAAATGGTAATTTTTATGGTTAAAATGCGTTAAGCAAAGTTTGTCTCCGCCTCTTTTTCTTCGGTTTCCATGCTCGACTGATATTGCCCTTTGCATGCAGCTGCATTAAGCCTTGCACGTTTATAAAAAGCACGTTGAGCTGCTTTCACATTATGAGCTTTACCATTCCATGCTTTTAATGCGGGTTCCTGTAATGCGCGGCCATATGAAAAACTCAGACGCCAAGGATGACGTGAAGGTTGTAGTTTGTTCATCGTGTTTAAATGAGCGGTAGCAGTTTCTGGCGTTTGGCCTCCGGAAAGAAAATTAATGCTAGCCACCGCCGCAGGAACGGTTTGGCGTAATATTTTTAAAGTTGCAGCGGCAACTTCAGCGATATTAGGCTGAGGCGTATATTGATTACCGGCAATAACCATACTGGGTTTTAGTATCATACATTCGAGTACTACGCGATGCTTATGGAGTTCTTCAAATACAGTATGAAGAACGGCTTCTGTTGCTTCAGCACAGCGGACTAAACTGTGATCCCCATCTATTAACAACTCAGGTTCTACAATAGGTACCATTCCATTGCTTTGACAAATAGACGCATAACGGGCTAAAGCTTGAGAATTAGCTATTATGGCTAAAGAAGAAGGTAAGACATCAGATATGGAAAAAACAGCTCTCCATTTAGCAAAACAAGCACCAAGATTTTTATAAGTTAATAGACGTTCTGCTAGACCATCTAGGCCTTGAGTTATTTTTTCTTCGGCATTTAAGGGAATAAGGCCTTTATCAACCTTTATTCCAGGAACAATACCTTCATTATCTAGGTAGTCGGGGAATAGCAATCCCTCTTTAGTTTTTTGCGCTAAAGTTTCTTCGTGGAGAATAACGCCATTGATAAATGCTTCAATACCAGGTGTAGTAAAAAGTAGTTCGCGATAATTACGACGATTCTCTACGGTTGACTCTAGATGTAAAACAGCAAATCGCTTACTAATAGTGGCTTGACTTTCGTCCGCTGCCAAGATTCCTTTTCCTGGTACCGTTAATCGTTGAATAGTTCCTTCAAGCTCGTGAGTGGCCATGATATTGCTCCTTACATTTTTCTGACGTGTAAAAGCTAAATGAATCTTACATGCATTTTGTAAATGCCTAACACTATATAGAACAACGTAGGTAATTTCTAGTAAAGTTACCGATCTTAATATCCACCGAATTTCCAATTAATTTAGGTCTTACTTTATTCCTGACTTAGCCTGGAAGAGACTTGTTAGAAGAGAAGGGTTAACTTTAAGTCTTTTTCCACACTTGCTGTGGATTTTAGTGCCCCTTTTAGCTACCAGAAAATTTAAGTATGAGTAAAGCTCAAATCGAACTGAGATAAAGGCAAAATTCATTATTTATTGGCATTGCATAAAGGGGTTGTGCTTATTATACTGTCCGACAATTTATAAGTCGCGGGGTGGCTTAGAATGACTTTTAGTAGGCTTGCCCAATTACCTGGTAAGGTAATTCAAAAAATGTGTCAGGCGAGTCTCATGGCATTTGCTGTTCTAGGGATAGTAGTCTTTTTAGGGAAAGTATATCAGGACGGGCAGGCTATTAAATCCCTCGCGCTGGGTGTCGTCTTATGGCTACTGCCCAACTGTTATTTTGTGTTCAAAGTAATGCGTCGTTTAGGGCAGGTGCAGGGAAGAGACTTACTCAATATTTTTTATCGAGCAGAATTAATAAAATTATTCTTCAGTGGAATTTTTTTTATCATGGTGATTAAGGTGTTATCAGTCAATGTTCCGATCTTGCTGCTGGCCTATTTGGCTTCCCAGCTAGTATTTTGGCTATTGCTAATAATGAAAAGCAGGGAAGGTTTACTGTGAGCAACGAAACCTCAGCAAATTATGTTCAACATCACCTTGAACATCTTAGCTTTAACCTGAAAACCTTAAGTTTCTCGGGTGAGGGAAGTTTTTGGAATTTAAATCTCGATACCTTTTTCCTATCTGCTGTATTGGGCATAGGATTTTTAATTTTATTTCGCTGGGTGGCCGCAACAGTAAATAGTGGCGTCCCAGGTAAAATACAAAATTTTGTTGAAATTCTCGTTGAATTTGTAGATAAAACCGTAAAAGAGTCTTTTCACGGCGTTAGCCAATTGATTGCACCTTTAGCGCTGACAATTTTTGTCTGGGTATTCTTAATGAATTTTATGGATTTACTGCCGGTTGATCTATTGCCGACAGTATTATCTTTGTTTGGTGTCAGTCATTTTCGATCCGTGCCGACTGCTGATCCAAATACGACATTCGGAATGTCAATTGCGGTCTTTATTTTAATCATTTACTATAACTTGAAAATTAAAGGTGTGAAGGGACTCAGTAAAGAAATGCTGGTTGCCCCATTTGGTCCTTATCTCTTCCCCATCAATATTGTTTTCCGGTTATTAGAAGAATTTGTACGACCTATTTCTTTATCGTTACGGTTATTCGGAAACTTATTTGCCGGAGAATTAATTTTTATTTTGGTGGCGTTACTGCCATGGTGGATACAGTGGACTTTTGGTGGTGTCTGGGCGGTGTTCCATATTTTAATTATTGCGATTCAAGCGTTTATCTTTATGATGCTAACTATAGTTTACTTAAGTATGGCGCATGAGACACATGGCCAAGAACAAACACATTAATTATTTATTAATAAAAGAGAGGAAATGAAGATGTTAGAAGTTGCGCAAGTAGTTGCTAATGTACAAGGTTTAACGGCCATTGCAGCGGCTTTATTAGTAGGCTTAGCCGCACTAGGGACTGCGATTGGCTTTGGTATTTTAGGTGGAAAATTTTTAGAAGGAGTAGCTCGCCAGCCTGAGTTAACACCCATGCTGATGTTGCGAATGTTTTTGATGGCTGGATTAGTCGATGCATTTGCCGCTATTTCTATCGTAATGGGGCTTTATTTAATTTTTGCTAAAAATCCCTTTTTAGGCGAAGTTTTAAAGCTAGTTTCTAAACCAGTAACGGGTTAAATGATAACATACTCACAGCAATTGGATTTTTGGCAAGGCGCCGCGAAAGTGAGCAACCGCAGTGTATTCAAGATACATGAGGATTGCGAGTCGAGCGGCAACGCAGGCAAAAGTTCAAGTGCGAAGAGTATAACAAAGTTGAGAAATCGTCGTGGAAATTAATATAACCTTATTAGGCCAGTTAATTACATTTTCTGTTTTCGTGTGGTTTACCATGAAATTTGTATGGCCGCCCATACTAAAAGTAATGAAAGAGCGAGAACAACGCATTGCTGATGGTTTAGCTGCTGCTGAGCGAGGCCAACAAGCTTTAGAATTGGCTCAATTAAAAGCAGATGAGTTTTTACAGGAGGCAAAGCAACAAGCGGCTGAAATTATTGAACAGGCGAGTAAACGCGCTAATCAAATGTCTGAAGAGTCTAAGCAGCAAATAAGAGTAGAAAACGAACGTTTATTAGCTATCGCTCGAGCTGACATTCAACAAGAATGGCAGACTGCGCAACAGAAATTACGTGCAGAAGTGGCTAATTTGGTTATTACGACCACCGAGAAAATTTTGGCACAATCACTTGACAGCGTAGCTCAACATGCACTCGTTAAACAGTCTTTGGAAGAAATTTGATGGCTGATTTCACCTCCATTGCAAGACCTTACGCACGAGCGGCATTTGCTTGTGCCTTAGATAAAAATAACATGGATGCTTGGTCTGCTTTACTCAAGCAGGCAGTAAGAATTATTAATGAAAAATCGATGCAAAATTTACTAAAAAATCCATGTATCGATAAAATGGTGGCGTATGAGTGTTTGTTGGAATTCTGCAAAACAGTAATTTTTCCCTCTGGAAAGAATTTTCTGAAACTGATGGCAGTAAACCAACGATTATTAGTGCTTCCAAAAGTTGAAGGTTTAATAGAAGGATATAAGGCTGAGTTAGCCAAGGAAGTTACGGCTTATATTATTTCCGCCGTGGTTTTAACTAAAATGGAAGAGGAAGCTTTAGAGAAAGTATTATCGGAGCGTTTTCAAAGTCATATAAAATTAGTATGCCATACTGATAAAAGTTTATTAGGTGGATTGGTCATTCGCGTCGGAGATTTAGTCATCGATGATTCTGTACGTGGCAAATTAGAACGTTTACGTGCAACATTAGTGAATTAAGAGGCAGTATAGTCAAATGCAACAATTAACCACATCTGAAATTAATGAATTAATCAAAGAACGCATCCAGAAATTTGATGTTTCTGCAGAAACGCGTACAGAAGGAAGTATCGTCAGTCTTCGTGATGGTATTGTGCGTATCTATGGTTTGAATGATGTCATGTTGGGAGAAATGATAGAATTTTCACCCCAATGTTATGGTTTGGCTTTAAACCTCGAGCGCGATTCGGTAGGCGCTGTTGTTTTAGGTGATTACGAAGGATTAAGTGAAGGCCAAACAGTTAAATGTACCGGACGTATTCTTGAGGTACCGGTGGGTGAAGCCTTGTTGGGCCGTGTGGTTAATGCTTTAGGACATCCCATTGACGGTCGGGGTCCTATAGAGACTGAAAAAAATGCGCCTATCGAGCAAGTTGCACCGGGTGTTATTTGGCGTCAAGGCGTTTCACAGCCATTACAAACGGGCATACTAGCTATCGATAGCATGGTCCCCATAGGTCGTGGACAGCGCGAATTAATAATTGGCGATAGGCAAACCGGAAAAACAGCGCTGGCAATCGATGCGATTATTAACCAAAAGGATACGGGCATAAAATGTATTTATGTTGCAATAGGTCAAAAAGCGTCATCCATTGCAGCTGTAGTGCGAAAATTACAAGAACAAGATGCTTTAAAACATACCATTATCGTATCAGCGAGCGCTGCTGATTCAGCGTCATTACAGTTTATTGCGCCTTATGCGGGATGTGCGATGGGCGAATATTTTCGTGATCAAGGTGAAGATGCGCTTATTATTTATGATGATTTGACGAAGCAAGCTTGGGCATATCGTCAAATATCTTTGTTGTTGCGACGTCCTCCGGGGCGAGAAGCTTATCCAGGTGATATATTTTATTTACATTCACGTTTGCTCGAACGTGCTGCAAGAGTTAATGAGGCCTTTGTTGAAAAGGCTACCAATGGAAGTGTTAGAGGGAAAACGGGCTCGTTAACGGCATTGCCTATTATCGAAACTCAAGCTGGGGATGTATCTGCTTTCGTTCCAACCAACGTTATCTCAATTACTGATGGTCAAATCTTTTTAGAAACGGATTTATTTAACGCGGGCATACGTCCAGCAATTAATGCGGGTTTATCTGTTTCACGGGTGGGTTCTGCAGCTCAAACTAAGATTATAAAGAAATTGGGCGGTGGTGTTCGATTAAGCTTGGCTCAATATCGCGAATTGGCTGCTTTCTCTCAGTTTATGTCAGATTTAGATGAGGCGACACGTAAGCAACTTGAGAGAGGTCAACGTGTTACTGAAATTTTAAAACAAAAACAATATGACCCTTTAAGTGTTGCAGAAATGGCCGTGCTATTGTTTGCTACCGATAAAGGTTATTTAGATGATATAGAGCTGACTAAGATTGTTGCATTTGCTGAAGGATTATTAGCTTATATGCATTCAGAGCAGGCAACTTGTTTGGAAAAAATTAACCAAAAAGGTGATTATAACGAAGTGATAGCTAAAGAGTTAGCTACAGCAATTACTGCCTTTAAAATGACACAAACTTGGTGAGCTGATGAGTTTTGCGCAAGAGATACGCGGTAAAATTGCTAGTATTAAAGGCACGCAGAAGATAACGCGGGCTATGGAAATGGTGGCTGCTAGTAAAATGCGAAAAGCTCAAGAACGTATGACGCTTTCGCGACCTTATGCGCATAAAATGTTAGATTTAATCTATCATGTCGCAAGTAGTCATGCGGAATATCAACACCCTTATTTACAAGTAAGGGATATAAAACGGGCTGGTTTTCTTGTCATTACTACTGACAAAGGGCTGTGCGGTGGACTGAATACCAATTTACTAAAATTGGTTTTGCAGGAATTTCGAGTGTGCCAATCTAAAGGAATAGATGTAGATTTGGCTATTATCGGTGGAAAGGGCGAAGCTTTTTTTAAACGCGTCGGTGGTCATGTGGTCGCACATGCCAGCCATTTAGGAGATGCACCACAGTTACAAGATTTAATTGGGGTTATTAAAGTTTTATTAGATGCTTATAAGCAAGGCGAATTAGATAGCGTCACTATTTTATATAACGAATTTATTAATACAATGACCCAAAAAGCACACGCCTTATCTTTATTACCCATTTTACCTTCTGAAAAATCAGAGCTTAATTATCGCTGGGACTATCTCTATGAACCTGATGCTAAGCCTTTGTTAGAATTGGTTCTTACCCGTTATATAGAATCACAAGTCTATCAAGGCGTTGTAGAAAATACTGCTTGTGAACAAGCAGCAAGGATGGTAGCCATGAAAAGCGCGACGGATAATGCGGGCGAATTAATTAGCGACTTGCAATTAGCATACAATAAAGCCCGCCAGGCAGCGATTACGAAGGAATTAGCAGAAATAGTTGCCGGCGCGGAAGCCGTCTAGATTTAACCTTACATGAAATAAATAATGAAGAGTAACGTTATGAAAACAATGAACCCCATCGGACATATAGTCGAAATTATCGGCGCTGTTATCGACGTTGAATTCCCAAGAGAAGCGGTTCCTAAAGTTTATGATGCCTTAATGGTTCATGACCATGATTTAGTGCTTGAGGTCCAGCAACAGTTAGGTGATGGTATTGTGCGGACCATTGCGATGGGTACTAGCGATGGTTTGCAGCGAGGCACAAAGGTAACTAACACCGAAGCGCCTATTAGTGTACCTGTTGGGAAACAGACTTTAGGTAGAATTATGGATGTATTAGGTAGACCCATTGATGAGGCAGGCCCTATTAATGAGAAAATCCGTTTACCTATTCATCGCAAACCACCTAGTTTTGCAGAACAAGCTGCCAATGAGCAATTATTAGAAACTGGAATTAAAGTTATTGATTTATTATGTCCTTTTGCCAAAGGTGGGAAAGTAGGTTTATTTGGCGGTGCTGGAGTCGGTAAAACCGTTAATATGATGGAATTAATACGTAATATTGCTATTGAGCATAGTGGTTACTCAGTATTTGCAGGTGTTGGTGAGCGAACGCGGGAAGGTAATGATTTTTATCATGAGATGAAAGAATCTAATGTTTTAGATAAAGTGTCATTAGTCTATGGGCAAATGAATGAACCGCCAGGTAACCGTCTGCGAGTTGCTTTAACCGGTTTGACAGTAGCAGAACATTTTCGGGATGAAGGTCGAGACGTATTGCTATTTATCGATAATATCTATCGTTACACATTGGCAGGTGTCGAAGTTTCTGCGTTATTAGGGCGTATGCCTTCTGCTGTGGGTTATCAGCCTACGTTGGCGGCAGAAATGGGCGCTTTACAAGAACGTATTACATCAACTAAAACAGGTTCTATTACTTCTATCCAAGCTGTTTATGTTCCAGCGGATGATCTTACCGATCCTTCGCCGGCAACTACTTTTGCGCATCTAGATGCTACGGTCGTATTATCCCGTCAAATTGCTGAACTGGGTATTTACCCGGCCATCGATCCTTTAGATTCTAACAGTCGTCAACTTGATCCGTTGATTGTTGGTCAAGAGCATTATGATGTAGCGCGTGCGGTACAAAAAACTTTACAGCGCTATAAAGAGCTAAAAGATATTATTGCTATTCTAGGTATGGATGAATTATCAGAACAAGATAAATTGACTGTTATGCGTGCCAGAAAGATACAGCGGTTTTTATCTCAACCTTTCTTTGTTGCCGAAATATTCACTGGGTCTCCCGGTAAATATGTCAGCCTCAAAGAAACAATCCGTGGTTTTAAAGCTATTTTGAATGGTGAATTTGATGATTTGCCAGAGCAAGCATTTTATATGGTTGGAAGTATAGATGAAGTAGATGCTAAAGCAAAAGCTTTGTAGGGCTAGAGAAATATTATGACCAAAACCATGCAGATTGAGGTTGTTAGTGCAGAAGATGCAATTTTTTCAGGTGAAGCAACGCATATAGTCGTTACTGGTTTATTGGGTGAGCTGGGTATCTATCCAGGCCACACGCAACTATTAACGGCATTAAAGCCAGGGCCAGTGCGCATTGTAAAACCAGATGGGGAAGATGAAATACTTTATATTTCTGGTGGTATTTTGGAAGTTCAACCACAACTCGTTAGTATATTAGCCGATACGGCTATACGAGCTGCCGACTTAGATGAATTGGCCGCACTAGAAGCCAAGGAGCATGCAGAGAGGATATTAAGTGATAAACAAGCTGATATCGATTATGCAAAGGCAACAGCAGAATTAGCGCAGGCAGTTGCTCAATTACAAGTCATATCTAAATTAAAGAAAAAACTTACCGGCAGAATTTAATTCTTTTAGCTCAAAAGAATAGTAATAATCTGAAGAAGTGATGATTTGGAGAGGCCAGTTTTGAAATATGAAATTACTTGATGTCATCATTTTAGCCGCAGGTCATGGAAAGCGTATGCATTCTACTTTACCTAAAGTATTGCATATGTTGGCTGGTAAGCCTTTGTTACAATATATAGTTGAAACAGTTAAAGGTTTGCAACCCCATGCTGTTTATGTGGTTTATGGGAATGGTGGTGGTCAAGTCCCTAAATGTTTGGGTCATTTAGCGGTTAATTGGGTAAAGCAAACTGAATTATTAGGTACGGGTCATGCAGTTGCTCAAGCTATTCCAGCAATTAAATCAGATGAGAGTCGTATACTTATTTTGCTAGGTGATACGCCCTTAGTCAGTTTAGCTACTTTACAAAAATTAATTGATGCTACTGAAACTCATCAAATTGGTTTAGTTACATTAACGACACAACAACCTTTTGGTTTAGGACGGATTTTACGGGATCAACAAGGAAAGATTATTCAAATCGTTGAAGAAAAAGATGCGAGCGCAGAGCAAAAAAAAATTCAGGAGGTTAATAGTGGTATTTTTTATGTGCCAGTAAAACTATTAAAGCATTGGTTACCTAAAATTAAAAAAATGAATGCTCAAGGCGAATATTATTTAACGGATATTATTACCATGGCTGTGGATGAAAAGATAGAAATAGTAACGGTATCTTCAGATATTGATGGCGAAATGCAAGGCGTCAATGATCGTGTGCAACTAGCAAAGCTTGAACGTTATTTTCAACAGCAAGCAGCTGAAAAACTTATGTTAGCGGGAGTTACGTTACGCGATCCAGAGCGATTTGATTTACGTGGACAAATAACAGTAGAAAAGGACGTAGTTATCGATGTAGATGTTATTTTGGAAGGAGAAAATACTATAGGCGCTAATAGCATGATAGGGTCACATACAATCTTAAAAGATGTCAAAATTGGGAAAAATGTTGAAATTAAGCCTTATAGCTTAATTGAAGGTGCAATTATTGGAGATAATTGTATTATTGGTCCTTTTGCACGTATTCGGCCTGGTTCGGTTCTCAAAAATAAAGTTCATATTGGAAATTTTGTTGAAGTTAAAAAAAGCCACATAGAACAAGAAACAAAAATTAATCATTTAAGTTACATCGGTGATGCAAATATAGGTAAAAATGTTAATATTGGCGCGGGTACCATTACGTGCAATTACGACGGAGCAGTTAAACATGAAACACAAATAGAAGACGATGTGTTTGTCGGTTCTAATACAGCTTTAATAGCACCCATACGCATACAAAAAGGCGCAACGATAGGTGCTGGATCTACCTTAAATAAAGACGTCCCTGCCGGAAAATTAACCTTAAGCCGGGCAGAAACACACACTCTCGAAAATTGGAAACGCCCTCGAAAAAAAGAAAAATAATCTTAATTAATTTCCACAGTCAAAATATTGATTGTTTAATTTTTCAATAATCTATAAATTAAGCAGCAAGCCTAAGGCATCGATCTGTATGCGCAAAATTATTTAGTATTATCTGTGTAGCTGAGGCAATCACATCATCGCGCGGAGCTGCATCTTTTTTAGTTTGTGTAAAATATATGGCTATAATAATGGGAGAACATTTTGGCGGCCATATTATACCGATATCATTGGTTGTACCATATTTTCCACTTCCAGTTTTATCACCAACAACCCAGTCTTTTGGTAGTCCAGCTCGAATTCGTAAGTTTCCTGTAGTATTACTTTTTAGCCATTTTTTCAATTTTATCTGTTGAGGTACTGCTAAAATTTTGTCGAAAGCCAGAAGTTGTAGACTTCTTTCCATCGCAGCGGGGGTGGATGTATCACGTAAGTCACCGGGTATCGCGGAATTCAATTTAGGCTCCAAACGATCAAGTCGAAATGTATTATTGCCAATGGAGCGAGCAAATGAGGTAATTTCTTTAGGGCCACCGAGTTTTTCTACCAGAATATTCATCGCAGTACTATCACTGTAAGTAATAGCCGCTTCACATAGTTCAGAAATTGACATTCCATCAATGAGATTTTTTTTAGTAATAGGTGAATAACCAGCAGCTAAATCGGTTTTTTTATAAATCACTTTTTGTTCTAAAAAATGACTATCGATCATGCTGCGTTTTAAAATAGCTGAAACTACCATTAACTTAGCTGTGCTACATACAGGAAAACGTTCTTCACTGCGGTATTCAATACGTGAATTATTTGCCATATTTATCGCTGATATACCAATTCTTCCGCCCGAGGATGATTCAAGAGCAGCTAGCTCCTGAGGCAATGAGTTCAATTTTTTTGTGGAAGTGGATGCAAGCAAGGGTGAATTAGATAAACAAAATATAATCGTAATCGAGATCTGTAACAATAAGCGCATGATTGGTGAATAATGCATATTATTTTACCTATTTTAAAATCTTTTGTGAGTGTTTAGTGTCAAGTATAATTAAAGTAATTTAATAGTAAAATATTTTTGAATTTAGCTCTAAAAAAGATAGATATTAGAAGTTAACTCATCTATGTACAGATAATTTTACCCATAAAGAATAATTTTAACGATTAAAGCTTATTTGAACGAACGATATCCCACCAATTTTCTTTTAGATAATTGATAAGAACGGATTCATCTGCTTCCACAAAGTTTTTCTTGATATTAACTAATAATGTTTCCGTAACTTGTTTGTCAAGGTTGCCTAATAAAACCCCACCGACATGAGGTGCAGAACATAAAATGAGTTGCTTATATTGGTGATTATCAAGTCCTTTTTTTAAAAAGTCAGCTAAGATTTTTGTGAAATGATCAAGTTCCACCTCATGGGGGCTGCTTGGGGCTTCATAAGCTCCTTTTGCAGAATGCATAGTTTGATAATGACCCGGTCTATCCGAAACCAAATCACTTTCTTTTAATTTAGCACTAGGATTTTCTAGGCTTTCTAAGAGGATCAATTTGTGATTTTTGGGCTCATAAGAATAAATATGACCTAAACTACTATTTAAACTAATAACCCAAATCATTTAGCCCCCTTTAAGTGTGTTTTCAAAGTATAGCAGGTTCAGTTCTAGACCCAAGCACGTTGGAGGATTGTTATGGAAATGAAATGGGCTTTTGCCATCCACCTAATAAAGTTTCTAATTTTTGTCCTATCATGAGAGCTACACTGTCATGCCAAGGTTTAGCAACGATCTGTACTCCTATAGGTAGACCTTCCTTAGAAGAACCACAGCGCACCGTTAAAACTGGCCAGCCTGTTAAATTATAAATATTAAGATAACTAAAGTCATGACCTTCGATAAATGAATGTCCTAATAATTTGGCAGGTGTCGCTGCTACAGGGCATATAATTGCATCATATGGAATAAAAAACTTTTCTAGGGCGATGCGTAATTCATCAATACGACGTAAGCGCTGATGTAATTCAGTGATGGAAAATTCACATTGGCGCGAAATCGCTAGAAATTCTTTCACTAGATAGGAAGGTTTATTAATACCCAAATGGTGCAGTAAATTTTTTAATCCTAGACCCTTATCGCCACCCAAAATAAATGTCTCAGTAATAAGAATATAAAGCTCTTTTAAGTGAGGAGGACACAGAAATTCAACTTGTTGTACCTCAGCTTGTAAAGACTGTGTTACTTGATTAATAGTTTGTAAGGTTGCTTTATCTGGTGTAGCGATGCCATTGTCTGAATAAAATGCAATCCGTAAATCTTTGCATTGGATGAGAGGCTTGCTGATTGAAATGGGTATCGCATCTGGATCGGCATTATCGGGACCCGCCAAAAGAGGTAGAGATAATACGATATCATCGACAAATCGTGCCATAGGGCCATAGGTAAATAATGGGCGTAATAATCCCCTACCATCTGATGGAACATTACCTGAATTAGGGATTAAACCACGCGTGGGTTTTAAACCCACAATGCCTGTATTGTGAGCTGGCTGGCGAATACTGCCCGCTCCATCTGTGGCTAAACCAAGTACTGACCCTCCTGCAGCGATAATAGCCGATTCTCCACCACTACTTCCACCCGGGGTGCGATTTAAATCATAGGGATTTAAAGTTTGGCCGTAGCGATCATTATCAGTCTCATAGGCAATGTTGAATTCAGGTACATTGCTTATACCTAAAATAATTCCACCGGCTGCTTTTAATCTAGCGACGGCGGTTGCATCTTCTTTAGAAAGAAAATTGTAACCATTACTTCCTTTGCTAATAATAAAGTCTTGGACTTTACAACAATCTTTGATAGTAATAGGCAAACCATGTAAAGGTCCAAGATTTTGATTGTTAGCCAATTTTTCATCGGCTATGCGTGCTTTTTTTAATGCAGTTTCTGGTTCCGTTACTTGAACTAGTGCATTAAGTTTAGGATTAACCTGTTGAATGCGGTTTAAATAGGTTTGGATAACCTCGACACAGGAAATTTTTTTTTCTTTAATTAGCGTGGCTAATTTTCTTGCGGATGAAAAGCAAAGATCTGAGCTCATGGAGTGATTACTATAAATTATTCTGTTTACCGAGGCTTATATAAGCTGAGGAAAAAATTAATTGGGATCTAAAAGTGAGCTTTTAGATTTTTACTTAATAATACCACACGCTATGCGTGCACCACCTCCGCCTAATTTAGCAGGAACATCAGAGTAATTATCGCTACCCGCATGAATTATTAAAGAATGATTTTTAAGTTCATTTAAGCGTAGTCGAGGGGCTAAAATAGGTAATGTGGCATTACCATTATTATCAACATCTAAAACAGGTAGATCCCCTAAATGACCCTTTCCATAAGGACCTAAATGCTGGCTAGAATGAAGAGGATCAAAATGATCACCTGCTGCCATACCATTATCCAGACAAGAAGGGTTTTGATGGATGTGAATACCATGTAAACCGGGTGGAAGATTATGCAGATTGGGTGTCAATAAAACACCATAAGGTTTTTCTGTGGCAACTATGGTGCCTATGGGCTGCCCGAGTCCTTGTTGAGATGTAAGGTATATAGGTATGGAAATATCGGCAAGGGCTATATTGCAGATTAATAAGCTGATGCCGGCAACTGACAACTTAAAAAAGTTAAACATAAAATATCCCTCTATTGCATCGCGCCAAGTATAGCATAGCTTAATAAAAACAGTATTTGGCGAGATAAGTTTGTTATAACCCTGATCAATTTTACGGTGGCTTATCTTTAAATGTTAGAACATCTTTTGAAAGTTTGTATTCAATTTTTATTTTTTAAATTATAGAAGCAATGCATAAATTTATTATATAAATATTAAAAATAAATTATATTTGAAATTTAGATAATAGATTATATTTTTCACATGCGCATCTTATGGTACAAAGAGAAAAGTTGTTTATGTTAATGAGTAAGAAAAAAATCTATACATTAGACATTCAATTACATTTCATGATGTAGATATTTTTTATAATGATAATAGTCATAGTGTTACTTATCCGGTATTATAGTTTTTATATTTTACGTAATTATTATCATGTAAAATAAATTAAAAGGTATTGGATTTTAAGTAATGACAATTTAAATTGCTATGCGTATTACTCTAAAACAACTCGAAGTTTTTGTCGCAATTGCCAAGACAGGAAATGTAAGTCACGCAGCAAAGAAAATGTATCTTTCTCAATCAGCATGCAGTATGGCTCTTGCTACATTAGAAGAGCAATTAGAGGGTTCTATATTTGATAGGCACGGCAAACAATTATTTTTGAATGAACGCGGAAGGGTTTTGTTACCGAAAGCTAGCAGTGTCATTTCGCAAATTTCAGAACTTAAAGATATGATGATGGAAAATAAAAAGGATAATTTATCAGGCCAGTTAATCATAGGAGCGAGTAAGACTATAGGTAATTATCTATTGCCAAAACTTATTTCCGAACTAAATTACACACATAAAAATATTCAGATTAGTCTAAAAATAGCTACAACAAAAGCTATATTGTCTAGATTGCTCACGTTTAATATTGATGTAGCTTTAATTGAGGCTAATTGCTTTTCTGATAAAGTCCACACCTATCCTTGGAAAAAAGATGAGTTAGTCATAATCGCTTCCCCCAAATATCCTTTAAGTAAAAAAAAGAAATTGACGTTATCAGATATCGCTAATGCACGTTGGTTGCTACGAAAACAAAGTTCGAGTATACGTGAAAAGCTGGAAGAGAAAATTGGCGGAAAAATTCGTCCTTTTTTAGAATTGGATGATACAGATGCTCTTAAACAGGCAACTCAAGCAGGATTAGGGATAAGCTGCCTTTCTCGATTTGTAGTTGAAGATTCGCTAAAAAATAATACCTTAGTAGAGCTAAAAACCCCATTTTTAACACTGAGTAGAGAGTTCTATATTTTGATACATAAGGAAAAATATCAATCTACAGTAATATCCGAGTTTTTAAAAAAAGCCAACACCTGATGTTATATGGTTACTTTATTAGCTAAGCGTATTCTAAATAGCTCTGGTTAATTTTTCTGTTTAGTATAATGTAGAACTATATTATTTTTGACTAATATAAGTATCTCTATGCAATCTATACACTCACAGCAATTGGATTTTTGGCAGGGCGCCGCGAGAATGAAACAATCTTCGTTAATTGGTATACATGAGGATTGCGAGTTGAGCGGCAACGCAAACAAAAATTCAAGTGCGAGGAGTATATTAATTTTAGGCGCGACTTCTTCTATAGCAAGGGCTTGTAGCGAAATTTTTGCTTCGAGGCATTGTAAGCTTTTTCTTGCAAGTCGAGATATTTCCGAGTTAGAACATATAGCAGTCGATCTTAGAATCCGATTCAACGTCGATGTTAGTTATGCCTTTTTTGACATTACGCAACTTGATTCACATGCGAATTTTTTTGAAATGCTGATCGATAAAATGGGTGCTATTGATGGTCTCATAATGGCCGTAGGCTTAATTGATAAATTAGATTATCAAAAAGTGATTGCTGCTAATTTTACCGGCCCCATTTCTTTTCTCGAGCTATATAGTAAGTATTTAGCCGTGCAAAAAAAAGGCTTTATTATTGGCTTAAGTTCTGTTGCAGGAGATAGGGGACGAAAACCAAATTATGTGTATGGTGCTAGCAAAGCGGCCTTGACTACTTATTTACAAGGATTACGTAATTATTTTTATCCTTCAGAAATACAAGTATTAACAATTAAATTAGGATTAATTGATACCAAAATGGTTTTTGGGGGAAAGTACCCACTTTTCTTAGCCGCCAATCCAAAAAAAACGGCGATAAAAATTATACGGGCGCTAGATAAAGGTAGAGAGAGTGTGTACATTCCTGGAGTTTGGCGGATTATCATGTTAATTATTCGCCTCATACCAGAAAAAATTTTTAAATGCCTAAATATATAACATTAAAACAATAGCAATCCTCCGTCATTGCAAGCGCAGAGCGCGCGGCAATCTAAGTCCCGATTAACTGATCAATTTGTTTGGAAACGTTTTGATAATCTTGCATTTGATTAAAATTCAAATAGCGATATAAGTTTTCACTCATAGTGTCGATAAATTTCATTTTTTCTCTATATTCATCTAAATTAGGGATATAACCAAGAATTGCTGTTATCGCAGATAACTCAGCAGAAGCTAAAAAAACATTAGCATCTTTTCCCATACGATTAGGAAAGTTTCGCGTTGAAGTGGAAACTACCGTAGCGCCATCACGTACGCGAGCTTGATTACCCATACACAAAGAACAGCCTGGCATTTCCGTTCGTGCACCTACGATGCCATAAATTGAGTAATAACCTTCTTGCATTAATTGGTGGGCATCCATCTTGGTTGGAGGTGCTATCCATAATACAGTGGGTAATCGGTTGTTAAAGTTTTTTAATAAACTTCCAGCGGCACGATAATGACCAATATTAGTCATGCAAGAACCTATGAATACTTCATCAACCTTAGTTTGTGTTACAGCGGATAAAGTTTTGATATCGTCTGGATCGTTAGGACAGGCTAATAAAGGTTCTTTTATCTGATTAAGATCAATTTCAATGATTTCAGCGTACTCAGCATCGGCATCCGGCTCTAACAAAATAGGTTGGGCTAACCAAGCTTCCATTGCTTCAATTCGACGCTGTAAACTCCGAACATCCTGATAACCATTGCTGCTCATCCATTTTAGAAGAGAAATATTAGAATTTAAATATTCAATGATCGGTTCTTTATTTAAGCGAACAGTACAACCGTTTGCAGAACGTTCCGCAGATGCATCAGCAAATTCAAAAGCTTGTTCAATTTTAAGATTGGGTAAGCCTTCAATCTCTAACACACGACCTGAAAAGATATTTTTTTTATTTTTGCTATCTAGCGTGAGTAAGCCGCGTTGTAAGGCTATATAGGGGATTGCATTGACTAAATCCCGTAATGTGATGGTCGGTTGTATTTCGCCAGTAAATCTAACTAATACTGATTCTGGCATGGTTAAAGGCATTACTCCCATAGCGGCTGCAAAAGCGACGACACCCGAACCACCAGGGAAACTGATACCTATGGGAAAACGCGTATGTGAATCACCTCCAGTACCTACCGTATCGGGTAATAGCATCCGATTAAGCCAAGAATGGATAATCCCATCACCAGGTCTTAATACAACCCCGCCGCGCGAAGAGAAAAAATCTGGCAAGCTATGTTGTGTTTCAATGTCGACAGGCTTTGGGTAAGCGGCTGTATGGCAAAAGCTTTGCATGACTAAGTCTGCAGAAAATCCAAGACATGCGAGCTCTTTTAGCTCATCCCTGGTCATAGGTCCTGTTGTATCTTGTGAACCTACGGTTGTCATTTTCGGTTCACAATAAGTCCCAGGACTAATGCCGGGCACTCCACAGGCTTTACCCACCATTTTTTGAGCTAAGGTAAATCCCTTTCCATTTCTAGGAATAATTTCAGGTCGATTAAATTCCTTGGAAAAAGAATACGACAATGTAGCTCGTACGTTATCGGTTAATGATCGACCAATAATTAAAGGAATTCTACCCCCTGCACGCACGGCATCCATGAGTGTTAAGTTCGGGGTGAAATGAGCAATTTCTTGACCTTGTTCACTCTCAATTCGTCCCTGGTAGGGATAGATATGAATAATATCTCCCATCTGAAGTTGACTTACATCTACCTCGATAGGGAAAGCACCAGAGTCTTCAGCTGTGGTACGGAAAATAGGGGCAATTTTTCCACCTAAAATGATCCCACCCCGGTTCTTGTTAGGAACAAAAGGAATTTCATGGCCGATATGCCACAATAATGAGTTAATAGCTGATTTTCGTGATGAGCCGGTACCCACCACATCTCCAACAAACGCGATAGGATGACCTTTAGTTTTTAGTTGCTGAATAACTTGTAATGCATCTGTCATACGATTACGAAACATGACCAAGCTGTGTAAAGGGATATCGGGTCTACTCCAGGCCTCAGTCGCCGGAGATAGATCATCGGTATTGATTTCTCCAGAAATCTTAAAAATAGATAAAGTGAGTTTATTCGGCACTTTTGGCTTAGAGAGAAACCATTCGGCATTTGCCCAAGCTTCTACAACTTGATGAGCATAGTGATTGCCTTTTTTTGCTTTAGCTATGACATCATGGTAAGCGTCAAACATTAATAGGGTATGTGAGAGTTGTTTTGCTGCTATTTCAGCTAGGTCATGTGCTTCATCGAGTAATTCAATGAGAATAGGGACATTATAGCCGCCTAACATACTACCTAGTAACTCTATGGCGAGCGTTGGAGTTATAAAGGGAGAATTAATTTCACCTTTTGCTAAGGCGGCAAGAAAAGCGGCTTTAACGTAGGCTGCAGGATCGACTCCAGGGGGAACATGCTCGGCTAATAACTTGACCAGAAAAGGGGCTTCATGTGAAAAAGCAGGGTTTTTAATCAATTCAATACATGCTGTAACCTGTGTTGCATCAAGCGGAAGAGGCGGAATACCCTGATCGGCACGCTGCTGAATGTGTTCTCGATAAGTAGCTAAAAAACTGGATGGTGATGCAGACACAGTGACCCCACTTATTGTTTAATAATAGGATTATTATACGCTTTTAAATTATCATAGTTAAGTAAATCACCTGTTAAACTTTCTCCAGAAAATATGAAAAAAAGCATTTTTGGCCAACTTTTGCAGATTAAAGAAAGGATAAGAAATGCAGAATATCGTTTTGGACGAAGCCCCAATTCGGTGCAGTTAATCGCTGTTAGCAAAACCCAGAATCTAGAGGCTATAAGATTAGCCATTACCGCTGGTCAGCGAGCTTTTGGTGAAAACTATGTTCAGGAGGCTGAAGGGAAAATTCTGGGACTTCAAAATTTAGGTTTAGAATGGCATTTTATAGGTAGAATTCAAACGAATAAAACAAAATTTATTGCTAACAATTTTTCTTGGATACACAGTCTAGCCGACTTAGGATTGGCAGTAAAATTGAATGGGTATCGAAAAGAAGCAAATTTAACGCCGATTAATGTTTGTATCCAAGTTAATTTACAAAAAGAGACAAGCAAGGCAGGAATATATTTAGAACATCTTGCTTGTTTAGCAGATTCAATTGCTAAACTTTCTCATCTTAATTTACGAGGCTTAATGGCAATTCCAAAACCCGAAAAAGATTTCGCTTCCCAATATAAAAGCTTTAAGGCATTGCGTTTAAGCTTAGAAAAACTAAAAGAATTAGGCTTAGAATTAGACACTTTATCCATGGGGATGTCGGGAGATTTTGAAGCGGCCATTGCAGAAGGTGCAACGCATATTCGACTAGGTACTGCAATTTTCGGAAAAAGAAAATTATAAAAAGTAATTTTTTATATATTCCTCTAAGCGAGATAAGTTGATACGTTTTTGTTGCATAGTATCACGATCACGGACGGTAACTGTATTATGATTTTCAGTATTTTCAGTATTTTCAGTATTTTCAGTATTTTCAGTATTTTCAGTATTTTCAGTATTTTCAGTATTTTCAGTATTTTCAGTATTTTCACTTTTAGCTATGGTATCAAAGTCAACAGTAATGCAAAGTGGAGTACCTATTTCGTCATGACGTCGATAGCTTTTTCCAATATTTCCGGTATCTTCATAGGCAATTCGGCCTAATCCTAAAGCTTGTATCGCATCCTTCAGAGTTTTTGCTTTTTCTACCAACAAACTATCGTTGCGTTTCAAAGGGATAATAGCTACTTTGACAGGTGCAAGATGAGGTTTTATTTTTAAAACTATGCGTTTTTTATCATCTTTTAGTGTTTCTTCTTCATAGGCATCTGTGAGTATCGCGAGCACACCTCTATCCAAACCTGCAGAAGGTTCAATTACATAGGGAACAAAATGTGAGCCAGGAGGGTCTTGAATGCTTAGTTTAGCAATGCTTTCCTTGTTAACAGATACTTTGGCATTAATGTTTAATTCACTTTGACTTTGTGTATGTGAACCTAAATCATAATCGGTACGATTAGAAATCCCTTCTAGCTCTTCAAAGCCATGAGGAAATTTATAGAGTATATCAACCGTTGCTTTTGCATAATGGGCCAATTCGGTTGCGGTTTGAGTTAATAATTTTAATCTTTCGGTATTTAACCCTTGATTTTTCCACCATGCTAAACGAGATTCAACCCAATATTGATGCCATTTTTCGTCTTCGCCAGGCTTAACAAAAAATTCGATTTCAAGTTGTTCAAATTCTCTGACTCTAAAAATAAAATTACGCGGTGTTATTTCGTTTCTAAAAGCTTTACCAATTTGCGCTATACCAAAAGGAAGTTTGGGAGACATCGTGTCCATAACATTTTTAAAATTAGTAAATATTCCTTGAGCGGTTTCGGGGCGTAAATAGGCAAAAGCATCGAGGTCTTCTACAGGGCCCATAGTGGTTTTAAACATCATATTGAAAGCTCTTGGTTCAGTAAGGTTGGTTGAACCACATGCTTCACATTTTCCATCTATAAGATGATCCAAACGCCAACGTTTTTTACATTGTCTGCAATCGACAAGTAAATCAGCAAACGTACTTTCATGACCTGAATAATAAAAAATTTTTCTATGTGTCAAAATGGCAGAATCTAATCCATAGATATCATCACGTTCATAAACATTGGATTTCCACCAAGCAGCCTTCAAATTATTTTTTAATTCAACACCTAAAGGGCCATAATCATATATTCCCTGTAGACCACCATAAATTTCGGCACTAGGGAAGATGAATCCTCTGCGTTTGCATAAAGATACGATTTCTTCCAGATTTTCTGCCGCCATATTAATAATTTCCAAAGGTTGGGTCTTGAATGAGGTCTAATAAGTTTTCATCCCCAAGAATTATACAACAGGATTTCATATCTATTATAAAATTCATAGGATAAACAACACTAACCAAATTGACATAGAACTGGCTCTTAAGCTTCCCGCCCTGAACGCTTACGTTCATGTTCTTTCAAAAACTTTTTACGTAAACGTAAAAAGTGCGGAGTGACTTCTAATAATTCGTCATCAGCGATAAATTCTAATGCTTGTTCTAACGAGAATGTTATTGGAGGTGTCAAAATGATGTTTTCATCGGAACCTGAGGCCCGGACATTCGTAAGTTGCTTTCCTTTCACAACATTAACAACCAAGTCATTATCGCGTGAATGAATACCTACGATCATCCCTTCATAGACATCGGTTTGAGGACCAATTAATAATTTTCCGCGTTCTTGTAAATTAAATAAGGAAAATCCAGTCGCTTTACCGACTTGGTTGGAGATCATGACACCGTTTGCCCGATTAGCAATACTGCCTTTTTTCACCGGACCATAATGATCAAACACATGGTGCATTAGTCCTAAACCAGAAGTAGCTGTTAAAAACTCTGTACGAAAACCAATTAATGCACGAGTGGGTATTTTATAATCTAGTCGCACACGTCCCTTTCCATCAGATACCATATCTACTAGATCGCCACGCCGGCTACCTAATTTTTCCATAATGTTACCTTGATGTTGTTCTTCTAGATCCACGGTTAAATTTTCGTAAGGTTCTCTCAATTCACCGTCAATTTCCTTTAAAATAACCTCAGGACGAGATACACCCAATTCATACCCTTCGCGACGCATGGTTTCAATTAAAATTGATAAATGTAATTCTCCTCTTCCAGAGACGCGAAATCGGTTAGGATCCTCAGTATCTTCAACCTTAAGTGCGACGTTATGAAGAAGTTCTCTATCGAGGCGCTCTCTAATCTGTCTACTAGTCACAAATTTTCCATCTTTGCCGGCAAAAGGTGAGTTATTGACCTGGAAGGTCATGCTCATCGTTGGTTCATCGACAATTAAAGGCGGTAAGGCTTCCACTAAGTTAGGATCACACAGAGTGTCAGATATATTAAGCTTATCAATACCTGTTACGGCTATGATATCTCCCGCTTCGGCTTGGTCAATTTCGATACGTTCTAAGCCTCTATAACCTAAAATTTGTAATATACGCGCGGACCGAGTTTTTCCTTCTCTATCAATTAAAACAACAGGCATATTCACCTTAGCGCATCCTCTCTGAATGCGACCAATACCAATAGTGCCCACATAACTGGAATAGTCCAAGGTGGTGATTTGCATTTGAAAAGGGCCTTGGGGATCAACCGCAGGTGGAGCGACCTTATCAATGATAGTTTCAAATAAAGGAGTCAGATCAGAGCTTGGTTTTTCAAGGTCCAATGTTGCATAGCCTTGTAAAGCAGAAGCATAGATGATAGGGAAATCTAATTGTTCTTCGGTTGCACCTAAACGATCGAATAAATCAAAAACCTGATTAACGACCCAATCGGGTCGAGCGCTGGGCCTGTCAATTTTGTTAACCACAACAATAGGTTTTAGACCTTTGGCAAAGGCCTTTTGTGTGACAAATCGCGTTTGCGGCATTGGACCATCTACTGCATCGACGAGCAATAAAACAGAATCAACCATAGATAAGATACGTTCCACTTCGCCACCAAAGTCAGCATGGCCAGGGGTGTCGACAATATTAATCCGATAACCATGCCATTCTATGGAGGTATTTTTCGCAAGGATAGTAATACCACGTTCACGTTCTAAGTCATTACTATCCATAATACGCTCAACTGGCGCAGCCCGGCTGGAGAGGGTGCCAGACTGTTGTAATAATTTATCAACCAGTGTGGTTTTCCCGTGGTCAACATGGGCAATTATGGCGATATTACGTATATTTTTGATCATGATAGTTTAGAAATTAGATATTAGAGTGTTCAAAAAGAGTGCATGATAACGCAAAGCAAGGCATTTCTGCTAGCGTGTTCTACACTGATAGAAAGGCAATTAATGTTGAGAGGTTTTATCATGGGAGTGCTTTTATTGCAACCAACTACTACAGCTCAATGGCAGTCTTTGGTGAAGGATGCGGAATCTAGTAGTAATCTTAGGCTAAATAATGAACTAGAAAGTTACTTAGTTTTTTTATTGGGCTATTATAATCGTCGACCCGATATTGCTAACTCGGTTTTTGCGAAAGAATTTTTAACCGGAATGACCGAAAGGCATACTAGACAACGAGAATGCCTGCGGGAAGTGGGAGATAAATGTTTACTATTTGCTGGTCTGTACCCTGAACAGGCCGAAAAAAGACGAGTCAAAATCAAGTATTTTATTGAACTAGGTCAAACCGCTTATATTCAGGTGGCCAGTTTGTCGAAAGCAGGTTCCGCTTCCCTATATAATGCTTTAAGTTATGATTTTATTAGCTTGATGGAAATCTTACATGCAATCCGTGGTCTCAGCGATCCTGCTAACGAACTAAGTCCTTTACAAGCTTTTGAGTTATGGACTGATGTTAAAAGTCAGCATGCTTTAGCGGTGTTACGCAGACATACATCCTTTCCGACTTTTACAAGAATATCTCATAAGCATTAAAATCGACAAACTTACCCACATTTGCATATTGTAAAAATGCATACATTTTTTTAGGTATATTTTCTCTTTTAATCCTAATTTAGAATAATGCCACTTGAAGATTATTCGGATTTTACTTGGATTTTAAGGTTATTTAAAAAGTCATTTTCTTGCTCAAAACAAACTAGCTAGTTAAGATAGCTCAACCAGAACAATGATATCTCTATGTTAGATTCTTCTTCGAGCATTAAAATGAATGAAACCTTAACCACAGACTTTGGTTATCAAACTATCCCCTTAAGCGAAAAAAATAGCCGGGTAGATGAGGTTTTTCTGTCGGTAGCAGGCAAGTATGATCTTATGAATGATTTGATGTCATTTGGTCTGCATCGTCTATGGAAGAAATTTGCAGTGCAATTGGCCCAACTTCGCAGGGGGGATAGTGTGCTTGATGTGGCAGGTGGAACCGGTGATTTGATAAAGGCATTCACTAAGCATATAGGGCCACAAGGTAAAGCTATTTTGTTAGACATTAATGCTGCCATGCTAAATACAGGTAGAGATCGGCTTCTGAATTCAGGTCTCACAGAAGTAAGCACCATCCAAGCTAATGCGGAATGTTTACCCTTTGCGGATGCTAGCTTTGATTGTTTGAGTATCGCTTTTGGGTTACGGAATGTGACGAATAAGCAAGTCGCACTTCAATCTATGCATGGTGTTTTAAAGCCTGGTGGCCGGTTACTCGTTTTAGAATTTTCTAAACCCATATTGGGTTTTTTACAAACTTTATATGATCGTTATTCCTTCGATTTTTTACCTAAATTAGGGGAATGGATTGCCAATGATGAAACAAGTTATCGTTATTTAGTAGAATCTATACGCCGCCATCCCGATCAACAAACACTTCAGACACTTATCTTAGATTCAGGATTTGATGAATGTGAATACTATAATCTTAGCGGGGGAATAGTCGCATTACATAGGGCGTGGAAATTTTGATTAGCAACAATATAATATTATCAGCTCAAGAAGCGATACTTAATCGCTATCTAAACCTTGACTCCGAGTCAAAAGAACATTTGCATCGATTATCTGGCAAGGTATTGAAGATAGAATGGGGCCCTCTTACCTATTATTGGTTTTTTAAATCCGATTCAATTTATTTAAGTAAAGAATATAACGGGCCTGCGGATTTAATACTGCGCGGTTCAACCTTCGATTTTTTACGCGCGGTTTTTACAAAGTCAGACAAAGCGCTTACAGATATTCCTTTAGAAGTTGTAGGCGATATGGAATTTGCAAAACAGTTTAAAGATTTTTTTTCAAATCTAGAAATTGATTACGAAGAACAATTATCAAAAATAGTCGGTGACGGTATTGCTTACCCGATGATAAGAGTGCTTAAAGCGATAAGTCTTTGGGCTACGCAAAGCGTGGAAAGTCTCAGTCAAAATTTGACTAACTATGTCCAGAGAGAAATGAATTGGTTAGTATCTAACGAAGAGTTACAACTTTTTTTTTATGATGTTGATGAACTACGCGACGATTGTGCCCGATTAGAAGCTCGGATAAAAATGTTGGAAAAAGGGTAGAGTGGATGAAATCAATATCTCGTTTAGTACGTTTAATGCAGATCAATTTTATTCTTTTTCGTTATAGCTTAGATGAATTAGTATACTCTCTCGATCTATTCCGCCCGTTACGTTTTTTTGTTTACCTAAATCCTTACCGAAAGATTAATAAAAAAATCCCTAGAGGAGAAAGAATTCGCCTTGCATTAGAAGATTTAGGGCCGATATTTGTTAAGTTTGGTCAAACTTTGTCGACACGTCGTGATTTTATTCCCATTGACATTGCGGATGAACTAGCAAAACTCCAAGATCGAGTACCTCCCTTTCCCGGAGAAGAGGCGAAATCCATAGTTGAAAGCTGTATTAAAAAAGCCATTGCGGAAGCATTTTCTGAATTTGATATTAATCCTTTGGCATCAGCATCCATCGCACAGGTTCATGCGGCTAAGTTATTGACAACAGGTCAAGAGGTCGTGGTTAAAGTTTTAAGGCCAGGGGTATATAAAAGAATTAGTCGAGATATCGATTTATTATATTCCTTAGCGGATTTAGCCCTGCGCTATTGGCGCCCTGCTAAACAACTTAGGCCGCGTGAAATTGTGGCGGAATTTGAGGCTTGTTTAAAAGATGAATTAGATTTATTACGAGAAGGAGCGAATGCCTCTCAGCTACGTCGTAACTTTTCTAATTCTGATTTGCTTTATATTCCAGAAGTATATTGGCCCTATACTTTTCATAAAGTTTTAGTTATGGAACGTATTTACGGTATTTCTATTTCTGATATTTCCGCTTTAAAAAAACAAGGAATTAATTTAAAAAAATTAGCTGAAAGAGGCGTTGAAATTTTCTTTACGCAGGTTTTTCGCGATTGTTTCTTCCATGCCGATATGCATCCAGGGAATATTTTTGTTTCACCAAAAAATAAAGAAAATCCCCAATACTTGGGTGTCGATTTCGGGATTATGGGTAGTTTAAGCCCAGAGGATCAACGTTATCTCGCTGAAAATTTGATGGCGTTTTTTAATAGAGATTACCGTCGCGTTGCTCAATTACATGTTGAATCCGGTTGGGTTGCAGAAAATACCAGAATTAACGAATTCGAGGCAGCAATTCGTACCGTATGCGAACCTATTTTTGAAAGACCCTTAAAAGAAATTTCTTTTGGACAGTTACTTTTACGATTATTTCAAACTGCCAGACGGTTTAATATGGAGGTACAGCCTCAATTAGTGCTACTACAAAAAACTTTATTCAATGTTGAAGGTTTAGGACGGCAATTGTATCCAGATTTGGATTTATGGAACACAGCTAAACCTTTTTTAGAGCATTGGTTACGAAAGCAAGTTGGGCCGCGGGCCTTTTTACGTAAAATTCGTGAATTTGCACCCTACTGGGCAGAAAAGGTTCCTGAAATTCCAAATTTAATGTATCAGGTGATGCTCGAGTTACGCCATTTAAAAAAGGAAACAAAATGTCTTTATTGTGTAAAGGAAAAACAAAAGAAACAAACAAATAAAAAATCTTTTTGGTTTATCGGTTTGGGTATAGCCACGGCTTGTATAGTTTGGGTTTTGTTAGATCTAAGTGTTAAGGATGTTGCGCATTTAGGATCTGTCCATTTATGGATTTTAGGTTTAGGAGGTTTAGGCTTATTTTTAGGTGCGATGATTAATTTACGAAAATTAAATTAATTTTATTTTAAACACGGAGTGTTTATGGGATTTTATGGATTAAATCTAATATCGTTCCTTATTATTTTTCTGATTGCTTTGTTATTATTTGGACCTAGATATCTTCATATTATTTTGAAAGATTTGACTATTTCAGGGCGTAACTGTATTAAGATTTTATTGAAATTATATAACGCAAAATCAAATGATAATAAAACCGAGTCAGAAACAGATATTACTAGTGGATGATGATGAACTATGTTTGAAAATATTAACTCAATATTTAGATGAAGCTCAATATACCTATGTTACTTGTAGAGATGGGCAACTCGCTTGGAATTATTTACAACAAGATCCTGATAGATTTTTTGTTGTTTTAAGCGATAGAATTATGCCCCATCTTCATGGTTTACAGTTATTAGCAAAAATGCAAAAGGAAGGAATAGATCTTCCCTTAGTGTTATTTTCTGGCGTTGCGAGCAAAGAAGAACGATGTGAGGCTATAGCGCACGGGGCGTATGATTTTTTTTATAAACCACTATCTAAAGAATTACTTTTGGCCTTGTTGAAAAAAATAAAAAAACAATTACTATAGTTATTTATAAGTAATTACAAGGAGAAAGAAAATGGGTAAATCTAATCTCGATTGGGGCAGTAGTTGTTTATTTGCCTCGGCTGATATGGGCGATGTCAATTTATTTGAGTATTGGTTAGATAAAAAAAAACTAAATATTGATGTTCAAGATGAAGATGGAGACACCCCTTTACATCATGCGGCACGAAGAGGGCATATTAACCTTGTTATTGAATTGTTAAAAAAGGGCGCGTTACTTACTTCGAATAAAAAAAAACGGACTGCTCTGCAAGATGCTTATGCCTTTAATCAAACTAAAATCGCGAATGAAATTACCAAGTTTGTCATCCAAAGAAATTCAGTAAAAAATATACTTCAAATCCATAAATCTAATAAAGTTGATAATCAAAAACAACAAGAATTGGATCCGCTGGTTAATGATTTTATACAGTATTTACGAAAGAAATATCTTGATAGAAATATATTTCGTTTTCCGGCTAAGCATACTCGAAGGGCTAATGCGTTAATAATTGCTGCTCAACGCTGTAGCACGATTAAAGAATTTAAAGATTTATTAAATAATCAACTTAATTTATGTAAGGGTAATCCAGCCAATCCTATATCTGAGCGTATAATGGATAAAAGGTGGTCTGAAGTAATGAAAAATAAATATAAGGACCCAAATAAATCACTTTTTTATAAAACTATACATAATTTTCTTGCTGAAAGGATTGCTAATAATAATATAAACACTACTAATGTTAGGAGTGCTTTCCATCGCTAATTCGCCTATAAAATTGAATAATATGCTTTAAGTCTTCATACAATAAAGCTTGCAATTTTTTTGCACATCTCTAAACTAAGTTCTTAATCTAAGAGCTTTGGTATGAAAATCGTTTTAGCTAATCCCCGGGGTTTTTGCGCTGGTGTTGATCGCGCTATAGAAATTGTTAAAAGAGCATTAAAACTGTTTGGTGAGCCTATCTATGTGCGCCATGAAGTCGTTCATAATCGCATTGTAGTTGCCGATTTAGAACAAAAAGGGGTGGTTTTTGTTGAGCATATCAGTGAAATACCAAGAAATGCTACCGCGATTTTTAGTGCTCATGGGGTTTCTCAAGCCGTTCGTGAAGCGGCTAAGCAACGAAATTTAAGAATTTTTGATGCAACTTGTCCTTTAGTAACTAAAGTGCATATGGAGGTGGCACGCTATAATCGCTTGGGTCAGGAATGCGTTTTGATTGGTCATGCCGATCACCCCGAAGTGGAAGGAAGCTTAGGACATTATGATAATCCTGCTGGGGGAATCTATTTAGTTGAAACTATTCGGGATGTTGCTTTGCTAAAAGTTAAAAACCCTCGTTTATTGAGTTATGTGACACAAACCACTTTATCGTTGGATGATACCAAAACTATTATACAAGCATTGAAACAACGTTTTCCTGAAATTGCCACGCCTAAGAAAGAAGATATTTGTTATGCAACACAAAATCGTCAGCTGGCCGTTAAAGAATTAGCGAAACAGTGTGATATGGTATTAGTTTTAGGATCGGTTAATAGTTCCAACTCTAATAGATTGAAAGAATTAGCTGAGCGTTTAGGAAAGCCCGCCTATTTAATAGATACGGCTAAAGATATCCAAACAAGCTGGTTAATTGGAAAAGAATCTATAGGTATTACTGCAGGGGCGTCCGCACCGGAATTTTTAGTGCAAAATGTTGTAACATATATAAAAACCTTTCCTAATTGGCAAGAGTGTTTGGTTACCGAACTAATGGGTATAGAGGAAAATGTTGCATTCGCGCTGCCGCGTGAATTAAGAATTCCATTAGCAATCAAAACTGAAACAACTAGTTAATTTTAAAACCTATTTAAAAAGTTTGTCTTTTTATCGATATAAAGAAGACTACTTTTTATTCCCCCATATATATCGGAATATGCTGCCCCCAATTATTCCTCCGATTATGGGAGCGAGCCAAAATAACCAAAGCTGATGGATAGCCCACCCCCCAACAAATAGTGCTGGGCCTGTGCTTCTAGCGGGATTAACAGAAGTATTTGTAACCGGAATGCTAATTAAATGGATTAAGGTTAAAGCTAAACCAATGGCTAAGGGAGCAAAATGATTAGGTAATTGCGGGTTGGTCACACCTGCGATAACGATTAAAAATAAAAAGGTCATAATTACTTCACATATAAAACAAGCCGATAATGAGTAATGGCCTGGGGAATGAAGTCCATAACCATTGCTGGCAAACCCATTGTGTAAATCAAATCCATGTTGGCCACTTGCAATCAGGTATAAAACGGTTGCGGCCAGTATGGCGCCTATTACTTGAGCAATAATGTAACTAGGTACCTCTTTAATGCTAAATCTACCCGCAGCCCAAAGACCTATAGAAACGGCAGGATTTAAATGACAGCCAGAGATAGGAGCAAACACACAACACATGGTTAGCAAGCTTAAACCAAAAGCGAAAGCTACGCCCAAAAAACCTATACCAACTAGAGGAAATTTAGCTGCCAATACAGCACTACCACATCCGCCTAATACTAGCCAAAAAGTGCCTAAGAATTCCGCTAATAATTTCCTTTGCATGTTGAATCTCCATAAAAATCAGAAGAAGTATAGCAGTAGAAAACATTTTTCAACAATGTAACAGATTTATAAAGGCTATAAAGTTTAAAATTTAATCTCAAATTACCAACATAAATTTGAACCGCTACCAGCATTAGTTTTTTTTCCTAATTGATTAAGCATGAAAAGATAACATTCAGGATCAGAAAATTTAGCTTTTGCTGATAGTAGATAAGTGTTGGCAGTGCTTTTCAAAGCTAAATCATAAAATTTTTTTTCAGTCATGTCTTTTGAATGCAGTTTGTTAAAGTTCGCAAACTCGTAACTATTATTATTTGTAAGATAATAAATCTCCATATGCTGAGCAAGATTTATTAAAGCAATTTTCGCTTCGGTACGGTGAGTTCTTATCAGTATATGAGTATAAATGGGATAGGAGATTTTTGCCAAAATACCGATTATAACTAAGACAATAAGCAACTCAAATAAACTAAATCCATATTCAGTATTTTCCATATATTAACTCCAATTTTATTTCTTATTATTCACAATGAAAAATAAAACATAAACAGAAGTTTATAAATGTTTTTATTTTTTGCTACCGAAATCCATGAGGTAAGATGCCTAAGTTAGAACTTATTTGTTGCGCGAATGCGGCCCCCATACGATCAGAAAGTTGTTGTAATAGACCAGGTTTGACGGTGTAATCAACGATATTTTTATTCTTAATTAAATCCTGAGATAAGCTATTTAAATCTCCAAAGCCATCTATAAGGCCTAAAGATAAAGCTTCTTCGCCTGTCCAGGCTAAACCAGAAAATAACTCTGGATTTTCTTTTATGCGATTTCCACGACCTTGTTTAACAGCGTTAATGAACTGCTGATGAACATTTGCAAGCATACGTTGAGCAATAAGTTTCTCATCTGTTTTTTCAGGTGAAAAAGGATCTAAAAAGCCTTTATGATCTCCAGCTGTCAAAAGGCGGCGTTCAACACCGACTTTCTTCATGGTATCAACAAAGCCAAATCCGTCCATTAAAACACCAATTGAGCCGACTAAGCTGGCGGGATTAGCATAGATATCATCACTCGCTGAAGCAATATAATAAGCGGCGGATGCGCAAAGATCGTCACATACCGTATATAATTTAGTTCTAGGGTATTGATGGCGTAAATAACGGATCTCGTTATAGATCTGTGCAGCTTGAACTGGGCTGCCGCCAGGACTATTGATACGCAGAATAACTGTACGCGTATTTCTATCTTCAAAAGCGTTTTGTAGTCCTTCAATGACATTATCAGCACTTGCTGTTGAACTGTCATCAATGATTCCTCTAATATCGACTAGACCGATGTGAGCTTTTGCTTTTGAAGCACTAGGAAGATTGGTTGTAGTTGGCCATAAAGAAAACAACAGGCCTGAAAGAAGTAAAAAAAATAGAAATTTAAAGAAGATATTCCAGCGTCTTTTCCGACGTTGTTCCTTCAAGTTATCAAAAAGTAATTTTTCTAGGGTTTTGCGTTGCCATGTCGGATCGTTTAATAATTCTTCTGCCATATAAAACCCTATTTAAACTTTTGAAATATGAATATAAATGCCCTTAGTTTACCTCTTTTTGACTGGTTGGGACATATTTGGACTGGAAATAAAAATTTTAGCTTGTTTTCTCAGATGACTATGTATTTTTTACCGAAATCGACTTGATTTTTTCTAATTAGACTAAACTATTTATAAGATAGAAATCTAGATAAATGATAACTAGAGGGGAATATGAGTCTTAATAAGTTAACCAGTCAGTTTCAAAACGCGTTAGCAGAATCTCAATCACTGGCTATAGGGCAAGATAATTCTTTTATTGAGCCTATTCATTTGATGTCTGCTTTGTTGCAGCAAGAGAATGGCACGGTCAAACCTTTATTGAGTAAAGCTAATGTTAATTTGAACCAATTAACTAAAAACTTGGATGAGGCCATTGCGCGTTTACCTAAAGTACAAACTTCAACTCCTGGGGAGATTTATCCTTCGAATGATCTTGTTCGCTTACTGAATGTCACCGATAAGCTTGCACAACAACGAAATGATGAATATTTATCAAGCGAATTATTTGTACTTGCGGCTATAGATGATAAAAGTGTTTTGGGTGAATTATTAAGAAAAGCAGGTGCTAGCAAAGCATTGCTTGAGCAAGCAGTAAAGGATATACGAGGCGGAGAGGCAGTGAATGATCCTGAAGCAGAAGGCCGTCGTGGGGCCTTGGAAAAATACACAATTGATCTAACGGCTCAGGCATCGCAAGGAAAACTTGATCCAGTTATCGGCCGTGATGATGTGATACGTAGAACTATTCAAGTGCTACAAAGACGAACTAAAAATAATCCAGTTCTTATTGGTGAGCCTGGTGTGGGTAAAACCGCTGTAGTGGAAGGACTCGCACAACGTATTGTTAATCACGAAGTTCCAGAAGGATTAAGAAACAAACGCTTGCTGGCTTTAGATATGGGCTCATTAATTGCTGGAGCTAAATATCGAGGAGAATTTGAAGAACGATTAAAAGCAGTTTTGAATGAGCTTGCAAAGCAAGAGGGACAAATAATTCTATTTATAGATGAGTTGCATACCATGGTTGGTGCTGGGAAAGCAGAAGGGGCTATGGATGCAGGAAATATGTTAAAACCCGCTTTAGCGAGAGGTCAATTACATTGTATCGGGGCAACTACCTTAAATGAATATAGAAATTATATTGAAAAAGATGCCGCATTAGAACGTCGTTTTCAAAAAATTCTAGTAGATGAGCCTACTGTTGAAGATACTATAGCCATCTTACGTGGTTTAAAACAACGTTATGAGATTCACCATGGCGTAGAAATTATGGATTCAGCTATTCTTGCTGCAGCCACTTTATCACATCGCTATATTTCGGATAGGAATTTGCCCGATAAAGCCATTGATCTCATCGATGAGGCCGCTAGTCGAATTAGAATCGAAATCGATTCCAAGCCAGAAAAACTGGATCGCTTAGATAGACGATTAATTCAGTTAAAAATGGAGCGAGAAGCATTAAAAAAGGAAACTGATGAATCCTCTAAGATTAGATTGGAAAATTTAGAAAATGAGATTACTGAGCTTTCAAAAAAATATGCCGATCTTAACGAGGTTTGGAAAGCTGAAAAAGCTACCTTGCAAGGCGAGCAAAAAATCAAAAGTGAGCTTGAAAAGGCACAATTTGAATTAGAAAAAGCGCGGCGTTCGGGCGATTTAAATCGAATGTCAGAATTACAATATGGCCATATTCCCGCTTTGGAGAAAAAATTATTGGCTGCTCAGAAAATGGAAAACAAAGAGCCTCAATTAGTACGCAATAAGGTTAGCGAGAAAGAAATTGCGGAAATTGTTTCGCAATGGACGGGAATACCCGTCTCTAAAATGCTAGAAGGGGAGCGAGAAAAATTATTACATATGGAAGATGCGCTACATCAACGTGTAGTGGGTCAAGATGAAGCAATTTCTGTTGTAGCGAATGCTATTCGACGATCCCGAGCCGGTTTATCGGATCCTAAGCGTCCGATTGGATCATTTATTTTTTCAGGACCTACCGGCGTCGGTAAAACAGAAGTTTGCAAAGCTTTAGCAGGATTTTTATTTGATTCTGACGATGCGATGGTGCGTTTAGATATGTCTGAATTTATGGAAAAACATTCTGTTGCGCGTCTCATTGGTGCTCCTCCAGGATATGTAGGTTATGAAGAAGGGGGCTATCTTACCGAAGCAGTTCGTCGAAAACCTTATTCCGTAGTCCTTCTGGATGAAATTGAAAAAGCGCATGGGGATGTATTTAATATTTTATTGCAAGTATTAGAGGATGGTCGTTTAACTGATGGCCAGGGACGCACAGTAGATTTTCGTAATACCGTTATAGTGATGACGTCAAATTTAGGTTCACAAATTATTCAAGAGTTGACCTCTAAAAAAGATTACTCAGCATTAAAAAGTACGCTAATGGATATCATTGCACAGCATTTTCGACCTGAATTTATTAATCGTGTTGATGAGGTAGTTGTTTTTCATGCTTTAACTGAAAAACAGATTCACTCTATAACTTCAATCCAATTAGAGAGACTGCGCGAACGTCTGAATGAACGTGATTTACAATTAGAAGTCAGTGCAGCTGCGGTTAATCACATTGCCAAAATGGGCTATGATTCTGTTTATGGGGCGCGACCTTTAAAACGTACCATTCAACAAGAATTGGAGAATCCGATTGCAAAAGATATGATTGAAGAAAAATTCTTACCTGGAGACAAAATTTTTGTAGACTATATCGATGGGGAAATAAAATTAACGGCAAAAAAAACAAAAACTAAAACTAAGAAGTAAATAATTTTTTAAGATATATGAGGACTCAGGGAGCAATACAGAAAAAAATCAATTGGGAAGAACATTCATAGGGTATTTGATAATATCAAAATAGGGAGAATAGTCAAAGTCGCGCGGCGAGTAAAGTCTAGGGTTAATTTTATAAAATTTAAGACTTTCCCCATCACCTTTTAATAATGGTAATATCGGAAAATTGACCGATTGAAAGGCTTCCGCCAATAGTGAAGAACAACTTTCTTTAGTTCTTATCCCCGGCTTGTAATTAAATAGTGTAGAGTGCCATCTACGCGGTAAAAGTGGCCAAGGCATTAAAAAACGTCCTAAGTCAAAAATTAATCTAAAATCATATTCTATGCCTAACTTTTTTAAAGCGTAGCCAATAATTTTTTGTCCATCTTGATAAGAAATATTTCTTGGACGACAAATGCGGATATGTTCTTTTTCATATTTTTTTAATGGTGAGATTAAAGCTCCTTTTCCTAATAAGCTTTCAAATACTAATTGTTCGCTGGGATCGCCAGAGTAAAATTCGGTAATTCTTTTTTGCATCTCCTTATCTTCAATGTCATACAAGCGACCAATATACAGCGCGGCATGTGACCAGGAGCTGCGCGTAATTACTTTAATCATTTGACTGATACGGTTGCGACCTTCTATTAACAAAACATCACAGGGTCGTAGTTCTTGGCGAAGTTTATTAAAATCACTTAATGGAATTGGTTGAGGAGCTTCTACTTCTTTATTAAGCCATCTAAAAAAAAAGTTAAATAGTTTATTGGTTAAATCCATCTGCATAAATTATCCTGGATTTTAATTCTTGCCTGGGACGCGTAGAACCATTTGGGTGTTTAAAATTTTAGATAGCTTGTGCCAATTCGATTGCATAGCCTAAATAACTAGTAGGCGATAATTCGAGTAAGCTTTGTTTAATATCGTCGGGTATTTTTAGGTCGTTAATAAATTGATGAAGAGTTTTTTGATTAAGTTTTTTACCTTGTGTTAAGGCCTTTAATTGTTCGTAAGGCATTTCAGCCCCATATCGTCTTAAAATTGTTTGTATAGCTTCGGCCAATATTTCCCAATGGTGATTGAGATCTTCCAATAACCTAGTATCATCGATAGAAATTTTTTCTAAGCCAGAATATAAACTTTTGTGGGCAACTAAATTAGTTGCAAATGCTGTTCCAAGATTACGTAGTAGTGTTGAATCTCTTAAATCACGTTGCCAACGCGAGATAGGTAAGGTCTTTGAAAAATGTTGGTATAGGCTATTGGCTAAGCTAAAATTTCCCTCAGCATTTTCAAAGTCGATAGGATTGATTTTATGAGGCATGGTAGATGAACCCACTTCACCTAGCTTAGTTTTTTGTTTGAAATAACCCAAAGAAATATAACCCCAGCAATCGGCAGTCAAGTTAATTAATATAGTATTAATTCGTTTTAAACTGTCACAATATTCTGCAATATAGTCATGAGGTTCAATCTGTGTAGTATAAGCATTCCAATCTAAACCTAGACTGGTTACAAATTTCTCGCTAATTTCGGGCCAATTAATATCGGGGTACGCAAAGCGATGAGCATTGTAATTACCAATAGCACCATTAAACTTACCGACTATTTTTACTGCAGCAAATAATTTTTCCTGTTCTATTAAGCGTTGAGTAAAATTAGCAAATTCTTTACCCATAGTGGTGGGTATAGCGGGTTGACCGTGCGTACGACCAAGCATCGCATGCGTAGCATATTGATGTGAGTATTTTTTTAAATAAGTAATGAGTTTTTGAATAGCAGGGAGTAAATGTTGAGCGCGTACTTCTTTAAGCATTAAAGCGTAAGCCAAGTTATTAATGTCATCAGAGGTGCAACCGAAATGTATAAATTCTCGGATCGATACTAACTGCGGATTTTTAGCTAGTTTTTCTTTCAAAAAATACTCAACTGCTTTAATGTCGTGTCGAGTTGTCTTTTCTAGCGTTTTAATTCTTTCAGCATCTTCCAAATTAAAATCTTCAATAATATGATTCAATTGTTGCTGGGTTGCTGAAGAAAATGCAGAAATCTCCTTGATGCCCGAATGGTCAGCAAGGGTTTGTAACCAGCGTATTTCAATGAATACTCTAAAATAGAATAAACCATATTCGCTACATAAAGGACGTAAACTATCGGTTTTATCTGAGTAACGACCATCAATAGGAGAAATCGCGGTTAAAGGGTTGAGTTGCACATGGGCCTCGATAAGTTTATTTACAGCTCTTCGGATTCCTCTGGACCATATTTTTCTGATCGATCATGTCGTTTTTCTTTGATTTTTTGTTTATGTTTATTGATTTGCTGTTCTATTCTATCAACTAAGTCATCAATAGCAGGATATAGACTTTCGTTTTCGGCACTTGCGTAAAATTCAGTACCATGTGTATGAACTAGGGCTTTAACGACTTGATCTAAGTTTTCAAGGCTTAATGTGACATGTATGGCTGTAGTTTTATGAGTTATACGTTCCAGTCGTTTGAATTTATCGAGTATATATTGTTTTAAGGCTTCAGTAACTTTAATGCCATCATCTGTAATAGTAATTTGCATTAGACCCTCTATCTTTATAATCTATAGTCTTTGATATTATTCTGAAATGCATAGTGATTATACCTTAGGTTACGCAGTAAAGTAGAGTCAAACGACTTTATTAGACTATTTTTTTAAACCTGATGGGGGTTTTTTAGACAAAGGTATAGTTTAAATTTGTTTTATAAGGCGGCTTGCGCAAAATTTAATCATTTTTCACTTTATTTACTCACACCTTTACAATTAAAGATCAAATTCATGGCCTAAATAGACTTCCCTGACACGTTGATTATTCAATACTTCTTTTGGAGTCCCCACATAGATGGTTTCCCCCTCGCTCACTATATAAGCACGTTTACAAATGGTAAGGGTTTCCCGAACATTATGATCGGTAATCAAAACGCCTATACCACGCCGACTAAGATGAATAATCATGCGCTTAATATCGACCACAGAAATTGGATCGATTCCTGCAAAAGGTTCATCTAATAGCATGAATTTTGGCTCCATAGCCAAAGCGCGAGCAATCTCCACGCGACGACGTTCACCACCCGATAAACTAATTCCCAACGTATCGCGGATGTGTGTAATGTGGAATTCATGAAGTAGATTTTCGAGATGTTGTTTACGTTGTTCTTTTGACAGATCTTTACGTAATTGGAGTATAGCGAGGATATTATCGGCAACAGATAATTTACGAAATATTGAAGGTTCTTGAGGTAAATAACCGATACCTGCCTTAGCCCTGGCGTGCATAGCCAAATGCGTAATATTATGATTATCTAATAAAATTTTACCTTGTGCACTTTCAATTAGACCCACAATCAAATAAAAGCTCGTGGTTTTTCCAGCTCCATTAGGGCCTAACAAACCCACTACTTCTCCGGTTTCTAGTTCTAAGGAAACATTTTTGACAACAACGCGAGAATGGTAACGTTTGGCCAAATTGATAGCATGTAATTTACTCATGAGTGTACAGGTTGCAATGGAGCTATTAGTATTTGAGTATGCCCTTCTTTTGAGATAGGGGAACCGACGGTTTTCTTTTTAAAATCATAGTTAATTTGGGGGCCTTTGACATGATTTTGTCCTTGCACAATCTCGGCATTACCCACAGCTTCTAACCAATCTTTTTGTGGATAATAATAGATCGTATTTCCAGTAGCAATTAACTTAGGTCGATTGGGAAATATAAGTGCGCGATAATGTGCTGGATTACCGGTAGCGATTATTTTGGTGACTTGACCATTTTGATCGGCATAACTGGTGGCATAGTCTGCTGTGAGAACTCCTGATCCTTGAGTCAACTTAATATGCCCCTGATAGATGCCTAATTTTGTCTCATTATTATATGACAAAGTATCAGATTCAAAATAGATAGTTTGTCCCATATCTTTTGGATGAGCATAAACAGAGATACTAGGCGTATTCAGTATTAATAGGACTAGGCATAATAAATAGTCTTTATTTATTTTAAATGGTTTTTTTTTCAAGTGATCTTGAATCCACATCTTAAACCTCATTACATTTTTGCAGGTTTGAGTTGGCCCTTTACTTGAGATAAAAGTCGAATCGTTTTTGTATTAAAATTAGCATGTAGTCCTACAGCATGTATCTCTTGATTTATCTGAGTTATTACGACAGGTGCGGAGGTTTCAGCTGTTTTTTCTTTAAGATGAATATCTAAAGTGGACGTCGTCAGGGTCGAGATAGTTTTATTGGTTGGTCCTTGTTTTTGTTCAAGTTTGACATTATCCCAAAGCTGTAGAAGATCTTTACCCTCTTTCAGTTTGCCATAACGTGATGAAAGTTGCCATGATTCTTTTTTTTTCAAAAATAAAGTAAAAATAGGTGTGGTAAGTGAAATACTATCATCTGAGGGATAATGAACTGATAAAGGTGTGTTTAACTGATCATAAAGATTACCTGATTTATCAATATGATAGACTATGACCTTAGTTGCATAGGCATCAGGATGGTTTCCTGTAATAGTAGAGTTTGCAGGCCTCGTCAGCTGTAACCATGTGTACCACGTACCTAATAAAATAAGCGAAATAAGAATAAGATTAATGAATAGTGTTTTAGAAAACATACTATTGGATGTAGCTTAAACAAGCAGATATAAGTAAATGTCAGGTGATTCTCTGACTCAGGATATCATGAATATGCACAACGCCGAGAGGTTTTTTTTCTTTGTCTACAATAATTAAAGTAGTTATTTTATTATCTTCCATTATTCGTAATGCTTCGGCAGCCAGCTTCTCTTTATTTATTGTTTTACAATTAGTCGTCATTACTTGATCGACCAGTGTGGTTTGAAGGTTTAATCCTTGATCTATGGCTCGCCTAAGATCACCATCAGTAAAAATTCCTAAGAGACGTTGGTTTTTGTCAGTAATTACGGTCATACCCAGTCTTTTCTGTGAAACTTCAAATAAAGATTGCACTAAAGAGGTGCCAGATTTTACGCTGGGAATAGCTGCTCCAGTGTGCATAATATCAGACACTTTTAATAATAAACGCCGACCCAATTGCCCTTTTGGGTGAACCTTAGCAAAGTCATCACTGCTAAAACCACGCATGTTGAGCAGAGATATAGCGATGGCATCACCCATGACTAATGCTGCTGTGCTGCTGCATGTCGGAGCTAAGCCTAAAGGGCAGGCTTCTTGCTCTATGGCTATAGGGATGGTAACGGTCGCTTGTTGCGCTAAAGTAGAGAGAGGATTTCCGGTCATGAGTATAAAAGGGATATTGAGTAGTTTGAGTGTAGGAAGAATACTAATGAGCTCATCCGTTTCCCCAGAATGAGAGATGGCAAGAACCACATCTTTGGAGTTTATCATGCCCAGATCACCGTGATTTGCTTCAGCGGCATGAATAAAAAAGGCGGGGCTCCCTGTGCTGGCTAAAGTAGCCGCGATTTTATTACCTATATGGCCTGATTTACCAATACCGATGACTACAATATGGCCTTGGCAATTTAAAAGTAATTCACATGCCCGTTCAAAACTTGAGTCAATTTGTTTTAATAAACTCAAAATGGCTTTTCCTTCTGTCTCAATGACTTTTCGAGCTGACTCGGAAAATTTTTTATGCATAAATTTTTACCATAGAGAAAATTAGAAGGAATTAAATTACCATTTAATTTTTGATGCTAATTTGGATTTTCTAAACTTAGCATGCCTGTATTATTAGCATAGGCAAATAACTCTGCGTAACGACCCCAATCAATCACGGTACGCAGAACACGTTCAGCTTCTTTTTCGCTTAAATAATCTTCTAATTCATTCAAAAAACGTTCTCTAGAGGCACGTTGACCGGTTGTACGTCTTTCTTCTAGAACCTGTCGTATATGCTTTGCTAAAGGTACATAACGTAATAAATGAGCAGCAAAGATTTTTTTTCGCTCTAAGATATCGGCATTTGCAAATAATTTTCCAGCTTCAGTTAGAATTAATTCTCCATTGTTGACGTGAGCAAAACCTAAAATATCCAATACTTCGGTTAATGGGAATAAATCATCGACATCTAAATGTAGTGACTCAGTAAGTTCAGGTAAACTCACATGACCTTGGTATTCGGATTGATCTAAAGTTTCAAGTAAACCCGTTAATTCGGAAATGTCAGCATCGGGAAGACGATAACCTATATCCGTGATGCGAGGTAGCTGTTCTTTGAGCAACAATTTCTTACGCTCATCCATTTGACGGGTAATTAATGAATATATTTGATCGACATATTTTCGAAATTCGGGATTTTGCTCAGTTCGTGGATAAGGTAAATCAATGGTTAATTCTGCTCGGATAGTGCCTGGATCACTATCAAATACAATGACACGATTAGCGAGCAAAACAGCTTCTTCAATGTTGTGCGTTACAAATAAGATTCCGCGAGTCCCCGTTTGTTTAGCTTCCCATAAATCAAGCAGATCGCTTTTAAGATTATCAGCAGTCAGCACATCTAAGGCTGAGAAGGGTTCATCCATTAATAACACATCGGGATTAATAACTAATGCGCGTGCAAAACCTACACGTTGACGCATACCACCGGATAATTCCTTTGGATAAGCAGATTCGAATCCATCAAGGCCGATAATATCGATAGCTTTTAAAGATCGCGTTCGACGTTCATCTCGAGGCACACGTAATGCTTCGAGACCTAATTCAACATTTTCTAATACGGTTAACCAAGGTAAGAGCGCAAAGTTTTGAAAAACCATCGCCATGCCTTGTACAGGTCCATTAACTATATGGTCACGATAAGTGACTGTGCCGCTGCTAGGGTCAGAAAGACCAGTAATGATACGCAATAGCGTAGATTTCCCCGAACCCGATTTGCCTAATAACGCTACTATCTCATCTTCATAAAGTTGAAAATTAACCTTATCAAGGACTAATAATTCTTGTTGTTCAGCTTTTTTAAAGGATTTGCTGATATCTTTTACAGTAAAAATGGGTTTCTTATTCATGATATTCCCCCTTAATCCAATCGATAACGTGATTGAGCTAAATTGTATAATGGACGCCAAACTAAATGATTCATAACTAAAACAAACACACTCATCATTGCCATTCCGAGTGCCACTCTTGGAAAATCACCAGCATCAGTTGATTTTGCAATATAAGCGCCTAATCCAGTTGCCGTGAGTGTAGTAGAGCCCCAACTGATTACTTCCGTTAAAATAGTCATATTCCAACCTCCCCCAATCGCGGTGATGGTGCCTGTAATCCAATGAGGAAAAATTCCGGGTAAAACCAAACGACGCCACCATTGCCAACCTTTAACACCAAAGTTGCTGGTCGCTTCTTTTAAATCTTCCGGTAGGGCGGCTGTGCCAGCGATAATATTAAATAAAATGTACCATTGAGTGCCTAGTAGTAATAATGGCGTAGACCATATCTCAATATTTAAGTGGTATCTTAAAAATAGAATAACCGCAACAGGGAATAATACGTTTGCTGGAAATGCCGCTAAAAATTGTGCAATAGGTTGCACCCACTCTGCAATACGACGATTTAGTCCTATGAAAACTCCAATAGGTATCCAAATGATACTGGATATTAAAATAATGGTGATGATTCTTAATGCGGTTACACAACCTAAAAATAGTACGTGAATTATTTCATGTAATGAAAGATGCTTTAAAATAAAGTGTAATAATAGCCAAAGTGATGTAGCCACCATTAGTGTAATACCGCTATACCAAATAATTTCGATCGATTTATTAGAGCTAAATTTTTTGGTTATAACTTCATTTTTTGTTTTCTTTGAAAAAGAAATATTGATGATGGCATCGCCTAATTTTCCAAAAAAACGACCTAAATATTTTAAAATATAGGTTTGTTGTAATAGCACAGTAACCCAGGAACGAGAAACATATTCTTGACCAACTTGTTCAAAGGTAAATTTTTTTGACCAGTTTAATAAAGGTCTGAAAAGGAGTTGATCATAAAGTAAAATGACAATAAGCATAGTAAGGATAGTGTAAATCACACCCGAAATGCTGGCCTGGCTGATAGCAAGCCCGAGATAGGAACCGACACCAGGCAATACGATCGTTTGATTATTGACCGAAATACTTTCCGATGCGATTAAGAAAATCCAGCTGCCCGACATAGACATCATCATATTCCATAGTAGTCCAGGCATGCTAAAAGGAACGTCAAGGCGCCAAAAACGTTGCCAGGCAGATAAGTGGAACATATCAGCAGCTTCTTTCAATTCAGTAGGTACCGAGCGTAGACTTTGATAGAAACTGAGTGTGATATTCCATACTTGAGCAGTAAAAACTGCAAAAATTGCTGCGGCTTCAGGACCTAACCGACTTCCATGAAATAAAGCGATAAATCCTACTATGGTAATAGATAACAAACCAATCACAGGTACAGACTGTAAGATGTCAATACAAGGGATAATAATACTTGCAGCACGTTTATTTTTAGCCGCTAAGGTTCCCACAGTAAAGGTGAATAATAAGGAGAACGCCATGGCCGTAAATAAGCGTAATACGGTAAACAAAGCATATTTAGGTAACTGATGAGGATCTAAGGATAAAGCTAAGGTTTGTCCGACTTGATAAGGAGCAGTCATTTGCTTGCCCGCCCAAACAAATGCAGCAAGCATCCCTAGCACAATAATAAAAGCAACTAAATCCCAGCCATTCGGAAGGATTTTAAAAGAATTTCTAAAAGAAAATCGATTGTAGAATGTTGACATGGACCTACCCCCATTTAGTTTGGGGAGGTAGATATTTGCCCCCACTAGCTTTATTCTTCGTACTTGAATTTTTGACTGTGTTGTTGCTCAAAAATCCACATGCGAATAAGTCTAACTAGGGGGGGCATATATTTACCCCCTGAAATTTAGCGGGAGCCTAGTAAGATTTTTTTCTTTTGTCAATAGGTAAATTTAATATACTCTTCGCAATTGAATTTTTGTCTGTGTTGCCGCTCAACGCGCAATCCTCATGTATCTTAAAAATACATTCCGGTTGCTTCATTCTCGCGGCGCCTTGTCAAAAAACCAATTGCTGTGAGTATAGATTTATTTTTTACAGACTGAACGGTAGATCCATCCCAAAATGCTTAGTGTTGATAACACTCCAAATAGGCTGGCTAGCAAGGTAAAATGTTTAGGCATAAGACGTAATACGTCGGTAGATTCTGCCAAAGTAAAGGGGATCGCTAATACCACACCCATTAAACAAGCCCCCGCTACTAAACCACAGGCTAAAGTGAGGCCGCGTTGTCTAGCGACATTGTCGGCTGATTTTTCGGTTTGTATAGGGTGTCGTTTAATCAATGTTCTTTCAACGAAATAGGAAGCGAGCCCACCTAAAATTAATCCAGATGAAGTATCCAAAGGAAGATAGATACCGATACCGACCGCCAATACAGGCAACCGCATACCGCGTTTTTGCAATATTCGATCAATGATAATACAAAAAATAGCAACAACAAAACCAATGCTAATTAAATTCCAGGGTAGGTTATGTTTGAATGCGCCAGCAACTAAGCTTGCCATAAGCGTAGCTTGAGGTGCGGATAACATTTGGGCAGGATCCATATGGCGTCCGGGAGGAGAAATACCGCCAATTCCATAAGCATTAAATAATAATTCTAATGTGGGTGCCAAAATTAAAGCAGAAACTACTACCCCTAAAATTAATATAACTTGTTGTTTCCAAGGAGTTGCGCCGACAATTTGTCCTGCTTTTAGGTCTTGAATAGTATCATTAGTAATGGCACAGCTACTACTGACCAGCGTCCCTATAATGATTGCTAAGCCTTCCCCTTCAAGTAAATGCTTAGTATCGTGAGTAAAGCCAGGCGCCCAACTAAAAATGGCAAGTAATGTAAGAGATGCGAACAATAGTACCGAAAGAGAAACACCTGAAATGGGACTTTGGCTACTTCCTATAAGCCCTGCAAAGTAACCACAGAGCGAAGAAAAAAAGAAGCCAGTGATTAAAATAAAAACAACCCCGATAACTAAGGTGATTATTTGGATAGTGCTGGTTAATCCTAAGGCAGGATGATTTATAAAGCTGAATAAAATATACCCTAATGGTAATATTAAAATACCCAATAAAGCTAAAGTATAGTTGATGGGTATATCACGTTCATGTTTAGGCAAGGATGTGAAACCGCTTTCTTTAATGGTTCTTAACGACATAAAGGATGAGTGAACGCCCTTAATGATAGGTTTAATGAGCAGTATCATCGTCCATAAACCACCTACTAACATAGTGCCTACGCCAATTGGACGTATGCTGGACTGCCAAATGCTAGTGGCTAAACTGCTAGCAGATTGACTAGTCGCTATTGCCAGAGGATGTAAATAACTAAAAATAGGAATTCCAATTATCCATCCGATTGCCACGCCCAGTAATGTACTCAGTGCTACACCAATACCAACTATATATCCAGCTGCCAATAATGCAGGTTCAAAGCCAAACGTAAATCCAAAAATAAATTTATTATCAGCTTTAAACCATAACGGAAAATTATCTGCGATGATTTGGAAACCCGATTGAAAAAGTGCCACAAAAGCACCTAAAATTCCGCCTTGGACTAGCTCTTTAAGATTTCCTTTTCCCTCTTGACTGATTTTCAAAACTTGACCTATGGCGGTGCCTTCTGGAAAGCGTAATGTAGGATCGGCTAATAAAACTCGTCGTAATGGGATAGAAAATAAGATTCCTAAAATTCCACCTGTTAGTGAAATTATTACCGTTTGCCAATAATCAAAATGTTGCCAGTAGTGAAGAATTATTAAGGCAGGGAGGATAAATGCGGTTCCTGCGACCAGTGCTTCACCCGCAGATGCTCCAGTTTGGACAATATTACTTTCAAGTATGGAGGAGTTTTTAAAAAAACGTAGGATACCCATAGAAAGAATAGCTGCAGGTATAGATGCAGAAATAGTTAAGCCAACCTTCAAGCCTAAATAGGCATTTGCAGCAGCTAAAATGACAGCGAGCAGAATAGCCAACAGGATGGCACGAAAGCTTATTTCAGAGGGTTGTGACGACATGAAATCCGAAATTTTTTTTAGTAATCATTTTATTTATCACATTGTCTCGTATAGGTCAAAAAATTGATGTAAGAAAATGGGAAGTTTTCGGAAAATTGTTAGAAAAAAATTCTGTGTTCATTCTGAGTATAACCAATTTAATATCCTGCCCCGAGCGTTTGCTAGACCTATCGATTTAGTTGCTGAAAAGATTTGTATTTCACAGGGTTTATCAAGAATTGCCAATTGCTGGGTCGTTAATTTCAAGGCATTTGCAGCTTGATTTCGTGTCAATTTATCCGCTTTAGTCAGAAGGATATATGTCGGTATTTGATAATGAGAGGCCCACGTTAGCATGGCTTGATCCCGGTCCTTAAGTGGGTGGCGGATATCCATAGTGATAACTAGCCCTTTTAAAGATTTCCTGATTTTTAGATAAGTGGCAATTGTTTTCTCCCAATCTGCCTTTTTATCATTAGGGACATTGGCAAAGCCATAACCAGGAAGATCGACTAAACGTAGGTGTTCATTGATTTGAAAAAAATTTAATAATTGGGTGCGGCCTGGAGTTTTACTAGTTTTGGCTAAACCCTTTTTTCCAGTAATTGAGTTAATCGCTGTAGATTTTCCAGAATTGGAACGACCAATAAATGCAACTTCTGCGCCTTGATCTGCGGGCAGTTGATCTAGTTGAGCTGCGCTTTTTAAGAAGACGGTAAGTGGAAAGACATGGGAACTCAAGGTTATCTTCCGCTTAATTAAAAAAGAAAAATTCCCTGGCCTTTATATTATTTTTATAGTTTATCAAAGCCTGGCAAAACTATAAACTAAATATTAATGTTTAGCAACATCACATTTTTTCCAAAAGCACCATAAAAAGGTTCTCGATGTTAGGTTACAAAAATTTTACATTTTTCTTTGTATTCTTTTTTTTATTAGGGGTTACGCCGAGTAATGCCAAAATAGTTGAAAAAGCTTTCAATGACATTATCGCCGGATGTGAGCTATGTCATGGTATCAAGGGAAACTCCACAGCCAATGAAAATTGGCCAAAATTGGCGGGTCAGAACGTTAATTATTTAATGAAGCAAATGCAAGATTTTCAACCAAATGTGAATCATGGACGTGATAGTCCAATAATGAATTCCTTAATTGCTGCATTGTCGAAAAAAGAAAAAATAAAAATAGCAAACTATTATGCAAATTTGTTAGGGGCTACTGATACCGCTCATCCCCATTTACTTCCTTTAGGACAGAGGATTTATCGTGGTGGAGATGCAGATAAAGAAATACCCGCTTGTTTAGCTTGTCATGGCCCTGCGGGCCTAGGGAATCCACCGGCCGGATTTCCTCGTTTAAGTGGACAACATGCTCAATATATTGTTACACAATTAAAAGCATTTCGTGACGGCAAACGCAATAATGATAAGTATCAGATGATGCCAATAATTAGCAAAAAAATGAATGATGCAGAAATTGTTGCCGTATCTAATTATATTTCAGGTTTATATTCTTAAAATTATTTAGTAACATTTTTATGCTCAGGGTTTATCAACAGACACATTCCTTGTGGCGGCATAATTTGATTTTTTTTGGGGTAAGTATTAGGAGATATAAAAATAGGTGTGCTTACTCTTAAACCATCGGGAAAATCTAACTCCACATACGATGCGCTCCAACCTTGTTTAGAAGTTTGAATCTTAAGTTTTGAAACTCGCCCATTTACCATTATGTCAGTAGGTTGATAATGAATTGCACAAGAATACCGAAAATCTCGAGTAATAGGGTTTTCTGCGGACCACAATATTATTTTGGATGGTTTTTCTGAATAATCAATTTTTAATCCATCTTCAGTTCTATTCCAGGTAATTACCGGCAAAGCTTGATGCGAAATAATTCTTTTATAAAAAGCAGACAGTGTAGAAGCTAATTGTGAGACTGAAGGTGAATATTCTATATAATGACCAGAATTCGGTAAATAAAATAACAATTTCTTTTCTGATAATGCGGCGTAGTAATATTGGGAGCTGTCGGGAGGAAAGAAATCATCTCCGCTTGCATTAACAATATATTTAGACATTTCAGCTAACTTTTTTTGATAAGGTGCGACAGTAAAATAAGAAAAAGGATCTTCTAATTGCAATAATTTTAAATAATTCGAATAAAAAATATTATTAGGGTTGGCATATTCGGGGATATGTTGAACATTATAATCGTTTAATGCTATTGGCCAATGTTGTGCATAAACATTATAAATATGTGGAATTTGTTTTTTTAAATTTAATACATCAACCACAATTGGAATCATGGCAATGACCCTGTGATCAAGTAAGGCAGTCATCCATGTGGCCCAGCCTCGTTTTGAAGCGCCTATGACCACAAAATGATTTATGCATATATGATGCTGCTGTAGTATATTTTGTGCTAACGTCATGGCTTGCTGTGCAGCAATTGCCATAGGAATATGTAAAGGATAATAAGATAATTTTGGATTGTGAATGAAACGATTCCATGTAAAAGCAATAATCTCATCTTCTTTTAATGGTTTATTATTGATAGTTAAGTATTGATTAGGATTATCTTTAAGTACAATGACAATATTATGCTGAATTAATTGGCTGATAATTTTATCAGGAGAATTATCTCTTATTATTTTAGAATTGCTATATCCACCCGTAATATAAAGAGCAGCCGTATCAACCTTAGGATTTTCTTTGGGAACAAAGATATCTATTTCATGTTTCCAGACATTGGGTTTAATAACATCCGGAGTATTAGTCTGAAAAATTTTCGGCCAAATGATGGATGCAAAGCTATATTTATATTGGGTATATTGAGTTGTTTTTTCTTCGCCTAGATAACTTAATTGCGAAGAGAGTGTGGGTAATACCTTTGCAGCGCAAAGTAGTACTTGATGAGGATGTTGTAATAGATAATTAGAATTTTCACAATTTTTTAAATCTAAAGGGAATGAATAAGTTTTTATCGCAGGATAGAGCAATAAAAAAGAACAAATTAGCCAAATTGGTTTTTTTGCAGATATTTTCATAAATTATTTTAGATATTCAAAATTCTTTGATTTAAAGGCGTTTACATTCTCATAATATTTTTTGTAAAATAAATAAACCTGTTTGAATTGCCTCGTTGTTTTGTTGACGTCCTATAACCTCTGCATATTTCAAGAGTTTCAATTGTTTTTTTTCAGCTAATTCTTTTATATAAGTTTCAGCATGTTGGTAACGCCCGTTAGTTTGCAAAATATAAGAAGAAATAGGTTCATTGGCCAGTTCAATGGAGAAGGCTAATAACCCATTTGCCTGCAAACAATGTATTATTTTTTCAAAAAACTCACTAAGATTACCAAAATATACTAATGTATCGATACAAAGGATAAGATCAAAATTTTCTGCTAATTCAGTAATGCCATTCAAAATATCCTTTTCTATTAATATATCATAACAGGTTTTTTCTTTTGCTTTATTAAGCATATTACGTGAAATATCCATTCCGATTATTTTTTTTGTAATATCACTAAAACATTGACCACTAAGACCAGTGCCACAACCCAGATCAAGCAGATTATATTTTTTATTTTCCAAAAAGGGATCTAACTGTTCGCGAAGTAATTCAGGTGTTTTATAGAGTAAAATATTTTGCAGATGTGTATCAAATTGAAAGGCATAGTTGTCAAATAAATTTTTAATATATTCTAGCGGTGCACTGTCAGGTATAGCTTGTTGGGTGAGTGCACAGACCATATAGTTGGCAATGGCATGTTTATTGTTTAAATTTAAAATGATTTGATAATGAGTTAAAGCGGCAATACTGTTATTTAGTTTTAGATAAATGGCAGCAAGGTTACAATGAGCATCTATATGTTTATCATCAATAGTCAAAATTTTTTTTAGATCATGATTGGCTTCATTTAAATTACCCGTCAACATTAAGCTATGTGCACGGTTAAAAAGCGCTTCTGTATCTAAAGGTTCTAAATTTAGATATAAAGAATAATGCCATATGGCCTCTTTCAATTGATTGTTCTGTAGTAAAATAGCCGCAAGATTATTTCTCGCGGTTTTGTGCTTTGGATCAATAACAAGTGCGCGTTTAAAATAATCGATAGCCAAGTCTAGCTGTTCTTTTTTTAACATTAAGGCAGCAAAATTATTTAATAATTCTGCTGAATTAGGATCGAGATCTAGAATTTTTTGATAATGATAGTGAACTTTTTCTAGATCCTGATCCTGCCAATAAATATTAGCAAGTTGCCAGTGTCCTTGAATAGAATTTGGATGCAAACTTAATACATTTTTGAATTGCGTTACCGCAGCATTTTTTTCTTGTTGAGCTAAAAATACTAAACCTAAATTAAAATGTGCATCCAGGTAGTCTGGTTTTAGATCGATAGCTTGCACGTAATGTTGACGGGATAGATTTAATTGATTTTGTTTATAAAATAAACCCGCTAAATTATTATGAACTTCAGCATAGTTTGGATTTAAACGCAAAGCTGCTTGATAATGAGTTAATGCGAGTTCGTATTGATTAATTTTTTTAAAGATGTTTGCTAAATGCAGATGAAAACGCGCTGAATTTGGTTGAATGGATAAAGCTTTTTGTATCCAAGCAATTCCAGTGTCCCATTGTTGTAGTTCAATGGCTAGCAACCCTAAAGCATGGATAGCTTCTACATGCTCGGGTTGTATGCTTAATATATATTCATAGACATCTTTTGCGTATTTTATATCACCGGCCTGATGGGCATTTAAAGCTTGCTGAAAAAAAGCCTCAATGGACAGATTTTCAGCTTGGGGTAATGCTCCAGTTTCACGGTTGGTTACCGAGGTTTTGACCGGGTTTAGCAGAGTACTTTGCTCGTCGTGCTGGTCATCGAGCATAGAAATCGTCTTATTGTTTGAAAAGCGAGTATCATTCATACCTGAGGCTCAATATAAAAGAGCAGCTTTCCTTGCTTAATCAATAAATCATCCCACGTTTTGATACTAAAACCTAGCGAAATTACACCTGCGGTAGGCAAAATGATAGATTTGGTAGTGGGACAGAGTCTGTGGGCCAAATTACTCAAGGTGGGGTTATGAGCTATTATGCAAGTGTGATCAGATAAATTCAGCGAAGAAAATGATTTTAAAATATCTTCGGTATCACCTGAGTAAAATACTGGGTTAAGATGAATGAGTTTTGGGTTTATTTCTAGCTTTTCACAAAGAAATTGGGCTGTTTGTAAGGCACGTTTAGCGGAACTACAGACTAAATAATCTGGCAAGTATTTTTTTTCTTTTAGTTGCTTTGCGATATTCTCAATTTGATGTAGACCTCTTTGAGTAAGAGTGCGATCAATATCACTTTCAAAAATTTGTTGCGGATGTGTTTCGGCATGTCGAATTAGCGTCAAATTTTTCATAGATTCTGATTTTTATTAGGTAGCGATAGCGTTCATTTCAATTGTTATAACGACGACGATGATAAGTGCCATTTTTAAAGCTATCAAAAAAGTAATCTAATTCAGGATGCTCAACAGGATCCAGTGTATCATCCTTAGTTAGATTCATTTCGGCTGCATAAGCATGATGAACAGAACCATGAACTAAAATATGATACCAAGGTTGGTTTTTAGGAGGGTTTCCAGGGGCGTTTTTGTTATACCAAGCATCATCTCCTTGAAAACCAGCATCGGCGTCAACAATGACACCGCGATAACCAAACAAACTATGCTGGACAATTTCTCCGATTCCGAAACGTGCTTTTATAGGCTCCACCATAAATAAATCCTAGCTGATATTTTGATAAGTTGCTATGACAGGGACATGATCCGATGGTTTTTCCCACAGTCGTATTTCTTTATCAATTTCACAAGCAATACATTGGGAAACTAAGGCATCGCTAGTTAATATGTGATCAATACGTAAACCATGATTCCGCCGAAAAGCTCCGGCTCGATAATCCCACCATGTGTAATGACCAGATTCGTTATTAAATAATCGAAAACTATCTTTTAATCCTAAGGCCAATATTTCTTTTAAAGCTTGGCGTTCCTCGGGGCTAACCAATACTTTATCTTGCCAAATTTGTGGATCATGGACATCTTTATCTTCAGGGGCGATATTAAAATCTCCTAGTACGATTAAATGTGGATGCTGGTTTAATTCTTGTTGTAAATAGATTTTTAGTTGCTTTAGCCAGCGTAATTTATAAATAAATTTTTCAGAATCTAAATTTGAGCCATTAGGCACATAAATATTGACGATACGCAAGGATCCTACATTAACAACTAATATACGACGTTGAGTGTCATCAAAATCAGGTAAGAAAGTCACTTCATTTTGCATGGGAATACGACTAATGAAGGCGACACCATTATAGGTCTTTTGGCCATTGTATAAGACATGGTAACCCGCTGCCTTGAATGGCTCTTCAGGAAAATGTTGATTTTCAACTTTTGTTTCTTGCACTGCAAGGAGATGGGGCTGATGTGAGCTTAGCCAAGCTAAAACATGCTCTAAACGTACGCGTAAAGAGTTAACATTCCAAGTCGCAATTTTAAATAGTTTGCTCATTTATAATAAAAAATTTTTATATCGGCGATAAAGTTTTCTGTTTCTATAATTTTATTTAACTTAGTTTCTAAATCACTTTGATTGCTGAATATAATAGGTAATTTCAAGTCAATGGTAATTTTGCCGTCCAAATAATGAAAGGCGGCGGTTTTAATGGCTGTTTCTGGGAGCAAACCATGCCAATGTTTCTCCAAAATCTTTTGTAATGTACCCCGGTCAGGTAAATCATAAGATGGGTTAATTAATTCATCATCTTCGGTATCAATATGAACAGTAACATCAGTAATATCTGGAAATGATGCAATTAAACGTTTATCGACTTCTTGGCCAATATAATGCCCTTCTGAAACACTAATGGATGGATCAACTAAAACGTGAACATCGCAAAAGATGGATCCTGCAATTGAGCGCGTACGGAGTTGATGAATAGCCTTTACGCCGGGGATTTCTTTTATAAATAATTTAATTTTTTCAGTTTCTTCCATGCTGAGAGCGGTATCAACTAACTCACGAATACTGTGCCAGCCAAAATCCCAAGCTATTTTTAAAATCATTAACCCTACGATAATAGCCGCAACCGCATCCAATTTAGGGAAACCAAGCCAGGCTCCTATCACTCCTAAAGCAACGGCTATAGAAGAAGCCGAATCACTACGATGATGCCAGGCATTAGTCATTAAAAGCCTAGATTTAATGCGATTTGCTATATGCTTGGTCCAGAAATAAAGTAGTTCATTGAGCACAACTGAGCTAAGAGCAATCCATAAAACAATTTGAGCAGGAAGGGTATTGACATGAACAGCAGTGATAGTAATAAAAGCATTAATAATAATAGCAAAAGCCGCAATAGCTAAAATTAATGCTAATAAAACTGTAGCAGCTGTTTCGATACGGCCATGTCCGTAAGGATGATCTTCGTCTGCCGCTTTATTGCCAAATTTTGCGGCAATAATAACGACGCTATCAACAATTAAATCAGATAGAGAATGAACCCCATCCGCTAGTAAGCCATGAGAATGACCAATAACACCAAAGACTATTTTTAGTCCTGCTAATAGAATGTTTTTTAACCCACCCCATAAAGCGATAAAGCGTGTTTGTTGATAGCGAGAAGTATTCATTTAACTGCTACCTATTTGTATCGTCATAAAAATTTCTCGACATTGTGTACTACTTGATAGTAAATAATGACCATGAATCCGACACCAAGCTGAAATATCAGAGAGACTCCCTTTATCAGTACATACAATCTCTAAGATATCGCCCGGTTTTAAAGTTTTTACGCACTCTTGTACCTTAATCACAGGTAAAGGACAGAGCAGACGTCGAGCATCTAATTGATGAGTCATAATGTTAGCTTTTTTAGGAGTCTAGTTAATTTATATGAATTAGACTTGCTTCAAATATAATACTTTATTCAAACGACTGATTAGCCAGAAATATACCATTCTTTAGGGATTTGATCCGTAGTCAAAGGGTTAACCTTCACTGTTTGCACTGAACCACTCAATGAGTTAATTTCTAAAGTCACCATATCATTGGATTTAGCGTCGGTAAAGCGCGCGGCGATTTGCGCGGCATAATGGATGTATTCAGCGCTAATTTTGCCATCAATTAAGCTTAAAGGACCTAAATGGCTAATTGGCTTTATTGAGGTATATTGATATTGATAGGCTTCCAGAAAATGATTTTCACCTTCATCCCTGCCAATAATGAGTTTAAAATCGGGGTGGGGCCGAATGTGCCGGCCTACTTTGAGCAAGATGATATCGTCAAATTCATAGTCTTTTTTCCCACGGTGTTCCCAAAGATCTTTGAGTTTTTGTGTGTAATGCCCATTAGTTAAAAAACAACAGCCTCCGGCCGGCTGCGCATATTCTTGAAAATCAAATTTTTTAGCTAATTCAAATTGTGGGCCACGAGTGCGACCTGAAAATCCATGAAGTTTCTCCCGATCCACCCACCCTTCACGTTCCACTAAAGTCGGTGCCAAAAGCTTGGCACACAATGGCCGTAATAAGATATCGTCAGCTTTAGATTCATGTGCCACTATAGGCATATTTTTTTTAAGTTGGGATTTTGGCCGCTGGCCAATGACTTCGCCGGTAATAATGAAATCAAATTGATGTTGCTCTATCCATTGCTTGGCTTTACTAACCATAAAAATTTTACAGTCGAGACAAGGATTGAGATGGGCGCCATAACCGTGTTTGGGATTCAAGACTATTTGTTTATATTCTTGAATAATATCAATGATATGTAATTTAATTCCTAATTGTTCAGCTGCCCATAAAGCATTATTACGTTTGGGTTTTGCATGTTGAGAATTACGTATGGCTTGTGTATGACCTTCAATACAGAATCCAGTATAAAAATTAATGCCTTCAACATAAATCCCTTGTTCTTGGATAACACGGACGGCAAGCATAGAATCTAAGCCGCCAGAAATAAGAGCAACTGCTTTTTTCATAATCGAACCATTCAAAAATTAAATTCAAAATGTATTTGTTGATTCAGCAAGTTATTTCGACATTTGTTTAAATCTTTGCTAAACGAATTTTCTGTATCTGATGGTATGGAGGGCCCTCTGATGGGACCAAATCCTGTTGGCATTATACTCGCAGGAGTTTTAGCTTTTCCTGGCGTAACTTTAAAAGTAAATGGCCAATTATCAGAGCAGATTAAACTATCCTGATCTAAACTTGAGTGACAAGCCGACAAAAATAATGAAAAAAAAAGTAATAAAAATTTACTTTTATTCATTAATACACCTAAAAATGATTTTAGTTTTAACTACAACTGATTCTAAATGATATTTTCATGACTCACAAAAAAACTATTTGAAATATTTTTTAGTATGCTAAGGCTTGCTTAAGGTCATCAACAAGATCTTGAATGTCTTCTATCCCTACTGATAAACGCAGCAAACTATCAGTAATTCCAAGACGCTCACGAGTCTCTATTGGTAAAGCCGCATGCGTCATAATGGCAGGATGATCAACTAGACTCTCTACGCAACCTAAGCTTTCTGCCAGCGTAAATAAACAACAATGTTCAAGAAAACGACGTGTTTCTTCTAAGCCACCTTTTAATACAAAACTTACAATACCCCCGAAGCCATGTTGCATTTGTTTTTTAGCTAATTCATATTGAGGATGACTGACTAGGCCAGGATAAAAAACTTTTTCAACCTTATTATGTTGTTCCAAAAACTGAGCAATTTTTAACGCGTTTTCACAATGTCTTTGCATCCGTAAAGCTAAAGTACGCAAACCTCGCGAGGCAAGAAAACTGTCAAAAGGACCTTGTATGGCTCCCATAGCATTTTGTAAATAGGTTATTTTCTCAATTAATTTAGCATTCTCACCTACAACTACGATGCCTCCAACCATATCGGAATGTCCATTCAAATATTTAGTGGCTGAATGGACAACGAGATCGCAGCCTAGTGTTAAGGGTTGTTGGATCCAAGGTGTAGCAAACGTATTATCAAGTACAGTGATTAAGTTATGCTGGCGAGCAATTTTAACTGCTTGTTCTATGTCAACTAATTTTAATAAGGGGTTAGTAGGAGATTCCATCCATAATAATTTAGTTTCAGGTTTAATCTGTTTGCTTAAATTATTTAAATCGGTCATATCTACATATGAAAAACTTAAATCCGAGGATCGTTGTTTAATCTGATTAAATAAGCGTACAGTGCCGCCATACAAATCGTCCATGCCTATAATATGATCGCCAGGGTTTAAGAGTTCAAGTAGTGTATTAATAGCTGCCATTCCAGAGGCAAAAGCAAACCCAGCGCGACCATTCTCTAAATCGGCAATACAACGTTCGTAAGCAAATCGCGTAGGATTTTGGGTTCTGGAATATTCAAAGCCTTGGTGCACACCTGGACTTTTTTGAGCGTAAGTTGATGTTGCGTAAATAGGCGTTATTAAAGCACCCGTACTCGGATCAGGGATTTGTCCTGCATGTATACAACGCGTAGCAAAATCTAATTTTTTTTCCATACTCTTCGCACTTGAATTTTTGGCTGTGTTGCCGCTCAACTCGCAATCCTCATGTATCATGAATACATTCCGGTTGCTTCATTCTCGCGGCGCCTTGCCAAAAATCCAATTGCTGTGAGTATATATTCTTCATATGGTGGGGGATGATGAATTATAAAATTCATCTATGGTTTTAACCAAACGTTGACAAATTTCATCCGCTTCAACTTCTTGTAGAATTAAAGCAGGCAGAATTCGGATGGTGTTATTGGAAACAACATTAAAAAGTAAACGATGTTTTAAGCCAATTTTTGGGATACTCCGACATTCAGCATCGAGTTCAATGCCTATCATAAGTCCTTGTCCTTTTATAGCAACGACATGTGGATGTTTTGCAAAAACACTTTGTAATTTTTCTATCAAATAAGCCCCAATTTTTTTTACATGTGCAGACAAATTTTCTTTTTCTAAAGTATTAATAACAGTGATTGCGACAGCACAGGCTAACGCACTACCAGCAAAGGTAGAGCCATGTTTGCCGGCCGGGAAAATATTATTTGCTTTGCCACGAGAACAATAGGCCCCAATAGGAAAACCGTTGCCTAAGGTTTTGGCAATAGTGATTATATCCGGTAAAATATTATAGGCCTGATAGGCAAACCAAGGTCCGGTACGACAAAGTCCCGTTTGTATTTCATCGAGTATCATAAGCCAATCATATTGATCACAATATTTTCGAATACTTTGTAAAAAACCAGGCGTTGCTACTTTAATCCCCCCATCTCCTTGAATGGGCTCTAACATAATGGCAACTATATTTTTATTATGTTGTTTTATAGTATTTTCTAATATAGCAACATCATTAAATGGGATATGAATAAAACGTTCTAATAAAGGTTCAAAACCGATTTGTAAACGTTCACTACCAGATAAACTCAGAGTTGCCATGGTTCTACCATGAAAGGCATTTTTCATGGCGATAATGATGGGTTGTTCGATGCCTTTTTTGCGCGCATAAAGTCGCGTCATTTTGATAGCCGCTTCGTTAGATTCTGCACCTGAATTGGAAAAAAAAACTTGATCCATTCCTGATACACGTGCCAAAGCTGAGGCTAGTATCTCTTGTTCAGGAATATGATAAGTATTAGAAGTATGAATTAATTTTGCTGCTTGATTGCAGATCGTTTCAGTGATGGCTGGATGAGCGTGGCCTAAGCCGCATACGGCGATACCCGCTAAAGCATCTAAATATTTTTCTCCTTGGGTATCGGTAAGCCAAACTCCTGAACCTTTCTCAAAAGCAACAGGTAGTCGATTTGGGTAAATGGGCATCAAGGCAGATGTCATAGTCATTTTTTCTATTTTCTTGTTATTTTTCAAAATTTTCGGTAATAAAGCCCCAATTCACTACTTCCCAAAATTTTTCCAGATATTTTGGACGAGCATTACGGTAATCGATATAGTAAGCATGCTCCCATACATCACAGGTAAATAAGCATGATTTTCCATCACGCATCGGGGTTTCAGCATTACGCGTGGTTACTATCTTCAAGCCTTGAGCATCTTTTATTAACCAGGCCCATCCTGAACCAAATTGAGCAATAGCTGCTTTAATAAAAGCCTCCTTAAATTTGTCGACAGATCCAAAGGATAGGTTAATAGCTTCTTCTAAAGGCCCTTTTAATTTTTTTTTTGATGCTTCTGGCGTCATACAATGCCAATAAAAGGTATGATTCCAGACTTGAGCGGCATTATTAAAAATAGGGCCTTCAGGGGCTTTTTTAATGATATTTTCAAGAGATAAAGATTCAAACTCCGTGCCAGGGATTAATTCATTAAGTTTGTCGACGTAAGCTTTATGGTGTTTCCCATGATGATATTCTAAAGTTTCCTTTGAAATAACGGGGTCCAGGGCATCTAAGGCATAGGGCAATGGGGGTAATTCATGTTTCATGGAAGTATCCTATTTTTGTCGATTTGCTAAAATTGCTTGCACCAGTTTAAAATCCAGATAATGATAAGGCAAGCATTTAAATATGGCTTACGGTAAGTTTTGTTTGATTTTAGTTTTGCATGAGAATCTCCATCGCGAGGTGAAGGCCACTTCAAGATGCTCGCTCGCATCATGAAGTGCAATGAGTATATTAATAAGCGAGGAAAATAAATGTCTATTACTGAGATGAATACACTAGAAACAATCAAGCAACAAATTGCTGAATATCCTGTAATTCTCTATATGAAAGGAACGCCGGAAGAGCCCTGTTGCGGTTTTTCGGCTCGGGTAGTGCAAATACTGAAAGCATGCCGTGTAAAATTTGCACATGTTAACGTGCTTGAAAAGAATGATATACGTCGTGATCTGCCAAAGTATTCTAATTGGCCAACTTTTCCACAACTTTATTATAAAGGTGAGTTAATGGGTGGATGCGATATAGTCGAACAGCTTTACAAAACTGGCGAGCTACAAAAAAAATTATCAGAAACTTGATTTAAATTGATTTAGCATCTATTTTCCTTTAATTGGTACGTTTTCTTTATAGGCTAAGGTAGTAAGGCGTATTTTATAATGAAACCATTGACATAAGTCATGGTGTTAGGTATAAAATGCAATAGCTATCGAGTCTTTCAAGAGAAGCTATTTTCAGCACTAATAACAAAGTCTTGTGCCTTCCAAATCGCTGAAATTTAAAAAAACAAATATAATGTCTGTAAAACGGTTCTGGTAAACCGCTAAGCAAGTCTCCGTTTAGAGTTTGCGAAACTGTAAATTGTAAATTTACAGCGGTGCCAAGACCAGGGTTGTTTAATTTTCGCCGATATCGCTTGTATAAAGCAGGAATGGAAATTAAACAGCCTTGGTAGGAAATAACAAGGGATAAATATAAGTAAATTGTTTTTTGAATTATTTTTATGAACGTAGCATATTCCAACTTTTATCGGTGTGTTGCGGGCATGAAATTAAAGAAGTAATAGATTTTTGTAAAACTAATTTTTTTGTTTGAGTTGACAAACTAGTTTGCCAATGAGAGAGCAAAAAATATAGCTTTCAAACAATCTAATGTTGAGTTAACAACCTATTAAGGAGATGGATGAGTATGAAACTCAAAGCGATTGTTGCTTCACTCGTAACACTTGGGCTTAGCGGGCCTGTACTGGCGATGCAGCCGTATATGGTAGATACATCCTATCAAATGGATGTGATGCGCGATCAAGTCAATAAACTCGATATGATCCTTGACCGAAATCAACCCGGTGGATTTGATCAACCTTGCGGTTGGACTTGTCGCATCAATGTCAGTGGTTGGATCAATACCGATGCTTATTTAGCCAATAAGCCACCAGTTTTCTGGGAGTTTAATCCCACATTTAATCCATTGCTAGCGGTAAATCCAGCTGCGGTACCGCCTAATGTATTAACTATTCCAACATCGGGTCGTGCCAGTGATTTACTGCTGAATAATGCGAACTTATTCGTAGATGCTCGCGTGAATAACTGGGTGACAGCGAATATGTCTGTGGTATATAGCTCCTTGTCAGGCATTCCAGGCTCGACAGGACCTTACAACATTGCTAATTCATTCTTTGTGTACCATCCATTGAATCGAACAGCAATAGACACCGCCTACGCCACCATAGGTAATTTCCAAGCTTCGCCTATCTATTTTAGAGTGGGTAAAGAATACATCCCATTTGGTGCCTATGATCCGTATGGATTTGTCACGGCTGAAAACCCAACGCAATTATTCACTGAGATTACTTCAACTGCAGCACAATTAGGATTTATTGTCCCGAACGGTTTCTATGGTTCGTTGTATACGTTTGCGGGTAATCCTAAGATCTCAGATGGGGGCTCTACGCGCCGTATTCAAAATGGTGGTGCAGATTTAGGATGGGGATTTAGTTGGTTAAATAGTAAATTCAATGTAAACGCAGGTTATATTGGGAATATAGCGGATTCCAATTTCTTATCTTCCTATTATCTTAATCAACTGGTTGAAGGTACGGTAGTTCCAGGTTTACCGAATACAAAAGTACCGGCTTGGAATGTGAATGCAGACGTTACTTTTGGACCGTTTGATGCGAATGGGCACTATATTTCAACAACACGTAGTTTAGCGAATCCTTTCTTTTTAAGCGGTAATTCTTCTCCAGGGTTTCCTGTGTTAACAAATCCGCCGGCTCAATTAGGTAAACCTCACGTTTGGGGCTTAGAAGCTGGATTCACTTTCCCAGTGATGGCGCATCAATCGCGAGTAGCGATTGGCTATCAGAAAACCACGCATTTAGCGACCTTCTTGCCACAACGCCGTATCTATGCGGACTATATGGTTAACTTAGCCAAATGGTTTGATGTGGGTATAGCCGTATTCCAAGACAGAGATTACAACATTGGTGAAGGGGCTATTGTCGTTCCTGCAATTCCTGGCACAGTACCGATACCTGCTAGAACAGTACACCCAGGTGCGACCGGTAATAAATCAACCGTTGGTCAATTACGTGCTAGCATTAAATTTGCTTAAATTATCGCTACGACATAAATTTAAATAAAGTACTAAGCCCGCGTCAGCGGGCTTTTTTTATGATAACCGAATAAAAATAAATTTATCTTATTGAGATAGTTATAAAGTACTGCTAAGATAAACTCGATTTGATCTTATTTTATCTATGAGGTTTTCATAGATAGAAAATGAATCTAGGAAAAATCTTTTAACTTGTTTAACTGATTATTCTTTTTAGGTTTGGTAAGAAAAAGCGATAGATGGGGTTAACTAATTCTACAAGGAGATGGTTTAGGATGAAACTCAAAGCGATTGTTGCTTCACTCGTAACATTAGGGCTTAGTGGGCCCGTACTGGCGATGCAGCCGTACATGATAGATCCATCCTTTCAAATGGATGTGATGCGCGATCAAGTCAATAAACTCGATATGATCCTTGACCGAAATCAACCCGGTGGATTTGATCAACCTTGCGGTTGGACTTGTCGCATCAATGTCAGTGGTTGGATCAATACCGACGCTTATTTAGCCAATAAGCCACCGGTTTTCTGGGAATTTAATCCCGCTTTTAATCCATTAGCAGCTGTAAATCCAGCTGCGGTACCACCTAATGTATTAACTATTCCAACATCCGGTCGAGCCAGTGATTTATTGCTGAATAATGCGAACTTATTCGTAGATGCTCGCGTGAATAACTGGGTGACAGCGAATATGTCTGTGGTATATAGCTCCTTGTCAGGCATTCCAGGCTCGACAGGACCTTACAACATTGCTAATTCATTCTTTGTGTACCATCCATTGAATCGAACAGCAATAGACACCGCCTACGCCACCATAGGTAATTTCCAAGCTTCGCCTATCTATTTTAGAGTGGGTAAAGAATACATCCCATTTGGTGCCTATGATCCGTATGGATTTGTCACGGCTGAAAACCCAACGCAATTATTCACTGAGATTACTTCAACTGCTGCACAATTAGGATTTATCATACCGAACGGTTTCTATGGTTCGTTGTATACCTTTGCGGGAAATCCTAAGATCTCAGATGGTGGTTCTACGCGCCGTATTCAAAACGGTGGTGCAGATTTAGGCTGGGGTTGGGGAATGTTTAATAGTAAGTGGAATTTAAACGCAGGTTATATTGCGAATATAGCAGATTCAAACTTCTTATCTTCTTATTATCTGAACCAGCTTGTTGAAGGAACAACAGTTCCAGGTTTACCGAATACAAAAGTACCGGCTTGGAATGTGAATGCAGATGTGACCTTTGGACCCTTTGATGCAAATGGACACTATATTTCAACAACCCGCGGTTTGGCGAATCCATTCTTTTTAAGTGGCAGTACTTCACCGGGCTTTCCAGTAGCTATTCCTGCCGCTCAATCTCAATTAGGTAAACCTCACGTTTGGGGCTTAGAAGCTGGATTCACTTTCCCAGTGATGGCGCATCAATCGCGAGTAGCGATTGGCTATCAGAAAACCACGCATTTAGCGACCTTCTTGCCACAACGCCGTATCTATGCGGACTATATGGTTAACTTAGCCAAATGGTTTGATGTGGGTATAGCCGTATTCCAAGACAGAGATTACAACATTGGCGAGGGTGCTATTATTACTCCTCCCTCTCCTCCTAACATCACGCCACCGGTACCTGCTAGATTAATACATGCTGGTGCAACAGGTAATAAATCAACTGTGGGCCAATTACGTGCTAGCATTAAATTTGCTTAAATCATTACGCCATTAAGTCAAATAAAACATTGAGCCCGCGCAAGCGGGCTTTTTTGTTTAGAGAAAATATAATTATTTAATAGTTTATCCGGAGGTCTAAAAACTGCTAATATTTGAAAAATATTTTTACGTATAGATTGCTAAAGCTTAAATATCAGCAGAATCGTTTCGTAATTTTACCATTCTTAGAGAAAAATTAAGGTCAGGGTTTGTTATGTTTGAATTATTTTTTTCACCCGAAGCTTGGATTAGTTTACTTACCTTAACAGCATTAGAGATTATTTTAGGAATTGATAATTTAGTTTTTATTTCTATAGTAACCAATAGGCTTGCTCAAGCTCAACAACGTTCAGCCCGCCAATTTGGTTTATTACTCGCCTGTTTGACGCGTTTACTTTTACTGGCAACGCTTGCGTGGATGACTAAGTTTACACAACCCCTTTTTAATTTGGTGGGCCATGTATTTTCAGGCAGGGATGTTGTACTAATTCTAGGCGGGTTATTTTTACTTGCAAAAGGCACGAGTGAACTTCATTTTAATGTAACTATTGCCACCGACGAAAAGAGTAATCTGCATCGATACTCACGCTTCTCGATGGTTATCATTCAGATTATGTTTTTAGATATTATTTTTTCATTAGATAGTGTGATCACCGCGGTAGGAATGGCTCAGGAATTTATAATTATGGCTTTAGCTATTATCATCGCGATCGCCTTGATGATTTGGGCCAGTGGACCTTTAAGTTATTTTATTAATATCTATCCGAATTTAAAGATTCTCGGTTTAAGTTTTTTATTATTAATAGGCTTAGTATTAATAGCGGATGGCTTTGGGTTGCATGTTCCTAGAGCTTATCTGTATTTTGCAATTGCATTCTCGGTATTTGTAGAATGGCTAAATATTCTCGCCAGTCGATGGCGGCAGAAGAAAAATTCGAATTAATAGCTTATATCTTAAAAAGATCGATCGACATTAATGTAAAAGTGATGGTTTAAATAGGTTTCAAAGAAAAATATGCTTGCATTCATCACTTTTTTTTGATAAATAGGGGTGCTAATCACTTATTTCAATAATAAGGTGCTCCTCATGCTAAGTAACAAATATAAATTAACTGCACTTATGACTGTTGTGTGCTGGTTGAGTCTACAGGGGAATGTAGCTTTTGCTGATGAGGCAAATGATAAAGAAATCCGAAGACTGGCACAAAGAACCCAAGTCCTGGAATCTGAATTACAGCATGTACAAAACCAAGTAGCAACTTTACGTAGGCAATCTAAACAAACCGATATTTCTAATCCAACGAATGATCGCGGAGAAAGTATAGTTACTTCGGAACATCCTTTTTTTATTATAGGCACGCCTGTTATTAGCTCGCCTTTTATTGGCATAAACTCCGAGTTTAATGCTTCTGATTTAGTGGTTAACCAACCTTATGTGAATGAGGATCTTTATTTACTACAACAACGAAAAGAGATCTACAATTACTTAATAAAAAACGGCCATCCTTTTTCAAATACACCAGTCGTTAATCTTAGCGGAAAAATAGAATCTCAAATTTTTCATACCAGTCATTTTGGCAATTTCCAAAATAACTCTGCTACCGATATTGATTTGACGGGTATTGAATTAGATACTGAAATTTTAGTCAATCAGTGGGTCACAGGACTCATCGCGTTTGTTTATGACAATACACCGCCTACGGATATGTCGCCTAGACGAATTGATAATTCTCGTGTTCTTTTAGAACGAGGATTTTTAACGATAGGAAATTTAGCAAAGTTTCCTTTGTATGCGACTATGGGTCAATTTTATGTGCCCTTTGGTCAGTATTCATCTTCAATGATTAGTGATCCATTTACTAAGACTTTGGGCAGAACCAAGGCTAGAGCCCTGGAGTTGGGATTTTCAAAACAATTTAATGATGAAAATGATTTAAATTTGTCAGCTTTTGTTTTTAGAGGGCCAAGCCGTACTAGCATAGATAATAATGGTCTGCGGAATTATGGTGCTAATGCTGAGTATATTTTCACTAAGCCAAAATGGAATATTGATGTAGCAGGAAGTTATATTCGCAGCATAGCAGATTCGCTAGGCCTGCAACATAATGGTAATAATGGGCCTAATAATTTCGAAGGTTTTGCGACTAACAATAACACTGAAGTTCTTAATCCTGTGCCTGGATTAGATGCACGCGGAACTTTGAGTATTGAAGCTTTTAGTATTACCGGTGAATATGTGACGGCTAGTCGTTCATTCTCCTCTTCAGTATTATCATTTGATAATCAAGGTGCCAAGCCTTCAGCTTTTCATGCAGAAGCTGCATATAAATTTAATGTTTTAGAAAAACCTAGTGCAGTCATTATTGGATATGACCAATCCAAAGATGCCTTAGGCTTACTTATTCCTAAGAAACGTTATATTGCAACTGTTAGTACATCTATTTGGAAAGATACCATTGAAAGTTTAGAGTTTCGTCACGATATTGACTATAGCGCCACCGATGTCGCTTTAGGCCAATCGGGTCTAGGGCTTAATCCAATTAATGGAACAGGGAAAAGCGGTAATACGATTACTTTACAAGTAGGTTTATATTTCTAAGATAAATCAAAAAAATTTATAAAAAGGGACATTACTTTGATGTCTCTTTTTGTTATTCTAAACCAATGAGTAAACGTATCTTATTGGGTATTACAGGCAGCATTGCTGCTTATAAAACCCCGGAACTTATCAGAAAACTTAAAGAACAACATCATGACGTCAGGGTTGTTTTAACTTCCTGTGGCAAGGCCTTTGTAACCCCTTTGACACTACAAGCTGTTTCACAGCATAAAGTATATGAAGAACTTGTAGATGTTGAAGCCGAAGCCGCAATGAGTCATATTGATCTTGCACGATGGCCAGAATGTATTTTGATAGCCCCTGCTACAGCACATGTAATTGCTAAATTAGCTCACGGTTTTGCAGATGATTTATTGAGTACCTTGTGTTTAGCATCCAACACACGTTTAATTATTGCGCCTGCAATGAATCAATCGATGTGGTCTAACCAAGCAACACAAGATAATGTGTGTAAACTAAAAGAGAGAAATTGCTTATTTATAGGGCCTGGAGAAGGAAGTCAAGCCTGTGGAGAGTTTGGTTTAGGACGCATGCTGGAACCTCAAGAAATAGTGGATGCCTTATCAAAGGTGTTTATTAAGCCTTATTTACAAAACCAAAGAATTTTAATTACCGCAGGTCCGACGCAAGAATGCATCGATCCAGTGCGCTATTTATCAAATCGTAGTTCGGGTAAAATGGGATTTGCTTTAGCCCAGGCTGCCATCGAAGCGGGGGCTGAAGTTACACTCATTAGTGGACCTGTTGCATTAACACCTCCAAAAAAATTGAAATTTATAGCGGTGAAAACAGCTGCGGAAATGTTGGCAGTTGTTGAGAAAGAAATTAGCCAGCAAGCGATTTTTATAAGTACTGCTGCTGTTGCGGATTATCAGATTGTAAATCCAGCATTACAAAAAATTAAAAAATCAAGTGCGCCATTAACGTTACAACTAAAACCTACTGTTGATATTTTGGCTACCGTTAGTCAAATGCATTTAGAAGCTAGGCCTTTACTGATAGGATTTGCTGCCGAAACTGAATATACTTTAAAATTTGCCGAAGAAAAGCGAAGAAGTAAAAATATAGATCTAATGGTAGTTAATGATGTGAGTCAGACGGATATAGGTTTTGATAGTGATAAAAATGAGGTAACCGTATTATCTTCTGACGTGCCCATACACCTAGCATGTGCAAGTAAGCAATCAATAGCCCGGCAATTACTACAAATGGTGGCGAATCGTATGCTATCCGCAAAAAAAAATGCTAACACCCCTCTTTAGATAGAATGAAACTGGAATAATAGCAGAACGCTTGATAATTGGACATTTGCTCTTTAAACTAAGCACGCTCCCATCCTTTGTGAAGGAGACAAAAATTTTGCTTCAAGAATATACTCACAGCAATTGGATTTTTGGCAAGGCGCCGCGAGAATGAAGCAACCGGAATGTATTAATATACATGAGGATTGCGAATTGAGCGGTAATGCAGACAAAAATTCAAGTGCGAAGAGTAAACACATGAGGACTTGATCATGCGACAGGTACCAATTGTTCTTCGTTATTACCATTCTTTACTGGTAAATGGCGTATGAGCGTTTTAGAATTTGCTGAAAAAAAAATAACTAAAGAAAAAATCGTAATCTTAACTTGCTATGATTATAGTACCGCAAGAATCTTTAATGAATCTTCTTTAGATGCTTTATTAATTGGCGATAGTCTTGCCATGACCATGCATGGCTTTAAAGATACGGTTATGGCTACGCTGCCTATGATGGAACTTCATACTGCTGCGGTACGTCGAGGAGCTCCTGCTAAGTTTATTATTACTGATCTTCCTTTTCTAAGTTATCGTCAACCATTAAGACGAAGTGTTATTGCAGTTCAAAAGCTAATGCAAGCAGGTGCGCAAGCTATTAAATTAGAGGGCGCAGCAGGTAATCTCTCATTAATAGCCCATTTAGTTGAATCGGGTATTCCTGTCATGGGTCATATAGGTTTAACTCCACAATTTGTCCATGCCCTAGGTGGATATAAAGTCCAAGGAAAAACGGTTGCTCAGGCAGAACGGCTTCAACAAGACGCGTTAGCCTTAGAACAAGCAGGTTGCTTTGCTATAGTACTTGAGTGTGTCCCATCACAACTGGCAAGAAAAATAACAGGCTCGTTAAAAACTCCAACGATTGGTATAGGGGCTGGTGTTGATACCGACGGACAGGTTTTAGTCATGCAGGATTTATTAGGACTCAATCTGGATTTCAAACCAAAATTTGTTAATCAATTTCTTGATGGTAATCAACTGATTCTAAAAGCGGTTGAACACTATAGTCATTGCGTTAAACATAAAGAATTTCCCAGTGATGAACATAGTTATTAAGCTTAGCGATTGGCAAAACATAAGGAAAAAAAATAATAATAAAAAAATAGGATTTGTACATACGATGGGTCATTTGCATGCAGGACATTTAAGTCTTTGCACTCGTTCCCAAGCAGAGAATGATTTGACAATAGTAGCCATTTTTATAAATGCTAAGCAATTTAATAAAATAGAGGATTTTAACCATTATCCGCGTAGTTTAGAAGAAGATACAGCCTTACTAAATAAGCAGAAAGTTGATTATTTATTATTGTTAGACTCAGACACTATTTATTCTGATAATTATCACATTCAGATTCACGATACCAGTGATTTAAGCAAAAAATTAGAAGCAGAGTTTCGTCCTGGACATTTTATTGGAATGTTAACGGTGGTATTAAAATATCTGAATATTGTAAGGCCAACGAATGCATATTATGGCGAAAAAGACTATCAACAATTATTACTCATCAAAAAAATGGCGCTAGCGCTTTTTTTAGAAACAGAGATCGTTGGGTGTCCGACTATTCGTGCAGCAGATGGATTAGCTTTGAGCTCAAGAAATAGCCGTTTGAGCTTAGAGCAGCGCGCGCAGGCGAGTCATTTCTCGTCTATTTTAAAGCTAGCTCCAAACTCAGAAGAGGCGATGAAACAATTAAACAATTTAGGTTTTAAGGTCGATTACGTTGCGGATCATTGGGGGAGACGTTTGGCAGCTATTCACGTGGGAGATGTAAGATTAATTGATTGCCTATAAAGAAAGATGACGCGTAATTTTTATTGTATATTGAATGGTGCGTAAAAATCGGATCACTTTGGCTAGGTGCTTGCGGTTGAGGACGGATAAAGTAAAATGAATAATACTATGTTTTCTATCGCGACTTTCAACTTTAATATTTTCAATATTAGCATCGGCTTTGGCAATATTATAGGTTAATAATGCTAATACGCCGTGTTGATTGATAGTTTCAATATAAATATCCGTTTTAAAAAATCCATTAGTTTGTTTTTCCCATTGTATGGAAATGGCTCGCTCAGGATTTTTTTTAACAAGTCGCGCTGCGTACTTACAGCGTTGTAAATGCACAGTAAGACCATGTCCAGCATTGAGTAAACCTATAATTTCATCGCCTGGAATAGGCCGGCAACATTCGGCAAATTTAATTAAACCATTATCTGCATTTTTAAGGAACAGGGGTAATGAATTAATTTGATTTTTAAAATTAGGTTTTAAACTACATAACGAATAAGCGACTAAAGCAGGATGCATATAACCCAGCCCAATAGCTTCAAGCAAATCTTCTAGGGAATCGTATTGAAACTTTTGTAATGTTTTATTCAGATTCTTAGCGTTGATTTGGGTACTGTCTTGTCCTAAAGAAGTTAAATTGTTATCTAGCAGGCGTTGGCCTAATTGTACGGCTTCATTGTGCTGTTTATTTTTAAAAAATTGTCTAATATGACTTCGAGCACGGCCAGTCGCTACAAACTCTAACCAGCGGGAATCAGGAAAAGTTTTCGGATCGGTAATGATTTCTACTGTTTGACCACTCTGTAAGTGTGTGCTGAGTGGAACTAAATGTTTATCTATTTTAGCTGCAATACAGTGATTTCCAATATCCGAGTGAATCGCATAAGCGAAGTCAATCAAAGTTGCTTTATGGGGAAGCTCAATGATGTCGCCTTTAGGAGTAAAGATATATATATCCGTAGGAAAGAGATCGATTTTAACCGTCTCCATAAATTCTAAGGAACTAGGTGTCGTTTGTTGAATATCAAGTAAGCGCTTGAGCCATTCTCGTGCTCTCAAATGTGGACGGAGTTCGTTGGCCTTAGTTTTTTCTTCCAACCAGTAACTTACGATACCATGATCAGCGCCATTATCCATTGTAGTTGTACGGATTTGTATGTGAATTGACGTACCGGCAGGACCAAATAAAGTGGTATGTAATGCCTGATAGCCATTCGCTTTAGGTAGCGCGATATAATCGTGGAAATGATCGGGCAGAGGTTTATAAAGATTGTGAACAGCCCCTAGTACGCGATAGCAACTATCAATATTATCTACAATAATGCAAAAAATGGGGATATCAATGATTTCATTGAAGGCTAAATGATTTTCCCGCATTTTTTTATAGATTTGATACAGATGCTTTTTTTTATGCCATATAGTATGAAAAGGTAAATGATTTTTGTCCAAGCACTCTTTCAAAGCGGATTCTATTTTATGGATACTTGCTTTATGTTTACGTCGAGTTTTTTGTACGGTTTCTTGTAAAATACGATATCGCCATGGATAAAGGTTTAAAAAACAAAGATCTTCCAATTCTATACGTACCATGTGCATACCTAACCGCTGTGCAATTGGGGCGTAAATATCCAATGTTTCTTTGGCAATACGATAGCGTTTCTCTGCAGGTACTGCAGATAAGGTGCGCATGTTATGCAAGCGATCAGCTAATTTTATGATAATGATACGAATATCTTTTGCCATAGCTAGCAGCATTTTACGAAAATTTTCTGCTTGAGCTTCCGCACGACTTTGAAATTGGATTTGTGTCAGTTTACTCATCCCATCGACTAGTTCTGCTATTTCGCCGCCAAATGTCGTAGTTAAAACAGTTTTTTCGATGGGAGTGTCTTCAATAACGTCATGTAAAATTGCGACGATTAGCGTTTGAACATCCATACGCATTTGCGCGAGAATTTTAGCAACCGCGATAGGATGGCTAATGTAAGGATCGCCACTATGGCGTTTTTGACCAGAATGAGCCCTAGCAGCGAATTGATAAGCATTATAGACTTGCTTTACTTGCTCAGGGGATAGATAGGTTTGTATTTCTTGTTTGAGGTCACTAAACATGTGCATGCAAGCGCCCCCGGTTTTTTACAAGCCCGTAGACTGTGACCCACTTATACCGCCAGCAGCTTCATGTCCTGATTTTTCCCCGGCTTCATTGAGTTTACCGTCAGCGATTTCTCTTAGAGCTATCACTGTAGGTTTATCGTTTTCGGGATCAACCATGGCCATGCCGCCTTTAGCAATTTGGCGGGCTCTTTTTGAGGCTATAATGACTAACTCAAAATGATTTTTGACTTTCTTTAAACAATCTTCAACGGTAACGCGTGCCATATAAATTCTCTATTAATTGAGCGAAATTGAACCTAATACTATAACATTATTTGGCTATATCTATACTATATTTCCGATAAAAGTATAGCTTTTCCGCTAATTTTTTGGGTTTAAGCGTCATAGTCGATCTTGCTGCCTTTTATTCAAGGTCAATTAAGGCTTAAAGTGACTTTTTACCGATAAATTAAGCCGCATTCATCAATGCGACGGTAACATCCAGCATTCGGTTAGAAAATCCCCATTCATTGTCATACCAGGCAAGAACCTTAACAAAATCGCCTATAACACGAGTTTGAGGCGCATCTACGGTAGAAGAAGCCGGATTATGATTATAATCGATGGAAACGAGAGGTTCCTCACTATAATTAAGTAGACCTTTAAGTGTGCTAGTTTCAGAGGCTTTTTTTAAGATTTCGTTCACCTCTTGAGCGGTTGTTTCGCGTTTAGCCTGAAAACTTAAATCTACTAAAGAAACGTTTATCGTAGGCACACGTATAGCTAAACCATCGAGTTTTCCAGCTAGTTCAGGTAATACTAAACCGAGTGCAGAAGCGGCTCCTGTTTTAGCAGGAATCATGGAATGAGTTGCTGAGCGCGCGCGGTACATATCGGGGTGATAAGTGTCGATGAGCACTTGATCGTTGGTATAAGCATGAATGGTGGTCATTAAACCATGAATAATCCCTAAATTTTCATGCAAGGCTTTAGCTAGAGGCGCTAGACAATTGGTAGTGCAAGAAGCATTAGAAATAATGGTATCGCTACTTTTTAAGGTATGATGATTAACACCGTAAACAATCGTTGCGTCTACCCCATTACCAGCGGGAGCAGAAATAATGACTTTTTTTGCTCCCGCTTTGATATGTTTTCCAGCCTTCTCTGGCGAAGTAAAAAGACCGGTACATTCATGAACTACATCAATATCTAATTTTTTCCAAGGTAAGTTTTCTGGATCGCGTTCCGAAAAGATTTTTATCCGTTGATCATTGATAATTAAACAATCCTTATCAATGGTTATAGTTCCTATAAATTTCCCGTGAGTCGTGTCATAGCGGGTTAGATGGGCATTAATATCAATGTTACCTAAGTCATTTATCGCAACAATTTCTATAGCATGTTGCTCAGGATTTTCAAAAAAAGCTCTTAGTATATTTCGGCCTATACGGCCATAACCATTGATAGCGATACGGGTTGTCATAATAATTCTCCGGCTAATAGTTGGTTTAGTGTTTTAATAACATTTTCTGTAGTAAATCCAAAATTTTTAAAGACATCCGCCCCAGATGCAGATTCACCAAATTGGCTAAGTCCGATTACTTTGCCTTTATTGCCTACATATCGGCACCAAAAATCTTTAGTTCCAGCTTCTATAGCCATGCGCAACTTAATTGAATCAGGCAAAACTTTAGCTTTATAGGTTGAATCTTGTTGTTCAAAACGATCAGCCGAAGGCATGGATACCACTCTGATTTGTCTGCCCTGCTGATTTAAAGTTTGTGCAGCACTTATAGCTAAATTTACTTCGGAACCTGTCGCAATAATAATGGCTTCAGGTGTTGATGGGCTATCGAGAAGTATATAAGCACCTCGATGGATAGCTTGTAAAGTTTCTTGGTTATGTGTTTGTGGAGGTATAGCTTGTCGCGTGAGCAATAAACAAGTCGGTCCTGAATGTTGTATCGCTTGCTGCCAGGCAACTGCTGTTTCTAGCGTATCGCAAGGCCGCCAGGCAGAAAGGTTAGGAATAAGTCGTAAGCTATTAATTTGCTCTATAGGTTGATGCGTCGGACCGTCTTCTCCTAAACCAATAGAGTCGTGTGTATAAATAAAAATAACGCGTTGCTTCATTAATGCAGATAAACGAACCGCATTACGCGCATAATCACTAAAAACTAAAAAGGTTCCTCCATAGGGAATGAATCCTCCATGCAAGGCTAAGCCGTTCATCATAGCGGACATACCGAATTCACGCACACCATAGTGAATATAATTACCGGCTGGATTTTCTTTAGTTAAAACTTGGGATCCTTTCCAAAAGGTAGAATTAGATTCTGTCAGGTCTGCAGATCCACCTAATAATTCAGGTAAAAGAGGCGCAAAAACATTTAATGCATTTTGGGAAGCTTTACGCGTTGCTATTTTTTCCGAAGGATTTTTAAAAACAGCTTCGATAATTTTTTTAGTTTTTTCTTCCCAATTTAAAGGTAATTTTCTATTAATTCTGCGTTGATACTCTTCGGCGAGTTCGGGAAATGCGGTTTGATAGGCAGTCCATTTTTCTTCCCAAGCTTTTTCTAAAATGTTTCCTTTAGAACGAGCATCCCAAGCTTGATAAATATCTTCTGGTATTTCGAAAGGTGGATAATTCCAATGTAATGCAAGTCTGGTGGCAGCTACTTCTTTTTCACCTAGCGCTGCTCCATGTGCCTGGTGGCTGTCGACTAAGTTGGGTGCGCCAAATGCAATTTTGGTTTTACAACAAAGTAAACTGGGTTTATCGGTAACTTCCTGAGCTTTTTCGATAGACAGTTTAATTTGTTGGGGATCGTGGCCATCAATTTCAGGAATAACATGCCAATGATAAGCTTTAAAACGTTCAGGTGTATTATCTTTAAACCAGCCTGAAACATTGCCATCAATAGAAATATTATTGTCATCCCAGAAGGCAATTAATTTACCTAAACCTAAACATCCTGCCAAAGAAGCAGCTTCATGAGAAATGCCTTCCATTAAACAACCATCACCTAGAAATACATAAGTAAAATGATCGATAATGGGATGAGAAGGTCGATTAAAATACGCAGCCAAATTTTTTTCTGCTAAGGCCATACCGACTGCATTCGCGAATCCTTGACCGAGAGGCCCCGTTGTTGTTTCTATTCCCGGAGTTAAACCTACTTCAGGATGCCCAGGAGTTTTGGAGTGTAATTGACGAAATTTTTTAATTTCATCTAATGAAAGATCATAACCGGTTAAATGAAGTAATGCATAATGCAGCATCGATCCATGGCCATTCGATAAAATAAAGCGATCACGATTACTCCATTGGGGATTATTGGGGTTATGGCTTAAAAATTCCCTCCATAAGACAGTTGCAATGTCGGCCATTCCCATGGGCATGCCAGGATGACCCGAATTGGCTTTCTCCACGGCATCTATGCTTAGGAATCGAATGGCATCTGCATATTTTTTTTGGTAAGACATTAAGATTTTCCTATTAACCCCATAATCAGGAATATTTCAAATTTAACAATTAAATTTGAGCGGGAATACAGACAAAAATTCAACTGCGAAGAGTAAGATTAAAAAACATCAACCACAATCGCATGCGCAATAATAATAGAGGAGGACAGGATCAGCAAACTTAATAAACCTTTTCCACCCATTACGCGATAAGGTGCATCGATTTGTTGATTATAACGTCCAGACCAAGCCATTAATGCGGGAAGAAAAGCCAATAAGGTGGCGCACCATATACCCGCATAATTCAATGCCAGCATAAATGAGGCGGGGTAAAATAAAACAAGGATTAAAGGAGGTAAAAAGGTAAGTAAATATACGATAAATTTATTTTTTTCTGTTTGATTTAACGCCAAACCATCAAGTAAGAAATCAGAGAGGCTAATCCCTACGCCTAAAAAGGAAGTTGCTAAACAAATAGATGTAAAAATCCAAGCAAATAAAGTAATACTATTTTTATTTAATAAATGGCTTAATGTATTAGTTAAATGACTGGTAGATTGACTGGATTGGGCAATCGTCAAAAGTTTATTGATAGGGATAACTCCCATAATAGCTCCATTCCAGAAAATATAACAAATAAGAGGGATTAAGCTACCCAGTATAATGACTTGGCGTAATTGTTTAACATTACTATGGAAATAACTGCGTAAACTAGGAATAATGGCGGCAAAACCAAACGATGTAATGATAATAGTTAGACTGTTGGGTAAGTAATGTATATTACCCTGCGCTAGTTGCTTAGTTGATATAAAAGGAAATAGAAATAATATTAAGAGGCAAAAAATAAGTAATTTCCCCCCCATCAAAATTCGATTCATTAAATCTACCGAATGCATGCCTTTATAAACAATAGGTCCCAGGATAAATACGAATAAAATGGCTGTAACAAGTGCTGAAAAATGTAAATCTACTTTTTGCAAGATGCCTTGTAAAAAATCTGAACCTCCCGCGATATACGCTGCTAGCAAAGCATAAAGCAATAACAAATAACATAACCAAGCAATAATCTCGCCCGGAATTCCCAAAGTCGCACGCGCCATGGAAATTAAATGGCTATTAGGCGGGAACCAAAGGTTTACTTCTAAGATCAACAAACCACCGGCTAGCATAATCCCCCAACAAGCAATCAAAAAAAGCGATGAGTTTAAAAAACCTGCTTGAGCCGTTGCAAGAGGTAAAGCTAACATCCCGCCGCCTATAGCATTACCAGTAATTAATAAAATACCGCCAAATTGTTTTATATTCATAGGATTTTTTTAGTGAATAAGGCTTAAAATAATAATAAGTAATGCAACTATCATTAAGCTAAGTAATAAAGACTTTCCTCCTGCAACTTGATACCCTAAAGCACATTTTTTAATATATCTTCCACTCCAGGCCATCATGGCCGGAAGAAGTATTAATAAAATGGCACAAAGCACTCCTGCATAAGATAAAGCCATGATGAAAGCGTGGGGATAATGATTGGCAATGAATAAGGGAGGAAAAAAAGTAAGTACATAAAGAGCTAACTTTTTTGAACCTTTTTTTTCAATTTGCAATCCATCACTAAAAAAATCAAATAAGCTTAAAGCCACCCCTAAAAAAGAAGTAGCGAAACATATGGATGTAAATATTTTTGCAAAAAAATTAATTAATCTATTATCAAGTAAATGATTCAAGGCGGACATTAAATCGCTGGTGGAATGTCCTGAATGATACATGAATATTAAACCCGAATTTCCATGTGCGGGTATGGCACCCATAATAGTTAATTCCCACAACATATAGCAGAATAAGGGAATTAAGCTGCCAATTAGGATGGCTCTACGTAGTATAATCAAATCATTGCTAAAGTAACTACGTAAGCTTGGGACTATTACCGCGAAACCAAATGAAGTCATGATAACCGTCGTACTACCTAAAACAACACTAAGCTGATAAGCATTTCCCAAACTGAATAAGTAATGAATAGAAATAAAAGGAAAAATAAAAATCACCAATAAAATAAAGGTTAATAGTTTGCTAAGCATTAATCCCCTGTTAACATAATCAACTGAGCCTAACCCTTTATAAACGATTAAACTTAATAATCCTGCAAATAATACCGCGGAAATTTTTGTGGATAAGTGCAAGTGAAAGGTTAGTAGAAGATGTTGTAAAAAATCACTACCGCCCGCAATATAAGCGGCTAATAAAGCATATAAGAGTAAAAGATAGCTGAGCCACGCGATGATCTGGCCAAATCTACCTAGAGTTGTTTTAGCCATGCTAATTAAATTACTGTTTATGCTATGCCAAAGATTAACTTCTAATATAAGTAACGCAGCAGCGGTCATTATAGCCCAGCACAGTATTAAAAAAATTAGCGCATAGACAAAGCCTAATTGTGCAGTAGCAATAGGCAGGGCTAACATGCCTCCCCCAATGCTGGTGCCAATGATAAGTAATATGCCGCCGATAAGTTTATTATGCATGATTCTTTTTAATAGAGATAAAGGTCCCCATGAGGACGTGTCTTAAAACGTCGATGTATCCAAAGATATTGGTCTGGGTGAGCGCGAACAGCTTGCTCTAACAATTGATTAAAACGTAGTGTATCTTGGTAATCATCACCCTGGGCAAAATTTTCTAAAATAGGTCCGATAGTAATTTGATAACCTTTTCCTCTAGCAAGGCGATGATAAAATAAGGTAACAACTTGTGCTCCTGTTCGACTGGCATAGCGACTAGGTGTTGAGATGGTAGCAGTAGGAATGCCAAAAAATGGAGGAAAAATGCTGTGTGTAGGACCATAATCTTGATCGGCTGCATACCAAATAGCTTTGTTTTGTTTCAAAGTTTTAATAATTTGGCGAATAGCGTGTCGATGTATAGGTTGCATCCATTTAAAATGACGATGTTGTTTTAATAACTTATCGATGACTTGGTTTTTTTGTTCCCGGTAAACAACATGCATTGGAAAAATGCTAGAAAACAGACGACCACAGATATCCAACGATGTAAAATGACCACTTAAAATAAGTACACCTTTTTTTCTGGTTATGGCTTCTTGCAAGTGTTCTAACCCTTTTACATGAACGAGCGAATCTAGTCTATGATCCGGCATCCACCAGGCCATAGCCGATTCGATGAGTCCCATTCCTAAAGATTGAAATTGTTTTCTAACTAAGCTTTTTCGCTGTTTATTGGATAATTCGGGAAAGCAAAGTTTCAGATTAATTTCCGCGATTCGTCGAAATCTTTTCAATAAATAATAGGAAATGCGCCCCAAATTTTTACCCAATTGTAGCTGTAATTGATAAGGAAGCTTTGTAGTGAGATATAAAATTCCTAATCCTAACCAAGTAGGCCAATAACGAGGATGTATCAGTTCAAAAAATTTATTTTGCATTAGGTAATAATAATCGATGTACTATTTGTTTTTTAATTAAATGTTGTTCAATAATTTCGTCAATATCATGTTGTGTTTCATAGTGATACCAAGTGTCTTCGGGATAAATCACCAATAATGGTCCCAAGCTACACCTTCCTAGGCACCCGGAATGGCTTACCCGAATTCTTTGCTGTTGGTTTTCCATCAGGAGTTTTATTTTCGTTTTTAAATAATCGAATAAGGGGTTGGCGCCGCGTTTAGCGCAACAATCCTTATTATTTTCCCGTAGATTAGTGCATAAAAAGATATGTTGTTGATAATAGGACATAATTTTGTTTTATAGCAAAATAAGAAAGTTTTTACTTTACCAGAAATAAATAAGTATCTCTATTGAGCTGCGAGTTTATAGCCCTTGAAGAATCTGGATTTCAAGCTAAAAGCTGAGTAAATCATTTAAATGATCAACTGTGTCTTTTTGAGTTAAACTAATGACTTAAACAAGGAGGAAATAGTTTATGTCAAATATCATACGATACAGAACCCCCTCTTTATTACACCAATTACACCGCCTATCGCAAGAGTGGGATCAACTGTTTGATCCTGGTCACCAACTCGTTGAAGACACCTCGATGGTCGAAACTAGCCATTGGGCGCCTGCAGTAGATATCAAAGAAGAGTCTACTCGTTTTGTACTCTTGGCAGATATTCCTGGCGTTGATCCAAAAGAGATTGAAATTTCTATGGAAAATGGGATATTGACGATTAAAGGTGATAGAGCAGAGACTCGTACCGAAGAAAGCGAAGGATACACACGAATTGAGCGATTAAAAGGAAGTTTCTACCGTCGCTTTGCTTTGCCGGATACAGCAGACGCCGATAAGATAACAGCAGAAGGAAAGAATGGTGTACTTAGAATCATCATTCCCAAAAGGGACAAAGCGGCGGCCAAAAAAATAAGGGTTGAAGATAAAAAAGATTAATTTTTTAATCCACAACTATTAATTGGGTTAAGAATTCGTGTATAAGCTTATAATCTTTTAGGGGAGTGTACTTAGTGTTCTAGTGCATGCTATACGTAATGACTTATGAGCTTGTGACAGGTCTAGCGTCTAAAAGGTAAGTGATAGGCACAGAGTCGACACTCACGAATGTTTTTGATTAGAGGTAAAAGTTTATTCATAGCAGGAAGGAGGTTCTATACTCACAGCAATGGGATTTTTGACAAGGCGTCGCGAGAATGAAGCAATCGCAGTGTATTCAAGATACATGAGGATTGCGGGTTGAGCGGCAACATAGACAAAAATTCAAGTGCGAAGAGTATACTTGCCAAATGGGTATTATACCCACTAAAGTAAGCGCTAAAATAGGCTGCTTTATTTAATAGGTAGGATCTATGGAGTATAAAGAAACAGAGGCTTTATTAGAAGAAGATGATGGCGATGGAAGTAGTGATACCGAATTACCACCTGACATCTTAGACATTGAAGATGAAGAATTAGATACATGGCCTGAAGAATTGGCCTTAGATGCATTGAATAAGAAAACAAAAGTCTCGCCCGTCCGATTTTCACTTGAAAAGCGCCGAGCTATTGAAGATTATTTAGAGCAACGACGATTACGCGAGGAATTCGACTATGAGTTTGAAAATGAGCTCATATCAGAAATTTCAGATGCAACAAAAAGTGAGTAGCTATGCACTTTAAGTTTTTGGATTTTGAACAGCCTATTGCAGAGCTTGGGGCAAAAATAGAAGAGCTACGTAAGCTAGGCAATGATGCTGACCTTAATGTAAACGAAGAGATTAAACGCTTAGAGCAAAAGAAAATAGAATTAACCGAATCTATTTTTCAATCATTAAATGCTTGGCAAATAGTACAATTGGCCCGTCATCCACAAAGACCCTATTTTTCGGATTACATTAGTAGAATTTTTTCTGATTTTGATGAGCTACATGGGGATAGAGAGTTTTCAGATGATCCTTCCATTATCGGCGGTATTGCTAATTTAGCGGATCAGCCAGTGGTTATTATTGGGCAACAGAAGGGCCGTACCACTAATGAAAAAGTCCAACATAATTTTGGAATGCCCAAGCCAGAAGGTTATCGTAAAGCTATCCGGCTAATGGAATTGGCCGAACGGTTTAAATTGCCCATTTTGACTTTTATTGATACACCTGGTGCTTATCCTGGTATTGATGCAGAAGAACGCAACCAAAGTGGTGCGATTGCTCAAAATTTACAAGTAATGTCTCAGCTGAAGACGCCTATTATTTCTACGATAATTGGAGAAGGTGGCTCAGGTGGGGCTTTAGCTATAGGTGTAGCTGATCGAATTTTGATGTTGCAATATAGTATTTATTCAGTTATTTCACCTGAGGGGTGTGCTACTATTCTCTGGAAAAGTGCTGAAAAAGCCCCTGAAGCAGCCGAAGCGATGGCTATGAATGCTGGTAGTTTATATAAACTCAAGCTGATAGATGTAGTGATTCCAGAGCCTTTAGGTGGTGCGCATACTGATTTTGATGAAATGGCTAATCAACTAAAGGTTGAACTTATTAAACAGTTAGCGCAGATCCAATATTTTTCTATGGAAAAATTACTTGAATTGCGTTACAGCAAGATTTTAGCTATGGGTACTTAATTTCTAGATCATCCTAGCTCTCAGTTTTTGTATTGTTAGCTTATGTTTACACACGAAAAACTCCAGTTTTTATTAAAACAATACCCTACATCTGCTGGATTTTGGGTAGCCTATAGCGGTGGCTTGGATTCGCAAGTTCTACTCTATGCGTTAAGTCGTGTAGTACCTGTAAAACGTTTGCGAGTTATCCATGTCAATCATGGCTGGCATGCTGACTCAATAAAATGGGCCAATATTTGTCAACAGACTTGTGAAAAACTAGGCATTTATTGCGAAGTTGTCCCAGTAGATGCCCATCCTAAATCTGGTGAGAGCCCAGAGGCATACGCCCGATCAGCGCGTTATGGCGCGATGGCCAAAAGAATATCCGCCGGGGATTTTTTATTAACGGCTCATCACCGGAATGACCAAGCTGAAACTTTGTTGTTACAGTTATTACGTGGAGCAGGTCTTAAAGGCTTAGCAAGCATGCCCTTTTGTCAGGTATTTTCAAAAGCGTATCTAATACGACCTTTGCTAGATTTTACGCGCACAGAGCTTTATGAATATGCTCAAGCGCATGAACTAACGTGGGTAGAAGATGATAGCAATAAGGATTTACGTTTTAATCGTAATTTTATTCGCCATCAGATACTGCCACTTATTCAGCAACGTTGGCCTCAAGCAGATAAAACCATCGCAAGAGCTGCTATAAATTTAGCAGAAGCACATTCCCTGCTTGATGAGATAGCCCACCAGGATTTGAATATCGTTCGGGGTTCCGTAGCTAATATATTGATTATATCTAGCTTGCTGAAGTTAAGTACTAAGCGTCGAAATAATGTATTACGCTATTGGTTAAAGCAGTTACATTTTTCTTTACCTAGTCAAAAGCAACTACAACAAATTGATATTTTGTTAAAAAGTAGAATGGATGCATCTCCCCGAGTTAACTGGGGAGATATTCAGTTACGTCGTTATCGTGATTGTGTATATGCGCTTAATTTAGTAGAAAATGAAAAACTTTTTAAAATTGGATTTACTGCATGGAAGTTGGGTCAGACAGTTACATTACCAACATTAGACCAACTGACGTCAAAGCAGGTTTTAGGCGCAGGGCTATTATTGAAGGAAAGGCAAGTCGATGTGACCTTTCGTCAAGGTGGAGAACGATTTTATGCGAGCAATCGTCAAGGTTCCCATCCACTAAAAAAATTATTTCAAGAATGGGGCGTCCCTCCATGGCAGCGCAATAAGCTACCTTTAATTTACTATCAAAAGGAGTTAATTGCCGTAGTTGGATATGATATAGATCCTCGTTTTGCAGCAAAGCAAAATGAGTTGGGTTTCGTTATTGAATGGATTCCGAAATTTTCCAATTCAGAATAGACCACTTGCAAAACCTGCGTGCTAGACTCGATTTCATCGTTAAACACTAGTCTACGGTCCTCGACTATCGTTCGCCTCGAACTCAAGCCCATCACTGGGTTATGCAAAAGGTCTAATGATCAACGAATTGCTAACGATATCAAACAAATAATCCATACTCTTCGCAATTAAATTTTTGACTGTGTTGCCACTCAATTCGCAATCCTCATGTATGATAATACACTCCGGTAGCTCATTTTCGTGGCGCCTTATCAAAAACTCAATTGCTGTGAGTATCTCACTAATCAATTAATTAGTGAGATCAATTTGAATTAAAAGGGTTTTATTTAATTACCACAAATCTAATGCCACCACGTGATAATACGTTAACTAAAAGTTCTTGTTTACTTTGTTTAGCGATAGCTTGTAGTTGAGCAACATTAGTTACCGCTATTTGATTAGCAGATGTTATGACATCTCCAGGGCGGATACCCGCATGCCAGGCCATGCTGTCTTCATCTGTATCGACGACTTCGACGCCAATCAAATGGCCTTGGCCTGTAATAGTTTGATTGAAGTCACGTAATACTAATCCATAGAGAAACGGATTATCACGTTCAGCTACTTTTTTATAATCTTTAGGATCAGTCAGGTTTATTACGGTATTGATCGTTTTCCCTTTGCGCAATAACCTAATTGTAATTTTATCGCCGACTCTTAACATGCCGACGATATTTTTTACCTGTCCGCCATTATGGATGGGTGTGCCATTAATCGATTGGATAATATCGCCGGTTTGAATGCCTGCAGTTTCGGCTGGCGAGTAGTTAGGTACTTGAGAGACTAATGCTCCGTTGGTATCAGGGGGGATATGCAGAGCGGTCGCTAATGCAGGTGTTAGGTCTTGTACTAGCACGCCCATTAAGCCGCGTTTTACCGAACCATGTTCTGCTAACTGTTTCATCACGCCGTTCGCCATATTGATGGGTATAGCAAAACCAATACCTATATTTCCTGCATTCGTGCCTGGAGCTAATATGGCTGTATTGATGCCCATTAATTGGCCTTGTAAATTAATTAACGCACCACCGGAATTACCTGGGTTAATAGGGGCATCAGTCTGAATAAAATTCTCATATCCCTCTATTCCCAATCCTGTGCGTTGTAATGCACTGACTATACCTGAAGTGACTGTTTGATTCAGACCGAAAGGATTGCCGATAGCGGCAACAAAATCGCCTACCTTTAAATTATCTGAATTACCCAGAGGAATAGCGGTTAAATGATCGGGGGTGATGGTAAGTAAGGCGATATCAGAAGCGGGATCTGAACCTTTCAGCGTCGCTTTGAAAACGCGTCCATCACTTAAGGTAACGGTGATGGTTTTAGCTTCGTGAATAACATGCGCGTTAGTTAAAATATACCCAGTTTTAGCGTCTACAATGACACCTGAACCCATACTTTCAAAATGACGCGGATAAGGGCGTCCTGGGACAGGGGGAGGTAATTGATTAAGCGGAATATCACCTTGAACAGAAACATTCACTACGGCTGGCAGTATGGGTTGTAGCATCGAAGAGATGCTATCTTTGTTCATTTGGTGGGCTAGACTAAAGGGCCAGCCTGCATAACTTAACGGACAAAAGCCGATTATAAGTAAGGAGCTGAGTAATAATTGGTATAATATTTTCTTCATAGATTTGCGATATCAAATTAATAGCCGCTAAGCTTAGCGTATTTTTTGGTTTTGTTGCAATTATTGAGTATTATACACGCTAAAGGTTATTTAATGCGCTATTATTCTTCTTGGGACCAGTTAATTTTGCACTTCGACGAAGCTTTATCGTCCATGCAGTCGCTTTCTGCTTCTGCTCGGCCTAATCCGGCTGCAAATTTAACAAATCAAGCTAGCGTTTTAAGTAAAAAGGACCGCCAACTTTCAGGCAGTTTGATGCGAATAAATCATGTCGGCGAAGTTTGTGCTCAAGCGCTCTATACTGGCCAAGCGCTTACTGCCCGTTCCAAGGAAATTAAACAAAAATTAAAAAAAGCCGCTGCAGAAGAGACCGACCATCTCAATTGGTGCCAACAGCGTATTCATGAGCTAGATACCCATGCTAGTTATTTAAATCCCTTCTGGTATGCAAGTGCCTTGTTAATAGGTTTGACCGCCGGTTTATGGGGCGATAAGGTGAGCTTGGGCTTTTTAGCTGAAACTGAACATCAAGTAGAAAGGCATTTGCATAAGCATTTAGAGAGATTGCCTTTACAAGATAGAAAAAGTCGCGCTATTGTGGAACAAATGCGTAAGGAGGAAATGGAACATGCTCTCACAGCTGAAGATGCCGGAGCTGTTCCATTGCCAGTGGTAATTCAATGGAGTATGCAAGGCTTGGCTAAATTTATGTCTTTAGTCGCTTATCGAATTTGATGTTAATATCGGGTAAAAGATGAATTTTTTGCAAACAATATCTATAACTTTATTGCAATTTTGCATGTTGAAAGCCTTAATTATCCTTTTACTAACGGCTATACTTTGTTTTTTATTCCCGATTTGCTATCAAAAATACCAACGACATTTAAATCATAAGCCACATATTTTGAGCCTTGTAGTACTTGAGTCCATTTATAGGCCATTATTGGTATTGATTGCTGTTATGGGCATACTTTATGCCCTCGAATCACTTTGTATGGCTTGGAAGGGGATTAGCACAGATCAATTTCACTTAATTCGAAATTTAGCTTTTACAGCGCTACTCGCTTGGTTTTTGTGGCGGTTTGTTTCTTTTTATAAAGCAGCCTTTCTCAAAGCCTCTAAAAATAAAACGATTGATAAAACTCTAGTTCATGGGTTGAGTCAGATTGCAAAATTAACGATTATTATTATTACGGCTTTATCTATATTTCAAATTTTTGGGTTTAGCATTGCCGGAGTTTTAGCTTTTGGTGGGATGGGCGGTATCATCATAGGTTTTGCCGCTAAAGATCTATTGTCCAACTTGTTTGGTAGCTGCATGCTTTTTTTAGATAGGCCTTTTGTAATAGGTGATCAAATCAATTTGCCAGCACTTAAAGTGGAAGGTACCGTAGAAGAAATAGGTTGGCGGGTTTGCAGAATTCGAACTCCGGATTGCCGTCCTGTGTATATTCCAAACGCTTTATTTTCAAATTTAGTCGTAGAAAATCCTTCAAGAATGAAATATAGACGATTCTATTGTCAAATTAGTTTACGTTACCAAGACTTAATGAAGGTTCCTGCTATTTTGGAGGAAATGCAGTCGATATTAAAAGACAATATGGCTATTGATAAGGATAGACCCATAACCGTAAATCTTAGAGAGTTGGGTAATACTTCTCTTAATTTAGTGGTGATAGCTTATACCAATATTGTTAATAGTGCGGATTTTTTAAAATTGCAACAAGCATTGTTTTTGGAATTATTAGCCTGTATTAAGCGTAATGGCGCTGAATGGTCTTTTCCTAGCCATAATATTTATTTAACCAAAGAAGCTGCCGAATCAGTTAGTTCTCAAGCTCAAGATGAAATTAAAACTTAGTGTTATAGGCTGTGGGCGTTTAGGAAAAACTTTAGCGGCTTTGTTCCTTAGTACCGAACTTGTCTGTATCCAAGATATTATTAATTTAAGTATCGCTAGTAGTGAAAATGCTGTTGTTTTTCTAGGGCAAGGTAGCGCTTGTAAGACACTTAAGCAACTTAGATCCGCGGATATTTATTTAATAGCAACGCCTGATGACAGTATTGAGTTAATAGCCCAACAAATAAGTCTACAAGGCATATTAAGACCAGGAAACGTGATTTTCCATTGCAGTGGTTTGTTATCCTCTGAATGTTTAAGCGCTGTAACGAGTTTGGGTTGTTATACCGCTAGCTTACATCCAGTCTTTAGTTTTTCTGAACCAGTAATGGATGTAAAAAACTTTGCAGGAACCTATTGTGCATTTGAAGGTAATCAAGAAGCATTAGATCGGTTGTTACCACTATTTAATGCGATATATGGACAGATATTTTTAATCGAGAAAAAGGATAAGCCACTTTATCATAGCGCTAGTGTGCTGGCTTCTAACTATCTAGTTACCTTATCAGCTATGGCTAGGGATTGTTATTCCAAAGCCGGCCTAAACGATAAATTAGCTGAAAATCTTACGCTAGCGCTTATGTCTCAAGCCTTAGATAAAGCACAAAGACTGCATCCTGAAGAAGCACTGACGGGGCCTCTGCAACGAGCAGATGTAAATACTTTAAAAAAACATCTATCTGCGCTGCATCCTTTTCCCGAGTTAGAGTATTTTTATAAAAGTATGGGAAAAGCTACATTAGCTTTGACTAGGCACGACGAAAGCCTAAAAAAATCATTAACGCAGCTTTTTACAGGTGAGTGAGGATTTTAGGCAGCAGCAGAAGTTGTCAATTTGCGAATTCTGACTAATAGGCGACTTTTATGTCTAGCTGCTTTGTTTTTATGGATGAAACCTTTATCAGCCATACGATCAATAATAGGTAAGGCTACTTTGTAGGCTTCATCAGCTTCAGTTGCTTTCCCACCCTCGATAGCGACAACAACACGTTTAATATAGGTTCGCATCATGGAACGATAGCTAGTATTATGTTGGCGGTGTTTTTCTGCTTGTCGCACACGTTTTTTTGCTTGTTTTGTATTGGCCAATGGACAACCTCCTGAATTAACAACAAACGAACTTACTACTAATAGAATTAATGTAAGCCGGGTAAATAGGCGCCAATCATGCCCTTATAGAGGCTATTTGTCAATCGAGAGAGGCGCTCATATTACTTATTCTTCTACTGAGTTATCACTATCATCTGCTTCCAATATATCTTGATTTTTATCAGGCTTAGCAGGAGAAGTTTCATCTTCTATTTCATTGCTATCTTCATCGTCTTCATCAGCTTCGGCCGCGGTTTTATTGACTTTAGATGACATTGAAGTATCAGCAGGCTGGGAAGAATTCGATGGATTTGTAGATTCACCTAACTGATTATCCGGTTTTTTTTCAGGAACAATCACTGGAAGAGGCTGAGAAGTAATAGTGGGTATGGGAGAAGGGGGTATTAAGTAATAATCTAAAAGCTTGCGAGCAATTTGAGTTGCTGGAGTAACGCTATTCTGGATAACGATAGCAAGGGCAATTGAAGGTTTTTCAACGGGAGCAAAAGCAATAAATAATGAATTATCACGCAGTTTGGCAGCGACTGTCTTGGTATCATAACGTTCATCATTTTTTAAACTATATACTTGAGCAGTCCCTGTTTTGCCTGCTAAGGTATAGGGAACACCTGGAAAAAAGCGTTCGGCGGTTCCTCCTGGGGCATTAACGACATGTTGCATAGCTGTACGGATAAAACTCAAAATATCTTGAGGTAAATTAACCGGTTCTAACTGTTGTGGTTTAGTAAAACTTACTGTTCCATCCCCCTTGCGCCAGCTTAATACGACATGAGGCTTCCAACGGTCTCCCCATTCAGCGAGGGCGCTGACTGCGAATGCAAGTTGTATGGGCGTTACTAATAGAAAACCTTGGCCTATGCCGGCATTTAACGTATCTCCACCATACCAGGGGGCGCCATAGGATTTTTCTTTCCATTGAGGATTAGGTAAAACTCCACTACTTTCGTCAGGAAGATCGATATCTGTTGGGCTTCCAAAGCCAAATCGCTGTAAGCTGGTGTAAATCCTGTTTATTCCCATACGTAAACTCAGATTATAAAAATAAATATCAGAAGAAACAGTCAGCGCCTTGAGTAAATTTACATCACCATAAGCATGACGACGAAAATTATGATAAATCCTTCCTTTCCCGTTAATTTGGAATTCTCCGGTGTCATGAATGGTAAAGGTGGGTGTAACCACATTTTCTAAAAGGGCTCCCGTGCTGATGAAAGGTTTGATGGTGGAACCAGGGTGATAAGCACCACGTAGGGCGCGGTTATAGAGAGGGTTTCCGGGTTCATTTTGCAAGATTTCATAATCATGCTGCCGAATCCCACTCACGAAAAGATTGGGGTCGAAAGTAGGATTACTTACCAAGGCTAAAACTTCACCACTACGAGGATCCAAGGCTACGATAGCCCCTTTTTGACTGCCTAAAGCTTGTTGTGCTAATTTTTGTAAATTACTATCGATAGTTAAAGTAATACTTCTTCCTGCGATAGGCCTAGTTTGTTTTAATATGCGTACGATTTGACCATGCACATTCGTTTCTACCTGCTGATAACCGACTGTACCATGTAGCTGCGCTTCATAATATTTCTCTACGCCGGTTTTGCCGATGAAATTACTCGCACTATAATTGACCGGATCTACGCTTTGTAATTCTTTTTCATTAATTCTTCCCATATAGCCTACTATCGCCGCAAAAGAACCGCCTTGAGGGTAATAACGTATCATTTGCGCTTGTATCGCAACGCCAGGAAAGCGGAATCTTTCTAGAGAGAATCTAGCGACTTCTTCCTCATTCAATTTTAAACGTAAGGGGACAGGCTCAAAGCGATGATGTAAGCGTCGTTGACGGTTAAATTGTTTTAAATCTTCAGCGTCTATTCTGATGAAGGAGCTTAATTGTTGAATAGTAGCATCAATATTTTTTACTAAATCAGGCGTTATAACAAGATTGAAAATAGGTTTGTTTTCTGCCAGTAATACGCCATTCCTATCGTAAATTAAGCCGCGATTTGGCTCTATGGAGACTAGGCCAAGCTGGTTTTGACGGGCCAAGGTAGTATACAGCTTATGCTGAAAGACTTGTAAATAAATTAGTCGGCCTAATAACAAGATACTTAGAGCAGAGATACCAATAAGGATGGCGATAGCTCTACGCTTAAATAATTTATGCTCTTGATGGGTGTTCTTAAATGTATTAATTGGCTTGAGCATAAAGTTGATCGTGCCCTTAGTTAATGCTGAGTAACAGCATAGTCCTTGTTATACTCTTCGCAATTGAATTTTTGTCTGTTACCGCTCAATTCGCAATCCTCATGTATCTTGAACACATTCTGGTTGCTTTATTCTCAGGGCGCCTTGCCAAAAATTCAATTGCGAAGAGTATATATTTACATTTAAGACAAATGTAAGCAATATGACGACATTTTTGCTTTTGCTTATCGTTTACAATCGATAGATTACCATCTGGTATAAACGACGTATTTTATCAAACATTTTAATTTTTCTGAGTATATAAAAAACTAAAGGTTTAAGACAGGTCTAAGTTAAATATGATTTCTTCACATGAGTTATTTTGTAAAGCTAAGCAGTTCATCCCAGGGGGGGTTAATTCTCCGGTGCGCTCATTTAATGCCGTGGGTGGAGATCCGATATTCTTTTCGCATGGGAAAGGGGCTTACTTATTTGATGTTCAAGGTAAATCCTATATCGATTTTGTAGGTTCCTGGGGTGCATTAATTCTTGGACATGCTCCTGAAAAAATTGTGTTGGCTGTAGAGGAAGCGGCTAAACGAGGCTTAAGTTTTGGTGCCCCCACCTCTGCAGAGATTGACTTAGCAGAAAAAATTTCCAATTTAATGCCCAATCTAGCAAAAGTGCGTTTAATGAATTCAGGCACTGAAGCGACTATGACCGCAATCCGCCTTGCTCGAGGCTTTACCGGCCGCGATAAAATCCTAAAATTTAATGGCTGTTATCATGGTCATGTTGACGCATTGTTGATAAAAGCGGGTTCCGGATTAGCCAGTTTTGGCATACCCGATAGTGCAGGAGTTCCCAGAGTAGTGGCAGAGCAAACCTTGAGTGTGGACTTTAATAATCTCGAGCAGGTCACACAGATGTTTATGCATTATGGCAAGGAAATTGCTGCTGTTATCGTAGAGCCTATCGCAGCGAATATGAATTGTATTTTGCCATTATCAGGTTTTTTAGAAGGGTTGCGTGAGTTATGTGATTATTATGGAAGCATACTAATTTTTGATGAGGTGATATCAGGCTTTAGAGTGGCTTTAGGTGGTGCACAAGAAATCTACCAGGTGAAACCTGATTTAACCACACTAGGCAAAATTATTGGCGGAGGTCTACCGGTCGGCGCCTTGGGTGGCCGAGCTGAGATTATGGATTGCTTAGCCCCACAAGGAAATGTGTATCAAGCAGGGACTTTGTCAGGTAATCCAGTCACAGTAGCAGCAGGCCTTGCTACTTTAGAGATAATCAGCCAACCGGGATTCCATTCGGAATTAAATTTTATCAATGAAAAACTAATATCTGGATTATTAGAACTGGCTAAAGACGCCAATATTTGTTTGCAAGCCCATCATATTGGAGGATTATTTGGATTTCTTTTCATTGAAGAGACAGAAGTTTATAATTATCAACAAGTAAAATCAGCTAATCAATTACTTTTCAAAGAATTCTTTCACAGAATGTTAGCAGATGGTATTTATTTTTCACCCTCCGCTTTTGAATCAGGTTTTATATCCAGTGTACACGGAGAGCAGGAAATAGACTTTACTTTAGCCGCGGCAGAAAAAGTATTCTATAAACTAAAAGAACAGCATTTAGTGCCAGCTTAGTTAACCCATTTTCTAATAAATTAACTTAAATTATTATTTTGTTAAAATTTTCTTTTATTTTTTTCTTTTCTTAGTGTAATTTAGATAATTAAATAGATCTCTATATTTGATTTAAAACGTCGGATATTGAGTTTAGAAATTTAAAATAATTTAACGGAAAATAAAAAATGCTAATGGATGTGGTTAATGATATAACAAATGCGGAAGTTGAAGGTATGGCCAAAGTATTTAATAATTCAACCGCCCCTGTTATCTATTCTTTATCTCAAGAATTACTTGACAATATAACTGAATTAGCGCTTTTTGAAAAAAAAATTGCTTTGAGTAACGCACTATTGACTAAACTGAATAATCAAGAAAATCAAGAGCAAATTTATAAATTAAAAAAGGAAAAAGAAGGTTTTGAAGAGCAAAAATTAGAATTAATCAGTTTAATTAAGAAATTAGAACTTATTCAAGGCTCGACTAAAGATTTTACTTTATTTTTTATTTTTCTCAAAAGATTTTATACTTTGGCGATTGAGAAAGGAAATTTTGAACAAACGGATAAAAATATTTCTTCAAAATTAATCAGTAATTTGAAAAATGAGGAAGAAAATTTATACAATGAGTTTGTCGAGGGAGATTGTTTTTCTAAAGTATTGTTTGTCTTACCTTTCGAAATGTATCAATGTTACTTCAAGGAATATGCGAAAAATTTCTTTGACAACATTCAACATTCAAGTGATCCCTATGCGAATTCACTTTTAATTCTCAAGGCTGTATTGTATGAATGTGCTTATTTTAATGCCAATTTTAATTTAACTACTCTCAAATTATTCTTATCTCAACATATCCCTGCCCATGTTCCCTTGCCAAGCGCCAATTCTGAATTGGTAGCGTTACGTTGTTTTTTTTACTATGAGCTTTTGCTAGATTTTCTTAAATTAAAGCTTGTTCAGACTAATTTTGAGCATTTGAAAAAAGCAGTTAACTTAGAATTAAATATAGTCAATTATAAAGCCAATGCTAAGGACACACTTATAGTCGGATTAAATTATTTACAAGAAGCTTTAGGTAAAATAGATAAAAAATATAACGATTTTCTTGGGAGTGAACCGGAAGAAAAAGAAGCACATGTCAATCAAGCGTTAGTTTTTTATAATATAATAGAAAACGAAATTCAAGTTATTCATAAAAAAACTAATAATTTAATTAATAACAAATATATGAATTTAACAAAAATGCGACGCATGTTAGCAATTATTGTTAATGAAACGCATCTTCCGAAATTTTTGGAATTATTCAATGTAAAAACTGGTAATGATTTTAGCTTAAATAAAATGGGACAACCAGAATTTATAGAAACTAACAAAGAAGCTTTGAATTATTTATTTCATGCCATCTGCAGAGACGAATTTTATACACCATTAAATACAAGGGTAAATTTATTTATTAATAAGTTGACGGAATCTTATCCTAAAGATGATATCTCTGTTTTAGATAGTCTAGAGCTTGAAGATCTAATAGAATTTAGTTTCTATTATATTTTTACTTTACTTTATACGGATTTTAATGCCAGTTTAAAAGGGTTTAACAGACAATTACTTTATACCGAATTAGTTACATTAAGTATATTTGCCAATTTTAAATTAAAAGATTTGGAAGTATTAGAAAAAAGAAAAAATGAAGAGATAAATAAATTTTTTGAAAAAACTTTTAAAAATAAAGTTGAATATAGTCTCCACAAAAAAAATATTCTCGAAGAAATTAAATTAAATTTAGATACTTTCCAAGATATCAGGCGTATCTTATCTGATACAAAATCTTTAGAAGATTCGCTTAAGCCGAAATTAGAGTCTAGTCTAGTTCCAATGCCTGAGAAAAATCTGTTGATAGATTCCTTAAAAGGTTTAGAAAAAAAACAAAAAATTTGTGAATTGGAGTATCAAAAAGTAGAAAAACATAAGTTTATTAATAAACCTAAATCTATAACGCTAATTAAAACTAATGAAACCCAATCAAAGAAAAATACGGCAATAGAATGCAATAAAGCTATAGAGTATTTTTATGAGTCACTAAGTTGTTTGTCAGAAAATTTATCTGAGACTTTAAAACATATAAAAGAAAATACGCAAGATATAAATCAATTTCGTCAGAAAATTTCTTCTGCTATAGGCCAGATCTCTTTATCAATACAGAAGCTCTTATCGAGTTTAAATGGTTGGAAAAATCCAAATGAATCTCGAGATTTATCGAATTTAAGTTTACCAAAGCTATTAGAGCTAGTAGAGGAACTTGTAATAAAAAATACTTCAATTGTTAGGAAAGATCAAAAAAAGAAGTTAACTCAATTACGAGAATTGCTCAATAACTCCTCTTCATCAATCGAACTTCTGATTGGTCAAGTGAATTCAGTAATAAATAAATATCATAACTACAATAATGAAGCTAAAAAAATTCTAGGCTTACTCTCGACTTCTGTTATAAAAAACCATATTCAATCTCAATTCTTTGCCAAAAACTCGCTGACTAAAAAAGTGAAGCGTCAAATAAATGGAAAATTATCTAATGATTACATACGTTTAAAAGAACAATCCAATGGGTTAGAAAAAATAATTAGGCTGATTAAATGCGATACAGATGTTAGAGTAATTAAATTATATGCCGTCATTGTAGAAGCGGATGACTATCAAAAAACATATGAGCTGTTAAATGAAAAAATTAATCTTTTTAAAAATATTCCTAATAAAAAATTTAATGATTTAAGGCAAGATATTCCCTTCATTAAAGATAAAAAATTTTGTGATGAGGATAAAAAAGTTGATGTAGCTCACGGTCAGTTAATTGAAGTAATTAAAGCTGCAACTTCTGAAAACGTGACAGATGCACCAATAAAAAAAATTGCATCCATCTTAACACCCAAATGTGTTGTTAATGAAAATAGGCAACTAGATCTTGTAGATTCGATAAGTATCCAAGGACAATTAGATGTTGAAAAAAAATCGGCAGAAGAAAGTCTACTCACTGAATTTACAGAAGAAAATCTATCTAATAATTCTAACTTAGCTAGCAAAAACCTTCTAGAAGATTATGAAAGGTGGAATGTTGATTTTGAAGTCTGGAAAAATGAAAAACATACTAAGCTATATGAACTTTTTCATATTATTGAAACTTGTTCGAAATCAGTTTTGGATAGTAGCGCAAAGGCATTTTTAACATGTCTATCTTTTTATCAGGAGGAATGTGCTGTTAAAAATGATGAACTAAGAATGAAAGAAAACCAAATAACCCCTTATTTTAAAAGCTCAAATCAAACTAAAGTAATGATTAGCTATTTGTCCCAATATCAAAAATGGTTCGATGAAGTTTTTCATCGGATCCTACTCTGTAGGACACTGATATTACAAAATGAGGATAATCCTGTAGTTCAAGAATCCCCTCGTTTGCCCAGTCCTTTGGCCGACAACAGGGCGGAGTTTAAAAATTTATTAACTTTTTACTTAGGAGCTACTGATAAATATAATAAGTTTCGTGATGATTTAATTAGTGAAGAAAACGAATTAAATAATTTGAATCGGAGCTTTATTAAACAAATTCTGATGCTAGGATCCCTCAATGGAATGGATAATGAAGAGAATGTATTATCTGATTTCAGCAAGCAATTAGATCGAGTAAATCAATTAAAACTAGCAATAGAGCAAGAATTTGAAACTAAGCAGAAAATCAAAGAGAAATTATCTTTGCTAGCAAGCCCTGAAATCGTTAAGTTTTATTTAAGTCGTATTGATCCCTCGGATGCAGATAGTTTAAAAAATCCAGAAAATTATTTGCCTCCTATTGAGACTACCAATAATACAAATTGTGTTTTCCCTATACCATCGCCGGAATATAATATTTACACAGCGCCTACGACATTTTATTATCTGCCTTCGCCTATGCCCGCTGTTTATCCTGTTGATATGGTTCAGCCACACAATCCAATATTTTATTCGATGTAGTTATTGTTTTCCGAGCATGACCACAATCATTTTTTCTGGTTTAATCCTTTGGAAGGCGTGTCGAATTTGTTCCAAGTTGACGGAGTTAATTTTTTGTTGATAGGTATCTAAATAATCTAGAGGCAATTGATAAAAACCAATTTTCTCCGTAGCGGCCAAAATCCCTTCATTACTTGAAATAGAAGATGGAAAACTGCCAATAAGGGCTTGTTTGGCTCCTTGCAATTCTTGTGTAGATGGGCCTTTGGCCAGAAAATTTTTTAAAGTTTGTTGAGTCAGAGAAAGTGCTTTAGCAGCTTGATCTCGACGCGTTTGCAATGCGATTACGAAAGGGCCAGCGACTTGCAATGGTTTGAATCCACTGTTTATTCCATAGCATAAACCACGTTTATTTCTAACCTCATTAAAAAGTTTTGAAGTAAGTATTCCGCCACCTAAAATTTGGTTACCTACAACCAGCGGAAAATAGTCAGGGTCTTTTACAGCAATACCGATTTGACCCAGAAAAATAGTCGTTTGTTTGGAAGGATAGGAAACTTTTATGATGTGATTTTTTAAGTGTGGCAATGAGGGCGCATTCATGGGTAACGAAGCTTTCCCTTGCGCCAATATGCTTGAGAGCTGTTCGGCAATGCTCATTGCTTTAGCTTGCGTTACATTTCCTACGATTGCTATCATGGCATTTTTTGCAACATAGTTGCGATGATAAAAATTTAATAATTTTTCTTGGGATAGTTGCTCAATGCTTATTTTATTTCCTAATATAGATGAGGCATAAGGGTGAAGCCCATATAAAGTTTGATAGAAGGTTTTAATAGCAATCGCACTAGGTGTTTGTGCTTCTTGTTGTAGGGCGATTAACATTTGTTTTTTTATTCGATTAATAGCTGGTTCGGGGAATTTGGCATCCTTAAGTAAAATAGAAAAGGTGCTCAATGCTGGATTGAAGAATTGTGGAGCACTAAGTGAACGTAGATTTAAGACGGTCATATCTTGATTAACGCCAGCACTATAATGAGCTCCGACGGCTTCAAAACGATTGGCAATTTGATCTACATTCAAATTTTGCGTGCCTTGATCTAGCATTTGTGCGGTAAATTGAGCAATTCCAGGGGAATTATTATCTTGAGCAGAACCAGCATGAAACAATACGCCGATATCTATAATGGGTATTTCGTTTTTAGCAACAAAATAAACCGGTACACCATTTTTTGTAGACCAATGTTCAATTTTTAGAATAGCGTGTGAAGTTTCTGCTTGCGTAGTATCAGTAATAAATAGTGATAAGAAAGCCAAAAAATAAAAGAAAGATTTAATGTGCATGTTTAGATCCTATAACTGATAAAGTATTAGAGTTTGGATCAGTTGAATTCATGGGTAAGGGGATTAAGTAAGCAATAATCAAATGAGAAGCAAGCAAATATTTATTGGCTACAGTTTGTATTTGACGTGGCGTGATAGCATTAATATGTTTTAGATAGTCTCGTTGTATTTGCCAGGGCAAGTTAATCGCAGCTAAACTTCCAAGTTCATACGCTTGTGCAGTTATAGAATCTTCGCGGTATATTTTATCGGCAGCTATTTGTGCTTTTGCGCGTGCCAATTCTTCAGTATTGACACTAAAGATTTGTAATTGCTTGATTTGCTTCAATAAGCTTGATTCAAGTTCCGATAATGTGTGTCCAGGTGTTGGTGTGGCTTGCAACAAAAACAAGCTATCTAAGCGACTTATAGGATTGTAAAATGCATTAGCATCAGCAGCTATTTGTTGGTTTCTGATAAGATTTTTCGCAAAACGAGCACTATTACCTCCTGATAATAATGTTGCAATAAGATCTAAAACATACGGATCCTGACTATTGACGCCTTGTTTAATAACCGGTACGGGATAAGCCATAACCAGCCAAGGCAACTGAGCAGGCGTATGTATAATGAGACGTTTTTCCCCTAATGTTGGTAAGTCTTTTTCTGGTTTTATTTTTGGGAGAGTAATGGGTTTCAAATTGGAAAAATAAGTTTGTGCTAATTGATAAACAAAATTGGGCCTTACATCACCGACAACGACGAGTATCGCATTATTGGGTGCATACCAGGTTTCATACCATTCACGTAAATCTTCAACATGCATATTTTGTAGATCATTTTTCCAGCCGATGACGGGATGATGATAAGGGCTTGCAACAAAAGCTGCAGCATTAAGGCGTTCTAACAAAATTTCTTGGGGATTATCGTCGACGCGCATGCGCCTTTCTTCCATTACCACTTGAATTTCCTTAAGAAAATCCTGTGGACGTAGCAATAAATTTCGCATTCTATCGGCTTCTAATTCAAAACTAACCGCTAATTTATCTGCAGAAAATTTTTGATAATAGGCAGTAAAATCTGAATCCGTAAATGCATTTTGTTCTCCTCCATTTTCAGAGACAATTTTTTCAAGCACTCCCGGGCCAAATTTTTTGGTTCCGCGAAACATCATATGCTCTAAAGCGTGCGAAATGCCTGTTATTCCATTAGGTTCATAGCTACTGCCGACTTTGTACCAGATCTCTGAAATGACTACCGGAGCTCGATGATCTTCTTTAACTAGTAAAGTTAATCCATTTTTTAAATGATATTCGTGGACATCGCCTGCCCAACATAACGGAGATAAGAATATTAAACCAAAATAAACAAAAATTTTTTTAAAAAACATCGATTAGTTTCCTAGAGAACTTATTGTTCGTGCTCCGATTTTCATGCCTATCCAAGCTAAAATTGGGGTTTACCCATCAAGAGGGTGAATGGTTTTAGCTTCTGAAAGTCCCCATCGCGAGATGAAAGCACTGAAAAGCGCCCCTGTTTCCTATTTTGTAATACCATGAGTATGGTAACAATTCTTGTCATTATTTGACATCACTTTATGAGGCTTTCATAATCATTAAAATTATTTTGCGGTTTAACAAGTCTGTAGCTTAATTTCAGCTATCCAAGCATAGGTAAAAATGGGGTCATTTCATGCCAAAGACAAAAAAAAATACGGTTTTTCAATTCGAAAAAGGTTTGCAAGAACTCGAAAAAATTGTTGAACAAATGGAACGAGGTAATTCAACATTAGAAGATTCTCTCGAGCAATTTAGTCGAGCCGTGAGTTTATTGAAGGATTGTCAATTGACTTTAAAAAACGCTGAACAAAAGGTGCAAATTTTAATGAACACTGGTACCAACCAGAAAAATGAACTGCTACCTTTTGAAGTCAATGAAGAATTAGTCTAGTGAATATTGAAACTGATTTTGTAAGCTATCAAGAACGCGTTAATCAGTTATTAACGGGTTGTTTGTCAAATCCTTCTCCGCTATCAAAACCACTCTATGATGCAATGTGTTATGCGGTTTTAAATGGCGGGAAACGTTTAAGACCTTTATTTATTTATGCTTTAGGAATAGCTTTGGGACTACCTTCGCATGATTTAGATCATGCAGCTTGTGCGATTGAATTAATTCACGCTTATTCATTGATACATGATGATCTGCCTAGTATGGACAATGATGATTGGCGACGCGGGAAGCCTAGTTGTCATAAACAGTTTGGCGAGGCTATGGCTTTATTGGCAGGTGATGCTTTACAAGCCTTGGCTTTTGATGTTCTTCTTAAAACGCCCTTACCGCCTATTAAAATCGTAAAAATGCTCAGCGTATTGGCAAAAGCAGCAGGGCCATGGGGTATGGTGGCAGGGCAAGCTATGGACTTTTTTGGTTCAGATTGTTCAGATAAATCGAGTGCTGAAAACATCCATTCTTTAAAAACAGGAGCGTTATTTGTAGCAGCTTTTCAGTTACCCGCCATAGTTGCTGATTTGTCTGCCGATAAGCTTTTCACCCTAAAGAATGTGGGGAATAACCTAGGCCTGGCTTACCAAATTCAAGATGACGCCTGCGATAATGAAAATATCAATTTTTGGCAGGATTCTATCGAGAGAGAAAACCATCTAAAAGGCCTTAAAGATCAAATTTTAACTGATTTGGCCTCTGTTTTGATGCTTTCCCCAGCAAAAAATCAGCCTCTTCTTCAATTAATAACGGATCTGTTTACAAATGAACCCATTGAAAAAAACTATCAATTAGATAGAGAAAAATCATTTCTTTAATAGAGATGGGGCTGTTATAATCGACCCTGTAGTTTCAATAGCCAGATGTATGCAGTAAATATGGATTTATTGCTTGCCTGGCCTAATCCTAGAAGCTATCAAACTAATGCCTGCGAAAACCAATTGCCGGCGTTCTTATTAAAAATGAGAGGAAAATAACGATATGTCAATGCTAAAAGTAGGGGATAAATTACCTGAATTTAAGCTCACAGCCACCGTTGATATTGATATCAGCAAGGCTTTTACTGAGATTACACACGCTTCTTATCCCGGCAAGTGGTTAGTACTGTTTTTTTGGCCTAAAGATTTTACATTTGTATGTCCTACTGAAATTGTGGCATTTAATGATCTCAATGCTAAATTTAAAGAAAGTAACGCTGTATTATTAGGCGGCAGTACAGATAGTGAATTTGTGCATCGTGCTTGGCGACAATATAACGATGATTTACGCGATCTTTCATTCCCTATGTTGAGTGATATTAAACATGAATTATGTAATAATTTAGGGATATTAGATAAAGATGCCGGTGTTGCACAACGAGCAACATTTATTATCGATCCAGAAGGCGTTATTCGCTTTATTATGGTGACAGATTTGAGTGTCGGTCGTAATCCTGAAGAAGTATTACGTATATTGGATGCTTTACAAGACGGAGGACTCTGTCCGTGTAATTGGCAAAAAGGTCAACAAACTATTAACCTTGAAGAAGTTGCTTAAATTGCAGTAAAATTAGTTCAATATAAAACCCGCTCCGTTAGCGGGTTTTTTTATGCTTGTTTAAAAATTAGAGATTGAATAAGCATAGTGAAATCATCGGGATTGGCCTATAATTTACAAATGTTTTATTTGGATTTCTTTAACCATTATGAAAAAACTGACGCCTGAGGAAGAGAAAATTATTTTATTAAAAGGTACTGAGCCTGCCTGCTCTGGAAAATATTACCGATATAATGAAAAAGGCGATTACACTTGTAAACAATGCGGGGCACTGTTATATCATTCTTCGGCTAAATTTGATTCTGGAAGTGGCTGGCCCAGTTTTGACGATGAAATATCAGGTGCAATTAAACGAGTACCTGATCCAGATGGCCATCGTACCGAAATTACCTGCGCGAAATGTGGAGCGCATCTGGGCCATATATTTCTAGGCGATGGTTTGACGCCTAAGAATATTCGTCATTGTGTTAATTCAATATCTCTAGAATTTACCCCTAAAAATGAAGCTGCAAAAGATTTGCAAAAAACTTCAAGCAAAACTAATCTTCAGACTGAAACTGCTATTTTTGCGGGAGGGTGTTTTTGGGGTGTAGAATATTTAATGAAACAATTACCCGGGGTTATTTCAGTAATTTCTGGATACATTGGTGGTAATACATCTAATCCCACCTATGAAGAAGTCTGTACCCAGCCTACCGGTCATGCCGAAGCAGTTGAAATTATTTTTGATCCTAGCAAAGTAAGCTATGAAACTTTAGCTAAACAGTTTTTCGAAATCCATGATCCAGAGCAGTTAAACCGACAAGGGCCCGATAAAGGCGAGCAATATCGGTCTGAGATTTTTTATACCACTCCAGAACAAAAAGAAATCACCTTAAAACTGATTAGTATTTTAAAAAATAAAGGTTTTCAAGTGGTTACCAAAGTTACACCGGCTACAACATTCTGGAAGGCAGAAGATTATCATCAAAATTATTATGAAAAAAACCGGAAACAACCTTACTGCCATTTTTATGTTAAAAGATTTTAAATGCTACCCGACTTAATTTAAATCTTGCCGTTTTTTTAATTTAGTTTCTAACCCAATCTAAATCAACATCGCCTTTAATACCGTTTACTTTTCCCTTTGAACTATATTGCCAGCAAGACCAGTTCTTTCCTGATTGTTCCCAGCTTTTGGGGAGGTGTGGTTCATCTACATTCCACTGGGCAATCCAAAGTGGATAGACACTAAAATCATATTTTTCCCAGTTTACGCCACTATTCCAATAGGCAGGTGAACAATAAATCATTGGCTTAACATCTAAAAGATCGCAGTTGAGTAGGCCTAAAAGCATGTGTAAATGATCGGCCATTATATCCCTACTAGCGGATTCGTTGCCCCCTGCCTCCACATCAATAGCTAGACCATTCATTGCCGGATCAAATCCAACTGATAGTAGATTCCTTTTAATATTTGCAACTTGCTCTTCTGGAATGCTATTTAAAACTCTAAAATAATGGTAGGCATTGACTTTAAGCCCTGGATTTTTTGCAGCATTCCAATTAGTAACGAAGTTTGGATCGGTGTAAGTTCCGCCTTCTGACATTTTGATAAACACATGTTTAATTTCTTCTGTCGCAACTTTTTCCCAGTCAATTTCCCCTTGCCAGTGTGAGATGTCAATTCCTTTTTCGCACAAAATATTTTGTTGTTGATTTTTCATATAGTCTCTTTTTATTGTTTGAAGTTTCGATAAAAATTTTTTAAATAGAATTTGATTAGCTAATATCCAAAAAGAAAATAATTTTAATGTTTAATTATTTGTATCAAGAAGGTAAGAAATAGACAATGACCATTTAGCATATATCTGTTGCTGTGATTTTGTTTTATCTTAAAGAGAAGATTAATTTTTGCATTAACAGGAAGCAATTTTTAATATATATTAGAATTAAATTCTTAATACTAATAATAAAAAAATGCCATTAAAAAATAAAGATAATTTTAGTTTCGTAGGCTATTGCCCTCCTGGAGAAACTACTGTTTCACATCCGGTAAACTTCTACATAAAAGACAAAAATGAAAGTTCTTGGGCTGTTAAATCTCTAGCGACTCGATTGCAACGATCGATTCCAAAGGAAGAGCAAATCAAAACAGGGTTTATCGAAACCATAGCGGGGGAAATTGCTCGTTTAGTACTAGGCAGCTCGCAGCCAAAAACTCGATTAATGGAAAAAAATGTAGAGAATAACACTGCTTATTTTGTCCTTTCTAAGGAAATACCTGAGTTTAACGAATTATATTTCTGTGAAAATAAGAATTATTATAAGGCCATTCAGAGTAAGGAAATTACCGGACTCGGTGGCGTTTTGGTGCTTGCTTTATGGCTAGACGATATCGATGTAAAACAGCGCGGTAATATTGGTGTCAATGATTCTGGACAGGTAGTAAAAATTGATTGGGACTGTTCTCTTAACGATATGCATAAAATAGAACCTGACCCACAGGGAATGATTACCGCAGAAGATATCAAATTGTTACCCAATATCGCTAATTTTCATGCTTACCAATGGCTGAGCTTTGTGACCGAGGGATGTAATGAAGCGATCTTGAAAATAATCATTGATTCTGCCCCTATGTTAGATGATCAATATCCGCAAGTTTCTCAACAGCAGTTTGATCAATCGATTAAAACTAATCCTCGCAATACGAAAGTATTCGATGAAGAAGTAAGGGATAAAATAAATTTAATTGCCGATTGTATCGGTAAAGTTAAAGTTGGGTTTCCTGTATATAATTTATTAAGATTCTTCCTGGTCAAACGAACTCCCGAAAATTTGCAGCAAAAATTAGATCTCATGCAAAAGAATGCATCTGAAATCACAGAATTAGATAGTTTTAGGTTGGAAGTTAATCAAACGATTCTGCGTATCATATTGCTACCTGAGAGTTTGATAGAGAAATTTTCACAATGTTATGTTCCGGATGATTCTGAAGAATCCAGCCAATTAGCCAGTAAAATAATCAAAATTCTTATTGAAAGGCAGCAACAACTCATACAGGCTGTGCAAGAAGTTGAAAGTTTCCATCTGTATATGGGGAGCAAACAAGCTGAAGACGATATACGCTCTTGTTATATATCTTCTATAAACTCATTTAAAACCATGGGCAAATCTTTTTTGGTAGAAGAAACTGAATCGGATGTTCTAAAAGATAAAATTCGCATCAAATTTAAAAAATTTAAAAACGATTTCGCTGCAACAACAAATAAAATGGACAATCCAAGTGGTAGTCATCAAACTTTCTTTTCATCAGCTAGCTCCAGCCAACAACCTAATTATCCCTCTTCGTCTCACACTAGGCGCTTCGGCTCATAATGTTTCTCTTATCTAAATAAATTCATATTTATAGCGCTTTAAGCTATATTGAAACTTCAGCGGTAGACTGCCAGGGAGGCTGAATGAATTTTTCTAAGATAATTAGAATGGGGTTGAGCGTAGTACTTTGTTTAGTCGCGAGTGCACTTTACGCAGCACCCAATGCATATTCTAAATCTCATTGTTATCATCCTCACCGATTATATTTTGATTTAGGTGTCGGTAAGGCCTACGATTATGCAAGTAGCAATAGCTTTTTGCTTGCTCCGAATGGGAGTGTGTTAGGGAGCTTAAAAACAGGCAATTCTTACAGCACACCCTTTTTCTTTGTTGGGATAGGGTATCGATGGGCGCGCGACAATCCATGGTTTCCTAGTATTAATATGGGCTTGCAGCATCGCTATACTTCGCCAATAAATGTTTTCGGAGTTTCGCAGACGCCTAGTGTAGACCCAGCTCCAACCAGTTATAATTATCGATTGCAACAGGAAAGCTGGCTGCTTATGACCAAAGCAGATATCTATAAATGGCAAAGATTTATGCCCTATGTTGCGTTAGGTTTGGGCGCTTCGTTTAATAGGATCACTCAGCTGTTTGTAAACTCTTCAACTTTTACTAACCAGCTGGGAGGCTCGACCAATCTAACGGGTGATTTTAGTTACAATGTGGGTGCGGGTATAGATTATCAGGTCAAAGATGATTTTTGGTTATCGTTAGGTTATTTCTATGATAATCTTGGAAAGAATAAAGTAGATAATGTATTTACAAATAGTACCTTCACACCTATTGGCACATTAAAAAACGCTAATCTGCATGCGAGCAGTGTTTTTCTTAGTGCACGCTATTTATTTTGGTAATTTTGATATGCTGCAAACGAGTTGTCTCGTTAGAGCGAAGACTGGAGGGAAAAAGCATCATGCCGTAAAATTGTGGTGGAAGTGACTGCGTGCAATCACGAAAGAGACCAGTGGCCGGATATGAGATCTAAGGGTTATTTATGAAAAAAATAAAAAAAAATTGTTTGTATATATTATTAATGTGCTTTATTTCGCCTATTATTTTAGCACATAAGTTGGATCACTATTCCACTTATTTTTTCCCCAATAAATTTGATCAAGGTAATAATGACGCGTCACCGTTATTGCCAAAAAATCATGCACATATTTTCTCACTACCTTTTCTGAATGCAAAAAAGGTACTACGTGTTTATTTCGGTCCATTTGTTCCAATAAAAGATTATCTTCCATCCTATAACAACAAATCTATTGTTGAGTTGATCAAAAACGGAATATGGGGGGATCAATTCGATGCGGGTGGGTATAAAGCTTACCTTTTTGTCTATGATCCGCAACGAAACTCATCAGTTTATCTTGGTGTAATTCAACCAGAATCGCAAGATGGAAACTCGGGCGCACTCTATGTTCCTTATGCGATTAGAGGGGATAATAAAGCAATTATACTTGATGCTTGGATGGGTAGCCCGGGTGCTGGGGGTGGCTCCACTGATTATGGTTATGCGTTGATGCCAATTAGAATATCTAGTAAGAATACGGCGATTAACAGTTATATCTTGAGAGCCATTGCTACACGAAAAGCAGTATTTTATGATCATTTTAGTAAGGTAATCTATATTGATGAGGGTGGAAAAACCGCAGTGTGTGGTAAACCTGGGCCTACTAATGATGCGATCATTTATTATCGTAATCTTTTATATCCCACCAAAAAGAGAATTCTTGCAGAAGAACCGAACACTGTCTACAGCAATATAAATGTCGATGAAGTAAACAAAAAAATTTCATTTGTCGCGACAAGTTATTTAAATTTACCCTATGCTACCTGTCCACAAGATGTATATCCTCAAACCTTACTGAAGCGTAAGTCAATAAGACAAGTAATGAGCTTACCTTCTAATTAACTGAAATTTAAGATGCTTTCAATTATTAAATTTTTTCATATCATTAGTGGCGTATCGTTTTTTGGGATAACAACGGCTGGCTTTTTTTATATTACTCGAAGCATTAATAGGAAGGATCGATCCCTAATCGATTATTCCATAAGAGCAAGCTATTTTGGGGATGCCATAATCTTACTGTGCATTTTTATTCTAATGGCAAGCTCGATACCACTCATTTTTGCGGGAAATTTTACTTTAGAAGTACCGTGGATCTTCGTTGCTTATCATGCTTTTGATTTAATTATAATATTTTGGATATTCAATATATTTATTAAAAAAGTTTACTTATCTAGAATAGTTATAGCCTCTTATTCTTTAAAAGCTTTTTATTATTTGAATATTGCTATGATATTAATTTTTATTAATTTAATCCATGATGCGGTAATGAAAAGCACCTGGATAGAATTTCTATTTAGGAAATAAAACATGCGTATTTTAATAACAGGCGCTAATGGTTTTATAGCGCGGGAAATCATTGCTCGGCTGGCCGCAGGTGGTCACGATATTATTGCTTGCGTACACAATAGACTTTTAGAAAATATTCCTCATGTCCATGCATTCAAAGCTGATTTTACTACCGCAATTACTCCTGAATATTGGTTACCACACTTAAAGGGTATTGATATAGTCATTAATTGTGTCGGCGTATTCCAAACAGCTAAAGAAAAGACCATATGGAATATCCATTATGAAGCACCCAAAGCGTTATTTGAAGCCTGTGCTAAGCAAGGAGTAAAGAAAATTATTCAAATTTCGGCGTTAGGGATTGATAAAGTGGATGTACCCTATGCAACAAGTAAATTAGCTATCGATAAATATTTGCAAACCTTAGACATTGACTCAACCATTATTCGGCCAGGTTTTGTGTATGGTAAAGGTTCTTATGGTGGTTCTTCATTATTTCGTGGACTTGCCGGTCTACCCTTTATTCTTCCGATGCCAGGCGGTGCAGAACAACTGCAACAACCTATCCATATAGATGATTTGACGCTTATAGTTGAGAAAGTATTAGATCTTCCTGGTACGCAAATACTTTATGCGGTAGGAAGTGAAAAACTTTCTGTAAAAAACATACTCATTAAATTGCGTGCATGGTTGGGTTTTAGAAAAGCGTGGCCAATCGCTATACCGGATAGGCTTACACAGTTAGGAGCTAAAATTGGAAATTGGATACCTAACTCTCCCATCAGTGAAACGGGTATTAAAATGATGGCTGTTGATAATATAGCGGATGACATGGAGATAAAAAATTTAGAAAATAGTATAGGCTTCAAGCCACGAAGTTTTAGTCGTGGTCTCAATGGCATGGTAAGCAGCGTACAGGATCGTTGGCATGCCAGATTATATTTTCTAAGACCTTTGTTACGTATTAGTATTGCGTTTATTTGGATATTTTCAGGGGTTATAAGTGCGTTGCCTGTTTCAGCGTCACTATCGTTTGGAATATTGACACAAGCAAAAATTCCACTTTCATTCCAGCCTTTTGCTTTATATGGGTTAAGTACAATAGATCTCTTACTAGGTTTAGCTACGCTATTTAATTACCGCTTAATAGTCATGGGGTTTCTCCAATGTGTTCTAATTTTATTTTATACCACGATAATTTCTTTTTCTCTCCCGAGCTATTGGTTACATCCTTTTGCGCCGATCGCAAAAAACATTCCTTTGTTGGTAGCCATACTGATTATGATGGCTTTAAATAGTGAACGATAATGTTATACGCATGGATTAAAATATTACATATCATCAGCGCATCGGTGCTATTCGGTACCGGTTTAGGAACAGCTTTTTATATGTTTTATGTTAACCAACAGAAAAATATAACACTTATTGCCAAGGCAACCTCAGCAGTAGTGGTTGCAGATTGGCTTTTTACTGCAACATCAGGTGTAATGCAAGCGTCTACTGGATATATTTTGATTTATTTAAAAGGATATTCGTTAACCAGTTTCTGGATACTAGGATCTATATTAGGTTACATTATTGCGGTTGTTTGCTGGGCTCCTGTAGTTTGGCTGCAAATGCGTTGTCGTGATTTAGCCTTAGCCGCATCAATAAATCAAACCCCTCTACCCAAAGAATATCAACATTATTTTAGGATATGGTGGATATTAGGTATTCCCGCTTTTATCGCTTTAATAGGTGTTTTTTATTTAATGGCCAACAAACCAGAGCATTGGTTTTTATAAGCTTAAATGGCCAGTTGATACAGACTTCTGTGAACTTTCTTTTTTAAATTTTTCTTATTTAATACGAATAAAAAGTTAATTTATAAATTATGTTATTTCTGTATAAAAAAATAACACTATACAAAATTAAAAATTATATATACATTACGCTTTAATTTTTTAATTAATTATTGCATATTCTAAAATCTGTCTTAAGGAAAATAATAATGCCTATCGCTAAGTCTTAAACTAATATGAGCTATTTATGAAGGAACCATTAAATTGCTGACGCTTAATAGCGGCGGACAATTCTCTTGAGTTTTTTAATCTCTTCTCTTTTATCCTAAGCTCATGTAAATTATTTAATAAGTTTTTGGCTTTAAAAATGTCAAGGATTACCTGAAAAACAACTTTAAAAAAATTGCTCGTCTAAGGAAAATAAAAAATGCCTAATGCAACAAAAAATTATCAATCTGTAACTACTCAACCCAATCTTCAAAAAGATCATCGCTTATTTGCAAAATGCCTAGTTGAGGTGGAACTTAGGTCGTTTATCAAGAAAACAATCAATGAAAGCGTAGAACGCGATGAATTGCCTGAAGGCCACCAATTTCTGTGCCCCATTTCACACGGAGTGATGGAAGATCCAGTCATCACCAAAGATGGCTTCACGTTTGATTTTAAAAATATTACGCAGTGGTTACAAATAAGCAAGACCAACCCTTTAACTCGGAAACCGCTTACGCAAGAACAGTTAACACGTAACACTGTTCTTAAAAAGGAAATAGATCATTGGGAGAAAGGTGATATTGATCAAAACATCTTTGTAATAATGGGAGGCACTGAAGAAACTTGGCGTCAATACGAAACTATCAGCACTAAATTATTAAAGGGAGACCCTACCATACCTTTTAAGCGAACAACTCAAGGTATTGCTACGGATCTACTGGTTAAGTACCACAGAGAGGTATTCGCTCAGCCAGAACAAGACAGAAATGAGATATTAGCTTGGTACGAAGAACTGGACATGATTGAACAAGATTCTAAATGGTGCTTTGATGGAACTTTTTGTAAAAGTAAAATTGAAGTCTTTGAAAAAAAAATCTTATTTAACACGGATTTAGACGTAGAAACCCAACTCAAGATTTTAGAAGTAAAGAATCTGCTTATTTATAAGCATGAAAGCTATGATCATGAGTTAATTCAAGAACTTGAAAACAACCTTAAGGATGCAGACGAAGTTAAAATTAAAAAATTAATATCCTATTACCTATCAGAAAGTGCTGGAAATATCTGGTGGGCTCAAACAGACAATCGACGTCAAGCATTGCTCGATAAATATGCAACTGTGTTTACTGGAAGTTATCTAAAAACAGTTTCTTTAAACGCAACGCGTTGGACTTGCTATGCCATGTCTGACGCATTAAAACTGGCTATTTTTTGTCCTGAAAGAATCGGGGCTTATGTTAATTTTGTAGACAACCCTTCGCTTGAAAATACTAAACAAATTGTAGAATCTGGATTAGTTTTCGCCATGATTGCTATTTTATTAGAACATAGTATTTCAATAGCAGTAATCAATCATCGTGCTTATCCGGAATATAAAACATTTTTTAAACGTCCATCAGCTAACACCTGGCTTGATTTAATCAAAACAAATCCCGGTGTCGTTGGTGCTTTATCAGTTTCTTTGGGTTATAGCGTAGGTTATAGCGCAAAAAAAATATTGAAAGCGACGGCTAACTGGGAATGTAGCTACGGAAAAATAATGTCAGGAAATCTTCAAGAAGCAGGCCTAGCCTTCGCCGAACACCCTTCATTGTTAGGATTGCTGACATTTGCATTGAAAGAACTCGGATATAATGGCCATGTTTATCCAGAATATGCAGCCTTTCTTAAAAACCCAAGTGCTGGAACTTGGTGTTTTTTAGTCACAGCCAATCCTGGCATCATTGCAGCTTTATCAGTTTCGCTAGGTTATCCCGCAACGCGACTGTTGAAAGCGACGGTTAACTGGGAATGTAGCTACGATAAAATAATGTCTGGAAATATTGTAGAAGCAGGAAAAACATTTGCTGAACACCCGTCATTGTTAGGAGTGCTAACACTTGCATTGAAAGAACTCGGATATAATAACCATGCTTATCCAGAATATGCAGCCTTTCTTAAAAACCCATGTGCTGGAACTTGGTGTGATTTAATCACGGCTAATCCTGGTGTCATTAGCGCTTTATCAGTTTCATTAGGTTGTTCTGCAACTCGATTGTTGAAAACGACGGTTAATTGGGAATGTAGCTACGGCAGCATAATGTCTGGAAATCTTCAAGAAACAGGAAAAGCTTTTGCCGAACATCCCTCAGTTTTAGGATTGCTGACGCTTGCATTGAAAGAACTCGGATATAACCAACACGCAGGTCCAAAATATGCTGCATTCTTTGAAAAACCTAGTGCTGGAACTTGGTGTGGTTTAATCACAGCCAATCCAGGTATCATTGGCGCTTTATTAGTTTCCTTAGGTTATTCTGCGACACGAATATTGAAGTTGGCTGTTAATTGGGAATGTAGCTACGGCAGCATAATGTCTGGAAATCTTCAAGAAACAGGAAAAGCTTTTGCCGAACACCCCTCAGCTTTAGGTTTGCTGACGCTCGTATTAAAAGAACTCGGATATAATCACCACGCGGGCCCAAAATATGCCGCATTCCTTAAAAAACCAAGTGCTGAAACTTGGTGTAATTTAATCAAAGATAATCCTGGTCTCATTGCTGCCCTTTCGATAGTGTTGGGTTGTGGCGCAGCTTATGCCTTAAAGCTAGTGTTGAAAACGACGGCTAACTGGGAGTGCAACTACAGCAAAATAATGTCAGGAGATCTTCAAGAAGCAGGCCTAGCCTTTGCCGAGCATCCTTCAGCTTTAGGGTTGCTAACACTTACATTGAAAGAACTCGGATATAATGACCATGCTTATCCAGAATATGCAGGCTTTCTTAAAAATCCAAGCGCTGGTACTTGGTGTAGTTTAATCACATCCAATCCCGGTGTCATTGCTGCTGTATCGCTTTCATTGGGTTATCCCGCAACACGCGTGTTAAAAGCAACGGCTAACTGGGAATGTAGCTACAGCAAAATAATGTCAGGAAATCTTCAAGAAGCAGGCCTAGCCTTCGCCGAGCATCCTTCAGCCTTAGGATTACTGGCGTTTGCATTAAAAGAGCTAGGATATAATCACCACGCAGGTCCAGAGTATGCTGCATTCTTTAAAAAGCCTGGTGTTGAAACCTGGTATTGTTTAGTCAAGGCTAATCCTGGCCTCATGGCTGTTTCTTTCGTTTCGCTATTTCGTTTTACCAGTAAGGTATTGCAAAAGACATTTATTGACTCGGAAGATATGAAAATACCTTTTTTTGAATTTTTAAAGGTGGGTGAAAAAGATAAGAACTATTTTAAAATCTTACAAGATTGTGATATTCCAACCAATGAACTATTGACATCAGATAGTCTGCCGTTAACCAATTTAAACCAAATTAACGAAAGCAATTATTTAGATATTGCGTTTAAAGAAAGACAGCCTAGCAGGGAACTTATTGAAAACTTACGCAAAATTGGCATAAAAATACCCACCCATTACTCAAATATTTTTAGTCGATATTGGGAAAATCCGATTCCTAGACATAGGAATGGCCTTTTCAAAGGTGGCTTGCTAGCTACGGGTCTTACAGTCTCTGCTAAAAATACATCTTTATTGATGGGAAATCTGATAGGAATTTTTCGTTTTGACACGCCTATTGAGCGTAAAGTAAATACTATAGATACCGCGGGCATGCCGCTTGGTGAAAGTCATGCCATGCAGCCCTGATAGGAATGCTTTTTAGATGAGGATAAGGTGGCTCGGCGACTTCACCTGCAGCCACCAACCCAGCCAAAGGTCAGACTTAGTCGAGTATTGATGAAGAAAACCATGACAGCTAAACGCTGCCAACGAATTATCCCCTTATTTTTAAAAATGATAAAGGAACTTAAACAAAGTCCTTTTCATTCTTTAATGACGCTAGGAAAAACACTGTACCACTGGCGTGATGAAGTCGTGCGAATGTGGCGATTTAGTAAAAGTAATGGAATAACAGAAGGGTTTCATCGTAAAATGAAATTGATTCAACGTCGCGCTTATGGATTTAAAAATTTTGAAAACTACCGCTTAAGAGTTAAAGTTCTATGTGTTTAATTTGCCCCCTTAAATGGGAAAGACCCAAAGACCCCAAACTTCGACACATATTCGACACATAAAAATTTTATTTGAGAGAGTTAGGAGATAACTCCTTGATTTAATTGGTGCCAACGAGACGAATCGAACGTCCGACCTACTGATTACGAATTAAGCGCTTAGATTGTAAGTCTTTGAAAAAAGAATGTTTTAATATATGGCGCCCATTACAATTGTCATATAAATGCACATAAGAGAATAGTTCTATCCCGCAAAAGTCCCGCATGGGTTTCTGCAGTTATAGGAGGATTAATGATATTTGATAGAAGGGTAAAGGTCTTTTATAGAACAGCCAGTAATACTTTTAATTTTCTCAGAAGGTAAATCTTCTAGAGCAATAGCCTACGGTACCCACCTCTTCAAGACCTTTTTTTAAGTCCTGTTCTAAGAACATTCTTGTTTTAACTAGGGCTAAAGTCATAATATCCAACTGTTGAATATTGAGAAGAAGATGGGTTAATAATTAACGGTTAAAGAGAATTATTAATCCTCTAAAACGAGTAAGTCTTGATCCGATAGGTTTGTTATTTCCTTGATAAGTTCAGGGTTAAGCCTTTTAGCTAACATTTTTTTAGCAATAACAAAATCTTCTTCTCTTCGGCCCTGTTTTAGGCCTTCCTCTATGGCTAATTTTTCAACTAGTTATGTAGCTCATAATCTATAAGGTTTAGTGTGCCTCAACTAAATCCATGACTTCTTTTTCAGGCAAGCCGGTTAATTTTTGAACAGCTCCTGGAGATCTGCCTTCAGCTAGAAGCTGTTTGGCAATAGCTGCAATAGCAATAGCTTTGCGGTGCTCGCCTTCTTCAAGACCTTTTTTTAGACCTTGTTCTAGGCCTTGTTGTAGCCATGCTTGATGATTTTTCTCGACCTCTTCACGGACAGCACTTAGTACATAACTCATACCTTTTTCCCCTTTTAACTGTTCTATCTCGTTATTATACTGAATTTTTAGGTCAGGAGGCAAAACAAGACCCCAATCAATTACCTTGAATAGATTAAGTATATAATCTTTTTTATATCCTTTTTTCAATAAAAGTCGAGTGATTTTAGACTTCATCTCATAGCGACTTTGGGGGTTTCCTTTAGTCTCTATAGCTGCCAATTGGACCAAAACTACGATCCCAAAAGGATTGATTGTTTCTTCTAACTCTTTTTTACTAGTTTGATAATCAAGTAGTTTGTTAGTTTGAAAATTAAAACTAAGTATAGGAAGGTCTAGAACTTGTTTTTGATAACTTTTAGGATGCCAATTATTATTCCCGTCTGTGAGGATTGCAAGGGTTAAAATAGCATGACCACGTTTTTCAAAAAGTCGGTAATAATACTGGAATAAACGTAAAGAGAATTCATCCTCTTTTTTTCCTTGAATTTCGACATGTATTAATATGACTTCTTCTTGTCCTTGTAATGTTTTGACCTTAAATAATTTATCAACAAAGCGCTTACCAACTGTAGCATCAGTTGTGATAGTCTGAAGTTCCTTATCAAGTGTTTCATATTCAGCTATCCAATCAATTTTCTGTGCGATTTCTGGATAGAAAAACTCCATAAACTCTTTAAAATAAGCATCTAAAATATCTTTCCAAGCTGAGTCGTGGTTTGCTCGTTGTTTCTTTTCAGACATTGTTATTCTTCCTTATCGTAATTACCGGACGTATGATTTTAACTTTTCAACATCTAAAAAGATAATAAATTATCTATTCAATTAATTAGTTGAATCAATCCATAAATTGTTAATCTATAAAATAGATATCAGGATTTTTTATTTCCCTTTTTTAAATATTCAGAAATTAGTGTAACCATAACATCACGAATTTTTAAGCCCTCAGAAGCAACTTTGGCCTTAAAAGCATTAGCCATTTCCTCGGGTAATTCACAAGCTACTCTAGCCAATTTACGATTTTTTTGGTCAACTGTTTTCATCTACATTTCTGTCCAAATATTAATTATGGCAAAATTATAACAAAATTTAATATAAAATTCTAAAAACATATATTTACAATTTTATAATTTTGTAATAAAGTATTTATTGTATTGAAAGAAAGCGCTAGTAACTGAGATTCTGAGTCCCAGCTACTAGCTAACCACAACCTACTACTGGAGAGTAAATCATGGCTAACGTCATAGTAGATCATTTCGCTCGCGTAGAGCAATCTTTGAATAACCTTAACTTAAGAGCTTGCAAAATGGGCGAGCAAGTTCAATCCCTCGAGCAGCAATTTGTTTCCCAGCTCAGCAAATTAGTTTTAGAGCTTGATAAAGAAATAACCCAGCCTAGAAAGTATGTTCCACTGTCAGATCGAGAAGAATTTTATCAATGGAATAAAAAACATCTCAAAGACTTTTATCGCACCTTATTCAAATTATTCTTAGAAACTCGACAGTACGAAAGCCTTATTCATAAATACCATGGCACCACCGAATCAATTAAAGAGGAGGTGGCTCATGTCTAAACTAATCAGTCAATATCCTGATATAAAAAAATATGCCAGTGATTATCTATTCCAAATAGATGATTTAGTTCGAGATTTATACGATCTGAAAAATAAACTCACCGAAATTTTATTTAGTATAGAAACGAAAGCTTGTCATGGCCGCTGCTTGTTAAACAAAGGCGATACTTATTTGGTTACACTTAAAGATTCGCTTAAAGAATTACCATCCAGTTATTCTGAAAAATTTTTCTTTTTAGAAGGGATTATCATTGACTTACTTAAACGTAAAAAAATCTTACATAGGCATTATAAAACCTACTTGCTTGCCTTAAAAGAAGTAGAGAAGGTAGCTCGCCGAGACTTATGAACCTTAATCCTAAAATTAACCTGAGGAATGAAAATATGAACTTAACTTCACCAAACCGAGACAGTGAAATTCAACTGATCAAGAAATTGAATGAAATAGAAATAGGACTCTATAAAGTGAAGAATTCATTGATTCTAGGGGGAATTTGTTTGGCTTTAATTTTTACAGGATTAGGAGCAGTTTTTCATAAATTATTACATTAAACCCGCTAGACCCTGTTAAGGGGACAGCGATAAGAGTACGCAAACACTCCATCGCTGTCTGGCACATCATCGGAGCACCGACAATGGTTAAACGCAGCTTAAAGAGTTTTTTATTTGAGAGCAAATTAAATGAAGACGAGAGTAATTATCAAAGGGCAGCCGCTAAAAATTACTTAAATTATTTTGGAAATAGGCGACCCAGCATCGAGCAGCTTGATATGATGCAATCCTTAATTGATTCACATTGGTTAAAGCGCACGGTTAAATTTAATAACAAATTGACGGAGCGGGAAAAAGAATGCTTATTAAATCTTATACATGGAAAAAATACCAATGAAATAGCTTTATTAATGAATATTTCAGCACAAACCGTCAAGATACATATACGTAATATTTTAAAAAAAATGGTTTGTAAAAATACTAAGGAGGCGATTGCAAAAGCTTTAAGGTATGAGTTAATAAAGAAGCGATATTATTTCGAATGATCTTTTTTATGATATAGATTGATATGTATATCAATTAAATTTTCATACAAATGAGCATGAAAGTTTCCTGACCCACAGATGAAGGCAGCCTGGATCATATTATGGCAATTAAGTTTTTTCATCCCCTGCTTTCTGTAGTATTTTACTGTATCTGGATTAAGTGAAAATATTTGGGACGTATGGGCCACGGTTTTACCCTTAAAAGCCAGATAAAGGCATTTCATTTCTTGTGTAGATAATTTTTCATCAAAGGTTAAGGTTTGGCGAGTTAATAAATCGATGATCAAGTTTTTAGCAACAACCATTTGATTATTAGTTGGTTTTTGATTTCCAAAATAGGCCAAATAATCTTTGGCTAATTCTTGGTAGCATTTCTTTTTCGGCTTAAGTAGATAATCTACATATTGATCTACATCATCTAATTTATACATTTTAATGAACATATTAAAAAATATTATGTTCATAATGCATAAAAAAATTGTTGAATGCTCTACCCCTTTAGGGTGATGTTTTTAAGATTATTTTAAAAATAAAATTCATCCTATATAAGTTAAATACTTATAAAGTAAAATTTTTTTTATTAAAAACCCTTACCTTAGGGGGTAGATATTTTTATAAATTAATTATCCATAATCCTTTTTTTAATAACTAGAAAGGAATTTTTATGGGAATAAAAATTTGGGCGAGAAAAAAAGAAGAAGTAAGCGTGATTAAATTGGCTTTGCTTGTAGAGGACGATGCAATTAATCAAAAAATTATGAATTTTTTTTTATCAAATTTAGGATACAGGGTTGATAGTGTTACCAATGCAAATTCAGCTATAGAAAAAATTCAGAGTAAAACCTATGACTTGATTATAGTTGATATTGGTTTGCCGGATAGACCCGGTACAGACGTCATTGAAGCTGCTCGTCAATATCAACTTAATTTAGCAACTCCTTTAATAGTATGGAGCGCACATATAAATAATGATGTCGAGAAATATCGCAATCTGGGCGCAGATGCCGTTTTGGAGAAAGCTTGTTTAGCTGAGGACCTAGAAAACGCAATTCAGGATTGCTTTTTAATTTCGACGTATGAAAGGAGATTTAATTTTCAATTAATTTCGTTAGGAGAAAGATGGCGTGAATTAGATGGAAAAAAATGTGAATTAGCTGCCATTGATTATGTTGAAAAACTTATGGCTTTTTTTCGTGAAGCGCTAAAAATAATTGAAGAATACCATGTATGGCTGAGATTTTATGAGAAGCAAGAAGAAGTTAGTGAAGTATAATATTATTTTTAGCGTAAAAAGAGCTAAATGTCATTAAATTTATCATTTTTTACGTACACTTGTAGAGCAGGAAATATATAAAAGATATTTATAGCAAAGCATTATATATGATCATATGCTACTAATGAATTGCTTTCCTTTTAAAGCTATAAATTGAAAATTAATAGGTATAAAGAAAAATCAAGAAAAATTAATGAGTATAAGATGCGACATTATTTATTTCGTTTTTTAGCTATTATTTCCTCCCAACTTCATATTTTTAGGTGCTATTGGTCTAGAAATAGGATGTTTGTGCACGGATGATTTCCAGAAACGAAGTGATTTGGCTTTTTTAACCGGCTCACTCTCGATTTTTCCATAAGGCTGCAACTCACAAGTATTTTGTAAAATATTTTTTGGTTTTTCAGTAATTTCATGTTTCGCTGTAAAAAGTGTCCCGCCTTCAACATAACAATAATTACCTTCCTTAATTACTTTTTTTTGATTTAGCCCAACGAGTGACAATACTTCGTTTCCGGCATCAAAGATATTACTTACTTTACCTGGAATGACGTAAATCATCCCATTTTCTCTATTTTTAAAAGTAACGGCACTGCGAAACTCTCGTTCCGTCTTAATCTTAGCTAAAACAGCCCCGATCCATGTTGTATAGGTGAATTTTTGTTTGAATGTCGGCCAAAATCTTTCCATCTCTTTTTCGCAATTGGGCACAACCTGCTGAGAAATAAATTCATCGTTAACAGAAGAAAGACAATTTTTAGCTTCCTTAGCAGTTTTATAAGAACCCATAATTGTCCATTTTCCATGAGTCATTATATATTTTGAAAAAACTTGATTTTTATTTATACGATCATCATAAGGCATTAAACATGGGAACCATCCATCCATTACGATAAATGAAAAAGGGAACTTGGGAAGAGGTTTTTCAGTATGTTCGTATATTAGCGCTAGACAAGGTTGATAGACAATTTCCATTTTTAAAGGCAATCCTTTAGGATCAGGTATCAATGCTTGATAGCTTGTTGTGTTAATAACATGATTAAAAATGAAAGATTTCTTCTTACGCATTTCGCCCTGCTTACCTCTCACAACAAGCTGATTGTTAAGACGTTTTTCAACTCTTGTAACATGAAAATTGCACAACAATTCTACTCCCGCATTGGTTAAGGCGGCACTAAAAAAATTACGTAAAGGTTCACCTAATATTAGACTTGGCTCTTCAACATTAACTGCAAAACTTAAATTATCGTATCCCCAGTCAGCTGGTAGGATCTCGCTATAAATTTCAAGCTCTTTACAGATAGAGGCAAATTTTTCCTTATCTATTTTAGATGGATCTCCATTTGCATCTATAATTCCCACACCATAAACTGAATACATATGCGGTGTGATCAATTCAGGATAATAATTGAAAAACTGATGAAAGCCTTTGCGACAAGCTATTCTTGTTTCCTCGGATCGAGGATAGTGAAGGCCACTGTGTATTCTGATGCCAAACTTTCCTGAAATTTCACTAAATATGTCAGGATTTTTTTCGAACAGCGTTATTTTGCATGTCGGGCATTTGCTTTTTAAAACCAAAGCAATATGTACTCCGTACCACCCTGATCCTATAATGGCAATTTTGTTTTTTTTTATATTATTCATTTTAAATATTTATTTTTTATAAAATGGTTAGCATTATTTATATGGGGTTATTAGATATAACTCTGCAACACCTATTAGTATAAACCAATTGATGAAATAAAATAAAAATGAAAGAATAAGCATTACCTTTTCTAGGTATATTGGTTATATAAATTCAATAATACTTTGCATAAAGCTTAAACACCTGATCATCCAGTAAGATGACTAAGTACTAGCCATAGCCTTATCTTTAATGTATATTTTCTGCGCGGATTGATTTGGTTTTCTTGGAAGTTTTTTATGAATTTTAACCAAAAAAAAGATGGGTTTGATAGTGCGTTTGTTCTTGAATTATTAAAACAATTGCCTGTCCATGTTTTTTGGAAGGATAATGAAGGAAAGTATTTAGGATGTAACGATCTTTTTGCGCATGGTCTTGGCCTATCTTCTTCGGAAGCGGTGATAGGAAAAACCGATTATGATCTTCCTGTAAGGAAAAAAGATAGTGATATCTATCGTAAGGATGATAAAGAAGTAATGGAGTCTCGCATTCCTAAGCTTAATATCGAAGAGGAGCAAACCTTTCCTGATGGTAGAAAAGGTTATCTATTAACTAATAAAGTACCCGTTTTTAATAAAAATAATGAAGTTATCGGTGTTATAGGTGTTTATAGTGACATTACTGAAAGAAAAAAATCAGAAGAAGCTTTAAAATTAGCTAAAGAAAAAGCCGAAGTAGCCAATCAAGCAAAAACAGAGTTTCTCGAAAACATGCGCCATGACATCCGGACACCCTTATCGGGAATTGTGGGCTGTGCGCATTTGATTCAAATGGAATCAAACAATCCAAAAAAAGTAGCTGAATATGCTACAGACCTAGCTCAATCTAGTGATGCTTTATTGGAATTTATGAATAAAATATTAGAAAGCATTAAGGTAGCAACAGGTGAAATTCCGATCTTGAAGCAAAGGTTTGACTTGCATAAAGAGTTGGAACAGATCGTACGATTAAACAAGCCGCAAGCCGACATAAAGCACATCAATTTATATTTGGATTATGATAAAAGCATTCCAGCTTATTTGTTGGGTGATTCTCTACGATTTCAACGCATTGTTCTAGAGTTGGTGACGAATGCGTTAAAGTATACTGATAAAGGCGAGATTAAAGTCAGTGCACGTTTAATAAAAAACAAAACGCATACAGGACAATTAATTATTGAGCTTTGCGTTAGAGATACAGGTATGGGTATTCCTCGCGATAAACAAACCGAAGTCTATACGCGCTTTACGCGTCTAGTTCCTGCCTATCGAGGAATTTATCCAGGAACAGGCTTAGGTCTTTCAGTGGTTAAACAATTTATCGAAGACTTAGGTGGTGAAATTCATATTGAGAGTGATGTAGGAAAAGGAGCAACTTTTATTTGTTTAATTCCTTTAGAAGAGTCATTATCAACAAAAGATGGGAATGCGATAGGAGAAATACAATCGTTTGAAAGTGATACTTACTTAATCGACAAAAAAGTGGCCATGATACCTGCGTTACAAGAGAATGTTGTGACGACCGGAGAGCATGTGTTAGTGGTGGAAGACAATTCCATCGCGGCAAAAATCGCGCAGGGTATTCTTTTAAATCTTAATTGCCAAATTGATATTGCACCGGATGGGAAAACCGCATTGACTCTCATAGAGAAAAATCATTATAGCCTTATATTGATGGATATTGGCCTGTCAGATGCAGATGGTTGTGATATAACGCGTCTTATTCGTTCAAAACAATGGAATAATAATTCATCGATTCCCATTGTTGGATTAACAGCACATATAGATGAGGAAAATAAACGACGTTGTTTAGAAAAAGGGATGAATGCGATCTATATCAAACCATTAACACCAGAGAAAGCTTCTGGAATCCTAAATGCGTTTCTATCGCTTTCACAACCCTCTATTTTTAAAGAGCATCAGGCTAAATCCTCCAATCAATTGCAATCTTTGTCTCTTTTAGACAAAGAGAAGGCATTAGAATTCCTGGGTAGTGAAGAAAAGCTTCATGAAATGTTGGCGTTGCTAGTAAGTAGTCTGACAATAGAAATACCTAATCTAAAACAATACCATCAGGACAATGATTGGGAGGGTATACGATTGTTAGCACATAAATGGAAAGGTGGAGCAAGTTATTGCTCTGCAAATCGCTTAGAACAAATATGCATAGAAATGATAACTGCATTGAAAGTAGAGGCGCCTGAAGAAGCTGAAGAACTTTATCAGCAGTTACTTCAAATCGCAGAAGCAACTAAAGAAGTAGCCAGAAAGGTTATAGGCACCTGACTAGTAATAAAGGGATGCATCTTCCAAAAGGATTACTTTAAATAACAAGATTATCTAAAAACTTACTGTACGATAGGATTTTTTCCATTTCCATATTCAATGGGGTTAAATCATCAATAAAAGAATAATAATATAATTCCTTGCCATGTAGCTTTACTGCCGGGTATAAATATTTTTCCCATTCGGAAGGTGGTTCAGCAAGCTCAACTTCAGTATGAAAATAAGGTAATTTTTCCCTGTTTTGCAAAGCGTTCAAAACAGGTTCTGGGGCTTCTTCAAAAGCAGCAAAGTTGATTAGGCTCTGCAATTCAGACTCTTTTTTTACAATAAGCCATTTCATTTTTTTATTTTTATCAAGTAAAAGGTAGCTACCTTGTTCATCTAAGAGATAGTATTCGACAATCTGATGTTTTCTACAAAGTTTATTGAATAATTCGATAAATACAGGATCTTCAATGATAGACAACACATTATTTTTATTAATTTTACTCAATGAAATGTCTGTTAATGCGATAAAATAATTTTCTTGTAGTTCTTGAATATTATCCATGATGACATTTAAAAATCCTATGGAAGATTTTAAAATAAATTTGTTAATGATGCCTTCATTAAAAGCGACTATGGCTAATTCATTACTTGCTTCACCAGTTAACATAACTTTTCGTAAATATTTAGATTTAATTTCTTTACAAAATTCAGCCCCATTCATATAAGGCATGGAATAATCGGCGAGTAAAACAGAGATTTCCTCATAACGATTTGAATTATAGATTTCATGGTGAATTTTTTTGATGTTTAAGCCGGCGACCGGTTGTTCAAAAAAGCTATCTTCTTCAGATAACAAACTTCGATTAATAAAAGGTTCATATTGGTATGAATTATTTAGAAAATCTAAAGCGTTTTTTGGATTTTCATAAAAATAACATGAATAATCGCTTAATCCTAACCGGAGCGATTGAAGAAACTTTTTATTGTCATCTACCAATATAAGACTTGTAGGGTAATAACAAATATTTAATCTATTTTTTTTCATAGTAATTATTATAGAAATTAAAGTTTAGAATTAATTTTAGGGAATTTCAATGTAAATAGAGTGTATTCATTTTCAATAGATTCACACAGTATTTCTCCTCCTAAGGATTCCATAGCAGCCCTGCAAAATGTAAGGCCAATACCCGTTCCATGAGGAGTTTTAGTATAAAAACGGTCAAATATACGTCCAATAAACTCTTTAACTATACCCGTTCCTGTATCTTTGAAGCAAAGCGTGTTTTCTTTATTTGACTCTAACCAGATATAAACTTGGCCTTTATTAGCTTTAGCAATATGAAATAAGGCATTTCGTAATAAATTAAATAATATATGCGTAATTAGCAAGTATTCTCCTTTAACTATAAAATCACGATTTTCTGACCAATGAATCAATTCTCTTTCTTCTTCCGAAAAGGGATATCGAGATAGAGTTTCGGTGACACATTTGTCTATTGAAAAAGTTTTGCATGAGTCCACACTGAATTGAGGACTTACATTCATAAGTAGCATGTCAATAAATAGAGCCGCAGCTTCAGTCTCTAATTCCATATCCGAAGAAGTTTTTTCTATGAGCTTAAATGTGCTCATTTTAATAGTTTCTACGGGTAGTTTGGCTTGTGAGGCCATTAGATAGGCTTGGGAAAAATAAGGAAAATATTTTTTAATATTTTTTGCACCTATATTAAGTGTGGCTAATGGAGTACGTAATTCATGAGCAATGCTTGTTGCTACCGAAGACATAGCATTTAACCGTTCTTTACCTGATTTTTCTTTATTCCGTGCAAAAAGCAATACAACAGCCAAGGAACCCAAGTATTGAGACATTAAACCAACAAAATTATCATTTTTAAAAGGAATAGCTGAAGTAAAATGATAGCTTAACCAAGCAAGAAAAACCCCTAAGGTAAGCAAAATTATAAAGCTAAGCCAATCTACCAGCAGCATAAGTAATACTAATACGATAGTGGTGCTCATAAGCCAGACATCAATGGCATGATTCTTCAATAGCATGAAACAAAAAAAGAAAGGCAGGCAAAACAATAATGTTATATACCAATAAGTAGGTAACCATGGCTGCAGCTTTTTTGGCCAATATTTGTTTAATACTAAAAATAAGCAAAGTAAAGTTGCAACTATCCGTAAAGGTAAGCTTTCATAGGATTGGGAGGAAAAAAATTTCCATATAATATAATAAAGAGGGTAATTGAGAAGACCAAATATACCAAAAATCACATATTGCGCACCAAAATCTTCTACTTTTACACTAATATATCCATTAAGTTTTCTAGCTAGGTAACCTAGTTTCTTTATTGTTATAATTAAAAATCGCATCCGATAAGTTCTTCCACATGGAAGTTTGAAAGTCACTGATAAAATTAAACACTTCTTGTGCTACAAGTGGTTTTTTTTGCCAAAGTTCCTGAAACGCTGCTATTAATATTCCTTCAAAATGATCCGCTTTTATATGCACATTAAAAAAAGTTAACGCTTTTCCGGTAGCGCCTATGCTTTCTGCAATGTTGCGCAAATTTAGATAATCAACATTATCTAGTCGCTCTATGGCAGCAAATGCAGCTAGCCTATGGTCCCAATCGTTCCTTCTGAGCCAAAGTAATTGGTTCCTAATATATTCTCTTGCAAAATGCAAGTAGGCAGTTTCTTCTAATAACTCGTAAGTTAAATCAACATCAAAACTTTGAGCAAATTGAAAATATAATTGTTCATGAGATAAGCCATTCATACCAAACTCATCATGAACATTTTTTAAGATCATTTGTTTGGTTTTATAATCTGGTGCAAAATTTCCCATATACCATAAGAAACTATCGAAGTGACCACGTATATGATATAAAACTTTTACAAAAAATTGACATTGTTCTTTGCTCCAATGCTTAGTTAAAGAATAATTAAATATATCTATGTTTGATAGTTTTGCTTGATAATCCTCATCCCAATTAACTAGAAAATTTTGTAAATCAGAGATTGCTAAGATATTTTGGTCAATACATGAAGATTCAGCTTTATTCTTTATTATAGTGCTCATGGTTAATCCTAATTAGATATTAATAACCAGGATTAAATACTCATAAGCACAATTGAATGTTTTTCAATAAAAATGTGATTAATTTGGGAATATTATAAAATAAAATAAATTTATTTCCCATCCTGATTTTTGTGGATATGTTACCATGAATTTAGTGGTTGTTAATATAAAGATGATCCTATATCAGACAAAATTAAAACCTAAATATATAAAGTTTTGCTCTCAGTTTTTTTGAATAGTTTAATGGATATTTATATCCTTTATCTTAAGGAAAGTCCTGGCCTGAATATTCTCGGAGATAGCCGTGAGTTATTCCCTTATAGACCGCCTGTGCCATTGTTTCACTTTCTAGTTTGTACTTAATGTTTTTATGCCATGTTTCAACTGTTGAGGGCATTACTTCTAATAGATTTGCTGTTTCTTTTACTCTTTTCCCTAAAGAAGCTAAAAGCAAACAGCAGAGCTCCCGACTGGTTAGTTGAGAATTAAAGGTTAATTCTTTAGTTATGCTGGTTTTTAAAAATAAAGATTCAGCAAGTTTTAGTTGTTTATAATTAGGGTTCTTATTGCCTAGCTTTACTAACAATTTTTTTATAACAAAATCAGTGTTTTTTCTTGATGGGATTTTTGTCATTTGCTATTCCTTTTGAATTATTTTGATAGAATAAGTGATATAAAATACGTTTAGTTCTATCCATTAAATTAGGGATGTTTTCTATAGCAAAGTATTTATCCTTTGCAAATAGAAATTGCATAATTTAGTATGCAATCTGAAACATAATTGTTATGCAAATTTTGCATAAAATATATCAGATATAAGCCATATTTTGTGTAGGTAATTTCTTATGAGTTATTCACTGTGACTAAAAAATCCACTGATACTTCTAAATTAGACTCTAACAACTATAAGGAGGCTCGCGGAGAAAGAGTTCGTTATCTTCGGGAAACCTTATTGGGATTAAAGCGCAAAAAATTCTGCTTACGTCACCCGATCATTGGTGAAGGAACTTTGCTTAATTGGGAATATGCCAGATATGGAGGACTGAGTATGAAAGGGGCATATGCTCTACAAGAGATATTTCAAGAGGAAGGTATTCTTAATTGCACAATTGAATGGTTGTTACATGGAATTGGAGAAACTCCCACTTTGATGTATTCATATCAGCATTTAAATCATGAAAAAGATCTTTCTAAAAAACCATCTATAGAATCTGAGGATGAGAGAATAAAGAAAGAAATCAATTTATTTTATATTCATCATCCTAATGCTATCCATACGATCATTGAAGATGATCTAATGCAGCCTTATTATAATCGCGGTGATTATGTTGCGGGAATTAAATATGATTTAAACAATATAGAAACTTTATTTCGTAAGACCTGTATTATTCAGACTATTGAAAATACTATTTTAGTTCGAAAAATATATCCTTCAGATAAAAAAGAACTATTTGTTTTGAAAGCTAGCAAATCGAAAACAGAAAATAAGAATAGCGTTAAAATACTTAATGTTGCTCCTATTATTTGGATTAGAAGGCAAGTTAAGAATGAATTATATCATTTAAAATCATGAAGTTTTAACTATGAATTTTACAATTTTTTAGTATAGATACTAATTAATAGTAGCTCATATTATTATTTTTAATCCTTTTATTCAGGGAGTGTTTTTTTTTAATGCATTGTACATAATATTTCCAGAATTTTATTTCGAGGAAATTTATATGTCGTTAAAAAAACAACTAATATTAAATCATCAAGCTTTACTTGTTGAAGATGATCCAATACAACAGAAAGTAATTGGTACTATGTTATCTCAATTAGGCTATACAATTGATATTGTTGGAAACGCGAAAGATGGAATTTGTCGATTGCAAGATAAAATATTTAATCTTGTAGTTTTAGATTTAGGGCTACCTGATCTTCCTGGCGAAGTAGTTATTGATGCTGTTCGAAAATGCACACGTAATTCAGATGCATTAATTATTGTTACATCTGCTCATGCGGATAAAAAAAATCAACAGAGATGTTTGCATTTTGGAGCGAATACCGTACTTGTGAAACCTATATATAAGGAGAATTTAGAAAAAGTTATTTATCCTAGCTTACAAAATAGAAATAAACATACAGAATTTACTTTTTAATTAAGCTGGAATAACAGGCCAAATCAGCTAACCTTTACTCATACTTATGTTATTTAGAATAAGGAATAGACTGATGTTCTCTATTCTCCCAATTCTCTATAAAATCCTTTGCAAGCTTAGGATCGGTGATGAATACTAAATTCTCGGCATTTCGTTTTTGCGCTGCATCCGTAAAGTTAAAAGAACCAGTAATGACTTCTTTTTCATCAATAATCATTACTTTATTGTGAGCTATTGCAGGCTTGGAATCGATCCAGACAGGAATTCCAGTATCAGCGATGTAATGTAACAAACTATATTTTTGTTTACGTTGGCTTTTATCTAATAGAACTTTAACTTTAACGCCTCGATTTTTCGCTTCTATTAATGCGTCGGCGATAGCCTTAGAGGTGAAGTGATAGGCTTGAACAAGAATAGAATGTTCAGCTTTTGCAATATGATCGGTAATTTGGTGGGTACAATCTTGGCCCGGTGTAAAGCATGAATGAATAACAGGGCAAGAAACAGATTTTGTCGGTAAGCTAATCAGATTGGTGTGTGATGATCCGGCACATCCCTGGATTAGCGTCAAGGAACTTAATATACAAATTAAAAGAACTCGTTTTAGCATAACGGTATTTTTCTATGAAGGTTAAAATTGTTAACGTATTTTCAATAAATAATCAGGGCGGAAATCCCTGTGCCATCGTAGATAATGCTGCGCATCTTAGCACAGATGAAATGCAAGCAATGGCTACAGATTTCAACCTTCCCGAAACAGTTTTTATCATTCCAGATAAAAATCAATACTTGCTTCGATTTTTTGCTACTAAAGGAGAGCTTCCTCTTTGTTGCCACGGTGCTTTAGGTGCAGCGTATTATCTTTTTAAATCAGATTCCGGAAAATCTTTTAATATTAAATCTTATCAAACAAAACTCGATCTTGATATAGCCTGTAATGATAATTTAATCTCAATGTCTATCGTAAATAATGGAAAAATTGTAGATGACAATATAGATCTAGACATTATCAGTAAACTGTTAGTTATCGATAAAGCATCTATAAACGCCCATTCATCCTGCGCTATAGTATCTATAGGAAGCCCTAAGCTATTAATGCCTGTTATCGATAGAAATATTTTATTTAATATGGCACCTAATTTAGAACTTATCAGTCAATGGTGCAAAAAATACTCTGTCAATGGGGTTTATGTATATTCAAATGATACCGAACAACCTCACGCTGACTATGTTGGGCGTAATTTTAACCCATTGTTCAGCCATCAAGAGGATATTGCGACCGGTGTTGCGGCTGCCGCTTTAGCTTTTATATTAAATTTAAAAAATGATAATAAAAAGAATAATTTTATAATAGAGCAGGGCGCTAACTTAGGTAGGCCTAGTAAAATCTATGTTTTCGTAACTACTGATAAAATACAAATTTACGGCGAAGCTTATTTTTCTTAAAAAAATTAATTTTTAAAATTGATCTATTAAATATATTTAATTTAAATTATACTTTTAAAGGATACGAAAATAATAGAAAAAACTACAATAACAGGAGTTAATATGCCCCCTATCGATTTATTTAATTCTGCATTTAACATTTTTTTTAATACAGGTCGATTTGAGATTTCAGATTCATCATTATCATTAAAACAATTACAAGCTTTACACTCTCACCTTACAAAATACCCTATCCCAGTAGGTCGAACCGTCCCTTTTTATGAAATTCATTTAAATAATGTTGAATTTGTTCCTTTTCATATAGAAGAGTTAATAGAGCCAAAGGGTTCTGAAGATACGGTTTTATCGGGCGAACTTGCCGAACAAGAGTTACCTGCATCGCTTAAGGGGAGACCTGAATTTAATTCTGAAGATAAAACATTGCGTATTCTGAATTATTTGGAAAGAGCAGAACATTTTCAAAAAATAGACTATAAACATGCAGTAGAAGCAATTGAAAAAACATTATTAAATTTGTTTGACGTGGCAAAGTGGGAAATTATTAAGCTAGAAGGTATTACTATTTCAGGGAAAGAAGAGAGTAAGCCATTGAATTTTCAATTTATATTTAATTTATATGAAACACTCTCTCCCTATGTCGATCAAATTAAGGAGTTAAGTTTAAAAAGGGTTGATTTATTTAATAAAGACGCATTAGTCGATCTTTTAAAGAAAACATCTAATTTAGAAATCTTGAGATTAGAAGATATTCAGAAAGAACAGAACTTTTTGCCGTCGTTTAATGCCCCCAATGTTCTTTTAAATCGTCTATGTGAAGCATTGGCTAATCATTGTACTTTAAGGCAACTAGATTTAGGTGATGCTACACTTAATGAAGAGGATTATTTGAAGTTATTTGAGTTGTTAAAAAATAACTATAGCCTAGATCAAATTCTTTTAAAATCCGCACCGGTCTTGGAAGATCTGAATCGATTACATAGAAAATTAATACAACATCTGGAGGAACGATCAGAAAAATCTAGTTTAGAGCGTTTTCAGGAAAAACAATTGACAGCCCATAATTTATATCAGTTAGCTGAATTAGGTTTGCAACTTAAGTCTCCTCCTCTTAAGCTTTTGTTAAATTTCAATAACAAAATAGTCATTACTCGTCTCTCCAGCGAAAAATTACCTGAAAATTTGATCAACAGATTACCGAAAGATCTTCAAAAATATCCAGACTACCTTCAGCAGAGTTGGCCTATCGAGCTAGACATGAGTCAACGTTTAGACAATCGAACGCTAGGCGCGCATTTATTAGAAAAAGCTTTTCAATTAAAAAATCCAAAAAATGTTGAACTGCTTTTATCGGCGGGAGCGGACTTATTAGAACGATTACCTGGGGAACCCAGTTTGGTCGAAAGGCTTTTTTCTAGCAAAGACAATGTTTGTAAAAAAGTGATATTAAGCCATGTCAAAAAGGATTTAAAGTTTTTTGTACCTTTGATATGGCGTTTTTATACGTCACATAAGGAAATTAGTAATAAGCTTGGGTCAATAAAACAAAAATTAGATGATTTCTTAATGAAATTATTGGACTTGGATCAATTACCGTTTCTACTAAAAATATTTCGTGGCATCGGGCTTGATGCAAAAAAAGAAAATTGGGAAAAAGACTTCCGTCTTATTGTCCAAGCGGCACAGGCTGGAACAACAGACTATCCGGTTAGTGATACTGCGTTGACAGAATTTACACAGGTTATTCGTTGCTTACATGGCGAAGCAGAAAGAGCCAAAAGGCAACACTTTAGAGATTTTAAATTTAATCAAGCCTTATGTACTGAGCTTGATCAACTGTTAGGTTTTACTGAAGTTTATCAAAAACAGTTTAAATTAGAAGAAGAAAAAAGCAAACTGGAAAAAAAGGTGCAAAGCTTGCAAGGAACCATAGAAGTGATGAAACAAGACAAAAGAGAGACGGATGTAAAACATGCTCAAGATTTGATTGATTTAACAGCTAAATATGAAGCTAAAGGAGAAAAAGACAGAGCAGAAATACGAGCTGAGTTTGAACAAAACAAATCCGAGATGGCTGAAAGAATGAATAAAATAATGGATCTGCTTGCATCACAGCAACAGACATCAACATCGGATACTCAGACGCAGGACAGTAGTAATGCTAGCTGCCGCTGGTTTAAACCTTAGTTAAAGGAGGTGGGTGATGCTTAGGAGGATATGTTGAGTCACTTATTTAATCAAATGGATGAGTATCTCTCCAATAAGCCTTTTATTCGTCGTTGGTGGTCGAGACGTTGGATAGTCCATATGACTATCCAACCTCCATTAACAAAGTATTACCCCTTGTGGAAACGCACTAAAGATGAGCTTCGACTGTTACGTTTATTTGATTTAAGTCCAGAAGAGTTGGGCCGAAAAATAGATCGTTATTGGAAAAAGCCTCGTTGGCGACGTTGGTTTGCTTCTTTTGGTATGAACAAAAAGATCGACGTATGGAATTACTACCAACGTTGCTTAGCTTATCAAGAGATAAGTCAGGATAAGCTGAGATCTGAACAAAGCTTAGTTATTGCGAGTGAGGGAAGGCCTATATTAGAAGGCTTGACCTTGGTATTGCATCAATCCAATGTAAAGTTTGAAACTTACTTAGAAAAACGATGTCGTAATCCAAAATGGATAGAAAAACACTTTTCAGAAGAAGTAAAACGTTATATGCAACGTTTGAAGAAAACATTTTTTACGAAGTTAAATAAACATTTAAAACAGATAGAGAAAGGAGAAGAACGATTAGCCCTAAAGCAAGAAGCAGAAAAAGAATATCAGGAAGTCGAGATGCTTATGTTTCATTATTATCAACTATGGCATTTTAATGCCTTTTCTAGCCGTCGTTCTGAGGTAGGAATAGATGTTGTTAATGATAGAGCGATAAATAAGAACCAAGAACGTAGGGTAGCTAACTATACGAGGCCTCAAACAATTTCTTCTTCATTTACACCTGCCCATAGAATAGTAACTCAAGCTGGACTTGGTTCGTTGGATGGGGCTAAAAAATGGATACAAGCTCAAAGAGAGCATTTAAAGTTACTGCTCAAAGATGGTTCTCTACAGAAAGTGGAAGAGCTACTACAAACAAGTCTGAACGATATTAAAACGATTACTGAGCTGCATTTGGGATGCTGCGAAACCAAGATGTCAAACATTCAAGGTAGGCATGAAGCTTATGACGATTTCATAAAATATTTGGATGACTTACAACGTCGATTAAAACCGTTATTACAAGGAGGAATGCTGCTATTTCACCCGGATCATATGAGGAATTTAACGCATTCTCAAGAGATGTGGGAGATGATAACTCGATATAGTCAATCTTACTTAGAACGAAGCCGATATTACTTGGATAGCTTAAAAAATTATCATCTGCAGATCGAAGAACTTTATCATCATTCTCAGCAAGAGCTTCAAAGACAGCAGGCACTCCGAGATTGGTCTGATCTCGCGCGACGTATCCAAGAATTAGGACAATCCATAAATGAATTGGAACAATCATTCAAAGAGCTTGATAAAAAACGTACGGAAGAAATTGAAAGATTTCGAGAGAAGCTATATGACCAATGGGAGCAAGATAAAGCGGAGATACGGGCTGACTTGGAACAAGACAAGCTGGAAACAAACTCAAAATTAGAAGAAATCGAAGCTAAGATACGCACTCATCTAAAAGCTAAACTTGAGCAAGGAATAGAAAAAGGCAAGAATTCTGATGATAATCACGTAAATGAAGAGGCAATATCCTTATCAGATTCAACGGAAAAACCGATAAACCGCCCGTCATTTTAGGACTTTAAATCCGATAAACTTTATTATCGTAGATAGTCCTAGCAAAATCTATATTTCTGTAACAATAGATAAAATACAGATTCAGGACGAAGCTTATTTTTCTTAAAAAATAATTAATTTTTTAAGATCGATCTATCAAATAATTTAAATATAAATTATCCTTGTAAAGATAAGAAAAGAATTGGAAACAACTACAACAAAAGGAGTAACTTATGCAAGATTCAGTTGATTTAGAAAGTGATCTGTCGGAAACAAAGGAAATATTGACTGAAGGCAACTTCAAGCTGGAACCGACACATCCGGGCTTAAGAGAGATTGCATGGATTTTTAATGATAAAGAGATATTTACTGAGGAGTTTATTCAAGCACTCCGATTGCATCCAAAGCCGATGGCACTTAGTGAAACATTAATATTATTGCATAAAATAGGGATTATTAATCAACAAAACTTAAAAATTGTTCTATCGCATCTAGAACTAGAAATAGTTAATCTAATGCTTAATACTCTTCAAGAAGCGGGAATATTCACTCAAGAAAGCTTCGAACAGGCTTTGTCGCACCAAGAATTAGGGCCTATTAAATTATCCCTTGATTATCTCCAAGGAGCAGGGATCCTTACTAAGGAAAATTTCGAACGCGTTCTATCGGAACAAGAAATAACGCCTATTGCATTATCTCTTGTATATCTTCAAGAAGCAGGGATTCCTACGCAAGAAAATTTTGAACATGTTTTATGCCACCGAGAGCCAATATCTATTGCATTCTCCCTTAGTTATCTCCGAGAAACAGGGATGCTTACCCAAGAAAACTTTGAAAGCCTCAGATTGCATAAAGAACCAATGTGTATTAAAGCAGTGCTTAGTCTTCTTCAAAAAGCCGGGATACTTACTCAACAAAACTTTGAAAGTGTTCTGTGCCAAGATGTAACTGATATTGAACAGTTGCTTAGTTCTCTTCATAAAGTGGAAATGCTTACGCACAAGAATTTTGAACATGTTCGATCACACCCTGATCTAAAAAGTATCAGTCGCATTTTGAAACTTATCCAAGAAACAGGGATTCTCACTCAAGACAACTTCGAAAGTGTTTTGCTATGCAAAGAGCTATCAGATATTGAATGGGCGTTTCAGCTTTTCCATCTAGCGGGGATACTGATTCAAAAAAATGTTGAACATATTTTTATTTTGTCGCAACAAGAGTTAATGATTATTACATACGCCCTTAATTTTCTCCAAAAAGCAGAGATACTCACTCAAGAAAACCTTGAACATGTTTTGTCGCACAAAGAGCCAGTGTATATTGCAGTATCATTTAGTTTTCTCCAAAAATCAGGGATCCTCACCCAAGAAAGTTTTGAAGGGGTCCGATTGCACGAAAAACCAATATATATTAAAGAATCACTTAATTTTCTCCAAGAAGCAGGGATGCTCACTCAAGAAAATTTTGAAGGTGTTGTATCACACCCAGAGTTAGAAGCAGTCAACCGCATTCAGAAATTAATTCAAGAAGCGGGGTTACTGACTCAGCAAAATTTCGAAAGTATTCTGTCGAGTCAAAACCCATCAGATATTGGGCTGTCGCTTAGTTCTCTCTATAAAACCGGAATTCTCACCCAAGAAAATTTTGAACATGTTCTATCATGCCAAGATGAAAATATCAGAAGTATCGGAATGATACTGAAGTTTATTCAAGAAGCAGGGATGCTTACTCAAGAAAACTTTGAATATATTAGACAACGCAAAAACCCAAACTATATTATACTATCTCTTAATTCCCTTCAAAAAGCGGAGATACTCACCCAAGAAAATTTGGCAAGTGTTCTCTCCCACCCAGAGCCGAAAGCAGTTTGCGTGATGCTGGGTCTTATGCAAGTAGTAGGAATCCTCAATCAGCAAAACTTAGAAGCTGTTCTTGCATATCCAGAGCCCATGTATATTGGAGTGTCTATTATATTTATCGAAGGCGTAGGGCTACTCACGCAACAAAATTTTGAAGTTATTTTATCTCCTCCAAAACCAAACATAGTTAAGTTGCTTCTGACTCTTGCTGTGACCCAAACTTTAATCCTAGAACTAAATATAGATGTGGGGGACATACAGGTGCTTAACCAAGGAAAATTTGAGACAATTTGGTTACATTCGGAGTCAAATGATGTTGCAACTAGTTTAGAAGATTTTCAAGCTGCTGAGATAGAGAATCAGACAAGCTTTTCACTATTGGTTGAATACGGCAATATATTGATGGACGAAATAGTGGGAACATTATTTTTACATCTAAGCTTAGATCTTTTAACTGGAGTATTTCAAAGATTTCGCCAGGAAAATCAAGATGCTAATGTTAATAATTTATCCTCTATAAATGATAAACAAAGCACTCATACAACGAGCGTCCATCAGTCTGCCTCTGAATCTGCCACGCAATTATGGTCACATTACGGCTCTCAACTCCAAGATTCTAATTTAGATCATACGATAGGGAGATTAAATAATTTTATTCAAGGTTTGTCCGAAAATTCTGAAAAAAATAGAGCCGCTAAGCGTTGTATCGTAAGAATCACGGCTAAGGATTATATATTTACTGATAAAACTTCAGGAGTGAGTTTGAGGCAGCTATTAGCCGCAACTTATTTAGCTGTGTTGGATGAGAAAAATCGATCTGGAATTTTACAAGATGCTGAAAAACAACTGATTGAAGGACTTTATGAGATGCAATGTGGCGGTAATTTATCTGAAAAGGGAGAATATCTAGGAGGGGAAGATGATCCTATTTGCCCTTCAGGTACTTTCAATAAGTTGATTGAAAAATTACAAGGTGTCCATCCGGATTGTGAAATTCGTTTTATGACAAATAAAACAGCCGCACTTAAGCTTCGTATTATTGTTAAGGAAGCCGCTTTGGAGTATTTATCGTCATTAGCAAGCCCCATTAATACAGAGGAATTTATAAAATTTACTCATTTGATGCAGCAAATCAAACAACAAGGAGTTGGAGTGATTTGGGTTAAAATCAAAGAGTCGGTAAAAATCAAATTATTCAATGAATTTTCTGATTTTTATCAAAATAAAGAAAATAAGGATTTGAAAGCTTTAGTTCAAGCAGGGCAATATACTGTTTTAAGCGACAAAGTTTTAAGTGTGTTTCAAGAAAAAATACAAAACTCTAAAGGCTACTATCGATACTGTAGTTATTTGTTACACCAAAATGGGTTATTTTCTACATATAAACAAAATGAAGTTGTTAATTATAATGATCCTATCCAAGAAAATATTTCTAATGCATGGTTTTTAGCTAGATAGAACAAATTTAGAATATTTTAGATTTAAAATAAAATAATTAATTTTTTACGACCCACCTATGAAATATCTAAAATATAAATTATCCTTGTAAAAATAAGAAAAGAATTGGAAACAACTACAATAAAAGGAGTGATTTATGCTCAGGGCTACCACTAAGACCAAACATTATGATCATCAAGATAAACCAAACTCGTCCTTTGATACCGTTTTGGACAGCTTTCTAGAAACAGGTCATTTTACATTAACTAATGAAATAGTAACGATAGAGTTGCTATCCTATTTTATTCAATATTTAAATTTAAATAAACCAGCTAGGCCTTCCTCTAAACTGGATTATAAATTTTATTTAGATAATGTTGCTTTTGACCTAGGGGTTCAAAACTTTTCTTCAGACATAAAGCCCGTTCGCATATTCATGGATAAAATCTTTAGCTTTTCACCTAAATGGAGTGTTATTGCGTTAGATAATGTGAGTATTTTACAAGATGAAAATTATTATCCACTCAGTGCGTATTTTATACTTGAATTTCTGGCACGATTTGGAGTGTTGGAAGATAATCCAGCGAAGCTAACTATAACGAATGCTTTGATTATAACGAATGCCGAATTTCATCGATGGGCATGGATGAGGTTTTTAACTAAGCCACCTAGGTTTGATAGCTTGACTTTAGAATTGTTACCCAATGAAGAGCAAGAAGAGGATTTCTTACATCTTTGTGATGCATTACAGTACGCTGAAATTTACGTTTTGAATTTAGGTAATACTGAGATCACTGCGAGAGGATTTCGGGCATTAAATCAGTTATTAGATAAGAACTATTGGATTAAAAAGGTGCTATTAAGAGAGCCTACTGATCGTGAATCACGTGCTATCGTTAAAAAGTATGCCCGAAAATTATTGTATCTCGATCAAGAACAATATTTCGAAGGGCGTTGGCCTTTAGCTAAATATGATTTAAATCAACTAGTAGAAGAGGGGACAAGAACGGTAGGTCATTGGTTATTAGAAAATGCATTGGCACGAAATGACACCTTTACGGTGGAATGTTTGATAGAAGCAGGAGCTAATTTATTGGAACAGCCAGGTGGCGAAAAACCCTTTTTAATTCAGATCTTTGAAAAAAGCAGAGATTTTAAACTAATAATCCTCAATCATATTATTTATCATGAGACCTTTGGAAATAAGATAAAGCAGAACTTACAGGATTATCCAGACTCCAGAGAGCTAATGAAAAATATGGAAAGTTCTCTTATAGACTATGCTGGAATTTTAAGACAAAGAGCCTGGGGTCATTTAGATGGTTATGAGATGCTGCTTAATCTACTTAAAACAGTGGCGCTATTATCGCGCCCTTCTAAACAAAGAGATCAGGAGTTTATAGACATTTATTGGCGATTATTTAAGTGTCTTATTTTGTTTCATGATGCAGAGGGAAAGGTTACTGTCGAGTCGATATCCAATGCACAAAGTATGCTGAATGAAATAATAGCTATTTCAAAGAAGGCAGACTTGGGTTGGGATCATGGATCAAAACTACATCATGGCTTACCAGATCATATAGATTTATTAATGAAAGCTATGAATACTATTAAAGAATTGGTAGCGCAACAAGCCAATCCTCTTGATGAAAAGGGTAGAGTGACAGCACAAAGGGCAGCGAATACAGATTCTGAGGAATCACAGTTAAATGAACCAGGTCCTAGTACGAGATTTTATCCTAGGCGTTGAAAAAAATGGAGGATAGCAGGGAATGCTAAATAGGTTATTGGCAGACATAGGAAATGGATTAGCTAAAAAACCTTTTGAAAGAATATCTTGGTGGTGGGGGCCAAGATGGGTAGATTTTATTAGCGTGGATCAGCCGCTCACTGTTGATAATCCTTTATGGCAGCGAGATAAAAGTAGCCTGAAGAATATACGACTATTTGGCTTATCTCCAGATGAGCTACAAGCAGAGATTATCGCCTACTGGCAACAGCCTTTCTGGAAACGCTGGCTCTTAGGTTTATTTACATCTATTCATAGTAAGATCAAGCTATGGTCTTACTATCACCGCTGCTTGTCTTTACATAAAGTTTGTAAAAAAGATCGATATGGTACGAACGAACCTATAGACTTGGTATTTGAACAATATCTGGGCATAGAGATGCTACATCGATTAAATAAAAATCGAATACAGTTTGAAAATTACTTTGAAAAACGTGCTGGAAACTTAACGATAAAAAATAATTTAGGTCATTTGCGAAGTGTTTTTGCTAGAAAACATTGGCAGCTTTTCTCAAAGTTGGTGAAGAAAAAATTAAGTCAATTATCCACTGAAGTAGACAAAGATAGCCTACACAGTCAATTAGAAAAGGAATCTGAAAGACTTAGAATGATTTTATTTTCTTATTTGTATACTTGGCATGAAAATATTTTTAATCCAGCTAGGGATAATGACGAAACCATTAACAGTGGCACATTGGTTGATGTTTTCGCCGGAAAAGAAATTAGCTATTCCATACACTCGATAAAAGACTGGGTGAGGATGAAACAACAGGTGATACAGTCACTATTGGAAGGGCAATCACCTGAGCAATTTCTTAATATTAAAAACTTACTGGAATCTTGCCTCTCTAAATTAAAGACATTAGTCGATATGCATTTAAATAATGGTGTAAAGCTGATTGTTGCGGTGAGAAAGAGGAAATTGAGCTGTAAAGACGCGATTCGGCAGACAAGAATTCTACAAACTGAGCTGATTCATTTGTTAAAAAAAAGTATTGTGTTATTTCATCCCGATAAGTCATTTGGAAATGAAGAGCTAGGAAAGATACAGACAGAACTATTGCAACAATTTCAAGAGTTAGCTGAAGAATCGCAAGAGATAATAGAAAAAAAATTACAGTTATTATGGGATTATTTGCCAAAACGGACAACAAGGCAAAAAGTTCAAAAAATGGAGCAAGAGGTTAATGGAAATATGCCCGAGTTGGAACAAGGAACAGAAACTAATTTTACGCAAACTCGTATAGAGCGAGAAGAGACTAAAGCTAACGTGGATATATGCATTCACTCACAAGTCCGCTCAAAACTGATTCACAATCCACCTAATGACTTCATACTGGAAGAAAATAACATACAACAAAAGGATGAGCAGCGCTTCAGACGTTTACAACGTTACACACCTGTATTTTAATTGCTTTGATTGAAAATGGAATAATCGAAATCTTGTAGGTTCTGAAAATAAGCATTTTAATGAGATTTCGACAAAAGTAATTTTTTCACTACACGTGTAACTTTTGCATGTTTTGACTTAATTTATTTTGCTGAGTAAGCTCTTTATCTAAATTTAAAATAAAACTATAGCTATCAGGATAAGTCAGGATAGTCTCACCGCCACGCTGAGTAGGAAAAACACATCTTTTATTATTATCAAAAAAATTACCGCCTCTAAATTTTCTAAAATTATCATTGAGTTGAGTTTTTTTACTGCATATATTCAATTCATATTCTGTTTGAAATGTCATTAATAGAGGATATTTAGGTTTGATCAAGTTTGGAAATATCTGATTTACTATTTGGAAAAATATAGGTTGTCTACCGTTGCCTTCAGTGAAATCTCCATTACGCATTATCCCAAAATCAATGGAATGAGAAGGTATAATTTCGCTCATTTTATTGGGGTTAGAGGCATCCGCGCAGATGAAACGTACATTTTTATAAGCGGTATATCTCGCTTTGTTATCTTCAATTATAGCGCTGTTATTATCTATACCAATATAGTTGACTTTCATATTTTTATGTTGAAAATATATGATTAAAGGTAGGATCTCCGTAGAGATACCGCAAGCCAGACTAAGAATTGTAAAAGTATCTTCGTGTTCTTTTTTTGGAAAAAACTCAATCAGTTTTAATCCATCTATAATTGAATAAAAAGAGGATGCTATCGCTGATTCACCTTCATGTTCCGACTGTGAAGTAATTTTTTTACATTCTATTTCTAATAGAGAATGTGTTAAATTAAAATAGCAATAACTTTTTAAGTTTACACCCAAATTAAAAGGATTTAAATACTCATCGTCGTTTCTAAAAAAATCACACGGTTTTTTTGCTTCTTTATTCTCAACAAGAAAATCAGCGCCATATTTGATTAACAACTGAATAGTTTTACTATAGGCTTCTGAATTACCTTTGTATATTTCCATTGCCCTAAAACAGGCCCAATGCAACGCTGTATTTCCGTTAGAACTTTGACTATTTATATTAAACTTTGAACTTCCATTATTTCTATCTAAAATTTCTTGAACTTCTTCAAACTCACCTCTTGCGGCGTGGTTACGTAGTGATAGCTCTTCACTTTGCAAGTTATGCTTTAACATAATTTACTCCCTAAAATAGTTATTCTATCTATAACCATTAAGAAATAACATATGCAATTTAGACAATATTCTTATCCAGCGAGTTATTGCGTCATTTTATTAATACACTCTTCAGATAATTCATGACGCAATCTTTCTAATTGATTATTTTCTTCAATTATCTGTCATGAAGATAATTTTTTAAATCAACTGGGAATCACTGAGTATTATCATATTCTGAATAATTCCCTGGTACAAAGCTAGTGCTTGATCCTCGTAATCCAGCTTTGTTAAACCCATAACCAATCTACCTACATAAAAATTCGTAAGTATATTTTTTGTATCAAGATAAGAAAAACGGAAGTTAGTTTTAGCCTTAAAAATAAGAACTATTTCGTTTTTTCACTACGAATAAATCATTCTATGAAACGCCTTGTAATGGATTTGTGTTGAATGTATATAGGAATATACTCCATCTTCCACTTTCTTTTTTTAACACGAAAACTTCTCTATTAAAATCGAGAAGTTTTTTATTATTTACGACGTCTGTTACTACAGTACCTTTATGGTGGTGTGTTCTGACTACCGCCGTATCCCCGTTAATCCATATAGTGTCAAATGCAAAGTTAGTTTTGAACTTTTCTTTTTTGAAAAGAGAGTCATATTGCTCTTTTCTTTTTTCTGTAGTATCCGCAGTTAACTTATCATTCCACTGTGAATAACTTTCTTCACTAAATAGAGATAGAATTTCTTTTGTATCTGCGCTATTTAGTGCATTTTGATACTTTATTATTGTGTTAAAAACTTCCTTTTGGGCTGACGCTGTTTTTTTTTCGTTTGAATATTTAAAGTTTTCATCCTCTACAGTGTTACTTACTGCAAGTGCGTAGTTTATGTATAACAGAGGTATCAATATTAAAGCTATGAGTGTTTTAAATTTCATAAAAAATTCCATTTTCATAATATATATTTAAAAAATATCGATGTTTATCTAAAAAATTATTTACCTCCTCGATTGGCTTCTTGTATGTTAGTTCAATAAGTAACATCAATTTTGTTCCCTTTTTTTATTATGCCATATTGTTCGTTAGAGCCTGTATTAAAAATAAAAATATAATAATAATTCTTATTAACCTAGATATCTATACTGAGTTCTATAACTTGATTAGAGTAGACTCTAAATGCCTTTTTGCTTGATTTAACAGGGATCCCCGCCCATTTCACGCTGTGAAAGCTAGCCATGACCTCACTTTTCCATCGTCTCTTCGAGTCTTGTAAAACTGAGGTCATGGCTATTGGGCGGGAAAGCGTAGAGAAATTAAAAATGAAAAGTGAAAAAAAAATAATAATAGAACTAGAGGAAGGAGAGAAGTTACCCACAATCGTTGGATTTTTTGAGGAATCCAACTGGTGTGGATAACTCCTGACTTAGATTAAATTTTTTTGTTTCTAAATCACTTGATTCTTTTCTCAAAATGGGGTCCACTTTTTTAAGAGAAAAATAATCAGGATGATCACTTTGTGAAGTTAACATCGCGCGATGTAGCCATTTTACAATTCATTAATGAATTTGGTTTCTGTGAAATACCCCAGCTCAACGAACGCTTTGCTTTACGGAAACCGCGTAACTACCAAATAGTTAATAAATTAATACATCATAATCTATTGCAACATGAACGGATTTTTTATCGTCGTCATGGCCTATTTCGCTTAACTCAAACAGGTTCACGTTTTACTTCGTTACCTCCCTTACATCGAGTGCCGTTGGCCAATTACCACCATGATCTTGCTTTATTGAATCTCTATTTAAAACTAAGGATTTTTTATCCTGATACAACATGGATCAGTGAACGGAAATTAAAACATGATAAGTATAAATTGGGGGTCGGCCAGCAGGGGCATCTACCGGATGGAATATTAGTTTTTCCCGATGGTAAACAAGTTGCAATCGAAGTAGAACTTTCTTGCAAGAGTAAGCAACGCCTAGAAGCTATTTTAAAAACCTATGCGGCTCAGTTCTCATTGCAGGAGGTTTGGTATTTTTGCAGGCAGAGTATGTTGCCACGATTGCAAGATGCTGCAAAGGGCATGTCATTTATTAAGATTTATTCGCTGAGTGAGTTTTTAGAAAAACAGCCAACAGATTTGCATGTCAATGCAGGGTGATAATTTTCTACACCGCCCACGAGAAGCCATGCAGTGCCTATTGATTGGAATTTGCTTGGTGTGGCAATGGTATGTGGGACTCTTAGGCTTAGTCCTATTTCTGCTTCTTATTCGAGGTTTAAGCTATCCTGCTTGGCAGATTTTTTTGATAGGTAGCCTACTAGCTATTTTTAGTGCTGTATTGATCGAGCTGCAAGCACCGTTAACACTCTCTTTTTTTGAAATTATTCATCTTGGTTTTGTTAGTCATTTTGTTTTTTGGAAAACTTTATTTAATCAAGGTTTAAAAGCGGCATTACTATTTATCTATCAGCAAACATTTTATTATTGGCTGGGATTTCCGTTATTGTTCGCCGGTTTATTAGGCATGATAGAATGGATTCCTAATTCAACACATGAATGGGAATTAAAAGCGATTCAACGTGGTAGGGAATTCTCTTCCCCCAGCCATTGGAAAACTCAATTTCAGCGTTGGAATAAGCGATTTAATCAGCACAGTGATGGAACCTTATTAGGAATTTCTACTACTCATCAAGCGGTCATTATTCCCGATCAAGCAGTCAATCAAATGGTATTGGTGTTAGGTACGACAGGTGGTGGTAAAACGGTTACGCTACGACGTTTTTATCAACGTGCGCTACAGCAAGCCTATCCGTTGATTATTATTGATGGTAAACCCACGGAGGAAAATATAGTCTGGCTGCAAAAGAGATCCCAGCAGTATCAACGTAATTTTTATGGATTTAACTGTGCGGAATATCACCATTATGATCCTTTAGCACATGGCGGCTATACGGAACTCAAAGACAAACTCATTAGTTTAAAAGATCATTGGGAAAATGATTATTATCGTTCAATAGCCGAGGATTATTTACAAACCACCTTCGAAGTGCTGCTAACATTGAAAGAAAGTTTCGACTTAAAAACGACTGTGCGGTGTTTAGACTATGAAGAATTGGCCCTCAAAGCACGTGCGTTGACTGACGACTCATTAAAGGCGCGTGTACAGCGCTTACAGCGTTATGATGCTAAAGATATTACGGGATTACAAGCCCACTTAAACTTGTTAGTACATTCTGAGCTAGGTGCATTTTTTGAAAAGACAAATAATACATTTAATTTAGCAGAGATAATCGAATCAGGTAGTGTGGTCTATTTTGCTTTACCAGCGTTACGTTTCCCGAGTTTTGCTAAGGTTCTAGGTAAATTAATTATCAATGATATCAAAGCTGTGATTGATCGTTTAGATTCTAAGCAATGTATTTTTACTGTTTTTGATGAATTCTCCGTATTCGCAGGAGAACAAGTATTGAATTTAGTGAATATGGGGCGTGGTAAAGGTGTTCATGCAATTTTTGGCACACAAGGTTTAGCAGATTTGAAAAGAGTGGATATCAACTTTGAAAACCAACTATTAAATTGTGTCAACACATTGATCTGTCATCGACTGAATGATCATGAAAGCGCGGAAACTGTCGCGAGTTGGGTAGGGACGCAAGATGGGTTCAATATTACGGCACAGATAAGCGAGGATGCATCAACGGGAATGGGCAGTGTAAAACGTAATAAATCATTTATTATTCATCCTGATGAAATTAAGCAATCGTTACAGCCAGGAGAAGCTTTTTACATCAGTAAAGTAAATAAATTTCAGCAAGAAAAAGTAAAAATTATTTTTACAAAATAATATAAAAAATAGCTATTTTATAGTGCTTTTTTGAATAAAATAAGTTAAAATAAAAGCATAATAATTATGTTTTATTCGAATAAAAATATGCAATATGGAAGCCATAAAAAAATATTTCAATTCACTAATTTTATTACTTTTCTTTTTCTTTCTTCTCAATTGTGCTGGGCGGGTGGTGGAGATACCCCAGTTAATCAAGGTCTTCACTATTTCATTGATGCTTTGTTGGGCGCTACGGGTTTATCTATTGCAACGCTCGCTATTATGGGGGTGGGATTGTTGTGTGCCGGTCATTATGTGGAATGGAAATACTTTTTTTATACTTTGTTAGGTATTTCTTTTTTGTTTGGCGCACCCGCTATTGCCTTAGCCATACGTAGTCTTTTTTCGTAAATAGTAAAGTATTTAAAGAAAAATAATAAGTTTAGAGGGAATTAATATGCAAGATTACCAACTCGAAGTCGATCCGCTCGCACTGGCTTTAACACGTCCACCGTTGTTCATGGGAATTCCGATACGTTTTTTCTTTGCGAATCTAGGCATCAATATTCTGATTTGTATTGATTTTCATACTTTAATGGGTATTCCTCTATTTGGGCTATTTCATCTGGTTTTATTTCGGCTTGCAACGAAAGATCTGCAGTTTTTTTGCTTATGGTTGAAATTTTTCACACAAACGCCACCTGTTTTGAACAGTGGTTTTTGGGGTGGAACAAATAGTTATCAGCCGGGGTGAAGTATATGTTTGCTAAAAAGATAAAACAAAAAAATCCTCTACCAAGCCGCTTACTAAGAAATGAAGTCAATGCTTCACGCCATATTAATATCTTAGGGCATTACAATAACGATACCTTGATCGATAAAAGTGGCAAGCTCATTCAAATTATTCAACTGGCTGGGATTAATGAACTCACGCAAAGTGAAGCGGACTTAGACGCCTATAAAAATCGTCGCAATAGTTTATTAAAAAGTTTTTCCTCTGAATACGCGGTTTATTTCTGGACCCTGCGTCGCCAAACTACCGAGTATCCAGATGGAGAATTTAAACCAGGTTTTGCTCAGCAGTTGAATGAAAAATATAGAGAGCGAATCAAAAGGAATTCACTGTTTCAGAATGCGATTTATTTAGCAATCGTTACTAAACCGGCAGCGGGTGTTATCAATCAAGGATTTAATTGGATTAGCAAATTAAGCCGTCAGCTCGATAAAGAGGCACAACAACAGCAATTGGCTAAAACCTATCAAGCGCTTGAAGCAACCACACAAAAAGTGTTGCAAGTCTTGTCTGACTATCAACCGCAATTATTAACGGTTTATCAAAAGGATGAGCTTTATTTTTCGCAACCATTAGCTTTTGTGGATCAGTTGATTAATTACGATCGACAGGCTGTACCGCTAGCGGCGCAAGATGCGTCGATTTATATAGCAAGGAAACGCCTATTTTTTAATCATCGTTCAGGAACCATTGAATGCCGTGCAGGCGATCACAGTAAACAATTTGCTGCAGCACTGTCTATCAAGATGTATCCAGCGATGACCTATCAGGGTTTATTAGATAGCTTAAATTCGCTACGCATGGAATATACCATCACACAATCATTTCGATTTTATGATCGTTATTTGGCTAAAACTCGTTTACGCGATCAACAGCAAGATATGCAGCAAACAAAAGAAGAATCCAATCGACAAACAGAGCAGATCGATGAAGCGTTTGAAGAGGCAGCAAGTGGTGATGCGGGTTATGGCCAACATCATTTTAGTTTGCTGTGTTATGCCAACAGTCAGGAACAATTGAATCACCGCGTGGGCGAAATCATTGCTTTATTTTCTGATCGAGATATCGTGTGTATTCGCGAAGATATCGGTTGCGAATGTGCTTTCTGGGCGCAATTACCCGGTAATTTTGCTTACATTGTTCGAGCAGCGGAAATCTCAACAAAAAATATGGCGGCCTTTGCTAGCTTGCACAGTGACCCAGTAGGTCAAATGCAGGGTAATTTTTGGGGGAATGCCGTAACTGTCTTAGAAACACTTTCTGGCAGTCCTTTTTATTTTAATTTTCATACTAAAGATGTTGGAAATTTCATTATTGTGGGTGCCACCGGCAGTGGTAAAACCGTGTTAGTTGGGTTCCTTATCACACAAAGTATGAAGTTTGGTGGGAAACGCGTCATCTTTGATAAAGATCGCGGTTTGGAAATCTTAGTCAGAGCGTTGGGCGGTGTTTATGAAATTTTAAAACCAGGGAAATCTACCGGTTTTAATCCTTGTCAACTGAATGATACATCAGAAAACCGTACTTTCTTACTTAATCTTTTTAAGCAACTTCTAAAATCTCAACATAAGCCTCTCGATGAACAGGAAATAAAAATCATCGAAGATGCTATCGCAGGGATGTATCGCTTAAACCCAACAGAAAGACAGTTTTGTCATATCGCGCCATTTTTTGGTAAAAATAGTCCGGGTTCACTGCGTGCACGATTTGAATGTTGGCACAGTCATCGTGAACAGGCTTGGGTTTTTGATAATGTCAGCGATTGTTTTGAACAGCAACAGTATGACACGGATGTAATCGGTCTTGATTTAAGCCATCTTTTAAAAGATGAAGTGTGTAAAACACCCACGTTAATGTACCTACTGCATCGCTTCAGTCAGCAACTCGAAGGTCAACGCGGCATGATCTTTCTCGATGAAGGTTGGTTAGCGCTACAGGATGATTATTTCAAAAACATTATCAATGATTTATCGCGTACACCGCGCAAGAAAAATAATTTTTTTGGTTTAGCCACGCAAGCGGCACAGGATACGTCTGTTTCAGCCATTCAAGCACCGATTAATGAAGCAGCAGCCTGTAAGATCTTTTTTCCTAATCCTATGGCCGATCGAAAAACCTATATCGAAGGTTTCGGTTTAACAGAACGCGAATTTGAGTTAATAAAAACCTTACCGGATGACAGTCATTATTTTTTATTGAATTACGGTCGTGGCAAGGAATCGGTTGTGCTAAGAGCTAATCTCAAAGAATTAGACGATGAGATTGCCATCATTTCTGGACGGCAAGAAACGGTAAGCTTATTGGATACTATTCATGCTGAAGTAGGGGATGATCCAAAGATTTGGCTACCTATTTTTCAGCAACGCAGAAAAATGGAGAAAAGCAGATGCTAAACCCAATTCACTGTACTTACAAAACTGTAGCGCTTAGTTTATTCATGATTTTATCTTTTCCTAGTTATGCCGATCCTATTAGCGATTTAGTCAATATTGCGGCACAAATTCAAGGCTATCAATTACAGATTTCGAGTATTCAAAATACGATACAAGGATTAACTCACCAGATACAAGATGCCGTATCGGGTCAATCAGCATGGGGACATTCGCAATTTACCGATCATCAATCTTGGGGTGAAAATACGGATCGTTGGGGTTCTGTTTTAAGTATGGCGGGAAACGGCGGAAATAATAGCCAATTAGGACGAACGCTGCGTGCATTAGTTGAAGAATTTCCTGTAGCGACCGAACTCTATAACAGTGTGAACCCAAATAAAATGGACCAAAAATATTATGCCTTAAAAGCTAAAACGGCTTTAGCCGCTAGAGCGGCGAGTCAATTGAGCTACGATAAAATTCAAGATCAGATTAACTATGCCAATCAATTACGTCAACAAATTGGCACAACGGCTACCTTAAAACAATCAGTTGATTTAGAAAGTCGCCTTACACTAGAAAATAATTTAATTCAGCTAGAAATGTTGCGCCAATTAGCGCTAATCAATCAGCAACACGCGATTGATGCACAAGCAGAAGTGAATGATGCGGTACAGAATGCCCATTTTCTTAATGCAAACTATAAATAAACATGTAAAACAATAGGAAAGCAAACAATGGAAAATTTATCTAGGCATTTATTAAGCGTATTATTAGTATTTTTAGTTTTATGTTTAACCAGTTGTGCGAATACACCATTACAAGCACCTTGTGATGCAAATGCTACTTTTTGTGGCACAAAAACAAAAATTAATTCATGGTAAAAGGAGCTATCTATGCCATTACTTTACAAACGATTTGTTTTATTCAGTATTTTAATAGCCAGTTTTTCTTTTTTAGCAGCATGTAGTCATAAAAATCCTTTAGTGGATGAGAAAATAATTCGAGCGTTGGATGAAGATTTCTTTTTAAGAGGAGATGGCCAGCCTATTAATGAATGCGCTCACTATTTCATCGATCCTAAACAAAATTTACCCTTAAAAAATAAATGTGAAGGTTGGACAAAAAAATATTACCGTAGCTTAATGAATAAGCATTTTATTCCTGTTAGTACGACGTTAAAAGATTTTAGAGATCCTGATTTCTGGAAAAAAATAAAAGCATTTTCTCTCTTATAGATCAAATAAAATGATGCTCTCTGCTCAGAGTTTTATTACGGATACATTAACCGCGGTAGACGGTGTGATTGGCCACTATGTCCAAACGGTCTATCTGCAGTTAGCAGTACAATACAACAGTACACTCTTGCTGTTGTGTACACTTTATATTCTGTTGCTAGGCTATCGTTTTACCATGCATACCTTGAGTGCTGATTTCAGCACTATTAGCCGACATTTAATTGTTTTATGCATAGTTTATGGATTGATTACCAATTGGTCTTTATATTATCTCTTTGTTTATAACCTTTTTACGAATGAACCAGGTGATATCGCCCAAGTGATGGTTAATGCATCCAACCCATTGACTTCTGATCAATCAATTGCGCAAGCACTTAATCAAGTTTATAGCACAGGGATGGATGCCTCCAAAAAATTATTTAATGGAGGAATTAGACTTTTTTTCTGTAGTATTTTCATATTTGTTTTTACTTTTGTATGTTGTTTGACGGCGCTAGGACTTTTAATCTACGCAAAGCTCGCGATGGCCATTGCGTTAGCACTCGGTCCAATTTTTCTACCTTTTATTCTTTGGGAGTCAACGCGTGGTTGGTTTGGCAGCTGGCTGAGAAAATTATTTAATTTCGCATTAATCCCTATCGTAACAGCCAGTATTTTATCTCTCATGCTGTCGGTGATGGAGCTGGTTTTACCTGACCTAAATAGCCAAGCGGCACAAGGAAATCCCGATTTTTTTACCATGGGATTGTTTGGCGGCTTATCTTTAGTGACCGCTTTTTTGTTAAAACAAAGTTTACCGATCGCAAGCAGTTTAAGTGGCGGGCTTACGCTGGCCGCTTTAGGTCAAGTAGGCAGTATGGTGAGTTCTACTCTTAGAGCAACTGGCATGAATGCTGCAGGGCGTTTGGCTGGAAAAGGAATTAAAGCCATAGGGAACGTAATGGCTAACAAAGCGGCAAGTCAAAAAAAATCAACCGTCAATGCAGCCGTAGAGCAAGGAAAAAAATGAAAACGAATACAAGTGAAGCATTTTACCAAAAAGCTGCTGATTGGCGTTATGATGTTTATCATAGCAAAGCCATTTGGTTACGTTATTCGTTGATTGGAAATATAGGATTATTGCTTTGTTTATTGTTTACATTAATCATGCTGACTTGTTTGATCCCACTCAAACAAAAAGTACCTTACCTGTATGCGTTTAATAACGCGACGGGTGAAATAACTAAGCTGGGTAAATTAGAACCTACGCAGCTAACGGCTAATTGGCAGATGACACGTTATTTTCTTATACACTATGTCATCAATCGAGAAAGCTATGATAGCGATAATTTAGAAATTCCTTACCAATTAGCGTGGGCTCAATCGGATGTCATGATCCGAAAACAATACGATGCTGAAGTGGATAGTAATGTATTGACTTCCCCGTATCGCAAATATGGAAAAAATAAAGCGGTCACAGTACGAGTGTTATCGGTTTCACGCTTGAATGACAATACGGCGGCTATTCGCTTCGAAAAACGATTGAGTGATAAAGCATCTAATACACAACAAGTGGCGAATCAAGAAGTCATCGTGAAATGGCACTATCAATCAGTTAAAGCAACCCAAGTTCAACTAGATAGAAATCCACTCGGATTTACCGTGACGTATTACCAAGTGACACCGGTTAATTTAAATGAGGAGAACCGTCATGAGTGAACGAATTACTTTTCTTTTATTGAGCATGCTTATCATTACCATGGGACATAGCATGGCGCAAGCGGCTTTGCTTCCTAGGCAGGTTACAGCGGATCAACATGTTAAAACAGTCAACTATGATCCGAATAACGTGGTTATTATCCACGGACATTATGGTTATCAGACACAAGTGGTGTTTGCCGGGGACGAGGAAGTACAAAATATATCTATCGGCGATAGCTTAGCTTGGCAAGCGGTATCGGTTAAAAATAATCTGTTTATCAAACCTATGGCTGCATCAAAGACTAATATGACCGTACTGACCAATGTTAATAGCTATAATTTTCAATTAGATTCGAATGATACAAAAACTTCACCGACATATAAATTACAGTTTATCTATCCGAGTGCAGGCTACGATCGAAGTGGACAAACCAATGCCCTTGGCGTTTGTGATCCGACCAAAATTAACTGGAAATATAGTTTTACCGGCGACAAACGATTAGCACCACGAGAAGCATTTGATTGTAACGGTCAGTTTACTTATTTCCGCTTCGACAATAGCTTACCCGCCATTTTTATTGTGGATAAGAATCGGCAAGAAACTTTAGTCAATTATCACATGAAAGGAAACTATGTCGTTGTCAATACGACAGCACCCCAATTTACTTTACGAAGCGGGCGTTATGTGACGAGTGTGTATAACGATGCCGCCATCGGTGATTGGCAGAACATAAAATAAATGGTGGTAACGTCATGGTAAAACAAACAACTTCCCCACCTGAAGGATTGCCCGAGATTACTGAACCAAGCCGTAAAAAGCCGGCTCTTCTTATCCTGTTGCTAAGTTTATTACTTTTATTAGGAATACATTTTCTGTTTCATTCTAAAAAAACTGAAACTAAAACCAAATTCGCAGTCGAAGAATCTTATACACTACCCAACAACGAGGGAAAGTCATCAAAATCATCCCCATTAAAAGGACAATCTGAAATTAAACAACTATCAGAACAACAATTGGCTTTATTACAAGCTAAACAAAAAGAATTACAACTGCGTTTATCTGCGCCCATGATGTTGCTTGAACAAAGCGGTAATCAATCCAGTAATTCCACGACACCCGTAAAATCTAAAACGCTCTCTACTGATCCCAACAGTCAATTTTTACAGCAGCTTAGTGGATCGAACATCAATAAACGGATTCAGGCAAATTCATTAGGTCCTTTAAATCAGTTGATCGCTCAGGGCCAGATCATGCATGCTATTTTAGAAACAGCGATTAATTCTGATTTACCGGGTTCCTTGCGGGCAATCATCGATCAGCCGGTTTATGCAGAAGATGGCTCGCAAGTGCTTATATCGCCAGGTAGTCGTTTGATCGGACAATACAAAAGTGGCATGTCGGAAGGGCAATCGCGAATTTTTATTGTTTGGACACGTTTAATAACGCCGGGTGGTTTGAGTCTGAATTTAGATTCGTCGGGTGTCGATTCATTAGGTATGGCGGGAACGGCTGCCGATGTTATTGATCGACATTTTTGGCAACGATTTGGAACGGCTACACTTCTTTCGATTTTGGGTGCGGGTACATCTAATGTCGGTGTTGCTAATAACGCATCCTATAATGCAACCCAAGCCTATCGTATGGCTATAGCGAATAGTTTGAATCAAACCGCACAGCAAACATTGCAACAACAAACGACGATTCCACCGACCTTATGGGTAAATCAAGGGTCTCCCATCCAAGTGTTTGTAGCACATGACTTAGATTTTCGATCGGTTCATCAAGAAGCAAAAGGTAAAGTCAATGTCTTCTAAAATTATACAGAAAAAATGTCCATAAAAGCGTTAGAAAAACACATAGAACCCTTAAAACCTTTCTTACAAACAGCAGGTGTAACGGAAGTTTGCATTAATCAACCCGGTTTAGTATTTGTTGAAAAAAATGGAAATTTTACTTGCCATGAAATACAGATCTTAGAATTTAGCTTTCTTGAAGCATTAGCTAACCTGATTGCAGAATTTAACCATAAAACATTTCCGCACCCTTTAGTTTCAGGCTATTTACCGACGGGCGAACGCATACAATGTATTATGCCACCTGCTTGTGAAAAAAATAATGCGATTTATTCTATTCGTTGCCATTCACGTCATGAAATGAGTCTAGAGGATTATCAAAAAACAGGGGTTTTTGATGAGTTTGCTGTCGTAAACAAAGATGCGACTAAAGAAACAGCAACTTCTTTAAAAGAGTTACACGCGCAAAAAAATATTGCTGAATTTCTGAAGTTAGCAATAAGTGCTAAAAAAAACATGATCATTAGTGGTGGGACGGGTACCGGTAAGACAACCTTTCTCAATGCGTGTTTAAAACTTATTCCAGATACGGACCGTTTGATCACGGTAGAAGATACGCGAGAGGTTAAGGTAGCGCAGGCAAACAAAGTACATTTACTTTTTAATGAAGACGATAAAAATATGACCGCAGCGAAATTATTCAAGGCATGTTTACGCTTAAGGCCCGATAGAATACTGCTGTCTGAATTGCGCGGTGCTGAAGCATGGTCATTTCTGAGAGCAGCAAACAGTGGTCATCCAGGAAGCATCAGTACGGTGCATGCTGACACACCGGCAGGTTGTTTTGATCAGCTCGTATTCATGATGCAACAAGCAGGTTCAAATTCGAGTGAAGAAAAATTACGGACTTATATTCAATCTATCATTCCAATCATTATCCAGTTAAAACGTAGTGCTAACTCGAAACGATTTGTAGAGATAGCAGAGATTTATTTTGATAGTGGTTAGGCTAGGTGTCCAATCCATAATTTTACTAAAGTTTCTGCTATTTCAATTTATTAAATAAAGTTATTATTTATTTTTCAGTAAGCCATACTCTACTAAAAGAGAGTGTAATTGTCCTCTTGCTAATGGTTTTCGAAAAACACGATCGGCGCCGAGTGCTAAATAAGTTGCTTCGTTTTCTTTGTCATGGGCGGTTACTACGATGAAAGGAAGCGGTTTTCGTTGTATTTCTCTCGTGCGCGCTGCTTTTATGACATTTCCCCCAGGAATGTCCGGTAAGCCCATATCAAGCAAGACCATATCGTAATAAAGCTGACGGATTGCAGCTTGTCCTCGGCTAACACAATCAACCTGACAGCCCAAGCTTGCAAGAACTTGTTGATGGATGGTTCGAATAATGGGGTCGTCTTCAACAACCAAGATACGAGGGGTAAGGGAAGAGTTTGCAAAGTCATGATTCATAAAATTTCTCCTGAAAAGTGTTATTTTTTTATAGTGTGACTATTATTGATATTCTGCGCAATTCCCGGAATTCCGGGGAGGTAATTCTGATTTTTTAAAGTTGAAAACGAATTTTTAAGCCAGAAATAATAGGATTTTTTTATTTCTTTGGTTATAAGTACCCCCGGAATTCCGAGGGTTTTTTGTTGTAAATTTTTAAGGTTTTTTGATCCATCCATAGCGAATACCCTCCATAACTGCTCTAGCAATTGTTTTACATTTCAGTTTTTTCTTAATGCTTTTATGATAGTCTTCAACTGTATTGTGCTTAATATCGAGTAATTCAGCGCTTTCTCTTACGGTGTATCCTAAAGCGGCTAATGAGAGGCACTCTTTTTCTCGAGGGCTTAACTGTGAATCAACGATCAATGTAGTTCTTAAACTGAGATTAAATAATAAAGTTTTGATGAGTTGACGTTGTTTGAGTGATGGTTTGTGATTACCCAGTTTTATTAAAATACGCGTTATTAGATCAGTGGGCTCATTAATGGATGAACCCTGAGTTAGATCGGAATCCCCTATAGCGGATTTAATCACTTTCTTTTGAGACATAATGACCTCCAAGGCGCAAAATAGGCCCTAATTAAATTTGAAAAAAGAAATATTTTTTAAGATTTATCAGGTGCTATGTTTGTCGAAGTCGCGCTAAGATAGCCTCAAATAGAAGTTTTTGATGACGAAATAAAAAAGTAATGAACCTTTGATTAATAAAAGTAAATTGCCCTAAGGGGGCCCGATGATTTATTCTATAAAAAGTCATGATGCTCGACTCCTAGTAATTTTAGGTTGTTGAGATAAGTGGCTAGCACGGCAAGGTATTACCAGTACCTTGTGCAGTGCGGTTTGGTGCGGGAAGTTATTCCTGCACCAGATTTTTTATAACAGGCAATCCAAATCTTAGCGGTCCCAATAGGTGATCTGCAAGAGGTTTAACTAAATTTATTAAACATTTGAAATAAAAAAGTTTTTTGAATCTTTTTAATTGAAATTAATTAGTTTATTTATTCTTTGTTCAGCAACCTGACAGTAGACGAGCTGGTTATCGATCAGCAAACAGCGTCGATGTAAAGAAAGTGCTGCTAAACCTGTAGTGCCGCTGCCAGAAAATGGATCAACAATCAGATCATTTGGTTTTGAGAGTAATTGGATAAAAAACTGAGGTAATGCAACCGGAAAAACAGCTGGATGACCTTGATTGCGATTTTCAGGGCTCAGATGCAAAACGTTTGTTGGTAGTACTTGTTTTTTGTTACGCCAATTGGCTAAGTCACGCTGAAAGCCACTACCTGTACTAGAACGAACGAAGGGAGATTTTAGATTCTCGAAATTCATCAACCGTTGTTGAGTGGATAAGGCAATCGGGATTTTAATCGCATCCTGATTAATATAAGGTGTTTTTACTTTGGCGAGATGAAACACATATTCCCAGGCATCCCGTAAGCGAGTTGGCCAATATCCTGGCATACTGGTTTTTTTATGCCAGATATAGTCGTCTATGCAATACCAACCTAAGCCAATGAGTTTTTCTATCGTATTCCATACATAATGCTGACGGACACCGTTAACAATTTTATCTTTCATATTCAGCACTAAACTTCCCGTTGGTTTTAGAGCTTGCCAAAACGTGCTATGAAAAGATATGAACCAATCGGCATAATCGCCAGGAGGAATGCTGTTGTAATGTTGTTTCCGTGCATCCGCATACGGTGGAGATGTAACAATCAAATCAACTTGATTAGGAAAAGCGCGCAATTCTTTCTCACAATCGCCATGCAGAATTTTATAATTGTTTTGAAATAAAGACTCATTAACTAAGTTGTTTTGCATAAAGATCCTTCAATTTTCTTCTTCTTCAGACGTATCCGTATCAATCTGCAATTGCGAAAACTGCTGAGTCGCTTGTGAAAGTGTTAATGGGAGAATAGATAATTGTTTAGTGCCGTTGGCATATACAATCAATGCGCGTTTAACATCACCTATTAAAATAGGATCGGGTGGATTATGTGAACCTTGGACTTGATTATCATATTCCAAGCTGCCTTTGAGTGATCGTGGATAGCTAGTGAGTGGTTTACGTTGGTAATCACGATAGCGTTTTTCAAATTCATGGCGTAAAAAGGGTAATTCTTTTTCCGGTTGCTGGCATAAGTAAACCCAACCGCCCATGTCTCGAATGACACAGTGTATAATCGGGTTGTCAAAAACTACACTGTCATAGCGACCTACTGTGCGAATAGCCGTTACTACTTGGCTCCATGCGTTAAGCGCATGACTATGACTATCACCTTGAATTAAAACAATTAAATCAGCAGGAGTTGGCATGCCCCATTTCTGGCGATCGGGATTTTGTAAAGTATTCAGTATCGCTTGTTTTACTTGGGGAAACGGATAAGCTTTAAGACATTGCCAGTAGGTTTCTAGTAATAAACTTGAAACTTTGCGGTTAAAAGATTCCGCCAATAATGTCAGCCATTCTAGAAAGGGTTTTTTATCATCTGTTAACATAAAATCTCCTATTTTGTTGTTTAATTTTTTGAGTGATTCAACCATTGTTCTCCAACGACGAGGTTGTGGGCTAGGGTAGGACTCAGTCCTCGTGTTGCTAAACGAGTTACGTCATGATCGGGAGGGGCCTGCTGTCGTTGTAGAGAGTCACGTTGCTCTTTAGCAAGCCATGCATTGATGTGACGAAGGATCTGTGAGCGTGTTTTGCGTGCACTTGGATTAGCTTCATTCCAAGCTTGTATTTGACGTAACTCTTGCAAAACATCAATGTTTGGATAGGTTTTTTTCCAGGTGTGAATATCCATTTTTCCCGTAATAAACACATCGTTATTTTGAAGTGGAATACCGATGGCTTCTTCGTCGTGAATGCTCTTTTTATTAATTGATAAGGGAATTTTTGAATTGCTGCTGGGTAAGCCGTCGATAAACGACGGCTTACCAACAACATCCTTCTCCTGTTCCTGATCCTTCTCCTGTTCCTGTTCCTGTTCCTGATTCTGTTCCTGGTTTTGAAAGGGTTGCGATAGAGTTGCCAAATGGTTTTTAAACCCTTCATCTAAGTATTTTGTTTGATCTAATAAGATTTTAATTATGGCTTTGGAAACCGTTGATTGATGTGGAACTCGTTTAAAAAGCTTAACTATGCTTTTTCCTTGATTGGGATTTTCAATGGGGTTCCAATCTAGGAAGTTAATGATTAAAATCCAGTTTGATTCTGGATCTCTGATTAAAAATCTAATTTGATCGAGTTCTGCAAATGCGTTGTAAACTGTTTCTTCATTCCATTTTAAATCCTCTGCTACATACCCTGTGGGTAATCGAAAACAACCCAACATGTTAGTATGTGGTCCAGTCAGTAGATAAACAGCCAATAATTTGGCGTGAGTGGATAAATTTTGTAATGCTATATCAGACCAGAATTGTGTTTGTACAGAACCATATTCTCTCATCGCACTATCTCCCTCTTTTTAATGTATAAACATAGTTAAGGATTTCCTTTTTATTCAGGGCTAATATTTCTCGTTGTTGTTTGTGATTAAAGCGGGTTAGTTGGGCGGCTGCGGAAATTTTTAGCGTTCCTTCGTTAACAGATTGAATAAGTTCAGTAGTACCAAATAATTGAATTTTTTCAGCATGGCGATAACTATCTTTACAACCAAATCCAAGCTTAGCGGCTATCAATTCATCTGTTCTTCCTGTTATTTCGTCGAAATTTCGACGAAACGTTTTGTGAAAACGAGGACCTTGTCGGTTTCCTAAGCATTTTTTTGCAGCAATGCCGATAGCAGCTCGCTCGCAGATTAAAAAAGTTTGCACTAATACAGCCAACTCATATTTTTTTGTTAGCAGATCAGATAAAGAAAAGTGCCAAGCAGGAACCATTTTTTTGTTCTGTTGCTGATAAACCAAATAAGTGCTTGGGTTGGCTATGAGTTGTTGATTTTCATCGATGATAACTGGTCTAAACTGGTTTAAAGGACGTTGCTCTCGGTCGGTAAAACTAGGAACTGAAAAATTACATTTCACATGAATTATCGGAACATTAATGAGTTTAATAGGATGATGCATAAAGGGTAGAGATAACGACTTTAGTTCCATCCGATCCAATGGTGAAATCAAATCTAAAGGATCTATTTTATATTTCAGTTTTTCCCATAGGTATTTTTCAATTTTTTTCGCAAACTTAAATTTTGCCCAGGTATGGCCATTTCGCATAGAACATAAATTTTGATGTGATGTGCCCAAAATTTTGGCCGCCTTTTCTACCGTTCCACATTCTCGAATAAATATCTCAAAAGGGCTGTTTTCCATACTTATCCACTCCATTTATTTTTTTATGAATATGAATGAACAAAATAAGTCTATACAAGATTCTTGAAATATTCTTTGCAAATAATTCTAGTAATCTGATTAGTGGATAGTTCAAAAATAAGGATAAGAATATGCAGCCAAGACTCATACGTTTACGTGACGCACCGAATTATTTAGGAATGGACAAAAATAGATTTAATAAAGAAGTAAAACCATCGCTATCAATTATTCCAATAGGTAAAAGAGGAATTGCTTTTGATCGACTTGATTTAGATGAGTGGGTTGAGCATTATAAAGAATGTAATGGGCGCCCCGTTGATAAGAGGAGTAAAACACTATGGGGCGAAAAAGAACGTCGGGCTTGCTCAACCGTAAGGGGATCTGGCACATCGACAAAAAAATACTCGGACAACGCATTTGCGAAAGTACTGGATCAAATTCTCTCGAAGAAGCCGAACTGTACCTTGCCAAGCGTACCGAAGAAATAAGACAGGCTAGGGTTTATGGTGTTAGACCGAAACGAACTTTTCGGGATGCCGCTACTAAATATCTAGAGGAAAATCAGCATAAGACAAGTATTAAAGAAGATGCAAGATGGCTAAAGCATCTTGATCATTTTATTGGTAATTTACCTTTGGAATCTATCCATATGACTACTCTGCAAGAATATATTCGTATTCGTAAAAAAGAAAAAGTGAAAATGCGAACTATTAATTATTCTTTACAAGTGGTGCGGCGTATTTTGAATTTATCGGCCCAAGAATGGAAAGATGAATTTGGGTTAAGTTGGTTACCAGTGGCTCCAAAGGTAAAGTTAGAATCAGAAATAGATAAACGTAAGCCTTATCCGCTATCAACAGAGGAACAGATAAGATTGTTTAAAGAACTTCCGACCCATTTGCGAAGAATGGCTATATTTGCGGTTAATACTGGATGTCGAGATCAGGAAATTTGCCGTTTAAAATGGAATTGGGAAATTAAAATACCTGAAGGATCGGTGTTTCTTATTCCTGAAAGTCAAGTTAAAAACCGCGAAGAACGTTTAGTAGTACTAAATAAAGTAGCAAATCGGGTTATTGAAGAAGTACGAGGAATTAATCCAGAGTATGTTTTTACTTTTCGAGATAAACCTGTAACAAGGATGTTAAATTCAGCATGGAAGAAAGCACGCGTACGTGCAGATTTATCTCATGTGAGAGTACATGATTTGAAACATACTTTTGGACGACGTTTACGTGCTGCAGAGGTAAGTTTTGAGGATCGACAAGATTTGCTAGGGCATAAGAGTGGGCGAATTACTACTCATTATTCAGCCGCTGAATTAGCTAATCTGATCCGTGCTGCGAATAAGGCTTGCGATACTGTTAGTCAGCTTGTTGTTCTAAAGCGTGAACAAAGTAACGCAGCTCCCGCAAAACTCCCGCAAGGGAATTTAAGGGAACAATTGAAAATAGTGTAAGTGTTTGATTTAATTGGTGCCAACGAGACGAATCGAACGTCCGACCTACTGATTACGAATCAGTTGCTCTACCGACTGAGCTACGTTGGCAATGCGGTTGAAAGAGCCACGAATTGTAGTCAATTTGAGCATTATTAGCAATTTCATCTTTAAGCTATTCATGCTGCGTGTACCAATTTTGTACCAGCTACACGCTCGGCTGCCTCTTTGAGATGATCGCTATTTAAATGTGCATAGCGAAGGACTATATCAAAAGAGGACCACCCTCCTAGCAATTGCAGCTCTTGTAACGATGTTCCGTTTTGAATATGCCAAGATGCCCAGGTATGACGTAAATCATGCCAGCGAAAATTTTCTATCCTTGCTCGCTTTAATGCTTTTCTCCAAGCAGCCGTATTACACTGTCGTATAGGTTTTCCCTTATAAGTAAAAACAAATTCTAGGTGCTTTCCTAATTGCTTGCGTATAACTGAAACAGCATCAAAATTTAAAGGTACAGGAATAGATGTTTTATTTTTAGATTGGCTTGCGTGAATCATAGCATGGCGTTTTTCTAAGCTAACATCTTTCCAACGTAACCCTAAAACATTTGCTTGCCTTAAACCAGTCGCTAGGGAAAAAGATACCAAATCAGCTAAATGCAGAGGTAACTCTTTAAGTAGCCGTTGCATTTCTTCCTGAGTTAACCAACGTTCACGCTTTTCTCCTTCATGGCGTATTTCTACAGAAGGAGCTTTCTCAATCCATTTCCATTTTAGTTCGGCTTTTCTTAAAATAGATCTAATTAAAGCTAACAGCCGGTTTACAGTAGCAGGAGTGACATTATTTGCTTCCTTTTTTTTCGCTATTTCTTCAATCATATCGCTATCAATTTCACTGAGTTTTTTGTTATTAAGATAAGGATTTACCCATTTAAGCTGACGTTTATCATCCTTTAGGCTACGCTTATAAGTTGATTCTTTTAACCATCTTAGTACCGCTTCCTGCCATAATCGGTCTGTTTTTTCTCTTAACTTACTTTGGCGCCACAGATCAGCTTTTAAGCGATCATGCAATTCCTGTGCCGCTAGTTTGTTTGAAGACCCAGTAGATCGTTGTATTCTTTTTCCATTGTGAGAAAATCTGATCCACCAGACATTGTTTCTTTTACAGAGCGCCATATTTTTTCTCTCCTATTGTTAGAGACACCCTGCGATACTTTGCAGGGCTGATCGTAAAGCGAACGAAGATAATTAACAAGGTCTTCTTCCATAAAGCACCAACACTTACCTGGCTTACCCGCGGGAATCTTTTTACTCGCCGCCAATCTTCTAAGTCCTTCAGGGTTCATCTTCAGAAATTCGGCAGCTTCTTCAAGTTTGAAAGTTTTCATTTAAGAGCTTCCTTTTTGTTTTTTATTAGTCAAATTTTACTTCACAAAAACGCCAACCGGTTGGCGTTTTTTTTGTTTAAAATAAACGCACAATAAGAAAATAAACAAGGAGTTTTATGCAAGAAATAATAATTAGAAAAGTCATCCAGTTTTTTGGAAGCATTACCAATATGTCCCTAAAACTTAAAATTAGTCGGGGTAGTATTTATGGTTATCTTGAAGGAAGACCGATTCCTCCACGTATTGCCTTCCGTATCGAAGCTAAAAGCGGAAAAAAATTTAAGTTTAGAGATCTTATTAATTGGAAAGAAAAATATCATTTAGATCTTAATGTTTTTCCTTGTTCCCTTGTTGAATTCCCCCTAAAAAAAATTATTTTTCCTGAAAATATACCGAGTTTTCCTGATCTAAAAAATCTACTTTTATCTAATTATCGAGCAATTTGCGTTGATGCTAATTCTAATCTTATCTATGGTTTAGAAGCTATTGACGCTGCGAAAAAAAGAAAAAAGAGAGCAATGCTTACATGGCGCCTATCTTTAGAAGATTTACGAAATAGAAAATATGAAGTTCATCATTTAATTAAAACATTTGATTTATTTGAACGAGTCGCTATTGGGATTGCTTTAGAAAAATTTATTGGCAAACGCCAAGGAAAGCGAACTGATCTCGATGAACTTCTGGATAACAATCCAAAAGTTCAAGGAATTACAACTAGAAGTTTGGTTGCTGACGTACTTGGTTTTGGTAGTGATTATGTTTATAGGCAGCTTAAGAAAATATTACGACTAGGCGGCCCTATACTAATTGCTCAAGTACGAAATAAAAAAATATCAATTTCTAAAGCAGGTGAAATTGTTGAATGTTTATATAACAAGCAAAGTATCCGAGTTTTAAAAAAGAGAAAACAAATAGCTAATTACGATGACAATAAGAATAAAAAAAATAATTTAACCAAATCATTCGATTTCTTATCCCAATTTAATAAATAACCTAACTAAAAATAAAGGATCACATATCATGAATACTTTCCAACTTCCTTATTCCTTACAAGCAGAACAAGCGGTATTAGGTGGCTTATTACTCGATAATGTGACTTGGTCGAGCATTAGTGATCATTTACTAGCAAAAGACTTCCATCAATTTGAACATCAAATTTTATTTGATCGAATTTCAAGGAAAATAAGGAAAGGAGAACGTGTCGATGCATTGACGTTAAGTGAAGAAGCGAAAGAAATGCCCGAATTAAAAGAAATAAAGGGTGATATGTATGTACTTGAACTCATCAAAAAAACACCTGGCATATCTAATATCGCGGCTTATGTTGATATTATAAAGGAGCATTCGAATCGTCGTCAGTTAATAGAAATAGGCCAACTATTAAATCATTATGCGACTCATCAAAATACCAAGGAAACCTTAGTTTGGTTAGAAAATAAAATTAATCAGTTAAGTGACCATCTATCTCCTGATAGTAAATTGCAATTAATCACATTAATAGACTTTCTAACGCTTAATATTGCACAACGTGAACTTATTTTATCCCCGTGGTTACCAAAGCAAGGATTAGCCATGCTTTATGCTAAGCGAGGCGTTGGAAAAACACACGTTGCTTTAAACATTGCTTATGCGGTAGCAAGTGGTGGTTCATTTTTAGGTTGGCAAGCGGATAAACCACGTTCCGTAATATATCTTGATGGAGAAATGCCTGCGGCAACGATGCAAGAGAGACTGGCCTCTATTGTAATGTCTCATACCGAAGAAGCCAAAGCATCTTTTACTATCCTAACCCCTGACATTCAAAATCGTGGTATGCCCGATTTATCTACACTAGAAGGACAACACGCGCTTGAACCCTTTCTAAAAGATGTCGAACTCATAGTCGTTGATAACATTTCTACACTGTGTCGTAGTGGAAAGGAAAATGAAGCAGAGGGTTGGATTTTAGTGCAAGCCTGGGCATTACGCATGCGCTCGGAGGGTCGCTCTGTTCTATTTGTCCATCATGCATCAAAAAATGGTAATGCGCGAGGAACGAGTAAACGTGAAGATGTATTAGACACTGTCATCGTTTTAAAACACCCAAGTGATTATGACCCCAGTGATGGTGCGTGTTTTGAAGTTCATTTTGAAAAGGCACGTTCGTTTTGTGGTGATTCCGCACAACCTTTATTGGTCAAACTACATACTGAACATAATCAACAAGTTTGGGAGCTAAAAACGTTAGAGAAATCGACTTTCGAGAAAGTGGTTGAACTCGCTAAGCAAGGATTTAGACAACACGAAATTGTCCTTGAGTTGGGTATTAGCAAATCAAAAGCTTGTCGCTATTTTAAAAAAGCAAAAGAACAGGGATGTATTGCTCATGCTTAACGCGATGAGATCAGGCAAAAATTGCGGGTTGCACCTCTTAAGGAATGCAACTCGCAATTTCCTTCTCATTTTGGAGAATAACATGAAACAAGAAATGCAACTGATATCGGTTAAAGCTTTAGCTTATAAGGCTTTAGAGCGCAACTCGTCTGATACTTTTTCTGCAAAGCTGTGGATAAATAATGCGACTTTAACCCCAAAAAAACCACCCAAAAAGTTGCGACCTGAGCAACCTTATTTTGGCTTAGAGATTGAGCAATTAAAAACTCTAGCGGCTGATGATTGGGATGAAGTGAAAGATAATCCAGCAATGCTAAAAGCCATGGTCGAGACCTATCTCATGCTAAAAGGATTAGACCCCACAATATCTTCACCTATTTACACTAAAACGGTTAATTGTCGTCAGTGTGGCGAAATACAAACTTGGCCTAGTTGTCCTGATAACACCTTTTGCTGCCAATGGTGCTTAGTAAGTAATAATTTGGTCTGGAATTAATAAAAAAGGAGATAAAGATTATGTTCATAAAAAAATTACTACAACGAGTCATAGGCTACCGAATGAGACTACGAAGGAAGGAACAGGAAAAGCAATTAGTAAAAGATGAAAATAGCAGGCTCGCTAAGCTTCTGAATGTAACGAGGAATATTAAATGAAATGTCTTAATCCGAACTGTAATTACTTTAAAACCAAAGCTATTAATTCGATTGAACTGAAGAAAGGTCATTTAACTAGAAGAAGGCGTTATTGTAGTAAATGCCAAGCACGATATACTACCCTCGAAGTACCTCTATACATAGGATCAATTAATAAAGAGAGATGTAAAATGTTTAAGCAGGTTATCCATTATTTTGCAGGGAATGATCCCTATGCTCAATGGCAACAATTCTTCAATCAAAGCATCAAAAAATCTACTCCCATATAAGCCATTCGCAAATCAAAAAAAACCGTAGGATAATTAAAAGTTTAAAGACGGAGAAAGATAATCCTAAGATGAGCAAATTACCGAATGGTCTAACGATTAGGCAAACTAAGTTTTGTCAAAATTACACCCTTCCTCCCCATAACGCGACTCAATCGGCTATTTCTGCGGGTTATTCATACCATATCGCTAAAACGATAGGATCGCGATTAAAAACAAATCCCAAAATACAAGACTATTTAAAAACCTTACAATCTGATTTAGAGAGTCAAATGACGGTGAGCTATGAATGGAAACTAGATAAGTTAAAGCAAATTGTTGAAGTTTTCATAGATAGTAAAGACTTAAGTCCAAATAAAGTGAATAGTGCCATCCAAGCGATTAGCGAAATGAATAAGATGCAAGGTCATTACTCAGCAGAAAGGCATGTCAATTTTAATATAAAAGCTGATCCTGATTTGCAACAACTCGAAGATCTCATTAAGAAACATGGTAAAGAATATTGAGAATGCTCCAAGCGCCTTATTAACCAAAGCTAAACTTTGGGGATCGTTATTATTATTTACCCAAGTATTTTATCAATTACGTACGGGGCGTGAATTTAGCGTTTCTCAGCCCACTTGCCGCGAACCCCATGTGATGACACTCTGTCGAGCTTTGACGCAGACGTTACGCAGTGAAATACCCCTTCTGTTAATTAATATTCCCCCGCGCTATGGCAAGACCGAATTACTCATCCATTTTGTAGCATGGAGCCTATCGCGATATCCCGACGCACAATTTCTTTATGTTTCTTATTCACATTCTTTAGCAAAAAAACAAACACAGACCATTCGTCAGATTATGGCATTGCCGCAGTATAAGAAATTATTTAAGGTTAATTTATCCGAAACCTCTAGCGCTAAAGACAATTTCGAAACTACACAAGGTGGCTGTGTGTTTGCAGCGGGTAGTGGTGGAACGATTACAGGACGAGGCGCAGGGTTACAGAATGTCGATCGTTTCTCCGGTGCGATTATTATTGATGATATCCATAAGCCAGATGAAGTCACGAGTGACGTGATGCGTGAAGGGGTGATTGATTGGTATTACAACACCTTACAAAGCCGTGTGAATTCACCCGGTAAAACACCGATTATTTTTATTGGCCAACGTTTACATGAAGCCGACTTACCCAGTCATTTGATTAAAACTCAATCCTGGGAAACATTGGTTTTACCTGCTTTAGATTCAGCAGGAAATGCCTTAAATCCTTTGATGCACAATGAAAAGCAATTATTAAAGCTCCAAGAAGAACGGCCTTATGAGTTTGCTGCGCAATATCAGCAGGATCCGCAACCTGCCGGTGGTGGAATATTTAAGCCCGAATGGTTTTATTTATTAGATGAAGAGCCTGCGTTTTTAGCAACCTTTTTAACGATTGATACCGCAGAGACCGATAAAACTTATAATGATGCCACGGTATTTAGTTTCTGGGGTATATATAAAATAAAGAACGAAACAGCAGAGACGGATACATTAGGACTGCATTGGATCGATTGCGTTGAATTGCATATTGAACCTAAAGATCTGGAATCAGAACTACGTCATTTTTATATGCTAGCAAGTCGCCATCAAGTAAAGCCGAGTGTTATTGCGATTGAAAAGAAATCCACCGGTGTAATGTTGCTTTCACTTTTAAAAAGCTGGCGTGGTATTGAGATACGAGAAATACAACGCAGCATCCAGTCGGGCAGTAAAATCACACGCTTTCTTGAGATACAGCCGATTATTGCTAGCCAAAGAGTTTCTTTACCGCTCCAAGGTAAACATACTGAGCTCTGTATCACTCACTGTAAGAAAATTACCGCTAACAATACGCATCGTTTTGATGATATTGCCGACACTCTATACGACGGCATCAAGCTAGGGTTAATCGAGCAATCTATTTTTTTTCAAAACCAGCATCGTCATGAAGTTAATCGCGTTATCTCAAAGCTAGCAGGGCATTTTCAGCAGGTTAATCGATTAAGAGAGGATCGTCTATGATAGCTCAAGTACACCAGGATCAATTAACCCGTATTAAAAAGAATATTGAAAGGAGTCATGAATACTTTCAAGATAATGTAAAACGCTTTAATTATTTTCGCCAATTTGTTTTTCAATCTTCTTTATCCGAGGCCGATCGAGCCGCTTTAAAAGAAACAAAAAAGCCCATCTTAGAATTTAATAGCTTAGAAGCTTTTATTTCTCGATTAAGAGGTGAATTTTCTAAACAAGAGCCCTCTATTGCCGTACGTTTATTAGATCACAGTGGATTAGACCCGAACTTACCTTTAATTCTAGAAGGTCACTTGCGATCGATCTTTGATGAGGCTAATCACAATGGTTGTTCCTATGAAGTTTATACCGATATCTTAAGTGGTGGCTTTAGTGCCATGAAGGTATGGACCGACTATCAACACGAAAAAAGCTTTGATCAAGTCATTAAAATCGGCAGAGTCTATGATCCTACGTTAGTTGGTTTTGATCCCTTAGCCGTTTTACCGCACAAAGGTGATGGTCGTTATTGTTTTGAGTTGATTCCAAAAACTAAAGAAGAATTTCAGGCAGAGTATCCTGATATTGATTTATCTACCTTAAAATTCTCTAAATTAGAAGGCTTTAATTGGTCCTATCAAAACCAACAAGAAGATATTTTACTGTTGTGTGATTATTACGTTAAAAAGAAAAAATCTAAGAAATTGGTTCGTTTAAGTAATGGTCATACTTTATTTGCAGAAGAGTATCAAAAGCTTGCTCAATACTGGCAGGAAACAGGCAGACTGGATCAGATCCCTCATATCGTAGAAGAACGAACCACTTCTCTAGAAACAATCCATCGTTATCGCTTGATCGAATCCACCGTATTAAGTCATGAAGAGACGAGTTATCAATTCTTACCGATCGTTTACGTCGATGGAAACTCGATACGTTTGAGCAACAATGGACACGCCAAACAAGTGACGCGTCCTTATGTCTATCATGCACTCAGTAATCAAAAATTAAAAAACTTTGCCGGCCAGTGTTTAGCCAATGAACTTGAAAACATGGTCATGCATAAATGGAAAGTCGCTGCTGAATCGATACCTGAAAAATATTTAGAAGCCTATACTAATCCGCAAAAAGCCAGTGTCTTAGTGTATAACGCCTTTTTAGAAGGAAGCCAGGGCACGATTCCCTTACCACCACCGCAAGAAGTGGGACGTGTGAGTGCGCCACCTGAAATCATTCAGACCTTTACTAGTGCCGATAGCACGATGCAGTCCATTTTAGGATCCTATGATGCATCCCTGGGCATTAACAACAACCAGTTAAGTGGGGTTGCGATTGTAGAAGGCGCTACTCAATCCAATGCGGCTGCCATGCCGTATGTGGTGAGTTTCTTACAATCGTTAAATCAAGTAGCACAAATCATTGTGGACCTTATTCCGAGATACTATATAACTCCTAGAACTTTACCGGTAACTTTACCTGATGGTAAACGTAATTACGCACTTATTAATCAACAAGGAGGAATTGATCTCAAATACCGATCGGAGCAGTTAGAAGTTTGTGTAAGTGCTGGTGTTAATTTTGCTATCCAAAAATCCAGAGCCTTACAGCAAATTATTGCCTTGATGCAAGCCTCCCCTTTGTTTGCGCAATTTATCAATACCGAAGGATTACCCATTTTATTGGATAACTTAGAAATACGAGGAATTGATCAACTTAAATCGCAAACTGAAACCTTCGTTCAGCAAATAAAAGCCCAGCAACAGCAACAAATGAACCAACCCAATCCTCTACAAGAAAAACTCAATGTGGAAAAAACCAAGCTAGCAGCGGAATTACAACGCAATCAACTACAGCATGCACATAAAACCATGGAATTGGGCTTAAGCAAAGAATCCATCGCTACCGATCGCATGAAACTCATGGCTGATATGCAAATGGCTCATAATCAAAATCTTGTTCAGCTCGAAAAAGCTCAAACTGAACGTTTAGCTAAGGAGATTGAGTGGGCGATGAAAGCTACCGTTAAGAATAGATCAAGCAAATAGCTAACTCAGCACAGGGACAAAAATCAAAAAAATGGAATAAGTGCCTGATAAAATGTGCTAATTTTAAAGTTAGATGAAGCTATAAATTATATAAAACTATGATAGCTGAATATGTTCATATATATTCTCCACATGCCTTAGTCAGACAGGTCTTTTGAGACAATAAGGACGATTATGTTTTACAAATTTTAATGCGTTTGCCCTGGGCTGGTGATCAATGTCATTATGCCATTAAGAATTTTTTAATCTATTTTAGATACAATTAAGGTCAATATAATAGTGAAAGAAGAAATATTATGCTAAATCCTAAAAAAGAAATTAATACACAAACTTTTTTTTCCAAAGTTTCTACTAATGCAAGTTCGATTTCTGAGGAACTCCTTAGAGAGTTTACTCTTTCTCCAGATGGAAAAGATAAAAAGGGATTAGACCATATTTGCTATGGAGATCTAAATGGAGGAGGTCATATGGAGGTAAACGAAAGAAACTTAGAGAAAAAACGTGAAGAGCTTTATAAAAAGCACTGTAAAAAAGCAAGACCGGGTTATGAAAAGTTAAAAGAGAACTTAAAGGCTAATTATGAAAGACAGCTTAAGAAATTAGATCAAGAACACAAATCAGAAGACTGTACAGAGTCAGCTTCTAATACTCTAGATAAGGAAAAAATAGAAGATAATTTTAAATTAGCACTTCAAGAAGCCGAAGAAAAATTTGAAAAAAAGGTAAAAGATAATGTTGAAAACGAAATTAGTCAACTAGAGAAAAGAATTAACAAAATTATTAACGAAGAAAAAACCATGCATAATTTTTTCCCCCTAGAATGGGGGCCTTCAGAAATAGGAGAAATAATTTCAGATATTATTAAGGATGAAAATTCAATAATAACTCCAGCTCTAACTCCGGCAGCGACAGAAGATAAGGGAGTTGGGAGTTCAGAAGCCCGTTATAGGCGTGCGCTTGGACCGTCGTGGGAAGTAAGAGGTGGATATAAAGGTAGATATAAAGGTGAATATAATGAAATAGCAGTTACGGTTATAATAGCTGAGGATAATGAAAGTAAAAAGCTGAAATTAATATCAGGGTATCCTACAAACAAGATTGAAAAACGACAACATTGCCTACGTTTTAAAACCTGAATTCAAGTTATAAGCGTAACTTTAGTACAAGGCACGTCCAGTATGTAAGTGTCAGCGAGTTTCTTTATCCCTCAGAATTTTTGGTCCTATGTCGCAATTTGGTATGACTTAAACAATTTTCTTATTCTTTTAATTGAAACTAAATTATTAAGCAAAGAGTTGATTACAGTTCCTGATATCTGTGGTTTGATAAATCAAAATCTGAGTATGTTTAAAATTGTTTTTGAACACGCAAAAAATTCACTAACTTCAACTGAAGTTTCAAAAATAAAACACAAAATAAATTTTATTGGAAACGATCAATTTAAACAATATTTCTCATCCGTGCCTTTTGAAGAAACAGATCACTATTCTTCTATTTTCTTACCCTTTTAGAATATTGAAAAAACCAACCCCATATAATGGACTCGCTATTTACATACAGTATTTAGATAATAACCCTATAAATCTATAAATAGTATTTATTGAGACTCCTGCATTGTGGAGGATTTACGGAACTATCCGGATGAAATAGTCGGGACTTAGACGATATTTAAGGCTTAACCGTGACGGGGAAAATGTCGGAGGAAATAAAGAATGAGTGAAAATGTAACGATGGAAAATTTACCCAATACTGAAACAAACATTGGGATTGAATCTGTAGTCCCTGTTGAAAAAACCATACCGCAATCAGTTGTTGATAATGTCGTTAAACAAGCAAAACATCATGCGTATGAGCAAGGTAAAAAAGCGGCTAAAGAAGAATTAGCTCAACAACAGGCAAATATACCTGCTTTTACCCCAACGTTTGCACCATTAACGACAGAAGATGTACAAAGTATGATTGCAAACCATACGGCTCAACAAGCCAATGAATGGCAAGCGCAGCAGATAGCGCAGCAGTTTTTAGGTAAATTAAGTGCGGCTAAAGATAAATATCCTGATTTTGAAGAAACATTAGCGAATCTCGAAGTACACAAATTTCCTGAAGTCGTGCAATTAGCTAATAATTTCGATAATACCGCGGATATTATGTATGAACTAGGGAGAAACCCTAGTAAAGCGGTGATATTAAAACAAGTAGCGCAATTGAACCCTAAAATGGGCGCTTTAGAAATACAGCGTTTATCCGATTCAATTAAACAAAATCAATCCGCCAAACAAATACCGTCAGCACAGCCACCACTCTCTCAACTTACGCCTTCTATAACAAAAGCAACTACTGGGCGCTTATCCTTACGTGAATTAAAAGAAGAACCAAACTTTATTTTTTAGCAGTTTTTCTTAATTTAACCGTCATTTCGAGTGCCCATTAGTTTTTATTTAATAGAACTATTAGGGTTTTGCTATGAGTATCAATGTGTTAGAAAGTGTAGCGACACTACAAGAAGATGCGCTTGCTTTTTTTCAAAATAGAAATTGTTTTGTTCAAACGTCCAATACAAAATTTATTGATTTTGAAAATACGATTGGGAATTTAGGAAGTGAGATTAAATTAGAGCAACCTTACCGATTTATTTCAACGCCTTCTCTCGTTTCAACAATACAACCTTTAAAACAACGTTATGTTAAATTGATTACAGACCAAAAAAGAACAGTTGACTATGCCATGAGCGCGGAAGAAATGATTTATCATTTTAATAATAACCGTGAAAGAATCGGCAAATCAGCCATAGCCGAATTATCCGCCCACGTAGAGAAAAATATTGCTTCACGTATTCCAGATTTTACTTATCGTTTTTTTGGAGACGGCAAAACGACATTTAATGGACTCGAAGATCTTGAAAAAATGCTCATTATGTATCGCGAAGTGGGAATACCTTCTCCCTCACTAAATTGTTATGTCAGTGATTTGTATTTGCTAAAAGCACGCAGTGGAATGCTGAATCAGTTCGCGCCTATTCGTAACGATAAATTAGCACGGCGCTATGAAATTGGCGAATATAACTATACTAAATTTTATCGCACTAACATGTTACCTATTCATGAAGCGGGCGATGTGGGGCAAAAGGGCGTTGTGCTAACTATTGAGAGTACGAATGATCCCACCGGAAAAAAAATTACCCAATTGCAACTTTCTGGGAGTATGGAACCTGGAAGCATAGCATTTAAGAAAAATGATTTAATTCAGTTTCAAGATATTCCGGGTGTTCCTAATGTAAGATTTTTAACAAATGTGGGCCATGCGCCATCCAGTTGTCCTGTGCAATGTCGTGTAACAAGCGATGCTACGGTTCCTGAAAAAAATGCACTTACTATCAATATAGAACCGGCACTCTGTTTTGATCAAACTGACTCCGATTGGAATATTACTACCAATATCGTTAAAGGGATGAAGATACAAACCGCACCCAGTCATAGGGCGGGATTATTAATTGGGGGTGATGCTTTTTATATCTCTATGCCTAAATTACCGGCTGAACATCCGAATGATTCTGTCAGTAAATACGATCCTGATACGGGGGTAGCGATACGAGTTACTTATGGAACAGTAGCGGGATCTGATGTTTTTGGCTTTCATTATGGTGCTCTTTGGGGAACGTTAATGGTTCCAGATTATTGCATGCGTATTTTGTTTCCTATTATCTAACAAATGTGAATATATGCCTTACACGGTCACTGAATTAATTACCAAAGCCTGGACTTTATCCGGTATCGTCGCGGCCCAAGCAGAAACAGTCAGTGGTGATCAATTAAAAGATGGTCTTGAGCATCTGAATGATTTTCTCGCCTTGCAAAATGCTAATGCTCGCATGATTCCTTATACGCATGTTGAGCATCTGCTCTGTATCCCCAATTCGGAAGAACTGTTTGTTAAACATTTGCTTAACATAGATGCATTAACGCTGCAGGAAGAAGAGCCACGCAGTTATGCTTTACAAACGTTACCTTTATTAGGAAGAAAAGAATATTTTACGCACGATTATCCCTCGTTTTTACGGCCACGGTTTTATCATTTAGAAAAAACTAAAGGGGGTAGCTTACTGTTTTTAAGCCCCACACCCGATAAAGCATATCCACTTAAACTGGTTGGAAAATTTGGTTTAACAGAAGTGAGTTATAACGATGATTTAAGTATGTTTTATGATCGCGACTACCTTCTCTATCTCCGTTATGGTTTAGCCGATACGCTTTGTGACTTCTATAACCATCCCTTTTCAGCTAAAGGAAAATTAAAAGAAATAGAAAACAAATTACGTGATCTATCACCGCTGGATCTCAGTATGGAAAAAATCCCCCTGTTCAATTTAGGAAGATCAATATGAAACAGCTGCCTGTTGCTATCGTAGGTGGCAATGGTTTTGGTCGTTATCCGATTATCTCGCGAGAAGAAACGTTTAATATGATAGTGAGTGATGATTTTTTAGTACCATTTGCAGGTTATAAGAAAGTTTTAGCCATTTCAGAAAAAGGATCAGGTCGCGGATTATTTAACAGTGTACGTTTTGGCAATTTGATTGCAGTCATTGATAACGGCGTTTATATCATCGGATCGACTTTGCATGCACAACGCATTGGGAGCTTAGAAACTTTCGAAGGCGATGTGCTCATTGCCGAAAATGAAAAAGAAGAAATTGCCCTTTGCGATCATAAAGATATTTTTATTTTTAATTATCGTGAATCGACGTTTAAAAAAGCAGTTTTAGATTTTATTCCGAGTTACGTCAGTTACCACAATGGTCGATTTCTTTCTTGTGACCGTGAGCAAGCCGAATGGCGCTTATGTGGTGAAGAGAACAGTTTAGTATGGCCTGCAGACGCATCTCATGTAGGCGAGTTTCAAACCAAAGCGGATAATCCCTTAGCGGTTATTCCCTTACCTGGACGAGGTAACAGTCTTTTTGTAATGGGATCGAGTGTCACCGAATGTTGGACTGATATTGGAATGAATTTATTCCCGTATCAACGTGCCTCAAGCTTCAACATCGATTATGGCTGCTTAAATCCTGCGACGATTGCAAGCAGTGATGAATTCATTGTGTGGCTTGCTGCTAATGAAAAATCAGGTCCTGTCTTGATGCTCAGCGATGGTGGATCAGCAAAGCAAATCTCTACCGAAGGTATTAATTTTAAGTTATCCCAGCTAAAGAAACCAAATAATGCTTATGGTTTTTTGTTTAAGCAAGATGGGCATTTACTGTATGTGATTAGTTTTCCTGACGACGAGCTTACCTATGCGTATGATTTTGCTACACGACATTTTTTTACATTAACCAATCATCAATTGGGCGCGCATAGTGCTAAACGCGCTGTGTTTTACCATAACAGTTATTATTTCATTAGCTTTATGGATGGCCATATTTATGAATTGAATTCCCGTTATACCGACGGTGATGAAAAAGAAATCCCTCGTATTCGAATAACGGCACCAATTAGATCACCGGATACAAATTTTTTTATCACACAAAAATTAGTTATTCCCATCGAGCAAGGCCATAGCGCATCTTTACAACGCGTTGATTTATCCTTATCCAAAGATGGAGGCGTCAGTTTCAGTGCCAATATTTCTAAAACTTTAAATCCTTTAGCCCATCGACAGAATCGTTTGATCTGGTGGCAATTAGGTCGGGCTAACCATTTAACCTTACAACTTCGATTCTGGAGCTTCGATCGTTTTGTCGTTGGCAATGGATGTTTGAGTCTGACTACATGAAGATCCCTAATTTACCGCATGAAAAACCAATTGATGATAATGGCCAATGGACAGCCGCCTGGAGTTTGTGGCTCCAAGAACTGAACGGAATTTTACAAAAACAGCTGTCTGATCAAGGTTTGCGAATACCTCAGCAAACAACAAATATTATTACCCAATTAAATAAACCCAATCATACAGGAACGCTTATTTATGATTCTGATACACAACAATTTAAGGGAAATGTGAATGGCACCTTTAAGGTATTTCAACTGGATTAAGTTCGCATGAGTTTTTTAAGTGGTATCGGTGATTTGTTTGGCGTAAATAATGCCGGTCATCAAGCAATGGATTACTACAATCAAATACCGGATATTTTAAAGCAATATTTAAAACCTTATGCGGATAGAGGCAATGCGGTTTATCCTTCATTACAGCAACATACCGATCAACTACTCAATGATCCCGGTGGTTTATTAAATCACTTAAGTCAAGGTTATCAGCAATCTCCTGGTTATCAGTTCCAAGTTAATCAAGCACAACAAGCATCGAATCGTGCTTCGGCTGCAAAAGGAATGCTAGGTAGTCCCATGCAACAACAGCAAATAGCAGGAACCGTGAACGGATTAGCGCATCAAGACTTTAATCAGTATTTAAGTCACGTGCTTGGGTTGTATGGCCAAGGTTTAAATAACGAACAAGGTATTTATAACAATGGTGCTAATGCCTCTCATAGCTTAGGTGAAAACTTATCTAATGCATTGATGTCGCAAGGTAACTTAGCTTATTCCAATGCAAACAATCAAAACCAATCCAATCAACAATTGCTCGGCATGTTATTGGGATTGGCGGGTGGATTTTTATAGGAATAAACATGGCCATACCCGTCCAACAATTTCCCATCTTATCGCCGCAACAAGCCAATCCCTTAGGAGCGGGGTTAGCCTCTGGGGGAAATTTAGTACAACAATTTATTCAAAATCATTTTTTAAAGAACAATGAACAAGAACATCTACAAAAACAACAACTGGCCAATGCTTTGGCGCACATTCAATTGCAATTTGCCCCTGAAAATTTGCAAACGTCGATGGCCTATAAACAAGCACAAATACCTTATGTGCAAGCTCAAACAGAAAAAACCAAACAAGCAACACAATTAGCCCCGTTAGATGCATTGATAAAAGCCCAACAAGCCGCACAGGTAGGATCTCGTTTTGGAGGGGCTTATCAAATGGCGCGTGCATTACAAGCGATGTCACCGGCGGCCCGTCAGCTCTGGGTTGCGCAGAACCAATCACAATACAATCAAATGATCGCCGATTTAGGCAATCAAACCAGAACTAATTTTGTTACGCCTGAAGTTTTAAACAAATATTTTCCACAGCTTGAATCAAGTCCCGAACAAACTTCATCTAACAGAGAGTTGGACACATTGGGTTCTGCATTAAATCAACAAGCACATTTTAATTCTCCAACATCGGATCATGTGCAACAAACCCAATTAGCCAATCAAATTTCGGCGAATAACGCATTAACAACCACTGCAACCCGACGTCAATATGAAGGTGCACTGCAAGTAGAAAGCATTTTTAATGACAAAAGCTTTCAATCCCAAGCACAAAATGCCGCTGTTTATGCGGGGGCAATAGGAAAAGGTAAAGCGGCGTCAACTGCACTCTCGCAAACCAATCCCAAAGCTTATGAAGATTATTTAGCGTTTAAATATCAGACCTTGCCCTTATTAGAAAGTCGAATAAAAACGCTAGATCAAATGGGTGCTACCGATACCCAACGTCAATTATTAGAAAATATGCTCGGTAAAACAGCGAACGCCTTAACATCCAATCCGCAGCAATTCATCATTCAATTGAATGCATTAGGAAAAACCTTAAATCTTGTGGCACGATCCGTGCAATCTTCTATGTCTCCCTTAACACCTATGAATCGTGTTAAAGATTTTAGTGCCATCCCAGAAGCTACTAAAAGTATCAATGGCAAAACCTATCATAAAATCCAAGGACAGTGGGTGGAGTCATGAAAGTAGTCACGGATCCAGAAATTTTAAAACAATTAAATGAGTCGGACATACCTACTTTAGAAAATAAGAAGTCATCCACTTTATCTCAACTGACCGGCAATCCTATTTTTCGTTTCTTAGCCGGTGCAGGAGGCGGTATACAAAATAGTTTAGCGAATTTACCTTATAGTCCTATTCCTTCTGCGCCGGAAGCACAAGGGCTGTCAGGTCAATTAGGTGATGTGGCAGGAAATCTATTAAGTTTTTTAGGTGGTGGTGAAATATTAAATACCGCGCGCGCTGCGGGTGAGGGCTTACCTCTCATTGGCCGATTAGCTCATGCCTTAAGCGGTGAAAGTTCCGCAGGAATAGCGAGAAGATTATCTGGAACAGCACTAGGTGGTGCTTTAGAAGATCCTAACGATAGACTGCAAGGGGCTGAAAACGGCGCTTTATTAGCAGGCGCAGGTGAATCAATTCCTTTAGCCCTAAAAGGCATTCATCACACAGCAGAATTTATTAATCCTCAACATTTTACCAATAAATTAACAGCATCTATTAAAGGCGCTTATGAAAACAGTAAAGCAGAAGCCAAAAAATACTATGCTGCTGTTTTAGATCATTTCGGACAGGAAAAAATATATGCTCAGCAAAGCTTAAATCACTATTCTGAATGGAATAAGAAGGATAATTTGGCGGCTTATGATGCTAAATTAAAAGACTTGCATCAAGACTTTCTCAATACCCCCACTTTAGAAAAGGCACATCAGCTTCTAAGCCAATTAGGCTCTAAGAGTAGCCAGTTATCGAGCAGGAAACGTCTCGATATTCACACCCATAATGCCATTGCCGATCTAATGCAAGCACGTTCAGCGTTACAAAACGACATAGCAAATTTTTTACAGCAAAAAACTAGTGGTGTATTAAATCAATATCAAGATGCGTCCAATTTTTACAAAAACACGGTTATTCCTTATCACGCAGAACCTTTTATTTCAAAAATTGCTGCGGGTAATGTTAAGACATCGACACCTAAAAAACTAAGCCATGCATTGACAGCCTTAACTGAGAAGGAAGCATTTCCGTCTCAACATTATTTACAACAGGCCCTAGAACATTTAAATAGCAAAATAAATCGCGGAAAAATGACCAGTCAACTTGCATCAATGGTAACTGGCGCAGGGTTAGGAGAGGTGAGTTACCCAGGTGGTTTAGGCGCACTCGGTGGATTAGTCGGTGGAGGTGCAGCACATCAGTATGTATTACCCAAACTTCTTGATTTAGCAGCAAATCCCTATGTGACTGACCAATTAAAAAAATTAAATGCTCCTTATCACCTACTCACTCAAAGTTTAATCGCGCATCAATTAACAAATAAAAAATAACCAGGATAATTCTATGGATCTCGATTCACGTTACATTATGGCATCTGCTTTAGAGCAGTTTTATATCGATAAAAGTTCAGGGCTGCCTTTGGCTAACGGTAAAATTACTTTTTACAAAGATAATCAGCGGACGGTATTAAAAACCATTTATACGTTAAGCGGTTCTCCACCGAACTATCGTTACATCCCATTACCCAATCCATTACGTTTAAGTGCTGTGGGTACGATACAAGATACCAATGGAAATAATGTTTTACCTTTTTACTTTCCGTATGACGAGGAAGGTAATATTGAGTTGTATTATGTGACCGTTGAAAGTGAAAGCGGGAAATTACAATTCACTCGAGAAGGTTGGCCTCCACTATTCAGTAATCACAATAAAGCTGAAGAAGATAGCAATAACTTTATTCCCAATGGTCAATTCTTAATTCATAACAACATTCATGTTCAAAACAAAAAAGTTGCTGGTGAAATTGCGCAAGCTAAGACGACACTCGCCCCTGGAGGCTGGACGTTCAATCGTACAGAATCTTCAACAGCGCGAGATCTGGTTTTCTTTGAACGTTTTGGTTCCTCGATTAGCAATCCCAGCGGTTATCCGCGCTATGCGATTCGTATTGAAAATCAACTGCCTAATCCTGGCGATCTAGTTAAAGACCTCAGAATAAATTTCAGGAATGTTAATTGTTTTGCATCTAACACTGAGTTCTATACTTTTTCTTTTGCCGGCCAAACGAATACAGGAAATGATCTTAAGATCACTTTGTTAACGATTAAAAATTTTGGGCAAGGCGGCAGTCCCGTTGAAGAAAAGATTATTAATACAGTAACTATCAGTGCTTCTTACTCTATGTTAACTATTCCCTTTATCTTTGGTGAAAACACCAATAAAACCTTAGGTCTAAACGATGATGATGAGGTTGCCATCGCATTACGCTTTCCTATCAACAGTGTTTTTGATGTGTCGTTAACCGATTTTTGTTTAACATCAGGCAATAAATCAATCCAAAATTATCCACAAATGACCCAGTCTGATGTTATTAGCCGCAGTGTAGCGGGAGGTTTGCCGATTCCTAATGCCGATGGTTTAGATCAATACCTACCCATTGTTTACACCCAGAATGGCTTCGTTTTTTATGATGGGGATATCGGTAAGATTTACTCCGCTACTTATCCAGATCCGAATCCAGGAGAATTACTCTGCGATGGTTCTCGTTACTTAAGATCCGATTTTTCTAAGGATGAAATTCCTTATTCAAGATTAGCTAAAAAGCTATGGGATGAACAACTCAGTTATTATCGTTATGGAACCGGGACAAACTTTGTAACGGCGGTACTCGATTCACAAAAAAATAGAATACGTCTAACCACCAATCAGCCTGGCTCAGCTATTGTTTCTACAGTCGGCACCTCGGGTTTTACGATAACAACGGTTGTTACCGGAAATAGTTATTATCTTCAAGCTTTTATTGGAAAGGATCCTAAGAAAATCATTTGCCAAGGAAATATTATTGGATCAACCCCGCCTCCAGATGCAAAAACCAGTGGATTTATCCTCACCGAGTTAAGAAACTCACCTGCCACAAAACATTTATTTCAGATCGAATGCACCGATGTAAAAAACTTAGCCGGTAAATGGCTACAATTTTCCACAACCAATGTGACTTATTATGTTTGGTTTACCGTCGATGGCCAAGGAGCGGATCCACAGCCTCCCTCATTAATCGGTATTAAGCTTGCACTTTCATCCACACAAACCATCGATGAAGCGGCTATTTACTTAGCTGAAACATTGAGTGGTCATCAAATCACACAGATTCAAGTCAATGCAGCACATCAAATTAATTCTGGTAGTTATTGGACTTTTGCAACCAGTACGCCTGAAACCTTCTATGTCTGGTACCGGAAAAATGATCAAGCCTCTGATCCAAAACCTGGAGGAATAGGTATCGTTGTTGATATTCAAGAAGCCGATACCGCAGAACAAGTCAACGCAAAGACGATCATAGCGATTAACCAAGATTATTTTGCCGTGCCAGATTTACGGGGCACCTTCTTAAGAGGATGGGATAAAGAGGCAAAAATAGATACTGGTGATCGATTTTTTACGTATGGGCAAGGATTAATTAAAAATAATATTGGCTCATTAGAATTAGATGAAATACTGACTCATAACCATTCTTATACAACAGGTTTTGAAGATACTCTGAGAGGTAAAGAAATAATGACACAGAAATGTTACCACGGCACATATCCAAGCAGTGCTTACGTTGATCATCAAGGCGGCAACGAATCAAGACCTTTTAATTCTACTGTAAATTTTGTTATTAAATATTAAATGAACTTTTTATGATTAAAAAAATATTACTACTTTTACTCTTCGTAAGCCTAATCGCCTGGATAGCCAGCTGTGCCTGGAGGGCACCGTTACAAGTCAACGTGCCTGTTTCTTGGCATGACTCCCATTTTAAAGCCGAGCAATCGAATACTTCTTCTTAGAATATACAAAACAATTTACGAATAAAGTACTTGTAATTTACATGATGATTTTCTATATTACAGTAGTTAGCTGATTTTTTAAACAATCTGTTTAAATTAGCGCCAATTAATCTGTAATAATTTTATGAATACACTAGTAGATAGGACTTGGCATTTAGCTAAGAATGAAGAAGAAGCTAAATTAACTGATTTTGAATTTCAGCTTTGGCGCGTTTTTTATGGATTTACACGTTGGCAGGAAGGCTGTGAAAGAGTTGCTAATCAAACCGATCTAACTGGAAGTGAGTTATCTCTTCTACACATCATTCGAATGAAAGGTAGATCTAAAACAATCAACGAATTAACGCGTTTATTGAATCGAAACGACACCTTCAATGTGAGTTACAGTATCCAAAAATTGATTAAAAATGGTTTAATCCGAAAGATATTGGATGATAAAAATAACAAGAAGGCTTTTTCCTATGAAATTACTGAAGAAGGTATTAAAAACACCGATGCCTATACTGCGCTTAGACAAAGTATTTTAATTGAGCTTCTTAAGAAGAAAAAAGAATTAAATCTAGAGAAATTTACAGATGTGTTGTCAGAACTTATTGCTATTTATGAAGAAGCCGATCGGACAGTGCTAACTTACTATGGCAAATAACATGATCCAGACCAAAGATAAATATTTTTTATCGATGCAGAAAAAAACCTACGAAATAGCAGCCCGACTACAAATAGCTCGTATCGCACGTGGATATCGTTCTCGATTAGCCTTTGTAAGGCAATTTAATTTTAAATTAGGCACCTATAATGCGCATGAAATAGGCCGGCATAAAATTGGGACAAACTATATTTGCCAATATTGTATCGCACTTAATATTTCTATAACTTGGTTGCTTCTAGGCAGAGGAAATCCCATTGATTATTCACCGCGTAAAGAGCTAGAAAAAGGAATAGAGAAGCATTTTGAATGGCTAACTTACCTCTCTGAAACAGGTAAACTGCTATTTTCTTAATAAGATTCCTGTTGTGTTAGTAAAGCGATTTGGTTACACGCAGTATTAAGAATGGCCCATCCTTGGTACAGTATTGTTTGTAGTCGCTGATATTTTTCAACCGTTAGTTCTTTTAAAAGATCAATCCCCATTTGTTCATGTTGCTCATCTGCATTACGATGAATCTTGAAATATTCAGTTTCTTGATATTGATCCATTACTTGATGAGCCCGCGTGAAAAAAAGTTGAGCGCTAGCTTCTAGCACCAGATGCACTAAAACTGTTTTTTCTTCTTCATCTAAAGTAAACATTTTCCAAGCAAACCAACTGCTTGTTGATTCCAATATAGGATCCCAAACAGAGGGTCTATATTCTCGATCCTGTTTTAAGGAAATATTATGCCCGTACTCTTCAGTTAAATGTAATTGAGCAACTGACAAGAACTTAGCATTATCACAAAAAACATAACGCAACATCACTACTTTTTGAAAATAATCTGAGAAAACTTGGATACAATCTAGCAAGCGTTTTCTCATATTTTTTTCTTTCATATCATCGCTTTTAATAAGTTTCATTAATCGATTATTGCTATATTCATTGACAAAAAATTTATTTTTTTCTAATAAATTATCTAAAGTGGATGAAGTAGTTTTAGTTATCATAGTTTTTATTTTTACCCTTTATTTTTTTTATTTTTGATTTAGATTCATTTCAGTCAAGATTTTTTTTGGCGTATCAAACCCATTTGCTAACCAATTTGCAATGTTAGGTTGATGACTGGCTGCTCTGAGTAAGGATACGAATGACTTAGGAGGTTTCAACATTAAATTAGTCCATTTTGTAGCCCATTGAGCGGATTGTTTCCAGTAGGCTTCAAATGTCTCTTGCATCCATTCTTCATTAAACAATCGATTTTCATGTTCTTTAATTTTATTAAGAAAGAAAGTAGCCGATTGGCAAGCATTATTAGCTCCCTGGCCACCAATGGGATCATTTAATACAATAGAGTCCCCTAGACCTAATACAGGCTTTCCACATGATAAACGGAATGTTGGTTTTTTAACGACTGGGGTATAGCTCCCTTGAAGAGTAGCACGTTCATCAGTCAAACTCACTTTGTGACACAATTCTGCTTCCCAGGGAACAAACTCTTTCAACAATTCGCATGCTTTAGCTAAGCGTTGTTTGGAATTTAAAATATCTTTCCAACAATCAAAAGGGCCTCCTGGTAATCCCTCAAATAACATCATTTCACAAGGACCCGTTATAGTTAAGCCCGGAGTAATGAAGTATTCACCAACTCCAGGAATAACATTAGCCCTAACCCCTTGGCTAGCCGCCCTAGGTTTTACATCTTTGACGTATAAACAACAAAGAACCCGCTGAGCTTTATTGAAGATTGATCGTGTTTCGTCTATTGGAAATAATTGGCTAATTTCACCTTTACCACTAGAAACTATTGTCAAATCTTGTGTTTGAGCAATGCGATTCAAGTCCTTAGCTCCGATTTTTTCAATAATAAGTTTTCCACCTAATCGAACAAATTCTTCCATCCAATGGGAAAATTTAAGTCGCTGATCAATAGCTTGGTAGGATTGAGATGTTCTCCCTTGCCAGTAGAGTGTAATTTCTGGTTTAGTTGCTTTAGATAAGGTATAGGTTACGGTTTTATTTTCGGGGCAGATTTTATCCCAGAAATTAAGCCCTAGCTTACGCTCACATTGCAAAGCAGAATGAAACATACTAGGACTTGATAGAATGTTTCCATTTAATACTTCTTCACCTGTTTGGCGAGCGTAGATTGATACATTATATCCAGATTTCAGAAGTCCTATTCCTAACTGAAGTCCTGCCTGTCCTGCGCCGATAACTGAAATATTTCGCATTAAAATTTGTCTAAATAATAAGTTCTTTTTATTTACTACAGTCTAACAAAATTTTCAGTATTCTAATAATTTACTAGTAAAGTATAGCTAATTTACTACATAAAATTAAGAAAAAGTCCTTATTTTGAAAGTGAAATTTATTGTAATATGTTAGTAAATTACTAGCAGATTACTAAGTAATTTAATAATTAATTACAAAAATAATGGAGATTATTATAATGAAAATGCTTTTATTACCTAATGCTTTCAACCAGCTAAATCACGAACTACGTACATCATTAACCACAATTCTTGGTACAGTTCTGCTGCTGGATAAGGAAGTGCTAATTTCCAATCAAAAGCTTTACTTACAAGATTTAAAAAAATATGTTCAAGATTTACTAAATTTTGTTGATAGATTACCTGGCTTAATCGAAGAGGTTATTTTTGATCAAGGCGCTCCTGACGAACTAAAAACTATATCCACTAATGCCCATACCTTCAAAGTATTATTAGTAGAAGATACTCCGATTATACAAATTGTGCATAAAAGAATGCTAGAAAATTTGGGCTACGAAGTTGAATTAGTCTGCAATGCTGAAAAAGCATTATACAAAATTAATACCACTACTTATGATGTGATATTGATGGATATCGGCTTGCCAGGCATGAGCGGTATTGATGCGGCGACTGAAATTCGACGCCAAGAGCAACATGGTCAAAATGTACCTATCATTGCGTTAACGGCTTATAGTCATAAAAAAATGTATCAAGATTGTGTGAATGCGGGTATTAACGATGTCGTCACCAAACCTATTTCACAGGATAATTTACAAAGCTTAATTGCTTATTATACGAATGAAAAAAATACTGCTTCTATTTAAACTATAAAATAAAAAAAATTATGCTGAATATTGCATTTAGCTTAAACGAAGAAACAATTCACATACGGAAAGCAACTCTTCTAGATACAATGAATATTGCTAAGCTACATCATACTGTATGGAAGTCAACATTAAATGGATTTGTAGACAACGCAATTTTTGAAAAAATAAATCGTTCTTTTTTTGTACATAAGTGGAAAGATTGGTTAGGTAAAAAAAATAAAGTTAGTTTTGTGGCTGAACAAAAAAATTTTTTATTAGGATTTTTCACCCTTGATACGGCCTTAAATAATCATCCCGAAATTCAATTTATATATGTTGTTTATAAATATCAATTTAGTAATTTACAAAAATTACTTTTTGAAGCTGCGTTTAAAAAAGCAGCTAAATTAGGATTTTCAAAAATTTACTTTTGTATTGCTAAGGAAAACAAAAAAGATTTAGTTCTTTATAAATTAATGAAGGGGTATCTTGGCCAAACAGAAAGAGTCAATCAGATATATGGATTTGAATTTAATGAAATATGTTATGAATTTGATCTTAATGCAACCTAAAAGAAAAAAGGCTAATCAAAAAAATATTTCCACATAGTAGTTCTATTGATTTCTTGTGTTTCTTTTGGCATAAAAAACGGAATACTTTATTTTTTGCGTACTTCTGATTTATCTCCCATGTAAGTTAGCACTGTCCGATCGGCTTCTTCATAAATAGCGATAAGTTCTGACAACACATCTGTAAATTTCTCTAGATTTAATTCTTTTTTCTTCTTAAGAAGTTCAATTAAAAGGCTTTGTCTAAGTGCAGTGTAAGCATCGGTGTTTTTAATACCTTCTTCAGTAATTTCATAAGAATAAGCTTTTTTGTTTTTTTTATCGCTCAAAATCTTTCGGATTAAACCATTTTTAATCAATTTTTGGATACTGTAACTCACATTGAAGGTGTCGTTTCGATTCAATAAACGCGTTAATTCGTTGATTGTTTTAGATCTACCTTTCATTCGAATGATGTGTAGAAGAGATAACTCACTTCCAGTTAGATCGGTTTGATTAGCAACTCTTTCACAGCCTTCCTGCCAACGTGTAAATCCATAAAAAACGCGCCAAAGCTGAAATTCAAAATCAGTTAATTTTGCTTCTTCTTCATTTTTGGCTAAATGCCAAGTCTTATCTATTAATGTCTTCATAAAATTACTACAGATTAACTAGCACCAATCTAAATAGTTTATAGTAAATAAAATCAGCTAATTTATGTAATATAGAAAATCATCATGCAAATTACAAGTACTTTATTAGTAATTTGCTTAATAAATTCGACTTAATGAATAATAATTTTTTATGATGCATGTATTTTAACATGCATGGCGCGTTAGTTTTTCCCCGTCCAAAGGAATCTCCACTTGAAATGTGGAGCCCCGTCCCATTTGGCTAGACAATTGTATTTCCCCTTTTAATTTTTCGATATATTGTTTGGCTATATACAGACCCAAACCAGTTCCTCTAAATAAACTATCTTGATAGGAAGCTTTAAGTTTTGTAAATTTCTCAAATATATATTCATATTTATCTTCAGGGATTCCCATTCCTGTATCAATGACTTGAAAGGTCAATAATTTATCTATAACTATGGCAGAGATGCTTACATTTCCTTGCTTAGTAAATTTTATGGCATTACTGACAAGATTAATTAATATTTGCTTTAAACGTAAACGCTGTGAATAGATAAGATGGCGTTCACACAGAACGTTTAGTGTTAAGCCTTTAGTTCGAGCTGCTGCTATATAAAGCTCTTGGATTTCTAATATAAGTTCCTTAATATCAAAATAACTATCGCCATAAGATAAGGTTTCTGAATTCATTATTTCGAAAATATTATTAACTACAGCCATCCATTGTTTTGCGCTTGCTACAACATAACTGAGGTACCTCTTGACTTTTTTATCTTGTGCTTCTTCATATAGCATTTCAGCAAATGCATATATACCGGAAAATGGTGTTCTTAAATCATGAGCCATGTTCATTAAAAAATCTTTTTTCGCCTGTTCTGCTTGTTTCAATACTGTAATATCAATGGATAATCCTGCAAGTCCACGAAAACCCCCTTGTGCACATGGGATCTTTATCGTAAGAAAGTCTTTATTTTGAGCGTTTTCTAAAAAGATTGCACTTTTGTTGGATATCATGACACTGTGACTATGCGCCCATTCCTCCTCACCAAAAATTCGAGCATCCTTTCCTTTAATCTCTTTGAGCTCAGAAACCCCGCTGCATTTCAACATGCGCTCATTAGCCCAGCGGATTTTGCCTGATTGAGTCACAACAAAAAAGTTGACAGGGAAAATTTTATCGATTGCGTCAGCAATATCTTTAATAGTCTCTAGTATCATCATACACTTCTCCTGTGTGTTATTTTGCTTATTCTTTGCGCAGTTTCCTGCTGTATATTCTGGGCATTCACCAAAGCGACTAACTGCTCAACACCTCGAATAAATTGATATTGCTGAGGCAAACTCCAACGCTCTTGCTTTACGGCCCAATTGACATAATTAGAAGCACAATTAGTCGGTAAATCTTCTTTTTTGGTTCTAAAGAAATCGCTATGGGCATTAGCAGGAACTGGTTTTAGCTCCAAACTTTTTGTTTCATAGCGCACATAACGTAAGGATTCATCTTTGAAATAAGTATTCCAAACGTAATTAGCAGGAGGAGTTTTGCCATGAGGGTAGGCCAAAAAATCCGCGCCACAACTAAAAATCTGTTGTAATGCAGCGCATTCTTCAAGAACATAATGAATCGCGACTTGATGAAACTGATTTCGATCAAAATGCTTTTTTCCTTTACAATATTGTAAGATCTTTCTTGTGACATATCCGTCTGCATGTTTATCGATTAAATGCTTGAATTCCCGTTTTTTTTCATAATCAGATTTGATTAATTGAGAAAACTGTTCAAATGAACTCGTATTAATCGTCGTTGGCAGATTTAATAAATCTTTCCAACTGATGATTTCCAGAGGAATTTTTAATTTCGCTAAACTAACATTCTGTTTTTCTAACCATTGTTGATCCATCGCGATTGCTTTCTCTTCAATTTCCTTTTCTTCTAGCGGGTTTTCTAATCCTAAAGAAAAATAATGCCGTTGAAGATGTCCGGTGGTAACAATTATCAGTTTAGATATGGACTTTTCTATAAAGCATCGATCAACTAATTCTAAAAAATCAGTCCATTGAGCCCCTTTTTGCAGAGCGCTATCCAAACTGATGACTGTCATCAAAATTGCTGATTCCTTACCCTTAATCTGTATCGAATCTTTAAAACGTGCTCCTGGCATAAATAGCTCCTTTTATTATTATGTAAATTAAGCGTTATGTGGATAACTGATTCGCTGCGGCTAGTGTTTGGCTAATCACATCAAGCTGTTTGGCACTATCGGTTTTTTGGAAAAAGAGGAAGTGACCATTAACAACTTTATTGACAATAAAGGCTGTTCCTAGGGTTGCTATAAGGATAATTAAGTTTATTAATATTTCTTTAAATCCTCGATGCTGCTCTAATACAGGTCGAGTTTCGTCTATGATTTGTAATGCTCTAGATTGATATTCATCAGGGGTAATTTTTTTCTCCTCAAAATACCAACGATTTAAATTTCTAAAATCCGAAATAAGATATTTTGCTTCCCAAGCAGCTAAATTACAGTTACGACGAAGTAAATCTTCAGATTTTTCAAATAAAACATCCAATTGGATTTCGATGTCGGCGTACGTTAGTAGCGTTGGATTAATCTGAGAGTTATAGTCTGGAAATTTAAATTCCTTTAATCCCTCATTTTTTAAGAAAAATAGCTCGATTTCTTTTAGCTTCTTGACTGAATCAAAATCCTCAACCGATTCAAAATCATAATTTAAATTTATTAATGCAATAATGCCTTTTTTGAGTGCTTCTAAATTACCAATATTTGCATACGGTCCTAATCCATCACCGTTAAACATATAAGGCTGTAAGTCGGTTGCAATTCTTCTTTGTTCTTTTAATTGATTTAAAAGAACTCCCAAAGATTTTTTTACCGCTTCTGTCTTTTCATTATTTAGTGGCTTAACAGGCATTGTTACATTCCTCTGGAGATGAATTTATAGGAGTTTCTAGCGGAGGCATTTTCTGTCCTCCTATGGAATATTCAATTTCTTTTCCTCCTTCCATCAAAAGAATAATTCTTTTGCGCATATTAATTTTTCTAAGCTTAGAGGAATTTTCTTTACTAGAAGTGATAAGGTAAATTAAAGTTTCTTTATTTTTACTGAATTTAGCGTGAATTTTATTTAATATTTCATCTAATTCAAAAAAAATTGAATCAACATCTAGAAAAATTGTAAGATAAGGTACAGAATTTAATTCGTTTTTGAGTAAAGACTTATCTTTTAGAGCATAGACTGGAAATTTATAGCGCCTATATACAAAACGAATGAATCTTTTCCTAAATGCTTTATGAGGAGAAAATACTAATGCTTTTCCAGGTAAATTTTTTTTAAATTTATTTAAGATTTTTTTATTTTTTTCCATGATGACCTCAAGATTTATTTATTTTTATAGAGACTTTGCGGTTATTGGTTTTTTTAGCTTAAATGTTTCTTTACTATATGCAGGAAGATATCCAGCGCACGTTGCTCTATAAAGGGCTTGGTTAGCGTTATTTGAATTGAGTCTTCTAAATACCTCTTTGCGTATTTCTAAAACTCTATTTACAGAAATATTAAGATGGGTGGCCGTTTCACTTACTTCTTCACCACATGATGCTCTATAAAGAATATCTATTTGCCGATTAGTTAATGGATTTTCTAAAAGAATGTATAATCCTAAATAAGTATGATTAAGATATTTTTTACATTCTAATATGTCTTCTTCTGTTGGGTTTTTAACCTCATTATTGAGTAAATTAAAATGCGCTGCGATGGTAAAGTATTTTTCTTCAGTCGATTTAAAATCATGCCGAACTTTTGTTAGAGATTTTCTTTCAATAGCCATGGTCAACCCCTTTTGTTGACAGTGGTGAGCTTTTCTGAAGTAATATTTTTACTTCGGAATCGCGAAGGCATACTTTTAAGTACATCTTTTTTTCACGTAAATTTCTTTCTAGCTTAAAGGGAAAATCAAACGCTTCTAAGTTGGTATATAATGGGTTGGTATATATGATCCCATTGTAAATGGGGGGTAATTTGCGTAGAACACGCAATCGATATAAGCTGGGCGTAGCCATGATGCTCGACTCCTACTAGTTTAGGTTGTTGAGAGTAAGTGGTCAGGCATCGGTAGAGTGTTTCCGCACTCTATCGGTGCCCCCTTAACAGGGTTAAAGACTTATTAGTAATTCTTGCTTTGTTAAATTGTTTTTTTATTTGTCTTTATGCATGAAATAATCCGTAAAGTAGCCCTTCTGAAACAACCAAAATAAAAGCCAAACCAATACCAAACTTGAAAAGGGATTGTTTGACCTTATAAAGACTACTTTCTAGTCGGTCTAGCCTTTGAATTAATCTAAATTCGCTGTCTGATGTGAAGGTCTTAATATAAGTTTTCATATTGTTTATCCTCGTTAGTTAAGTTAAAAGTTGTCATACGTTGGTTTGTCTTTCGGATACTTCTTGATCCGTTAACGGTTTATGTTATCAGCCAACCAATGCAAATATCAGTTTAAATTGTAGCGTTTTGATTGCGTACGGCATGCTCGATCAGGGAATCAAAATCATCCCAAATGGGTATTTTATTTTGCATATAAGGCTTAGCATTACCAGAATAAATGGTTTTGCCAAGTACTTTATGTGGTACTAAATTAGGTAGATTAGCCATGTAGCACCTCCGCATCAGAATATGCTTTGTAGCTCTCATTTAAGAGTTTTATATGATTAGGTAAATAAAAGCTGAACTCTTCTAAGAAGGAAAATTTATTATTATATCTGGGTGGTAATTCTTTAAGCGCACCTTTAAACATAGCTAAAGGAGTGTCGCCTTTATCTAACAGGCTACGGCAATGGCAAGCTTCGGTTTCGATATAAAACAAAGCTTCAGTGAGGTTGTCTTTCAATTTATATAAGTCTTTAACTAAATAATTGATTTGACTTAGATAATCACTGGCATACTTTTTTATATCAGGATATAGACTGATAAGTTTAGGCATGTGCCACCTCCTCTTTAATTGATTCGGTGATCAAATGGTAATTAAGGATAAGACTTTCGTACTGTCGAGTTTCTAAGAATAATTTGAATAAGGTGCGATAAAATTCTTTGAGATGTTTTTCATTCCATTGATAAAATTCTTCTCGATCAGACAGTGGAACATACTTTCTAGGCTGGGTTATTTCTTTATCAAGTTCTAAAACTAATTTGCTGAGCTGTGAAACAAATTGCTGCTCGAGGGATTGAACTTGCTCGCCCATCTGACAAGCGCTAACGTTAAGTTCAGTCAAAGATTGCTCTACGCGAGCGAAATGATCTATTCTAATAGGTGCGGTCATAATCAACTCCATACGTTGGTTGTGTTAAATGTCCTAGGGGCTGCAACCCTTAGGAACGCTCAATATTTATGCATTAAATAAAATCTTTTACTCTCCTCTCTAAATTAAATGTGTATAATATGATATTATAGCTTTAAATTCATTGTGTCAATAGATTCATATTGAACATTTAAATTTTGGAAAAATATTTCATGTCAAAAAATATTTCTAACTCTGCTAGTGAAATGGTTAGACTTTCAATTGTATTACCTGTCCAATTGCGTCAAAAACTTAAAGCTAAATCAGCGCTAGATGGAATTAATATGAAAGATGCTGTTATTAAATTGATAGAAGATTATGTAGAGAAGAAAAGTAAAAAATCTTAATATCAATCTTATAGATTAACAATTTATAGTTTGATTCAATTCATTAATTGATCAGATAACTTAATATCTTTTTAGATATAGAATAGTTAAAATCATACGTCCGGTAATTACGATAAGGAAGAATAACAATGTCTGAAAAGAAACAGCGAGCAAATCACGACTCAGCTTGGAAAGATATTTTAGATGCTTATTTTAAAGAGTTTATGGAGTTTTTCTATCCAGAAATCGCACAGAAAATTGATTGGATAGCTGAATATGAAACACTTGATAAAGAACTTCAGACTATCACAACTGACGCTATGATTGGTAAGCGCTTTGTTGATAAATTATTTAAGGTGAAAACATTACAAGGACAAGAAGAAGTCATATTAATACATGTCGAAATTCAAGGAAAAAAAGAGGATGAATTCTCTTTACGTTTATTCCAGTATTATTATCGACTTTTTGAAAAACGTGGTCATTCTATTTTAACCCTTGCAATCCTCACAGACGGGAATAATAATTGGCATCCTAAAAGTTATCAAAAACAAGTTCTAGACCTTCCTATACTTAGTTTTAATTTTCAAACTAACAAACTACTTGATTATCAAACTAGTAAAAAAGAATTAGAAGAAACAATCAATCCTTTTGGGATCGTAGTTTTGGTGCAATTGGCAGCTATAGAGACTAAAGGAAACCCCCAAAGTCGCTATGAGATGAAGTCTAAAATCACTCGACTTTTATTGAAAAAAGGATATAAAAAAGATTATATACTTAATCTATTCAAGGTAATTGATTGGGGCCTTGTTTTGCCTCCTGACCTAAAAATTCAGTATAATAACGAGATAGAACAGTTAAAAGGGGAAAAAGGTATGAGTTATGTACTAAGTGCCGTCCGTGAAGAGGTCGAGAAAAATCATCAAGCATGGCTCCAACAAGGCCTAGAACAAGGTCTAAAAAAAGGTCTTGAAGAAGGTCGTGAAGAAGGTCGTGAAGAAGGTCGTGAAGAAGGTGAATACCTTAAAGCTACTACTATAGCTAAAAAGCTTATAGCTCAAGGTAGATCAATTCAATACATTCAAGATCTTACCAATTTATCTGAAAATGAAATAATCAACTTAATTGAATTAGAGAAAGCCTAACCTCTAGCGGCCAACGTCGAAAAGGTCATTGAAATCCTTTTAACTATAGAAGATTACCGTGAGGATGTTATGAACGCAGCGCAACAATTAGAACAAAAGGGCCTACAAAAGGGCCTAGAACAGGGTCTGAAAAAAGGTCTTGAAGAAGGCGAGCACCGCAAGGCTATTGCTATTGCAGCTATTGCCAAACAGCTTCTAGCTGAAGGCAGATCACCCGGCGCTGTTCAAAAACTAACCGGCTTACCTGAAAAAGAAGTCATGGATTTAGTTGAGGCACACTAAACCTTACAGATTATGAGTTATGTACTAAGTGCTGTCCGTGAAGAGGTCGAAAAAAATCATCAGGCATGGCTACAGCAAGGCCGTGAAGAAGAGCGGTATGAAATGGCAAAAAACCTTTTATCAGAAGGGTTTCCTGTAGACGTAGTAAAAAAAGTAACAAAATTACCTAATTTGGATTTAACTGAACTCGAGAAAGCTTAACTTTTTAGCTAGGGTGGGTTACGGTCTAGGTGAAAAACTTATGCTCGCTTCTGGATTCTCTTGAGCATTCGGATCCAATTGTTGATTTAGTTGCTTAAGCTGTTCTTCCATCCAGGTAAGCCTTGCTTTTAACTCTGCCTGCTCTTTTTGTATCTTAGCATTCCTTTGTTCAAACCGTGCTAGAAATTCCTCCGATTCTTTTCGAATTCTGTCCAAATCTAATTCCCATTTGGGTATACACTTTTTCAGTGTCTGCAACCCTTGACTGAGATCTTCCAAGGTATTATCGAAAAATTGTTGGAATTTCTTAAATAATTCAGTTTTTATAAGCTTTAAATGTTCATCTCCAAAGGATTGATCCGGATGGAATAACAAAGCACTTTGTCGGAAAAAACCGATTAACCGAGTATGCAAAACTTCCGACCATTGTACTGCCTCCTTAGAGTTGACTCTTTTCCATCTCACGTCATTAACTAATGTTTGGTAGCTTTGTAATTGGGGTTCAATCAATAAACGTAAACTCTGTAAGCTTTGCTCTAAGAGTAATTGCATAGCCTCATAATTTGGGGATTCTTCTTGTAACATCTTTACAATCGTTTGTCGTTTTAAACTAACCCATTCATTAATGGGACTCCTCGAACAATTTAGATCGCTTTCGAAGGAAGGATTTATCGTTCCTTCAGCCATTAGTGCAGGACCCAAATAAACAAGATCCCTATTTGAGTTTTCTTCAATTGGCTGTATGGACTCTTGATTACCATAAGGTTGACACCAGCCCTTTAAATAAGCTCTGAGCATTTTTTCAAGCTCCTGATATTCTTTTTCTAACTTTCTTCTTACTAAATCTTGATTACATTCTGGCGGTAATCCTTTTAAATGTTTTTTCATTAATTTTAAAAAAGAATGCTGTCTTTTATTTTCGTGCTGAATTAATAATGAACTAAAGTTTTTTTGTATCCATTTTTGATTACCGGAATATTTTTCTAATCGCTGCTCCAGCGCTAGATTTTCTCGGTTTAATGCAGCGACTAACAGATTCACTAGTTTTTGCTCTGGTTCATAAACTATTAACCGTTGTTCAACGTCGGGATAGTGTTTACGCACATCTCTGAATGAAAGACACTGCTGATAATAAGACCAAACTACAATCTTGCTCTTAATGGGAGTAAATAAACGCGATAACCACCGACGCCAAAATGGTTTTTCCCAGTAACGAGTGATCTCAACTTGTAGTTCATCAGGAGGTAGCTTAAAGAGTCGTATATTCTTTAAGCTACTATCATCTCGACTCCATAAGGGGGTCTCTTCGGTTAGTTTGGGATGAATGCTTATAAAAGCTCCCCATCTTAGACCCCACCACCAGAACATCCATTCAAAGGGTTTATGAGAGAGTCGCTGTCCAATCGTTTGTAATAACATAGTTGACATTTTCTCCTTCAATTAACCCCCTAAAATTCAGCGCCTAGCAAAAAGGCCTGTGCTGGTTCCTGGTCTTTCTTGATTTTGTGAGGTTGATGTTCTTGAAGTTCCACCAGAGTTTGAAGCCCTTTGTTTCAATAGATTGTTAAGCGTTGCTTCCATCTCAGACTGTTTTGCTCTTAGCTCAGCATTTTCTGTTTCCAACTTAGCTTGTATTTCTTGAGCTTCGACTCGTTCCCTTCCAAGACTGTCATGAAGTTGATTTATCTTCTCATCTTTTTTATCATTAATATCTTTTTTACTCGCCTCTAGTCCTTCATCGAATCGATTAACAATCGCGATTACATTTTCATGTAAATAAGAAGTATTCCAAAAGCCCCTTAACGCTTCCATAGAGTCTGCTTTTATTCTTTGCATGATGATCTGAACTTCACGAAGAGCACCATAGGTAACCTCGTCAGGAGAGGTATTAATAACTTTAAGACTTTCCTTCAGTTCAAGATAGATCTGTGCGCATTCCTTCCCTCTTTGATCGGATGGATTTTGAAGACCTGATAGCTTTCTGCCAAAGCGTAAAGCTTCATTTGCGAGAGACACCAAAAAACTTCGATCATCTTTTTTTACCAGATGAGAACTATATTCATCTAAATGCGTTTTTAATTCTTTAAATATTTGGATTAAATCTGGATAACCCGCTAAATATTCTGAGGCAGTCCTCATCAATCGTTGATCTCGACGGATATATTCAACAACGGGTTCTTTTATATCTCCTTTACTCTGAAGTACTTTGACTAAAAAGGGCTCTCGCTCATAGCGATCTGATTCGAACAAATTGGCTTTAGCGCGTAACAAAATTTCCATCGCCTCTCGATTTTCAGTTTCTAAGGCTTTTTCTAATAAAACATACCCAATCGTTTTCCTTCTATCAGCGACGAGTGCATCAAGGTTTAGTTGGACTAGAGAAGATTCCTTCTTAAGATGTTTTTTATGATCCCGGTAAATACGAGGTAAAACATTTGTATTTTCTATCCAAGATTCTTTTTGGCCGTCCGTAATAGCAAGATGACCTCGATTCGTTAACAAAAAGTCAAATTGCTTTTCTAATAGAACTTGTTTTTTGATTTGATCAATTGGACTTGATTTAAGTTTTTGAAGAGATTCTAAAGCCGTAATGGCCACTTGCAGCAACTTATCTTGCGTTAAATGATTCTCCTTGAATCGTACTAAACCTGTTTTTGATAAACGTTGGTTTAAGGGCTCATAAGCTTTTAGTAAGCTCTTATCAGTTGGTTGCGGCAAAGTAATTTTTATTCGATAATTCTCATCTAATAAGTTTGCTAAGGCAGAGTAAGCGTTAGCGTCGAGGAGACTATTGTCTAAATTCAGCGATTTAAGTTTAAGGTGCACTGCTAAAATCTGACTTAATTCTAGCCAATCTTGTCTATTGGCTTCGCTAATCTGTAGATGCAAAGCTTCTAACTCAGTATTTTGAGTCAAAAAATTAACTAAGCTTGTTCGATATTTAGTAAGTGAGAACGGTTTTATACTTAACTCTTTCAGGGAATCATTTTTTGCGAGTGAGATTAATAAGTCATTATAGAAACTTTGAGTAACTGAATGATTAATCAGTTGATCTTCATAAAAAAAGACACGGTCTAACTTGATTGAATGCCATGTATCGGGCTGGGATAATAAAGCAAGCAAAGCTTCTTTTAATGCCGTTAATTGTGCTTTCAGATTTTCTGCTGAACTCCTAAACTGCCAAGGGGAATTAAATCCATTGACAGAGGCCATTTGTGTGATAGCCACATCTGCAAAACGATCTCTCCAAAGACGAGGAGTATGCTCAACAGCAGCACCGCTTAAAATATGCTCAGGCATTTCTGCTTGAGGTAAAGGGCCAGAAATAAGTTGAACGTTGCTTAAAAGAATTTGATAAAAAGTAATTTCTGGTCTGTCTTCTTTGAGATGGTTGATACGTTTCTCAAGAGGACGGATATTTTCGAGGAAGATTTGAGAATCGGTTAGTACAAAAGAACCATCTCTAGAAAAATTTCTTAATGCATCGGGGAAGGGCATAATTGACTCCTTTTATTGTAGTTGTTCCCTATTATTTTCGTAGCTTTTTTAGTCTAATCTATATTATTTAAATTGACTAGATCCAAAATTATATATTTTGTATATATTTATTTTATTTTATTAATTTGTTTGTAAAATTTTAAAAAAAATCTATGTACCAGAATTGTACCAGGCTGAGATTTAGCAGGTATAAAACACCGTAGTTTTCAATAGGTTATTAAGTTTGCAAAGTATCGCAAGTGTTTGATTATTAATGTTTATTTTCGTTAAATAACGGATTACGAATCAGTTGCTCTACCGACTGAGCTACGTTGGCAATGCGGTTGAAAGAGCCACGAATTGTAGTCAATTTGAGCATTATTAGCAATTTCATCTTTAAGCTATTCATGCTGCGTGTACCAATTTTGTACCAACTACACATTGTCGCTGAATATGGCATTGAGAAAATTTATAAAAAAATTAGCAGATTTTTTCCACAGATAAAGCGGCGTTTAAACAAATTTATTTAGCCATAAAAAGTTTTTTTAAAAAATGGACTTTGCTCATTCGGGATGGGAAGCCTTTGGTTCCCTTTTAAGTTTTTCGTAGCGACCTCGAAAAAATTTGTTCGCATCGTGTGACTAATATCAGGATCCGATTCGTCTTCGGACGTTCGATACACACTGGATCTCGCCGTCGGCGTACTGCTTAATTTAATTAGGGGTTCAAAAAATTCTTTCAGCTGCTTATAAGACTCTGACGCCCCCTGGCTTGCATATAGCAGCCATTCGTAAAAGTGCGGTGTATGCCCTTGATTTGTTTGCGCCCCTGCGTTAATTAACACCATTGCAGTTTCAGGATGACAACAAAACAAAGCGGCATCTAGAGGAGAAAAATTAGGTACTCTACCTCCCGTAGATAGTTTTTTGGCAGATAGTTTTTTGTTTAAAGCGAGAAATTTTTTGCCTAGTCCTTGAGTAATGGCCATTTGATGCAACACTTCAGTCTTTGCGTTATTCGACATCAAGACATCGGCCCCTTTTTTTAGCAATATCTTTATCACGTCTAGATTGCCTTTTTGTGCAGCTATAAGAAGGGGGGTAACACCATCCTTCGTCACGACATTGACATTGGCTCCATTATCGATCAATACCTCTACCGCTTCTAGATGACTATTGTTTGTTTCCAGGTGAAGAGGAGTAGCACCATCTTTCCTGGCGACATTGACATCGGCTCCTTTATCAAGCAATGCCTTTAGCATTTTTAGATCGCCCTTTTCTTCTGCTAGAACATGAAGAGAGGTAGCACCGTTCTCGGTTGCGGCATTTATATCGGCTCCGTTATCGATCAATACCTTTACCACTTTCAGATGATTATTTTTTGTTCCTAGATGAAGAGGGGTAGCACCATCCTTCCTCGCAGCATTGACATCGGCTCCTTTAGCAAGCAATGTCTTCAACATGTCTAGATCGCCTTTTTGTACTGCTAAATGAAGAGGGGTAGCGCCATCATCCCTCGCAGCATTGACATCAGCTCCTTTTTCAAACAATATCTGCACCACTTCTAGATGACCATTTTGTGCTGCTTCATAAAGAGGGGTAACACCATCCTCCGTTGTGGCATTGACATCGGCTCCTTTATCAAGCAATGTTTTTATCATTTCTAGATCGCCGGTTTTTGCTGCTATATAAATCCAACCACCATAGCCAATTATTTTTACCTTTTCTACTGTAACATCATGCATTTGTTTCCAATCAGCATTATCGCGCCATAAGTCACAAACCTTATTAGCCACTGAGAAAGCTTCACCAAGAGAGTAAACTGTAGTTGAGAGAATAAGTACACCGTCAGGAAAAGAAATACGATACGATTCTCTTATCTGTTTGACGACTGACTTCAGGGCTTCTCCATTAAGCACATATCTATTATCATGGCTCTGCAAGTACCAACCAGAATGAACATCATAGGCCAACATAATTGCGTGATTGTAACATCTCAACAACAATGCGCAGTGTGATTCTTCTCCGTCTATCTGCGCTACTGTTACCGCTTGCTGGTAGCTTTGCAAATATTTATTTATTTCTTTATCAGAGTTATATAAACCGGTAAAGGAGTATATTGCACGGATCCCTCCCCGTTTCTGAGTTAAATTACTTTGGATTACGACTGCTATTTCTTCCACATTCGATTGTAAAAGGAACGGTTTGTTAGATGGGAGGAACGCTGGATAGCATTCAGGTGTCTGATACAATGCAATTCCTTGTAAAAAAGCTTGAGTATCCCAATCTGGCGCATCGTGACTTTCGTACCTAATAGGCTGCACTGGCTCCGACTGTATTAAGTTTTCAAATCGTTCTGAATAATGTTGAAACTCCTTAGGGCCTAGTAGGTAAGCCTGAATAGCCATCATAGCAATGCCTTGACACACGCCTTCTTTGTTTACATCAAGACCTATTCTTTTCATACTTTCAATAATGGAACCCACAACATACTCCGAAGTTTGATTAAGCTGTTCTGTCTCAAGTAGAGGAACACTCCCGTTCTTTTTTCTGATTTAAAAGGATCACTAAAGATTTTAGGTTTTTATTTTTGGGCAGATTTATTAACTTACTCCCAATAACATAACCTTCTTATAAGTTGGTACTGGTCTAAACAAGTGCGGCTTGTTAAACTATGTTATCAATTTTATAAGGGTGTGGTTTATGTATTCGACAAAAGGAAAGCAAAGCGGTCTTACTTTATTGGAACTTATGATCGTTATCGCGATTATTGGTATTTTGGCGGCAATAGCCATACCTAGCTATCAAAATTATAGTAATCGCGCTAAATTTGCTGAGGTTATTCAAGCGACTGCACCATTTAAATTGGCGGTTACTACCTGCATGCATGAGCATGATAATTTAGTCGCTTGCGGTACACCAGGTCAAAATGGAATTCCAGATAATTTTAAAGCCGAAAGTCAAACTAAAGGCTATGTAGCAACTGTTGAGGTAGGTAAAAACGCACAGATTATTGCGACATCACAAAGAATTCGTATTAATAAAATTGACCACTTTACCTATATTTTAACCCCTATTTACCAAACAGATGGTCAATTACGCTGGGATGTCAGTGGAACTTGTATACAGCCCGGGCTTTGTAAGGCAGAGTAATTAGAGCTCTATCTGACTTAACGTTAACAGAGTAGGCTACTCAGTCCTAGAGTTTAGTTTCTTTTCGATTTTGACTATATTGTAGGTTCTTCAAGCATGTTATTCTAAGCCTATTCAAATTTAAGACTAAACAGCGCCTCCATTGAGGTTAGATAACATGACTGACTATAAAAATACTTTAAACCTTCCATACACTAAATTTCCCATGAAGGCCAATTTGCCGCAGGCAGAGCCTGCTATTTTAAAGCAATGGAATTCTTTATCGCTTTATAAAAAATTACGCGAAAAAAATCATGGTAAGGCCAAATATATTCTGCATGATGGTCCTCCTTATGCTAATGGCCATATTCATATTGGTCATGCGGTTAATAAAATTTTAAAAGACATTGTTGTAAAAACAAAGACGATGAGTGGCTTTGATGCCCCCTTTGTTCCCGGGTGGGATTGTCATGGATTACCCATCGAGCTAAACGTTGAGAAAAAAGTTGGCCAGGTTGGTAGTAAATTAACAGCTAAAGCTTTTCGGCAGGCTTGTCGTGAATATGCCGGGCAACAAATATCCATCCAGTGTGAGGAATTTAAACGTTTAGGCGTGATCGGTGATTGGGAACATCCTTATCTGACTATGGATTTTCATTTTGAAGCCAATATTATTCGCGCATTAGGTCAAATTATCAGTCGTGGACACCTGCAACAAGGATTTAAACCCGTGCATTGGTGTGTCAATTGTGGCTCTGCTTTGGCAGAGGCAGAAGTTGAATATGCTGACAAAATTTCACCCGCAATTGATGTACGGTTTAGAGTCATTGACGACGCTGATTTTTTAAGCCGAATTCCAAACGAAGCTGGGCATGGACCTATAGTAATCCCCATATGGACCACAACCCCTTGGACGCTCCCTGCTAATGAAGCAGTTGCTTTAAATCCAGATTTTGAATATGTATTGGTGCAAACTGAGACTGAACGTTTATTAATTGCTGAGTCTTTATTAGCAAGCTGTATGCAGCGTTATCAAGTAGCGGATTATAAACATTTGGGTAGTGCGACAGGAAAGGTTTTTGAGGGAGTTATACTACAACATCCTTTTTATCATCGACAAATACCTGTTATTTTAGGTGAGCATGTCACTATAGAGGCCGGTACCGGAGCGGTGCATACTGCGCCCGCGCACGGTATAGAAGATTATAGTATTGCACAACAGTATGGACTGCCATTAATTAATCCAGTTGACGGCAAGGGTTGTTTCTTACCTGGTACAGCGCTATTTGAAGGTGAACATGTATTTAAAGTTAATCCTTTAGTGATCGCTCAGTTAAGAGAATCAAAAAATTTATTGAAAGAAGAAAATATTAAGCATAGTTATCCGCATTGTTGGCGCCATAAAACACCTTTAATCTTTCGCGCGACCCCACAGTGGTTCATTAGCATGGAGCAGCAAGGCCTAAAAGAAGATAGTTTAGCAGCTATCAAGGAAGTAACGTGGATTCCGCAATGGGGAGAAGCGCGTATTGAGTCCATGATTAGCAATCGGCCTGATTGGTGTATTTCTAGGCAACGGAGTTGGGGTGTTCCTATTCCTTTATTTGTACATCGTTTATCCCGTGATTTGCATCCGAATAGCCTTAGCTTGTTAGAGCAGATTGCAAACCGTGTTGAAAAGATCGGGATAGATGCCTGGTATGATTTAAATCCAGAAGAAATATTAGGTAATGAAGCGCAAGAATATGAAAAATTAACCGATTGCCTGGATGTATGGTTTGATTCTGGCGTAAGCCATTATGCGGTTTTAATGAAAAATCCTGCTTTGGCTTGGCCTGCTGATCTTTATTTAGAAGGTTCTGATCAACATCGAGGCTGGTTTCAATCGTCTTTATTAACTTCGGTGGCAATGAATGCTAAAACACCTTACAAATCTGTTTTGACGCATGGGTTTACTGTGGATGAAAAAGGCCACAAAATGTCTAAATCTTTAGGGAATGTGATTGCTCCAGAAAAAGTTATACAAAGTTTAGGAGCGGATATTTTACGTTTATGGATTTCTTCAACAGATTACCGTAAAGAAATAGCTGTTTCGGATGAAATTTTAAAGCGTACCGCGGAAGCTTATCGACGAATCCGTAACACTATTCGATTTTTATTAGCCAATTTACATGATTTTGATCCATCGGATGCTGTGCCAACGAGCGATATGTTGTCTTTAGACATTTGGATTTTAGAACGAGCGAAGTTATTACAGCGTGAGATCATCGATGCTTATGAGAATTTTCAATTTCATAGCATTTATCAGAAATTACAACATTTTTGTATTAGTGATTTAGGTGGATTTTATTTAGATATTATCAAAGATCGTCAATATACTTTACAAAAAAATAGTGTCGCGCGACGTTCTGCGCAGACTGCACTTTTTTATATTGCGGAAGGCATGGTGCGTTGGTTAGCACCCATTTTAAGTTTTACGGCAGAAGAAATTTGGCACTATCTTCCAGGAAAACGTGAAGAAAGCGTATTTTTAAATGAATGGTACTCCCTAGCTTTTTCATTTGCAGAAGATCCATTACAAACAATTTACCAGCAAACTGATCGACAAACTTACTGGAATGAGCTTGTACAAATTCGTAATGAAGTTAACAAAGTTATTGAAAAAGCACGTATCAGCGGTGAATTAGGTTCTTCACTAGAAGCCGAAGTTGAACTTTTTGCTAAAGAAGATTCTCAGCTGTATAAAATACTTTCTGCCTTAAATGATGAGCTTAGATTTGTATTGATAACTTCTGATGCAAGATTGTTGACTAGCGAGCCACCGAAAGAGGCTACATCGTTTACCATCAATGCCGAAACGTTGGGAATAAATGTCATTTCTACGGTAGGGAAAAAAGCAAAATGTGCTCGTTGCTGGCACCGGCGTGCAGACGTAGGAGAAAATCCTGAATATCCAGAGATTTGTCTACGCTGTGTCGAGAATCTTCCCGATGGCAAAGGCGAGCAACGAATCTATGCTTAAAACCCCAAATTTTTTCCAATTTATACTCACAGCAATGGGGTTTTTGGCAAGGCGCTGCGAGAATGAAGCAACCGGAGTGTATTATCATACATGAGGATTGCGAGTTGAGCGGCAACACAGACAAAAATTCTAGTGCGAAGAGTATTATGCAAGCAAGAAAAGTTTCTCAATTGGCCTGGCTTTGGTTAAGCGTTTTTATTATTGCGCTCGATTATATGAGCAAATTATGGATGGTACATTGGTTAGATCAAACGAGCATCATTCCGGTATTTCCTTGCTTAAACTTTATTTTGACACACAATTTTGGCGCTGCATTTAGTTTTTTAGGCCAAGCGGATGGTTGGCAACGATGGTTTTTTTCAGCAATTAGTGGTGTGGTTAGTATTTTCCTAGTGCGCTTGCTCTATCGAGGAGGTCTTAGCAATTGGGTAGCTTGTGCGATCGCATTAATATTGGGTGGAGCCATAGGCAATTTGTATGATCGGCTAAGCTTAGGTTACGTCATAGATTTTATTGATTTTTGTATTGGTTATTGGCATTTTGCCACCTTTAATTTGGCTGACACAGCCATTTCTATAGGTGCCGTTATCTGGATCATTGCTAGCTATAAATCCGGTAAAAAATAATGATAGGGGCTACTAAAAATAGAATTATTAAAAAACCACTCGGTGTATTTAGTTTAGCCATGATGAATGTGATTGCTGTTGATAGTTTGCGTTCATTACCTATCGCTGCTCAATTTGGTTATGCCTTAATATTTTTTTATTTACTTGCCGCGGTGCTGTTTTTCATTCCGACGGCTTTAGTCACTGCGGAATTAGCCACTGCTTGGCCGAGCACAGGCGGTGCATATATATGGATCCGTACTGCGTTTGGCGTGCGGTGGGGTTGGTTTGCGATTTGGTTACAATGGATATACAACGTGGTTTGGTATCCAACCATATTGTCTTTTGTAATAGCGGCATTTGCGTATTTAATTAATCCACAATTGGTACAACATAAAATATATCTTCTAAGTACGATATTAATTATCTGGTGGCTGGTTACGGCGTTAAGTTGCTTAGGCCTACGTGTTTCGAGCTGGCTGAGTAGTATCGGTGCTTTGGTAGGCACTTTAATTCCTATGCTTTTTATGATTGTGTTAGCTATCATTTGGATTAAAAGCGCACGTCCGCTAGCGATACATTTTTCCTCATATTCGTTTTTCCCTAGTCTGAATAATTTTAATAACTTGGCTTTCTTAACGACTATTATTTTTGGTTTGATGGGCTTAGAAATGTCTGCTGTACACGCAGGCGATGTCCATAATCCGCAGAAAGATTTTCCACGAGCTTTATTTTGGTCGGCAAGTTTAATATTGATAAGCTTGATACTAGGCTCTCTAGCTATAGCGCTTATTGTTCCAGCCAGTCAGCTTAGTATATTGTCTGGTTTAACAGAGGCTTATGTTGCTTTTTTTAATAGTTATCATTTGTCTTTTTTTATACCGATCGTTATTTCTTTAATTATTATTGGAAGTTTGTGTAGTATTTCAACTTGGGTAATAGGTCCTACGCGAGGCTTACTGATTGCCACATTCGAGAGCCAAATAGCGGGCTTGCACTGGTTACTTAAGGTAAATCGATTTGGTGCCCCTGTAAGCTTATTGCTAGTTCAAGGCGTTCTAGTTTCCTTATTAACGAGTCTTTTTATACTGATCCCTAGTGTAAATGAGACCTATTGGTTATTAAGCGTTATGACGGCCCAATTGGCAGTGTTATTTTATATCTTTTTGTTTTTAACCGCGTTACGATTGCGATATAAAGAAGCCAGCAGAAGTCGTGCCTATCATATTCCAGGGGGCAATTGGGGGATTTGGATAGTCAGCGGGGCGGGTTTAGTAGGCTGTTTGATTACATTTGTACTCGGATTTATCCCTCCTAGTGGTATCGAAGTGAGTAATCTATTAAAATTTGATATGATTTTGTTAGGGGGGCTTTTGTTATTTTGCTTGCCACCTATTATCTGCGCCGGATGTGGTTTAGCTTTAAAGACTGAGAATAATAATCTTGCTAAAAGATAGACGAGGTTGCTTATGATAAGCGCATTAGAAATCCATGGCGTGCCTATCGAGTGTATTAATCAAGCGGCGATAGCTTACCATGTTCCAGCTACTTTAATTCTTTCCGTTTTAGCGGTAGAAAATGGCAAAAAAGGTTCTGCTTCCCCTAATCGAAATGGGACTTTCGATTATGGCCCTATGCAAATTAATTCAATTTGGTTATCGAAAATTCGCCTCTATGGTTATACTCAACATCAGTTGCAATATGATCCTTGTATCAATGTCAAAGTAGGGACTTGGATATTAAGCCAACAGATTGCAAATGATACTTCAAGCCCTTGGCGAGGCGTGGGCAGTTATCATTCACATTCTTATCAATTAAATCATAATTATCAAATCAAAGTTTCTGAAGTGTATCACTTATTAGCTAATTATTTATCCCATCCGAATGAATCCTCGGCATTACCTATGGCTTAAGATTTATATTGGATTTCTTGGATTTGAGTCGATATGCAAAGGTTTTTTTATCTCTGCTTTTTACTAAGTAGTCGAATCGTCGAAAAGACCAAAAAAAAGATAATCAACTTAGATAATGAACGTCTAGCGATTGGCCTTATTTCAATATTAGGTTTGGGCTTGTTACTTCCGCTACTTGTTATTGCGCCGGGCCTATTTGAATCGGAATGGTTTTTAAATTTATTAACCGTTCCAGCCGAGTATGGAAGCTTCGTAGCCGATGGCGCCTATTTAGGTCGATTATGGAATCTGTTTACTGCGCGTCCCTACGCCGGTGAGAAGACAAGGATTAGAAACTTTCTCAGTCGAGAAGTCATAATAAATCGGCAAATAGGCTATGCTGAAAAATTATTTACTCCTATTGGTATGCTGTTAGGGGTTAGTTTAGGAACTTTTTGTCTTTGCTTGCATGCGGTTATTCCTTTTTGGGAAACGTTTTCCTATTTCGCGTATATTTTGTTTATTTTAGGTTATGCCTGTGCTTTGGGCGGGTTATTTAATCGTTTGGCAAGCTCGTTTGATGGAACGCGCTTAAAACAGGAAAAGTTGGCGATTTTTATAGGAGTAGTTTTAGGTTTAATCATTGCCTTAAGTTTATTTAACGTATTAATGCTGACTGGAACTATGCCTTTTGTTGCAGTAATAGGCATTAGTAAACCATTCATTGATCTTTTGTTGTTACATAAATTTCTTTTTGCATTACCTTTCGTATTAAGTTTGACGAGTCTAACAACGTCTTGTTTTGATTATTTTGCCAAAGCCTATTGCTTTTTAAAGTATACATGCGGTACCGAAGCTGAATCCATTAAAGAACGTATACAATCGCGTTATTATGAATATAAGACTGCTTTTTTAGGTATTAGTTTCGGTTGTTTGTTGGCTTTAGGTATCACCACAGGTTTATGCTTAGCAGGAAGTTTAGTTGCCCCGCCCATAGCCATTGCTGCTACTATTTTCGCTACCATTATTATTTCTAATAATGTATTAGCAGCACTTTTTTCAAGATTGGGTCGTCTTATTGATGGAGTTAAACGTGTTTCCACTACTCTAAATGCAGACTTTTGCCAAAAAGAGCTTTCACAAATAGAAGACGAGTCTAGACGTATTAAAGAAAGTTGTTTAACTTTAAAAAGAAGATCCTCATTATTTGCGTTACACCTATCTAGCTGCCCAGCTAAAAATCGAGATATCAATGATAATGAAATTAGATTTCAATTAAAGCGCACACAAAGTAGTCCGACTTTTTTTTCTCTTTATAACCCAAAACAGGAAGTAGATACTGATAATGAACTGTTTTTAAACCATACTTTATCTGGTTCCAAGTCCTTATCAAATTTAGTAGCTTAAATTAAGGTTTAGTTGCGTGGGATAGTTTATATTAAGGCATTCGAGATGCTGGGGCGGTCGTCCCATTAGCGAGAGTGAGTTTATGCGCGTTTTAATCATAAAAATGTCCTCAATGGGCGATATTATTCATACATTACCTGCAGTTAGTGATGCGACTCAGGCTGTTTCGAATATTCAATTTGATTGGGTAGTGGAAGAGGCCTTTACAGAAATTCCTAAATGGCATAAACAAGTTAAACAAATCATTCCCATCGCACTACGGCGTTGGCGAAAAAATCCTTGGCAATCAGCCAAAAATGGAGAAGTAAAACAATTTTATAAACAATTACGCGCCCAGGAATACGATATTGTTTTAGATGCGCAAGGCTCCATCAAAAGCGCGATTACTGCGCGCCTAAGTCGAGGTTGTCGCTTTGGTATGGATAAGCATTCGGTTCGAGAAAGTTTGGCCTATCTGGCGTACCAGCAAACCTTTTCTGTGCCCTGGCAGCAACATGCCATTGATCGTTTGCGCCAATTATTTGCTAAAGCCTTAAACTATCCTCTACTAGAAACGCTGCCCGATTATGGCATTAATAAAGGAAAATTAAGCCAAACTAAAATAGAATTACCAAATGATTATCTGGTCTTTATACCCAATACCAGTTGTTCAAGTAAACATTGGCCCAATCATTCCTGGGCTTTACTCATAGAAGAAATGACTCGTCAGGGAGTGAGCGTTTTTATTCCTTGGGGAAATGAAAATGAAAGAAAAAATGCTAATCAGTTGGCTAATAAAAATCCTCTAGCACATGTGTTACCTTATTTGAGTCTCAACGAATTGGCAGCAGTTTTAGCGAATGCTAAAGCCGTTGTTGCAGTAGATACAGGATTAAGTCATCTGTCTGCAGCTTTGGAGATTCCTACGATGGTTCTATATGGTCCTACTAACGCTTCATTGATAGGAACCATAGGTCCTTCACAATGCCATATCAAAATGGCAGCGGGTAACAGCAAGCAAGATAATAATACCATGGTCTTAAAAAAAATAACCGACAATTTGCGGCGCATTTTGACACTTTAATTAATTTAGACTACATAATTTTTGTTCTCTAAATGTTATATTTTTTGACAAACAGAGCAATTTTTAATTTTATCGGCGCATCTAAATGTTAATATATACTCACAGCAATGGGATTTTTGGCAAGGCGCGGCGAAAATGAAGCAACCGGAATGTATTAACATACATGAGGATTGCGAGTTGAGCCGCAACACAGACAAAAATGCAAGTGCGAAGAGTATACTAAAAATTGCTATTCCAGCCCCTCTACATCAATATTTTGAGTATTTGGCTCCAACTGACTTTCCATTAACGCAATTAAAAAAAGGGTTACGTGTATTGGTTCCTTTCGGTAATAAGGAAAAAATTGGTTTTTTAATGGAAATTAGTGAAGAATCAATTTGGCCAAAATCTCAGCTCAAACAAGCACTTGCAATTCTTGATGAGGTCCCGCTTTTACCAGATTCTATCCAAGAGTTATTAGAATGGACAAGTCGTTACTATCATTGTCCTATCGGAGAAGTATTTGCTAATGCCATGCCGCATGCATTGCGTACGGGAAAAGAGACTAAAAAGCTTAAAAATCCCATTAAGAAACTGACTGAAAAAATTAACAAAGGGGATGAGCCCATTGTTGCTACTGCGAATAATTTAAATTTACTGAAACAAATTCGATTAAATACGCATCAGCAACAGGCTATTAAGACTATTGTTAATTCCTTAGATAAGTTTCAGGCTTTTCTTTTAAATGGCGTGACAGGAAGTGGAAAAACAGAAGTTTATTTGGAGGTGATACAAGCCGTACTTGAGCGCGGCAAACAAGCATTGGTATTAGTTCCAGAAATCGGTTTAACACCACAAATGTTAGCGCGATTTCGCAATCGTTTTTCAGTTCCTTTGGTATTGTTTCATTCTAAATTAACCGATAAGCAGCGCTTAGAAAATTGGTTACTCGCTAAATCAGGTAAAGCATCTATTATCATAGGTACCCGCTCAGCTTTATTTACGCCTTTATTAGATCCGGGCGTTATCATCATCGATGAAGAACATGATAGTTCTTTTAAACAGCAAACAGGTTTGCGCTATCACGCGCGAGATTTAGCCTTAGTTCGCGGCCGTTTAGAACATATACCGGTAGTGTTGGGTTCAGCGACAGCATCTTTAGAAAGCATTTTTAATGCCAACCAAAATCGTTATCAAATATTGCATTTACCTGATAGAGCAGGATCGGCCGTCCAGCCTACATTTCATTTTATTGATTTACGTCACCAAAAACTTGATCAAGGTTTTTCTCCAGCATTGTTACAAACCATGGAAAAACATTTGCAAAAGCAAGGCCAAGTACTTTTATTTTTAAATCGACGTGGCTTTTCACCGGTTACCATTTGTCATGACTGCGGTTGGACAGCCGATTGTTCGCGTTGCGAACAAAAAATGAATTTTCATAAAAAGCCGGCTCACTTACAATGTCATTATTGTGGCTATCGGCGTCCCTTAGATACCTGCTGTCCTGCATGCCAAGGTCAACAATTGCTTGCTTTAGGTCAAGGTACACAACGTCTGGAGCAAACCCTGCAAAAATATTTTCCTGACATCGGAATTGTTCGAATTGATCGGGATAATACGCAACGTAAAGGAAGCTTAGATAAGTTATTGAAAAATATACATGAAGGTGAAAGTCAGATTTTGATTGGAACACAAATGTTGGCGAAAGGGCATCATTTTCCAAATGTTACCTTAGTGGGTATTTTAGAAGCAGATAGTGGTTTGTTTAATGCAGATTTTCGTGCCTTGGAACGTACCGGCCAATTATTAACACAAGTAGCAGGCCGATCAGGACGGGCCGATAAATCTGGAGAGGTATGGATACAAACCTATCATCCAGAGCATCCTTTGTTAAATCATTTGTTAGAACAAGGTTATCTTAGTTTTAGCGAAATACTATTACACGAAAGACGAGCCTCTTTATTACCTCCTTATAGTTATTTGGCACTAATGCATGCCGAATCCATAAACTCAGTTTATCCATTTGATTTTTTAAATGAGGTAAAAAATCAGGCTGAATTAGTTGGGAAAGAAGTCAGCCTACTAGGGCCAGTTCCTTCCTTACACCCTCGTCGGGCAGGCTATTATCGTTGCCAACTACTGTTGCAGGCAAAACGGCGTAATGCTTTACAGGGTTTATTAGAGCAAATTATTAAACCCATTAGTCTTCTTGCCAGTAGCCGTCGGGTTCGTTGGTCGCTGGATGTCGATCCCATCGAGCTTTTTTGATTAATAATACTTCTTTTGCAAGGAGGAAAGGTCTAGAATACCGACAATAATGACCTAAAAAGTAATCTGTTTATGACTATACCCAAAGAATTTCAAGCTGTGGTTAGGCGCACGAGGACGAACGAGCGCAATGTATACGGAATACATGAGCACGTGAGTACCGATGTGCAACAACACCACAGCTTGAAAGGCGAAGCGTATATTAGTGTGTTTGATTTGTTCTCAATTGGTATAGGCCCATCGAGCTCGCATACCGTAGGCCCTATGAAAGCAGCCTGCGCTTTTGTGGAAAATCTGGCGCTTGATTTTGAATTATTTAATGAAATTAGCCGTTTACAGGTTGAGCTGTTTGGTTCGCTAGCGCTAACTGGCCGCGGTCATGGCACGGATGTTGCAATTTTAAATGGCCTTGAAGGACAACTTCCTGAAACAGTCATTCCCGATGAGGTTGTTCCGCGCGCCAAGTCAATTATTGAAAGTGGTAAAATTCAGCTGGCAGGGAAAAAATTTATCTCATTTTCTGAGAAAACAGACCTATTATTTCTACAAAAAGCATTGCTACCATTGCATACCAATGGTATGCGTTTTAGTGCCTTTAATACCCAAGGTGTTCTATTAAGTAGTCAAATTTATTACTCTATCGGTGGTGGTTTTATTGTCACTGAACAAGAGTTTGGCCAGCAATATAAAGATGCTGTTCCAGTATCTTATCCCTTCTCTACAGCCAGTGAGTTGTTTAATGCCTGTAAAAAAAATAACTTAACGATTTCGGAGCTAATGTTGGCTAATGAACAACAATTAGCACCCGATAGAGATGTACGCACTGATTTATTGAAAATAGCCGATACCATGCAAACCTGCGTGGATAGCGGTTGTCATGCTCAGGGAATATTACCCGGCGAGCTTAATGTCAAACGTCGGGCACCGGAACTTTTCAGAAAAATGAATGATAAAACCACTTCGAAATTAGCGGCGTTTCCAGGGGCATTATTGTGGCCAACCATTTACGCGATGGCAGTTAATGAGGAAAATGCTGCTGGAGGTCGTGTGGTGACGGCGCCAACTAATGGGGCGGCAGGTATTATTCCGGCGGTATTAACTTATTATCGCCGTTTTTATGAAGATGTCAGTGAACAATCGATCACTAATTTTTTATTAACTGCAGGTGCTATCGCTTTACTTTATAAAATGAATGCATCGATATCCGGTGCAGAAGTGGGTTGTCAGGGTGAAGTCGGTGTGGCTTGCTCTATGGCCGCAGGAGCATTGACGGCAGTTTTAGGCGGCACGTTAGAACAAATAGAAAATGCCGCGGAAATGGCGATGGAACATCATTTGGGATTAACTTGCGATCCAGTAGCGGGCTTAGTTCAAATTCCCTGTATCGAACGCAATGGTGTCGGTGCGGAAAAGGCGATTAAATTGGCTTATTTAGCGTTAATGGAGGATGGGAAAAATAAAAAAGTATCCTTAGATAAAGTCATCGAAACCATGTTTGCCACTGGAAAAGATATGATGGCTATTTACAAAGAAACCTCTTTAGGTGGTTTGGCAAAGACACTCGCTGTTAATATCACGGAATGTTAGCTATTCTTTTTCTATTTAAAAAAGCCTGTCATGGCGAGGCCGAAACGTCAGTGAGGCTGTGGCCATCCAGAAAAAATTAAGTTTTTCATTGGATTGCCGCGCGCTACGCGCTCGCAATGACGAAAAATAATTAAAAATTATTCTTTCGATTTAATTATTGTTTAATAAAAAGCAGATAGCATAAAGATTGTCTTAGTTTAAGAGAACAATCATTATGCCGAAGAAAAAAAATAAAAACCAAAATCAAAATCCTTTTGAAAGCTTGGCCAAGACTATTTTAGCTAATACACAGAAAGCTTTTTACTTCGGGGCTAGTAATAAAGGTTCTACTCCGCATAGTAGTATTCAGGCTAGGTTTATTCTTGAAAAAATTGATCCTTTAATCGAGAAGGATAACTTTTTTGAAAGTAAATTGAAAAGAATCCCTTTTCGGTCTCGGTCAAAAATAAACGATATACGTCAAGAATATATTGAAGAAAAAAATATTTTGTTGGGTCTCGGATTCTTAAGCTTTTTTTATGATTATTCTACATTAAAGAAACAATTTGAAAATGAAAAGAAAGTAGATTGGGAAGATAATTGGCTTGACGATTTAAAGGATTTAAAGTTGATCTGGGCTAACTCTTACTTAGAGCAATATCGTAATGAGCATAATAAAAATCTCTTTTCAATTGAGGATGCTCAGACATACGATAATTTACGGCTCTTTGGAGTCCCAGATATAGGTAATGAGCGGAAAATTTATTATAAACGTACTTTTTTTGATTTAAAAGCAGCTACCTTGCATGGCACAGGGGCTTGTGAGCTGATGGCTGAATTTGCTCTGTTTGAAGCAATACGTATGAGTGAAACCTTAGCCTGTCCTATCCATTATATTAGATTTCTAAGTAAAGAATATGAAGAGATAAATGCTATTGCGTTAGGAAATTGGCCTAATGAAGATTGTTTGGTTGTTTGTCCCTGGCTTGATAAAGGTGAAAACTTTATTTGGAAAAAAGATTTACAAACAACAAGATTTTCAAATTATCCAGAGAATGATATTAAAATCATATTTAAAATTTTTCCTGGTACTGAAATGAATGAATGGAGGAAAGCATTAGCAACGTTTGATTTTCTTGCTGACACCGAGGAAAAACGAACCATAAAAAACAGGGTTGAGAAATTAAGTGAGAAATATCAAAAGGCTTTTAAAGATCTCTTTATAAAAGAAAATGACGCTGAAATTAATTCTATGCCGATTAGAAGATTAGGTAGATAGTATCATAAAATATTTCCTTTTTTACTATGATTTTTTGGGCTATTTCCTTCTTAAGGATCGCGCTTTATAAAGAGCACGCAAGGTTAAAATGGGACCGGAAAGGGCATAGCAGAAAAAGATCAAAAATAATATTTTGGGTGGATCCAATGAAATGCCTACAAAAGCTAACACAACCAATAAAATAGCGACAAAAGGTACACGTCCTTTAAGGTCAATTTCTTTAAAGGAGTAATAACGGACATTACTGACCATCAAGATAGCAATGATGATCGCTAATACAGCGGTCATCATGCTAACACCATTACCCAAGATTTCTGAGTCAACACATAGCCACACCATACTGGCTAACACACCCGCTGCGGCAGGAATAGGTAATCCTTGAAAATACCGTTTATCGGCTACCGATACCTGTGTATTGAAACGTGCTAAACGTAATGCCCCAGCCGCTGCAAATATAAATGCGGCTAACCAACCTAATTTACCTAGGCCTTCTAAAGACCAACTATAAATAACCAGCGCGGGTGCGACGCCAAAAGAAACCATATCTGATAAACTATCTAATTCAGCACCAAAAGCGCTTTGTGTATTGGTTAGGCGTGCAACACGACCGTCAAAAAAATCCATAATCATGGCAACAAAAATAGCAACGGCCGCATAATTAAAATAACCTTCCATGGCCGTGACAATGGCATAAAAACCTGCGAATAAACCGGCGATGGTAAATAAATTGGGTAGTAAATAAATTCCACGCCGACGGTAAGCTAATCTTTCGCCCTCTTCATGATCACCATGGTTACTCGCTTTATCCTCAGAAGTAGCCAATTTTTCTTCAATGGGCTGGAAAAGTTTTGCGTCATTTAAATTGTTCATACTGGAATTCCTTGCAAGGATTTTAGTCGATAAATGATCTCAAGCGCTTCTTTTGGGGCTAATTGATCCGGATCCACCTGTTCTAATAATGCCATAATAGCAGGGTTAACAGAGAGTTTCTGTGGAGTGGTAGATGGGTTTATTTTATTGGATTTTGTATGAGAGTGATCCTCAAGCTCCATAAGTTTTTCTCTGGCGCGCTGGATAACAGGTTTAGGAACGCCTGCTAACTGCGCTACTTGTAAACCATAACTTTGATTTGCTGGCCCTTCCTTGACGGTATATAAAAATACAATGCTATCACCGTGTTCTCTTGCATCGACATGGTAGTTGCTTATGACTGTGTTTTCTTTAGTCAAACCAGTCAACTCAAAATAATGAGTAGCAAATAAGGTATAAGCTTTAACATGCTTTGCTAAATATTCAGCACAAGAAAAAGCTAAAGCGAGTCCATCAAAAGTACTGGTACCGCGTCCAATTTCATCCATAATAATTAAGCTTTGCTCAGTTGCATTATGTAAAATAGCGGCGGTTTCTGTCATTTCTACCATAAAGGTTGAACGACCGCTAGCAAGATCATCAGCAGCTCCGATTCGGGTGAAAATACGATCAATGGGGCCTATCGTAGCGCTTTTTGCAGGAACAAAACAACCTATCATTGCTAATAGACAAATTAAGGCCGTTTGTCGCATATAGGTTGATTTTCCACCCATGTTTGGACCCGTGATGATTAATAAGCGTTGATCAGGAGTCAAATGACAATTATTGGCTACAAAAGGGGTATCTAAGGTTTGTTCGATAACTAAGTGTCGACCTTCTTCGATATGGATGCCTGGATTTTTACTTAATAAAGGACAAGTTAAATTGAGAGTAATTGCTCGTTCTGCAAAACAGGTCAACACATCTAACTCGGCTACGGCATTGATGGTTTCTTGTAAATCGGTTAAGTAAATGGCTAGTTTATCGAGTAATTCATCGTAAAGTTTTTTTTCCAAACTTAACGCTTTAGAATGGGCGCTTAAGGCTTTATCCTCAAATTCCTTTAACTCAGGTGTAATAAAACGTTCTGCATTAGTGAGTGTTTGCCGACGAATATAATGTGCGGGCACATGTTTGGCTTGCCCACGACTTATTTCGATGTGATAACCATGTACGCGATTAAAGCCCACTTTCAGCGTGTTGATGCCTGAAAGCTCTCGTTCACGTTTTTCTAAGTCAATCAGATATTGTCCGGCATGAGCACTTAGGTTTTGTAGCTCATCAAGTTCAGCATGATATCCTTTAGCGATCATTCCGCCTTCGCGAGTAACCGCAGGAGGATTTTCAACAATAGCTTGCTGCAATAAATGAAATAACTGAGGAAATGTTTTAATATGTTGACTTAATGCTATAAGCAATTCTGATTTTTTTTCAGAGTTTTGAGCTTTTAAGCAAGGAGCAAGTTTGTTATGAATGTCTGGCAAAATGGCTAAGCCCAGACGTAATTGGCTTAAATCGCGCGGTCTCGCGGATTTTAATCCAACCCGTGTAATAATACGTTCAAGATCACCGAGTGATTTTAACAACGAGTGTAAGCTGATATAGGATAGTGTTGCTAATAAATCTTTAATGGCGCCTTGTCGCGCTTCTACGCCAAATATCTTACGTAAAGGGCGATGCAGCCATCGATTAAGTAAACGACCTCCCATAGGCGTTGCCGTTTTGTCTAGAATGGACATCAACGTATTACTTTTCTCGCCCTGTAAATTGATCGTTAACTCTAAATTACGTCGGGTGGTAGCATCCAATACAATACTTTCTTCACGTCTTTCTATACGTATTGGCTGAATATGTTTTAATTGAGCACGTTGCGTGTCTTTGACATAATTTAATAAGCAACCAGTGGCTTGTAGTGCCAAAGGCAAATCCTGGCAGCCAAAACCACTTAGATCGCGCACTTGAAATTGTTGGGTTAATAAATGAGTTGCAGTAGTTAAATCAAATTCCCAGGGCGGGCGGCGACGGATAGTTTTATAAGGTTTTAATAGTTGTTCGGTTTTATGCTCTTCACTGATTAAGAGTTCGGAGGGGTTGAGTCGTGCTAATTCGCTGGCAAGCGCTTCTTCACCGGTAATCTGTAGAATGTGAATTTGGCCGCTTCCCATATCAAAATAAGAAAGCCCAAATTCTTCATTGTGATTATATAGCGCAAGTAGCAAACTTTGATTATCTTCTAATAATGCTTCATCGCTCAGTGTTCCTGGTGTAATAATACGTGTAACCTGTCTTTCCATAGGACCTTTGGATAGATTCGGATCACCTATTTGTTCGCAAATAGCAATCGATTCGCCAAGTTTTACCAATTTGGCCAAGTAGGTTTCGACGCTATGAAAAGGTACACCTGCCATGGGAATGTCTTGACTCGCGGATTGCCCTCTCTTAGTTAACGTAATGTTTAATAATTTTGCGGCTTTGATGGCATCTTCATAAAATAATTCGTAAAAATCTCCCATGCGATAAAATAATAATTTATCTTTATGCTGAGCTTTTAATTGCAGATATTGACGAATCATTGGCGTGTGTTGAGCTAAATCGATGCTACTTTTCATAAGACCTCTTGCAAAACTTTTGCTTCTTATTGGAGGAGTTCATTAATCCTAACTTTTCAATGATTAATTATTCGTAAAAAGCTTTTGAAAGCTTGAAATTTATATTTTGAGAGAAATTTCTTTTTATTAATTTAATAGTTTAACCAAAATATAAAGTTAATTATACCGTTGATGAAGAAAGTAGGATTAGTCGCTGATTGAAAAGCTAGCTTGTTCTAGTGAAGCTAATTGAGGATTTTTGGTGATACACAAAAAAATATTAATTTTAGCATTTATTTTTTCAGATAGTTTAACTTTAAGAAATTGATAGAGTTGATATGCTAAGGCTTCGATAAGCTTAAAAGATCGATCATTGCAGAATTGCTGTAAATCATCCGCCAGATCCGCATAGCAGATGGTATTTATTAAATTATCGTTGGTACAGGCATCAGGCAAACGATCAAAACCCAGCTTTATTTGTAAAATAACCCTTTGCGGTAAGAGCCGTTCTTCGATTGTATGGCCTAGTTTAACGTGTAAATTAAGTTTTTCTAGTATTAATTGAGAATTCATGGGCGAAAAGCATAGCAAAATAGCATAAGTTTGGCTACTATAGCTCCGTTCTACTCATATAAGTATTAAGTAAAATAATAAGAGGTCCTTATGAGCTATATCGATAAAACGCTCTTGCCGGATGAAAAAGTTATATATCGCAGTCATCCTCATTGGATTGTTGTTTTTAAATCGCTAATTGGCTTGGCTTTAATTGCCGCTTTTTTGATAATGGGGGCTCGCCATTCTGTATTTATCCTCAGTCTTTTTTCTTTATTAGGTTTAGCGGCTCTCCTATCTGGGCTCATCGTTTACTACTCTTCTGAGTTTGGCATAACCGATAAACGGGTCATCATGAAATCAGGCTTTATCAGTCGCTATGTTTTTGAAAATTCCTTGGATCGGATTGAAGGGGTGGAAATTAGCCAAAGTATTATGGGCCGTATTTTCGATTATGGGTCAGTTCGTATTCGTGGGGTTAGTGGGACCAATGAGTTATTTTCCGCTGTACATTACCCATTTAGATTTCGATATAAGGTGTTAGAAGAAATTGAGCGACAAAAAAAAGCTAAATATACTCTTTGCACTTGACATTGCCTGTGTATCGCGGGGATCGCAATTCTCATGTATCTTGAAGAAATGAAGGTTACTTCATTATCGCAGCGTCTTGCCAAAAATCCAATTGCTGTGAGTTAACTTATTTAAAATTATTTTTCCATTGGCGAAGATAAGCGAATATTTCAACCGGAGTTGCAAGTTTTTTTCCGGTTCTTTTTTCTGTGCGCATCTTTATTTCTGAATTATCACAACGTAAAAAAGGATTACTCAGACGTTCTTCAGATAGGAGGCTGGGTACACTAGCTACATTTTTTTGACGTAATTCTCTAGTTCTTTCTAAGCGTTCCTTGATATAAGTATTATTGGGTTCCACTGCTTGAGCGAAGTGTAGGTTAGCTAGCGTATATTCATGGCCGCAATAAATCTGGGTCTCATCCGGGAGCTGAGCCAGTTTATTCAAAGAATTCAACATTTGCTCGGCCGTACCTTCAAATAATCGACCGCAACCCGCGGTAAATAAGGTATCGCCGCAGAATAAAAGATGGTTCCCGTAATAAGCAATATGTCCTAAGGTGTGGCCAGGAATAGCAAGTACTTCAAAAGCAGGCCAATTAGGTAATTCAATTTTATCGTCTTCATCGACTGGGTGGTTTACTCCGGCTATTTTTTCTCTTGCAGGTCCAAATACAGGAACCTCATGTAGCTTTAAAATAGAACGAATGCCATTGGTATGATCCCAATGATGGTGCGTGATGAAAAGTGCATCAAGTTTAAGGTTTAACTGCTTTAATTGCGTAAGTACGGGTTTAGCTTCACCTGGATCGACAATGATGCAATGTTTTGTTTCCTCATTGATAAGACACCAAATATAATTATCCTTAAAAGCCAAAATAGGTAATATTTGTATCGTCATAATCTCTCCAAAAATTCTTTTATTTTTGTTAATTGTCATCCTAGAACAGTTAACCGAAAGGTAGGTTCAAGAGGATTTAAATTATTGATTTAGTATTTATTATTCGTCAGTCCTTTTTCCTTGATGCTTGATGTCGTCGTTCACGTCGCTTGCCCGCTTCTTCATAACGTCTCATTTCATCTTTCGTTTCAGGAATAACTTTAGGAACGTGTGCTGGGCGGCCATGCTCATCTGTACCTACAAAAGTAAAATACGCAGATACTATGTGACGCCGTGTGCCGGTACGATAATCTTCAGCAAGAACGCGTACGCCGATTTCCATTGAGCTGGTCCAGCTACGGTTAATAGCAGCTTGAAAAATTAAAATATCTCCTCGAGTTGCAGGTTGCAAAAAATGCATAGCATCCACAGAAACAGTTACACAAGGCCTTTGGCTATGTCTCTCAGCAACTACAGAAGCGACTCTATCGAGTGTGGACATCACTAAGCCACCAAAAACGGTTTCTGTTGAGTTCAAGTCATTAGGAAATATTTTATAAGTATGATCATGCACAGCCGATGCTGAAACAGTTTTTTCTTGTGGCATAGTCATGGGCGACCTCAACTTTTTTTGTCATCGAAAAAATATTATAGCCATTAATGTAGATACATCTTATATTGTCTGACCAATATTTTCACCAAATTTCACTTTTTTCCCCGATAAATGATTTAACCATTTCATACGGTTGGGCGCGAATAAAATAATAACTGTGGAGCCCAATTGAAATTGCCCAACTTCTTGTCCTTTAAGTAATGAAATTTTGTTGTCTAGATAATGCCAATGATAAATATGTCGTTTGGAAGCAGGAGCGATAATTCCTTCCCATGGAGTATTGATACTGCCAACAAGCATAGCGCCGACTAAAATAACCGCCATTGGACCTATAGGCGTGGAAAATAAGGTTATAACCCGCTCATTACGAACAAATAAATTGGGAAGTTCAGTAGTAGTTTGAGCATCTACTGAAAATAAACGTCCCGGAACATAAATCATTTCTTTCAGTTCACCGCTATATGGAATATGTACGCGATGGTAATCTGGAGGAGCTAGATAAAGTGTTGCAAATTGCCCTCCTTGAAATTCTGCGGCCAGTTTTGTAGAGCCGCCTAATAAGGCTTGTAAGTTATAATTTATTTTTTTGGCTTGAATCAGCTGATTTTCATTAATATCGCCAATTTGACTAATAGTGCCATCTACAGGCGATACGATATCCGTAGCATTACTGGAAATCGGACGCTTTTCGGGTTTCAATAATCGCGTAAAAAAATCATTAAAATTAATATAATGTTCGGGATTTTCTTCCTTCGCTATCGTCATATCGACATTATAATGCCGTATAAATCCATGGATTAGTCTGTTTTTAATCCAAGTTTGTTTACAGTTAGCTATCCATCCCGCAAAGCGGGATAGGCTATGTTGGGGTAGTAACGATTGATAACGGGTATGCAATTAATTCTCCTTAAAAATTTTAGCAAGCAAAATATTTGACCATTATAGCGCGGTCATTTTATTTCATGAAAGCCTGGACTATAGTTTTTTTATGAATACCGAAGTATTGATTGTTGGAGCAGGCCCCACGGGGCTGATGATGGCCTGTCAGCTATTGCGTTATGACGTAAAATTTAGAATTTTGGATAAGCAACGGGATCGAGTGCATGAATCGCGAGCATTCGCTATTCAAGCTAAATCGATGGAAATATTCCAAAACTTAGGTGTTGTTGATGAGTTTCTTAAATTAGCGCGTTCGAATGTGGATTTTGCTTTTTTTATTAACGGGAAGAAACAAATAGAAATAAAGTTTAAGCATTTCAAGCATCAAGACACCCCCTTTCCTTCCGTCTATTTTCTTCCGCAAACAGAAACCGAACGTATCCTGATTGAGTTCTTAGAAAAAAAAAGGTATTTATATTGAGCGCCAAAAAGAATTAATTACTTTTACGCAAGACATTAAATGTGTGCAGGCAACTATTAAAGACAATATGGTCGGAAGCACTGAAAAAATTAATTGCGCCTACATCATTGGTTGCGATGGTGCACATAGTAGCACACGTCATACGCTTCATTTTACATTTGAAGGAAATGCTTACCCACAAATTTTTAATTTAGTTGATGCAAATATTGAATGGCCCTATTCGCAAAACAAATTTCTTTTTTTCCTAGGAAAAGATGGGGTCTTCGTGCATATTCCGCTTACTAGGCAAATTAGCCGCATTATGTTAGCAAAACGCGCAGCTCATACTGAAGAAAAACTAACTACCCCGAACTTAATAGAATTAGAGCATTTGGCCAGTTTGCTGACCCAAGTTTCTGTAAAATTAGTTAACCCAATTTGGATATCTCAATTTCGATTACATCATCGTGGGGTAACGAAATATTATCAACACCGTGCTTTTCTCGCAGGGGATGCAGCACATATTCATAGTCCGGTAGGAGGTCAGGGTATGAATACCGGAATACAAGATGTCACTAATCTTGCTTGGAAACTAGCTTTAGTATTGAAAAAGGGTACTAACATTAAATTATTAGATACTTATGAGACAGAAAGGCATCCAGTGGGAAAAATTTTATTAAAAACGACGGATCAGTTTTTTTCTTTACTCACTGCAAATGGGTTTTTTATTTCCAAACTACGAAATTGGTTACTACCTTTTGTTATTTCGTTTCTTTTTTCAAAGAAAAATTTAGAAAAGCGTTTATTCTGGTTTATGTCGCAGTTGAATATTCACTATGCTAAAAATCCGTTTAACTATGAGGTCATAGAAAAATCTCACCAAGTATTTAAAGGGGGGCCATGTCCGGGATATCGCGCGCCCAATGCATCCGCCAATTCATCGACCCTATTTAAATTAGTAAGCCACAAACCTTTTAATATACTTTGTTTTGAGACTAAAGAGGAACAAATCGATAAGCACATAGAAAAAATAAATGCTTTTATAAAAAATTATCAAGACTGGATGCAGGTTCATGTTTTCGTTTTATCTCCAGCTAACGAGCTACTTTTTAAACGATATGGAGTGGTTGCATCTGCAATTTATGTCATCAGGCCCGATGGTTATGTCGGATTTCGCATTAATTCAGATAATTATTTATTTTTAGAGGAATATCTAAAGAATTTATTTAAATAAAAATCAAATGGAGATTTTTAATCCACTATCTCTTCCTGATCGAAAGCTTACACGGCTGTAAATATTTTGACCGTATAGTCGTTTCGCTATACAATTAGCGCATTTAATCTTGCTATTTGGAATTTTAAATGATGTTTAAAAAATTCTGGCCTGTTTTTCTGGGTTTATTATTGACCACCTCACTAGTATTCGCTAAAGAAAACTTTACCTTAAAAGCCAGAACCGGCGAATTTACTATTGACCCAGCAACCTTGGCTATTTCGGTTGCTCCCAGTGATGATGCTGCAGCGATTAGTTTGACACAAGCATCACTCGCTTTTGATGAAGTAAAAGATCTAAAAATCGATAATAAAACCGCTCAATGGACTTACCCGCATCTTAAAATGCAAGTTAAAGTAGTTGTAGATGAACAAGGTCTAAAATTTTCTTTTAAAACCAATAAAGAACAAACTTTTCAGTGGCCTCTAGCAGGATTAACCCCACAAGCTAAAGCTTTGGTTCTTCCAGATGGGGAAGGTTTATATATTCCTAATCATGATACATTCTGGCGTAAAGAGTTCAATAAATACCCAAATTTGTCCTTAAGCATTCCTTTCTGGGCAATAGAATATTCAGATGAAAATTATGTTAGTTATATTTGGAACGACCATGATGTTGATACCGATGCACAAGTCCGTGAAAAACAAACCCAACTTTATGTGATGAATGAACATCATTTTTTAAAAAGATCGCATTTCCCTGAATATACTTTATTAGTACATCTGACTGGCGACACTCCAATAAGCCCCGCGCTGGACTATCGCAATTTACTTATCAACGAAAATAAATTTGTTTCACTCAAACAAAAAATTCTAGAAAATGCCAATGTGAATAAATTATTAGGCGCTTTTCATATCTGGGTCTACGGTGATGGTAGGAATTTGGCTATGTTGGATGAATTAAATCGACTTGGAATTAAACATGCTTGGATAGGTTATGGGTATGGTACGAGCTTTAGTGAAGAGGATAATGTCAATCAGGACTATGTGCGTACCGCAGAAAGTAGGGGCTATTTAGTGGCTCCTTACGATAGTTTTGCGAATGCACAAAATCCAAAAACCTCCGATAGTATTACTTCAATTTGGACTAATCATTTATGGCCTGAGGCTTGTATTCGAAACGCCGATGGAGCTATTTTGCTGGGATTTCATAAACGGGGCTGTTATTTAAGCTCTGAGGCCTTACGATTAAGAGAACCGAAGGAAAAAAATATAGCTAATCAGCTCAATGCGGTGATGTTTAAGGGGGATAATAGTCTTTTTTTAGATTGCGATGCTTCAGGTCCACCGTCCGACGATTATTCAAAACAACATCCTATGACACGTGAGCAAGATTTAAATAATTTATTAAAACGTATGCGCTATATTAGCAGCACTAAAAAAATAGTCCTAGGTTCTGAAACTGGATTGTCTTGGGCGAATCCGACTATCGCCTATAATAATGGTGCTTTCTTGGTATTTCCAGAAGCTTTTTGGCCGTCTTTAAAAAATAAAAAACAATTTGGTGGGTGGTGGCCTGATGAAGCGCCAAAAGTTTTATTTAAACCCTATAATGCACCGGATGAGTTTATTCGTTCCTCCTACAATCCACGTTATAGATTACCCCTGTATGAAGCTGTATTTCATGACTCAGTAATTACTACCGATCGCTGGGAATTAAATGAATTGAAGATTCCCGCGATTAGAAAAACTAAAGCATTGTTACAAAATCTTTATAACGTTCCTCCAATTTGGGTGTTAGACCAAAAAACCTTACAAAAAAATAAAAAATACTTTGTTGATTACTATAATTTTTTCTCGCCACTCCATCAAATGACCGGTATAGAGCCGCTAACTACGTTTGATTGGCTAACCGATGATCGTTTAGTGCAACAAACGCAATTCGGAAATCGGCTTATCTTGACGGCCAATTTTTCTGATAAATACTATGAAGATATAGGGCCGCATTGTATCCAAGCAGAATGGAAAGAAGATGGTAGTAAATCTTTATTTTGTCCAAAAAATTAAAGTTTTTTATACTAGATCTTTTTATTTATTTAATTTAATCTAAGCCACTTCAGTTTACTAAAAATAATAAAAAAATACTGAGTGGCTTATCGTGAAAAATTTATTTCAATTTTGAATGAAATAAAGAAGTTTCCTAGCTTTATGGGCAAGATGACCGCAGTGGATCAATTAAATGATACCACCGCCTTTCCTTGGTTTTTGAATTTCTCCAAAAATTTTTCTGCAGATTATCGAAAATGTAAAAGTAATAGTTGGAATTATTTATTTTCTATTCATGACTTTAAAAATTCTGATGAGCTCCTGAGTGAGAGTGAAAAAGATCCAGTATATAAAAGATTCTATTTAATAAGAAAGTATAATGAACGGTTATTATTTTACTCCAGAGATAAAACCAATCCTTGGGTTATTGACGATAGAGATGAGAGTTGTGTAGTTCTGCATAGAAAAAACTATTTCGAATTTGAAAATATATTATCAATACTAATTGATGAAGAAATTAAAAAGAAAGTTTCTAGTAAAGCTTTAGCTGAAAAAGACATTCAATTAGAAAGAAAGCGTCTTTCGCAGCTAGCAAAACTCGCCCTGTTAAAAACATATAAAGAAGAAACATTAACAGATTCCGATATCTCTTCAGCGATAACTAGCTTGGATAACGAAGCTGCCATTAACCAATTTAATCAGCTTATTGCTCTAGAAGTAGATTATGTTTCTATTCAGCAAGAAATAAAAAAAATTAAAAAGAAACAAGCTAAAATAGTTAAAGAACTATACGTTTATTTTTTAAAAGAGACAGAAGCGGTTAGAATTTATTCGATTACGTCGATTTGGGAGAAAATAAATAAATTTGTAATTAAAAATAAACCAATGCAATTTTTTTCATTGATTTGGTATGGACTGAGTAGCCACGCCAATTTGTTAAGTTGGATTAGTTTTTTACTACTATTTTTTTCTTTATCTTTGTATAACTATCCAATTATTTTTTTAGTCTTAGGTATATCCTTAGCTAGTTATCTGATCTTTCGACTTTTTTATTTGGTTAAAAGAGATTCGATAATCTTTCCACAAATTTCTACAGATGAAGCGGAACAGATTCTTGAATTGGTAAAGATAGAGGTATTTAATGAGGAAAAAAACAAAAATGAATTTAAGTTAATTCATGAAATAGTTTATGATTTAACCAAAAAAAATCTAAATTTAAATGAATTTTTAAATTCAATTTTAAGTATTCAGAAAAATTTTGATCCCATTTATCTCCCTAATTTAAGTATTCAAGAATCCAAATTGTATCATTATTTAACAGAGGTCTATCCTAAAACACAATTTATAGCCTCATTAACGATTAATTTGACCAGCATTGTACTTTATACTTATTTGTTAACTTGGGCTATTTATAGTGTTTTAATGCTTTTCGGTGCGATTAGTTTGGCGACTATCATCGCTTCTCCTTTAGTAGTGGGAGTTTTAATTTTAATTGCCGCTACTTTTTTTTTGATAGACCATCTATGTGAATTTCGCGCTAGAGAAGACTTCTATCAACGAACTATTTTAAATCAGCTTAACGAAAAATGTGGTTATTGTTTTAAAGATCAATATGGTAAGCAACAAATTATTCAAATAGAAAAATGGAAAAAATTTGAATATTTACAGGATAATATTTGTTTTTTAGAGCTCGAGTTTAAAACTTTTTTCAAGAAAAATGGACTTGATGGTTTAAATAATAAATTTTATAATTTATTTAATAGCTATATGCTTAAAAAAAATGTTTATAACTTCTCAGAACAAGACAAAGTATTAGGTGACTCGGGCCTTTTTTTTAAAAATTTAAAAAAATTTTTAAATCGACTCTTTGCATTTTCGGGAGGTAGTTTTTATGGATATAACTTAACTCAACAAATTGTATGGAAGAGTAATCTAGGAATCCATGCGCTTGTTAAGACGCTGACTTTACCTATTTTGCTAATATTCATTCCCTTAATTATTATAAATGGCATTGCTAATCTCATTACCTATCACTTGCACAGTAGACAACGAAATCGGTTCGAAATGGCAAAAAATCTAGATAGTAGGTTAGAAGTTTTAGAACAAACTAATAAAAACCTACTATTTTTAGCAAGCCTTTTAAGTTTGGAACTTAAATATATATCTGATCCAATGGTTAGTTTGCATGCTGATTCTGTAATGCAGTCAAATTTGTCTTTGCCAAATAAAAATATTTTTTCTAAAAGATCGGATAATTTTTCTTTTTTTAAAGAGAACCATCAAGAAATAAATCCAAATCAAAAAAATAGAATATCAAGTTCGATACTAAATATTTATAGAACTTGAAGTTTAAAATATTAAAAATTAATTTTAAATATTCTTTTATGATACTAGTCTTATGTTAAGCTTAATTAATGTGAATTCAGAATTTCTGCGACGGAAACATTTTTATTGCCCTTATCTCTAAATTCGCATTATACTTTTTAATTAGAACATTATTAGTTTGCTGAATGAGGGATTTTCTATGGGATATACAATTACTGTTGGGGCAGATAAATCATTTTTATTGTCAGACAACGACCAGATTAATAATAAGATTCTTTTCTAAAGAATCCCAATCAGAATCCCAATGCTCTGGAGGAGAAGCTTTCTATTTTACAAGAGTCTCCTTCTATTCTAATTACTGAAAATGCAGAATGGTTTTCTTTGGAAACAGGAGAGCCTATTCAAGAATTTGTTGATTCATTAAAAAACTTGAATTTTTTGGAGCAAGATATCTACGAAAAATTACAGGGTTTGTTCTCCGTTAATCCAGTAGGCAATCAACTCTATAATGCGATTAAGGACTATGTTGTTAAAAGTTGTAACAGTGATGAACTTCACTTTACAACCTATTCGTTTGCAGAACGATGTTTACGTTTCCTAATCGCTTTATTAACTTTACCTATATCTATTTTTAGAATGCACCTAGTTAATGAAGGAGAGATAGGTTTAGTGTTATGTTCTGGAAAAGCTGAAATGCTACCACCAGGATGGCATGTAATGCTCGCGCCCACCACTGAATTTGTTGGTAAAAGAAGAATAGACGAGCCTTACATTCAACATGGTGCAATGAAATTGGTTCGGGTTCAAGAAGGTCAGTTAGGTTATGCTCAGGATACTAAGACGGGAAAGCATTTATTCTTGACGCCAGGGTTCCATATGATCCCCCTTGCCACGACCAAATTTATTAAATTTTTAGATTTGGAAAGGGAAATCAATGAACTGGATCCTGGTAAGTTGGTCTCAATTAGGACAGGAACAGAAGGGGTTATTTATGATGAGGAAGGACGCCTAGTGATGAAAAAGCCAGGGGTTCATTTTATCGTCCCGCCTTCTAAACTAATAAAAATTATATCGACTCAAGATAGTATTATGGAATTACCAGAAGCTATCTATGAGAGCAGTGATTATGTCCCCCTGAAAATCAAAGCTGATGTATTTTATCGAATTACTAATACTGAAAAAGTATGTAAGAAAATTGATCCTAACCTTTTAGATAAGTACCTCCATGATACAGCTATATTCTACCTTTAAAGAAATTGGCCAAAGTTCTACGCCTGCCTATAATGCCAGTTCTAGTTCCAGTACTCAGCAAGATTTAAATAATTCAGAGTTATCCCCGCCCCCCTATTCTTTTTATTCAAAAATGCATGATGCCTTTATTCGGGAATTACAGCGTCATGGGATCCATGATTTAGGAATAGATATCTTTAATATTAGAATTGAATCGTTAAGCATACAGGATCAGGAATTAGCTAAAACTATTGCTTCACAGTCTCTCCTGTTTGCTGAAACGCAAGCTAAATTAGCTAATATGGAAGCCGGCAATCAAATTCAAGAGGCTGATGCGAAACAAAAGGCAAGTAGCCGACTTATTGAAGCACAAGCAACGGCTATTACAATGCAAGCAAATGCCGAAGCAGAAGCTATTAAGATCAAAGCAAATGCCGAAGCAGAAGCTATTGAAGTAACAGGAAAAGCACAAAATCAAACTTTAGTAGGTAAATGGAAGGCTTTAGCAGTAGGGGGTAAGGCTGTGGAAGGTAATCCTACAGCGCAGCAAGCTGCTTTGATACTGGTAAATAATGAACAATTAAACGGTGTACAAAAGGTAATTTATTTACCAGGTAAAATGACGCAAGGCATAATAGGAGATCTTGTAAACTGTGGGATTTTTAGTGGGAATAGTGATAACCCTCCATTGAATTCGGTTAGTCTTTTGCCGGAAAACACAGAGCATCAAAAGGTTTTTGCACGGTAAATATATTCGAGTCTACAAATAAAATTGTGTAATTAGTAAGGCAGGTTCATAAGTAAGTGCGAATTTTTGTGAAGGGCACATTCAGTAACTAAGGAAAATTGCGAGGCTTTTGAAAAAACACATATGGAAAAAATTCGCCGCTTGTTAATAATCAAGCTAGTTTATTGCCGACTTTAGAAGGAACAAATTCATTAACGAACTCATAAATCAATAAATTTGGCAAAGTTGATAGTTTAGTTTATAACTTTCTTTATGCTTTATGGGCAAGAAGTTAAATATTGAAGGAAGTTGTTTTGGAAATTTATTTAGTTGGTGGGGCAGTGCGTGATCAATTATTGGGTTATCCGATAAAGGAACGTGATTATGTCGTCGTGGGCGCAAGTCCTGAGGAAATGTTAAAGCAAGGATTTCGCTTGATTGGCAAGGATTTTCCAGTCTTTCTTCATCCTAAAACTCACGAAGAATATGCATTAGCGCGTACAGAACGCAAAATTGGGCCTGGTTATAAAGGTTTTTCCTGCTATGCAGCGCCTGATGTGACGCTCGAGGACGATTTACAACGTAGAGATTTGACTATTAATGCCATGGCGCAAAATAACAGTGGTCATATTATCGATCCTTTTCAAGGCCAGAAAGATATTGATAATAAGCTATTACGACATGTCTCTCCTGCCTTTAGCGAAGATCCGGTACGTATTTTACGCGTAGCACGTTTTATGGCGAGGTTTTCGCCATTAGGTTTTCGAGTGGCTAAAGAAACCATGGAGCTAATGAAAGCTATGGTATCTATCGGCGAAGTGCAGGCGTTGGTTTCAGAACGAGTTTGGCAAGAATTTTCCAGAGCGCTCACTGAGCCTGCGCCTCAAGCTTTTATTAAAACTTTGTATGAGTGTGGCGCATTAGCAGTGTTATTTCCAGAATTGCAAGAATTATATGTACAATATGAACGTATAGCGGATCCACGTTCTATAGGGCAACATAGCTATTTAGCTGTTTTGGAAAAAGCGGTGGCATTAACGGATGATCCACAAGTACGTTTCGCAGCAATACTTTGTGATTTAGGTAAGGGTGTTGCAAAAGAAGAAACCGAAGCGGGAATTCATAAGATACAAGCCTTATGTCAGCGCTATCGTATACCTCGTGCCTATGCTTTACTTGCCGCCACAGCGGCGGCTTATCATCTACTTTGTCACCGCGCATTAGATCTAGATGCTCAATCTTTGTATATGTTACTAGAAAAAACCGATGCATTTAGGCAGTCTTCACGCTTAGATCAGTTTTTATTGGTTTGTGAAGCAGACTTTCAAGCTTATTCTGGACTAGGCAAAATCATTTATTTGCAAAAAGATAGAGTGTTAGCGGCTTTTACTGCGGCTAAAAAAGTATCTGCCAATAAGATAAAAAAATCGGGTATTACTGGCGCAGCGTTAGGGAAAAAACTCATTGAATATCGGATTAAAGCGATATATGAGTTTCTACAAAAAAGCTCTATCGAGCGTTAAATTCAAGTGCGAAGCGTATACTTTTGAGAGCGTAAATAATGATCCATAATGACTAAGGCTGCCATTGCGTCAACAATAGGGACAGCTCGGGGTAGAACACAAGGATCATGTCTGCCTTCGGTAACTAACTCCAGCATCTCGTTTTGTAAGTTAAGTGTTTGTTGTGGTTTGCTAATGCTCGAAGTCGGTTTGAATGCAACACGAAAATAAATATCTTCACCGGTAGAAATACCACCTAAGGTGCCGCCAGCATGATTAGAGGTAAATGACGGTTTGCCATTTTTAATGATCATTTGATCATTATGTTCACTACCGCACATGCCAGCTCCTCTGAATCCTGATCCAATTTCAAATCCTTTTACGGCGTTTATGCTCAGCATTGCTTTGCCTAAATCAGCGGATAATTTATCAAACACAGGTTCACCTAGCCCTGGAGGAACGTGACGTATCACACATTTGATGACACCCCCGATGGAATCACCCTCATTTTTTACACTTTCTACTAATTGAATCATTTGTGCAGCTAAAATCGGGTCTGGACAACGAATCATATTGGCTTCAATTTGGGTTGGAGTTATCGTTTGATGATCGATTTGCGTAGATAAATGACCGACTTGCTCTACGTAGCTAATAATTTCAATATTTAATTTTTGGTTTAAGAATTTTTTTGCAATAGCTCCCGCAGCGACTCTAGCCAATGTTTCTCTAGCACTGGCACGGCCACTGCCACGAAAATCACGTCGCCCATATTTCATCATATAAGTAAAATCAGCGTGAGACGGTCTATATACATTTTTTAATGCTTCATAATCTTCCGGTCGCATATCGGCATTATAGGCTAGCAGTAATATCGGTGTGCCAGTGGTTTTTCCTTCAAATACACCGGATAATAAATGAATGGTGTCACGTTCATTTCTGGGGCTAGTAATATGACTCTGTCCCGGTTTGCGTCGATCTAACTCTAATTGAATGTCATGCTCTGAAATTTCCAACCCTGGAGGACAGCCATCGACTATCACGCCCACAGCTCCCCCATGCGATTCGCCACAGCTAGTTATTTTAAATAATTTGCCAAAAGAATTGCCGGCCATATTATTCCTCAATTGTTTTTTTTATTGCTAGGTTGACGATTTTATCTGTAACAGGATGAACATAGTTACCATTATTAATATAGATACTGCCAATGTCATTTAATAGTGCGTAATGTACTTTCCCTAATCGAATTTTTTTATCGATTTTTGTTGCCTGCAGGATTTCTGCTGGCTTATATTTTTGTAGATCTTTTCCATAAATACCTAATTGTGCGAACAGATTTTTTATTATTAATAAAGCTTTGCTATCTAATAAACCTAATAAATAAGAAATATTTGCCTCGACTAATATGCCATAAGCCACCGCATATCCATGTAATAAAGTGTAATTTGATATCTTTTCTAAGGCATGGCCGATGGTATGGCCAAAATTGAGAACGCTACGCTCCCCTTGTTCTTTTTCATCTCGACCTACAACAGCGGCTTTAATTTTAACTGCTTTGGTGACAATTTCATTCAAATATAGGGCACTTCCTTGGATAAGATACTTAAGATTTGATTCCGTGTAATAAAGGCCTTTTGCATCATAAGTTAAAAACATTTTAATGGCTTCTATTAAGCCATTAATCATATTTTTTTTGGATAAAGTTTTTAATAACATAACATCGATAACAACACATAAAGGTTGATAAATAACTCCTATTAAATTTTTACCATATAGCGTATTAATACCCGTTTTTCCGCCGATACTACTATCCACTGTAGCCAACAAAGTAGTTGGAATTTGGATGTAAGGGACGCCACGTAAATAGGTTGCTGCAATGAATCCGGTCAGATCTCCTACAACACCACCACCTAGGGCAATAATTAACGTATCCCGATTACAACCATGTAACTGCATGTTATTTTCTAACCTTTGTTTAGTTTTATAGGTTTTAAATTTTTCACCTGCTGGGAACGAAAATAATAAACTTTTGTAGCCTGCTTGCTGCAAACATTTTTGTAATTCTAAGCCATAAAGTTTTTTCACAGTATGGTCAGTGATAATAACTATTTGTTGGAATGCTAATCTTGGTAACCAAGCAGAAAAATCATATAAATTAGCCCCAATAATAACAGGGCAGTTTATGCTTTGTTCGATAGGCATGGGCATAGAAATTTTATTTAACATGATTGTACTTCTTGGGCTAAGGTAAGTAATAGATTTTCGGTTTGTTCCCAATTTAAACAAGGATCGGTAATCGATAAGCCATTTAAGTCGATAGAAGTAGAATTACAAGCTTCAAGCTTTTGATTTCCTTCCTTTAAATAACTCTCTAGCATGAAGCCTTTCATTAAACGGCGTAATTCCGGAAACATTTTTAAGTACTGCATAATCTCAGAAATAGCAGTAAGTTGTGCTCGATGATCTTTTTTTCCATTAACCAAGCTATTATCATGGCTAACATCAATAACCACCGCTGGGTTTTTTATTTGCTGCGCCAGCATATGTTGCTTTATAGATTCAAGATGTGCGCGCGAATAATTTGGCATTTTATTGCAACCACGCAAAACCAAATGGGCGTAGGGATTCCCAGGTGTTCGTATTTCATAGCCATGCATAGCAGCGATATGTGAATGCTGTGCAGCGACGACGCTGTTGATACTCACATCGATAGCACCATGTGTTGGATTTTTCATGCCCACAGGACAATCTGCAGCAGATGCAAAAATTCGATGTTCATGATCTTCACTACTTCTGGCACCAATCGCAAACCATGAAACCAACTCTAAAAATCCACGGGAATTATGCGTAAATAAACATTCATCAGCGATAGGTAATCCGAGCTCCACAATCTTGACCATCATTTCGCGAACATAATGCATGCCTGCTTCAATATTAGGTTCAGCATAGGGATCAGGTTGATTAAGCGGGCCGGTCCAACCTTTGGTGGTGCGGGGTTTTTGAATATATACACGCATAACAATTTTTAATGATTGCTTGACGCGCGCATTCACTTTTAATAAACGTTCTGCGTATTCCAGCACCGCATCCTTGGGCCATGCTGAACAGGGGCCGATAATCATTAATAAGCGACGATCTCGACCTGCTAAAATATCCTTTATTTCTCGCCTGTCGAGCATAATTTTTTGGTGTCCTTCGGCAGATAAAGGATATAATTGAATAATCTCTTCTACGCGAGGTAATTCTTTAAGTTGTAGATAATTCATAAAAAAGTCGCTGTTTGGTCTTGTATTAATATTTTTCTAAGTTTTTTTATAATCGTCGGCGTAAGATATTGGCCGGTTAGCAATTCGATTTGTTTTAATCCTTGACCTATAAACATATCTAAACCAGAAATAATGTTTGCGCCTTGTTTTTTTGCTTGTTTTAACAGTGGAGTCATTAACGGGTTGTAGACCATATCAAACACAACTTGCTTTGGATTAAATATATATACTGGTAGCTGTGACGTATCTACATTTCGGTAGAATCCAAGGGGTGTCGTGTTGATGATGATATCGATCGACAGACCATCTAGTTCATTACTGGTAACAACCTTTCCACCAAATTTTTTTGCTAAAACCGTTGCTTTTTTTGATGTTCTATTTATCCAAAAAAGTTGGGCTTGGTTTTTTTTGAGAAAATAGGCCACCCCTCGCGCCGCACCACCTGCACCAATTATCAGAACTTTTTTATTGCTGACGGCGATATGGCGTAAGGCAAAATTGATCCCATCAATATCTGTGTTGTATCCATACAATTTCCCATCACGTTGAATAATAGTATTGGTCGCTTGTAATTCGTTGACTTCATCACTGCAATGATCGAGATAGTTAATAATTTTTTCTTTAAAAGGTGAAGTTACTGCTGTGAGTGGAATTTCTAGCGTTTTTATTACCGTTATTAATGATTTAAGCGGCAGCGAGCGCGGCTGTGCTAAGAAAATTGCATTGATCCCGAGTAATTGATAGCTAAACGTATGTAACATAGGACTTTGCGAATGTTCTAGTGGATAACCAATCACCATATTTAATTGTGTTTTGCTGTTTATTTTCATGATTTTAAATATTCCATTAAGGTATTCACCGCTTCTCGATAACCTTGTTCTTTCTTACCTTTTATGATTTTTATACAAGCCGGTGCAATGACGGATTGTTTTCTCCATGCTTCGCGATGCTGCGTATCAGATAAATGTACTTCCACAACTGGTAAACCAGTATCAATTAGAGCGTCATGTAAACCATAGCTATAATGTGTGAATGCCCCTGGATTAATAATGATGCCCAAGCAATTTTTGCTCTCCGCTTGCAATTTATTAACTAAATTACCTTCATGATTTGATTGATAGGAAACGATTTTAAATCCATGTTTTTTTGCTTCTTGGGTAGTGATAGCGCTAATCTCTTTGAGGGTTAAATTGCCATAATGCATTGCATCGCGTTCACCTAAAAGATTCAAATTTACTCCATGTAATAGTAATAACTTAGACATAGTGGTTTTGCTCCGAGTTTATTTGGAGATGAACAAGTGCCTCGTTGACAGCATGATCAATAGAATGGTTGTTATTGATAGTAAAAGCTGCCAATTTTTGGTAAGTTTCACTGCGTTCATCCCATAAACGATTAAATGATTCATAAGAATCTTCACTTGGATCAAAAAAACTAGGACGACCTTCGATCATAATGCGCTCAAACACGATGCCACGTGGTGCTACCACATGCAGTAAACGATGCGGTTTTAGCAGGTCTTGATTAAACTGACTTATAGTCGTTCCCCCGCCTAAAGAAATCACACAGGCTGGTAATTTAAGTGCTAGTTGTAATGCTTCTGACTCTAATTGGCGATAATAGTGTTCGCCGTGTGACTGCATAATTTCGCGACAAGAAAAAGTTTCGAGATAAATTTTTTTATGTAAAATCTCAACTTCTCGATCGAGATCAATAAAGCTTTTATTAAGTGCTTTTGCTAAATGTCTACCTATCGTTGTTTTACCTACATGTTTAAATCCGATTAGAATGATCGGATTATTAATACCGGTATTTTTCAGACTTATGTTTGCTCCTATTTTTTGCATGGAGGGAACAAAATCTGGATAGGTTTTGTTAATGGCTATTGCGTCTGTTATCAATGTTGTTCCGCGTGCGATCATTCCAGCAACTGTAAGTGCCATTACCGTACGGTGATCACCAAATCCTTTTACCAAGCTACCTTTTAGATTGCTTTGGTGCACGATGATTCCGTCTGGATTTTCCTCTATTTTGGCACCCATTTGTCTCAACCCTGATGTCATGGAATGAATGCGATCGGTTTCTTTAATACGTGCTTGGATGACATTGTAAAGTTCAGTTTTACCAATTGCTTTTGTGGCAATGACGGCCAGAGTCGGTAATAGATCGGGGATATCATTGGCATCAATACGCATCCCTCTTAACGGTTTGCCACCTTTGATTTTTATATTATTTTGATTGATCTCTATCTCTGCGCCCATCTCTTGTAAAATACTTATTAATCGTTTATCTCCTTGTCCATCATTATTGTTTAATCCTAGTATTTGCACTTCTCCTGGAATGAGCGTTGCGGCAGCAATCAGATAAGATGCCGAGGAAAAATCACCATTGATATAGGCACGAATGGGCTTATATGCTTGCTTTCCATGGATGTGAAAAGTGTCGATATTAGCAACACGCTGGTGCGTATAATTGATCCCTAGTTCTTGCAACCATTCGAGTGTCATATCAACATACGGACGTTCGTGTAAATCTTTTACCGAGACGACACTATTATTTTCAGCACACGGCAGCCCCATCAATAAAGCGGATAAATATTGAGAACTAATGCCTGCTATCTCAGTAACCCCTCCTTTTAATGTACCGCTCACTAAAAGCGGCAAATGCCCCGCTGACTCAAGATACTGGATATGCATACCTAGCTGATTTAATGCATCGACCAATGGTTTAATGGGTCTGGCCCGCATTTGTTGGTCGCAGTTAAGGAGGATAGGGTTGATATAATTTTTACGTAATCCTAATAATGGCAGGATAAATCGAGTCGTTATACCTGAATTTCCGGTGTGGATTTCTGCGGCGGCAGAGCTGAAAGCTAGCCCTTCACTTTGTATGCTGAGCTTATGGGCGGTTAGGTGAATGTTGGCTCCTAACGCTTTACATACTTCGATAGTCGCGCGTGTGTCATCAGAGCTCAATGGATTAAGCAAAGTTGATTCTCCTTTGGCAAGTAATGCAAATAACATGCCGCGGATAGTGTGTGATTTCGAGCTGGGTGAGAGGACGCTCCCACTTAAAGCTATGCTTGGATTTACGATAAGAGTCATTTTTCGCTACTCATTATTGACTATACTCTTGTAACGCTGTATCATTACAAGAGTATATCATAACGAGACTTTACGAATGATGCAAGCTTTACCCTTAGATGAATTTCAGCAGTATGCCAACGATGCCAAGCGAGTAGCAGTTTTCAAAGAGATTCCTGCTGATCAGCTAACTCCCATCCAGATTTATTGTCGGTTGAAAAAAGCCTATGCAGCAGAAGGGGCCATGTTTGAGGATCTCCATCAAAGAGACGCCGTTCGTTACTCTTTTATATGTTTTGAACCTATTGCAAGCCTGACTAGAAATGACGTCGATGATAATCATCCATGGGCAGAGCTGCGGGATTTACAGTCACAGCTACGTTTTGCGACGCGACCCGAAGTAGCCGATTTAATTACTAGCGCAATAGGCTTTATTACCTATGATGCGGTGCGTTATTTTGAAGCAATACCTATTCATCCAGTCGTTCATACTAAATTGCCATTAATCGAATTTAATTTTTATGCTCTGAATCTTAGTTTCAATCATGAAAAGCAAACCCTGTTAATTAGTTACTTGGTTGCAGTAGGGGCAGATCCAGAGCAAGCCTATTATCAGGCGCAACAGAAAATAGTCACTATTATAGAACTTTTAAGCACAGCGGTTTATGAAATAAAGGTGCCGGCTACACGACAAATAACTGATTCGGTCGAAGTTGATATATCCGATGCGGATTTTATGCTTAAAGTAGAAAAAGCTAAGAATTTTATTATCCGAGGCGATGCTTTTCAGATTGTTATCTCGAGATGCTATAAATGTAACTATTTTATTTCTCCTTTAGATATCTATACAACATTACGCCGAGTTAGTCCTGCTCCGTTTATGTTTTATTTTACAAGTGGTGCAAATGTCATTATCGGAGCCTCGCCTGAGCGCTTGGTCAGTGTATATAACAAAAAAATTACCGTGAATCCTATTGCAGGTACACGTAAACGTAAGAAAGAGCTAAGTGATAAGTCGATCGAAGAGGACTTACTAAATGATCCTAAGGAACGAGCGGAGCATATGATGCTGGTTGATTTAGCCAGGAATGATGTCGGTGCGGTAAGTGTTCCTGGTAGCGTGCAGTTAAAAGATTTTTTTCAAGTAAAACATTATTCTCACGTCAGTCATATTACATCGACTGTCATGGGTGAACTGCAAGAAAAGTACGATGCTTTAGATGCCTTTACTGCTGTTTTTCCAGCCGGAACGCTTAGTGGTGCCCCAAAAATTCGTGCCATGCAAATTATTAATGAATTAGAGACTACCAGTCGAGGATTATATGGTGGAGCTATCTGTCGTCTTGATTCTTTAGGGAATTTAGATAGTTGTATCGCTATTCGAATGGCCATACTCCAAGAAGGGGTAGCGACCATTCGAACGGGAGCGGGTATTGTCTATGATTCGAATCCTGCTGACGAAGCACAAGAAACCTATCAAAAAGCATCCGCTATGTTGGATGCCATTAGCCAAGCACATGCGGGAGAATAAGATGTTATTAATTATAGATAACTACGATAGTTTTACTTATAACCTTTATCAAGCTGTGGCATCTTTTTATAGCGACGTCTGCGTTATTCGCAACGATAAAATTACTATCAATGATATTAAACGAATGTCACCGGCGGGAATTATTTTATCTCCGGGTCCTGGGCGACCTGAAACAGCAGGGATTTGCGTTGCTTTAATTCATGCTTTAGTAGCGGGTGAACTTTCAGCACCATTGTTAGGTGTTTGCTTGGGCCATCAAGCTATAACCATTGCTTTAGGCGGACGTGTTATTCAGTCGGAAAAAATAGTGCATGGTAAAGATGACATTATTTTTCATAAGCAAACGGGCCTATATCAAAAGCTTACTCAGCCATTTAAAGCAGGTCGTTATCATTCATTGATTAGTGAGCGCGCAACTTTACCTTCTACATTGATCATTGACGCTGAAAATGAGCGGCAAGTCATTATGGGTGTGCGACATCATCAATTACCTATTTATGGTGTCCAGTTCCACCCCGAATCTATTTTGACACCAGAAGGACCACTTTTATTACGGGAATTTCTTGCCATCTGCAATAAAAACTCAAAAACAGGTGTAACGGATGTTGCTTAGATCCAGCATAGAAAAATTGATGCGTGGTGAAGATTTGCAAAGCCATGTTTGTCAACAAGTAGTGGATGAGATCTTATGCCCGACTATTAATCCATTACAAATTGCAGCTTTTTTAGTGTTATTACGAGCCAAAAATGAAACCGCTGATGAATTATCAGCTATTGTGAAAGTTCTGCGCAACAGAATGGTAGTGGTGCCGACCAAGCATGCCGTGCTAGATATAGTCGGAACAGGTGGCGATGCATCGAATACCATAAATATTTCTACAGGCAGCGCGATTCTTGCTGCAAGTTGTGGGATTAAAGTCGCTAAACATGGCAATCGTTCGATATCGTCATTAACAGGTTCCGCAGATGTGCTCGAAGCCTTAGGTGTGAATATTCAATTAACTCCCGATCAAGTGAGCAAAAGTATAGCTCAAATTGGCATTGGTTTCTGTTACTCGCCGAATTTTCATCCCATGACCCAAGCACTGCGACTTTTTCGAAAAACATTAAATGTCCCTACCACGTTTAATATTTTAGGCCCTTTATTAAATCCTGCTAACGCAGCCCATATTGTTTTAGGTGTGCTTGATGAAGCATTACTCCCAATTATGGCAGATGTATTATTACAAACAGGTAGCGATCGGTCAGTGGTGGTGCATAGCATGGGCTTAGATGAAATCAGTTGTGTAGGTCCTACAAAAATTATTGAAGTCAGCAAGCAAGAAAAACATGAATATATGATTGATCCATTACAGTTTGGCTTGCAACGTTGCACGATTACCGATTTGCGTGGCGGAGAGGCAGAAATTAATGCACGTCTGTTGTTAGATACTTTTAAGGGAAAACGTGGAGCTATTGCAAATACACTTATTTTAAATACAGCCGTTGCTCTCTACATTTATGGATTATATCCATCAATCTCGGAAGCTTTATTACACGCAAGTGATAATTTATATAGCGGCAAAGCCTTAAGATTATTAAATGCCTGGATTGAATTTTCTCATGACTAACAGACTTACAGCGATTCTAATGGAAAAACAGCGTGAAGTAGCCGATTTGCGCCAGCGATTGGCGAGCAATAATAATCATGCCATCACACAAGTACTGCGCGGCGAGTTAGTGCCGAAACGTCCACAGAGCTTTAAAGCGGTGTTAAATGCTCCCGCTCTTTCTGTGATTGCAGAAATTAAACGTAAATCACCTAGTAAAGGTGAGTTGGCCGCTATTCAAGATCCCATTAGCTTAGCAGAATGTTATATTTCGGGTGGTGCTAGCGCATTATCAATTTTAACGGATAAGAAATTTTTTGCTGGCGATATCACTGATCTGATCCAAGTGTCAAAGGCAATAGCTGATCGAAGCATTCCAATTATTCGTAAGGATTTTATTATCGATAAGATACAAATTGCAGAAGCTGCCGTTGCCGGAGCAAGTGCAGTGTTGTGTATTATCGCTGTTCTTGGAAAAAAAACTAAAATCTTACTGGAGTTTGCTCGTTCGATTAATCTCGATGTACTCGTTGAAATTCATGATCAGAATGAGCTCGCGATCGCTTTAGATTGTGGCGCAGAGATCATCGGAGTTAATAATCGTAATCTCAAGACATTCACTGTTGATACGCAGCATGCATTACATATGGTCTCTGCAATACCGGATAATATTATTAAAGTTGCAGAGTCGGGTATTACGCATCCTGCTTTGGCAAGAGAATATTATCAGGCTGGTTATAATGCCGTATTAATTGGTGAATCATTAGTCAAATCGGATGATCCTGAAAAGTTTATTAGGGAATGTTCTTATGACTAATTACTTGATAAAAATTTGTGGAATTCGTAGTGCCGAAATGGCATCACTGGCGGTTATAGCGGGTGCTAACTTGATTGGAATTATTTTTCACCCCTTATCACCGCGTTATGTTGGAATAGAACAAGCTATACGTATTTCTCAAGCAGTGAGAGCATCAGGTGCATTGCCTGTAGCCGTATTTGTTCATCATACCGCGATTGAAATGCAATGCATCTGCGAACTCACTAATATAAATATCGTTCAGTTACATGGCGTCGCATCGCGTGCATCCCATCAATTATTACCTGGGGAATACCAACGGATCTATGTGCAAACGGTTTCAAATCAAGGTGAGTTACAAACCGATGAAGGCTTGCGTTTCCTTGATGCGGATCGGGATTTAATCTTGATTGATCATAGTCAACCTGGGCAGGGAAATAAAATTAAGCAAGCTTTTCACTATCATTTACCTTTTCGTTGGTTATTAGCAGGTGGACTGACCGCATTTAATGTGGCAGCAGCGATTAATGATATGCAACCTAATGGCGTCGATGTATCGAGTGGTGTTGAATTAAGTAAAGGAAAGAAAGATATTTTTCTCATTAAGCAATTTATTCAATCCGTAAGAGGCAAGTTTCATGTTAGCTAAAGATTTCTTAGTTGAGAATAGAGGTCGTTACGGGGAGTTTGGTGGAATATATCTTCCGGAATTATTAATGCAACCTATCGAAGAACTTATCTTTGCTTGGGATAACGCTAAAAAAGATCTTATTTTTAAACAGGAATTAAATTTTCTTTTAAAAAATTATGCCGGAAGACCTACGCCATTAACAGAAATTCCTGCTTTTGCTGCAAAAATTAATGGACCGAGAATCTTTTTAAAACGAGAAGATTTATTACATACGGGGGCACACAAATTGAATAATGCCTTGGGCCAATGTTTATTAGCCAAAAGGATGGGTAAAACGCGTGTCATTGCCGAAACTGGAGCGGGTCAACATGGTGTAGCGACGGCAGCAGCTTGTGCGCGACTTGAGTTGAAGTGCGTGATTTATATGGGCAGTAAAGATATGCAACGTCAGTCAAGCAATGTGTCACGCATGCAATTGATGGGTGCGACAATTGTTGCGGTCGAACAAGGCTCAGCGACTTTAAAAGAGGCAGTGAATGAAGCTTTGCGCGATTGGTCCTCATCGTTTAGCGATACGCATTATTGTTTAGGCTCAGCATTAGGACCACATCCTTATCCTGCTATGGTTGCAGAATTTCAAGCAGTTATTGGGAGTGAAAGCCATCAACAATGTCAGCAACAAATTGGCAGCAATCCTAATATAGTTATTGCCTGCGTGGGTGGGGGTTCGAATGCAATTGGGCTATTTTCAGGATTTTTCTCCGATGAAGAGGTACGCATGATAGGTGTAGAAGCCGGAGGACATGGTAAGCAACTTGGAGAGCATGCCGCACGATTTTATACTGCGAGTCCGGGTGTTTTACATGGTTGTTACACTTTTATATTGCAAGATCGGCATGGACAAATTGCACCGACGAGTTCGATTTCAGCCGGTTTAGATTATCCTGCGGTTGCTCCGCAACATGCTGAACTTTTTAAACGTCGTCGTGTCGAATATGTGGCAGCCAATGATGATGAAGCAATATATGCATTAAAATTATTAGCTAGAACAGAAGGTATTATTTGCGCGTTAGAATCCGCGCATGCTTTAGCGCATTTAATTAAAATTGCTCCTATGCTTGCTAAAGACCAGATTGTGCTAGTGAATTTATCTGGTCGTGGCGATAAAGATTTACCACAATTAATGGATAAGTGTGTGATTTAAGATGAAAACCCTATCGCGAATACAACAATTATTTCAAAACGGTAAGGCATACACGGCCTATTTAACTGCGGGCGATGGTGGCGTGCAATCTACACTCGATGCAGCGCTTGCTCTAATTAAGGGCGGCGTAAATATGCTAGAAATTGGCGTACCTTTTTCCGACCCTATTGCTGATGGACTTATCATTCAGCGTGCATCGCAACGATCATTGGCAAAAGGAACTTGCTTAGCAGATGTTTTATGGATAACAAAACAGATCCGCCAACAGAGTGATATTCCAATCATTTTATTCAGTTATCTTAATCCGATATTATCTGCTCTACCATCTGATTTTTTACCCGCAGCAAAAAATGCAGGTATTGATGGTCTTTTACTGGTTGATTGTCCCTTGGAAGCATCAGATTTTATTCATCAACAATGTAATAAAAATGACATAGCGCTTATTTATGTTATTGCACCAAGTACCCCATTGACACGCATTAAGATAATCAATACCTATGCGCAGGGATTTTTATATTATGCCTGTCAGAAAGGCACTACAGGTTTGCGCAATGAATTGCCCAAGAATTTTCGAGAAAAAATAAATACGCTCAAATCAATGGTAGATTTACCTGTTATTGTTGGGTTTGGTATTTCAAATCAAGAAGCAGTATACCGTGTGTTACAGTATGCTGATGGGGTTGTTGTAGGATCGTTATTTGTTAAGGCATTGGAAGAAGGGGCGAGTCCGTCGACTTTAACGAAACTTGCACAAAATCTATATCCGAAGCCAGTACATAATTGATATACAGGGTTGCTTTTGCAATAATAGAATATTAATCGATTTTTACAGGCACATTATATGAATCAAGCAGGTTGGCGCGATTTTATTAAATTGTGCTTAAAGACCGATAATGAAAAGGTATTATCTTCTTTATTCGATTTTATTTTAACCCAAGAAGAAAAAGAGAGCATAGCCTTACGCTATTTAATTATAAAAGAATTACTTAAACAGGAAAAGACGCAGAGAGACATGGCTAAAGATCTGCAGGTAAGTATTGCTAAAATAACACGTGGATCGAATGAGCTTAAACGGACATCACCCAAACTTATTGAGTTTTTCAAAGAAAATATATAATTCCCATCTTGCAAAAATTAATGAGCCCGTAGCATCCAGAAAAAATGATCTATTTAACATAGGAGTTCAGTTCGTCTTTTTCTGCGAATTGAAATCATTGCAAGCGATAGCAGAGTCTCTTAGAATGTCACTCACCTGCGCGCGTTTGCATTGATGAGGTATCCTTTGTATATAGACTAAGTCCTCCTCCATACAAATGCGATGAGTATTACTTAAAGAATAGGTTGTTATTTTAAGGACCAACGTTTATTTATGTTAAGTGATGAGCTGCTAAGCTATGCAAAAAAACTCGGTTTTGGCGAAATTTTTTTTAAGATAGATCAGATTAATCAACTTTGTGCCATTGTAGCGATACATAGCACACGCTTAGGTCCTGCCTTAGGCGGCTGTCGTTTTATCGAGTATACATCCATAGATTTTGCTATTCATGATGCCTTACGATTAGCTCAGGGGATGAGTTACAAAGCAGCATTAGCCAATTTACCTTTGGGTGGAGGTAAAACTGTGTTAATGCGCCCTAAAGAATTGGAAGATCGTAGTGCTTATTTTCGCGCATTGGGTCGTTTTGTGAATGAGTTAAAGGGACGTTATATTATTGCGATGGATAGTGGCGTGGTGATTGAAGATATGGATAGCATTGCACTCGAAACGCCCTATGTCGTAACTACTTCTAAGCATAAAGGGAATCCTGCACCTTATACCGCGCTAAGTGTGTTATGTGGAATTGAAGCAGCGGTTAAATTTAAACTTCAGCTTGATCATTTAGAAGGCGTGCGTGTTGCCATTCAAGGTATGGGACATGTGGGCTTTGCTTTAGCCAATGCATTGCAAAAAAAAGGTGCTCGTTTAACAGTTTGCGATAATAATAGTGAACTGATGCAACGTTATGCAAAAGATTTACAGGCCAAAATTGTGAAACCTGAGGAGATTTATGCAGTTGAATGTGATGTTTTTTCGCCTTGTGCTTTAGGGGCGATTCTGAATGATGAATCTATTTCTCAACTCAACGCAGTGATTGTAGCAGGTTCAGCTAATAATCAATTAGCTGAACCACGACATGCAGAGGTACTACATCAAAAAGAGATTTTATATGCACCGGATTATGTTATTAATGCGGGGGGTTTGATATACGCTTATGCGGAATATCAAAATCGCTTGAATCGGGAACATGTGGTGCAACACATTCAAACAATTTATAGTACACTCTTAGAAATATTTAAGTGTGCGCATGAGGAAAATAAACCCCCCAGTATGGTGGCTGATAGCTTGGCTGAGTCACGATTAAATAGTATTTAAAAAAAATATTTCGATCGGCTAGTACTTTTTAAAAGAGGTTAAATATGAGCGAGGTTGCGAGATTCTCTATCGAGTATACTCGTTTTCTGGATCCTAAGGGCGAAATTCAACAAGATTTGCCAGCATTTACGCAAAATGTTCACGAATTATTAAAACTATATCAGCAAATGATGTGCACGCGTCTTTTCGATTACAAAGCGGTGGCCTTGCAAAGAACAGGTATGCTCAATACCTATGCTTCGACACTCGGACAAGAAGCCATTTCCGTTGGCATAGGTGCGAGCATGCAAAGAGAAGATGTCTTATGTCCTTTTTACCGTGATTATGCTGCGCAACTGATGCGTGGTGTAAAAATGAGTGAGATTCTTAGTTATTGGAAAGGGAATGAATGGGGCAATCATTTTAGTGAATGTCCTTTAGATTTTCCTATCTGCGTGCCGATAGCCACTCAGCTTTTGCATGCCGCAGGTGTTGCGACCGCTTTTAAACTTCGCAAACAAGCAAGAGTGGTTGTAGCAACCTGCGGAGATGGCGCCACTTCTGAAGGTGATTTCTATGAAGCCTTAAATATCGCGGGTGTTTGGAAATTACCTATTGTATTTGTCATTGATAATAATCAATGGGCAATTTCTGTGCCGCGTAAACACCAATCTCATGCTCAAACTTTAGCGCAAAAATCTATTGCTGCTGGAATTCATGGTGAACAGGTGGATGGAAATGATGTTATTGCCACGAAATTTGTGATGGATAAGGCAATTGCTAAAGCACGTGATGGACATGGTCCGAGTCTCATTGAAGCTTTAAGCTATCGATTATGTGACCATACTACTGCCGATGATGCGAGCCGTTATCGTCGTGAAGAAGAATTACAGCAAGCATGGCAAGAAGAACCTTTAAGGCGTTTAAAAAATTATTTAATTAATCAGAAAAGCTGGTCGGATGTTGAAGAGGAAAGTTTTAAAAAGGAATGTGAAAAAAAAATCGAAGTCGCTGTAACTGAATATCTTTCTTTAGTTAAACCTGCGGTGACTGATATATTTGATTATCATTTTGCAGAATTGCCGCATGATTTAATCGAGCAACGTATTGAAGCTGAAGCATTGTTTATATTAAGCAAGGATCTTGTCAATGTCTGAAATAACATTGATAGAAGCGATTACACAAGCATTGGCCTACGAAATGGCAATTGATAAAGAAGTTGTTTTATTAGGCGAAGATATTGGTATTAACGGCGGTGTATTCCGAGCAACCACTGAATTATTCAAAAAATTTGGTGCCGATCGTGTTTTGGATACACCCTTAGCCGAGTCTATGATTGCCGGCCTTACGATTGGTATGGCAACACAAGGCTTAAAACCGGTCGCTGAATTTCAATTTATGGGATTTAGTTACCCGGCATTAGATCAAATTATCAATCATGCGGCGCGCTTTCGTAATCGTACTCGAGGACGTTTACATTGCCCTTTAGTTTTTCGTATGCCGTATGGTGCGGGGATCCATGCACCTGAGCACCATTCTGAAAGTACCGAAGCCCTTTTCGCGCATATTCCAGGTTTACGTGTGGTGATTCCTTCATCACCGGCACGCGCTTATGGTTTATTGCTGGCCTCGATCCGTAATCCTGATCCGGTTATTTTTTTGGAACCCACACGGCTGTATCGTTTAAACAAACAAAAAGTAGCCGATACCGGCGAAGCTTTACCCTTAGATAAAAGTTTTATTTTAAGAGAAGGGAACGATATTACTTTGATTAGCTGGGGTTCGATGTTGCAGGAAACTTTATTAGCTGCAGATAAGTTATCACAAGAAAAAGGTTTATATGCTGAAGTTATTGACGTTGCTACGATAAAGCCTTTAGATATTAATACGCTTTTAACCTCCGTAGAAAAAACTGGGCGCTGCATCATTATCCATGAAGCAGCCCGTTTTTGTGGTGTTGGTGCAGAAATTGCAGCTCAATTGAGTGAAAAAGCATTTCTTTTTTTACAGGCACCCCTACAGCGAGTTACCGGTTATGACGTAACGGTTCCCTATGCGCAATTAGAAAAACAATATTTACCCAGTGTCACCAGAATTTACAATGTGATTGAGCAAACATTGGAGTTTACATGACGACGTTTAACTTACCTGATCTAGGTGAAGGCTTACCAGATGCTGAAATTCGAGAATGGTACGTCCAGCTAAATGACGTTATTAAAGTTGATCAGCCTATGGTTGCGATGGAAACTGCAAAAGCATTAGTAGATATTCCTGCGCCTTTTAGCGGTAGAGTAACTAAACTTTTTGGTAAAGCAGGTGATATCATTAAAACAGGAAATGCTTTAATAGATATTGAAGGGGAAAATTCAACTAAAAAAGACATTGACCAAGCAACAGTGGTTGGAAATTTGCAATTAGGTGATGCTATTCTTGAAGAATCTCCTTTAGGGATACAACCTAAGCAAACATCAATGCCACATCAGAATGGGATTAAAGCAACGCCGGCTATTCGAGCATTAGCAAAAAAATTCCAAATTAATATAAACGATTGTGAGGGAACGGGTCCTGATGGACAAATTCTGGTAGCCGACGTCGAAAAAATGTTAAAGCAAAAATCCAGCAAAGAAAAAATATCTAAATCCAATACCTTATCTTCACCTCCACCAGGTTATGAACCATTACGCGGCGTTCGTCGTGTAATGGCAAGCACAATGAAACAAGCGCAACAATCTATCGTGCCTATAACGTTGGTCGACGATGCAGATATCCATGCTTGGCCAGAAAAAACAGACATTACTTTACGTCTGATTCGTGCGGTTATGGCCGCTTGTCAGCGTGAGCCACGACTCAATGCTTGGTTTGATGAATCACAGTTAGCCGTATGTCAGCATAGTCGGATTGATCTAGGTATCGCTATGGATGCATCCGAGGGCTTATTCGTTCCAGTTTTAAAAAATGTTGCGCAAGAGAGCGCAGTCAATTTAAGAAAAACACTCGATAAATTTAAACTCGAAGTAAAAAATCGTAGTATTTCACCTGATGATTTACTAGGAGCAACTTTTGTATTATCCAATGTAGGTGTTTTTGCAGGTCGTTATGCAACACCTATTGTTATTCCACCTATGGTTGCGATTTTAGCCGTTGGACGGATTAATGAAAAAGTTGTTGCCGAAGCAGGAAAAATAAGTGTACATAAACAATTGCCTTTATCTTTAACCGTGGATCATCGTGTAATTACTGGTGGTGAGGCGGCGCGGTTTTTATCGGCTCTAATTATTGATTTAGAAGCAGTGTGATATAAATAATGCTACCACTACCCGCACGTAAGCGCTTCGGTCAACATTTCCTGCACGAAGGTTTTGTTATTGACAAAATCATATCAGCGATCGCACCTAAAAAAAACCGATCATATGCTTGAGATCGGTCCGGGTTTGGGTGCGCTAACCGAACGACTGTTGCCACATCTTAAAAGTTTAACCGTAATAGAACTAGATAAAGACCTCATTCCCTTACTAGAAGAAAAATGTGCAGCGCTTGGAGAATTAATTGTTTATCAAGGTGACGTATTAAAAGTTGATTTTCATACCTTGAGCAAGACTGAGCAAGTTTGGCGTCTAGTGGGAAATCTTCCTTACAATATTTCGACCCCTTTATTGTTCCATTGTCTTGAACAAGCCAGCATTATTCAAGATATGCACTTTATGCTGCAGAAGGAAGTAGTGGATAGGATAAACGCACACCCGGGACAAGCTAGTTATGGTCGTTTAAGCGTGATGATTCAGTATTATTGTCAGGTAGAAAAACTATTTAATGTGAAATCAGGCGCTTTCCAACCACCCCCAAAGGTAGATTCGGCGGTGATTCGGCTTATTCCCCATAAAGTATTACCTTATAAAGCCAATGAGCCCTTGCTATTTGCTGAAATAGTAAAAAATGCATTTAATCATCGACGTAAAATGCTACGTAATAATTTAGCTAACTGGTTACAAGAACAAGAATTTGCAGAGTTAAAAATCAATCCGACATTACGACCAGAACAACTGGATGTTAGTGATTATGTAAAATTAGCAAATTTTGTTGCTAAAAGAAATGAGTTCTATAAGGAGGAAAATGAAAAATAGTCCGTCATGGCGAGGCCGAAACTTTAGTGAGGCCGTGGCCATCCAGAAAAAATTAAGCGTTTCACTGGATTGCCACGCACCTAGGGTGCTCGCAATGACGAAAAATGCTTTTGATTACAGAACTAGCTGTTTTTTCAGCATCAAGTTCTTAATGATGGTCTTTGTGTTTATTAAAAAATTCATGCAGATCTTTTTGCGCTTGTTCTTTGCTAATACCATATCGTTCTTGAATTTTTCCAACTAACTTTTCTTTATCGCCATGCAATTGTTCCCAATCATCATCGGTTAACTTCCCCCATTGCTCGCGAAGTTTACCTTTAATTTGGTGCCATTTTCCTTTTAGCTCTTCTGGATTCATGTTTGCCTCCTTGAATAAGCATATTAAAAAAATATTTCCATTAATTTTTATCTCATCCAGTATAGCTTAAGTTCAAGGACATTCAAGTTAACGAAAGGGATCATTTTATTTTAATCCACCATAGAGACACTCATATACTATGAGTAAAAAGTCTTCAATATGATGGATTAAACAAATTTATGCGTTTTTCTTCACTTCAATAAGATGAATAGTAAATACGAGTGTTTGATTAGGTCCAATCGCTTTATCAACACCATGCTCACCATAAGCAAGTTGTGGAGGAATAACGACTTGATAGGTTGCGCCTGGTTTCATGATCTTTAAAACTTCTATCCAACCAGGAATCACATTATTTAAGGGAAAGGTTACAGGTTCTTTTGATTTCTCAAAAACAGTACCATTAATATAACTTCCGGTATATTCAACTTTAACCATGGAAGCATCTGTTGGATTCTCGCCGCTGCCGGCATTAATTATTTTATATTGAATGCCACTTTTAGTGGTTATAACACCTGGTTTTGTTTTATTAACCGCTAAAAAAGAATCGCCTAGTTCTTTATTTTTAAGACTAATATCTTTAAATTCTGCTTGTTTCTTGTTAATCAATTCTTGTTGAAAGTTTTTCAAAATATCCGCCATTTGCGCTTGGGTTAATAATGTTTTTCCGTGAGAGCCATCGGCCAATCCTTTTTCTAAAGCAATCGGATCGACATCAATGCCTTGTTCTTTAAAATTTTCAGCCAAATCGGCGCCGATACTATAACTTATTTGACCTTTTGTGGTCTTTAGTACAGGGGATTTACTAACTATTTTTGGAAAAGTAGCTGTGGTTTTGAGTTGATTAACCGTAACTGGAGGGGTACTCTGTGCAGCCAGGACGTTTGAACTGATGAGTAAGCTAGCCAGGGCAGTCAATACAGGTAATCTTGTCATTGGATTTCCTCTTGAGAGACGGTATTAAAAACCGATATATTGCCCTAACTTTCGTTAGAAAACTATAGTTAATTAACAAAAATTTAAAAATTATGCCATTTTCTACAGAATATGATGTCATTATTGTCGGTGGAGGTCATGCCGGCACTGAAGCGGCTTTGGCAGCGGCGCGTTTAGGCGCGTCTACTTTATTATTAACCCATAATATTGAAACCCTGGGCCAATTATCTTGCAACCCGTCCATAGGTGGCATAGGAAAAAGTCATTTAGTAAAAGAGGTTGATGCGTTAGGTGGCATTATGGCCCATGCAGCGGATCTGGCAGGAATACAATGGCGTACACTGAATGCCAGCAAAGGTCCTGCGGTGCGAGCCACAAGGGCACAAATGGATCGTAATTTATACAAACAAGCGATTCGTTCTGCCTTAGAAAATCAAGCTAATTTATTTATTTTTCAACAAAGTGTCGATGATGTAATCCTTGAGTCTAATCGCATCGTAGGCGTGGTAACACAAATGGGATTACACTTCTATGCAAAAGCGGTGGTATTGACCGCAGGTACTTTTTTAGCGGGTAAAATTCATATAGGTTTACAACAAGCGCAAGGAGGTCGTGCAGGTGATCCGGCAGCCAATTCCTTAGCAGAAAAATTACGTCAGTTGCCTTTGCGCATTAAGCGTTTAAAAACAGGTACACCACCGCGTTTAGATGGTCGCACGATTAATTATTCCATTCTATTAGAACAACCGAGTGATAGTCCCTTGCCGGTATTTTCGTATCTAGGAAAGATAGAGCAACATCCTGCGCAAATAAGCTGTTTTATCACTCACACTAATGAAAAAACTCATGCGATTATTCGTTCGGGTTTAGACCGTTCGCCTATTTACAGTGGCGTAATAGACGGTGTAGGCCCACGTTATTGTCCTTCTATCGAAGATAAAGTGGTGCGTTTTGCGGATAAATTATCCCATCAGATTTTTCTTGAACCTGAAGGACTTAATACGCATGAAGTTTATCCCAATGGTATTTCGACAAGCCTGCCCTTTGATGTTCAGTGCGATTTAATACTCAGTATTAAGGGGTTAGAGCAGGCGCACATTACACGTCCCGGTTATGCAATCGAATATGATTTTTTTGATCCGCGCGATCTTTTCCAGTCTTTGGAATCTAGAATAATAGAAAATTTATTTTGTGCAGGTCAGATCAATGGAACAACCGGATATGAAGAAGCTGCAGCACAAGGACTTATTGCTGGTTTAAATGCTGCTTTAAAAGCGCAAGAAAAATCAGCGTGGTGTCCACGTCGCGATGAAGCTTATATCGGTGTACTAATTGATGATTTGATTACACAAGGTACGCTCGAGCCTTATCGGATGTTTACCAGTCGAGCTGAATATCGTTTGCTGTTGCGTGAAGATAATGCTGATCTACGTTTGAGTGAGTCCGCTCATCGATTAGGACTCATCAATGAAGCTCGTTGGCGAAGCGTCAATGATAAGCGCTATATATTAGAACAAGAACAACAACGCTTAAAACAACTTTCGATTAAACCCAACACGACTGTAAGTAAGGCCCTAGAATCGCATTTAGGACAAGCTTTAACGCGAGATTATCGTGTTTCTGAATTATTAACACGACCAGAATTAAGTTACTCTGATTTAATGAAAGTAGAAGGCCTGGGTCCAGGAATTGTCGATTCGGCTATTGCAGAGCAAATAGAAATTCAAGCTAAATACCAAGGTTATATTGATCGACAATTAGTGGAGATTCAACGACAAGCACGTTATGAAAATATTAATTTACCACTTAATTTAGATTATAACTTAGTTAAAGGACTGTCGAATGAAGTGAGAGAAAAATTAATTCAACACAAACCATTAAATTTGGGACAAGCATCACGTATTCCTGGTATTACTCCTGCGGCAATTTCTTTGTTGTTGGTCTACATAAAAAAGTAAAATAAACTAAACTTTATGTCTATTTCTGAATTTTTAAATTTTTCCATTCCCACTGAACCAAATCAGCGTTTACGTTTAAGTAATCTACAGCAAGATAGTCTTGCCTTAGCGTTAAATCAGATAACCGATAGCTACGAAGGTGCAATTTTAGTAATTACACCCGATAACCTAATGGCAAATCGGCTAGAAGCCGCAGTAAAGTTTTTTTCGCCGCAGTTAACAGTTATGAATTTTCCTGACTGGGAAACATTGCCTTATGATCATTTCTCTCCTCATCAAGATATTATTTCGCAACGACTTTCGACTTTAGCTCAATTACATGACATCAAGCGGGCATTATTATTGGTACCTATTACCACCTTAATGCAACGTATTGCTCCACTTAGTTATATAAGAGCGACAAGCTTGAGTATTACTTGTGGCGAAAAAAGATCTATCGAGGAACTGCGAAAAAATTTACAATTAGGTGGTTATCACTGCGTATCGCAAGTTTTGACACGAGGTGAATTTGCTGTGCGCGGGTCCATTTTAGATATTTTCCCGATGGGTAGTGATTTACCTTTTCGGGTTGATTTTGCGGATGATGAAGTGGATAGTATTCGCCATTTCGATCCCGATACACAACGCTCAATAGAGAAAATAGAAAAAATAAATTTGCTTCCCGCACGTGAATTTCCTCTGTCAGAATCCGCAATCAATTTTTTTCGCCAACAATGGCGCGAAAATTTTGTCGGAAACCCCTTAAATTGTCCATTGTATGAAGCGGTGAGCGAAGGGCGCGCACCCGCTGGAATAGAGTATTATCTACCGTTATTTTTTCCGCAAACACAATTATTGATTGATTATTTGCCAAAAAAAGCTTTAATTTTACAAATTAATAATGCTCAGCTAGCAGCAGAAAATTTTTGGAAGGAAATTAATGAGCGCTACGAACAGCTTAGGCATGATATAGAGCGGCCCGTTTTAGCCCCCCAACAACTTTATGTGGAAGTCGATGCATTATTTACTCGATTAAAGGAATTTCCAAGGATTTTGTTGCAGCAAGCGCCTACGCAGTCTGCTGATACTTATCATACGCTCGTCAAGAGCTTTCCTAATTTAACGGTTGATCATAAGCTTGAACAGCCTTTAGAGCATTTAAATACGTTTCTAAATGAATTCCTAAACGATCCTAAGGCTCGTGTTTTATTTTGTGTGGAAAGTGCAGGTCGTAGGGAAGTGTTGTTGGATTTACTCAATAAATTTTCTATAGACGTTCATCGTTGTGAGACTTGGCAAGAATTTCTGCATGCTTCTGAACGTATTCATATCACTGTTGCGCCATTAGAAGAAGGCTTCTATCTAGAAAAGCCACCTTTGGCATTAATTACCGAAGCACAATTATTTGGTAATCAGATTATTCAAAAACGTCAAACTAAAACTAAAGGTTTAGATGCGCGTACAATTATTCGAAATTTAGCGGAGTTAACCGAAGGTAATCCGGTTGTTCATATCGATCATGGTGTAGGGCGTTATCGAGGGTTACAACATTTAAAAATAGATGATCAAGAAAATGAATTTTTGGTAGTCGAATATGCTGCAAAAGCAAAATTATATGTTCCAGTATCTTCACTTAATTTAATTAGTCGTTATAGTGGCAATGATAGTGAGCATGCCCCTTTACATCAATTGGGCTCTGATCAATGGGAAAAAGCGAAACGTAAAGCTGCTGAGCAAATGCGTGATGTTGCTGCGGAATTACTCGATATTTATGCCCATCGCGCAGCGCATAAGGGTTATGCTTTTCATCTGCCTGAGCATGATTATCAAGCATTTACGGCACAATTTCCTTTTACAGAAACACAGGATCAAGAACAAGCTATCCAACAGGTTATCCAGGATATGACCTCAGAACGCACCATGGATAGATTAATTTGTGGCGATGTCGGTTTTGGCAAAACAGAAGTTGCGATGCGCGCTGCATTTTTAGCTGTGCAATCCAATAAACAAGTCGCCATACTGGTTCCAACGACATTATTGGCCCAACAACATTATCAAAATTTTAGTGATCGTTTTGCTGAATGGCCAGTGCAGATTGAAATGATTTCACGTTTCCGAAGTGTTGCATTACAGAAAAAAATTCTAGAACGCTTGCAAATGGGGAAAATCGATATTTTGATAGGAACACACAAACTATTAAGCAAAGAATTACAATTTCCTCGGCTCGGTTTATTGATTATTGATGAAGAGCATCGCTTTGGCGTACAACAAAAAGAGCGTTTAAAAGCTTTACGGGCTGAAGTAGATATTTTAAGTTTAACCGCGACGCCAATACCGCGTACCTTAAATATGGCCTTATCCGGTTTGCGTGAGTTATCGATTATTGCCACGCCACCTGCGCGACGTTTGTCGATTAAAACCTTTGTACAAATGCGTAATACCAGTGTAATTCGTGAAGCCATTTTGCGGGAATTACTTCGTGGAGGCCAAGTTTATTTTTTACATAACCAAGTCGATAGTATTGAAAAAACAGCCAGAGAATTAGAGGCATTAGTGCCAGAAGCACGTATTCAGGTAGCACACGGTCAATTACGTGAAACTCAACTCGAACGTGTGATGGCAGATTTTTATCATCAACGTTTTAATGTACTAGTATGCACGACCATCATCGAAACCGGAATTGACGTCCCGTCAGCTAATACCATTATCATTGATCGAGCGGATAAGTTCGGTTTAGCCCAACTCCACCAATTACGTGGCCGTGTAGGACGCTCTCACCATCAAGCCTATGCCTATTTAATGACACCGCCTAAAGAAATTATGACAGCGGATGCTATGAAGCGTTTAGAAGCCTTTACTTCTTTAGAAGATCTTGGTGCAGGCTTTACCTTGGCCATGCATGATTTAGAAATTCGAGGTGCGGGTGAAGTTTTAGGCGAACAGCAAAGTGGCAATATGCAATCCATAGGTTTTTCATTGTATATGGAATTACTCGAACAAACCGTAGCTGCACTAAAATCAGGTAAAGAGCCGGCGCTCAAACTAGTTATTCATGCGGTAGAAATTGATTTGCAAATTTCAGCATTAATTCCAGAAAATTATTTACCGGATGTGCATACCCGTTTAGTACTCTATAAACGCATTGCTCATGCAAAAGATGCTCAAGAATTAGAACAATTACAAGTCGAAATGATCGATCGCTTTGGTTTATTGCCGCAAGCACTGAAAAATCTATTTCAATTAAGCGAATTGAAATTACTTGCGCAAAAAATTGGTATTAAAAAAATTGTCTCCGGACCTCAGGGAGGTCGCATTGAATTTAATCAAAATCCAAATGTTTGTCTTGCAGATATCATCCAGTTAATTCAGAAAAATCCATCCCAATACAAATTGGATGGCCCCTCGCGTTTACGTTTCATCGCCGAACAGCCAACAGTTGAGTCACGGATAACAACTATTTATGTTTTAATGCATAAATTAATCCAAAAATAAACAAGTAATTTCTGTATTTAAGTTTCATTTAAGTCTTGATAGGTAATATAAGATCAAGTCTAAAATTAAATTTTATATTTAGCGGGCATAGTACGCGCATTTTAAATAATTTAATAGGGCGTGCGTCACGCTAAATAAACCAAACAATAAAAAAAGAGATTTTCTATGTTAGATGAGATGTCGACAAAAAATACAATTTTTTTAACGGAAGATGAGAAACGGATAATGATTGTTCAGTTGTTAGATATTTTTTTTAAATTTTTAAAAGAAATAAATTTGCAAGAATTGAAAGATGCGTGGTTAACGGAACACTTAAGTCAGGTACATTGTAGAAACGATAGCATAGAAGGTTGGCTTCCTAGCGAAAAAGACTTTGAAGTATTTTCTCATTTGGCAGAAAGTTTTGTTTTACATTATTGCGACAAAAAACCAGATACATTTTTATCTGAGGCATTTGAGACATTAAAAGTAGTAAAATATGCTGGAGCTACTAGCAAGATTAACGGGTTGTCTTATAGTGATGAGAGTTTAAATAAACTTAACATTTTTTTAATAAAATTCCATCCTGCTTACCAAGAATATGATATTTGCTTAAAAGAAATTTTATCACAATTAAAAGTTTGTGTGGAAAACGAGGCTTGGAATGGCAAAGCCAAACATATTTTTACCCGCGCCCCTGACGGCATTCAAAAATTAAGAAAGCTATTGGCCAACAATAATTTAAATTCCTTAGAAAAAATAGTTAATATATCTAAGCTAGTTGAAAACAAATATAACACCCCATCACGTCATCGAGATGAGGTTACATATAGTTTTTACAAAAATTTATCAAATAGTTTAAAGAAATTTTATACCGATCTCAGTCCTAAAAATCAGGACATTTGGCATAGTATTTATCTTGGGACCTATTCAAAAGATCAGTCACCGCGTTTTACTTGGATAACTAAAATTCAATTAACTCAAATTCAAATACAAGCGGAAAAAATAGAAGAACAACTAACAACGGTTAATTCTAAATTAGGGATTAACTCTACAGAATCAATTGCTAGAGAGTCAGAAGTTGTCTTTGCTTCTCCTAAGCAGCAACCAGGCCCTAGTGGTAATCAATCCTTAAAAAATGAAACGCAACCAACCGAACTAGCTAGCCGCAAAGAATCGATTATTAATGCCACACAACCGCCTTTAACTAAAGAGGTAGCTGAAGCAAACTATCAGCGCCCCCATTTTTTTACTAAAAAATTTGAATCAGAAAATAATAATAAATTTGAACAGCCAAAGCCAATTAGAGGAATCTAATCTAATTAGATCTTTATTTTAATTTAAACATTTATTTATAAAAATAAGTTAGATTTCTAATTTTAATTATTTTCTAATAAATCATCACCTTCTCATATTATAATTAGCAATTATCTAACATTTTATATTATTATCAGAATCGAAAATTATTTTTTATAAAAAATAATTGTTATAAAAACAGATCAATAAGGATATTAATATTTAAAAGGAGATTGCCCATGAATTTATTTAATTATTCTACATGGAGTTTGTTTTTTACCACTATTTTGCAAGCTGTAGCCGGATATACCTGTCCTAATATAGCCACGATTAACTCAAGAATAGATGCAAATAAAACCATGCGATTCCCATTAGCGCAGTGTGTTATCCCAACACGTCGAGGTTATGCTTGGCTTTACAGAGACCATACTAATCAAATTAAAAAATTTTATAACGGAGACAGTCATGCAGCAGAAATTGTTTCTATATGGTATCAAAAACCCACCCCTTTTATAAGTCCATTCTTAACTTGCTTTTATAAAGATAAAAACAAAAAGTTTTTTTCTTTATTAATGGGAGATAAAGGAACCTCGCGAGTCAATACTTCAGCGATAGAAGCTAATTGTAAGCACTGGAAAATATTTCACAGTGATGGTCTCTATGTTTGCGGAGAGGAAACGGATGTCAAAAAAGATCTAAAAAAGTGCCAGTTTTATCTTAAGTCCCGTTGAAATATAAGGAGGTGAACCTAAAAACATACTAATTAAGCAGGATTGTTATTATAAAAAATATTATCAATTATTAAAATTATTAAAAGGAAAATTTATGAAAATATTGAATTATTCTACTTGGTATTTATTATTTACGACTATTTTACAAGCGGTATCAGGATATACTTGTCCTAATATTACGGAGATTAATAAAAAAATAGATGCTAAAGAACCCATGCGTTTCCCACTTGTAGAAGGGGAACGTCCATTTTGGCGTTACAAAGATTTTAATAATCGAATTAAAAAATTTTATAATGGAACCGCTAGAGCAACAGAAATTGGAGCCATATATTATCAAGAACCATTAGAAAATATAAACTCATCATTAACGTGTATTTATAAAGATGGTCAATCAATGTTTTTTTCTTTGGCGGCTGCAAAGAAAAGGGTTGATGGAGTGAATTCTTCATCGATTACGAACGATGAAAATTGGAGTCGATTTTATCGTGATGGTATTTATTCTTGCGGTGACGATAATCAACCTAAAGAAAGTATAGATATGTGTCAATTTAGTCTCAAAATTTCGCGTTAATACGTAATTACCTGACTGTATAATGGTCAGGTAATTAAATTTCAAAAATATTCAACAATGTATAAACTAATCGTCCTATTTATGTTAAATTTTCACAGCTATAATTTTAAAAAAAGAGGTTACCATGATTTTTACAAATATTTTTACTCCCGCCTTACAATTTTTCGCGGCAGTTCAATCAATTTTTACTGGTACGAACTTAAACCAGTTTTCTTGTCCAAGTACTCAACAGATTAATGAAAAAATAAAAGCGGGACAAACTATGGTATTTCCTGTTGATGGAATAGCAGGTGAAGGTTTTGAGTATCGAAATAATAATAACCAAAGGGTTCAACATTATAATAGAACTAATGTAAAGAAACTTAATACTGTGTACTTTCAAACGAAACAGGGCGGGATAAATGCGTCCGCTAATTGCGACTATGTAGACAGAAGAGGGATACGTTTTAGTTTGGCTGCGTTACCAAACACTGTTGATAATATAGATGTCGCTAAACTGAATAGTAGTGTTTGGAGCGATTTTTTTCGCGGTGGTTTAAAGGATTGTGGTTATAACAAAATGCCAGAAGAACAAATACTTGAAGAATGTAAATTCACAATGAAAAATAACTAAGTTTTATTCAGGGTTGAATTTTTCACACAAGATTGGTTACGTATTTGACGTAACCAATTTTTTAATTTTCGTTGAAATTTGCGCTGATAAACTTTAAAAAGGATTTTAAATCGTATGAAAATATTCAATTATTCAACCTTGAGCCTGTTATTTACGACTATTATGCAAGCGGTTTCGGGATATACTTGTCCTAATGCCTTAACTATTAATACAAAAATTGCCGAAAATGGCATAATGAGATTTCCGCTTGCTGAAAGGAATGCCGATGCTGACAAAGTCTTTTTTTTGCGTTATAGAGGCCATAGTAATAAAATTGAAAAATTTTATGCGGGAGAGAGCAGGGTAGATAAATTTGCAGGGGCATACTACCATCCACAAACCCAAGAACTACCAGCTTCATTTACGTGTATTTATAAACAGAAAAACAATAAATATCTTGTTTTGCCTATGACAAAAAAAGGCGCAAGACGTGTTAATGCTGCAACGATTGAAAACGAGATCAATAGCAATTGGCGAGCACTTCGTGATACCGGTTTCTATGTTTGCGGAGATGATGGAATGGTTAAAGAAAATTTAGATAACTGCCAATTTTATCTCAAGCCGCGTTGAATTTTCATAGCTGAAAAGCTCTCATTAGCACTTACCTTTTAAGTTTTAAAGAGCGAGAGGCCTGTCCTTAATGACAATAAAAACGCATGGCTTAACAAGAGATTGTTCGGTATTGATTTACAAAATTTTTACATAAGACTGGTTACGTATTTGACGTAACCAATTTTTTAATGCTTGTTGAAATTTACGTTGATAAACTAACTGTGCAGCTTGTTCTCGCGAAACATTCTGCATCGTTTGTAATTTTTGCGCCCGACCTAAAACTTGCACGATGTGCCAGCCAAACTGAGTTTGGAAAGGTAAACTAATCTGATTAATGGTCAATTTTTTGATTTGTGCTTCAAAAGTAGGATCGAATAGACCCGGTAAAGTCCAACCTAGATCACCCCCTTTATAGGCAGATCCAGGATCTTGAGAATATTTTTTAGCGAGTGTAGCAAAATCTCCGCCGCGCAAAATGTCCGCGCGAATTTCATTAAGGCGTCTTTCTGCTTGCGTATTATTAAGTAAGGGAGAGGTTTTAATTAAAATATGTCGAGTATGTGTGGATGTCACATAATGAGCGGTTGAATTATCGCCATGCATTTCTAATAGGCGAATAAGGTGAAAACCGTTGTCGGCTTGAATGGGTCCTGTTACCTCACCTGGCTTAAGTTTTTGCACAGAGGCTTGAAAGATATCCGGTAGATCGTTAAGCGCGCGCCAACCTAAATCACCACCGCTTAATGGCGGATTAAATTGCTTAGCTTTCCCAATCAACTCTTGAAAGGAAACTCCATGTTTTGTTTGTTGTAGTAAGGATAAAGCGGTTTCTTTTATACGAGAAATATCAGCGGCCGACGGCTTATTGGGAAAAGGAATCAGCAAATCTTCAACATGATAAGCTGTTTTTTGCGGAGCTGATTTTGGCATATGTGCTAGCATATCCTTGGTTTCTTGATCCGTTACGTTAATCTTTGCAGCGACTTCATCTTGTTGCAGACGATTAATGATAAGTTGTTGACGAATTTGCTGTCGATATTTGGCATAGGGTATATTTTCTTGTTGCAATTTTCCTTTTAATTGTTCCAGTGTAAAACCATTGCGTCGCGCAATATCCATAATAGTTTTATCTAACGCAGCTTCATTAATTTTTAATCCTGAACTAGCGGCTAATTGCAATTGTAATTCATTGTCTATCATCTGATTGAGTACTTGCTTGCGAAAGTTTGCAGAATCTGGGATAGGTTTATTTTCAGATAGCCATTGTTGTCGTGTCATTTCAATTTGTTCACTTAGCTGCTGTTGCGTGATGACATGGTTGTTAACCACAGCGACAATACGATCCAAAGTTTCGATGGCATATAAGGGTTTAGCAGATACTAAGCAGCTGAGTAAAATAATAAATGGAAAAATTTTTTTAAGAAAGTCCATAATCGCTCATTACTAAAAGTGGGTTGCACTAGACTGAAAATTGTCAGTATAGCCAGGGATATTATTAGTTAAAAAGTTGGTTATATCACTGATACCTACGGTACTCAAGCCTTTGAGTTGAAATTGGAAATAAACTACATTACTAAATATTGGGCTACTGTTTTGATTTAAGGCAAAAAAAGTGCGGCCGGCGACAATCCGAAATGCCCAGCAACAACTATCATATTGTAATCCATAGAAAAAGCTTTGCGAGTATTTATGACTAAAATTATAGTTCCAACCGCCCACTGTGCTCCACTGACGCTTAAGTGGCGTTGCGAACGAAAAGCCTAGTCGATTAAAATCATTCTGATGGCTATTCGGTGGTGTAGGTGGAGTAGTGACAAACAGATCGCCAAAACGGATACGCCCATAGTTAATATTAAATAACTGATTAGGGTGAGGATGATATTGTACGTTGGCGGCAGCATTAATAATGTCGTGACTGGTTGGATCCCAAGCAATGTTGGCGGTCGTGCTCCATAGCGGATTGATATTGTAATTGATTTGACCTGCAATTGGAGAGAATTTTTCAGTCGGCGAAGTGGCTCCTACGACTGTAAATGGATTAGCACACAACGTTCCAGGTACGCTTAGTTGTCTTTCTAATGGACCACATAAGAAGACACGTCGATCTTCAAAATAATAGATTTGACCGATACTCGCTCTTAGTTTTTCTTCACCTGTGTATTGATCCAATAATCGAGTAGTTAATGCGTAACTAATTTGATTCGCATCACCGATACGATCATATCCACTGAAACGGTTGGTCATGAAAAGACTGTCATAACTAAATGGCATAAGTGCACTATCAAAAATAGGGATATTACTTTGATTACGATAAGGAACATTCAGATAAAAAAGACGAGGTTCTAAGGTTTGTAGATAGGAATGTTCGCCCCAATGGGTTTGACGATCAAAATACAAACCACTATCCACACTAAATAAAGGGGTTGTGCGTTGGATTTCACTTTTATAACCCGTTACTTGATTCATTATATTATAGTGTGTCAGACTCAATTGAACTCGAGGAACAAGGTAAGCGGCTTGACTACGCATGGGATAGCTGATCGAAGGAAAAACATTAAGACGGAGTGCTTGCGGCGGTTTAACTAACTCGCCGGGATTATTTAAACGTTGAAAATAAGTCAATTGATTATTTATTTGAACATTAAACCCATGAAAATTTTGCGTAGTACTATTTAAGTCGATCTCAGGTAAACTATTATAAGGATTGTTAACAGGCGATTGATTTAAAGGATGTAACGTTTGATAACGATAGATACTCGTCGTAAAATTCCAAATATCACCGGTATAGTTTAATTGCGCTTGTTGTGCAAGCTGATTAATGGCGATACTAGGAGGCTGGTTAAAATCCTCTAGATAATAATCATCACCGACCCAATTAAAGTTTACTGTACTTGTCCAACGTGGGGCCCAAAGCCGTTGTTCTTGCCAAGTAAATGATTTTCTGGCGGTGCTTGGATAAATCAATGGGTTAGTATTGGGATAAAGGAAAGGAATCTGATCCGCAAGCCGCGCCGCAGCTCGGTCATAGGGAAGATAATTAGCAATGATCTGCCCGCGACTTTGGTGGGTTAGATAACGAAATTGACCCCCCAATTGTACTCCACGCTTGCTTAAAACAGTGGGTGTAAATAAAAAGTCATAATTGGTCGCCATATTCCAATAATAAGGAAATCCAATGCCTATTCCTGATTGCGAAGAAGTTCCAAAATTTGGGAATAAAAAGCCAGACTCACGTCTATCGTCAATAGGAAAGGCAAGATAGGGACTATATAAAATAGGTGTACCACGAAAATCTAACCAAGTATTGTAGGCTTTGCCGCGGCCGGTATCACGATTTAATATTATTTTTTTAGCAGAAAGTTTCCAAGTCGGATTAATGGGTGCACAGGTTGAATAAGTACTATTATGTAAAATAATTAAACCAGGAGCGGTTTGTTCCACGGCACTTGCCGATCCCCAAGCATTAATCGGCATGCCTTCGTTGCTGCCCATTAATATCGTGGTATTTCTTAATAAGATACGATAAATAATATCAGTGAGATAACCGCTTTGATTATTTAGATTTAAGTGCGCCTTTTTTGCTTTGATTAAAAGATTAGGCTCATGTAGCTTAATTTCACCGAGTAGATCCATATTAGTAATTTTCCCTGTTTTTGGATCACGATAAAAATAAACTTGATCGGCATACAATAAACGGCCTGGTTGCGTAATAACGACATTACCACTTAAAGTAGAAGTTCCTTCAAATGAAAAATGGGATTGCGCGGCATCAATATGCGTAAAAGCTTGATTGACTTTACTTAAAGAGGTTCTCGCATAGGCTTGTAAAGGATCTAAATACTCTCCTTTGCAAATACCTAATTTACTCGGTATCCAACCTAGCTGTTGAGCCATAGTCGGTTCTGCTGTCAAACCAGGTGAGGCAAAACCCAAAAAAATAAAATAAATTAGCCAGTGTATGCTTATGGAATCTTTTTTTTGAGGAGTTGGATTCCTTTTTTTTCTATTGTTCATTAATTTTTTTTAGCTCCCTGGTGCAGTCTTAGCTCAGATTATTAAGGGAGAAAATTGCTCGATACACAATTATTACCTTTAAAGCTTATATGGGTAATACGGCCGTCGGCGGTTGTCTCAAATGAAGTTCGACAAGAACGAATGATGGTTTGGTGTGTATTCCAAGGCTCATCATAACTAGAGAAAAGATTGCCATTATTGGTACGTAAAGGAGCGCGTTTGGGATCAGGTATAGAATACATCGTTTTTTGAGTGTACTGATAGATTTTATGGCCATTGGGCAGTTGGATCCCTGCATCAGGTTCACCCCATTTGGATATAAGGGTTTGAATATTTTTTCCCTGCCATTTATCTATTTGCTTTTGATAGTTTGCTGTACTAGCACAAGCGCTTAACAAAAAAAGGAGCACACAAGAGGTTAAAAAGAGACGCATATTATTTTTCCTTATAAATTTAATTCTGATCGTAATTCGGATAAAGTGACGGAGTAATCTTCAGTATTAAAAATACCTGAGCCTAAAATAAAAGTATCTGCCCCGGCTTTGGCGATTTCAGCAATATTATTTTTTTTAACTCCCCCATCCACACCTAAACGAATAGTAGATTTCTGAGTTGAGAGTAACTGTTTGGCAGCTGAAATTTTATTTAAAACTTCAGGAATAAAATGTTGCTCAGCAAAGCCCGGATGAACCGACATCATCAATAGTGAATCTAAATATTCCCATAGATTATCTAAGCAATTTAATGGTGTTTGTGGATTGATAGCTAAGCCTGCTTTACAGCCTAAATGACGAATTTGTTTTAAATTTTTAACGACATCGGTGCTGGCTTCCGGATGAAAGCTGATTTGATCCGCACCGGCTTCAGCAAAGCCATTAATTAAACGATCGACTGGGTTTACCATTAAATGCACATCAAGAAAAGTCTTAGGTAGATGTTTGCGTAAAGCACGACAGACTAATGGACCGAAGGTTAAATTGGGTACAAAGTGATTATCCATAACATCGATATGCAAACTATCGGCACCTGCTTGTAAAACCGCAGCCGATTCCTTAGCTAAGCAGCCCATATCGGCGGATAAAATTGAGGCGGAAATAATTAAGTCACGCATCATATCCCCTTAGCAGCACAAATACGATCGTAGGCAGCCTTAATATTTTGAGTTTTTTCAGTCGCTATTTTTATCATTTCTTCAGGTAAACCCTTAGCCAATAATTTATCAGGATGATGTTGACTCATTTGTTTTCGGTAGGCTTTTTTTATTTCGGCCGGCGATGCTTGTTCAGAGATACCTAAGATAGCATAGGCATCTCTTAGATTCAGCTGGTGAGGTGAGCGCGAAGATTGGTAGTATCCTTGTTGTCTCTGCCCGGAAGATTGCTGGCGGAAGGCTTGCTCAAAATTAAAAAGATGCTCAAAAAAGGTGAAATTGAGTGGCGCAAAACCTAAATATTGACAGATTTTCTGTAATACTCTTTGCTTATCCGCTGTGAGATGGCCCTCGGCTAAGGCAGTTTGCATTTGTATTTCGACAAAAAGCTTAAGTAATACCTTATTACGATGACAGGCTAGCACCAGTTTTTTTAGGGTTTCTTCTAAATTAAACGAGGCTTGTTTGCCCAGATTAAAAAGGTCGATAGCTTTTTGGCGCATGGTTTCGGTAAGACCTAAGCGGCTCATGATGGCTCTGGCAGCTTGAATTTCTGCCTCAGAAACCCTTCCATCTAGCTTTGCAATATGTCCCATCACTAAAAATGTGCTATCAAAAAAAACTTGTTGTGCGGTGCTTGGGTTGACCGAGGAAAAGGTCCAGCCCTGGTTTTGCGTAAGGCCACGATCAAAAAGGTGTCCAATAATGACACCTAATATAAGCCCGAATGGCCCCGCAAGAAGAAACCCAAAAAACCCGCCAACGAGTTTGCCCCAACTATTCATGCTTAAACCTAACCCATAAAAATTGCAATACGGCACTCTACCAAGGGGTATAAGACTAACAGGATATTATCTTGTCTTAAAGTTGAATAAGCGATAAGCTGACCCTTAGAATATCTAATTATAATTTTATTAAGTCATGCGATTCTTATATACAATAATTTTTTATTTATTGTTGCCGTTTATTTTATTGCGTTTATGGCTAAAAAATCGTAAAACCCCTAATGGTTTGCAATTTTGGCATGAGCGTCTAGGACTCGGCTTACGCCCGTTCTCACCCGGTGGCATTTGGATACATGCCGTTTCAGTCGGCGAATCCATGACAGCGATACCATTGATCAAGCTTTTACAGCAACGTTACCCGGGCACGCCCATTACTGTAACCAATGAAACGATAACAGGCGCTGAACGTATCCGCGTTGAATTGGGCAATAGTGTAACCCAGCTTTATTTTCCTTATGATTTACCTTTAGTTTTAAAAAAATTCTTTAATGCGTTACAACCAAAATTATTAATTTTATTAGAAACAGAGCTTTGGCCCAATATTTTAGCAATGTGTCAGTTGTATCAAGTGCCAGTAGTCCTTGTCAATGCTCGTTTATCTGAGCGCTCCGCTAAAGCCTATCGACGTATTTTACCCGTCATACGAAAAATGTTAAAAAGCATCGATGTCATTGCTGCACAGTTTCAAGCGGACGCCGATCGTTTTATCGCTTTAGGTTTTCCAGCTGAAAAAATCCAGGTGACGGGGAGTCTTAAATTTGATTTGACGCTTCCCCTGCAACTATCTGAACAGGCTCAGCGATGGCGGAAAATCTGGGGAGAAAATCGGCTAGTGTGGATTGCTGCCAGCACGCATCCTGGCGAGGAGGAGCTTATCCTCCAAGCTTTTACACAGGTACGCCGTTCTTTCCCAGATTTGTTATTAGTTTCTATTCCACGACATGTGGATCGCGTTCCTCAACTTGAGCAACTTTATAGCAGGCAGGCTTATAAGATTATCAAGCGTAGTGAGCATAATGACGCTGAAATAAGTGATGTCGATGTTTTTATCGGCGATACCATGGGAGAATTGCTTATATTTTATGCGGCTGCTGATCTGGCTTTTGTGGGGGGAAGCTTAGTGGAAAAGGGCGGACAAAATCCTCTAGAGCCCGCTGCCATTGGTTTACCCATATTAACCGGTCCTTATACGTTTAATTTTGCAACCATTACTGAACAGCTTAAACAGCGAAATGTGGAAATTCAGGTAAATAACGCCACAGAGTTAGCCGAACAAGTTATTGGTTTGTTATCTGATCCTGCACGACGCCAACAAAAGGCTCATGAGGCTAAAAAGTTTGTGGCAGAGAATAAAGGTTCTGTGTTAAAGCAAATGCAATTGATTGAAAATTTATTGGTAACTTAATTTCCTATGTACTCTGGAATTACGCAAGGTTTATTTATTGTAAAATCACTCGTTAAACGGCCGGGACTGTACCATTATAGTGTCGTTTTAACTGAAGAATTGGCAAAAGATTTAAAAATAGGTTCAAGTGTTTCTATTGACGGGGTGTGTCAAACAGTAGTTTCGATACATGGATATGAAGTCAGTTTTGATGCGATGCAAGAAACTTTAGCCAAAACCACTTTAAATGAACTATTTATTGGTAGAAAGGTCAGTGTGGAAAGGAGTGTAGGCTTTGGCGATGAAATAGGAGGGCATGAACTGAGTGGCCATATATTTGAGACAGGGATAGTTACCGATAAAAAAATCAATGGTGAGAATTTGTGTTTATCTATTCAAACTTCTCCGGCGTGTTTTGCTTTTATCAAACCAAAAGGTTATATCGCGGTGGATGGTTCCAGTTTAACCGTAGGCTTGACGGATAAAAAACAATTTAGTTTTGAAGTGCACTTGATTCCAGAAACATTACGCAAAACCAATTTTTCCAACAAAAATATCGGTGATAAAGTTAATATCGAACCTGATATGAAAACTATGGTGCTGGTGGAAACCGTGCAGAATTACTTTGCTAATATTGATGGCCGATTAACAGCCATAGAAAAAAAGCTACAGCAAATCGTACCAAGCAAGTAAATTAAAATAAAATAGCCAAAATATCCGCTAAGTGCTTAATCGTATAAGTGGGGTGAACAGCCAGACAAGCCTTTTCGTCACCATACCCATATTCTGCCCAACAAGAGTCAGCACCAATATTTTGTGCAAATAATAAATCGGCCGGTGTATCCCCTACCATTAAGATTTGTTTCGGGTTTATATCGTTATATTTTGGTTTTATGAAATCAGTATAAGCCATTGGATCGGGTTTTTTTCTCAGTGTTTTAGTATCGCCGATGACCATGTCTATATATTGTTTTAATCCGAAGCGTTCTAGGGCGGTCTCCACTGCTGCGACGGCTTTGTTACTGACAACCGTGAGTATGAAACCCGCAGCATGAAGTTGCGCTAATATTTCGGCGGCTTTAGGGAATGGCGCGCTTTTATCTTCACCCTCAGCTAAATAAATTGCTTCGTAGGTGTTTAATAAATGATGAATTTGCTGATGTGTAAGATCAGGGCTAAGAATATTTAAGGATTTTTCCATGCCTAGACCTGCACGTATGGTTTCATCGATGAAATCATGGTTTGGCATGGTCATATGCAAAATTTCATAAGTTCGCTTGATGCAAAATAATATGGCATCGTGTGTGGCGCAAAGTGTGCCATCAAAATCTAGGATAAGTAATTTATAATTGTTCATCATGTGCTACTTATGTGGAAATGCGTAAAAATCAACAAGCCGATTAATAAAAGTGTAGCTTCATAAGTTTAATTGGTAAAGAAAATTAAGCTATAGATAAAAAAACTTGATTATCTTATGAATTAATTAGACAGCGCTTGCAGGTGTGATGAGCTAGCAAAATTAGAGATTTCATCTTTCAACGCTTTCCATGCCATTAAGGAATGGGTTTTACTTTTAAAGAATGAAAGAAAGCCCCAGGGATCTCTATGTTGAGCGAGAAGCTTCCAGGTATCATGCTCATTTAATTTGGAGGAAATATTGCCTAATGCTTCACCGTTAGCAATAGATTTAGCCAGATTTTTAAATATACTAGTTTTTTCTGCGCCATTTTTTCGAAAACATTTCGGCTTTTCAAGATGAGTAATAATTTCAGCAATAATCGTTTGTAGATTTATACGAACCTGAATCTCTCTATCATATTGCTGTTCTGATTTGGAACGAGAAGGAATATATTCTACATAAGGAATTTCTAAATCTTGTAAATTAATAGAAGGATTATTTTTTAATGTAGAAACTGTATTTGTTAAAGATTGCGCACTACTAGGAAAAAGATATATTTTTTTTGATAATTGTTTGCCAGAGAAGATTTGTACACAGCATAATGGCGCGCTGTTTTCTGAAAAATTTTCAGGGATTTCATAGCCAAAATTAAAGTTCGCAGATGAATCGATACAGAATAAAGCGATTAAGTTTTTATCGAGTTCCTTAATTAATTTAGATTGGTTGTCAATTTTAAAACGAGATTTATTTTGAATAATTTCAGTTAATTTTAGATCAAGACCTATTTTTTTAAAAGTATTTAAAAAATTAATTTTATTTTCATCGTTAAAATATAGTGAATTATTAGCTCGTATTTTAACAATACAATTTCTTAAATCAGACTCTAACTGACTAAAGTTTATCTTGTGAGATTTTTTTTGAATAAAGCGAAGTTGAATATGAAACTTTTTATCTTCGCTGCTTTTGATATCACAAATAACAAGCGACTGACCATCAAAAATTTCGTAGTGTTTAGGAAAAAATTCTAATTTTAAATGAGAGTTAGGCATAGTGCTTTCATGAAAGTATCATTGTTTATTATTCTGTATAATATAGCATAATTTTAAAAGATGTATATTTCAAATAAGGAGATTTAAAATCATAATCTATAATAGTCAGATTATTTTTAATTTTAATTAAAAGGGAAAGCCATGAAAGGCCTGGTTTGGTTTCGTGAAGATCTAAGATTACATGATAATACGGCGCTGTATCATGCTGCCAAACAATGTACAGACGGAATTATAGGAGTCTATATTATAGATACCAGTTTCTGGAAAAAGCATCACATGGCGGTTTGTCGCGTCCAATTTTTACTCTCTGGATTGTTAGTATTAAGTCAGAATCTAGAAACTAGGGGTATTCCTTTATTAATTAAACAGGTTAAGAAAACTGCGGATATTGCTCAAGAATTATATCAATGCACAAAAAAATATAAGCTTGACGCTCTTTTTTTTAATAAACAATATGAAGTGGATGAAAAACAACGTGATCAAGCAGTGTGTGATTATTTAAATCAATTTGGTATCAAATGTAACACCTATGATGATCAAGTGATATTACCGCCGGGTATAGTGCAAACTAAACAAGGTAAAACTTTTAGTGTCTTTACCGCTTATAAACGAGCGTATCTACAATTTTTATTAAATAATCAAAATATAATTCCGCATTACTCACTCCCGAAACGACAAGATGGGTTAGAAATTCGATCGAGTAAAATTCCGCTTCACTTATCCGGTTTTTCCTCAACGATTATCTGGCCATCCGGCGAAAATGAGGCACAACGTCGATTAAAAAAATTTATTAAAAATGATTTATTTGATTATTATAAAACGCGCGATTTTCCAGCCTTATCCGGGACAAGTTTATTATCACCTTATTTATCGACCGGCATGATTTCACCCCGTCAATGCTTACTGGCCGCTTTAATGGCCAATAAAGGTGAGTATGATGGAGGTAACAAAGGAGCGACGACATGGATTAATGAATTAATCTGGCGTGATTTTTACAAACATTTGTTAGATGCAATACCACGACTATCAAAACATCAACCCTACCGATTAGAAACGGACAAATTAAAATGGCGATATAACGCAAAACAATTATTAGCATGGCAACAAGGAAATACCGGATATCCTATTGTTGATGCCGGCATGCGTCAATTAAAGCAACTCGGTTGGATGCACAATCGCTTACGTATGATAGTCGCGATGTTTTTAACTAAAAATTTGTTTTTCGACTGGCGCCTAGGCGAGGATTTTTTTATTCGGCATTTAATCGATGGTGATTTAGCTGCAAATAATGGAGGTTGGCAATGGAGCGCATCGACTGGGACAGATGCGACACCTTATTTTCGAATTTTTAATCCTATTCGTCAAAGCGAGCGTTTCGACCCGCAAGGCGATTTCATTCGCCAATATTGTCCGGAACTCGGTGCATTTGATGCTCGTACTATTCATGATCCACATCATCGGGCGCCGACGCTTGCTTTACAAAGCGGTTACGCTAGGCCGATCATAGATTTTAAAGCCTCACGCATTGCTACGATTAAAGCGTTTAAAGTACTTTAAAAAAGACTGGAAAACTTAGAAATTGTCGACTACCTTAAAATTTTCTTATTGATAGGGGCTATCTATGCAAGCAAAAAGGAATGGTAAATTGATTAAGCATGTGGCTTTTCTCATTTCATTATCGATGTATATGGTAAGTACTAATAGCTTAGCCCAATCTAACGTAATGAATGTTGCAATTCAAGGAATAGAAGCCAAAAAATTATTTACCTATCTGACCGGGCCGAAGGTACATGCGGATGCCGGAATGAGTAAACAATATTTACAAGGTATCAATGTAGTCTGCCAATATGTAACAGCCCCTATTTCACATAATGGAGTAAATGTGCCCATGGGCGACCCTTCTCGGTATTCGTGCACCATGAATTTTGATTACAATGGTTCAGCTGCAGCCACTACGCTCCCTTAAAAAGTTAGCCTTGTAAAATGGTTATATGATCGGACTGGTGAGAGAAACTTGAAGATTGGCCATCATCATTTTTTTGTTTAAAAAAACCACAGGTTTTTTGAGGGAAGAATATATGATGAAGTTTAAGCTTTGATTTTTCGATTTCTTTTTTTGTTGCTGTAATGTCGGCTCGAAGTTCGTGAATAAGCGTCTTGCAAGCAGCATACAAATGTTGATCATCCGCTAGTTTCTCTCTTAAATAATTAATTTTATCAGGGGGTAGATTTTCTTGTTGTAAGATCTGATTCAGTTGCTCTTCTGAATGTCTTACAAACCCTATAATTTTAACTTTTAACTCGAACTGTTTGATTAGTAAATTCCTTATAGAAACTAAATGTACCCGTTGTTGCTTGAGCTTGTATTTTATATCCCCACTATACATATTTATCCATTTTACCAAAAAAATATTTTAAGTAGCTTATTCTATTTTAAATATTGTGTAAATCAATTAACATATCTAAAAATGTAATTATTTTTTACCTTACATTTATCGCTTGAGATATGCTATGCCTAAGAATAAATATCAAAAACGACAACCACTCGATAATAGCTCGGTGGATCAATTTGAAATAGATACTGCAGACTCTAATTTTAATTTATTTTTCGATGATAAAAAAATAAAAGAAAAAACTCGTATTCAGATTTCTATTTTAAAAGATTTTTTTGAATCATATAAATCAAGTTCAGGTTATGAATGTAAGGATGCAATAGATACTGCAGCATTTGGTGATAAATTAAGTGCAAAATATTTAAAAAAACTTTTTGACTTATCTTGTCAATATGACTCTGAAGTTCAAGCTTTAGTAAAAATTGACCAGCAAGATTTGATATCTGTGGTTTTATTAAGTAAGCTACAATCCCTTATTTCTAACTTAGATGATAAAAAAAACTACGATTTAACTTGCAGGAAAATTTTTGCAATAATGAATCGACTGCTTCCCTATTATCCTATTACAATTCGCGATTACTTTGATTTAGAGGGGTTGTTTTATTCGTTGGAAAAAATGCGGATTATTTTTTTTAAAAATTTAAATGGTATTTTATTTGAAAAGCCAAAGTCTAACTCATTCAAACAAATGCAGATTTCTTATTTGTGTTCGATGTTATTGTGGGTTAGCCATTCAAAATCTAAAAATTTTAATTTATTCATAGATGCCTTATCAGTTTTAACGGAAGTTTTATCGGCCGAAGATCTAATAAATTTTATGTTTAATGCATACTTATTAACAGATGATGAAATAATTTCTATATTACCCTGTCCCTTGCGAATGGCAGATATTTTAATCAAATATTATCCTGATAAGATATTAAACGATATAAAAACTAGTTTTTTGGAGTTTCAGAAACAAAATTCTTTGCAAATGTCACTCAGACGGGAATTTATCGTTTTCATGGATAGAACATTAGATTTTGCTTTAGCGACTACTACCCTAAACAGAATGTTCATATTTGAATGTTATAATAAACATCTGTCTTTAATTGACAATATTTTTTTAATGTATATTTACAAGTTAGGAATCTATGACCCGGACAAAAATCCTAATTTATTGGAAGAAGAAATTGAAAAAATTCTGCTTGAAAATCCAAAAGAACCCATTGCACTAATATGCAAGAAGATCTTATTAATGAGGAATAAATGGCAGGCCTGTGACCGTGCCAATCGTCAAGCTTATGCACAATCAGCACGAGAAGCGATAAAGCTTGCAGAACAAGAAAAGATTGAAATCGACACCCGCAAAGTATTATCAACACAATCTATACAACAGCCCAGTAAACAAACAATCCAAGCCGCTCAACAGTTTGCAGAAAGAAAATTAAAACAGGCCAAACAAGAAGAGGAAGCTTTAGCGATTAAAAAAAATCAAGCTGCAAAACTTGTGCCGCATTCTTTTATAGATCAATTTCAAAATGAGCTAACTAAGAAATTTTCAACTATTCCTAATGAAAAATATCGAGAACAAGAAAACCTATTTAATAGTAAAGAACAAATTCTTACCAAAGAAATTGCTGAATATATGGGGTTAACGTCCATAGAAAAATTATTAGACAAAGCCTTATTAAAGGAACTAGAAACGTGTTCATTTTCTTTAAAAAATGAGATTCGAGAGGATGAGTTACATACTCTTTTATTATTATATATTAATTTGCTGGATATTTTTTTAAATAGAATCAGCAATAAGATGCAGATTTATAAAGAGCAATATGTACCGTTAATAACGAAAATGTTTAATAGACATGGCCAAAAGAATTTTTCGCATGCAGATCACATACTTAATAGGCAGATCAAGCAAGATTCAACGCTAATTCTAGATAATCTAACGGTCACTAATGATTACTGTGAATGTATATTGATCATTTTTGATATTATCAATCTCTTAAAGCTTCAACTAAAAGATAATGAATTTTATAAGATATGGAATTTGCCTATTAACTTTAGAAAAGATGAATATAAAGATAACTATAATAATGCTTCAGCTAATTTGACACAATTTCGAAGTTATCTTGAGCATAAAAGGAAAGCTTGCAAGAACCTTGGAAGAACATTAAATAAAAATAAAAAAAATGATCCTGAAATCAACGAAAAAGAGATCAGCGAGAAATTAGAAAAGTTGCTGGATGCTATTTCTAAAATAGATAGCCGAATAAATGAAAATGACTTGCTAAAACAAAATTTCCCTAAGATCCTGCTAAGTAAAGAAGCGCAAGTACGAGAACAACAAATTCAAAATACCGTCTTTGATAAGGAGAAAGGGCGAATACCTATTCCCTATAACCGCAATGAGGTAAGGAGAAGCCAAAGTGTTGCGGATCTAAGGTTTTTCACATACGAATCACAAAGTAATACAGGCAAAGAAAAAAACCTTAGCTCAAATATTAGTCACCGAAGAATGAGTATATGAAATAAATTTCGGGGCTAAAAACCTCAGCTTTCTAGGACTGTACTAAGCTTCGCTGGTAGTATTAAGAAAGCTGATTCGACAGCTATCTTTCCTCTATTTTCTGTCCCTATGCGAGACAGGCAAAATACACTAAATCTGCATTAATAATGCCTTAAGCTAATGCCTATATAGTGGATATTGGAAAGAGGATATATCAGAAAATATCCAGGTTGCTTTATAGCCTCTAACTGAAGGCTATTAAAAATAAAAAGAGTTCTATGAAAGGGGCCATAATGAGGGACTTCAATAAATTGAGAGATGATTCTTTTTTTGAAAAGTATTTTAGGAAAAATTCAGAGATTAAAGTTCGTCCATTCCTGCATAGTTCAGATAATCTTTACTTTGAAAAAGCCTATTTAGAGTTTCTTAAATCCAATCCGACTATCCAAGATATAGCGGCTATTTATTCTGAAATGGTCATTGATGCTGCAGCAGCTATTGATGCTGCGGTGTCTTCTGATGTGACAGCAGCTACTATTGCTGAATCAGTGATGAATTGGTTTTACACCTTATTCAATGGTGTAATAGCTGTACTCTCTCTACTAAAACACATGTCTCTACCTATCGCCATTATAGGTGCTGCTTGGAATCTGGTAGATACGCTCGGGACATTTATACTTGCTGCCAAAGAAGGAGAAAACCATGATGCATGGTCTCAAGGCATCAATATAGTATCTGGCATCCAGATGCTAGCGGGTACCATTGCAAGTCTGCTATTAAACCCCGATATAGTCTATATAGGGATCCATGCATCATTGGGTCTTTCAGCTATTGCAGCGGGTGTGTCCAGTTTTGCTTTCGCAGCGGCTATGTTTTTCTCTTGGGCCCTAGAACATCGTGAGGTAAAATTACACGCTGCCAGAATAAACTATTTAAATAAAATAATTGAAAATGTGGAATCAACAGCAATACAGACAATGGTCGGTAAAGTAGCCAATGATTATCAAGAAGCAAAAAATCAGGGAAAAGAAATAGCTTTTCTAAATGGGCTTACACCTCAATCACAGGAGTGTAAAGAGTTACTGAAATTATTAAATTTTCGTCAGCATCAACAACAACAATTGGAGATACACGAACGTGCTCGATGGTCATGGGGTTTATGCGCCGTATTTATGACCGCTGTTGCCATCGTGTCGGTGACTGTAATTGCGCTTGGCTTAAGTGCGGCTACTTGCGGAATTGCCGTAGCTGCAGTATCTTTCGCGGCATTTTTGTGTAGTGCGTTGTATCGTAACCAACCTGAAGTTGTCGAGGCTGCCAAGACGATAAAAAACAATAGCCACAGCTTTTTTAAGCCCCAACCGATTAGTTGTCGTTCAAATGATATCCTTCTTTACCCTCGACTATCTATCTAAACTAGCTGAGTTGCTTAATAAGTGAAAAAACGGCATTCTTAAATCAAAACAAGCATGGTTTTTTCCTAGAAAAATAGTACTATCTATATTTGAGATCGGAGGCAACGTGAAGTTGAGAACATTGACTTTAGCCGTAATCATAGGATTAACCTCATTCGGTTTAATGCTACCCATTAATGCTGACGAAATGCCAGCAGGCCCACATCTCAGCACTACAGGCAACGCCAGCATTGATGTAACGCCAGATATTGCCACTATCACGATTGAAGTGAGCTACTCAGCTAAAGATGTCGTTGCAGCTAAAAAACAGGTTGATAAACGAGTGTCACAATATTTTGATTTTCTACGTAAAAACGGTATTGAGCAGAAAGATATTAATGCGGCTAATTTAAGTACACAACCGGAATATGATTATCAAAAGGCAGGAGAAACGAAGCTGAAAGGCTATCGTGCCGTACGTCAGTTGCAAATAACAGTACGTCAGCTAGCTAAACTTAATGAATTATTGGATGGCGCGTTGAAGATGGGATTGAATGAGATTCGCGCTATAAAATTAGGCGTAGCAAACTCAAATAACTACCGTGAACAAGTGCGTAAAAAAGCCATTCAGACTGCTATTTTACAAGCAAATTCATTGGCTGAGGGTTTTAAGCTTAAACTGGGACCTGCTTATAGTATTCATTATCAGGGAGATAATGACCAATCTATGCCAGGACCTGTTATGTTTTTACGAACGGAAAACGCGATAGCAAATAACGCAGATAAAACTTACCAACAACAAACTATCCATTTTAAGGATCAGGTTGATGTAGTATTTGAATTGCAAAATGACATCAGCGCAGTCAAATAAAAGAAATAATAGGGATTTTACTGGTGCGCCCGGAGGGACTCGAACCCCCGACACCCAGGTTCGAAGCCTGGTACTCTATCCAGCTGAGCTACGGGCGCGTGTTCCCAAAGAGCTCGGCATTCTAACAGTTTATCCTTCATCCAGCTAGCCTCCTGCTTAAGCAATTTGGTAGTGATATAGGGAATTTGTAACAACTCTCCCGCTGCTTTCTTAAGATGGTTACTATTTAAATGCGCATAGCGCAGGACCATTTCAAAAGAAGACCATCTCCCAATTGTTGTAGCTGAATTACGAATACAGCGGATGGTTTGATCATCGCGGTGGATCAAGCCAGGAACAGTCGTTTATTCGCAACCGTTCACCGATAGCTTAGTGGCCTATGCACATAAAGGGGCGATTAATGTTATTAAGCTCTTCTCGTGTTAACCCAGATTTTAAAGAACAGTACCAACAACAGGCGAAGTTTTCCGAGCCCAGTTACGGTGCTTCTATGTGGTAATTTTTTAAAACAATTGATTGAACCCGAAATTGCTTTAGAAAAAATAGCACCCGTAGCAGGATTGCATCCGCATTTTTTTCAAGTAGCTGCGCTACCAAATCACTGTTTTGTGCTTTCACGGCATTGTGCAAGGTGTAATTTAATGCTTCAGGTTCATCTAGAAGACTACAGTCAGGTACTTGCGAGTTTGTAATTGTTCTATCTATTTCTTATTTATCTATCATAAAAATAATCCTTTTTTTATATTAAAAAGAGATTAACACAAAATTGAAAATGAATGTGGAGAAGTCAATGGATAAGCTCATTTCCACTAAGAATGGATTAAATTAGAACATTTTAGGTTGAGTCGATAGTGGATTTTGATGTGACGAAAAGCGCTTTGATCTTCCAAATATGACTTAGCATAGCTATCAAAATAGCTTTTAAAGTTTTTAATAAAAACTAGTTTCATTCTTGGCGGCAACAATTCATCTATGTTACTCGAAGTTTCCAAAAGAAGCCTGCTACTTAGTATATTTATTAACTCCCTGAGTTTTGTAACTATCCACGTACTGTGTTTGGAGCTTCTCTTGGTTCAGCAATGCTTCGACGAGGATAACCATTTTTTTTCTTCCATAGTTAATAGGCATAAGATAGCCATCTCCGAATACTTTTTTGGCTTGCCGCGTTTACCTATGGATTTAGTTGTGTATTATTACCCATCGTGAACACTCAGTGTAAATAACCCATTCCAGCAATTGATGAAGCGGTCGTTGCTCATCATCATAGTATTTGCTGTTCACCTTCATAATAATACACATTTAGTGGCATGCCATTCAGCTACAGATTCTTCATCAAATCATAAAATATGGCTTCCACGTTTCACTAAAGATTTGTTATATTCACTCCAATATTATTTTGAGCTTGAATAGCCCATGATTGGTATAGAGTCACCCTCTTCTTTTTTGGCAGAACCATTGAAAAAATGAGTATTCATGATCATTCGCGTGGCTTTACGTGCCCCTATATTGGCACCTGCATAACAAGTCCAATTCAACAACATTGTTAATTTATTTTCTCCATTCTCATCACCGGTGAAAAAATTAAACATAGCTTGTAGAAAGAAAAAATTATAAAGAGTTTGGATACCCCTTTTTACTTGTTTACATAAGGGTCTACCACTGGCTTCTAATCCTATTAACAGACTCTGTAAACTAGCAGTTATAAATAGGTTGGATAGAAAAACTACCAGAAAGGGAGAAAGCGTGTCTTCAAGCTCTAATTCATTCACAGAACTTGATAAGAAGTAGCGAGAACTCATAATCATCGCATCCAGAAAAGTTCTAAGCACGGTAAAACTAATCAATCGATTTGGATAGGACTCAACGAGTTTATCGAAGATTTCACCCACACTACCTGCAATAGCCCCTGTACCCAATTCCATGAGAGGTTGTCTCCACTTGGAAGGGGGAATGATTCGCTTTGTACTGAGTGCCGTTGTTTTAAAACACTGTTTTGACTTTAGCCCTTTATCTTTATCACAGGTATTTTTAGTTCTATGAAGTACTCGCGCACTAGATCCGCTGGACAGCAATGCTTTTTGCTTTTTATCGGCAAAAAAATGAGTCATATGGCCTATAAGTGCCTGCAATATACCTGAACTTCTAACAGCGCTGCTGACAATCGGTGTTACTGCTAACTCAGATAACTGGATAGAACGGCGCGCTCTCGTTAGAAAATCTGTTGGATGATTTCTTGGGTGCCTATCGAAATCTGTATGATTGCTCAACGACTGAAAAGCCATGGCATATAACTCTTCTTCATGAGCGATTTGTGCTTCATCCCAAGTCGCTACGTTAATTTTCGCTAATTCTTCCTTAATAACTATCCTTTTATTTAAAAATTCAATCGATAAAGTTTCTAACTTAGGTTCATTATAAAAATTTTCAAGTAAAATAGTCAGCGGTTCGACTATTGTTGAGTAGTTACTGAGCGTATTGGTCAATCTTAAGTTATTTCCATCCCTGAATAACTCATAGGATTCATAGTTTCTAGGAATAATAATGACTGTATTTTCCTCTACGTCTCTGATCCCTACGTTAATAATTTCATGACTTTCCTTAAACTCTAAAGGGACCGGTACCAAACGTAGATTTGAGAGCGGTCCAAACACTTTAAGTGGAGCGACATTCAAAATAACATGCAAATCTCTATACCACTCATCAATCAACGCATCCTTCACGCGAACAGTCATAATCTCATGTACTGCTTTGGCTCGTCTTGATTTGACGGTAAGCAGAAGGAGTATATCGTTTCCTAATCTATTTGATGCATTGGGCGGCACGAAAAGAATCTCAGCGGTTGCATTAAACTCAGTTCGAATTTGAGCGGTTAGCGCTCGAAGATCTAAGCTATCAACATGACTATCGCCTTGATGGTGATAAAGGACCACTTCGCCTAAAGGAGTTATAGGAAGTTGTGGGAGTCCCGAGTCAATCACAAAAAGACTTTCACCGCCATTACCATGAAGATGGGTCTTGTGCGAGCGCGGATCATTGTGCATCACCTCGTGTTTACTATGTCCTATAACGGCAACCTCATTCCGCGGACCTTGTATAATACACGTCATATCAAGACGACCAGCTATTACGGCATAGTGATCGATAATAGTTGATAGGCTTTGATCGGTATTAAGAAAAAGATAGAGATTCTTGTCACCTAGCTTAAGTTCAACACCATCTTTAAAATAAAATAAGGTGTTGTTCGATGAAATAACGCTTACTTTCAGTTTAAAATTATCTAATTGAAATTCAATATTCTGCCTGAGTGGATCATCTATCGAACGCTGCGTCAATATTGCCGATACGTCTGCAACGGTCGCGTTGAATGTAAACTTGTGTGTACTCGACCCTGCAAGCACGGGTAAAGCAACTGAAATTTCTCCCACGCCGGATTCAATATCGTAGTTGAAGTTTCCTGTACTTGCTTCATTCGTTAAGACAAGGTTCCCAGTTAGTAACACTTTCATCTCATGATGGCAGTGGTCATCAGGGATTAGGATCTTATCAGGGTTCTCAACGGTCGGTCCACCTTGGGTGTCAAGTACTTGGGTACGGCAGCCTGCAGTAACACTGTAAGCCTTTTCAGAGCTTCCAAAAACTCTTTCTATACCGGTAAAAGAGAATTTTTTATTCCCATTATATCGCAAATAACCCATAGGTAAGTTAACTTCTATTTGATCTTGTGCCGGCTGAAACCCTGACAATATTAGAGTATCTATTCCTCCGTTAGCATGAAGATCACCGGATATCTCCTGCGCTTGAACAATAAAAATATCGTCTTGGTTTCCTCCTTTAAGGTTTTTATAGCCATCAGAAACTAGAAAATAATTAGTTTTGTTTAAAAAACCCGCAGCATAATCATGATGTTGACCTAGATCAATAAGAGCAGCATCTCCCGTAGCGCCATTATTCATAATACCTATCGCCGCATTACATTTATAAGCCCCCTCTACAGGAATAGCTTCAGAATCTCCGGTAGGTAAGCAGATAAAAGTGCTTCCTGCTGGACTAGCTGGCTTTACTCTGCTTAATTTAAAGCCATGTTGCTTTTCCCGAAGGGATACAAAACTATTGTTGACCTCGGAAAAAACAGGCTCGCATACCGTTTTTTCATTGCTGCACTTCCCTGCGAACACGAGACCACCTCCATCTGAAGGACACCTTCGCTCTCCAATAACAACACGACACTTCTCAGCTATTTCTTCAAGGGCTGAAAAAATGTAATATTTAATCGCCGGGTGACTTTTTAGAAATTCCAGTTTCTCTACCAAAAATTGCTTGTAATGTTCGATTAAATCGGCCATTTTTTTAATATAGGCTTCGGGTGCTATCCCTAGAAAAGCACGCCATCCCTCTTTAAACTTCTCCCAACCCGACAAATGGATCAAATGATCCAGGCGAGCGACTGAACGAACCGCATCATATATTTGTACCCCCAACATAACGAGAGCACCCACCACTTCGCCGGCGGGTCCCGTGATAGCCGAAATTCCGGAAAACATTCCCGCAATCTCTCCCACTTCTATCCCAGCTTCCAATAAATCAATGCCTAAATTAACACCATTGCTAATCACTCCCCCCAGCGCCTCCTCATCACCCTGTTGCAACGCCTTTACTTGATTTGCAAAATCAATCGCAATTAATATGGATGTTCCCCGACGCAAAAAGGGTGTACCTATTTGTAATGATTTACCTAGTAATTTATTTCCAGCGGCTGCCAAACTCTCTCCTTTACTAGCCAAGCTGGCGGATAACTTCCCAAAAGCATGGCCGCCTCCCATAAACCACCCAAGATTGATAGCAATTGTTTTACCATCGTCTTTTATTAAGGCCTTCAATGTATCGGTGGCCATCTGCGCCCGCATCGGGATGGAAACAATACGTGCAGCCAGATCAACATGTGGCCTTATGCGATTAATATGATGACCCAGTCTTTGTACTGCGGGTTCGCTGTCTCCAGAAACTTTACTCGACCCAGCCAATTGCAAGAGCTGGGTTCGCTTTGCTGCGCCTGAATCTTTAAGCAGCTCAAGGAAACCTGCACTATCAAGATCAATTTTATTGATATCACGCGGTTTTTCTTTTTCTAAATTGATTTTGTCAATGTCGTCCCAGGAAAATAAACAAGCTTCAGCTTCCCTTTTCCGCCGGCTTGACAGACAGTTTTTTTTATTAGCCGTACTCTCATCATCCAATGCGCTAGAAGGTCTTTTCAGATTATTTTGTTTGCGTTCATTCAATAATTTTTCAATCGCTTCATCACCCACAGCCAAGTCCAATGCTGTTTTACCATCCTTATCCTTAAGATTAAGATCAATGTCTTTACATTCTAATAATATGTTTACTACTTCAATATGTCCTCCTTTAACGGCCAAATGCAGAGCAGTCCAATGATCCGCGCCCTCTCTAGCATTAACATCAGCCCCTTTATCTAGGAGATACTTTACGATGTCTAAGTGACCTTCTTCAACCGCGTTGTGCAAAGGAGTAGCACCATCACTTGCTGCAACGTTAACCTTAAGCTTTTGTTCATCTATAAGGTATTTAACTATCTCCAAGCTACTATCACGGGCACTAGTAGCCAGGTGTAAAAGAGTTTCTCGTTCAACAGTAGTAAATTGTTTAAGGTGAGGATGCTTTTTCAGCAATGCTTTAAGCAAATATAGATTGCCTCCTTCCATAATATGTTTTATATATCTCTGCCCTAAGGTTTCTGAAAAAACTTCGCTTGATTTCCTCTCGACAGAATCTTCCAATTCCACATTACTTTCGACAGAACTTTCCAATTCTATATTAATTAATGGTTGCTCCATTATCCAGTTAAGATGAACCATGTCATCAAGATTTGCCCCGCGGGATAAAAACAAGTTAACTAATTTAAATTTAGCAGGGGTACTTTTATGCCCATCGATATACCGTATAGGAGTCCATTTAAATAATGTATCTTCCGTGTTGATATGGCTAGCTACGTCGGTAAACTGTAACAATTTGTCACAGGCAGCGTAATCACCCTTCATAGCAGCTAAATGTATAGGTTTTCTACCAAAAAGGTCAGGACTATTTCTATCGCCTATAATTTTTGATAGCGTTTCTATACGCTCGTAATTGCGGTTTAGAATAGCTGTATGTAAACGAAGGTCTTTCGTTACGATTCCATCGATAAACCGTTGAACTCCTTCTCCAGCACGCTCCTCATAAAAAATATCGAAAGCACTACGTATAGTAGTCGCTAGCCGTACTTCTAACCCTTCAACAAGTGTATCCTCAAGTAAATTCTCAGAATGAGCTATGGCTATTCTTTCTTGTTCTATTTGTTGTTGTTGTTCTTTAAATATATCCACAAGCTTCTGAGCAGCAAGATATTCAGCAAATGTCAAGTGAACAAAGTTAGGTTTTCCATCAACAATACGATCAACAACACCAGCATATCCTTTACCTTCTTTCATCTCGCTGATTAAAATTTCTATTTTTTCCATTTTTCCAGGAAGTAATTGATTGATCTCCCATTCTGCATCTATACTTTGTTTGCTGACTACTTCAAATACTACGTACAAAGCCAATAGTTGACGTTGTTCTAAAAATTCATCATATGTCAGCTTATCACTGGCATCCATATGTGTTTGTTTAGCAGAGAATTTGTTAAACTTATCTCTGATAAACTCTTTGTAAAAATCAACTAAATTAAAATCTGTACCTAATGAAAACTCATTTGCATTAGGGTTATTATAAAACGTGTTAAATTTATTTTGAAAATGCTCAGCCGCCATTTTTAGTTGTAGTGGTATCGCAGTAAACTTTTTATCTGAACTTATCTTGCTAGTAAAAAAATCAAGAAATTTTTCAGTACAGAACGTTAAACGCTCCTCATTTATTTCCTCTACTAAATGAGTGCTAAAGAACTTTTTTAAGAACTCTTTTTGACCCGCTTCAGATAATGGATTTAATGTATATGAAGCTCCTTTCAATGCTTCTTCTAATGTCGTACGCGCATGCGTGCGAGTAGTCACCCATAGTTTTTTTGCTTGCGTTTCTTTTAGTACAGTAAGTAACGTAATGACATGCTTTTTACAGGTGGGGCTCATTTCATCAAACCCATCAAAAAATAATGCCACTTTATCTGGTCGACTTAAGTTGTTTTTAAACAGCTCCTTCTCCAAGGTATTTTTTAAACTCATTAGCTTTGATAAGAAATCGATTGCTTTTACTCTGTTGAGGTTATCAAAATTTTCTTCACTGAACGCTTGTACATGTTCAATTAAGTTAATTTTAATAACCCAAGAAAATGGACTTTCTTGCTTTTCTTGCTCTGCCAAACGAGTAAGTACTACAGATTTCCCCATGCCAGGCTTAGCCGCTATAATTGCTATTCTATCTTCAATACGTGTTAAGGTTTTTTTATCTCTAGTAACTTGATTAGAAGATTTTGGATCAATTTTTTTTAATTCATGATCAAATGTACGCCCTACATAACATACTTTATCTATGTCAGTTAATTTAGGAACTTCCTTACCTATGCTTACCTCATCACCATTAACTAACTTAGACAGTACTTCTTCATTTATTAGATTTTTTTGAGGGTCGCTTATCAAATAACCTAAAGGTGTCTCTTTTCCTTGGAAACTCACTGTTTTACCTAAAATTATAGCTTGCGCAGTAGGCGTCAGATCAGACAGGCCTCCTATGTTATCTCTGTTTTCTTGATATTTAGTTCGTAGTTGCGCATCATTTTTGAATGAGCTAGCTAAACCACCATCACCATTTTTAGTAATTAAGATAATTTTTTTCTTGGGATTGTTATTTACAATAGTCTTTAGCTCTGAATATAAAGCGTGTATATTACTACCTGGCCCATTTTTGCATTCAATGACGAGTAAATCCCCTGTACCTTGTGCCCTAAAAGCGTCCAATACTTCATCTCTTAGTCGTAACAGCTTGCTTAAAGGTACAAAAATATAACTATCTCTTTTTTCTTTATACACAGACGAACCTAGTAAAATTTGATTTACTTTAATAGCGCTTAATCTAGTATTTTTTGGCGCTTCAAGGTTTAAGATCTGCTTTGAATTGATACTTGAACCTGGATTTAAAAAGTTTTTAACCTCTGTTAATTGGTCATCATTAAAGCTAACACCCAGCTCTGTTAGTTTTTTGCTATACGCTGAAGTTGGCCCAAGCATGACTAATTTAGTCACTTTTCCTTTTGTATCTGCAAAAAATTCCTCACCATCTGCAGGTGAAAGAAATTTACCTTCTTTTTCCTTAAACCAATCTAGCATGTCTCTGAGAAATTTATCTGTAACAAGATTGGCATCAATCAAGTTAAATTCCTCACCCATCTCTTGACTAATAATTTTTCCCAGCTCAACCTCATTGGGCTGATCGACTGCAAATATTAATTTTTCAAGAAACTGATTTATCTCTGTGTCTATGTCTGTGTTTACGTTTATTTTATTTTTATTTTTATTTAGTTCTTGTACTTCTTTTTGTACTTCACTACCTTGTTTTAAGTGTGCTATCAAATCATTGTTAGCGAGTAATTTATACCTCGTACCGCCATCCTTAAAAAAGACATCATTTCCTGTCATTGCTTCAACTGAAATCTTTTTCCCTTTATTTTTTCCAGCGCTCACTTCATTAAGCTGAATGGGTTGGCCTACTATTGTATTACTTAAATCAAAATTGATGTTAGTACAGATAGTAAAGTCTTCTAGATTACCGTTGAAATCGGGATTATTTTTGATTTTTAAGTAAGAAATAAAATACTTTTCCAAATTGAACTCACCATTCTTATCAGCGGTGAGTAAGTCTCCTATTTTTATTTTTTTGCTTTGATCTTGCTTATGTTTAGCTTGTAGAAAACGGTATTTTACTTGGTTTTGATCATTGTATTTAAATACCAAATCATCAAATTTTTCAGCCGCATCCCATTCTGTCGATAAGCGAAAGTCATAGTTTTCACTTAACCCACGTTTAAGAAAAAGCATTAATAGCTTTAACTGATAAATGTTGCCATGCAAACTATTCTTAAGTCCAGATGAGGGATAATTCACTTCATCTCCTAGCTGTGGAGTAAGGTTAGCACTAACACCTGAGGGTCCTGCGTGTACTAGTGGACCTGGATTTAACTTAGCCATGATGCTTTGCTTATTAGAATAGGTACTAACATCTAAATCACTTGCTAAGTCAAAGGCTGTTTTATCTTGCCTATTCTTAATAGACTTATCTATACCAGCCTGATTAATGAGAAGCATAATAATATCTTCATGTGCTTTACTGGCAGCAACATGCAGTAGCGTATTATCGTGATCATTTGCATCCATACTATTAATATTTTGGATGGGTTGACTAAGTAAGTTTTGAATTTTATTTATCTTATCTTTTGGGGGATTTCCTGTTTTATGTTCACGAATAGCAGTGAATAACTTTGCAATATTAGTGTCCTTAGGATCGTATCGGCGCACTCTAGATAGCATCTCATTATTAATTGCTACAGGTTTTTCAATGTAAGGCATTTTTTTTATTTTTCTCTGTGTATTGAAATTAGGCGGGCGCGAAATATAACGATAATTTTTGATTCTGTATAGTGATTTTATTAAAAAAGATATTGGTACCTAATAAAATTATTAACAAATAAATAAAAAACTAACCAACAGACAAATTTCTTAGATGACACATGACATTAAGAAAAACTTTCGCCATAACCTTATTAAAACAATAGGAACTGATGGACCGTTATTTAATAAATTCTGCCGCTGCATCGAATAATGAAACCTTGGATATACTGATCATTATAGAGTTGTTCAAAGCTCAAAAACTGCTTTTCCAATTTCCATCAACTCTAGACTTTTTCACTCGTAGCTAAGAAACGTTGACAAGCGGAAGATAGTTTACCCGTGCTTAAACTATTCCTGAGGTTGGTAGGGTTTTCATGGACATAGTTATTTATTTGATCAAGTTGAGCGAAAGTTAATTCTGAATCAGTAAGTTCAAAACATCCGGTATCAACAAGGTGTCTAAAAGATTCAGCAAATGGCATAATGACTTCTTTTATTGTAGTTGTTTCCTATTTTTTCGTAGCTTTTTTAGTCCAATCTATATTTTTAAATTGACTAGATCAAAAATTATATATTTTATATGAAATTTAAAATAAATTAGATTATCAAACAGGGAGTTAAATTTTATCCCATTAGAGATCTAACGATTTTGGGAAAAACTTTATAAAAAAATGTGTATAGGGAATTTGTAACAAAGCGACGTTCACAGTAACATTATTACAGTCAATCTAGGTCAATTGTAGCGTAAACCAAAATATCGCAAGACGTTGATTGTTAATGATTTTCAAACTAAATACCAGGTTCGAAGCCTGGTACTCTATCCAGGAGCTACGGGCGCTTAGACTTAAAGAGGCAGGATTCTAACAGGTTGTAACTTATTCAGCTAGCTCCTCGCTAACACCTTTCTAAATATGTAGGAATTTCTATGCATCCTTCATTACCTAGATTTTTATACATTATTGATTCCAACATTTGGATGGTCATAATTCTGCAAATGCATAGTTTCAGGAGAAGCATAATCGGTAAAAAAACTACTCACTATATTGGGTAATACAGTTTTAAAATTTTGTATATTAGATGAGTCTAAATTTTTAACTTGATCTTCAAGATTTTCTTTTAAGTCATGAAGTTGAATGCTAACTGCTGGGGTATTCAAGTTATTTGCTAAAGCGAGCATTTGCGGTAAATTATAAATTAACGCTGCTCCAAGATTAGCTATCCACTTTAATGCTTCTGCAGTATTTCCAGAATATCCCAATTCTTTTAAACTATCCGCCATGGCCTTATGTGTGGTAAAACCGGAGAATAAAGCGGGTAGTACAAAAAGCACTGCCAACAAAGAGGGTTTTTCTAAAGACATGAGTTTTTTACTGATGGAATTCACACCTTTAATAGAAAAACCTGCGCCAGGTATACCATTGCCAATGGCAGCTATTAAACCTAGAAATATACTGATAGAACTAGTAGTCCCAAATTTTTTTTCGGATAAGTCGCGCATACCTAAATAGCTTATTAATAAATATGCTGTAAATTGCGGAATACTGAATAAGCCTATGCTCGCATTAAGAGAATAATAATTTATTTTTTGACATAAACTTAAATCATTATTGGTTTTAAATTGAGAGATTAAGTCTCTTTGTAATTCTTCATTTAGCGGTTCATTTGGGTCGGATTGAGAATTTGATTGAGCAAACTGTTCAATTACAAGATTAATTTCCTCGATAAGTTTTTCTTTCTGCTTATCGGTTTTATTTTTTAATAGAGAAGAAATACTATTAATCAATTCCATGGATCCAACAATATTGACGCCAATGTTAAGCAAGGCGGATACTACTTGTAATGTCATATTGGTTCCGTCAATATAATTTCCTTCTTCATCAACTATATTCATAAACAAATTAGGCGCTACACACGCGATAGAAAAAAAGATCGCCAGTGAAAGTTGAAAAGGCATTTTAAGCAGCGCAGGACATTGTTGTAGCAATTCATTATAGCTTTGTAAGTTAAAAGTAAAATTGGTCCCTATTCCACCTAAGATGGCGGCAGGATATTTTAGCCATTCTGCAACAGAAGCTCCTGCTTTAATAGATGGATCGTAATAGGTAATAGTACTAACTCCTGATGTTACAGCTATGGCTAATGATTTAGGGGTTAAATATTTTTTTAAGGGATTTATTAGCGCTTGAAAAAAACCAGGAGAACGTTGTGTAGGAACTAAAGGCATAGTTTCATCATCAAAGTTTTGCATTTTATTATCCTTGGCGAGGGAGTAATTAACTTTATGGGATTAATAATTGTAAGCTAGAATAATTAATCTTTTCTTAACTAACAAGAAATTAATTGAAGCGTAGCAAAGAAATTTTTATTTATTAATTATTTGAACCAACGATTAATAGATGTCTTTTTTCATCAAGACCTGAAATTTTCAAGGCTTTGGTGTCAATCAGTTTGAAATCTGCATCCAGCGCAGCGATTTCTTCTGCAGGATATTGCCCTTTCATCGCTAAAAAAATTCCATTTTCGCAGCATAAATGTTTAGTTTTATGTAAAAATTCATTGAGCTGGCTAAAGGCGCGACTGACTACGCTATTAAAACAATTTTCAGGATGATATTTTTCGACGCGCAAAGAAATGATATCTATGTTGGTAATCATTAATGTCTGTATGACATGTGTTAAGAAGCGAGTTTTTTTTCCGTTACTATCTAATAATGAAAAACGATATTGAGGATGCGTCAGCGCCAAAGGAAGGCCGGGTAAACCGGCACCGGTACCGACATCCAATATATTTGGTCCTTGCAAATACGGACTAATAGCAAGGCTATCGATAATATGTTTGCTAAGCATCTGTAAAGGATCGCGAATGCTGGTTAAATTATGTATTTGATTCCATTTATGTAATAGCAATACGTACTCGACTAATTTTTTACTGGTTATTTCATTAATACTGAAATGATTCTGGCTTAATTGATTTAAAAGCTCGGTATGTAACAGTTTGAAGTCGACCATGTAGATTTTCCGTAGAACAGGCTTAGGTAATTTTTTATAAAAAATTTTCTAAACCGTAAACTAATTTTTTTAACGATATTACTTTTTTGCAAGCTAGTAATACGCCTGGCATATAGGCATTACGATCTATGGTTTCATGGGAGATAATGAGATTCCCACCGATATGACCAAATAGCACATCTTGTTTGGCAAGAAATCCTGGCAGACGTAATGCATGTATTGGGATCTGATTCTTAAGCGCGCCACGTGAACCGGTTAAGGTTTCGTGAATTTTCTTGGTGCTAGGGAATGTTTTTCTACCGGCGCTAATCAATTCGGCTGTTTTTATGGCGGTTGCAGAAGGTGCATCCAGTTTATTTTCATGATGTGTTTCAATAATTTCACATTCGGAAAAATAATGTGCGGCTTGTTCAGCAAAACGCATCATTAACAAAACGCCTATACAAAAATTGGGTGCAATAATTCCGCCTAAGTTTTTCCCAGCGCAAAGGCTTTGCAATTCTTTTATTTGCTCTGGAAGTAAACCACTAGTACCAATAACAGGATGAGCATCTGCTAGTATGATGTTTTTGGTATTTTCAAAGACCACGGCTGCATTGGTAAAATCAATGGCAATATCGGCTTTGCTGGACAAGAGTGATTTTTTTAGTTCGTCGCTACTGTGAGTTTCTGCTACTAAATCGAATGTTGGATCCTGCTTAATCGTTTTAGCAGTGATTTGCCCCATGCGGCCAGCAGCACCATTAACGAGAACGCGAATTGACACGATAAATTCTCCTGTTGTTGCAAGGGATGGGAGTGACTATACTCTATATTTTATGAAATTATCTAGTAAAGCAAATCTTTATCTTATTTTAGCCACCTTGATGTGGGGGATTACTTTTCCGTTGACTCGAAATGCTTTGACTGAGGTCGATCCGTTTGTATTTGTGAGTTTACGTTTTGCTTTAGCTGCGCTGGTTTTGTTACCTAGTGTCTGGATTTTGTTCCACAACACCACCCGATCTATTTTGCGTGGCAGTTTGATCATTGGAGTTCTCAATGCAGGGGCTTATCTTAGTCAAACCATAGGTTTAGAAACCGTGCATTCTGCACGTGCGGCATTTATTACAGGCGCTAGTGTTATTTTAGTTCCTTTTCTAGCGCCTTTGTTTAAACTAGAAAAACCAAGTCGCTTGGATTTGTTGTGTTCGGGCATAGGATTTCTAGGGCTTTATGTTTTAATGGATGTAAAACATCTTTATCTCGGGCATGGCGATTTATGGATTTTTTTAGGGGCTATCTGTTTTTCCTTACAAATTACTTATCTACAACGTATTAATCAATTGATCGGCGATTACCAATTATTAGCTTTTTACCAACTTTTGTTTACCATTCCTTTTGTATTTTTATTTACTAAAGGTCATTCTTTTAGTGCCGCTTTGCAGCCGCAAGCTTTAATTGGCATTATCTTTTGTGCTGTATTTGCAACCAGTTTGGCGTATTATTTACAAAATAAATATCAAAAATTTACCAGTGCTCCGAAAGCCGCGTTGATATTTGCCTTGGAACCGGTATTTGCTAGTTTATTTGGCGTATTGATTAACCATGAAATGTTGGCAAAAACCACACTGGTTGGTGGCTCATTATTGTTGATAAGCTTAATTCTTCCAGCGGCAGTGAGCTTGAAAAAAGAATCTGATCCTCTCATCAAATAATAGGTAATAAAATGACTGAATTAAAAACTACCTTTTTAAAAGATTACATCCCACCTAGTTTTTTGATAAATACGGTTGAATTAACGTTTAAGTTAGATGAGGATTTGACGCAGGTTAATTCTCGTTTGACGCTTATTCGTGACTCGGTAACAGAAAATAAAAATAAATCACTGGTTTTGCAGGGTGAGAATTGCGAATTAATTTTTATTAAACTTGACGGACAGCTTTTACCAGCGAAAGAATATCAACTTAAGGATCATGAATTAACTATTTTTCAAGTACCTGACAAGTTTAGTCTTGAGATTGAAAATAGAATTAAGCCTAAAGAAAATACCGCATTAAGTGGATTGTATGTTTCTCGAGGAATTTTTTGCACTCAGTGTGAGGCAGAAGGTTTTCGTCGCATCACTTATTTTTTAGATAGGCCCGATGTGTTAGCGCGTTACACCACCACTATTATTGCTGATAAATCAAAATACCCGATTTTATTATCAAATGGTAATAAAATCGCCGAGCAGGATTTAGCGAGCAATCAACATTCTATTACTTGGGAAGATCCATTCAAAAAGCCCAGTTATTTATTTGCCTTGGTTGCAGGTGATTTAGAATATATTCAAGATGAATTTGTAACTCAATCACAACGCAAAATAAGCTTACAGATTTTTTCTGAAAAAGGTGAAAAAGATAAATGTCTTCATGCAATGGATTCTTTAAAAAAAGCCATGCGTTGGGATGAACAAGCTTATGGTCGTGAATATGATTTAGACATCTTCATGATTGCGGTCATCGATGATTTCAATATGGGAGCGATGGAAAATAAAGGGCTTAATATTTTCAATGCACAGACCATTTTGGCGGATCCGAATTCGGCAACCGACGCAGATTATAGTTATATTACCAAAGTAGTAGGGCATGAATATTTTCATAATTGGACCGGTGATCGCATTACTTGTCGCGACTGGTTTCAATTAAGTCTTAAAGAAGGATTGACTGTTTTCCGTGAACAGGAATTCAGCGAATCTATTGGTAATCCTGCTACTGAACGGATCAACACGGTAAGACAATTAAGAGCTATGCAGTTTGCAGAAGATGCAGGTCCTTTAGCTCATCCCGTGCAACCTGATTCTTATATTGAGATTAATAATTTTTATACCATGACGGTGTATGAAAAAGGCGCTGAAATCATTCGCATGATGAAGGTCTTAGTGGGTCAAAGGTTATTTCGTAAAGGCATGGATGATTATTTTATCGATCATGATGGACAAGCCGTCACCATCGAAGATTTTGTTAAATCGATTGAGAAAGGGAGCGGTTACGATCTAAAACAATTTCGTCGCTGGTATAAACAATCGGGAACACCGGAATTACAGGTTGATTACCATTATTCACCCGAAGAAAAAACCTTTGATTTGATACTTAAACAACATTGTCCTGCTACACCGGGACAACCGACTAAAAAACCTTTTTATATTCCTTTAGTGATGGCGTTATTAAATCCAGAAGGCCAAGCTATTGATTTACAATTAGTCGGTGATGATAAACCTATGGGGATAGAGTGCACATTGAAGCTGAGAGAGTCCGAACATGTTTTTCAATTTGTTAATGTCCAAGCTAAACCGATTCCTTCTTTATTAAGAAATTTTTCTGCACCAGTAAAACTTAAAGTTAAATATTCTGACGAAGATCTTGCATTTTTAATGCAGTCAGATACCGATGGTTTTAATCGATGGGATGCTGCACAGGAATTGGCAAGTCGAATTGTGTTGCGCCGAATTCAATCCTCAGCATCAAGCGAAGACTCAGCAGTTAATCAATTGATTAAGGGATATAAAATTCTATTTGCTGATGATAAGCAGGATAGTAAGGATCTATTGGCAGAATTATTAAGTTTACCTAGTGAAGCTGCTTTTGCGGAACAAATGCCTATTATTGATATCGATGGGATTCATGAAGAAAGAGAATGGTTGCGTTTTCAATCTGCTAAAAAATTAGAAAATAACTTTTTACATTGTTATCAAGTCTGCCATGATTTAAAACCTTATGTTTTTGATAAGAAGTCGGTGACGAATCGACGTTTAGCTAACCTAAGTTTAACCTATCTCATGTTATTGCAAGACCCCAACGTGCATCATCTCTGTGTGGATCATTACAAAAAAGCCGATAACTTAACGGATCGAATGGTGGCATTGAGTGAAATAGTTAATCATAATTTGTCGCAAAGAGATCGTTTTTTAAAAGAGTTTTATGAAAAAAATTCAGCTAATTCTTTAGTGGTTTGTAAATGGTTGGCGATACAAGCGCGTGCTCCACTGCCGGATACCTTGCATCAGGTTAAAAAATTACTGAAGCACCCAGCTTTTGATTGGAAGAATCCAAATAAAATTCGATCCTTGATTGGTGTTTTTTGTTCAGAAAATCGTAGTCAATTTCACGATCGTTCAGGTGCAGGTTATGTATTTTTAAGTGAACAAATACAGCGTCTTGACCCGATCAATCCTCAAATAGCGGCGCGTTTAGTAAAACCTTTCACGCAATGGAAGCGTTTTGATGCCAATCGTCAAGCCTTGATGCGTGAACAATTAGAAAAGCTCATTAAAATACCAGGACTTTCTTCAGATGTGTATGAAATGGTGAGTAAAAGTTTGTTATAAACTCTTTGCACTTGAATTTTGTATGGTCAAATGGTCTGTTTAGCCAAAAAGATACCCACTAAGGCGATCAACATACCGATCAGTTGACTGAGGCCTAAATATTCTGAAAAAAAGTACCAACCTGCCATCGCAGCCACCATCGGTTGGATAAGCAAGGCGGTTGACGAGAAGGTAACGGGTAAATAGGGTAAGGCATAAGCGATCAGTCCTTGTCCTAAAATATGCGCAAACAAAGCTAGAGCAAATAAAATGATCCAAGCCATTTCCGTTTGCGGTATAGCCAGCTCGCTGGACAGGCAGGTGATGATAAGCAGAGTGAGCATGCTGGCAAAAGTTGATATCGCCATACTTGAAAAAGCAGTAAATTTTTTACGCGCTCGATTCAGTACTAATAAATAACCGGCATAGAAAAAAGCGGTGATGAAGGCCAATCCATCACCCATACGGATATTTTTGTCCATGTGAAGGGTAGGATGAATTAAGACGGCTATACCTAAAATGGCTAATAATAAACCAATCACTAATTTTTTTTGTGGTGGCTTACGTAAAACAATCCATCCCCATAAAGCGATAATGATGGGTGAAAAGTTAGCAATTAAAGTCGAATTAGCGATAGTCGTATATTGAATAGAAAGATGCCATGTGGCTAGATCGCCGCCAAATAAAACACCTGAAAATAATAACCAAAGATAATCTCTTAAAATCGGCGCCTGCCTATCATCGGGACGAGTATAGCCTTGTCCTATGGAAAGTAAGGTTAAAATAGGAAAGGCGATAGCCACTCGCCAAAATCCTGTCGCAATTGGACCTACTTCGCTTAATCGGACAAAAATAGGAGCAAAACCTATCGCTATAGCACCTATCACTAAATATAATAGGGCAAGTTTACGTTTTTTCGCTGAACCAATCCTTTTTAAATGCTTGACCATAAATTAAGCTCCAATAAAAGAAACCTTGTGCTTATTTTTTAAAGTTATCAACAGGAGAGATTAGGTTTCCAACTGTTTAATTAAAGCATAGTTTGTCTTGAGCGTACCGATAAGTTTTATATCAGCGCAGTTTTTCACTAAGTTCTAAAAATATCGTCTATGATATGAAAGTACACTAAAAAAAATACGTATATAACAGAGTAAAAATGGACAGATGTAATGTGGGCTTTTTATAGGAGCTGTTATCAATTTGCCATGATTGCCATGATGTTGGGTAGTCTAAGTGCTTGCCTGGTGGGGCCCGATTTTGTATCACCTGAACCTCCGAAGGTAAATCATTACACAAAACCTCCGTGGCCTTGTAGAACGGGCAGCGCGCCAGGGCATGGAGGAGCGTCGCAGCAATTTATTCAAGCCAAAACTATTTCCGCGGAGTGGTGGCGTTTATTTCATTCACCTAAAATAAATAAACTCATTTGCCAAGGTATTACTAACAGCCCTAATTTAAGAGCGGCACAAGCTACCTTACGCGAAGCACAGGAAAATTTAAGTGCGGGCATAGGAAATGGTTTGTATCCAAATATCTCAGCTCAATTGACAGCGCAGCGTGGTTCTAACACTGGATTTTTTTCGGGCAATGCTACAAATAATTCGATAACCACAACCTCAAGTGGGATTCCTTCCGCAATATTTAATCTATTTAATGCCTCATTAAATGCTTCTTATGTACTTGATTTTTTTGGAGGAATACGCAGGCAAATACAAGGTTTACAATCCCAAGTTGAATATCAATATTTTGAACTTCGCGCGGCATACCTGAGTTTAACATCCAATATTGTGACTACAGCTATTACCATTGCTTCGTTGCATCGACAAATTTGTGTGACAAAACAATTGATACGGGAACAAGCCGCACAATTGGCGATTATAAAAAAACAATTTGATCTCGGCGGTGTTTCGCAAATTGAGGTGGTCGCGCAACAAACGCAGTTGGCGCAAACGCGAGCAACTTTACCGCCTTTAGAAAAAAGTTGGGCGCAAACACGTCATTTGCTGGCTATTTTAGTGGGCGCTTTCCCTAGTGAATGTCATATTATTCCGTCTTTGGATTTGGATGAATTGCACTTACCGACAGAACTTCCATTGAGTGTGCCTTCTGCATTGGTTCGACAAAGGCCCGATGTGCGTGCCGCTGAAGCGTTATGGGAGGCGGCTAATGCTCAAATAGGCGTTGCTACGGCTAACTTATACCCACAATTTGCGTTGAATGGTTCTTGGGGTAAATCTAATTCAGTCGGAAGTCAAGTATTTAGCTCGCAAAGTAACTTATGGAATATTGGTGGGGGATTACTTCAACCCCTATTTCGAGGTGGTGCTTTAATTGCTGAACGTCGTGCGGCTATTGCTGCTTACGATGCTGCTGCTGCCCAGTATCGAGAAGTCGTACTGAAAGCTTTTCAAAATGTAGCGGATACGTTAAGAGCAATAGAAGCGGATGCTCGAGAAATGCGCGCACAAAAACAGGCCGAATCAGCGGCGTATACAAATTTATATTTGGTGAAACAACAATTTTCTTTAGGCGGTGTCAGTTATCTTTCTTTATTGGATGCACAACGACAATATCAGCAAACACGCATTAGTTTAGTACAAGCAGAAGCCAGTCGATACGCGGATACTGCAGCCTTATTTCAAGCTTTAGGGGGTGGATGGTGGAACTCGAATTGTCAGTAGAGGATCACAAACGTGCATAAATTAAAAAAGCATTTTACTAGGCCAATGATCATCATGTTGATCAGTGTTGGTGTGCTTTTTATTCTGGTATTTGGTTATCAAGCTATCCACCATCTTTTTATTCGACATGCGATGCAAAAAAATACTGCACCTGTTGTCACCGTTTCGGCTATGCGTGTTGAATATTCGTGGTGGCAACCCAAGATTTTGACTTATGGCAGTATGCGTGCGGTAAACGGAGTCTATGTCACCACGGAATTAGCCGGATTAGTGCGCACGGTTTATTTAAAACCTGGCTCGGAAGTTAAAGAAGGGGATGTATTAGTACAACTCAATGCTGATTCAGATGTGGCTTTACTGCATTCCCTAGAAGCGCAGGAGAAATTAGCCGAAATTAACTATCATCGTGATAGTGCGCAATTTGCTGTTAAAGCGATTAGTAAAGCCGTGCTTGATACCGATGAGCAGAATTTAAAAAATCTGCAAGCACAAGTGGCGCAACAAGCGGCTATAGTCGCCAAAAAAACTTTAAAGGCCCCCTTTAGTGGTCGTTTAGGTGTTTCGACCGTAAATGTTGGACAATATCTTAACCCAGGCGATCAAGTCATCACTTTGCAAGCTTTAGATCCATTGTATGCTGATTTTTTTATTCCGCAGCAAAAGTTAGCGCAATTACAGATAGGATCTATAGTTAACATAAAAACAGATACCTATCCAGATAAAATTTTTACTGGGAAAGTGACCACTATCAACCCAATTGTGGATGTTAATACGCGTAATGTGCAAATTGAAGCGACCATCGCTAATCCACAGTCTGAACTATATCCTGGTATGTTTGTTTCAGCCGAAGTACTTACTAGCCCAGTCAAGCAATTTTTAACTTTGCCACAGACCGCGATTAGTTTTAACCCTTATGGTGAGATAGCTTATATAGTGCAACAAAAAGGAAAAGCTAAAAATGGAAAACCACAATTGAGCGTACTACAAACCTTCGTAACCACCGGTGAAAAACGCGGTGATCAAATTGCAATTTTAGAGGGTTTAAAAGCAGGTGAAATGGTTGTTACTAGCGGACAGCTCAAACTAAAAAATGGCAGTCATGTGGTGATTAATAATTCAGTAGTACCGAATAATAATCCTGCACCGGTAGCTATTGATGAGTAAATGATGAATAAACTAACGGATTAGTTTAGGGATAGCGATTTTTATGCGCTTTACGGATATTTTCATTCAGCGGCCTGTGTTAGCGACCGTGATTAGTTTATTAATCTTGGTGCTAGGAATTCGTTCGTTAACTTTGCTACAGGTTCGACAGTATCCTTATACTGAAAATGCTGTAATAACCGTTTCTACGGTATATACCGGCGCCGATCCTGCTTTGATTGCAGGATTTATCACCACCCCTCTAGAAAATTCTATTGCCCAGGCGCAAGGAATTGATTATTTAACATCAAGTAGTACACAAGGCAGCAGCTCGATACAAGCTAATTTGTTACTGAATTATGATCCGAATAAAGCATTAACCGAAATTAATACCAAAGTAAATGCCATTCTTAATCAATTACCTAAGCAATCTCAACAACCGACATTAAGTATTGCTATCGGTGAAACCATAGACTCGATGTATATTGGTTTTTATAGTCCTAAGTTAGCGAGCAATCAAATTACTGATTATCTGACCCGAGTGGTACAGCCGAAATTACAAGCTGTAAGTGGTGTTCAGCAAGCTGAAATTGTCGGCCAACATTCATTTTCACTTCGTGCTTGGTTAGATCCCGCTAAATTAGCTTCTTATGGTTTAGGTGCCGATGATGTGGCGAATGCACTAGCTAATAATGATTTTATTGCTGCTGTTGGGCGTACTAAGGGCGATATGGTCACTGTTGATTTAACTGTAAACACGGGTTTAAACAACGTAGAACAATTTCAAAACTTAATTGTCAAAGCACAAAGTGGCGCGATTATACGTTTAAAAGATGTCGCCAAAGTGACTTTAGGTTCACAAAGTTATAACACTTCCGTAAAGTTTGATAATAAACCGGCCGTTTATATCGGCATTAAAGTGGCACCGACCGCTAACGTGCTTTCTGTTATAAAAAATATAAGAAAAGCGATGCCTGCTATCACAGCACAGTTACCACAAGGACTAAATGGAAAAATTGTTTATGATGAAAGTCGCTATATAAATAGTTCTATTCATGAAGTGATGGCCAGTTTGATAGAAGCTTTAGTAATCGTTACGTTGGTTATTTTTTTATTTTTAGGCTCTATACGTTCGGTGATTATTCCCGTTATTGCTATGCCTTTATCCTTAATAGGGGCATTTTTTATTATGCTTTTACTGGGCTATACGATAAATTTACTCACCTTGTTAGCCTTAGTATTAGCTATAGGTCTAGTCGTCGACGACGCAATTATTATTGTAGAAAATATTTATCGACATATAGAATTGGGTCAGTCACCTTTTGAAGCCGCTATCAGAGGTGCTAGAGAGTTGGCTATTCCCATTATTTCAATCTCGGTAGTTTTAATTGCAGTTTATGTACCGATAGGTTTTATGGGAGGATTAACTGGTGCTCTGTTTACTGAATTTGCCTTTACATTAGCGGGCGCGGTTGGGATTTCTGCCATTATTGCCTTAACGCTTTCTCCCATGATGTGCTCACTCTCTTTAAAACCCAGTGTTAAGGATCAACATAAAGGTTTTGTGGGTTTTATTGACGCTAAATTTGATAAATTACGTGAATTCTATGAGCGACTTTTGCATGGTTCACTGAATAATGTATCCGTAACCATTGTATTTGCATTAATTATTTTAAGTAGTATTTATTTTTTATATGTAACTTCTAAGAATGAATTAGCACCTCAAGAAGACCAAGGGCTTATTATCAGTTTATTAACGGCGGCGCCTAATGCGACTTTGCAGCAAACGCAATTATATTCCAATCAGGTGTTCAAAATTTTTGAAACTTATCCTGAAACCGATCATGTTTTTCAATTAGATGGTGTTAATGGACTTAATACTAGTATTGGTGGGATGGTCTTTAAATCATGGAATGAACGCAAGCGCACCACCAATCAATTACAACCGCAGATACAACATTTATTTGATGGCATAGCAGGAGCCCGCGTAGCTGCATTTCAAAAACCTTCTTTACCGGGTGGAGGAAGCGGATTACCCGTACAGTTTGTCATTACCACTACGGATGATTATGTTAAATTAAATGATGTTTCCCAAGCGTTATTAGATGAAGCGCGTAAGAGTGGCTTATTTGTTTATTTAGATACTGATCTTAAATTAGATAAACCTCAAGGAGCCATACAACTTGATCGCGATAAAGCATCACAACTCGGTTTAACGATGGCCGATGTGGGAGATTTATTAACCTCTGCGATGAGTGAAAATTATATTAATTATTTTAATTTTGATGGTCGTTCTTATCAAGTTATCCCGCAAGTGATACGAGGTTATCGTTTGAATGCCGATCAATTACTTAATTATTATTTAAAAATCCCCAATGGTTCGATGATTCCTTTATCAACGATAGCACAATTAAAAACTATTGTGGTACCAGAATCGATTAACCATTTTCAGCAGCTAAATTCAGCCACTATTTCAGCCGTTCCTTTCCCTGGTGTGACTATGGGCGATGCATTGCAAGGCTTGCAAAATATAGCTAAAAAAATATTTCCAGAAAACTATAATATGGATTACGCAGCTCAATCGCGTCAATACCAGCAGGAAAGTAGCGCCTTGATTTTAACTTTTTTCTTAGCATTAATTATTATTTTCCTTTGTTTGTCGGCGCAATTCGAAAGTTTTCGTGATCCATTAATTATTTTAATCAGCGTGTCTATGTCAATTTGTGGTGCACTTATTTTTATAAGCTTAGGTGTCGGTGGAGCGAGTTTAAATATATATACTGAAGTGGGTTTGGTGACGTTAATAGGCTTAATTAGCAAACATGGAATTTTGATTGTGCAATTTGCTAATGATTTACAACAAGAAGGAAATAAAAAACGTGAAGCTATACAAATGGCTGCCGGTATTCGGCTTCGACCTATCTTAATGACTACTGCTTCGATGGTTTTAGGCGTTATTCCGTTAATTTTCGCATCTGGAGCCGGTGCTATTAGCCGTTTTAATATCGGTTTAGTGATTGCTTCTGGTATTTCTATTGGTACCTTATTTACTTTATTTGTCGTGCCGGCCATGTATTTACTGTTGGCTCAGGATCATCAAGCACACACGGCAAGTGATATGCCGGGTGATCCGGTATTGAATGGATAAGTCTATTTATTTGAGATATTTACTAAGAGTTGTTAAGCTTTAGCAAATGTGAATCTTTTATAGGGATATAGGTATGAGACTCAAGGTAGTTATTTTCTCCTTGTTAGCTTTAGGGGCCAGTTGTCATGCCTTGGCTGCAGGAATCTATGACATCGACAAAGCCTATGAACAAGAAATTCTGCGCGCTCAAGTCAATGAGGCGGATTGGTTATTGAGTAGAAACCAACCCGGAGGTTTTGACCAGCCTTGTGGTTGGGTCTGTCGAATTAATGTGAGTGGTTGGATGAATACCGATGCTTATATAACTAATACACCCCCGGTCTTTGCGGTTACCAATCCTTTTTTTAATTACCCATTTGAGAATCTTCCCCCACAAGCAGTACCTTTTCGTCTCGCTACCAGCGGTAGAGCCAGTGATCTCATACTGAATAATGCCAATTTGTTTATAGATACTCGAGTTAATAATTGGATGAAGGCAAATATGTCATTGGTTTACACTTCTTTATCGGGTGTGGCAGGTGCACAAGGTGTTTATGAAATACCCAATTCTTTCTTACTCTATCGACCGATAAGCAGAACTAATCTTGATACTGCTTATGCAACGCTACAACATTTTAATGTTTCGCCAGTCTATTTACGTGTCGGTAAAGAATATGTACCCTTTGGTCAGTATGATCCCTACAGTTTCGTAACGAGCGAAAACCCAACGCAATTGCTGAGTGAAATAAATGCAACCACCGCACAACTTGGCTTTACCATGCCTAGCGGGCTCTATGGCTCTATTTATACGTTTGCAGGTCGCCCTAGGCTGGCGGATGGCGGCTCGACGCGCCGCATTCAAAATGGCGGAGTTAATTTAGGCTATACCTATAGTGATTGTATAAGTAGCTTTAATGTTGATGGTGGATATATAGGTAGTATTACTGATACTAATTTTTTATCCTCGTATTATACCAATACCAATATAGAGTTTGCGGTTAACAATGTTCCTGGTTTGCCGAATCAAAAAGCACCGGCTTATAATATAAATGCTGAATTCCAATGGGGGCCTTTCGATTTTAATGGTCATTATCTAGCAACGACTCGAAGTTTTAGAAAACCAACATTTTTAGCTTTTCCTGCTCCGCTGACGCCAGGTTTATTATCTGCGCTTACCTTTCAAAAACCAAAGTTATGGGGTTTAGAATTAGGTTTAACTTTTCCAGCCATCGCCAAACAAACTAGGCTGGCGATAGGTTATCAAGCAACCAAACATTTAGCAGGAATTTTACCGAGTAGGCGTATTTACGTGGATTATCTGATGAATATAAGTCAGTGGTTTGATGTTGGAGTCGCGATATTCCAAAACAAAGATTACAACTTTGGCGAAGATCAACTGGTGGGTATAAATGGTGTCGTGCTGAATAATGGCGCTACAGGCAATAAATCCACAGTCGGTCAGATACGCGCAAGTATTAAATTCGCTTAGCTGAATAAATTTTTTAAAGCTAATTAAATTTAAAAAAATCTATGTTGTTGAGGTTCAGTTTGTGGATTAAGATAGCGAGAGACTGCTCTACGTCGTTGCCAATTTTTCATATAGATATTAGCTAATTGCGTATCGTGAATAATTAACAAATTTTCTGCATTTTTGTTTTGCGCCGCCTTAGTAAAATTAAATGATCCCGTAATCACTTCTTTTTCATCAATAATCATGATTTTATTGTGCGCAATAGCGGGTTTATAATCTATCCAGCAGGGAATATGTTGGTTGACCAAAAAACGTGAAGCACTATATCTTTGTGTTTTTTGACTTTTATCCAGTATTACATTGACCATTACGCCGCGTTTTTTTGCTGCAACTAAATGAGCAGCGATGGGCGCAGACGTAAAGCTATACGCTTGCACAAAAATGGATTTTTTTGCGGCATCGATGACATCGGTAATTTCTTCAGTACAATTTTGACCGGGCGTAAAACAAACTTGAATAGTTGGGCAACCATTGGATTTGCTAATCGCCAAACTCATGGAGATAGGACAAATACCGAAAAGGAGAAAACCAAATAATAATTTTTTTAACATAAGTATCTTTTATTTAATATTGTTGTTTAAAGTTTATCGTTGCTAGATAAGTAAAATTAATTAAGTCAACTTAATAAGGTTTCTAACAAAGGTGCAAGTTCTTTTTTTTGTATACTGCAACGTAGACGTCTTACCCTTAAGATAGCGTTTAAATCGGCGAGTGCATTAGAGAAGTTTTCATTTACGATTAAATAATCATATTCATCATAATGGGTTAATTCAGCTTTTGCGTCGGCCATGCGTTTTTTTATGATGTCTTTTTTATCCTGTGCTCTAAGATGCAGTCTTTTTTCTAATACCTCCCAGGAAGGAGGGATAATAAAAATTCCTATCGATTCGGGCATTTTTTCTCTAATTTGCTGTGCCCCTTGCCAGTCAATTTCAAGTATGATATCGATACCGGCTTCAATTTTTTTTGTCACCCAATCGAGTGAAGTACCATAATAATGATCAAAAACGATAGCATGTTCTAACAAAGATTTTTTTTGAATAAGTTGTTTAAATTCTGTTTGGTCAATAAAATGGTAATCTATACCTTCCTTTTCACCCGGACGCGGTGGCCGTGTTGTATAGGAAATAGAAACTTCTAAGTTAGCTACCGACTCTAACAGTGCGTTAACGAGACTGGTTTTTCCACCACCTGAAGGTGCTGATATAATATAAAGTGTTCCGGGTATGTTCATAATTTACTCGATATTTTGCACTTGTTCGCGCATTTCTTCTATCAAAACCTTGACGTTAACGGCTGATAAGGTCAGTTCGGCATTTAATGATTTAGAAGCCAAAGTGTTTGCTTCACGATTCAATTCTTGTAATAAAAAATCAAGTTGCTTGCCTTGAGCTTGGTTTTTTGCCAATAAATTCTTAAATTCATGTAGATGGATCTGTAAACGATCCAGCTCTTCTGCTACATCCGTCTTCTGAGCAAATAATAACATTTCCTGCTCTAAACGGTTAGGATCTAAGCTGGTTTTAATTTCATGTAATCGAGCTAGAACTTTTTCGCGTTGCAGATGTAAAATGTGCGGTAATTGAATTTGAATATGCTGAAGCAGATCGGCAAGTTTTGTTAAGCGCAGATTTAATAATTCAAAAATGGCTTTACCTTCAATACTACGTACCTGACAAAAATCTTCTAAAGTCTCAGAAAATAAAGTCATTAATTCAGGTTGTATCACTTCAATACTTAATTCGGGAAATTTGAGTAATTGTGGCCAACGCAATAGTTCTCCTGGATTTAAGGGTGTGTTGGTATGTGCAAGATGGCCAATTTTCTTATAAGCGCCGATAAGCGAGAGGGTTAACTCTTCATCGATCTCAATCGGCATCGCTTTATTGAGATAGGACTTATAACGTAACTTGGCTTCTACTCTGCCGCGCTGCAAGCGTGCTTGCAGTTGTTTTCGGATCAAGGGTTCTAAATGGCTGAAGGTATCAGGTAAGGAAAGAACGATTTCTAAATATCGATGGTTGACACTACGAATTTCCCATGCGGCCTGACCCGATTCGGCTTGTTTTTCTTTTCTGGCAAAAGCCGTCATGCTATTGGTCATGGTAATTTTCAAGTTAAAAAGTATAATGCATGTTTTTACAGGCCCTATTTTAATCACTCTGCAAATAAAATCTAGTTTTATAAAAGGAAAGTAACCATGCGTGCGACAAAACGTGTTAATGATGAGCTTCGCGTAATCAACATGACTCGTTCTTATACGCAATATGCGGAAGGTTCGGTACTAATAGCGTTTGGCAATACCAAAGTGCTTTGCACAGCAAGCGTAGTACCCGGGGTACCAAAATTTTTAAAGGGTTCAGGTCAAGGTTGGATTACTGCAGAATATGGTATGTTACCTCGAGCAACACATACTCGTTCCGAACGAGAGGCGACTAGAGGCAAGCAAACCGGTCGAAGTTTAGAAATTCAACGCTTAATTGGACGTGTTTTACGTGTGAGCGTGGATCTGAAACAATTAGGTGAAAATACAATTTTTTTAGACTGCGACGTGATTCAAGCCGATGGTGGAACTCGAACCGCAGCTATTACCGGTGCGAGTGTGGCATTGAGTGATGCCTTAAGCGTAATGAAGCAAAAGGGGGAATTGACACAAGATCCCTGGCGATTTTTGGTTGCTGCTGTATCGGTAGGCATCTATCAAGGGCAAGTGCTCTTGGACTTAGATTATGCAGAAGATTCTCAAGCTGAAACGGATATGAATGTGGTGATGACCGAACAGGGCGGCATATTGGAAGTACAAGCCACTGCAGAAAAAAATGCTTTTTCTAAACAGCAACTGGAACAAATGTTAACTGTAGCAGAGAAAGGAATAAATCAGTTGTTTGAAAAACAACGAGTTGAGATAGGGAAAGTTTAATTTTTTAATATACTCTTAACACTTGACATTGTCTGTGTTACCGCGGTGCCTTGACAAAAATCCAATTGCTGTGAGTATAGTGCTACACTAGTAGCAATTTGCGTTTAGAAATTCCTTGAGTCTAATTAATTGTAAAAGGATTTAAAAAATTGCTAAAGCGTGATATTTCCACGACTAATATATTAATTGCTGCAGCGGGGGGCATGATAGGCTCTGCGTGGCTATTTACGCCCTTTATAGGTGCGCAGATGGCGGGGCCGAATGCGCTCATCAGCTGGATCATCGCAGCATTTTTTATGTTATTCATAGCCCTACCGTTATGCGAATTGGGGACTATGCTGCCGATTTCTGGCGGTTTATCGAATTATCCTACCTATACGCACGGCAGAGAAGTGGGATTTTTATTTTCCTGGATCACTTGGCTCGCATATGTGGTGATGACACCGATAGAAATCCAAGCTATTTTGCAATATAGCAGTCATTTTTTCCCCGTATTGTTAATTAAAGAAGCCACTTATTTTAAATTATCACACACAGGTTATCTGGCCGCAGTAGTGATCATGTTTTTTATCGTGGTTCTGAATAGTTATGGCATTAAATTCTTAGCGGAATGTAACAAATACGCTAGCATAGTGAAATTTCTTTTACCATCGATTGCCATTGTTGCGCTTATACATGTTTCACCGACACTACAAAACATCACACTTGATTTAACTAATAAAACCAGTTGGATAAACATATTTTCGGCTTTATCCGCAGGGGGTATAGCCTTTGCGTTTACCGGCTTTCAAAATGGTTTGATGCTAGCAGGTGAAGTAAAAAACCCACAAAAAAGTATTCCTATTGCCATTTTAGGTGCCGTATTAGTGGGTTTCGTTTTATATTTTATGTTGCAACTTAGTTTTTTAATGGCGGTCCCCAAAACTTATCTGCAACAAGGCTGGCAGCACCTTAGTTTCCCCGGTGATAGTGGACCTTTGGTCGGTTTAAGTTTGTTGTTGGGTCTTAGTGTAGTGGCGGTATTATTGCTGTTTGATGCAGCATTTTCTCCTTTAGGCACAACATTAGTTTATACCGCTGCTACGTCGCGAATTCTCTATGGCATGGCATTGAATAAACATTTACCGCCATTTTTTTTAAAACTCAATCGCTATCAAATCCCGTATGTCACACTTTATGCTAATTTTTTAGTGGGAATTTGTGCTTTTTTGCCGTTTCCGGGTTGGCAAAAAATGGTGGCTTTTTTATCTTCAGCGAGCATACTTTCGTATGGCATAGGCCCTATTTGTTTATTAGCATTACGCAAAATGCAACCGGGGCAACATCGTCCCTTCAGGTTATCGGCGAGTTTAATTATTTGTCATATTGCATTTTATGTGGCTAATTTAATGCTTTATTGGTGTGGTTTTTCAGTGATATGGAAGCTTTATGCCGCTATTTTAGTCGGTTTTATTATCTATCTTTGTTATCAAAAACGTCGATTTTGGAGCAATAATTTTAGTTTATATTGGTTTTTTTCTTATTTATCCATCTTATTGTTACTTTCTTATTTGGGTCCTTTTGGTGGTATAGCGCGTTTAAAATTTCCATTTGGTATGTTAGTAATATTTCCTTTTAGTGTATTGATGCTTTATCTATCACAATATTGCTTAGTCAGAGATCAAGCCGAAGAAGAATCGTTTGCATTGATGAATAAACAATTACAAGATTTATAAAAGTTAAGCTTCGCCGATAATACGCACTTCAGGTACTAAGCGAATGTGAAATTCGTGGAATACACAATCAGCAATTTTTTCAATTAAGGCTTCGATGTCAGTAGCGCTAGCATGGCCGTTATTAATAATAAAATTAGCATGCTTGATGGATACCGTCGCATTCCCTATGGTTAAACCCTTAAGCCCACACGCTTCGATCAAACGTGCGGCATAATCACCAGGGGGATTGCGAAACACCGAACCGCAATTCGGCTCATTAGTAGGCTGAGTGTCAGCACGATATTTAAGTAAATCACGGATTTTGGTTAAGGCTTTTTCTTTGTTGCCGGTTTTTAATTGAAACTCTGCAGCCAAATAAAATTCATCAGGAAATACACTGACGCTACGATAAGCAATTTTATATTCACTAGGATAACGAATTTTTTTTTCGCCTTGTCGATTTACGGTAAGGACTGATTTAACTATATTCCAGGTTTCGCTACCAGCACATCCGGCATTCATGACTAAAGCACCACCAATGGTACCGGGAATACCCGCTAAAAATTCAGCACCGATTAAATTTTTTCTTGCCGAAAATCGAGCGAAGGCTGGCGAAGCAACACCTGCTTCTGCATAAAGTGTCACATCGTCGATACTTTTTATTTTGTTAAGTGTTTCCTGTGTGATTACTACTGTTCCTTTGATGCCGCCATCGCGTATCAGTGTATTGCTGCCTAAACCTAAAAAAATCAAGGGTTCTTGTTGGGGTAACTGCTTAATAAAGCCAATTAAATCATTCATATCGGCAGGTTTATATAGGCGATCTGCCCTGCCACCGACTTGCCATGAAGAATATTCCGCTAATGTCGCATTTTCTAAAAGTTGACCATGTAAATTTTGCATAAATTATTCGCTTTCAATTGAGAGCGCTAGACTCTGTGCAATACTGCCAATATCTCCTGCACCTTGTAATAACAGTACATCACCGTCTTGTAAAACCTCATGTAAGGTTTCGGAGAGGTTTTCTTTATCTTCGATATGAATAGGACTAGCTTGAGTATTTAAACGTATCGATTTTAATAAGGCTGCACTATCTGCGCCAGGTATGGGTGTTTCTCCAGCGGAGTAAACATTTAATAGTAGTAAACGATCGACTTCAGATAAGATTTCTACAAAATCTGCAAAGAGATCGCGTGTTCGTGTGTAACGATGAGGTTGATAGGTCATCACTAAACGTCGGTTAGGCCATGCACTACGAATGGCTTTTAAAGTGGCTGCAATTTCACGTGGATGATGACCATAATCGTCAATCAACAAAGCATGTCCCTGTTTACATTTCAGTTTCCCTAATATTTGAAAACGTCGATCGACACCACTGAAATGCGATAAAGCCCCGCATATCACATCATCTTTAATCCCAAGTTCGGATGCAACGGCAATAGCGGCGAGTGAATTTAACGCATTATGTTCACCGGGGAGATTTAAAGTTATATCTAATGGTTCTTTCTTCGGTCGAGTAACGGTAAAGTAATTTTTAATGCCTTTTTGCTGAAAAGTGAGGATGCGAATATCCGCATCCTCACTAAATCCATAAGTGATAATGGGGCGCATAATATCAGGTAAGATTGATCGGACAAAAGGATCATCACAGCACATAATGGCTAAACCATAGAAAGGTAAATGCCATAAAAATTCCAAAAAGCTTTTCTTTAGTTGCTGAAAATTACCATCATAAGTTCCCATATGATCCATATCGATATTAGTCACAATAGCAATCATGGGTTTTAAATAGAGGAAAGAAGCATCACTTTCATCCGCTTCAGCGACCAAATAGCGGCCGGCGCCTAGACGCGCATGCGTACTGGTGCTATTCAATTTACCGCCAATAACAAACGTTGGATCCAGTCCGCCCTCTCCTAATAAGCTAGCGACTAAACTCGTTGTGGTGGTTTTTCCGTGTGTTCCTGCGACGGCAATACTATAACGAAAGCGCATTAATTCAGCGAGCATCAAGGCCCTTGGAACAACAGGTATGAGTGCGTTACGTGCGGCCACGATTTCAACATTGTCGGGGGACACTGCACTAGAATAAACAATCACATCGGCATTACGGATATGTTTTTCGTGGTGACCAAGTTGGATCTCTGTGCCTAATTTTCGCAGATGTCGCGTCATGGCATTTTCTTGAAGATCAGAGCCGGAAATAATATAGCCTTCATTTAATAAAATTTCAGCAATACCACCCATGCCAGCACCACCAATTCCGACGAAATGGAGGTGTCGAATACGTCCCATTTGATGATCAACAAAAGGGATTTTCATGACTAAAAACCTATAGTGTATGTAAGGAGGCGTATTGTGGCATTAGTTGGCTAGTACCTTCAACTTTTGATGAGTGGATAGTGATGTTATATAGCAGTTTTCATTATAGGAAGCAGTTGAGAAACTTGCTATTGATCGACTTTAAAGCCAAATTGGATTAGGCGATATTCATAGTCAATACGCAACAATAATGCCAGCATAATGCAGGTCATGAGTAAGCTGCTTCCTCCATAGCTCATGAGTGGTAATGTTAAACCTTTGGTTGGTAATACGCCGGTATTGACCCCAATATTAATCATGACCTGTAAGGCAATGTTTAAGCCAATACCATAAGCAAGATAAGCCGAGAAACGCTGGCCAATATTAAAACAACAATAGCCTATAGTTAATGCCCGCCAGACTAGTAGTGAAAATAATAGGATCATAAATAACCCGCCGATTAAGCCTAGTTCTTCGGTAAGCACTGCAAACAAAAAGTCTGTGTGCGCTTCAGGGAGATAAAATAACTTTTGTATACTTTCACCCAGTCCGACACCAACCCAGCCACCACGACCAAAAGCAATTAATGATTGGGTTAATTGATAACCCGAATCAAATTGGTTAGCCCAAGGGTTAAGAAAAGTTGTTAGACGCGCTAAACGATAGGGTGAACTAATCGCTAATACGCCTAAAATAATCGATACACCGGTTAACAGAATAATAAATTGCCAAATTCGTACACCGGCTAAAAATAACATCCCTAAACTAGTCACTAATATTACTGTAGCCGCTCCAAAATCGGGTTCGCGTAATAGTAAAAAAGTAATGACAGCCAGAACCATTAACGGCTTAAGAAAACCGCGAATTTGATTTTGTACCTGTTTTTCTTGGCGTAATAGATAACCTGCCAGATAAACAATCATCGTTAATTTGACGAATTCAGAAACTTGTAATCCAAAAGGACCAAAACCTAACCAACGCATACTTCCGTTAACTTGTCTGCCAATACCTGGCAATAAAACTAAAAAAAGTAAACCAATACTCAATACTAACAATGCAAGACTGACTTGTTGCCAGTAGGAAGTTTTTATTTGTACAACAATAATTCCTGCTGCAATGCCTAAGACTAAGTAAAAAAGCTGATGGAAAAAAAAATGGAAAGGTTGACCATATTGATGTTCAGAAATCACAATAGAGGTGGAAGCGACCATCAAAAGGCCAAAAGCAAGTAAAGTAGCAATAACGATAAGTAACCAACGATCATACAAAACGATGGATGAAACATCCGATTTAGGCATATCAATGGATTCCTCGAGCTAAATCGCTAAAAATATCACCACGCTCTTCATAATTTTTAAACATATCCATACTGGCACAGGCTGGCGAAAGAAGTACAATATCTCCTTGTGTTGCGGTTTGATGGGCTAAATTTACCGCCTGAGCCAAATCATTGGTCATATCGATGGCCGTACTATCGGCTAAAGTATTTTTTAATAAGCGAGCATCTCGGCCGATTAAAATCATCTTTTTAACATAACGTTTTACTGGATCGTGTAGTAATGAAAAATCCGCGCCTTTTGCTAAGCCGCCAGCAATTAAAATGATTTTACCTGAAATAGCTGGGCCTAATCCATTTAATGCAGCAAGTGTTGCGCCAACATTGGTTGCTTTAGAGTCGTTATACCAAGTTACGCCTGCATGTTCTTTAATCCATTGGCAGCGATGAGGTAAACCTTTAAATTGACAAAGTGCAGTTAACATTGCTGTTGTTGGTAATCCAATCGCATGCCCTATCGTTAAAGCAGCTAAGGCATTGGCCCAATTGTGCCGGCCTTTTATAGGCATTTTTTCAATAGGGAGTAAAACTTCATTACCTTTCGCAAGATAGTTTTTTTGGTTGACGACTTGCAAGCCAAATTCTTTTGTATCGGGTTTTAGGGGCTCTAAACCGAAACTGATTATTTTTTTTGCTTTAAAGTTAGGATAAGTATTTAAATCTTCTCGATTCCATAAGGCGATCTCACACTCCTGGTAAATCCTTTGTTTAGCTTGTATATAAGCGGCTAAAGTTTTATGCCGATCTAAATGATCTGGACTGATGTTAAGTATGCAGGCTAATTTAGGACGTAAATGGTAAGTAGTTTCTAATTGGAAACTTGAAATTTCTAATACATAAAAATCCGGTGTTGGTTGTGCAAGTAAATCTAATGCCGGTTTACCGATATTTCCTCCCACTGCAACCTTTAGTTTTGCTTGCCTTATCATATCACCTACTAAGCTGGTAACTGTCCCTTTGGCATTACTACCAGTAATCGCAATGATAGGTGCATGAGCATGCTGGGCAAATAATTCAATGTCGCCTATAGGTTTAAGTTTATATTGTTTTATCGCCGTACTGATGTTCTCTCCGTTTAGATCGACGCCGGGACTGACAATTAATTCTTTACAATCTTGGAAATGGTTCGGATCAAAAGATCCTAAGTGGGAGGTAGCGTGCGGAAATTCTTTTTGAAATTCTGATAATTTTGGTGGATTTAAACGACTATCCAAGCATGTGAAAGGCAATTTTAATCGAGTAAAATAGCGTGCGCAGGAAAGTCCAGTTTCACCTAAGCCAACAATCAAACGTTTATGCATAGGATTAGAGTGTGGCATCAATAACTCCGCCTCCCAGGCAGGTTTGTTGCTGATAAAAAACCACCGATTGACCTGGTGTGATCGCGCGCTGTGGTATTTCAAATTCCACTTGGTATTTATTATCGCTAGAAGGTTTGAGTAGGCAAGGGGTCTCCAGTTGTCGGAAACGCGTTTTCGCTGTGCAATATAATGGCTTTATGGGAGGGCGGTCATTGATCCAATGCAGCTGCGTGCAAACTAGCGCGGGAGCAAAGAGCTTAGGATGATTGTGCCCTTGTACCACTATTAATGTATTTCGCGTAAGCTGCTTATCGGCAACATACCAAGGCGATGCGGATTTTTCTTTTCGACCACCAATACGCAATCCTTGCCGTTGACCTATGGTGTAAAACATTAGGCCATCATGTTGTCCAAGTATTTCGCCTGCTAATGTTTCTATGTTGCCAGGTTGCGCGGGTAAGTAAGTTTGTAAAAACTGTTTAAATTTGCGTTCGCCAATAAAGCAGATACCGGTACTATCTTTTTTAGTCGCATTAAGAAAACCTGCTGATTTAGCGATTTTCCGTACTTCGGGTTTGGTTAGCTTGGTCAATGGAAATAAGGTTTTGGCTAAAGGTTCTTGGCCTAAAGTATATAAGAAATAGGTTTGGTCTTTATTTTGATCGGCACATTTGAGCAATTGATACGAGTTATTTACATAGGATTTTCCTGCATAATGGCCGGTAGCAATAAAATCAGCGCCATATTGTAGAGCATAATCAAGAAACGTTTTAAATTTAATTTCTCTATTACAGAGGATATCCGGGTTGGGCGTGCGGCCTAATTGATATTCTGCTAAAAAATGCGTAAATACGCGATTCCAATATTCAGCAGCAAAATTAATGGTATGCAATGGAATCCCTAATTTATCACAGACAGCTTGGGCATCGGCAATGTCGGTACTGGCTGAGCAATAATCTTCAGTATCATCTTCTTCCCAGTTTTTCATAAACAGCCCTTCGACTTGGTAACCTTGCTCTTTAAGCAATAAAGCAGTCACTGAGGAATCTACACCCCCCGATAGGCCGACCATAACACGTTGTTTTTTCATTGATTTTTTTCTACATCTGGACGCACAAGCTTATTATAGTGGAGAAGCTAGCATAATTTACCTTCATACAGGCCAGTTTTCTAGTTGTTTAGTAAACTATCGAAGAAATAATTATTGGCTAACTAAGTTCTTATAGTCCTGTTTTATGCCTGCCTCATCATGCGGAGGTGAAAAAATGGCGGTTAACTTACCCTCTGGATTGATCAAGTATAGAGTCCCGCTATGGTCAATCTGGTAGTTATTTTCCGAAGGTTTGCTTTGCTGAGCTTGTATATAGACGACTCCCATCTGTTTGCTCAATTGTTGTATTCCAGCTAGCGGCCCTGTAAGGCCGATAAAATTAGGATTAAACGCTTTAACATAAGATCCGACTACTTTTGGTGTGTCTCGTCTAGGATCGAGTGTAATAAAGATAACTTGCGGGAGGGGAATTTTTTCGGTTTTTAATTCCGTATAAAGCTGCGTCAACATAGCCATCGTTAGTGGGCAAATGCTTTGACAATGAGTAAAGCCGAAGAACAGTAAGCTGAAATGACCTTCTAAATTATGATTAGTAAATGGTTTGCCTAGGCCATTAACCAAATGAAACTCGGGTATTGATTGTGGTTGATCGATGCTAGTGCCAGCAATGGGTGGCGTTACGATGCGAGTTTTTGTCGAGTGCCATAGATTGACACCTATACCTAAGCCTAAAGCGAGTATGGCAAAAATGATAAAGGCTAAAAATCGTTTATTAGAGACAGGGCAGGTCATTAAATATTCCTCATTAAAGAATGGTCCATGAACAAACAAGCAAACAGCATAAGTAAATAAAAATTCGAATAATGAAAGGTTTTTATCGCCATTGCGGCTTTAGTTTGCTTTAATAAATCAGCTGCAGCAACTATAAATCCCATATTCAGCAATAAAGCGGCAGCTAAATAAAAGAAACCACTCATACCTAAGCTGAAAGGTAACAAACTAATTCCACTTAAAAGTAACGTATAAAGAAAAATTTGTTGCTTGGTATAAGCGATACCATGCGTCACTGGCAACATAGGGAGATTGCTTTTGGCATAGTCAGTATGTCTAGCAATCGCTAATGACCAGAAGTGCGGTGGAGTCCAAATAAAAATAATTAAAACCAGGATCAAGCCACCCGGGTCAATGTTTCCTGTGACAGCAGTCCAGCCTAATAGAGGCGGTGTTGCACCCGCCAAGCCACCGATGACTATGTTTTGTGGGGTGTGTCTTTTTAAATATAAAGTATAAATAAATGCATAAGCGATTAGGCTGAAAAAGCTTAAAAAACAAGTTAATAAATTACTCGATAGGCTCACCACGACTAACCCTAATAGACTAGCGGTTAACGAAAATATTAGAACATGCCTCGTTGAAATTTTTCCCTGCGGTAAGGGGCGTCGTTCGGTACGCGCCATTAGAGTGTCCAAATGATGTTCTAATAAATGATTCAGTGCTCCAGCAGAACTAGCTATCAAACCGATACCTAATAATGTAAACAAACTTAATCGCCAAGAAATCGGTGTTGAAGAAGCGAGCGACATACCCACCCAAACGGTGATTAACATTAAACTAGTGACGCGCCATTTCCCTAATTCTAAATAGATTAGAGTTCTATTAGCCAAGCACACGGCAAAATTCTTTAGCATGATGTTCCTTATAGTTTTTAACTATCCCTCATGAAGCGAAAAAAATTATACGAGAATAATTCCATTAAAGGTAGAGTTTAATAAAAAAATTAAATTATTAATTATTTCTATTTTATAAAGCCATAACAATATCTTGAAGATAAAAAATTATTTTAAAATTTAAATAAATTTTAAAATTTTGTATTTTAAATAAATAAAAAAATAACTAGACAAAATTATTTTATTAGTGATAAATTGTTTCCGATTAAAAATTAAATGAAATAGAAAATATTTTTATTTAATAAAACTAAAAATAATAAAAAAAGAGGTTCAATATGCGTCCTATTTATTCATTCACCCTAAAAGATCTAATAAGTTCTAAAGATAACTCTGAAAATCAAAATTACAAATTTATAGTAATAAAAGAACACAATTATAAATTAAAAAAAATTATCAAAAACCAAAATATTACTATAGAGGAAGTAGACGGTCTCAACTATGAACAATCCACAAAAGATTTTTTATTTTTTAAAATAGAGACATCTAATAGTAAGGATTTCCAAAAATACTTGAAGACAAAACTAGCAGATTTTTTAATAGAAAATAATGGTATAGAAAAAGAATCTACCAAAAGCTTTCTTAAATATTTAGAAGACGATTCGACTTATGGTTTTGACGCTGTTACTCCAATTGAAAACGAAGATAAGCTACTAATAGAGGCTATTTTAAATTCTCCATCATCTACCCCTACATTGCTCCGTCCAAACTCAGTAAGGTATGAAAGTGTATCCGAAAAAACTCCCTTAAGAAAAATACCATCTTTTCATGATTTGCCAAAGGAAAATTCACCTAAAATATCGAGGCCAGCAATCTCTCCTGACCAATTTTGCTCACAGCATTCCATTCATAGTCAGGATTCATTAGAAACTTCAGCACGAGCTTATTTAATTGAAGGCGCACAAAAAATCCACTCCTTTTTTACTGAGAAAGAACATAATAATAACTTAGCAAATATCGAAAGACATGGTCTCAATATTAAAGGTAGTTATTTTAATGGTAATGGAAAATCAAAAATATTATTAAATATTACAGAACTGGCCGCACAGATAAGAAATAGTACCAATGAAATAGGCAGTGAATCCTCAAGCGAACAAATACTGGGATTAAAACAAAATATTTCCAAACTAAACGTAATTATTAATGACAAACAGAATCTTGAAACTTTATCCCGCTACCGAGGTTTTTCGGCATTTAAATGTTTTGCAACACTTTGGGGTGGTGGAAAAGTTAAAAGTATTGAATATGTCGAACAATTGCGAGAACAAGTAGGTTCTTTATCTAAAGATCTTACTGCGTTAAGACCTACTGTTTAATTAAAATTAAGAAAATAAGGGCAGACTTCGCTGCCCTTAATAAAAATAATAAGGGGATAGTATGTATCCAATAAATCAATTGCTTGAAGTTAAAATTAGTGAATCACTAGAAGAATTAACTGTATTAAAAAACCAATTAGATTTTTTTCAAGAATTTTCCGGTATAGATAAGCTACAACAAGAAGCTCAATTTTTGTTAAATGATAAAGAAAACATTCAAATTGAAAATATTATTACATGCAAAAATAAAATTAATAACTTTATTAAATTGAATTATTCAATAAAAGAAAAACTTGATCAAGTCAATTTCTTCATGCCTCTTGTCGATATTTATTTTGAACAAAGTGAAATTCAAACTATAAATAGTTCCTTATCTATACAAAAAAACAAATTACAACAATTAATAAACAATGAATCACAAGATGAAAATGAAATTGCAAAGTGTATTGCGACAATTGATTCGTTATTTTTTAATAAAATTGATAAATTGTTAGAAAAAATAAAACAATTTACCTTAAGTAAATTTATCAATACCAAATATCAGGCATACCTAGTTGGCCACTTAGAGTTAATAACGCAATCGGAAAATGAAATTAAAGACAAAAAAGAAAAGATTTCGTTTCTGTTCAATCAATTACATTTTTCAACCGAATTTATAAAACAATTGGAAATTTCATATAAAGAATTTGAAAAATTGCAAAAAATTTTTAAATCAAACATAGAAAAATATCAGGAGTTAAATAAAACGTTAATTAAATCAGAAGATATTAATATCTCGAAAGCAGAGGTAGAACATCAAATTGAAAGTCTAAGTAAAGAATTTGCCGAATTTGATCCCAGATTAAACTCACTTGATACTTTATCTTATGGTTTTCAGGATTTTGATCAAAAATTAAGGCAGCTAGATCAGCTTAATCGCAGCGAACTTCAAAACCAGCAGATGGAGCTAATTTCTCTTGTAAAAAATTCCAGGAAGACCTTGATTGAACATTCTGAAAAATTATCTCATTCTAGTACTAAATGTGCTAAGGATAAATATCAAGCGATCGAAATTATTAAAGGAAAAATTGATTTACTATTAAGGGTTGAAATCGAAGATGATGCTTCGAATCAAAAGATGAATGATAATATTCTGGAATTAAAGCAAACTATCAGTGGAGCTAAAGCTATTTTATCTGAATATCGAGGCATATCTTTGCTACGTTGCTTTGCCGCTCTGTGGGGTGGAGGAAAGGTGACAAGTGAGTTGTTAGTTAACAAGCTTGAAGGCCAGTTAACAGATTTACAGAAAAACATGAGCAGACTATCACCCAGTAGCTAAGAACTTGCTAAGTTGAAAAGGGACTTTTAAACTGTCCCTTTTTATTTAATGAGATTAATAACAAGATGCGGATATTTAATCTTGACACAATATTAAGTTTTGCCCTTTATCCTGATGGAAATAAAAAACGTAATCGGAATAGCCAAGGCTATTGTTTAAATATTAATCGATATAGTAAAAATGGTTGCGATGTAACGGATACTGGGACACTTAAAAATCACTTAAAAAACATGAAAGTTTTATGTTTAGGAGTTTTGACTACTGAATCTAAGAATATAAATCAGATTGAGTTAGGTTCTGTAAAATTTCGTGTAAAAAAAACTGAGCAATACAAAGTCAAAAAGGAATTTCAATCTCCTAATGAAGATATACCATTACCATTTTTCTTGTTTTACAAGAAGAAAAAAACTAAACCAATTATAGCTTTAAAAGCGTTGAAAGCATTAACGGATATTTTAAAACCTTTCTTTTCTAAAATTATTAGTTTGCACCAAGGGAAAAATTTAAAATTAAAAAAACTAGCAATATCTAAAGAAGATATTATGGAGATAAATAATGAGTATCAAATGGAAGTTACAAAAATTACCAAAAATATTTTTGAGAATATAGAGATATCTCATTCAGGGGTGAATATTGTAGGTTTATTTGTTGATCCTTATTTTATACGAAAAGTAGAAGGTATATTGTTTTTAGAAGATACCAGGCCATCCGATACTCTCCCAAGGCAAAATATTTCCATTTTGCAACAACATACTTGTTTAGAAGATGATTCTAATCATGAATTAATCGAGTCTGAAACCGAAAGTTATGATTCTAGTGAAGCTATTGTACTAAATGGGGGCAATATTAGTGATATTTCTTTATCATCTGAATCTACTCAGGTTGGGTTCAATGATTTATTTGACGTGGTTTCAGAGGAAACTGATAAGGATCTCGTTGGTGGTATTTATTCGGATCTAGAAGAATGCGTACAGAGCATAGATTTAACCACTAGTCGGCAAGATGAAGAAGAAATAATAGCTCCTGTACAATCAACTCCTAGTCCGGTTGCTCATATACAAGCCAAACCAGATGATTGGAATGCAGACGCCAAAAATAGGATAAATGATTTACTTGTAGCGTATCAAAAACATTTATCTCAAAAGTTTTTTTTTCGTAATAATGAAATTCAGAATGTAAAATTATCAATTACGGAAAGCTTATTAGAAAAATTACAGTATGATACTTACAAAAGCTTTTCTGATTTTTTTGAAAGCAATAAGGGTAAAAAAATTCTTGAAACCCACAGAGATTTACTTGTCATCCAAAAAATAGGTCAATTTTTTAAATGCCATAACAAAACGGAGGGCACATTGTTGTTAGAGAATATATTTTTTACGTTAGAGAATAATCCGTTGAGAAACTCAGTGCCTGGTTAACTATTATTAACAAACTTTAAAATAAAAATAAGGGTCTAGTATGAAAAAAAGTTATGATTTACTTAAAGCAATGAATGCGAATGTATCTTATGATCTCAAAGGATCTTATAAAGAAATAGGTGGTAAGCGATCTTTTAGTAGCTTAAATAAAATCCCAAGTGAAATCGCAGGAACTTATTCAACAGAATGGAGTTTTCAATCTTTTAAAACCAGTACTTCTGTTTCTACAGCCTCAACGCTTCCTTCACAGGTATCACCTGTTAAGTATGATCAAAGATTAAGCTTATTGCAGGAACTTAATCAAGCACTAGATAAAGGTGAAGACGAATTTATGAAAGTGTTCTGCCTTTCTCAGCTTCCAAGAGAAGATTTTAAACAAGAGAAAAAGCAAATCAAATCGAAAAATATTTTAAAACTATTTAGTAAATTTTTCACTAGAGACCAGGAAGATATCGTTAATCAAGAGTTTGAATCCGAATTGAAAATGTCTATCCATGCAAATAGTTTTAAGATGAAGTAAAAGAAAAAAGTATTTTTCTTCTTTTTATTTAGTATTATTTTTAGATAAGCTGATATTTAATGTGATGATAGTTAACAATAACAATGCAGCTACTGCATTATGTGCCATAGCGATAGGCAAGGGTAACATCCATAATACATTTAAGGCACCCAGACTAATTTGCAAACCTAATAAACATACTAACAATACAGCTAGGCCACGTAAAAAATTTCTTTTCGTCACATTAAATAGTTTATAAACCAGTAAACCTAGGTAGATACTAGTAATTACCGCCATTATCCGATGACTCATTTGTATAGCGGTGCGTGCAACATGCGATAAGATGCCACCTTCGTAATTGATATTAGTATTTAACCAAAGGTGAAAACCTTCAGTGAAATTCATAGCAGGCCACCATTGTCCCTGGCATAGCGGGAAATCGGGACAAACAAACGCAGCGTAATTAGCGCTGGTCCAACCACCTAGACTAATTTGTAGTATGACTAATAGTAACCCGAATGCTGCCCATCTTTTTAATTTCTGTTCTGATATAGAAGTTTGCCTGATGGAGAGTCGGCTTAACCGTAATATTAATATCCATAGCAGGCTCAATAATGCCAATCCCCCAAGTAAATGCGACATGACAATCAAAGGGTGCAAACGTAATGTGACAGTCCATTTGCCTAGTAAGCCTTGAAAAAATAATAAAAACAATAAAATTGTTGCAATCCAAACCGGCTGTTGAGAAAGTTTATGTTTGTAAATAATTAAAACTATTGCGCCAAAGCTTAACATTGCTAATGTAGCTGCCGCATAACGATGAAGCATTTCCGGCCATGCCTTTGTTGGGTTTAGAGTTTGGCCTATGTAAGGTGCATTATGCAATGTGCTTGGTTGCTTAGGTAAAGTTAATCTTCCGTAACAACCCGGCCAATCGGGGCAACCTAAACCTGCATCTTTCAGTCGTGTGTATGCGCCGAGTAATATAACCATTAAGGCCAGTAAAAATGCTATGCATAAAAAGTAAAATGCAGATTTGTTTTCCGATAACATGTTTTTTTATCCTGTTGTTGAAATTGTCAATAAACGTGTTAAATCTTGATATATATCCTCTCCAGAGGTCTTGCTAGGATAATATAAAATAATTTTTCCAAACGGATCAGCTAGGTAATAGCCTTCGGTTGGATTTTTAATTTTTAACGTCGAAAAAAAGTTTTTTAATTCCAGTTTTGAGGTTGTAAAGTATAATAAATCCAAATCCTTATTAATAAATGCCTGAGAGGTTAATGATTTTTCAATGGCTAGGATTAAGCCATACTTTACGCGATAACGATTCTTGCCAAGCGCTAATGTAATTTGTCGTATAGTATGCAAATTTTTATGACATAATTTGTGACAATCCGATTTTGCCAAATAAAATAAAAACCAGGAACCATTAAGTGAGCGAGACGTCCCTCGATGAGAAATTAATTTTACTTGCTGAAGATTTAAGCTAGAAGAGATGAGAGTGCCTTTATTGACGGTATTGTGATGTAACCAGTGTGGATTTTTATTATAAAGCATGACAGCTACTATTAAAGGGGTTAAAAAAACGATTAATAATAAAAAAAATATAATCAGATAATTTGTGCGCGGTTTGTTTTTCATAAGCGACGGATATGCGTACTAAAAAAGGCAATTAATAAGGTTAAACTTAAAGCAAACCATTGAAAAGCGTAGGCATAATGACGGCTGGCTTGCAAAGATATAGGTTTCCAAAATGGTATAAAACCATAATCTTGTTTGGAATTAATAATAAGTATAAAGGGCTGAAATTTATTTTTTTTTAAAAAATCTGGATTGATAGATAATATCCTTTTTGGCCATTCATTTTCCATTGCTTGATTGAAGCTAAAGGTTTTGTTAGGGAATACTATTAAACCATTTATATTTATTTCTTTATCAAAAGACTGTATTTTTGGGATTTTTTTTCTATCTATGCCTTGTGGTATCCATCCTCTATTCACTAATATGGTTTTTTGCCTATCATTTAAAATAAAAGGGCTTAATATTTCATAGCCGACTTGATGTAAATATATTTTGTTCTCTAATAAGAAAGTGTGTTGATTATCAAAATGGCCGCGCATAACGGCTGGAAAATAATTTTTTTTTAAATCAATGTGGTTATCTTGATTTAAATCGATTGGAGTTGATAAAGATCGTTGATGAAATATTTTTTGAATATGATTTTTAATATCTCCACGTTGGATCTGCCAAAAGCCTAAATAAACGAGTAAAGGGAATAAAAATATTACCACCAAGCTGGGAAACAAAGTAGGCGCAAAACAATAGTTGTTGAATTTTATATAAACACTATTTTTTTTCATTGCTTTAAAAGATCCAAAAAAATCCTAATGCCCAAACTGCGGCAAGGAAATCCCACCACCAAACGGCGGCATCAAATGAAAACATGTTATTTTCTAATAATTTATTTTTATAGATGCGAATACATAAAATGCATAAAAATAACAATGCAGCGACGATATTTATTAAATGTAATCCTAAAAAGGCGATTAAAAAACTACCATAAACACCACTTTTAGCAATGATGTGGGCATGAATAAGATGAAAAAAATAAAGGGTTTGTGAGATTAAAAAAATACACGCTAAAAATATGGCTATATTTAAGGTAATACGACATAATTTATAGCGCATTTTTTTTAAGTGATAGAGTGAATCTGTCAAAAGTAAAGCACTTGACAGTAAAATAATTAAATTAATAAGTGGAATTTGACGCATAGAAGCTAAACTGGGTATGCTGGCTGCAACTGTAGAACCAGGAGGTTTTATTAAGGGCCAATGTTTAGCAAAATCTGGCCATAGTAAATAATGGGTTAACTGTGATGCATCGCCACTTTGACCTGCTAGCCATGGTGTAATGGAAAATCGTACGTGAATAATGGAACCGATTAATAAACCAAATAAAAATAGTTCAGAAATTAAAAACCAACACATGCCCCAACGAAAGGTTTTATCCATTTGTCGATTGTATAATCCAGCATCACTTTCTTGTGTTACGTTCCATAGCCAGCCGGTCAGCATAAACACTAATCCAGTTATGCCGACTATAAATGCAATTAGCCCCCAGAGTTTTTCTATGTTAAGTGAACCGAATGCTAAAAACAGCAGTGCTAGTGCACCAATAATAGGCCAAACACTTTGCTCGGGCACATAATATGAAGAGTCTTTGTTTTTCATCAGCGTTTATCCTTTAATGCGATTTTATGTTGAATTTCTTCCATAAGGGTTAGAAAAGTAAACTGACTTTTTTTTCGATATCTCGTTGATCTTTATTTAAAAAATATGTTTTAAGATCTTTCCATCCATCATTAAAGGCTCTTTTCAGTTTGATAGAGAAATCATTCTGGCGAGGATGAATAATCTGTTGGTTTTCTTCTGGAGGGTATTTTTTTATTAATGCTTCCAATAGAGCGACTGTTTTTAAACTAGGAATTCCGGAAGCGTTATCTGGCTCAAAATGCCATTGGAAGGCACGAATGACATCTTTACTTTGTTGGTCTAAAATTTTGGTGGTTTGGATGTCGTAACCATATAGGCGTAAATTATCTTGCAACCAAGTGATGTTGATTTTTTTATTTTTTGATAGTTTCTTTAGAATAGAATTAACAGCTTGTTCGTCAGGCCAGGCGCCTATACCTTGCTCAGCTAAATATTTCCATGGAAATCGCGGACCTGGATCGGACTTTCGGTTGGGAGCAATATCTGAATGACCGACGATGGCAGTCGGTTTAATTTGTACACAAATGTTATTATTTTTATCTTTTACTTCTAGTTCTTTAGTTAATTTTTTAAGTAAGCTTGCTAGTGCGGTGCGTTGATGGGACGTGAAATCGTCCCAAACTAATTTACCTTGCTGTTCCAAGCCATAAAGATCGTTGAGTTTAATATTCAAAAATGGATCATTTTTTTCTCGTAAATTATTGGTTATTGCTCTATATTTTTTTATGTAACTTTGCAATATATATTTTTTATAAGTTAAACAATTGCGAGGAGGCACTAAATCGCGCATCATATCTTGAAGAAATGCGTTGAGTAGATTGTTATTTACTAATAAATGATAAAAGTTCTTATCTTTTTTTATTTCTTGAATAAGCATTTGTTTAATCTGGTTTTCAACTTGATAAGGCCATAAGGTTTTACCAGAATCTTGGACTAGTCCATAACCATAGTTAACAATTTCTATACCTACCGATGTATCATCGAGATTAGTTCGTGTTTGCCAATAACTTTTCCCGGCATGCCAGGCACGATCTTTTATTGCAACTAACTGCCAGAGATCAGTGCCTTTGGATTTAGCTTCTTTGGGGATTAAAAAATGCGAGCTCACGCCACCCTGTTTGAGTACAGTTCGGGAATCATTTTCGCCTAAAACCGTGTAATGTAGAGCTATCGATTTTATACGTTGATTATAATTACAACGATCAGCTGGATCTAACGTAATAGTCAGCCGATTTTTTCCCACTTGATGGGTTAACGATGAGGAAAAAGCGGGATTGAACGCTTGTAATGTAAAGAAAAAGATTAATAAAAATTTGAATTTTGCCAGGTTAAAATAATTCATAGGTTAGCTGGAATATGTCCTAAAGTTTGTGGTGTTATTTTTGCATGTTTTAAACCACTTGTATCAAATAAGGTATAAGCTAAAGTAATCGTATTAATATTTTTGGGTAAATGCTGATCAATATGAAATAAAACCGGCATGTCTCGTTGTTGGCCTGGGTTAAATGTTTGTTGAGTAAAGCAAAAGCATTCGGTTTTTTTTAAAAAACGTGCGGCTAATCCTGGAGAAACGCTGGGGATGGCTTGTACCGTCATGGGGCGATGCGAGTTATTTTTAGCCGCAAAGTAAATCAAAATATTTTCCCCGGGATGTAATTGTATATGCCGAAGCCTGGGGTAAAAATCCCAGGGAAGATAGTTGTTGTTATTGGTCATAAATTCCACACGAATACTACGTGTCAAATCAACTTCATTCGAAGTTTCATAGGCATTTATATCAGTTTTTCCATTAATGCCTAAATTTTTACAAAGTACGTTATAAAGCGGAATCATGGCAAAGCCAAAACCAAACATACTTATCGTTGTAAAACAGAGCAAAATTAAAATTTTTTTATTTGATAATTTCCCTATTCTAACTGTCATGCTTTTGTATACTCACAGCCAAAAATTCAAATGCGAAGAGTATATTACTCAAATTTGGGCGGTGTGGTAAAACTATGTAGAGGAGGAGGCGAACTTAATGTCCATTCTAAACCTTCAGCTCCTTCCCAAACTTGAGAAGTCGCTTTTTTTCCTTTTCCGCGCATAGCTTGAATAATAATATACAGGAAAAATAATTGTGCAAAACCAAAAATAAAAGCACCTATACTGGCAATCGCGTTAAAATTTGCAAATTGTAATGAATAATCGGCTACTCGCCTTGGCATTCCCGCAAGACCTAAAAAGTGCATCGGGAAAAATGTCAGATTGACGCCGATGACAGATAACCAGAAATGACATTGACCTAAACGTTCGTTGTACATAACACCAGTCATTTTAGGTAACCAATAATAAGCCCCCGCAATAGCACCAAATAAAGCACCTGGCACTAAAACGTAATGAAAGTGTGCAACCACAAAATAGGTATCTTGATATTGAAAATCAGCGGGCACCATGGATAACATGACACCCGAAAAACCACCGATGGTAAATAAAATAACAAATGCCAAAGCAAATAACATCGGCGTTTCAAAGCTTATTGCGCCGCGATACATGGTGGTTACCCAGTTAAAAACTTTTACTCCGGTGGGAACAGCAATCAGCATAGTGGTGTACATAAAAAATAACTCAGCGGCTAAAGGTACACCGGTTACAAACATATGATGTACCCAAACAATAAAAGATAGGAATGCAATAGCCAGCAATGCATACACCATAAACCGATAACCGAAAAGCTTTTTACGGCTAAACGTGGGAATAATTTGCGAGATAATACCAAAAGCGGGAAGAATAATAATATAAACTTCAGGATGACCGAAAAACCAAAATAGATGTTGATAGAGTAACGGATCACCTCCGCCAGCGGCACTAAAAAAACTCGTGGCAAAATGTCTATCCATGAGCATCATGGTCACCGCAGCCGCTAAAACGGGCATAACACCGATAAGTAAAAAGGCCGTCACAAACCAACTCCAACAAAATATCGGCATTTTCATCATAGTCATACCGGGAGTACGAAGATTCAATATCGTAACAATAATATTAATAGCTCCCATTAGCGAAGAAAGTCCCATTAAATGAATCGCAAGAATTAAATAATCGGTGCTGGCGGGTCCGTAGGTAGTTGATAAGGGGGCATACATAGTCCAACCAAAATTTGGTGCTGAACCATCCATAAATAGAGTACTGAAAAGTAAAATAGCAGCAACGGGTAAGATCCAAAATGCCCAATTATTCATACGCGGCATGGCCATATCAGGCGCGCCCACCATTAATGGGATCATCCAGTTCGCAAAACCAGAAAAGGCCGGCATGATGGCAAGAAATAACATCACTAATCCGTGTAATGTCGTCATTTGATTAAAAAATTCTGGATTAAGTAAACGCGCACCCGGTTGAAATAACTCTGCACGGATCAATAAAGCAAAAATTCCGCCGATAAAAAACATGAGTAAGCTAAAAAGAAGATACAATGTCCCAATTTCTTTATGATTGGTTGTGAACAACCAACGCTTAATGAATGCTAAAAAACTTCGAGGAGCCGCATGTTCCAGATCAAGTATGTGTTCCATGAAGAAGTTCTCCTGATTGTTGTTTGGTCCATAGATTAAATTCTGTTGCGCTAACCGCTTTTACAACGATAGGCATAAAGGCGTGATTCGTTCCGCACAATTCAGCGCATTGGCCACGATAAGTACCCTCAGATTCTATTTTTGCCCAGGCTTCATTAATAAATCCTGGAATAGTATCGCGTTTAATGCCTAACGTTGGTACCCACCATGAATGTATGACGTCATTCGAAGTAAATAAAAATCTAATTTTTTTATGAATTGGTACGACGAGTGGATGATCAACTTCTAATAAATACCATTGATTTTTTTTCGCTTGATTTTGTAATTCTTCGGCAGGCGTAGAGAGATTGCTAAAAAAATCGATTCCTTGATCTAAATAGGCGTAGCGCCAACGCCATTGATATCCAGTAACTTTTATCGTTAGTTCAGGATCACTATTGTCATTCATTTTGATCAAGGTTTTAGTGGCAGGAATTGCAATGACGATTAAGATAATAAACGGCACGATAGCCCAAGCAATTTCTAAAGCAAAATGTTCATGAAATTGAGCGGCATTGACGCCGCGTGATTTTCTATGCCGAATTAATGAATAAATCATGATGCTAAAGACTATGATAGCAATTCCTACGCAGATCCAAAATACCAACATATGCAAATGATAAATGGCATGGCTGATAGGCGTTACGCCTACCGGCATATTGGTTTGCCATGCTGCGAAAACCAATCCGGGAGTAACTAGAAATTTAAGACTAATAAAAACTAAAAAAAATCTTTTAACATGATCCATGTCAACGTTATCCTTTTTTATTACTCTAATAAAAAAATACAATTAATTTAAAAATGCTTAGCCTAAAACTTTACCATAGCGAATAATTTCCGGTGATTTTGCTCTCTTCAACCATATATTTAACACTCGCTTCCAATTCAGAATTACTACAATTTTTACAATCACCTTTTGCAGGCATTTTTTTATACCCATAAATGGTATGGGCAAATAATACATCTATATTTTTTGCTATGATGGGTTTCCAACGGGTCTTATCTCCTAATATCGGCGCGCCTAATTTCCCATTATCATGACAGACGGCACAATGTTGTTGATAAATTTGTTTTCCTATTTCTATACTGAGCGGGATTTCTTGTAAAGGTATGACTGCAGTAGTTCCACCTTGATCATTCAGAATGAGATAATCAACTGCAGCTTTTACTGCATCATCTGAGCAGCCGGTGCAAGTACCTTTAGGTGGCATCGAGTTAAAACCGTGAATAGCCCTTTCATATACGATATTTTTTCCTTGTTTCAGACGTTTTTTCCATTCAGCGCTATCACCCAACTTAGGGGCGCCTGCGGCTCCGCTGGCATGACAAACTGCGCAATAAGATTCATAAACTTTGTGACCGGTTTTTGGCGCAATAGGTCCGCTGAAAGCTGAATAAGGCATTTTACTTTTTACAGTTTTTAAATAAATGGCCATCGCATTTAAATCGTCAGTGGATAAATACTTAAGACTGTTACTATTAACCTCTGCCATGGGCCCCGCGACGATGCCGGAGTTTCTTAACATTTTGTTTTGCATAAACACCGCGCGGATATTATTGATGCTGGCGTCTTTTAACCCACTTGCACTAATGTTAGGTGCGTAATAACCTTGGATAAAACCCCCCGTTAGATAGTTTCTCTTTTTTTCTGCACCTAACAAATTCAGAGGAGTATGGCACATGCCGCAGTGACCTAAACCTTGGACCAAATAAGCACCCCGATTCCATGCTTCTGTTTCTTGGTGATCTATTACATAATCTCCTGAACGAAAAAATAAAATTCGCCATCCTAATTGCAAAAAACGCCAATTAAATGGCCACATCATTTCATTGGCTAGCTTAGCTTTTTTAATGGGAGTTAAACTAAAGAGATAAGCTTTGATAGCTAATAAATCATTGTTATTGATCTTTGTGAAGCTAGAAAAAGGAAATACAGGGAAATAATAGCTTCCATTTGGAGCGATCCCTTCATGCATGGCGCGGATAAAATCTTTATCACTCCATGATCCTATCCCTGTGGTTTTATCTGGCGTTATATTGGGAGAGTAAATGCTCCCAAAAGGCGTGTAAATTCCCAGGCCCCCAGCAAAGGGTTTACCTTGATGTTTGGTATCAGTATGACAAGCGATACAATCCCCGGCTTTACTTAAATATTCACCACGCTTAATCAGTTTGCGTAATGCAGCGTCTTTAGGATAATTAATAGCTGGGTAGGGGATATTGAGTTCTGGATTTTTTTTTGTTTTATCAATATTTGAGCTGGCAAATGCTAAGTTTGATAAAAATGAGCATGATATCCATATAAAAAAGATAAAAGAGAAATTTTTTAAAAATTTATAGATATATCCAAAGAATACTTTATTCATAAATCCTTTACGAATCCAATCTTTTTAGATGTTTAAAAACTTAAATGCGTTGCGCTTTGCTGCTGATTTTAAGCAATTTGTCCAAATTAAGGTAAAACATTATAATCTATTTAACGGTATGACGGATAATTTTTTCCTACTGATTGGGTGTTAGAAGACGCCTCTTAATGATTGAGCATGATTAAATGATTACTACAGATGAACTTTCTAAAGCTATTAAGTTTTTAAAAGAGGGAAAACTGATTGTTTTTCCTACTGAAACGGTCTATGCCTTGGCGGGAGATGCAAGAAATTTTGCGGCCATTCAGCAAATTTTTGCGTTAAAACAACGTCCTTTAAATCAACCTTTAAGTGTTTTATTAGGCAAAGAGCATGCATTAGATAGATGGGCTCGCGACATTCCTGCAATAGCTGAAAAATTAGCTCAACATTTTTGGCCGGGTCCCTTGACGCTTATTTTACATAAAGAAAAATCAGTGTTGACTGCCTTAACCGGCGGTCAAGATAAAATAGGGTTACGAATGCCGGATCATCCTATTGCACAAGCTATCTTAAATTCTTTTGGCAGTGGATTGGCAGCGCCTTCTGCGAATCGCTCTGCTCATCTTAGTCCTACGCAAATCGAGCATGTGCGAGAGGAGTTTGATAATAAGCTCGAACTTATTATTGATGGCGGACCTTGTTCCATTGGTATTGAATCGACGATTATTGATGTCACTTTTGATATTCCGCGAATACTTAGATTAGGTGCTATTTCTTTAGAGCAACTTAAATCCATCACTCCTTACGAAATTGAGGAATCCACATTATCTCATCGCTTATCTAAAAAGCCATTGTTAAAGCAAGTTTCTAAACAAGAATTAGAGTACATCATCGACGATTATTTAAATCAGCATAAAACATTAACGGTGTTTGGATTGAGTCCAATAAAGAAAAAATATAAAAACTTAACTTGGATTTGTATGCCTAATGATGTTAGCCAATATGCCCAGGTGCTCTATAAATTCTTGCATGAGGCTCAGCACCAGAGTAGTGATGAAATTTTGGTGGAGTCTGTGCCAAAGCTCAAGGCATGGACAGGGATACAATCGATATTAAATAAGCATTCTGCCTAAAGAACAGATTCATAAATAAAACTATTTGATGTCAGCAAATCATCCCATGGCAAGCGAATGTAATGAGCGGGACTATCCATGGGTTGCCACACACCTAAGATGCACGCAATGACGTTTAATTTTTACGCGCTCACCATTCGAGTAAATTATCTAGGTAGTTCAAGTCAGCATAGATTTTTTTTAAAAACTAGGCTAGATTAGAAGCACTTATATAGTAGACAGTTATGCTAGCACTATTCTTTTTCTATAGTCTTTGTGTGCTCTTGGCCTGGTGCGAACAGCGTAGGCTTGCTATAGGCTTATTTATCGTCTTTTTATTATTAACAACGTTTGTGTTTATTCATCATATAAGCAACCAGTTATCACTGCAATTTTAAAGGTGATTATTGTGCAGCCCTCTAAAGTAACCAACATTATTAAAGCCCTTAACGCTATCGATGCTTTAGGCTTGGCTTTTTTGTTGTTAGTGGCTTTTGTTTTACAGATACGTTATCACGAGTTACCTTGCCCCTTATGTCTGCTACAACGGCTTGGCGTATTAGCAATAGCATTTGGATTTTTGCTAAATGTGCAATTTAAGATCCGTCCGGCCCATTATACTTTATCTCTCTTATCGGCAATATTGACAGCAGCTATTTGTATTCGCCAAATTTTTCTTCATGTAATCCCAGGTGATCCTGGTTATGGTCTGCCTTTACTTGGTTTACACCTATATACCTGGCTGTTTCTTTTATGTGTGGGTGTTATCATTTATATATCTATTATTTTTAGTATCTTTCCACAATACGTATATAACGAACCATCCAAAACCAAAGGAATGCAAGTATTGGCCCATATTGCCTTTGCTTTAGTTTTTATTTTAGCCATTCTTAATGGAATTTCTACTTATTTAGAATGCGGAATAAACGCTTGTCCAGAAAATCCGGTCAAATATGAGATTCAATTAGTTGCATCTCACTCTAATCATACTTAATTTTCTGTCCTTAACAATGCTAAAAAAGCGATAAAAAATTAGAGGGTGTTTACAATTGCACTGCTGGCCAAAAAGCGCTGTTTTTTTGTGTTTCGTTACTCACATACTACGTGTATGCTCCGTTACGATACTCAAAAAACAGCGCTTTTTATCTCAGCCTAGCACAATTGTAAACACCCTCTAGCTTGTTTACTCTTGAGGTATTATGAATCTGAAAGATCTTAAATATTTATTAGCTTTAGCTGAATATCGCCATTTTGGAAAGGCCGCCAAAGCGTGTTCGGTGAGTCAACCGACCTTAAGTATACAATTAAAAAAATTAGAGCAAGCTTTAGGTGTGCAATTGTTCGAGCGCGGACAAAAAAGAGTTTTAATTACTGCATCAGGTTTGAGTATTGTTGAGCAAGCAAAGCATGTATTGAGCGCGATGAACGAACTCGAGAGATTGGCCAAATTAGCTAGAGATCCATTCTCTGCTGAATTACGTTTAGGACTGATTCCTAGTTTGGGACCTTATCTACTCCCGCATATTTTACCTGCCATCAAGCAGCAATTACCAAAACTAGTGTTATATTTATATGAAGATAAAACGGAGACCCTTTTAACGCAATTGAATCAAGGGAACTTAGATGCCGTTATAGTAGCATTACCGGTTCAGCATAAAGGGATGAGTGTACAAACTTTATTTAAAGAACCTTTTTTTCTGGTTATGCCTATCTCGCATTCATTACATACTACTAAAGAATTGCATTTAAAAGATTTAAATCACGATAATCTCCTGCTATTAGAAGAAGGGCATTGCCTGAGAGAACAGGCATTAGAGGTTTGTAGTAAAAAAAGTAATCTTAAAGAAAAGACGAATTATCGTGCGACGAGTTTAGAAACTTTGCGAAATATGGTGGCGAGTGGCGCGGGAATTACTTTGCTTCCTTTATTAGCTTTAGAAGATCATCCTTTGATAGTCAATAAACCTTTTGCTACTCCTATACCAGAACGAAAAATTGGGATTTTATGGCGTAAAGATAGTGCTTTGGAGCCTTGTTGCAAAAAATTAGCGACACTCATTGAAAATACGCTTCCTGGTGTTATAGCTGATTTAGAAAAACAACTTAAATCAGCTAATATTCTTCGCACTTGAAAATGTTCAAATAATTGGCTCGTCATTGCGAGCGCGAAGCGCGCGGCAATCTAGTTCTACGAAATACGAAACTGTGGATGGCCACGCTCATTACATTCGCTCGCCATGACGGTGACTTTTTTCTCTTGAAGTGCAATGGGTGTAAATCTAGGTTTATATTTGAATAAAAGATTATTTCTTCATTGAATCAAAAAATTCATCATTGGTTTTGGTGTTTTTTAAGCGTTCAATCAAGAATTCCATGGCAGTTACTTCATCCATGGACTGTAAAATTTTCCGTAATATCCACATTTTTTGCAATACATCAGGTTTAGCCAGTAATTCTTCACGTCGGGTACCGGATCGATTTAAATGGATAGCAGGATAAATACGTTTTTCAGCTATTCTTCGATCAAGATGAATTTCCATATTTCCGGTTCCTTTAAACTCTTCATAGATAACATCATCCATTTTTGAACCGGTATCAACTAGTGCGGTTGCGATGATGGTTAAACTACCACCTTCTTCAATATTACGTGCAGCTCCAAAAAAACGTTTCGGTCGTTGTAGTGCATTCGCATCTACACCACCGGTTAATACCTTTCCAGAGGAAGGAATAACGGTATTATAAGCGCGTGCTAAACGGGTGATAGAATCTAATAAAATAACGACATCTTTTTTGTGTTCGACCAATCGCTTCGCTTTTTCGATAACAATTTCTGCCACTTGTACATGCCGTGTTGCAGGCTCATCAAAGGTACTTGCGATGACTTCACCACGAACAGAACGCCGCATATCGGTTACTTCTTCAGGACGCTCGTCAATTAATAAAACGATCAAATAACACTCTGGACAATTGTGCGAAATTGATTGCGCAATATTTTGCATCATCATTGTTTTACCGGCTTTCGGAGGAGATACAATTAAACCTCGTTGTCCTTTTCCGGTTGGGGCAACTAGATCAATAATTCTAGCGGTGATATCTTCTGTACTCCCGTTTCCACGCTCCAGCGTGACTCGTTCGTCGGGAAATAAAGGGGTTAAGTTTTCAAATAGAACTCGATTTTTAGCATTTTCAGGAGCATCAAAATTAATTTCGCTTACTTTGAGTAAAGCAAAATAGCGTTCAGATTCTTTGGGTGGGCGAATTTTTCCTGAAACAGTGTCACCAGTATGGAGATTAAAGCGCCGAATTTGACTAGGGGAGACATAAATGTCATCAGGTCCGGCAAGATAAGATCCTTCTGCAGAACGTAGAAAGCCAAAGCCATCAGGTAATATTTCTAATACACCGTCTCCAGAAATATCTTCTCCTCTTTTTGCTAATGCTTTGAGGATAGAAAAGATCATATCTTTTTTGTGCAGACGCCCTAGGCCGTCTATTTTTAATTCGTCAGCAATGGCAACCAATTCGGCTGGGGAGTTTTTCTTGAGTTCTGTTAAATTCATAGTATTGTTTCTTTCATAAAAGGAAGTGTAAAAAATTGAGTGAATATTAAATATTTAATTGGAATATTAGTATAAAGAATGAGTATCAAGAATTTAGAGAGTGTTAAGTAAATTCATTTTATAATGTTATGTCCGAGTAGAGATACAAATAGTGCTCCTACGCATAGGTTAAAGTAAATGATGCGAAAAAAGTCACCTGAAATCCCAAAAGCAGCATTAGTGCTAGTAGTATTTATCTTAAAGCTTACCTACTTAGAAAAATAATTGCATTGGATAGAATGCATTGGTCTTTAAGCAAGATGTTTATCTAAAAATGCTTCTAACTGTGATTTCGATAAGGCGCCGACTTTGGTTTCTAGTGCCTTTCCATCTTTAAAGAGGATTAATGTAGGAATTCCACGTACGCCATATTTTGCCGGGGTAGAGGCGTTCTCGTCAACATTTAATTTACCAATTTTTATTTTTCCAAGATACTTTGGGGCAAGTTCCTCTAAAATAGGGGCTATCATTTTGCAGGGGCCACACCATTCTGCCCAAAAATCAACGAGTACAGGTGGCGAACCAGCTTGTAATACTTCTTTTTCAAAGGAAGCATCGTTAAGAGTAATAATGGATGAGTTATTCATGGTGAACCTATTTGACCTCAAAAAAAAGTATTTGACAAGTTATACTCTCAGCAATTGGATTTTTGGCAAGACGTCGCGAAAAAAAGCAACCTTAGTTCATACAAGATGCTGAGAATTGCGAGTTGAGCAGCAATAGACAAAAGTTCAAGTTCCAAAAGTATATTATTCATGCTCAGGAGCTACAACGTAAATACCCGGAGCATTCCGTAAGTATCCGTTATAGTCCATCCCATACCCAAAAACAAAACCATGATCCATGGTAATAGCCGTAAAATCTGCGGAGGTTGTGCCTCCCGGTAAACGTTCAGCTTTTTGCTTATCGAGTAAGACCGCGGTATATACCGCGTGTGCCCCCTGCTCATGACAATAATCAACGATGGCTGCTAATGTCAAGCCACCATCTAGAATGTCTTCTATAATCAATATATTACGACCTTTGAGAGACACGCGCGGTTTAGCAATCCAGAGTATTTCCGCTTGCCCAACGGTTTCATGTGAATAGCGAGTAGCATGAACATAGTCGAGTTCTAAAGGAAAATCCAGGCGTGGGAGTAAATTCCCCGCAGGGATAAGACCCCCAATCATAACACATAAGACTACTGGGTTACTTTCACTTAATTTATCGCTAATCGCCTTAGCCATGTTATCCAAACCTTTTTCGATTTCTTCTTTAGTAAAAAGACGAGTCGCTTTTCTTTCGACTTCTTGTATGTGACTTGGAATTAACATGAATGCATCCTAATGTTCGAATAGAGGTTTTAATAGATTGACCGCACTACGCCAAGCGTTGGTTTGCTGTAGGGCGGGGAGCGTTAGTGTGCGACGAGGAAATAATTTTTGCAAGTACTGGGAATTACTAAGTTTAATTAATTCTGGAGAGCGCTCTAAATTTTCCAGCGCTAAAATAGCATCTTTTCGGCAATTACAAACTAATAATCCATCGCACCCTGCTTGCAAAGCAAGTCGTATACGTTCTGAGATAGTTCCCATATGTTGTACGGCTTTCATTGATAAATCATCTGTGAAGATTGCACCCGTAAAGTTCAATTGCTTACGTAAAATAGATTGCAACCAACAGGGTGAAAAACCGCAGGGTAACGGATCAACCTGGCTGTAGACTATATGTGAAGCCATTATGCCATCTAAATAGGGACTTAATTGAGCAAAAGGAATCAAGTCCTGAGCTTCAATAGTTTGATAATCTCTGTCATCTACGGTGAAGTGTGTGTGGGTATCAGCACTGACAGAGCCATGTCCAGGAAAATGTTTACCTACGGAACACATGCCTGCATGGTGCATTCCAGCGATAACGGCTCGTCCTAATTTAGTCACGATAGTAGGGTCACTATGTAATGCGCGTAAACCTATGACTTGATTTAAATTATTATTTAAATCTAAAACGGGTGCAAAACTAAGATCAACGCCCACTGCCAGTAATTCACTTGCTAACAACCAACCGTGGGTTTCTGCGAGCTGAATAGCTTCGTCAGCGTTTTGATCGTAACGAGCGCCAATTAATCCTAAGGCGGGTAGCCGTGTAAATCCTTCTTGAAAACGTTGAACTCTTCCTCCTTCTTGATCAACCGTCAGTAAAAGTCGTTGCTTACTGTGTAGATGAATTTGAGAAATTAAGTTTGTGAGTTGAGAAGTCGATTCAAAATTACGTTGAAAAAAAATAATTCCACCCAATTGAGGATGTTTTATTAGTTCACGTTCTTCAGAGCTTAGTTCTAAGCCTGCTAAATCCAATATAATAGGTCCCATAAAGTTCGCTTAATAAATTTTGCAAATAGGAATAAAAAAACATACTCATTTTTAAGTAAGAATGAATTAATTATAGCACCGATTATATTAGTAATTAATGAACTATTTTTACCTAAAATACGAGAGTTTTCGGTTTTTATAGTGCCAATGGCCATGCCAGTCTAGGAAAACAAACGATTGAAACGAAAAAGTGTGCCAGCGAAATATTTTTAACTAACATTCCGCTTGACAGAAAAAATGTATGATGTAGAATTCGCGAGCTCTTGAGTTTTCGGCTTGAGGGAAAGGATAAAAGCTTAGAAGGGTTTAGGCTAAAAGCTAAACAACGACTAAGAAAAATCTTAAAGAAGTTCATTAACAAAGTAGATGCAGTAAGCAAAGTGTGTGGGCGCTTGGCAAGAGCCGATATGAGGGCTATTAGAAGAAATTTTGATAGTTATAAGTATTAGCAAACCGAGCGCTGAGATTGTGAGAGATCATAATTTGAGTGAGACGGGATTAAACAAAAAAGTGAAGAGTTTGATCCTGGCTCAGATTGAACGCTGGCGGTATGCCTAACACATGCAAGTCGAACGGCAGCACAGTAAAGATTTCGGTCTTTATGGGTGGCGAGTGGCGGACGGGTGAGTAACGCGTAGGAATCTGTCCTGGAGCGTGGGATAACCCGAGGAAACTCGGGCTAATACCACATGATATCGAGAGATCAAAAGCAGGGGACCGAAAGGCCTTGCGCTCTGGGGTGAGCCTACGTCGGATTAGCTAGTTGGTGGGGTAAAGGCCTACCAAGGCGACGATCCGTAGCTGGTCTGAGAGGATGACCAGCCACACTGGGACTGAGACACGGCCCAGACTCCTACGGGAGGCAGCAGTGGGGAATCTTGGACAATGGGGGAAACCCTGATCCAGCGATACCGCGTGTGTGAAGAAGGCCTTCGGGTTGTAAAGCACTTTAGGTGGGGAAGAAAGGTAGTGAGCGAATAACTCATTGCTATGACGGTACCCGCAGAATAAGCACCGGCTAACTCTGTGCCAGCAGCCGCGGTAATACAGAGGGTGCAAGCGTTAATCAGAATGACTGGGCGTAAAGGGCGTGTAGGTGGTTGACTAGGTTTGATGTGAAATCCCCGGGCTTAACCTGGGAATTGCGTCGAAAACGGGTCGACTTGAGTGAGATAGAGGGTTGTGGAATTTCCGGTGTAGCGGTGAAATGCGTAGATATCGGAAAGAACATCAGTGGCGAAGGCGACAACCTGGATCTTAACTGACACTGAGGCGCGAAGGCGTGGGGAGCAAACAGGATTAGATACCCTGGTAGTCCACGCAGTAAACGATGAGAACTGGCTGTGATGTGTAGGGAGCAATCTCTGCATGACGTAGCGAAGCTAACGCGTTAAGTTCTCCGCCTGGGGAGTACGGCCGCAAGGTTAAAACTCAAAGGAATTGACGGGGGCCCGCACAAGCGGTGGAGCATGTGGTTTAATTCGATGCAACCCGAAGAACCTTACCTACCCTTGACATCCTTGGAAGAAGGCAGAGATGCCTTTGTGCCGAAAGGAACCAAGAGACAGGTGCTGCATGGCTGTCGTCAGCTCGTGTCGTGAGATGTTGGGTTAAGTCCCGTAACGAGCGCAACCCTTATCCTTTATTGCCAACAGGTTATGCTGGGAACTTAAGGGAGACTGCCGGTGATAAACCGGAGGAAGGTGGGGACGACGTCAAGTCATCATGGCCTTTATGGGTAGGGCTACACACGTGCTACAATGGGGCGTACAGAGGGAAGCCAACCCGCGAGGGGGAGCCAATCCTTTAAAACGTCTCGTAGTCCGGATTGGAGTCTGCAACTCGACTCCATGAAGTTGGAATCGCTAGTAATCGCGAATCAGCAAGTCGCGGTGAATACGTTCTCGGGCCTTGTACACACCGCCCGTCACACCATGGGAGTGGGTTCTACCAGAAGGCGGTAGATTAACCTCGCAAGAGGGGATCGCCGACCACGGTAAGATTCATGACTGGGGTGAAGTCGTAACAAGGTAGCCGTAGGGGAACCTGCGGCTGGATCACCTCCTTATGAAAATAAGATAATAAACCCTACGCCCAGCGCCCACACACATTGCTTACTCAAACAGGGGAATCGATAGTTTTGTTTGATTTCTGCGTTAGATTGGTTTTTACAATGCTCATGTACTAGCGTGTACACTCCGCTTGTAAAAACCAATCTGCCTTGAACTAAAACAAAACTATCGATTCTTGAATGTAGAGAAAAAAACATAACAGAATTAGAGAAGCGAAGAATTTTATTTGAGTTCGAGGCGGTTTGGCTTTGAGAAGCGGAATGTACTGGAAAGTACATGAGCATCGGAAAAGACGAACCAACGAAGAAATCAAGTAAAAGGCGAGCTTCGTGCAAAATTAAGGGTCTGTAGCTCAGTTGGTTAGAGCACACGCTTGATAAGCGTGGGGTCGGTGGTTCAAGTCCACCCAGACCCACCAGCTTAAGAACTAGAACGAGGGGCCATAGCTCAGCTGGGAGAGCATCGGCTTTGCAAGCCGAGGGTCGTCGGTTCGATCCCGACTGGCTCCACCAAGAATACAGGCCCAGAAAGAATTTAGAGAATATAAGGAAGAGAAGGAAAAAATAATAAGAAGCCAGGAAGGTAAAAGGAGATCGTAGTCGTCTTTGGCGGCTATAGAGAAGTTCATTAACAAAACAGAAATCTGTAAGAAGGCGCGAAGATATAAAAGAAGTAAAATTTTTTTATGATCTTCCAAGAATGAAATAATGAAGTTGTTGTAAAACAATTTCAGGGTATGTTGCATTCAGCGAAAAGAACCAGAAAGAGAGGGATCCAACGAGTCAAAGCTTGCAAGCTTTTAAGAGTAACGAGTTGGGTTCTCAAATCAAGTAAAGAAGCGCAGAAGGTGAATGCCTTGGCAGTCGAAGGCGAAGAAAGACGTGGAAGCCTGCGAAAAGCTTCGGGGAGTTGGCAAACAAGCTTTGATCCGGAGATATCTGAATGGGGAAACCCGATCTATTTTATATAGGTCATTGTTAACTGAATACATAGGTTAACAAAGCGAACCGAGGGAACTGAAACATCTAAGTACCTCGAGGAAAAGAAATCAAATGAGATTCTGCAAGTAGCGGCGAGCGAACGTGGAAGAGCCTTCACGAGCTAGTTAATAGGTTAGCCAAAAGGTCTGGAAAGGCCTGCCATAGAGGGTGAAAGCCCCGTCGGCGAAAATCTGTTAATGAGACTAAGCGTGAAAACAAGTAGGGCGGGACACGAGAAATCCTGTTTGAAGATGGGGGGACCATCCTCCAAGGCTAAATACTCTCGACTGACCGATAGTGAACCAGTACCGTGAGGGAAAGGCGAAAAGAACCCCGGTGAGGGGAGTGAAATAGAACCTGAAACCGTCTGCGTACAAGCAGTAGGAGCTCCGCACTTAAATTACTTTGTAGACCAGTTAATAGAGATATGAAACTGAAAAATAAAGAAGACTATTAGGGTAATAATAAAAAATAAGATTGAAGATTATTGTCTTAGATAGTACACAGAGTAATTAAAGTGCGGAGTGACTGCGTACCTTTTGTATAATGGGTCAGCGAGTGACTTTTAGTGGCAAGCTTAACCGAATAGGGTAGGCGAAGGGAAACCGAGTCTGAATAGGGCGTTGAGTCGCTAGGAGTCGACCCGAAACCGAGCGAGCTAGCCATGTCCAGGGTGAAGCTTGGGTAACACTAAGTGGAGGCCCGAACCCACATCTGTTGCAAAAGATGGGGATGAGGTGTGGCTAGGAGTGAAAGGCTAAACAAGCTCGGAGATAGCTGGTTCTCCTCGAAAGCTATTGAGGTAGCGCCTCGTGTTAACGACTAGGGGGTAGAGCACTGTTTCGGTAAGGGGGTCATCCCGACTTACTGAGCCGATGCAAACTTCGAATACCTAGTTCGTGATGCACGGGAGACACACGGCGGGTGCTAACGTCCGTCGTGAAAAGGGAAACAACCCAGATCACCTGCTAAAGTCCCAAAAGTTAGGTTAAGTGTGAAACGTAGTGGAAAGGTTTAAACAGCCAGGAGGTTGGCTTAGAAGCAGCCATCCTTTAAAGAAAGCGTAATAGCTCACTGGTCGAATCGGTCTGCGCGGAAGAATGAACGGGGCTCAAACCTAATACTGAAGCAGTGAATGTCATTGATTTACGAATCGATGATGTGGTAGAGGAGCGTTCGGTAAGCCGTTGAAGGTGACCTGTAAAGGTTGCTGGAGGTATCCGAAGTGCGAATGCTGACATGAGTAACGATAATGCGGGTGAAAACCCCGCACGCCGAAAGTCCCAGGATTCCTGCGCAACGGTAATCGACGCAGGGTGAGTCGGCCCCTAAGGCGAGGCGGAAACGCGTAGTCGATGGGAAACAGGTTAAAATTCCTGTACTTTTATAGACTGTGATGGGAGGACGAAGAAGGCTAGATTAGCCGGAGACTGGTAGTTCCGGTTTAAGCGTGTAGAGAGAATCTCTAGGAAAATCCGGAGGTTCATTAATCTCGAGGCGTGATGACGAGTTGTTAACCTCGGTTAACGATGAAGTAATTGATGCCCTGCTTCCAGGAAAACTCTCTAAACTTCAGGTCTATAGGAACCGTACCGCAAACCGACACAGGTGGACAGGTAGAGAATACTAAGGCGATGAGATAACTTGGGTGAAGGAACTAGGCAAATTGGCACCGTAACTTCGGGAGAAGGTGCACCTTTTTTGGTGATTGGGTTTACCCCAAAAGCTGAGGGAGGTTGAAATAATCAGGTGGTTGCGACTGTTTACCAAAAACACAGCACTCTGCGAACTCGAAAGAGGAAGTATAGGGTGTGACGCCTGCCCGGTGCCGGAAGGTTAATTGAAGTGGTTAACTTGCGCTGAGATGGCTTTTGAAATTGAATTAGAGAGAAGAATAATTCGAAGAGAAAGATCAAAAGTCATGTCAGCGCAGGTGAAGCTGCGGATCGAAGCCCCGGTAAACGGCGGCCGTAACTATAACGGTCCTAAGGTAGCGAAATTCCTTGTCGGGTAAGTTCCGACCTGCACGAATGGCGTAACGACAGCCACACTGTCTCCACCCAAGGCTCAGTGAAATTGAAATCGCTGTGAAGATGCAGCGTACCCGCGGCAAGACGGAAAGACCCCGTGCACCTTTACTACAGCTTTACACTGGACTTTGAATTTAACTGTGTAGAATAGGTGGGAGGCGTTGAAGCGAGTTCGCTAGAATTCGTGGAGCCGAGAAGTGAAATACCACCCTGTTAAAGTTGAAGTTCTAACCTAGGGCCCTGAACGGGCTTGGGGACAGTGTATGGTGGGTAGTTTGACTGGGGCGGTCTCCTCCTAAAGAGTAACGGAGGAGCACGAAGGTACCCTCAGCGCGGTCGGACATCGCGCATTGCGTGTAATGGCACAAGGGTGCTTGACTGCGAGACAAACACGTCGAGCAGGTGCGAAAGCAGGTCATAGTGATCCGGTGGTTCCGAATGGAAGGGCCATCGCTTAACGAATAAAAGGTACGCCGGGGATAACAGGCTGATACCGCCCAAGAGTTCATATCGACGGCGGTGTTTGGCACCTCGATGTCGGCTCATCACATCCTGGGGCTGAAGCAGGTCCCAAGGGTATGGCTGTTCGCCATTTAAAGTGGTACGCGAGCTGGGTTCAGAACGTCGTGAGACAGTTCGGTCCCTATCTGCCGTGGGCGCTGGAGATTTGAGAGGAGCTACGCCTAGTACGAGAGGACCGGCGTGGAGGTACCGCTGGTGGTCCGGTTGTTTCGCCAGAAGCATAGCCGGGTAGCTACGTACCGACAGGATAACCGCTGAAAGCATCTAAGCGGGAAGCCTCCCTCAAGATAAGATCTCCCGAGGATTTATTCCTCCTAAAGGTCCGTTGAAGACGACGACGTAGATAGGTGGGGTGTGTAAGTGCAGCAATGTATTGAGCTAACCCATACTAATTGACCGTGAGGCTTGATTTGAGAATCCAACTGGTTATTCTTAGTGAATACACTGGATACACTGAATCAGCATATCCAACACTTTTTACAGATTTTTTGTTTTAATAAGCATTATTTAAGAATTATTTTCGTCATTGCGAGGGTATAGAAACCCTCGTCATTGCGAGCACCGAAGGTGCGCGGCAATCCAACTAGATGGCCACGCTCACTAACGTGAGCTCGCCATGACGGAAATTAAAAGAATGCCTGGCGACCTTAGCGAGTAGGTCCCACCTGATCCCATTCCGAACTCAGACGTGAAACTACTCTGCGCCAATGATACTTTGGGGTTCCCCCATGGGAAAGTAGGGCATCGCCAGGCTACTGTATAGCACCAAAAAACCCGCTTTCCGCGGGTTTTTTCTTTATAATCGGCGTCTTTTATTTTTTTATTTGTACTTTATGTTACAAACTCAATATAAACTAGAAGATTTCTCTTATGAACTTCCTGAAAAACTAATAGCGCACTATCCATCGACGCAGCGGACCGATAGTCGTTTACTTTGTTTGAATAAAAGCAAGGGCGATCTTGAACATAAAAAATTTATAGACATATTAAATGTTATACATCCAGGTGATTTGCTAGTTTTAAATAATACGCAAGTTATCCCTGCGCGCTTGTTCGCAAACAAAACGACGGGTGGCAAGGTGGAAATCTTGATTGAGCGAATTTTAGATAAAAAACGACTTTTAGCGCAATTAAAATCAAGTAAGCCACTGAAGCTAGGAACGAAACTAATATTAGAAAATGGTGTGAGCTTGGCAATATCCACTAGAGTGGAAAATATATTTGAATTGATTTTTCTGGTGGAAGTGCCTTCTGTTTTAGAGCTATTAAATAAAATAGGCCATATCCCATTACCCCCGTATATACAAAGAGCGGATGAGTTATTTGATTGGGAGCGCTATCAAACTGTATTTGCATCCACACCGGGTGCAATTGCCGCACCAACAGCCGGTTTACATTTTGATGAAGACTTGTTAGCGCAACTAAAAGCTAAGGGAGTGAATATTGCTTATATTACGTTACACGTCGGCGCTGGAACTTTTCAGCCTATTCGCAGTGCCCGTCTTGAAGATCATCATATGCATAATGAGCATGTGACCGTATCGGAAGCAGTTTGTGAACAAATAAGCTTAGCTAAACAAAATAATAAGCGCGTTATAGCAGTAGGAACAACAACGGTCAGGAGTTTAGAGACCGCGGCTTTACATGGTCAAATAGAACCATTTGCCGGAGACACACGTCTTTTTATTTATCCAGGTTTTGAGTTCCGCTGTATCGACGCCTTAATTACCAATTTCCATTTGCCACAATCCACTTTACTGATGTTAGTGTGTGCTTTTGCTGGCTATGAGAAGGTTATGCATGCTTATCGTCTAGCCATTCAGGGTGGATATCGATTTTTTAGCTATGGCGATGCCATGTGGATTAGTTAAAGAGAATTTTCAACGCACAAAATTTGCGAATAGGCAACGAACCAGGTAAATTGCTTGGCTTAATATCATGATTCCCTCAGGAGAAAAGTATGAGTTTTTTTATCACTGATGTGTTGGCGCAATCATCCGCTACTTCTGTAGCCCCTCAAGCGAATGGATATTCTCAAATTTTAATTTTATTGGGCTTTGTCGTTATTTTTTACTTGTTATTATGGCGGCCACAAGCGAAACGCGCGAAGGAGCATCGCCAATTAATGGCTAGCTTGGCGATAGGCGATGAAGTGACGACTACCGGCGGAATAGTGGGTAAGATTACTCGACTCAATGATGATTTAATTAGCCTAAAAGTTGCAGAAAACGTGGAAATTAATATACAAAAAGCGGCTGTTTCTAGTGTATTACCTAAAGGGACTATAAAGTCTTAAATCATTTATGCTCAATAAATATCCTCTCTGGAAAAATAGTTTATTACTGGTGTTGTTGATACTTGGCTTTATTTATGCAGCACCTAATCTTTTTCCAGAGCAGCCTGCGGTACAAATTTCTCCTGCTACCGCGATAATGCATGTGAATCTCGAAGATTTACAAGCTAAAGTCAATGCATTGATTAAAGCAGTACAGATTTCTCCGGTTAGTGAAGAGCTTAATCAGCAAACGCTTTTACTGCGATTCAATAACACCGACACCCAGCTTAAAGCCAAAGATATTTTATCCTCTGCATTGGGTGATGATTATACCGTAGCGGTTAATTTATTGTCATCGACACCGCGCTGGATGCAGGCTATCGGCGCATCCCCGATGAAGCTTGGACTGGATCTACGCGGTGGTGTACATTTTGCTTTAGAAGTCGATATTAATAATCTTATTGCGCAACGCATGCAAGGCTTAGCAAAAAATATTAGTGAAAATCTTCAACAAGCGCGTATTCGTTATTTGGAATTAACACCCAAAGAAAAGCAATTATCTATTTTATTCAGAGATATAAGCAGCTTAACTAAAGCCAAAAGTTTATTGCAACAACAATTTCCGGCATTTGATTTTGCCGAGGCAACTGACAATCCCAAACAGCTTGTCGTCGTTTGGTCAAATCAAGGACTCAATAGTTTACGGCAACTGGCTATCGACCAAACTATTAATACGTTACGAAATCGAATTAACGAGTTGGGAGTTGCTGAACCGATCGTTCAACAACAAGGGAGCAATAGAATTTTAGTCGATTTACCTGGTGTTCAGGATATTGCAAGGGCTCAGCAAATTTTAGGTGGGACAGCGACCATAGAATTTCGTTTAGTGGATACGCACCATGATCCGCAGCTCGCGCAAACAAATAATGCAGCACCTGCAGGTTCACAATTATATCAATATGAAAATCAACCGGTATTATTGAACAAGCAAGTTATTTTAACAGGCAATTCAATTACCGATGCTTCAACTAGCTTTGATGAATCGGGACGATCCGCGGTAAGTATTAGCTTGGGAGGAGGCGGAGAAAGTTATTTTCATCAGGTGACGGGTGAAAACGTGGGTAAGCCGCTGGCTATTGTGTATGTGGAAACTAAAAGCAGTGTAAAAGTGGTGAATGGAAAAATGACTCATATTCCGCGTAAAGTGGAACGAATTATTAGTATTGCTAGAATTCAGACCGCACTTCCACCTAATTTTCAAGTAACAGGATTAACGAATCCACAAGAAGCCTTAAACTTATCCCTATTATTACGTGCGGGTGCATTACCGGCACCCATTTACGTGGTTGAACAACGCACCATAGGCCCACAATTAGGTGCAGAGAACATCCACAAAGGAATTATCTCTATTGTGGTAGGATTTATTTTAGCTGTTGTGTTTATGGCTATTTATTATGGAGTATTTGGTGTCATTGCAGATATAGCCTTAGCGCTTAATTTGGTTTTATTAGTTGCCTTATTATCCCTATTGGGTATGACGTTAACCTTACCCGGTATGGCGGGGATCGTGCTAACCGTTGGTATGGCAGTTGATGCTAATGTCTTAATATTTGAACGTATTCGTGAAGAATTACGCAATGGTGTGTCACCACAATCGAGTATTCATGCAGGTTATGATCGTGCATTAATTACTATTATTGATGCCAACGTGACAACCTTAATTGTGGCATTAATATTATTTGGTGTTGGTACAGGCTCGATCAAAGGATTTGCAGTAACTTTAACCATAGGGTTACTCACCTCAATGTTAACCGGGATCATGATAACTAGAGCCTTGATCAATGCATGTTATGGGGGACGTCCTCTAAAACGTTTGCCGATTGGTATTTAGTTTTAAAGAGTAAAAGCTGTGGAATTTTTTAAAAAACAAACCCATATAAATTTTTTAGGCTTACGTCGCTGGGCGGTGGGTTTATCTTTACTATTAATTATTATTTCTGCGGCATCCTTAATCACTAAAGGTTTACGTTGGGGTTTAGATTTTACCGGTGGTAGCCAATTACAAGTCTCTTTTAATCACACTGCAGATATACCTTTGTTAAGGAAACAATTAATGGCATCTGGATTTAAAGATATCCTAGTGCAAAGTTACGGAACTTCACGTGATGTATTGATAAGTTTGGCATCTCATCAACAGACTACGCAACATGATTTAAGTGCACAAATTATAAAAGCTTTACCAGGTGCTCAATTAAAACAAATCGAATATATAGGTCCTCAAGTAGGGCGAGAGCTAGCTACGCAAGGTGCGCTCGCTGTTTTTATCGCATTATTAGGTATCATGATTTATATCGCGCTGCGTTTTGAGTATCGTTTTGCAGTCGGAGCAGCTATAGCATTGATTCATGATCCTATCGTTATTTTAGGTATTTTTTCTTTATTTGGTATTGAATTCAATTTGACGGCATTAGCGGCTATTTTAGCGGTGATTGGTTACTCATTGAACGATACGATTGTTATCTTTGATCGAATTCGAGAAAACTTTCGTAAGCTACGTAAGGGCACTGCAGTCGAAGTGGTCAATCTATCTATTAACCAAACCTTGTCGCGGACTATCATGACATCGGCAACGACGTTACTCGTTGTGCTTTCGCTGTGTATTTTTGGTGGAACGATGATACATAGTTTTGCTTTAGCATTGGTAATAGGAATCGTGGTAGGAACTTATTCGTCGATTTATGTGGCAGGAACTATCGCAGTGGCATTAGGTCTCGACCGACGTAATTTTTTACCTCCAGTAAAAAGTGTCGATGATAGACCTTAACTCAATGCAACTATGACTAGCTTTTTTGACTAATTGCCTGAAGCAATAAAGGACAGAGTTTAGGATTTGCTACCATAATATGGCCGGTTGTGAAATAATTTTCACCGCCTTTTATATCACAGGCTATTCCACCGGCTTCTTGAACCAGCAAAACACCCGCAGCCATATCCCAGGGAGCGAGCTCAAGCTCTAAAGCAGCATCTAAACGCCCAGCGGCAACATAGGCTAAATCTAACGCCGCCGATCCCGTTCTGCGTATACCACTGGCTTGTGACATCATGGCGCGTAAGGCCTCTTTATCAATAGATGCAGTCAGTGTGTTAAAGCCACGGCTAGGAATCGAGATTCCTATTAAGGATTCTGGAATACTGGAACGTGCACTGACACGTAAACGACGTGTGTAGCGTTGTGTATTATCTAAATAAGCACCTTGTCCTCGTGTTGCGGTAAAGGTTTCTTGGCGTAATGGGTCATAGATCAAGGCATGTTCAATTCGATTTTTCTCATTATCTTTAATAGCAATCGAAACGGCAAAATGTGGAAAATCATGCACATAATTACAGGTTCCATCGAGCGGATCAATAATCCAAGTGTATTTATCACCGTTAATGGGTTCGCTTTCTTCAGCAAGTATTCCGTGACTGGGGTAGGCATCTTGGATAGTAGCGATAATGATTTTTTCCGCTTTTAGATCAATTTCAGTGACAACACCGCGATTGTCCTGTTTTTGTTGCATACGCAGTCGGTCTAAGCGGTTTAAACCATCTAAAATAGTTTTTCCTGCCAGACGGGCAGCGCGATCGGCGATATTTAAGAAAGGGTGCATGGATATTGATGATAGAGTGAAAACTAATACTATATTTTTAAAAGTGTAAGAATGATACCATAGCTTATGCCTCTAAAATATCTTTAGATGCAGCTCATCTTCATATGCAACGAATAAAGGATAGAAATTATAAAAAACCTGCGTCGAAAGGTTTATAGGTAAAACCATGCCACTTTCTCAAACTCGGATCGTTCTCGTTAATACCACCGATCCTGGCAATATTGGAGCTACCGCCCGTGCGATGAAAACCATGGGTCTAAAACAGCTTTATCTGGTTGAACCTAAGTCCTTTCCACATGTGAATGCATCGGTACGAGCGAGTAATGCGATTGACGTGTTGGCTGAAGCAACAGTCGTGGATGATTTAGCGGTAGCACTCCAGGATTGTCATTTAGTATTTGGTACCAGTACGCGTATTCGCGAACTCAATTGGGTTTCTCTAACTGCCCGAGCGGCAGCCGAGAAAATAGCGATTAAATCCAAACAGAAAGTAGCCATAGTTTTTGGGCGTGAACGATGCGGTCTGACCAATAAAGAGTTACAACAATGTCATTTTCAAATTAATATCCCAGCGAATCCTGATTATAGTTCCCTAAACTTAGCGGCTGCCGTGCAAATTGTCTGTTATGAATTACGCATGGCTTTTTTGCAGCAGGAAAACAAGATTGAAGAAAAAGCTATCCTGCTCGCAGATGTCCAACAACAGGAATATTTTTATCAACATTTACAGGGCATACTGAATAAAATTGAATTTTTAAAGCCGCTGCGTAGCCAACAAATTATGGATAGATTACGGCGCTTATTTAGCCGATCCGAATTAGATGAAACCGAAGTGAAAATTTTGCGAGGAATATTAAGCACTATTGAAAAAAAATTAACTTCCAAGTCATAAATCTTGTCTATTTTTCATGAATAATAAATTTCACTGCCAACTCATCAAATCGAGCAAAAATTGTAATGCTCGAGTCACCAAAATAACTACAGCGCATGGAGATGTGTTAACGCCTGCTTTTATGCCCGTGGGAACACGAGCATTTGTTAATCATATGACACCTCATGATCTGATAGATGCAGGTTCGCAAATTATCTTAGGTGGTAATACTTACCATATGTTACTCAACCCTGGCATGGAGGTTATTTTAGCCAGCGGAGGAATGCATCGTTTAATGGCTTGGGATGGACCTATGTTAACCGACAGCGGCGGTTTCCAAGTATTTAGCTTGTCTAAAAACGCCAAAATTTGTCGTATTGATGCGGATGGGGCACATTTTAAACATCCTATTACTGGGAAAGTGATCCATTTGACACCCAAAAGCTCTATCGAGGCGCAAAGAATTATTGGCGCGGATATCATCATGGCGTTTGATGAATGTACACCTGAAAAAGGTGGTAGAGATGCTGCATTAGCGGCGATGGATCGCACGCATCGTTGGTTATTAGCATCCAAAGAAGCCTATCTCGCTTCAGATTCAGTTTATGGTCATCAACAAGCTTTATTTGGAATAATTCAAGGTGGAAGCTTTAGGGATCTTCGCGAATTGAGTGCGCAATTTATTTTAGCAGCGCAACTGGATGGTATTGCCATCGGTGGAGAAGTGATTGGTTTTGATATGCAAAAAACCGCTGAAGTCATCGATTGGGTTCGGCCTTTGTTACCCGACGATAAAGTTCGTTATACCATGGGTGTAGGGCTGAATCCGCAAGATCTTATTGATGTGGCCGCTAAGGGAATTGATTTATTTGATTGTGTCGCACCGACGCGCAATGCACGACATGGTGCGCTTTATCACGGAAATATTATCAAAAAAGGGAATTGGCTAGAATTTATCAGTGAAAAAAATCAATCAAGAATATTGATTAAAAAATCCATTTACGCGAAAGATGAAAACCCTATTTTAGCAGGGTGTTTATGCTATACTTGTCGGCATTTTACTCGCGCCTATTTACATTTTTTATTTAAACAAGGATCGTCTCTTTATAATCAGCTGGCATGCATACATAACATACACATCATGCACGATGTTTGTGAACAAATTCGATGTTTAATCTCTGATGAATAAGTGACAATAGTTTTATTTTAGCAAAATGCCAGCGATATTTTTTTATCGATGTCTTCGAAATAACATCGTTACAAATGCAATGATGGCTAATATGATGAATATAAAAAAGATGATTTTTGCAACGCCTGCCGCTACGGCAAAAACACCGGTAAATCCAATAATGGCGGCAATGATAGCAATAGCTAGAAAGATAAATGCCCACGCTAACATAATACTTCTCCTCTATTTAAATTGGCTTAAGCTTTAAGGTTAGTTGATGAATCCAGTAGTCGCAAGTGGCGATAGTCATTCTTAGAAAAGTGTCGTCATATTTTGGTCGTTTTGACAACAGGAGTATAAAATATGTCTAGAAACGAATCGCAAACAATAGATTCTGTCTTAAACGAAATCAAGGTTTATCCTCCGTCAAAAAAGTTTTCCGATCAAGCGACGATAAAATCTATGGCCCAATATGACGAGATTTATCGTTATTCTATGCAACAACCCGAACAATTTTGGGCTAACATCGCCGGCGAATTACATTGGATGCAAGCTTGGAAAAAGGTATTAACTTGGCAGGAACCGTATGCAAAATGGTTTGAAGCAGGTAAAACCAATCTGTCTTATAATTGCCTGGATCGACATCTGGAACAATATGCAGAAAAAACCGCGTTGATCTGGCAGGGCGAACCAGAAGAAGCACGTCAATTTACTTATAAAGAATTACATGAAGCGGTTTGCCAATTTTCTAACGGGTTAAAAAAATTAGGCGTAAAAAAAGGCGATTGCATCACACTGTATATGCCTTTAATACCTGAGCTCATCATTGCCGTTTTAGCTTCTGCGCGCTTAGGGTGCATACATAATGTCGTATTTGGTGGTTACTCGGTACAGGCTTTAGACACACGTATTCAAGATTCAAAATCTAAATTTGTGATTACTGCGGATGGTGGCTATCGACGCGGTAAGATCATCCCACTTAAACAAGTGATGGATGAAGCCTTACTCAGTTGCCCGTTAGTAGAAAAGGTGATTATTTATCAACGCACGCATGCTGAAATTCCTTTAAAAGCCGATCGTGATGTTTGGTGGCATGACGTGATAGCGGGAGTTAACGAAAACTGTCCTGCTGAGCCTATGGATAGTGAAGATACGCTTTTTATTCTTTATACTTCGGGTTCTACTGGTGTACCGAAAGGGATTTTTCATTCCACTGGCGGCTATATGGTAGGCGCTTATTATACTTCCAAGATAGTGTTTGATTTAAAACCAGAGGATGTTTACTGGTGTACGGCCGATGTGGGTTGGATCACCGGCCACACTTATGTAGTTTATGGACCATTATTGAATGCGGCAACCGTACTTATCTATGAAGGAGCGCCTGACTGGCCTAAACCGGATCGTTTTTGGCAGTTGATCGAAGCCTACCGAGTCAGCATTTTTTATACGGCTCCGACAGCGATACGTTCATTTATGAAATGGGGTAATGAATGGATAGATAAAAAAGATTTATCCAGCTTAAGATTGTTAGGCAGTGTCGGTGAGCCATTAAATCCAGAAGCTTGGGTTTGGTATTTTGAAAAAATTGGTAACAAACGCTGTCCCATTGTTGATACCTGGTGGCAAACCGAGACCGGATCCATAATGATTGCACCACTCCCTGGAGCAACGCCGACTAAACCCGGTTCCGTTGCCAAACCCTTACCCGGTGTGGAAGTGGACATTGTGGATCCCGCGACCGGACTTCGAGTCGAGCAAGGCAAAGGAGGCGCGTTGGTCATTCGTCGACCCTGGCCGAGTATGTTACGCGGTATTTGGAATGATCCAAAACGATATAAGGAACAATATTGGAGTAAAGTTCCGCATGCTTATTTCTCTGGCGATAGTGCTCATTATGATGAACAAAATTATATTTGGATTATGGGACGTACTGATGACGTCATTAAAGTATCTGGACATCGTTTAGGATCAGCCGAAATTGAGGCCGCTTTAGATAGTTATCCAGCAGTTGCTGAATCTGCGGTGGTACCTATTCCGGATAAAACAACCGGGCAGGCTATCGTTGCTTTCGTTGTACTCAATGATGCCGAACAACCATCGCCAATATTAAAAACAAATATTATGAATCAAGTTCGCAGCACTATTGGCGCTCTAGCACTGCCTAAACGCTTAATTTTTACAGTGGCTTTACCAAAAACGCGTTCTGGGAAAATTATGCGCCGCTTATTACAAGATATTGCTGTGAACCGTCAAATTGAACAGGATACCTCGACATTAGAAGATTTCTCAGTGCTTAAACAAATACAAGAACAGCAAATACAAGAAAAACAAAACGGAGAATCAAGTAATCATTATGCAGAGTAAAAATATTATAGTTATTCCCGCGCGATATAATTCAGGTCGTTTTCCAGGAAAGCCATTAAAGTTGGTTAAAGGCCATAGTTTAATCTATCGAGTTTGGTCTATTGCTAAGACTATTAAGCATGTTGATGAAGTCTATATAGCAACCGATCATGCCGATATTCAAACTCACGCTTTAGGTTTTGGCGCTAAAGTATTGATGACGGGAGAACATAGCAATGGCACAGAACGTAGTTTTGCCGCGCTTTCTTTATTAGAAAATAAACCGGATATTATTTTGAACTTACAGGGAGACGCGGTGTTAACGCCGCCCTGGATTATTCAGGATTTAATCGATGCCATGATCGCTAATGCGCAGTTAGAAATAACTACACCGGCTACGCTCATTAATAGAGAGCAATATTCTGTAATGGAAAAGCTTAAATCAAAAGGTGAAGTTGGTGGAACCATGGTCGTTTGTGATAAAGATTTAAATGCTATGTATTTTTCTAAAAGTATGATTCCCTATTTAAGAGATGATCAGATAAAATCGCCGCTGCTCTATCGACATATTGGACTATATGCTTATCGATACTCAGCATTAAAAACCTATGTGTCGTTACCCTCGACTCCTTTAGAAAAATTGGAAGGCTTAGAACAATTGCGAGTACTAGAAAATGGCAAACCGATACGTGTGGTTATCGTGGATTATAAAGGACACACGCATGCTTCTATAGATAGCCCAGAAGATGTTCTTCGCGTTGAAAAGTTAATAGACACAGAAGGCGAATTAGTTCCCCTATAATCAATAAATGATATAAATATGAAAGTTATTTTATCTCGACATGGTAATACGTTTTCTACGAGCGATCCGGTGGTATGGGTAGGTGCGGCACAAGATTTACCTCTCGTAGATTCAGGTATCTTACAAGCTAAATGTCTGGCACAAGCTTTGCAAAAAGCCGATAGTCATCCTAAAGCTGTTTATTGTGGTCCTTTAAAAAGAACACGTGATTACGCAGCTATTGTGTTAGAACAGTTACATTCCTCTGTAAAACCTATTGTGGATTCCCGTTTAAACGAGATCGATTATGGAAATTGGGCGGGTCTTAGCAATACACAAATTCAAGAAATAGGAGAAGGTGACGATTTGTCTGCTTGGGAAAATTTAAGTATTTGGCCAAAAATTGCTGCCTGGTCAGGATCCCCTGCACATATGGTTAAAGAAGTTAAAGAGTTTAGCAAAGAGTTAGTGGCTCAATATGATCCCGCAGATACTCTTTTGGTGATTACCAGTAATGGTCGGCTACGTTATTTTCTAAAACTGATTCCCGATCTATTTGAACAACAGGTACAAAATAAAGAATTTAAAGTAGCAACGGGTAATATTTGTTTATTAACGCATGAAAATAGAAAATGGCAAATGAAATTTTGGAATAAAAAACCAGAGTATCTTTTGCAATATAAAAATGAAAGCTAAAGCAGGCTATATCAATTAATTTATTCTACAAAAAAATTAAAATAAGTATTTTTATAAGGTTCATTTTTTAAAGTAAAATGCCACCATTCGGTTCTTATTGGCATAAAGCCATGCTTGATCATTAATGATCGTAACAACATTCGGTTTTTAAATTGTTCAGGAGTAATATCCCGATTGTCCGGATGTGACAATGGATCTAGATAATCGAAAGGCGTGCCCATATCAAGAACTTGATTGCTTGCAAGATCAACAATAGTTAGATCAACTGTGCTGCCTCGGGTGTGGCCTGAACGACGTGCAATGTAACCGCGTTTAAACAGCTCTTTTTTATCAAAATGTGGATAAAACAAACTTTTCGTCTTTTCATCACTATTTTGGCTCCATAGGATAAAATCATCAACGGCCATCTGTGGTCGATAACAATCGTATACCAATAGGCCCAAATTTTGTTTATTCAGTTCTGTTTGTACTTTCAATAAGGCATGAGCAGCGGCACTGCTTAAAATACAGACAGGTTTCTTATAACCGGTAATTGGGCGACCAACAAAATTATTACTACCAAAATAACGCATATCTTGTTTAATGTTAGGAATAATTTCAGTTACATAAACAAAATTATCCGGTTTTTCTTCTGCAAAAACATCCATAACGATAAAAATCATCAAATAAAGGAATATAAAACACTTTGTGAAGATTATTTTACACATAAAAATAATGAATAATAAGAAGATCTATATTTATTTTACAATAGGAAATTTATTTCAGCTAAAAAATCATCAATTAAATTTTCGAGCATGGTGGTAGTTAATTAAAATGGGAATGGGAAATTAAAAATACCTGAAGGTTTAGTATTCCTTATTCCTGAATAGCAAGTAAAGAACCGTGAAGAATGATTAGTCATCCTGAATATGGGATCAGGTTAAGATAGTTTAAGTACTTAATGTTATTTACAAAATGAAGTGTATTGAAGATCGAGGTTAGCCAATAAGTCAATGAAAAATAAGGGAAAAATAGATAAAATTGCTAAGTTTCTCGAGATTGATTACAATCTACCTCCCTTCGAAGGGCCCATAGCTCAGTTGGTTAGAGCAGCGGACTCATAATCCGTTGGTCCTAGGTTCAAGTCCTAGTGGGCCCACCAGTATAATCAAACACTTACACTACTTTCCCAGCCTGAATTTAACATACGAGTTATCGGTTTATTCTTAAAAACAAAAACATAGGTTGGATCCATTCCTCTTACTGTCTCGATCAATGTTATTTCGATATAGGCTCAGTTGATTAATGGCCACCTCATTTTGTTCCAGAAAACCGATACTGCTAAATAACCCGATGAGATCACCCGCACTGGCTTCTGAGAATCAGTTATCACCATGCCTTAATCATACTGTACTTTTGGACAGTTACAAAAAAATTTAAATGCTTTATAAATTATTTTAAATTAATAAGGGGACAACAAGGAGCCAAAATGGAACGGAAGGAAGAACAAAAACTAGCGATTAATATCATTAAGCGTGTCTTGTTGATGGAAGATGATTTTCTTTGTCAGAAAATCATGATTAATTATCTATGTAAACTGAGCTATCAAGTTGATTTGATCGATGATGGTATCAAAGCTATTCAATTCATACAGGGTACCCCCTACGATTTGATAATAGCCGATATACGCTTAAAAGGGGCATCGGGTTGGGAGGTTATTGAGTGTGTGCGTGACAGTGAATCGAATGCAGGTACACCATTAATAGTATGGAGTGCCTTTGTTAATAAAAATCACGAGGAACAGTATTTGGCTTGGGGTGCTGATGCCGCTTTAGTTAAATGGTGTTCATATAAATTATTAGAAAATACGATTCAACAATGTTTTTTAACGCCGCGATATAAAAGAAACTTTTTTTATAAATTTAAGGCATTTAAAAAAAAATTCCTGGAAAATTGCCCAATCGAATTAATAAAAAATATTAACTATTTACGTCAGCTAGTAGTCGAATATCAGTACTGGTCGAACTTCCATAATAAGAGTGAAAAATAAGTATGATAAAAAGCATATTAATCAATAAATTTATTCACGCATTTAATACGGCTTATTCATTAAAACCACCTAGTATTACCGTTACGGACATGGATGAGCCAGAAAAACCAATAGAGCTCATATTTACGTCTTTAGCATCTAGGTTAGCCGTATTACATTATCGCCAATTATGTGATTATCTATCTGCTTATACTCCAGGGCTGCGCAAGAAAGATTATCGCGAAGCTATCCGTGAGCTTCTGAAAGGGAAAGACTATAACCCTACCTATTTTAAGCTATTTGAGCGTTACTATTGGAGAGAATGGCCAAGAACTCCCTTAGTGGAAGAAATAACCCAACATATTTTGGAAGACACAAGCGGAATCAAATATTTGCTTATGCTTTCTGAAGAAGATCGCGATAGTTTACAAGCAGTTATAAATGCACTCCATATTTGCCTATGGTTAGAGCCGCCTAGTATTTTTAGAGATAAATCTGAAAAGCTTATTGATGATTTGCAAAACTATTTAGATGGATATTTTGTTTTTTGTAGCGAAGCTGGAATAACTCCAATTACTTCTAGAACTTCCTTGCAATATCAGCAAATCAAAAAAGAAGCAGGAGAAGAGCTTATACAGCAGATCCAAGTGGCCCTTTCAAACTATCAAAAAGAGATATTTAAGTTAGGTCTAATATCTGATGGGGAAGAAGAAAAAGGATCATTATGGAAAAATATAAAGCTTTTATTGTACCAATTCCTTGGGTCGATTCAGAATTTACTATTTCCTAGACCCCCATGTTCTAATTTTTTCAAAAAACCGTCCGCTAAACCCATCAATGATCTAACGCAATTGTTGTGTGACACCTGTGAAAATACAGTATTAAAAGTATGCTAAACGAATTAACTAAAAAATTGAATGCTTATCTTCAACACAGAAAAGATCCTGTCTAGATAGCTTTGTTTTCTAAAGTTGGTCTTTATCTCTGGGCTGGTATCGGAAGTATAGGGCTACTGTATTTTACTATGAGTTCAGGTATTACTTCCGTTGTTAATCTAGATATAGGAGGTAATCAATAGCTTTGATAAAATATCTTTTTTTTAGTTTCTTTGATACTTTATTCGAGGAGTTATTTATTACTTTTACTTCATTTTCTAGCTATTATTCCCTCTCAACTTCACATTCGGAGATGCTATTGGTCTAGAAATATGATGCTTTTGCGCGGATGATTTCCAGAAGCAAAGTGATTTGGATTTTTTAACAGGAGCACTCTCGATTTTTCCATAAGGCTGCAATTCACAAGTATTTTGTAAAATATTTTTTGGTTTTTCAGCAATTTCATGTTTCGCCGTAAAAAGTGTCCCGCCTTCTACATAACAATAATTACCTTCCCTAATTACCTTTTTTTGATTTAGCCCGACGAGTGACAATACTTCGTTTCCGGCATCAAAGATATTACTTACTTTCCCTGGAATGACGTAAATCATCCCATTTTCTCTATTTTTAAAAGTAACGGCACTGCGAAACTCTCGTTCCGTTTTAATCTTAGCCAAAACAGCCCCGATCCATGTTGTATAGGTAAACTTTTGTTTGAATGTCGGCCAAAATCTTTCCATTTCTTTTTCGCAATTGGGTACAACTTGCTGAGCAATAAACTTATCGGTAACAGAAGAAAGACAATTTTTAGCTTCCTTAGCCGTTTTATAAGAGCCCATAATTGTCCATTTTCCATGGGTCATTATATATTTTGAAAAAACTTGATTTTTATTTATACGATCATCATAAGGCATTAAACAGGGGAACCATCCATCCATTACGATAAATGAAAAAGGTAACTTGGGAAGAGGTTTTTCAGTATGTTCGTATATTAGCGCTAGACAAGGTTGATAGACAATTTCCATTTTTAAAGGCAATCCTTTAGGATCAGGTATCAATGCTTGATAGCTTGTTGTGTTAATAACATGATTAAAAATGAAAGATTTCTTCTTACGCATTTCGCCCTGCTTACCTCTCACAACAAGCTGATTGTTAAGACGTTTTTCAACTCTTGTAACATGAAAATTGCATAACAATTTTACTCCCGCATTGGTTAAAGCGGCACTAAAAAAATTACGTAAAGGTTCACCTAATATTAGACTTGGCTCTTCAACATTAACTGCAAAACTTAAATTATCGTATCCCCAGTCAGCTGGTAGGATCTCGCTATAAATTTCAAGCTCTTTACAGATAGAGGTAAATTTTTCCTTATCTATTTTAGATGGATCTCCATTTGCATCTATAATTCCCACACCATAAACTGAATACATATGCGGTGTGATCAATTCAGGATAATAATTGAAAAACTGATGAAAGCCTTTGCGACAAGCTATTCTTGTTTCCTCGGATCGAGGATAGTGAAGGCCACTGTGTATTCTGATGCCAAACTTTCCTGAAATTTCACTAAATATGTCAGGATTTTTTTCGAGCAGCGTTATTTTGCATGTCGGGCATTTGCTTTTTAAAACTAAAGCAATATGTACTCCGTACCACCCTGATCCTATAATGGCAATTTTGTTTTTTTTTATATTATTCATCTTAAATATTTATTTTTTATAAAATGGTTAGCATTATTCATATGGGGTTATTAGATATAACTCTGCAACACCTTATTAGTATAAACCAATTGATGAAATAAAATAAAAATGAAAGAATAAGCATTACCTTTTCTAGGTATATTGGTTATATAAATTCAATAATACTTTGCATAAAGCTTAAACACCTGATCATCCAGTAAGATGATAAGTACTAGCCATAGCCTTATCTTTAATGTATATTTTCTGCGCGGATTGATTTGGTTTTCTTGGAAGTTTTTTATGAATTTTAACCAAAAAAAAGATGGGTTTGATAGTGCATTTGTTCTTGAATTATTAAAACAATTGCCTGTCCATGTTTTTTGGAAGGATAGGGAAGGAAAGTATCTAGGCTGTAACGATCTTTTTGCGCGTGGTCTTGGCCTATCTTCTTCGGAAGCGGTGATAGGAAAAACCGATTATGATCTTCCTGTAAGGAAAAAAGATAGTGATATCTATCGTAAGGATGATAAAGAAGTAATGGAGTCTCGCATTCCTAAGCTTAATATCGAAGAGGAGCAAACCTTTCCTGATGGTAGAAAAGGTTATCTATTAACTAATAAAGTACCCGTGTTTAATAAAAATAATGAAGTTATCGGTGTTATAGGTGTTTATAGTGACATTACTGAAAGAAAAAAATCAGAAGAAGCTTTAAAATTAGCTAAAGATAAAGCAGAAGTAGCCAATCAAGCAAAAACAGAGTTTCTCGAAAACATGCGCCATGACATCCGGACACCCTTATCGGGAATTGTGGGCTGTGCGCATTTGATTCAAATGGAATCAAACAATCCAAAAAAAGTAGCTGAATATGCTACAGACCTAGCTCAATCCAGTGACGCTTTATTGGAATTTCTGAATAAAATATTAGAAAGTATTAAGGTCGCAACAGGTGAAATTCCGATCTTGAAGCAAAGGTTTGACTTGCATAAAGAGTTGGAACAGATCGTACGCTTAAACAAGCCGCAAGCCGACATAAAGCACATCAATTTATATTTGGATTATGATAAAAGCATTCCAGCTTATTTGTTGGGTGATCCTCTACGATTTCAACGCATTGTTCTAGAGTTGGTGACGAATGCAATAAAGTATACTGATAAAGGCGAGATTAAAGTCAGCGCACGTTTAATAAAAAACAAAACGCATACGGGGCAATTAATTATTGAGCTCCGCGTTAGAGATACAGGTATGGGTATTCCTCGTGATAAACAAACCGAAGTCTATACACGCTTTACACGTCTAGTTCCTGCTTATCGAGGAATTTATCCAGGAACAGGCTTAGGCCTTTCAGTGGTTAAACAATTTATCGATGACTTGGGCGGTGAAATTCATATTGAGAGTGATGTAGGAAAAGGTGCAACTTTTATTTGTTTAATTCCTTTACAAGAGTCATTATCAACAAAAGATGGGAATGCGATAAAGGAAATACAATCGTTCGAAAGTGATACTTACTTAATCGATAAAAAAGTGTCCATGATACCTGCGTTACAAGATTCTCTTGTGACGACAGAAAGTCGTGTGTTAGTGGTAGAAGATAATCTCATCGCGGCAAAAATCGCGCAGGGTATTCTGTCAAATTTTAATTGCCAAATTGATATTGCACCGGATGGGAAAACCGCATTGACTCTCATAGAGAAAAATCATTATGGTCTTATATTGATGGATATTGGCCTGTCAGATGCAGATGGTTGTGATATAACGCGTCTTATTCGTTCAAAACAATGGAATAATAATTCATCGATTCCCATTGTTGGATTAACAGCACATATAGATGAGGAAAATAAACGACGTTGTTTAGAAAAAGGGATGAATGCGATCTATATCAAACCATTAACACCAGAGAAAGCTTCTGGAATCCTAAATGCGTTTCTATCGCTTTCACAAGCCTCTATTTTTAAAGAACATCAGACTAAATCCACCAATCAATTACAATCATTGTCTCTTTTAGACAAAGAGAAGGCATTAGAATTTCTGGGTAGTGACGAAAAGCTTCATGAGATGTTGGCCTTGCTAGTAAATAGTCTGACAAAAGAAATACCTAATCTAGAACAATACCATCAGGACAATGATTGGCAGGGTATACAAGTGTTGGCCCATAAATGGAAAGGTGGAGCAAGTTATTGCTCTGCAAGTCGCTTAGAGCAAATTTGCATAGAAATGATAACTGCATTGAAAGCAGAGTCGCTTGAAGAAGCTGAAGTGTTTTACCAGCAGTTACTTCAAATCGCAGAAGCAACTAAAGAAGTAGCTAGAAAGGTTATAGGCACCTGATTAGTAATAAAGGAATGAATCTTCCAAAAGAATTACTTTAAATAACAAGATTATCTAAAAACTTACTGTAAGATAGGATTTTTTCCATTTCCGTATTCAATGGGGTTAAATTATCAATAAAAGAATAATAATATAATTCCTTGCCATGTAGCTTTACTGCCGGGTATAAATATTTTTCCCATTCAGAAGGTGGTTCAGCAAGCTCAACTTCAGTATGAAAATAAGGTAATTTTTCCCTGTTTTGCAAAGCGTTCAAAATAGGTTCTGGGGCTTCTTCAAAAGCAGCAAAATTGATTAGGCTCTGCAATTCAGACTCTTTTTTTACAATAAGCCATTTCATTTTTTTATTTTTATCAAGTAAAAGGTAGCTACCTTGTTCATCTAAGAGATAGTATTCGACAATCTGATGTTTTCTACAAAGTTTATTGAATAATTCGATAAATACAGGATCTTCAATGATAGACAACACATTATTTTTATTAATTTTACTCAATGAAATGTCTGTTAATGCGATAAAATAATTTTCTTGTAGTTCTTGAATATTATCCATGATGACATTTAAAAATCCTATGGAAGATTTTAAAATAAATTTGTTAATGATGCCTTCATTAAAAGCGACTATGGCTAATTCATTACTTGCTTCGCCTGTTAACATAATTTTTTGTAAATATTTAGATTTAATTTCTTTACAAAATTCAGTCCCATTCATGTAAGGCATGGAATAATCGGCAAGTAAAACAGAGATTTCCTCATAACGATTTGAATTATAGATTTCATGGTGAATTTTTTTGATGTTTAAGCCAGCGACGGGTTGTTCAATAAAGCTATCTTCTTCAGATAATAAACTTCGATTAATAAAAGGCTCATATTGGTATGAATTATTTAGAAAATCTAAAGCTTTCTTAGGATTTTCATAAAAATAACATGAATAATCGCTTAATCCTAACCGGAGCGATTGAAGGAACTTTTTATTGTCATCTACCAATATAAGACTTGTAGGATAATAGCAAATGTTTAATCTATTTTTTTTCATAGTAATTATTATAAAAATTAAAATTTAGAATTAATTTTAGGGAATTTCAGTGTAAATAAAGTGTATTCATTTTCAATAGATTCACACAGTATTTCTCCTCCTAAGGATTCCATAGCAGCTCGGCAAAAGGTAAGGCCAATACCCGTTCCATGAGGAGTTTTAGTATAAAAACGGTCAAATATACGTCCAATAAACTCTTTAACTATACCCGTTCCTGTATCTTTGAAGCAAAGCTTGTTTTCGTTATTTGACTCTAACCAGATATAAACTTCGCCCTTATTAGCTTTAGCAATATGAAATAAGGCATTTCTTAATAAATTGAATAATACATGTGTAATTAACAAATACTCTCCCTTAACTATAAAATCATGATTTTCTGACCAATGAATCAATGCTCTTTCTTCTTCTGAAAAGGGATATCGAGATAGAGTTTCGGTGACACATTTGGCTATTGAAAAAGTTTTGCATGAGTCCATACTGAATTGAGGGCTTACATTCATAAGTAGCATGTCAATAAATAGAGCTGCAGCTTCAGTCTCTAATTCCATATCCGAAGAAGTTTTTTCTATGAGTTTAAACGTACTCTTTTTAATAGTTTCTACGGGTAGATTGGCATCTGAAGCCATTAGATAGGCATGGGAAAAATAAGGAAAATATTTTTTAATATTTTTTGCGCCTATATTAAGCGTAGCTAATGGAGTACGCAATTCATGAGCAATGCTTGTTGCTACCGAAGACATAGCATTTAACCGTTCTTTACCTGATTTTTCTTTATTACGAGCAAAAAGCAATACAACAGCTAAGGAACCCAAGTATTGAGACATTAAGCCAACAAAGTTATCATTTTTAAAAGGAATGGCTGAAGTAAAGTGATAGCTTAACCAGGCAAGAAAAACTCCTAAGGTAAGCAAAATTATAAAGCTAAGCCAATCTACCAGCAGCATAAGTAATACTAATACGATAGTGGTGCTCATAAGCCAGACATCAATGGCATGATTCTTCAATAGCATGAAACAAAAAAAGAAAGGCAGGCAAAACAATAATGTTATATACCAATAAGTAGGTAACCATGGCTGCAGCTTTTTTGGCCAATATTTGTTTAATACTAAAAATAAGCAAAGTAAAGTTGCAACTATGCGTAAAGATAAGCTTTCATAGGATTGGGAGGAAAAAAATTTCCATATAATATAATAGAGAGGGTAATTGAGAAGGCCAAATATACCAAAAATCACATATTGGGCACCAAAATCTTCTACTTTTACACTAATATGTCCATTAATTTTTTTAGCTAGGTAGCCTAGTTTCTTTATTGTTATAATTAAAAATCGCATCCGATAAGCTCTTCCACATTGAAGTTTGAAAGTCACTGATAAAATTAAATACTTCTTGTGCTACAAGTGGTTTTTTTTGCCAAAGTTCCTGAAACGCTGCTATTAATATTCCTTCAAAATGATCTGCTTTTATGTGCACATTAAAAAAAGTTAACGCTTTTCCGGTAGCGCCTATGCTTTCTGCAATGTTGCGCAAATTTAAATAATCAACATTATCTAGTCGTTCTATGGCAGCAAATGCAGCTAGCCTATGGTCCCAATCGTTTTTTCTAAGCCAAAGCAATTGGTTTCTAATATATTCTTTTGCAAAATGTAAGTAGGTAGTTTCTTCTAATAACTCGTAAGTTAAATCAACATCAAAACTTTGAGCAAATTGAAAATATAATTGTTCATGAGATAAGCCATTCATACCAAACTCATCATGAACATTTTTTAAGATCATTTGTTTGGATTTGTAATCTGGTGCAAAATTTCCCATATACCATAAGAAACTATCGAAGTGACCACGTATATGATATAAAACTTTTATAAAAAATTGACATTGTTCTTTGCTCCAATGCTTAGTTAAAGAATAATTAAATATATCTATGTTTGATATTTTTCTTTGGTAATCCTCATCCCAATTAACGAGAAAATTTTGTAAATCAGTGATTGCTAAGACATTTTGATCAATACCGGAAGATTCAGCTTTATTCTTTATTATAGTGCTCATGGTTAATCCTAATTAGATATTAATAACCAGGATTAAATATTCATAAGCACAATTGAATGTATTTCAATATAAATGTGATTAATTTGGGAATATTATAAAATAAAATAAAATAAATTTATTTCCCATCCTGATTTTTGTGGACATGTTACCATGAATTTAATGGTTGTTAACATAAAGATAACCCTATATGGTTAGATAAAATTCAAGCCTAAATATATAGAGTTTTAACTCTCAGTTTTCGGATAACTCAACTGGATATTTCTATCTTTTAGCTTAAAGAAAATCCTGGCCTGAATATTCTCGGAGATAGCCGTGAGTTATTCCCTTATAGACCGCCTGTGCCATTGTTTCACTTTCTAGTTTGTATTTTATGTTTTTATGCCATGTTTCAACTGTTGAAGGCATTACTTCTAATAGATTTGCTGTTTCTTTTACTCTTTTACCTAAGGACGCTAAAAGCAAACAGCAGAGCTCCCGACTGGTTAATTTAGGGTTAAAGGTTAATTCTTTGGTTATGTTGGTTTTTAAAAGTAGAGATTCAGCAAGTTTTAGTTGTTTATAATTAGGGTTCTTATTGCCTAACTTTACCAACAATTTTTTTATAACAAAATCAGTGTTTTTTCTTGATGGGATTTTTGTCATTTGCTATTCCTTTTGAATTATTTTGATAGAATAAGTGATATAAAATATATTTAGTTCTATCCATTAAATTAGGGATGTTTCCTATAGCAAAGTATTTATCCTTTGCAAATAGAAATTGCATAATTTAGTATGCAATCCGAAACATAATTGTTATGCAAATTTTGCATAAAATATATCAGATATAAGCCATATTTTGTGTAGGTAATTTCTTATGAGTTATTCACTGTGACTAAAAAATCAACTGATAATATTTCTAAATTGGACTCCAATAATTATAAGGAGGCCCGCGGAGAAAGAGTGCGTTATCTTCGTGAAACCTTATTGAGATTAAATCGTAAAAAATTCTGCCAACGTCATGCGATCATTGGTGAAGGGACTTTGCTTAATTGGGAATATGCCAGATATGGAGGGCTAAGTATGAAAGGGGCATATGCATTACAAGAGATATTTCAAGAGGAAGGTATTCTTAATTGCACAATTGAATGGTTGTTACATGGAATTGGAGAAACTCCCACTTTGATGTATTCATATCAGCATTTAAATCATGAAAAAAATCTTTCTAAAAAACCATCCGTAGAATCTGAGAATGAAAAAATAAAGAAAGAAATCAACTTATTCTATATTCATCACCCTAATGCTATCCATACCATCATTGAAGATGCCCTAATGCAGCCTTATTATAATCGCGGTGATTATGTAGCGGGAATTAAATGTGATTTAAATAATATAGAAACTTTATTTCGTAAGACCTGTATTATTCAAACTATTGAAAATACCATTTTAGTTCGAAAAATATATCCTTCAGATAAAAAAGAACTATTTGTTTTGAAAACTAACAAATTATGCAAAACAGAAAATAAGAATAGCGTTAAAATACTTAATGTAGCTCCTATTATTTGGATTAGAAGGCAAGTTAAGAATGAATTATATCATTTAAAATCATGAAGTTTTAACTATAAATTTTACATTTTTTTAGTATAGATACTAATTAATAGTAACTTATATTTGTATTTTTAATCCTTTTATTCAGGGAGTGTTTTTTTTTAATGCATTATACATAATATTTCCAGAATTTTATTTCGAGGAAATTTATATGTCGTTTAAAAAACAACTAATATTAAATCATCAAGCTTTATTCGTTGAAGATGATCCAATACAGCAAAAGGTAATTGGCACTATGCTATCTCAATTAGGCTATACAATTGATATTGTTGGAAACGCGAAAGATGGAATTTGTCGATTGCAAGATAAAGTATTTAATCTTGTAGTTTTAGATTTAGGACTACCTGATCTTCCTGGCGAAGTAGTTATTGATGCTGTTCGAAAATGTACGCGTAATTCAGATGCATTAATTATTGTTACATCTGCTCATGCGGATAAAAAAAATCAACAGAGATGTTTGCATTTTGGAGCAAATACCGTACTTGTGAAACCCATATATAAGGAGAATTTAGAAGAAATTATTTACCCAAATACTCGTAGCTTAGACAGGTAAAAATATTTTTTAAAAGGTCTAATTTTTTTTCAATAAAACAAAATTGTGATGCAAATTTTATATAAAATAAGTAATAACTCTCATGAGAAGTCAAGGTATTTATTCAGGAGTTGGGTTAGGTTTACCCATTATCAAACAATTTCTCGACGATTTGCAAGCCGAGATCTACTTGGAAAGTCAATCTAAACAAGGCTCAAGCTTTACCTGTTTAATACCCTTTCAAGAACCATTACTCATGGACAGTTTCGGAACTTAAAAAAAATAAGCTAACTAATCTAGAAACTTTAATTATTGCATAACTTATTAAACCGAAGTTTATAGAATTTGTTGCAGATAAAGTATCAGCTTCCTAAGGCAGTTGCGTTCATCTGGTAGAATACCAAACGCACTTGTTACTAGTTACCAGCAAACTAACCAGTTTTCTTGTTAGTTGAAAATGGCCGGTAATTGTGTACCTATTAATTTATAAACATACAACTTGAGATGCCGCGGCAGATACGCTTATCTTTTTGTTTCTGACTTTCTCAATTATTTCATCACTACCATGTAGAATTATTTTTTTAAGCTGTATGTAGATATAACTACTATTTAGATCAAGAAGTTCGGTAACGAAGTCTCTTGTTCTTATGCCTCTTTCTAGATAAAAGTGAGGAGAATTCTCCATAGTTTTTTTTAAATCTGTTCGCTGTCCTTTTCTATTCCCAATAAATTTTTCTAAGCTTATCCCTATAGCTGTTCGCTCCAATAAATCAAACGTATTGGTTAGATGAAAAATTTCAAATTTTCTTTGGATTAAATCAGCGTGAGATATTCGCCATGCAACTATTGATTTTTTACCTTGTTTTTTAGTAATTTCGATGGCTTTAAGTCCATAAATAAGTTGATAGTTTTCGTCAACACAAATTGCCCGCTGCTTTTCCTTAGATAGATATTTGTGATCAGAAAAGCGCGGCACAATTACAGGCATAATAATTTTAGTTAGCGGTATTTCAGTTAAAGAACCAGGAAAAGTTTCTAACTCCAAATTGTATTTAACTTTCCAAGAAATAAGCTCTTTATAAATAATTCTTTTCCTGCTTTTAGCTTCGATACGTAAAGCAATATCGAGAGGAATTGGACGTCCTTCAAGATAATTATAAATAGTCGCTCGACTAATGCCAATTATATTTGCTGCTTTGGTAATGCTTCCAAAATGACGAATAAATTTCCAAACACTTTCTTCCTGCATAAAAGGGACCTTTCTTCTTTTAATTACTGCTCAGTTCTCGGTGTGCATTTCAGTCAATGATTATAATGTTACCCTGCGCAAGTTTTTGTGCCGGACAATTTTCCAATATATTATCTTTTGGTTTAAAAGTAAAACATCAACTATTAGATAAAGTGCATATTTTTTTCTTTATATATTTACTACATTAAACGATGTTGAATATAATATTATTTTTCATTAATTATTATGGCTAAAAATAATATAAGGACTTTTCCTGTCCTAAATAAATTGCATGAACAAGAAAGTAAGCTTAAAAAAGAATTAGCTAAAACTTTTCTTGAATATTTGAATTCATTACCGATCAATAAGCGTATTGAACAAATTGAATCGGTACTTTATGAAACAAACCATAAAAATCTGCCTACTCTTGATCGACGTTTAACTTCACAGGAGCAAAAATGTCTTCTCTTGGCAAGTAAAGGAAAAGAAATAAAAGAGATGGCAAGCATATTAGGTTTATCTCAACGCACCGTTAAATATCATAGGGCAAATATTGTTAAAAAACTTGAAGTGCCTAATTTGATGGCTGCTGTTGTTTCAAAAAATTAAGCTTATGTAACAGAAGATAAGGAATTTTTACAAACAGGATCTTTACAAGCTTATTGGAGAAACATAGTTTCTAAATTACCAGGACACGTTTATTGGAAAGATGTAGTCGGTATTTATAAGGGAGCTAATAATGCTCAAGCTATTTTCTTGGGTTATAAATCAGAAAAAGATCTTATTGGAAAAACGGATTTTGATTTTTTTTCTGAGGAGCAAGCCGAGGCGATCCGACAAATTGATATGCAAGTCATGAAAACACAAAAGGAGTATTGCATTGAAGAAACTGGAAATAATCATGAAGGGATAGAAAAAATATTTTTATCCCGAAAAATTCCACTTTATGATATTGAAAATAAAAAAATAATTGGCATTATTGGTACTTCTTTAGATATTACAGATAGGAAACTATCTTATATTGATAAACATGATTCTTTAATGCAAATAGCTCATGATTTAAAAAACCCGTTGGACTTTTTGAATATTCAACCTCAAATAAATAGATCAAGCCAACAAGCCCTATCACAATTAATCCATGACGCAAGCGGAAAGCTTTTAGAATTAATAAATTTAATGGTAAAGTGAAGCGTTTACCCTTCCTAAAACTAAAATGGTTCTTAAGTTACTTATTATAAAGAATAGACTACTGTTTTCTATTCCTCCATCTTCTATGTATTTATGTGATTTTTTTGAAATAAGCCAACTATTAAAACAATTGGCTTACTTTTTGGCTAATAAATGATTAATATATTAATTCAGCGCAGGTTTTGGTGCTGGATTGTTCTGAACTATATTATCTTCTGGGTTAAGAGTAAAAAATGAGCTATTAGATAAAGTAGATAATTTCTTCGGGGGCATCAAAATTTGATAATCAAAGGCTATTATTGATTCTGCTCCATTTTCCAATAAAGGAATAATACGATGGGCAACTTCTACATGTTGTTTATCCGTTAAGTAATTATCACGTTTTGATTCATCTGAAAAATTCATTTCGAAAACATAATTTTTATTGGAAGAATCATGACATTTTCCATAAGTAAAAGAGGATATGCCAGGGAGCTCATTAAACAGATTCGTTAACAATTCAAATGACTTATTAATTTCTACGGTTTTGGAGGTTTCTTTAAATGGTAAGAAGACTACATGGTTTATCGGAGATTGAGGCCGAACTAATTGATTAGTAAGCTGAGTAGAGGGTTCATACTCTGTTGAAAAAACTTGTTTTTCTTGGTTGAATGAAGGTTTTAATTTCTCTAAAAATTCGAGATATTCCTTCTCTGTATCTGATTTGAATTTAGCGGGGTTGCCATCCACAGTGATCTTCAAGATGTAATTATAACCTTTATTTCGTCCTTCAGCACTTTGGTAAGGACCATGTTCAATTAGATAAGTGACCTTATCTATTTCTTTAGATTTTAAAAAATCATCAAACTGGGTAATAACAGATTTTGAGCATTCTTTTAATGAAAAAAGTTTAATAAAATGATAATTCATATTTTCTCCGATTTATTTAAGGTAAATAATTTTCAGTTTTGAGGGATAGTTAATCGACGGTTAAGTTTTTCCATACTTTGTATTCTTCTAATACACAGGTCAGTCCGTGTTTAATGGCGACTGACATAATTTCTGCTTTGGAATGACATTGTAATTTTATTTTTAAATTATGCACATACCAACGAGCAGTTAATAATGAAATTTTTAAAAGAGAAGCAATTTTCTTTAATGTGTAGCCATAAAGGATACATCTAAAAACTTCTAGTTCACGTCGTGTTAGATACTCATTACAAAATGGTTCTCCTAAATAAAAACGCTGTTTTTCTAGGTCAAAATTCCCTTCTTTTTTGGTAAGTAAATAACCTGTTATGTCAACATAAGAACCAATAACTCCTACACAATTCTCATTGTTATCCATAAGTTGTGTTTTAGTGACTAAAATATTAGCTATTCCCTTAGGTTGAGTTTGAATTTCAGGTATATTAACTCTAGTTTCTCCTGTTATGGCTTTAGCATCTCCTCTACGATAAAAGTCAGCATGTTTTTTCCAAAAAATATCATAATCAGTTTTTCCTATTATCTGGCTGGGGGAATCTAAACCTGCCGCTTCAGCCAGATTTTCATTACAAAAAAGATATTTTAAATTATTATCTTTTGCAAAAATATAAAGCGATAAATCCGTTAATACTTTTTCTAACATAACATTATTTTTATTAGAAACTTGAAATAATAAATATCATTATATGAATAAAATATCAATTCTCCCCTACAAAGATAGGGGGTAAATAAATTTAAAAAATTACAATTTAAAAAATTGAAAAACAATTAATCTCAAATAGATAAAGATTAAAGATTTACATCCCCTACATTTATAGGGATTTCTTTATTAAAAAGATCACTCAGAATCTATTTAATTTTTAAAACTGCTTAAAGTATAGGTAAATGGAGGACAAAATTTAATCATGGAGAAGAATACAAATTACTATTTATTTACTATTAAACACATACTTCCCCTTTTATATGTGCCTGGACTTACGGTTAAAGTTGTATCAGATATAGGTGTGAGAGTTACAATAAATAAAGAAAAATTGCCTAAAGAGGTCAATATTTTTTTTGTTTATGCAGCTTTAGAAAAGCTAGAAATAAATCCTTATGAGTTAAAATTATACAAAGCATTAAGTCTTTATCTCAAATATCATAAGCCTGTATCAGATGCTTTTTATTTTTCTAAAATTGGTTTTTATATAGGTTGGGTATATGGATTTATAAATGGATTATATTTGACAAAACTAATGGCAATTTTTATTGGGAGCCTTAACTTATCGCTAGTTATGGTTTTGGGTAGTATATTGGGGTTGTTAGCAGGTGTAGTAGGAATTATTTTTCTAGCCGCTAGCATTGGAAGTATTATAGGATGGCTATTATGCAAAATTTTAAATATATATCGAATTAATTTAAAGTATGAAAAAAAGCTCAAAAAAGCAATTAAGCATAGTAAAGTTAAAAATTTACCGTTAAGGCTTACTAAAAAAGATTTTCGATACGCTAAGATAAACTGTTTTAAAAAATATAGAGGACATAATTGTTCGCTTAGTAGGTTAAACAGTAAGAAATCTGATAGCTGTCATCTTAATCAATTTCTTCCTAGTAGATAAAATTTAATTAAATTATTTTTGGAAAATAATAAAATAGATATATATTCTCAATTTTTATAAAATTTAAGGAACGAAATTTATAAAAAATGAACCAGAAACTATTATGAAAAGAGTATGTGTTTTTCTTGGGGCAACCATTCCTCAAAACCCTAAATTTTTACAAGCAACGTTGGCGTTATGAAAGGCTTTAGCAGAGCGAAATGTTCAGCTTGTATATGGCGGTGCAAATGTTGGGGAAATCCCTGTGCCATTGTAGATAATGCTGCGCATCTTAGCAAAGATGAAATGCAAGCAATGGCTACACATTTCAATCTTCCCGAGACAGTTTTTATCATTCCAGATAAAAACCAATACTTGCTTCGATTTTTTGCTACCAAAGGGGAGCTTCCTTTGTGTTGCCATGGTGCTTTAGGCGCAGCATATTATCTTTTTAAATCAGATTATGGAAAATCTTTTAATATTAAACCTTATCAAACAAAAACCGATCTTGATATAGCGTGTAATGATAATTTAATCTCAATGTCTATGGTAAATAATGGAAAAATAATAGATGACAACATAGATCTAGATATTATCAGTAAACTGCTAGCTATAGATAAAACGTCTATAAACGCCCATTTACCCTGCGCTGTAGCCTCTATAGGGAGCCCTAAGCTATTAGCGCCTGTTATCGATAGAAATATTCTATTTAATATGGAGCCTAACTTAGATTTAATCAGTCAATGGTGCAAAAAATACTCTGTCAATGGAGTTTACGTATATTCAAATGATACCGAACAACCTCATTCTGACTATGTCGGTCGTAACTTTAACCCATTGTTCAGCAATCAAGAGGACATTGCAACCGGCGTTGCGGCTGCCGCTTTAGCGTTTATGTTGAATTTAAAAAATGATAAGGAAAAGAATAATTTTACGATAGAGCAGGGCGCTAACTTAACTAGCCCGAGTCGGATTGATGTTTCTATCGATCCAGAAAAAATTAGTATTAAAGGCGAAGCGTATTTCAATCAATAAAAATAAAATTTATTTTTAAAATTATTTAAAATTTTTTTAAAAAAATTTAAGAAAAATGATCTAGGAAATAATTTATTGATCCTCTATACTCAAAAAGTGACATAAAAATAAATTCAATAAAAGGAGATAGCGATGGTTATTGAGACGGTAACAGCGGTTGCGGTGGTTAAAACCGGAAAGGAGATACTTGAAATTCTGCATTTGCTACATGTGGGTCATCTAACGGGTCATGCCAGTTATAAAAAGGGGAGTTCTTTTATACTCGCTCTAGAGCAGAAGTATCAAAGATGGCTAGATCAAAAAAATCCAGCTCGACAATTAAAACGAGAAGCAATAACTCTCTACGACTACCAGGACGCCGGCACGAGGAAGGAGATTAAAAGTCAAGCGGAAGATTATCTGATTACGCTGCAGAAAAGTATTAAGAAATTAGAGAAAGCACAAAAATATTTTTTAGCGATCAATACAACTTTAATAGAACTTGTTAAAGCTTTGCAAAAGAATGACAATCATCAGTGTCAACTCCAATTATTAACGCTCGAGACTAACTTTAAATTCTTTTTAGATAAATTAGACGGATTTTTAGATTTAATTGCTCCGCCACTATCTCGTGAAAAGTTGTATATTGCCGATTTATTATCTGAAACGAAAATTATTGAACGGTTCAATAAATATTTAAAAAGAATTAGGGAGAACGTTGATTTACTGGAGAAGACAGAACAACTGATTGCTAATCAGTTTCAGCAAGGCTTCAATTCGGGTCATACATTGTTACCTGCAATAATCTCAAGTTCAGTTCACCCCTTTGAAAAATTTCAGCAAGATATCAAACAGTATTTGGATTTACTCAAAATAGAACGGAGCAATCCATTGGAGAACAATCCAAATTGGCTGCCCTTGCTAACTGAAGCTGAACAGATAGAAGTCGGACAACGTATTTTTCTACATGGGATGAACGTTGAAGAAAGCTGCGAGGATGAAAAATTACTGATCGCTCAAATTTTCTTACGTAAATCTGTTTCTAATCACTTGGTGAAACAAATGGAAGTTGATGAGCTAGCTTATGAAATGGCCTGCAGTTTACGCAATTGGCAAATTATAAAATGCAAACAGCTCATTCGATTTCTCATAACACTGGAGGGAAGACAGCCATTGCCGAACCAGGATATGGATGGACTGCTAGCATGGCTTAAAACGAAAAAAAGAGAGCAGAATCCGGTCGAGTTGTTCACAGAAATTTTAGTTTCACCGTGTCTTTTCAGCGAGTGCAATTTAGAATCAGCACATGCCAAACTCAGTAGCTTATTTCCTGAACAAGATTTAGATGAACTTATTAAAAAACATCAGAACAGTTTTTGGGGTAGTATCTGGGAAAGAAATGATACGCTGATCCAATTGCCAAAATCATTTAATACGAAAATTCTTCAAGAAGATTGCCTAAAAGAAGATAGCCTATTACAAAGACCCACCATCGTCTCTGCAATGATGCGGAAACTCGCTACAGCGCTTATTGTAGATCTTAAACGGTTACAACTTGAGTTAATGAACAATAAATTTTCTTATTCAAATGAGCAAGCTCGCGCTTGCAAAGAAAAAGAAAAAGCTTTCGAAACACAAAAAAGTGAAGAACATGATGCGGGCGTGGAACGTATCAAGCAGGCCGAGACCCGAACTATTACTATCTCTTCTTTTACCAATAGCTTATTTCCTTATCTCTATCAGGCCAAAAGGATAAATGAAGAAGAACAAAAACTGCAAGTGCCAACCCTCGATGATTTATCACACGTAATTTATAGAGGCGTCGATCCGAACGGAGTTTGTCTCTGGAAAGACAATTCTCAGTCCTTTTCCCGATCCAACCAACTCGTGCATCATTTTTTGCCAGAAAAACCAGGTGATACAAAAACAAAGGCTTGGCTTTACGCCCGTGATGAGTGCCAAGTCAATAGGGTAGCTCTATTTTCTGACTTATTTTCGTCTACTGACCATTTAATTTTATCACAGGCGGTTAAAAATAATCTTTCAGTACAAGCTATTTTAAAAGACAACAAGCAACTCGCTATCACTGCTCAGAGTAAAGCATTGAGTGGTTTGAAACCGGAAACGATGGAAAAAACCGAGGCTGTTTTTCAGGAATTGAAAAATTACTATGTGTTGGCCCTAGTAAGAGCACATCCAGAGTATCAAAAAGAATTATCAATCAAAAAACAACTCGAATGTTTAATTAAAAATTTCTTTAAATCGACTCCGGAAACAGGGAAAGAGCGACTGAAGAGCGTAGAAATATTTGTCGGTGATTTATGTGTTGTATTTTCTGCGAAGGATGCAAAGGATATGGGACGAGCTTTAAAGGATTTTGATAAAAATTATGAGAAAAGATGTCAGGAAGAAAGAAAGGTCGAACACAGCGTTCTCTATTCTATAATAAAAAAGATGATTGAGGGTCCTCTTTCATCCATCAGACACCAGATAAGCGAGCATCTTCCTGAAACTTCCTCGGATCGAGTGATTGAGCAACAATCAAAAGAGCAGGCGGTTGTTACAGAAGATAAAAGAAAGGAAACTGCACAAGTTCGAGAACATGAAGAACATAAAGAAAAAGAAAATGAACATAAAGAGACAGAAAATAAACGTAAAGAAAAAGAAGTAGTATTAGAGAAAATAGCTCGCTTGGAAACTTTAACGGAACAAGAATTACAAACTTTATCAACTTCCGTAAACCTCTCAACATCACGGGTAACACTATTTTCCAAGCCATCTTCATCCCAAACGATGCCAACAGAGGAAGTAGGTCCTAACCCTGTCGCAACAAAGGTTTATTATGGCTCCTAACACGGATATTCCAGTTACAGACTCGACAAACCAGATGATGCAGTTCAATCCACCCCTCTGGATAACCGATTGTTTGTCGATGTCTGTGACTAAAGGCCAAGTTGTTTGGACATCCGATTGGGTCAAATCCTTGCAGAAAGGAGTGGGAGAGGCTGATGCATGGGCCGTTGAATGGGAGTATCAACAATTCACTGATCAATTCAACAGCATGATGAATCAGCCAACCTCAACTGACGAGAACAGCCAGAATGATTGGGTAACTGTCCTATTGCGGCAGTTACTGATGATGCATGTCTATATAGAGATTGCTGTGAAATACCATCCCTCTCTAATCCAAGCAAACCGATGGGTAGAGCAGGTTTTCCAGGTGATGACTATTACACCTAAAAAGATTTACTTAAATCGATTGAGTCTATTAGTCGAAGAAGCTTTCGGTGAAAAATATGAAAAGCAACCTATAAACAAGATGGTAGACCGTGCTTTATTTAAGATCTATCAACATACATTGATCGTCCATTTTCAGCAATTATTGGATCGCTTGCGTAATACGGCTCAAGACCATCCACCTTGCGATGAAGAAGAGAGTGAATATGAATCCTATATTCGTGTGATTTGTATGTTACATGCTTATACCACTCAATTATCTGCTTTACCCCGAACAGAAACGGAACACTTACCAAGTTTGTTATTGGATCAATTAACACAACTTATAAAACTCACGAGTACATTGGATTTATCGCCTTCATGGATGGAACGCTTGAAGCACTGGATATTGTGGTGTTTTAACAAACTGAAATTATGGCATATAACAACACCTAGCGCTGCACAAACTTCATCTTCATCGCTACTGGCTATTAGTCGGCAATTGCGAAAGTCAACTGAAAAGACGATTAGGAAAAAAAAATTAAGGTCACTTAATGTGATACGAGAACGTTGTTGGTTATATTTTTCATTGCATGAGCAACTTATCAATCAATGGTGTAATGAAGAAGAAAGGCATGCACTGGAATATCATTCAACTGCGCTAGCATTATTTGAGAGCTTTATGAGTACTTTTGAATGCCCATCTACGTTTAATAGAGGGATTTTACGTGAAAATCCTCTGATGTCATATCGAAGTGCCAAGTTCAATCGAAAGCAAGTCACACCAGTTCAGCATTGGGAGCCCTTATTAGATATTGCCTTAAATAAACTAGGCACTGATTTATTTATTAGGGGATGGTTTATTTATAATTGTTATTCTAATAGGGCATCCTTACTACATTGGTTGGTTGCTCGACAAGAACCTCGTCTAATGGCTACTATCAAGGCTTATGTAAACACCGAAGAGAGGGATTTTCAGGAAGATGAAATTTCAAATTTTGATAAAAGAAATCTGTATCGTTTTGTTCAAGCTACTTATAAAGATTTCTGTGCGGACCTAAATTTGATCACACAAATGATCCTAAGTGTTTGGTTTAAAAAAATTGATATCAATGTTTCCCACACAGATTTGACTGCTATTTTATCAAAACCAGGACGTTGGTTACATCATAAGAAACAAGAACCCCCATCAACACGATCCACACGATGGGAAGACACTATTCCTAATCTCGCCTATATTTTGTACCGTGCGATTGAATACTTAGGGGCTGGTTTATATTTCTTCCCACCCCTCCAACAACATTGGTCTGCATTACAAGAAGCGCTATCAGCACATACAGAGAATCTTGCAGAATTTGTGCATCATCATCATGCTGAGATTGCCACGATCATTAAAAAATTATTATTGATATTTCATTTAGACCATAAATCTAAAGCGAGTAGGGATAACGCGCTCTTAAATAATTTGGCACAATGTTACATTCCGCAGATTCAGTCTGTTAAAAACGATTTACAAAAATTCAGAGAATTAGACTCTGAGGAATTACAAAGCGATGAAGCGGAAAGAGCAGCCGATTCTTTATTATGGGAACTGAAACAAGTCGTATTCGATGGCATGCATTCTCATCTCAGGAGTATGCAATGGATTATCAATGCGCTTTCTTTACCACCTGAGGAGTTACAACGAGAGCATACCCAGGAAAACTGTGACTATGTTAATAAAGTCAAAGAAGTCGATGCTGAGATAGCCAGGGCTCGTAAAAGTGAAAAAGAGGCACGCCGAGAGAGAGAGAAAATGCGCATAGAAAGAGAAGAAATAGATAGAGAAACAGAAGCCGCATTGGAGAAAGTAGCGCGTTTAGAAGCTTTATTAGCGGAACAAGCACGATCTACTCAACCAGTTCCCGCCAACATAACAAAGTCAGGAATGACGCTATTTTCTGATTCAGCTCCATCCCAAAAAACACCAACTGAGGTTGCCGATCCTAATCCTGTTTTAACAAAGGCTCACTTCTACTAGAAAATAACTGATGTTAAATTACAAATTCATTAGGAGATAACTGAACATGCCCAATCATAGCGATAATAAATGTAAAATTATTTTGGTAGGTAAATTGAGGGTAGGTAAATCGTCTTTAGTAAGACGTTTAATCGGTCTGGGCTTTAGTTATAATTATGAGCCTACGATATTTAATGATTTAGCTCTCCTTCAAAAAGAGTCAATAAGACTTTATTTATGGGAATTTTCAGGCGATGAAAAATTTACAACCCTATCAAAATTATATTATAAATCTGCATCAATCATTATTTACGCACTAGACTCTACTAAAAACACAGAGGAAAATAAAAGAATATTTTTGGAGTTTAAGGAGGAAATTTCATCGATACTTCCTATTTCTGATTGTTTTCAAATGATCGTTTTTACTAAAAGCGATGATAAAGATTCTAAGCTTTCTCAAGATTATCTCAAGGAATTTGACACTTTTAATGTTCCAACTATTGTTTGCTCTGCGAAAGAAAATAAAGGTATTACTGAGGTAAAAGATACATTGTTCAACTTTAGTCAATTTTCACCTATAAAAAAAATGGAAGAAGAATCATTGATATCTGCTATTGAGAGACACAGCAAAACATTAAGTAAAAAACATTCTCAATTATCTAAAAATAAATCAACGGCTCTTGAGGCAATTGCTAAAGCATGCCGTGATGGAGGAATGGGTCAGCATCGAAGCCAGACTAATGTAAGGTGCTTATCTATAGAGAAGATTCCTAAAATTAAAGCAATCATTGGAGAAAAAAAGGGAATTGTCGGTCAACATAGGCATTGGTCTATTTTTAACTGGTTTTTTAATTTGCTTGATCCATCATTTTTAGAGCACCGTGTTACTAGTAATGAATTAGTGAATAAATTAGATGTCTACTTAAAGCATTCAACGGATAATTTAGAATCGATTAGACCAACTAATCATTAATTATTGTTAGGTATTCTAACTTTTTGCTTGAAAATCCGATAAACTTTATTATCGTAGATAGTCCTAGCAAAATATATCTCAGTAACAATATATAAAATACAGATTCAGGGCGAAGCTTATTTTTATTAAAAAATAATTAATTTTTTAAGATCGATCTATTAAATAATTTAAATATAAATTATCCTTGTAAAAATAAGAAAAGAATTGGAAACAACTACAACAAAAGGAGTAACTTATGCAAGATTCAGTTGATTTAGAAAATAATCTGCCGGAAACGAAGGAACTATTGACGGAAGGAAACCGCAAGCTTGAACCATCACATCCAGGCTTGAGAGAGATTGCATGGATTTTTAATGATAAAGAGATATTCACCGAAGAGAATATTCAAGCACTCCAATTGCATCCAAAGCCGATGGCACTTAGTGAAACATTAATATTATTGCATAAAATAGGGATTATTAATCAACAAAACTTAAAAATTGTTCTATCGCATCTAGAACTAGAAATAGTTAATCTAATGCTTAATACTCTTCAAGAAGCGGGAATATTCACTCAAGAAAGCTTCGAACAGGCTTTGTCGCACCAAGAATTAGGGCCTATTAAATTATCCCTTGATTATCTCCAAGGAGCAGGGATCCTTACTAAGGAAAATTTCGAACGCGTTCTATCGGAACAAGAAATAACGCCTATCGCATTATCTCTTGGATATCTTCAAGAAGCAGGGATTCCTACGCAAGAAAATTTTGAACATGTTTTATGCCACCGAGAGCCAATATCTATTGCATTCTCCCTTAGTTATCTCCGAGAAACAGGGATGCTTACCCAAGAAAACTTTGAAAGCCTCAGATTGCACAAAGAACCAATGTGTATTAAAGCAGTGCTTAGTCTTCTTCAAAAAGCCGGGATACTTACTCAACAAAACTTTGAAAGTGTTCTGTGCCAAGATGTAACTGATATTGAACAGTTGCTTAGTTCTCTTCATAAAGTGGAAATGCTTACGCACAAGAATTTTGAACATGTTCGATCACACCCTGATCTAAAAAGTATCAGTCGCATTTTGAAACTTATCCAAGAAACAGGGATTCTCACTCAAGACAACTTCGAAAGTGTTTTGCTATGCAAAGAGCTATCAGATATTGAATGGGCGTTTCAGCTTTTCCATCTAGCGGGGATACTGATTCAAAAAAATGTTGAACATATTTTTATTTTGTCGCAACAAGAGTTAATGATTATTACATACGCCCTTAATTTTCTCCAAAAAGCAGAGATACTCACTCAAGAAAACCTTGAACATGTTTTGTCGCACAAAGAGCCAGTGTATATTGCAGTATCATTTAGTTTTCTCCAAAAATCAGGGATCCTCACCCAAGAAAGTTTTGAAGGGGTCCGATTGCACGAAAAACCAATATATATTAAAGAATCACTTAATTTTCTCCAAGAAGCAGGGATGCTCACTCAAGAAAATTTTGAAGGTGTTGTATCACACCCAGAGTTAGAAGCAGTCAACCGCATTCAGAAATTAATTCAAGAAGCGGCGTTACTGACTCAGCAAAATTTCGAAAGTATTCTGTCGAGTCAAAATCCATCAGATATTGGGCTGTCGCTTAGTTCTCTCTATAAAACCGGAATTCTCACCCAAGAAAATTTTGAACATGTTCTATCATGCCAAGATGAAAATATCAGAAGTATCGGAATGATACTGAAGTTTATTCAAGAAGCAGGGATGCTTACTCAAGAAAACTTTGAACATATTAGACAACGCAAAAACCCAAACTATATTATACTATCTCTTAATTCCCTTCAAAAAGCGGAGATACTCACCCAAGAAAATTTGGCAAGTGTTCTCTCCCACCCAGAGCCGAAAGCAGTTTGCGTGATGCTGGGTCTTATGCAAGTAGTAGGAATCCTCAATCAGCAAAACTTAGAAGCTGTTCTTGCATATCCAGAGCCCATGTATATTGGAGTGTCTATTATATTTATCGAAGGCGTAGGGCTGCTCACGCAACAAAATTTTGAAGTTATTTTATCTCCTCCAAAACCAAACATAGTTAAGTTGCTTCTGAATCTTGCTGTGACCCAAACTTTAATCGTAGAACTAAATATAGATGTGGGGGACATACAGGTGCTTAACCAAGAAAAATTTGAGACAATTTGGTTACATTCGGAGTCAAATGATGTTGCAACTAGTTTAGAAGATTTTCAAGCTGCTGAGATAGAGAATCAGACAAGCTTTTCACTATTGGTTGAATACGGCAATATATTGATGGACGAAATAGTGGGAACATTATTTTTACATCTAAGCTTAGATCTTTTAACTGGAGTATTTCAAAGATTTCGCCAGGAAAATCAAGATGCTAATGTTAATAATTTATCCTCTATAAATGATAAACAAAGCACTCATACAACGAGCGTCCATCAGTCTGCCTCTGAATCTGCCACGCAATTATGGTCACATTACGGCTCTCAACTCCAAGATTCTAATTTAGATCATACGATAGGGAGATTAAATAATTTTATTCAAGGTTTGTCCGAAAATTCTGAAAAAAATAGAGCCGCTAAGCGTTGTATCGTAAGAATCACGGCTAAGGATTATATATTTACTGATAAAACTTCAGGAGTGAGTTTGAGGCAGCTATTAGCCGCAACTTATTTAGCTGTGTTGGATGAGAAAAATCGATCTGGAATTTTACAAGATGCTGAAAAACAACTGATTGAAGGACTTTATGAGATGCAATGTGGCGGTAATTTATCTGAAAAGGGAGAATATCTAGGAGGGGAAGATGATCCTATTTGCCCTTCAGGTACTTTCAATAAGTTGATTGAAAAATTACAAGGTGTCCATCCGGATTGTGAAATTCGTTTTATGACAAATAAAACAGCCGCACTTAAGCTTCGTATTATTGTTAAGGAAGCCGCTTTGGAGTATTTATCGTCATTAGCAAGCCCCATTAATACAGAGGAATTTATAAAATTTACTCATTTGATGCAGCAAATCAAACAACAAGGAGTTGGAGTGATTTGGGTTAAAATCAAAGAGTCGGTAAAAATCAAATTATTCAATGAATTTTCTGATTTTTATCAAGATAAAGAAAATAAGGATTTGAAAGCTTTAGTTCAAGCAGGGCAATATACTGTTTTAAGCGACAAAGTTTTAAGTGTGTTTCAAGAAAAAATACAAAACTCTAAAGGCTACTATCGATACTGTAGTTATTTGTTACACCAAAATGGGTTATTTTCTACATATAAACAAAATGAAGTTGTTAATTATAATGATCCTATCCAAGAAAATATTTCTAATGCACGGTTTTTAACTAGATAGAACAAATTTAGCGTATTTTAGATTTAAAATAAAATAATTAATTTTTTAAGCTCCATCTATGAAATATCTAAAATATAAATTATACTTTTACTCAATATAAGTGTTAAAAAAATAACAAGGAAAAGGAATGATAGCGTTATATCCTTTAAATGTAAGATTTTTATTCTTCAATTCTAAATTAATATCTTTCTATATTTTATTTTCCTTACTGAAACTTGAGCAATCGCTATTAACTAACTTTTTATTATAGACAATAGAATTTTATTAATAGGAGAGATTTTGAAAATTTAATTAAAATTATACAGTTTTAAAAATAAATAACAAAAAAGGTATAAAAATGCCAAAAATATTTTCCACTGAAACTTATTTGAATCTTTTAGGCTATCGCTCGAATATTAGTTTAGGTAATTGCTTTCATTATGGAGTAAATACTGAAATAGATCTTAAATTAGCTAGAATGTATTATGTTCGCGCTCTTAAAACACAAAAATCTTCTGCATTACATCATTTAAGTCTTTTAGCTAATGAAGAAGGTAATAAAGGAGAGTCTTTTTATTTTCTAGGTATGAAATACGAATATATCCATGAATGGGAAAGGGCATTAACTGCTTATGAGACTGCGGCTAAAGAAAATTATGTTCCAGCAATGTATTTTGCTGGGAAAGTTTTTAAAAATGACCGATTAACAAATCGTGGCCAACTTGTTTTTAAAAAGGATATAACAAAAGAGTTAAGTTGGTATAGGAAAGCAGCAGTAGGTTATTCGGCTCATGCGTTAAATGATTTGGTAGAGATGAGTGAGTATGAATCTAAGGCAGCTTTACATTTAGCGCAAATGTATGAAGAAGGTGAAATTGGCAATAAAAAAGTTATAACTGCTGCCTTAAGTTATTATGAGAAAGCGTATGAACTACATAATAGGGAAGCGGCATATCGATTGGGGCGGTTTTACGAACTTGGAGAAGAGCCTGTTAATAAAGATCTTCGAAAAGCTTTTGATTATTACTTACTAGCAGCGAACCAGGATTGTGAATTAGGCTCAGAAGCATTATCAGGTTTAGATAGAATTGTAAAAATTTTAGATGACAATTTATTAAGCTACAAACTTGCTGAGATATATCAACTAAATTTTAAAAAAAATCAACCTGCCTTTAAATGTTATCAAGTTCTTGCCAATAAAGGTGATAAAACTGCTTTAAAACACATGCAGCAACTTGCCGATAAAAATCCAGATTGTGCTTTTGAACTAGCAAAGTTTAATACAGTAAATAATTTAACTTTAGAAGATCCGAAGCCAAGATATTACTATTTTGGATTGGCTATGCATGGTTACCATAATGGAGCAAAAAAACACCTAGAAACTTTAGCAGGTTCTGGTGATATTGAAGCCCAATATACTTTGGCTTGTACCTATTATGATCTTAAATTTTTAGATAAATCTATTATTTATTTTCTTCTGCTAACGGGGCAATCTTATGAACCTGCAATAGATTTTTTGAAAAACAAATCTTTTAGCAAAGATCATTATTTCTTTATTGCAGAAAGTTATGAAAATGGCAACCAAAATTTGCTAAAAAATTCGGACTTAGCGATATTTTTTTATAAAAAATCGTTTGCGGAAGGGAGTAAAGAGGCAGCTTTTCGTTTAGGTCAGCTTTATAGTGATTCTGATGTTCGCATTCAGTTCAAAAAAGCCCGTGAATATTTTCTTAAAGCCCATCAGTTAGGTCATTCAGAAGCAGATTGTGCTTTTGAACTAGCGAAGTTATATGAACAAAATACTCAGATTAAAGAACATTTGCATATAGCATATGGTTATTATGCAAAAGCTATGCTCAATCATCATGAACTATCTCAAGAACATTTGGAATCTATAGCAAAGTCTGGAGAGGTGAAAGTTCAATACATTCTAGCCCATACCTATTATCAGCAAAAAAAATTCGATAATGCTATCCATTGGGGTTTGAAATCAGCTGAACAACAATATGCGCCCGCCATCGAATTTTTAAAAAACCAACCATTTACAAATAAATATTACTTACTTATTGCTGAGACGTATGAACATGGCAAAGAAGGTATCGAGAAAAGTAAAGAGTTAGCTTTATTTTTTTATGAAAAAGGGTGTGAAGTCGGAAATAAGGAACTTGCTTTCCATATGGGTCAATTATGCCAACTGCCTAGTGAAACGGAAGGTTTAATTAAGGATCCAAATAGAGCATGCGAATATTTTATTAAGGCAGCCCAATGGGGATGTGTGGAAGCAGAAATTACACTCAATCAACTTGGAGCAGAAATAGATCCTGAGATGCAATTAAAACTAGGAAATGTGTTTCGTAATCCCCCTTTTAATAATCAATTAAAGGCATTGCATTGGTATCAGCAAGCGATTGAAGGTAAGAATCTGGATCCGAAATTGGAATTAGATAAAGCACTGACAAAGATGTTGGACTCTATTGGTGTTGAATTTTCATTTCAAGAAATCATCAAGCTAGCCCAGCCCGAATCAAATCGATTTTCATTGATAAAGCATAGCATTTTTAGGGCTGAACCCATGGATATTGATGATATTTACGGCACTCTAGCAAGCTCAATACCTAGCACATCTAGCATTTTTCAAAGTATTAGAAATTGAGGTTTATAAAAATATGCAAAATTTATATCAAGTTTTAGGGGTTGATAAAGCCGCGCCGATACCCATCATCAAAAAAGCCTACCGAAATAAAGCTTTGTTGGCGCATCCTGATAAAGGAGGCGATGCTGAAAAAATGGCGTTGTTAACAACGGCTTATCAAACCTTGATTGATCCTGTACAACGACGACAATTTGATAATGAATGGGAAATCTATAATGTTTCAAATGATGAGGAATTCTCCTCACTACTCAGTGGCCATTTACCCACCGCAGGTATCTCATTTTCAGCGAACTTTAGAAAAGATCATGCAGAGTTAGTTAATAAATACCAACAAAACCCTCTTGGTAAGGGTTCCCCAGTAGATTATTTCAAACCTTTTCATTCTAAACTCTATTCTAGCAGTAATAAAGAAAGTTTTTTTTATAGCAGTATATTTTCATTTATAAAAAATGAATCATGTTTAGAGACTAAATTAAATATCAAATTTCTAACTCCGGAAAAGGCCATAGAATTATTTCTTAAATTCTTACAAGGGGACTATAGTGGAAATACACTTAAGGAATTGGAAGGAGAGTTTGCTCGTAAAATAATAAATATGGAAATCAATCCTTCTTATTACTCTCAAGATTTAGGCTTGTTTAATGGGATCTATGAAATTTTGTCTCTAGCAGTTAATGAGACAGATCCCGATCATACCCTTTTATTTTCCTTGCAAAAAATCACTGATTATGCTGCATTAACTGCAGAACAAACAATGGTTTATTTTGCTCCTTTGTTTCAAAGTAAATACTTTCGAAATTTGTTTTCTCAAGCATTACACCTCTACTGGCTTAAGGATGAGTCTGCTCTAGATACCGATCGTTTGAAGATGCTCGATGGTCAATCTGCCGCTGAAAAATTAATCGAACGATTTAAATTAAAACTATCCGAAAATAGAGCTACAGGTAAGTCAAACGAACAGTTGGCTAAGCTTCTCCAGTATACGCGTTTATTATCCAAACTAGAAAAAGATCTACATAAGTCCCCCTATGTTACTTACACCGAACGGGCAGCATTCTATCGAAACAAGGCTTTTCATTTATTAGATTGGATGCCTGCTTTAATTGGTTTATCTGGACAGATGATCATTGTAAATACGGTAATGCAAGCGGCGATAAGTTTTCAAAAAGCGTCATTACAAGAAACCAATCTAGTTTTGCAAATGGCTGATGAAAAAATAGCAACACAGCTTTATCTGTTAGCTATGCAAATTGGACGCCGGGCGACACCCGATGTTGAACTGTATATTCAAGTGCAAGGATTGAAGTTTTTGTTGTCGTGTCAATATATAGATTCAGAATTAGAAGAAATTATTACTGCATTTCAGCATCACAGTTTATTGGTTGCCGATATGTTCCCTTTTTTCCAACCACTGCAATCGAATATTGAGTTTGTATCACAAGAAGATCAAACCATTTTGCTAATGCGTCAGTTGTTGCATGCTCTTATTGATATGGCTGACAAAGCAAAAGAAGAGGGAAGTGAAATAAAAATAGATCACACCTATGTTCGGGTATTTTATCAAGCCTATGAAGCTTGTTTGAAAAATTGGTATCAAAAGCAGTATCAACCCGAGGTGGAAAAAGCATTTCGTTCACGGTTAATGCAGGAGCTGCTAGAAAGCAAAAAATGGGAAAACTTAGATCTTAATTATAATCTTAATGCACCATGGGCCATGAAAGAGGTCTTAGATGAAGACGGCTGGACTCAATCTCATCAAACACTGGCGCTTAGTAAAAAAGCAAACATTCCTACCTATCGTACGGTACACGGACTTGAAATCAATTATAAAACCGGGAAGCTCGGATTCATTCTGGATTATTGTGAGGCCAAAGAGCCCGATTTTAATCGGCTGTTAACACTATACGATTTAGATGAACTTTTTCAAAATCAGATGACTTCTGCATTTTTCAGTTTGGATCCAGTAGATCCCGATATGCCTTATCATCCCTTTAATGAAATGCGTTTTGCACCTTCTACTTTATACCATTCGCAATTATTGCATACGATGTTGCTTACCGACTATGTATTAAAGTTTTTAACGGTAGGTCAAGAAGTACAACGTCGAGACCCTTATGATTTTAGACCGCTAGATGAGATTACTAAGAAGCTACCTGCCTACTTAAAAAAAATTATTGATGATTTTCACGCGAGTAATCATAAAGAAGCCGTGCATCGTTTTTGGATTGAATCGGAAGCAGTTCCCTATGCGATAGATGATAAAGAACTCAATACCAACGGTAATGTGTTATTTGCTTTTGGCGATATAAAAATGATCGTTAAGCATCATAGGATGGTCAGAGATGTAGATGGTAATTTAGTTGATAAAGAAGGTGAGGGGGAAGGGTGGGATTGTTATGTTTTAACGCCTAAACAATTACGGGAATTGCAAACTGGAAAAAGAGTGATTGCTGATCCAGCACTACTTGTCATTCAAGAGACGTCAGAAGTCATTTTTTGGGAAGATCAAAAAGTAGAGCAACGTTGTGTTTTGGAAGCAGACAAACATCATTTAGTACGTATAAGTAAACGTAAGCGTGGTGAACAAGAAAAGGTTCTAATTGATGATTCTGAATCCTTGCATCAGATTTATCGTATTACGCGTAAGGCCGCATCAAAAACTGGAATGCAGCATCGTTTCTCTCCAGAATTTATTTTCGCTCAGGAATTTACGGCCCATTATAACGAGTTTGCAATATATTTCCCTGAGTTCGGTCGTTTACGTGAATTAAGCAAGGCTACCGTTTTAGTCAATATCATGGCGAGTCAGCGTGAAACGAACGAAAAAAACATGCAGAGCAATCGAAATTACTTGAAGGAAAAAATACTCTGGGGAAAAGAAGAGCATCGTTATTGGAAAGAGACGGAACAACAGTTAAAAATTCTTGTTAGAAAAAATATTATTGATAATTTTAATGAATGGCGACAAAAGCTTTCCAAAGAGAAACTTCAACAAAAACGAAAGACATTACTCAATGAATTAAAGCAAAAAATCGGTTCATTAACTTTTACTGCTAATTCACCAGAAATCAAAGAGGCTTGCCAAAAAATTCATGATAGTACGCGCTGTGATTTTATTGCTAAACAAGGTCAACGCAAATGGAATGAATCTGTTTCAAAAGAAATATGGACGAAAATAAATCTAGAAATTCCAACTTTTATAAAACAGTTAAGCACGGATAAGCGGGATGCTTGTCTGAATCAGCTAAAAGAATTGTTTAAAACAGAACTATCGAGACTATCGAGTTGGCAGCCAACTCAATTACTTAATAAATTTTTAGATGGAGATGATAAACCGTTAATTAAGGTACTCGTCGAATATGATGGGCAGCAAGTTGCAAAAAAAATCAAAGAAGTTTATCCAGAACATACGCTAGAAAGTTTAGATAGTGCTCTCAATAATACACTATCCAATGTTGATGCAATTGTTGAGGAAGAAACTAAAAAAGCCCTAGAACAACATAAGGAACATTTAAAAGAAAAAATTACGGAGGGGCAAAAGCTAGAAAACTCTTTTGTTGAACTGAAATTTGGTTCCAATAAATCTAATATAGATCTTAAAGAAAGCTGTTTGTGGGTACCTGCGAGTATTCGACATGAAGTAGATAGTGGCCATACACGAGCCATTTATGGGGGGGTACGTGTCTCAGGAATTGGTAGATTTATTAATCCTAATACTGAAGCTATCCTTTCTAGACAAACGACATTTGCTGCACGTCAATTATGGCATAATAAGCTTGTTGGGGATGCATTTAGAGACATGTTGGCTCATGGTTTGCGTCAACATGGTTTGAGCGTGAGAACTGAGGTTACCAAACCTACTGATTTAGGTCCCCGACGTATAGATATAGAGGTTTGGCGAAGCGGGGTATGTTTAGGCGGTATCGAAGTAAAATCGGGAAATCCGCCTCCTAATTCAGCCCAACAGGCAAAAGATGCATGGTTGTTACGTGAAAGTAATTACCGGGTAAATACAGTCCGTTATCCCTATCCATAGAAGGCTAAAAAAATGAACCTAGTCGATGCATATAAGCAATTACTTAAAAATATTCATCATACTCTCAAAGAACATGGATATTCTCGCAAGGCAGGCATTTTTTATAAAAAGTATAAAGATAACTGGGGCATTGTTGGCTTTCAAAAAAGCACAAGTAGTAGTAACGAGTTTGGAATAAAATTTACTATTAATCTCGGTGTTTATTCAGAAGCAGTGGCTGAACTCTTAGATCCTGCGCGTATTAAGCCAAGGCCAGCTGTCTGGGATTCTCAATGGGGACAACGTATTGGTTATTTATTACCCTACGATGATGATAAATGGTGGGTCCTTGATGACGCAACTTCAATGGAATTTTTAGAGAAGGAAATTCAAGAATGTCTTTTACAGAAGGTTATACCTGAAATTGATAAATGTATTATCAATAATCACTTGTTAGATTTATGGGTACTGAATCAATTACCGGGAACCGGCCTTTTATATAGGCAAAGCGTTCCTTTTTCAGCAGATTATAAAAATAGACTTTCTAAACTAATAGACCAAAAAAATAATGAAAACTAATAATGAACTCTTGTTAGGCACCTGGATCCATGATTCAGGCGATGTTAAATCAATTCAACAATTTGGAAATGTAAAGCTTCATTTCACTGCAGATGGGTACCTTATATATACTATCCTAGGCAAGGAGAAAGATCAAAAGGCATATCTTACCTACCGTATTGAGAATAATGTGTTAATAACCGATCAGCCATCTTCCCCACGGGAAGAACGAATAAATTTTCGAATTACTGAAGACGGGAAATTAGAACAAGAGTGCTCAGACGGTAGCACAGTACGCTATATTCGTACTCTGATGTCTGTTAATACCCATAAAGATGCGATATATACTATTCCTAATTTTGCTGAGTTTGTTGGGTTTTATGGTGTACATATGATTTGGTCGTTAGAAGAAGCCGAATATGTTGGCCCTTTTTTTTGTGTGCAAAAAGGGGATGAAGCCTGGTTTGAACGTTTTGAAAGTGCATTCTACGAGGATGCCGCAGCAAAAGCTAAAGATCATTATGAGGCAATATTCCTATCTAACGTCGATTATGCGCTGTTGGGCTATGATGGGTTTTTAACTCGAGATAATAAACGGAGTGAATCTCTTTTTATTCAAGCATTTGAAAGGAGAGATTCTTTGCAAGATGGATCAATCTCAATAATAATTCCGTATGCTCGAGACTATAATGCAACAAGTTTAGTCATTGGTCGAATTGAAATTTATCTACCTAGAAATTCTTCGGATGCTGATAAAAGTGGATTTTTAAATAATTTTAAAACAGGTGCTCATAATCATACTAAAGGGTTTGAATTTTGGAATAATCACCGGGATTGCAATTCAGAATCGATATTAATTGCAGAATACTAAAACGCTGTAAGTTAAATCCGATAAACTTTATCTGCGTAGATAGTCCCAGCAAAATCTATATTTCTGTAACAATAGATAACCTACAGATTCAGGGCGAAGCCTATTTTCTTAAAAAATTATTAATTTTTTAAGATCGATTTATTAAATAATTTAAATATAAATTATCCTTGTAAAAATAAGAAAAAAATTGGAAACAACTACAATAAAAGGAGTGTTCTATGCCCAAGGCTACCACTAAGACCACACATTATAATCATCAAGATAGACCAAACTCGTCCTTTGATACCGTTTTGGACAGCTTTATAGAAACAGGTCATTTTACATTAACCAATGAAATAGTAACGATAGAGTTGCTATCCTATTTTATCCAATATTTAAATTTAAATAAGCCATCTAGGTCTTCCTCTAAACTGGATTATAAATTTTATTTAGATAATGTTGCTTTTGACCTAGGGGTTCAAAACTTTTCTTCAGATATAAAGCCCGTTCGCATATTCATGGACGAAATCTTTAGCTTTTCACCTAAATGGAGTGTTATTGCGTTAGATAATGTGAGTATTGTACAAGATGAAAATTATTATCCACTCAGTTCGTATTTTATACTTGCATTTCTGGCACGATTTGCAGTGTTGGAAGAAGATAAGCCAGCGAAGGTAACTATAACGAATGCTTTGATTATAACGAATGCCGAATTTCATCGATGGGCATGGATGAGATTTTTAACCAACCCACCCAGGTTTGATAGTTTAACTTTAGAATTGTTACCTCATGAAGAGCAAGAAGAGGATTTCTTACATCTTTGTGCTGCATTACAGTACGCTCAAATTTACGTTTTGAATTTAGGTAATACGGAGATCACTGTGAGAGGATTTCTGGCTTTAAATCAGTTATTAGATAAAAACTATTGGATTAGAAAGGTGCTATTAAAAGAGCCTAGTGATCGTGAATCACGTGCAATCGTTAAAAAGTATGCCAGAAAATTATTGTATCTCGATCAAGAACAATATTTCGAAGGACGTTGGCCTTTAGCTAAATATGATTTAAATCAATTAGTAGAAGAGGGGACAAGAACGGTAGGTCATTGGTTATTAGAAAATGCATTGGCACGAAATGACACCTTTACGGTGGGATGTTTGATAGAAGCAGGAGCTAATTTATTGGAACAGCCAGGTAACGAAAAACCCTTTTTAATTCAGATCTTTGAAAAAAACAGAGATTTTAAACTAATAATCCTCAATCATATTATTTATCATGAGACCTTTGGAAATAAGATAAAGCAGAGCTTACAGGATTATCCAGACTCAAGAGAGCTAATGAAGAATATGGAAAGTTCTCTTATAGCCTATGCTGAAATTTTAAGACAAAGAGCCTGGGGCCTATTAGATGGTTATGAGATGCTGCTTAATCTACTTAAAACAGTGGCGCTATTATCGCGCCCTTCTAAACAAAGAGATCAGGAGTTTATAGACATCTATTGGCGATTATTTAAGTGTCTTATTTTGTTTCATGATGCAGAAGGAAGGGTTACTATCGAGTCGATATCCAATGCACAAAGTATGCTGAATGAAATAATGGCTATTTCAAAGAAGGCAGACTTGGGTTGGGATCATGGATCAAAACTACATCATGGCTTACCAGATCATATAGATTTATTAATGAAAGCTATGAATTCTATTAAAGAATTGGTAGCGCAACAAGCCAATCCTCTTGATGAAAAGGATAGAGTGACAGAACAAGGGGCAGCGAATACAGACTCTGAAGAATCACAATTAAATGAACCAGGTCCTAGTACGAGATTTTATCCTAGGCGTTGAAAAAATGGAGGATTGCAGGGAATGCTAAATAGGTTATTGGCAGACATAGGAAATGGATTAGCTAAAAAACCTTTTGAAAGAATATCTTGGTGGTGGGGTCCAAGATGGGTGGATTTTATTAGCGTGGATCAGCCGCTCACTGTTGATAATCCTTTATGGCAGCGAGATAAAAGTAGCCTGAAGAATATACGACTATTTGGTTTATCTCCAAATGAGTTACAAGCAGAGATTATCGACTACTGGCAACAGCCTTTCTGGAAACGTTGGCTCTTAAGTTTATTTACCTCCATTCATAGCAAGATCAAGCTATGGTCTTACTATCACCGTTGCTTGTCTTTTCGTAAAGTTTGTAAAAAAGATCGATATGGCGAACCCATAGACTTGGTATTTGAACAATACGTAGGAAAAGAAGTTATGGATAGGTTACGTAAAAGTCGAATTCAGTTTGAAAATTATATAGAAAAACGTGCTGGAAACTTAACGATAAAAAATAATTTAGGTCATTTGCGAAGTGTTTTTGCTAGAAAACATTGGCAGCTTTTCTCAAAGTTGGTGAAGAAAAAATTAAGTCAATTATCCACTGAAGTAGACAAAGATAGCCTACACAGTCAATTAGAAAAGGAATCTGAAAGACTTAGAATGATTTTATTTTCTTATTTGTATACTTGGCATGAAAATATTTTTAATCCAGCTAGGGATAATGACGAAACCATTAACAGTGGCACATTGGTTGATGTTTTCGCCGGAAAAGAAATTAGCTATTCCATACACTCGATAAAAGACTGGGTGAGGATGAAACAACAGGTGATACAGTCACTATTGGAAGGGCAATCACCTGAGCAATTTCTTAATATTAAAAACTTACTGGAATCTTGCTTCTCTAAATTAAAGACATTAGTCGATATGCATTTAAATAATGGTGTAAAGCTGATTGTTGCGGTGAGAAAGAGAAAATTGAGCTGTAAAGACGCGATTCGACAGACAAGAATTCTACAAACTGAGCTGGTTCATTTGCTAAAAAAAAGTATTGTGTTATTTCATCCCGATAAGTCATTTGGAAATGAAAGGCTAGGAAAGATACAGACAGAACTATTGCAACAATTTCAACAATTAGCTGAAGAATCTCAGGAGATGATGGAAAAAAAATTACAGTTATTATGGGATTATTTGCCAAAACGGACAACAAGGCAAAAAGTTCAAAAAATGGAGCAAGAAATTAATCGAAATATGCCCGAGTTGGAACAAGGAATAGAAACTAATTTTGCGCAAACTCGTATAGAGCGAGAAGAGACAAAAGCTAACGTGGATAAATGTATTCAATCACAAGTCCGCTCAAAACTGATTCACAATCCACCTAATGACTTCATACTGGAAGAAAATAACATACAACAAAAGGATGAGCAGCGCTTCAGACGTTTACAACGTTACACACCCGTATTTTAATTGCTTTGATTAAGAATGAAATGATTCCTGAATTCAAGTAATAGGTGCAACTTTTGTACAAATAATAGACAATTAAATTAATATAAAATTTAGTTGTTAATTAAAATAAAAAGGTTGCTAGATGAAGTATAAACAACTTGATTTCAGAAAGCGGTGTCAAATTTATGGTTTATGGAAATCTGGTCATAATCAAACGGAGATAGCAAAAGAAGTAGGTGTCCATAAATCTTGCCGATCCAGTTTTATAATTGATCATCTGGACGAAGGAGCTTTTTCCACTAACATAATTTTCAATATCTTGAGGAAATATTTGTGCTAATGATTGTTTTACCAGTGAATAGGCTTGGGCGTAATCATCGTGCTCAAGCATGAAGTTTTTGAATAATAAATTGCGCTTGAGTTCAGGCGCACCTTCCTCAAATAAATGAATATTAAGTGTTCTTTTAGTTTTAGATTTCCAATAAAAACGACGTCCAGATATTCCGTATTCTCCCATACAAACATAGCCTAGCTTTTCAAATTCATGATTTAATGAATCTACTGAACTAATGTTTTTGACAATAGGAAGTACATCAACGATTGGCTTAGCATAAATATTGGGTATGGCTGTGCTACCTATATGATGAATTTGGATACAGTTTTCTTTTAGAATTGATTTAATTTCATTTGCAGCAACAGAAAATATATTTGCCCATTCGGGATTATATTTTGTTAGTTCGACGAGTTTAATTTTTTCGTTAGGATCAATCATATTTCGCTTATTATTTAATTCTGTGTTTAGTACTATTCTAATCAAAGATAAATTTAAAACCAACAAGGTAAATACAATGAAATCCAAACCCAAAAAGCTTGGTTTATTTATGCTAATTGCCCTAGTTTGTGGCAATATGATTGGCTCAGGCGTATTTTTATTACCTTCTAGCCTGGCTGCATTAGGCAGTATCAGTTTATGGTCTTGGGCAGTAACCGGATTTGGGGCACTTATTTTGGCGTTATTATTTGCTAAAATGAGTATTTTAGTACCATACAGTGGTGGGCCCTTTGCTTATGCATACGCTGCTTTCGGGGAATTTATTGGGTTCCAAACTGCATTTAATTATTGGTTAGCATTGTGGATTGGCAATGCGGCTATTGCTGTGGCCTTTGTCGGTTATCTTCAAGTGTTTTTTCCTATACTGCAATCCTCTTTGTATAGCTGTACTACTGCTATTGCCTTAGTATGGGGGCTTACTTTCTTTAACCTATTGGGCGCACACAAAGCTGGCGTTTTACAGTTAATCACTACCATTTTAAAGCTAGTGCCTCTATTAATTGTTGGGTTATTTGGCTGGTTTTATTTCCATCCTTCTTATCTCACAGACTATAAAAATCTAACCGAGCACTCAAATTTCTCAGTTATTTCAAGCGGGGCACTATTAACATTATGGGCATTTATCGGTTTAGAGTCAGCTACAGTCCCTGCTGGTGAAGTAGAAAATCCAAAAAGAAATATCCCTTTGGCAACTATCGTTGGCGTACTGCTAACAATCTTCATTTATATATCTTGCTCAATTGCTATTATGGGTATGATTAAAGCCAGTACATTACAATATTCAACCTCACCTTTTGCTGATGCTGCACAAATTCTCTTTGGTCCTTTAGGTAAGTCCTTGGTCGCCATTGGAGCCATCATTGCTTGCTTTGGAACATTGAATGGATGGATTTTGTTACAGGGACAAATTACTAAAGCAGCCGCTGATAGAGGACAATTCCCAGCTATTTTTGGCAAGATCAATCGTTTTAATAGTAACCATTGGGGTCAAATATTTACGTCAACATTAATTTCTGTATTATTACTAATGACTGCGAATAAAGGACTTATTAATCAATTCAATTTTACTATTTTGTTAGCATCCATATTATCCGCTGTACCTTATTTATACACTGCCCTAGCTACTATTATTACCATAAAACGCTCAAAAATAATGGTTAAAAACAGTAGTTTATATATAACCATTGCTCCCTTGGGTGCGCTCTACACGATATGGGCAATATTTAGCGCAGGCCAAGAAATTGTTTATTATTTAATGCTCTTACTAACGGCTAGTCCTTTACTTTATACGTGGTCTAAATCAGTAAAAAAACTAGATGCTAAAACTAAAAATTCAGTAAATTTAACAATAAACTCTACTGAATTTAGTGTTATAGAGGAGTTTTAAGGTTAGCAGTGAAAAAATATTTTTAAAATCATATGTCATTTTCTTGCTGCTTATTTTCTATCGGGGTTAGTCGATATAAAACATGTCGACAAAGAGGGCTGTCTGTTGGTAGCTTTGGGTGATCAAAATCGTCATGGGGATAATGATGCATATCGATCTTTTCCATTACCCGACGCGATCGTATATTATTTTCTGCGGTAAATGAAACAACTTCTTCTAACTTCAGTGTAGTAAAAGCAAAATCGACTACGGCTTTTGCTGCCTCGGTAGCATAACCCTTCCCCCAGAGTTGAGAATCTAATCGCCAGGCAATTTCAACCGCAGGCGTGAAATGCGCCTCAAATGAAGGAATCAACAACCCTACAAAACCAATAAATTTACTATTTGATTTTAATTCCACAGCGTACGCTGTAAAACCATATTTTTCATAATGATTAATAAAAAGTTGAATTAAAGTTTTTGTCGCTGCTCGATTTCCAACTTGAGGGAGAAATTCACAGACTAAAGGATCTTGATTAATTGCTGACATGGGATCAAGATCTTGTTCGTTCCAAGTTCTAAGTATTAAACGCTTTGTTTTTAAGATAATCATAACTTTTTTAATTGGGTCTAACTCAGCAGAGTAAGATTACAAATAAAGTCTATTCTTCAAATTTTTAATATTTCTGCACAATCGAGAAAGGGTTGCCAAACTTCTCCATTATCTTCAAATGACCACCACGCGGCTAGTGCTGCTTTAGAAAAAGCCCAACCCAAGATTCTTTGCCTATCAAATCCAGAAACTTCAATAAATTGGTCGAGTCGGTGTTTAATGGAAATTTTATTAACGTTTCCAGCTTCGGAAATACGAGGAAAAGGAATTTCATATTCTCGTTCGCCTATTACGCCCTTAGGATCAATGCTTAACCAACCGTGTTTATCTGACAATAATATATTAGCGTAATGCAAATCTCCGTGCAGTAAGACTAGCGGGCCCATAGAGGCTAATAATTCTTTGCTTATAGCTTGGGCTCGGTCAATCAGCCCCTTGGGGAAAGGACCTGTTTCACCTTGGAAGTACTGATAAAGACGATCAAATCCTTGAAACCAATTCGCTAAACTAGGAAATAAAGAAATTTCTTCTGCTTGAATTGTTTTATATAGCTTGTTCATCAAATCCACACTAATGATCGTATTTTGCATTTCATTAGAGGATTCTTCTAAGAACGTTCCAGGCGTTAACTTTTCCAATAACATAATGCCGGTATGATGATCTGAGCGAAGTATTTTTACGGCGCCTATCCCATTAAAATGCTGCAATGCGGCTATTTCATTAGTAAATTCTTTACTTGGAATGCTGCATTTTAAAACAGCTGGGCTTCCATTAGTTAAAGTAACCGCTGCACCAACATTAAAGCTGGCATTATTAAAAAAATCTTCTAATATAAATTGCCATTTTTTCTCATAAGAAGATAAAAAAGAGGGTAAAGCATCTAACCATTTTTTACCTTGTACACCGTGAATATTGATGAGATTTTTAATCAGTTCTTTTGGTAAGTTCATTTTATAAATTGGACTCATGAAGGGACTTCTTGTAGATTAATTCAATAGAGTAACATCAATCATATTTTCTTTATTTATTGTGCCATATTGTTCGTTTAGAACCTTTATTGCTTGTATTAACTATGATGACATTTTTCTATATAATTGAAATTTTTAGTAAATTTCTTGATCTAGAAGAGAGTTATGTTAGATAAAAATAAAGATTTATTTGAAAAAAAAATTATCAGTTAATACACAATGTCATAATTGCCTTGATGCAACTATAAAACATATTAGTCCATATTGTTTTAAATGTTTTGATAAAAAAACATACATGGATTTTAGAAATGAGAATGTCAATTATGCTTTTGAAGCAAAAAAATATTGGCAAATGATATATGACGAAAACGCTGTTTATCTGGATAAAAACTTTTCTACTGAATTTCCAGAAGCATTTTATAGCCGGATTTGGGAGCTGATTATACTTAAATATTTACACCGCTATAACAGCAAAGGGATCAAGTTAATAGTCCAAACAGGGAAGGGAAGTAAAACTGATTTTTGCTTTAAAATTGATGACAATCCTTTTTATGTAGAAAATATATGTGTTAATCCCTCAAAAAAACCACTTTATAATATAAAAAATATTAATGGTCTAAATTTTAAAATTAGTGTTTCAGAAAAACTTAGTGATAGTAATGCTTCTTATAAAGAAAGTCTTTCTTCAGCAATAAAGCTAAAAGGCATTACAAAGTTTAATTCAGGTTATAAGAAACATATTAGCCAAAATGGACTGGGTGGATTAATCTTATGTATTTCAATGGCTAAATTTGTTCTAAGTGAGCGTCCAGTAGATTGTGCAATGGCAGCATTGAGTTGTATATTCCCGATTTCAGAAATACCTCAAGTTTCAATTATCGCTGATAAAAACAACCGCCTAGGTATGCAAGAGCCTCATTATATTTATCAATCCTGTTTTACTAAGTCTAGTAATGCCGCGACAATAAAAACCGATTACTTTTTTAATAAACAATTTAATTATATTAGTGCAATAATAATATCACATTCTGACTGTACTTTTTTTCCTGATGTTGAAAATTATCAGCTTTTTAATTGGGAAGGTAGGAAGGGAGAAGCAAGAAACGATTTTTTATTAATACATAATCCATTTGCTAAGTTTCCTTTGCCAAAGGGTTTTTTTTCAGTTCAAGAAGAAGTAGAGTCGAAAATAGATGGTAATAATTGCAAAATTATAAAAAAATTTTTTAAAGATAAATAAATGTTAATCAATAAAATTCAGTATCGTTATATTGTTGCAGCAATTTATTCTTGTGTTTTATTCCTTGATAGACTTGATCTCACTATAGTGAATATTATTTTGCCAAGTTTGGCAGAATATTTTCATATACCTATCACTCAAACTGAATGGATCACCAATAGTTTTTTAATAGCACTACCTATCAGTATCCCTATAAGTGCTTGGTTGGGAGATAGATTTGGAATTAAAAAGGTTTTTATACTGGCTACTATTTTGTTTGCGCTCTCTTCATTATTGTGTGCCTATGCCCCAAATATTTATGCAATGATAGCGTTTAGATTTTTTCAAGGAATTGGAGGAGGAATTATCATTCCCGTAGGAATGACCATGGTTTATCGGGGTTTTGATCACTCAGAGTATGCGAGCATTACTAGTTTTATTTTTTTACCAACACTAATCGCTCCTGCTTTAGGGCCCGCTCTCGGTGGAGCTATAGTGCATTTTGTAAATTGGCAATGGGTTTTTATTTTTGTTGTTCCTATATGCTTTATTGCGGTCATAATGTCTTTTTATGTTTTGAAAGAACAAAAAATTGTAAATCCTAATAGCTTAGATTGGATTGGTTTTATTTTATCTTCATGCGCGCTGACTTTATTACTCTATTCTATTTCTTCCTTTGGTAAATATGGGGTTAATTTTAATAACATATTAATATTTTTTCTATCAGTAGTCATTATTTATACTTTTTTACGGTATGAGAAAAATATAAAAAATCCTCTTTTTGATATAAAATATTTTAAAAACGAATTGTTTGCGCAAGCAAATTTAATACAATTAGCCTTTCAAATTTGTCATTTTGGGTCAATTTTTCTAATAGGAATGTATTTTCAGATTGGTATAGGTATGTCCGCTCTTATGAGCGGTGTCATTATGGAAATGCAAGCATTAGGGGCTATGTGTACTAGCCGTTATTCAGTAAGACTATTTAACTCATATGGCCCGCAATTACCCATTACTATTGGCTGCTTGGGCGTGGCGGTGTGCACTATTTGCATTTTACTCATAAATTCAGTTGATTTGGCTTTATTTGGGTGCATTCTGCTTTTTGTAAGGGGTATTTTTAGTGGATTGTGTGGGACTCCCATCCAAACTATAAGTGTAATAGGGTTTCAAAAAGAGGATGTCAGTCGTGTGAGCGCGTTATTTAATGTAGGACGGCAAGTTTCAATTAGTTTAGGTGTAGCATTGTCATCATTATTTATTGGATATGGGTTTAACTTACATAATTTGCATTTAAATCAAACTACACTCAAAGTTGGTTCTTCACCATTTTATTATGCATTTACTTTAATTTTTATCGTCGCCCTTATTGGAATGACATTTTGTTCCAAACTTAATAGTAGAAGTAGAGAAAGTTCTAATAAAGTTTGGCTGGGTAACAAGCATTAAGTTATTTACCATGTATTGAAAAGCGATTTAAGCAACTTGCCTGCAATTATCCAACAAGTTAGTGTTGCGATAAGTATTAAGAAGTAGGCACTATTCATACCAAGTAAAAACGATTCTTTATAAATCGAAATAAGCTTGTTCACAACGTGAATAGGAAATAAGTTATTAATTTGCTTGCTTATTGCGGACAGGGAGTGAATATCAAGTAACTTTACTGTATTTATATTCATTAGCTTCCCGGCTTTTTTTATAAAAAAATATTTATTACTAATTTGAAAAACTGCTAATGTGATTGTCAATGAAAAAACAGCAAATATATTTAGAATAGTAGTAATAGCACCTGAAATTACACCTGCATCTTCAGAGTTTGATAATTGGGATAGAGCAATTGGAGTAGCAATTCCATTGCCAATACCCCATGCTAATCCAAATAATATAAAAGAAGGAAGTATAATCCATATCGGACCATTTTTATTAAAACCAAAAAACATGAGTAAGCTGATGATGTTTAACGCAAATATGACATGTACAGCCAGAGATTTACTTTTTTTATCGTAAAAATAGCCGGCTAATATGGGTGAAATAATTGTCATTAATGTCATACTGGACAAAACTAGACTTGCTATTTTGGGATCATAACCCACCACATCGTGGAGATAAATGGGCATTAGAAATAATACTGGCCAATGGAATGCGACCGATCCCACATAAATTAAGGTTGCTAATAGGAAACCAGCATTGCGGAATAGGTACAATGGTATAATTGGCAAGTTAGCTTTCCTTTCGCGACGATATAATAATAAAAAACTTGTTATACCAATTGTAAATGCACTAATAATTATCCATGATACCCATCCGTAAAATTCGCCTTCACTAAGAATAAAAACCAGTAAGCCTAAGACTAAGGCTAGCAATACACCCCCTTTCCAATCAACTTTAAATTTTTTTATAAGCTTTGATTCACTGAGTATAGGGATGCAAATCAATAAGCTTATGAAAATAATTGGAATATTAATATAAAAAATCCAGCGCCAATTTAAAGTACTATCAATAATTCCTCCTAAAAGTGGGCCGATTCCAATTCCTATACCAACCAAGCTACCATAAATACCTAAGGCTCGACCTTGCTCTTCTTTTGAGAACGCACTTGCTGTTAAAGCAGTTCCGCAAGGCAGTATTGCCGCACCAAATAAGCCCTGTAGCATACGCATTATAATTAATATATTTGCAGATGAAGCGGAGCCTGCGCCAAAAGATGCCAAGCTAAAAAGAATAAGACTAAAAATTAAAAATTTCTTTCTTCCATAGATATCGCCAAAACGGCCTAACACTACTATGAATGCGCAGAAACATAGGCCGAATCCTGCCATAATCCATTGTAATTGGTTTAAGCTAGCATTCAGCTTATGCTGAATATTTGGCAGCGATGAATTTACTATCGTTAAGTCAAGCCCTATAGTGACTCCAGCCATCCCGGTACCGAACAGTATTAACCATTTTTTCCTTAAATTTGATTTTGAAAGGTTTGAAAGTGTTATGGTTTCATTCATTGAGTAAATACCTATAAAATAGTTAATTAAAGTAGAAATTAAAATTCTCGTCTTTAGGGGGTAAAATAAATAATGAAAAATTCTATTGGGTTTATTATCCAAAACGAAGAATTACTTTTGTTGAGGAAAAATAATGAATTACCTTTTGATGAAGAAATCAAACCGTTAGCTTCTCATTTTTTAAGGCGCTTTGAATTAGGTGCGCTGAATAACTTCGATTATTTCTGCGCCGAAATTGATCAAGGAATAGTTATTCCAGAAGCCTTTAAGGGCTTATTGTTACGTCCTGCATTATCATTATTAAATGATAGTGTTTATCGCATAGCAGTTAAGGCTTACTCCGTCATTCGTTGGGATAAAAACCACCAATTCTGTAGCTGTTGTGGCGGCCGCATTGTACATAAAGGTCCGGGATTTGAACGTTCATGTATGTTTTGTCACTTGAGTTTCTTCCCACGTATATCCCCATCTATCATTGTGTTAATTAAAAAAGCAGATCATTTGCTTATGGCAAGAAGCCCACATTTTTTACCTGGTGTTTATGGTTTGATTGCAGGATTTGTTGATGTAGGAGAAAGTATCGAGGAAGCTGTACATCGGGAGGTAAAAGAAGAGGTTGGGATAAAAATTAAAAACTTAAACTATTTTGGGTCACAACAATGGCCTTTTCCTGATTCGTTAATGATAGCATTCACGGCAGATTATTGTAGTGGAGATATTACTATCAATCCTGATGAAATTGAAGAAGCGGGCTGGTACAAATATGATAATCTACCCGGTAGACCGCAGACTTCCGTAAGTATTGCAACGAAATTAATTGATAGTTTTATTAATGCATACTGATATTTTTATTGATAAATAATTAATCAAAAAATGTAGGTAAAATTTACAATTGTGATTCAACTCAAGTGACTTGAGTTGTAAATAACTATTTGATTTTTCTATTAAAATCCATATTTATTTTTTTAATACTAATATTTAACTTTACTGATAATTATTTAGTCAAAATCTGTGTGAATATCAGGATTTAAAAAATGCTCATACAACCTCAAAATTTGGTTTGGTATTACCCTATGTAAGGAAAGATCGGGAAGGGAATCTATTCTATACCAATCAATATCACTTGTTTCATGATTTGTTTTAGCCATTCCTCCGACGATATTGCAAATAAACATCGCTTTGTATGCATGAGGAATTTGTGGTGGATGACCATGTTTATGTTTATCCCATAAGGCGGCTAACTTTGAAACTTTAACTATATAACCGGTTTCCTCAAGCGTTTCTCTTATAATAGCTTCACCAGGAGATTCATTAACATCAACCCATCCCCCAGGCAGTGTCCATAATCCATCTGCAATTTCTCGAACTAATAAAATTTTATCGTTATTAAAAATTGCAGCTCTAACATCCAGTTTAGGAGTTAGGTACCCTTGGTCATTTGAAAAAATATCAAGAATTTTTTCTTGTGAGAAATTTGAATGATTGCTTATGATGTCTGCAGCAATGTTTTGAAGTTGCTGATATCGTTCCTTATCATAAGGGTTATTGCAAAATGTTAAGCCGTTCTGTGAAATCGATTTAATCTGTTCCGCTATCCGTAACCAGTCATATTCCTGATTCATGGTTATTATCCTTATTATGGTTATATAAAAAAATCTTTCGATTGTAACGATCGCCACCATTAATAATGTTGTTTTTTCAATTAATTATGGTTTAGTGCGTGACTTTTAATCTCTCTATTTTGAAAAATGATTATGGGAAATGTTTTTAGGTTCAATAACAATATGCATTCCCATAGCGGAAAGAATTTCACTAGTATTTTTAAAGTAAGGATTGCCTTTAGGAGAAAGTGTTTTATATAAGCTAGTTCGGCTTTTGTGCGCTTTATTTGCTAATGTGTTAACGCCACCTTGCGCCTTGACAACATTAGACAAGGCTAACAAAAAAACTTTGATGTCACCTTCGCTCAAAGCAGCATTTAAATAACCGGCGGCTTCTTCAGGCTTCTTGAGAGACTCAATTAAATATTCTTGGTAATCAATCTTTTTTTTCATACGCTACTCAGTTAAGTAATCATTTAAGTAACTCATCGCTTTATTTATATCTTTTTTTTGCGTCGATTTATTACCACCTGATAGAAGAAGGATAATTTTACTATCTTCCATATAAAAATATATTCTATACCCAGCTCCGAATGTTAACCTTAGCTCGAAAATATCTTTATTAATTTGTTTATAATCACCCAAATTACCTAAAGCAACACGATCTAACCGTTCTTTTACACGGAACTTAACGGGTGGATCGAGGGTTTCTAACCAATTTATAAACGGGCTTTGACCATTGCTTTCAACATAAACTTCTATTTGTTTTTTTAAAGCTATTTGCATTGTTATTGTATCCTTAAAGAGACTTATTGGCAATAGTTACGAAAACAGAACATGAGTGTGGCTTCAATTATAAAAAATGTAGTTTAGATATATCATATTCCAGTCTACTCGTTTGATAGTCATTGATAATTAATGCCTCAAAAATGAAACAGTGAGCGAAATTGCTAGGTACTTTATAGCAAAATAACCTCGCTTTTTTCTGGCATAAATGTGAGGTAATGCCGACAATTTTTTACCAATCCTAGTTAAAATTGGAAAGATATTTATTTTACGGGCTAAAAATCTCTCTGAAATAATAGGTTGGTATTTAAAAAAGTTGGCCTTATCCTCGTGATAGTGCCAGCAATGTTAAAAAATCAGGCTATGGTAGATACATTTAGATTATGATATGCACAATTAAATGAAAAACTAAAAGTCTAATACGTATATATTATGCTCAATTTGTAATATTTTGAATTAAAAAAAAACTAAGCAACTTCTTTCATTTGTCTTAAATATTTTACAATATCTTTATCTTTTAGTATTTTTTTTCTGAGCGTATCCAGTTTTCCGGGTATCGATTTTCTTTTTGCTACCGATCTAGCTAAATCAGTTGCAAAATAATGATTAGGGTCATCTCTGGCGATGCTTAGAGCACAATCTAGTGATTCTTTCCACCTTTGGTTAGCTTTTTCTTTTTTTCGTTTGCTTGCAACTTGAGCAAATTTTTTGTTTTTCTCACGTGTTTTTCTACCTATTTCAATATCCTGATGTGTTGGGTTGATAAGTTGCTCTTGATCATCCTTAGCAAAGGATTTACCTTTTAATTCTTCGATATCTGATTTAAGAAAGTAGACATCATCAGGAGTTATTTGTTGTCCTGGTTTTAATATAAAACTCTTTTCTGTAATTCCCTGGCATATATCTGCTAAAGAAAGCTGTACCGGAACAACTAGAGAAGAACTTCCAAGCTTAGCATGAATAATTTCTGACTTACACAGTATTTTAGTTGGAGAATCACCACGAAGGGGGAAAATGGAGGCCTCAAAATAATTGCGTATAGGTTCTTTTTTATGCAGTCGTTCTAGGCCTTCAAAAAAATATATATAGGAGGGCTCAGTATCATCAAGTGAAGAAAAAGAACCGTTAGAATCTTTTTTTATTTCAAATGAACTTGTTTTGCAATAAAAACCTATATTATTCGTAAAGCATTTTGCTAATAGATTATTTTGGCTATATCTTAAGAAATTTAAGGCTTCTTTTAAAGAGTATATCTCTACAGGAAAAATACCGCGGGTTGCTTTTCGAGCATCAAGTTTATAGTGATGGTAAAAAATAAGCCTTTTTATTTTTGAGGAAACATTTAAGGATTTCTCTGCCATTATGTATTTCTTTGTTGAGTCGCAAAAAAAAGCATTTCTAACTAGAGCTATCCATTGAAAAGGTGTTAAAGAATGGTTAATAGACTTCTGCTTTAAGAGTGATTTAAGAAGTCTCTGGTTTGCTTCATAATAAGATTCAACTCCTTCTATTTTTAAATCTTTAAAATTTGGTAGCCAATTTTTATATTTATTTAAATTTTCAGATGGCTTTAAATTCAATATATAAGTATTTCTATATTTTCTTATGTGATATTTTTCTTCATTAATTTCTTGAATTTCATTAATTTCTTGAATTTTTAGCTTAGATAATACTTCTTCTATATGAAAAATTACACATAAAGTTAAAAATTCATCCAAATTCCATTTCGGCTCTTTTCCTTCTTTAGATTCAAGCTTGTTGTGTAAAGCATCGTGGATGTAGTGTTTAAACTCTAGAAATAACAACTCTTGGTAATTGTCTAAATTAGAAACTGAAACTTTAATTCTAATTTTTTCTAAAAGCTCTTGAATCCAAGTATAGTTTAGTTCTAATTGCATTAACTTACTCCAAATATCTTCTTATTCATATTCGTCACTGCTTTGCTCGTATGAGCTTCGAATAAATGTGCATAGCGTTTTTATCATCCGCAAAGCTTTACGGGCCTTCCGAAACTTCTGACAAAGACGAAGCTTGTTGAAGCGAATTGAGTAATACCTAAGTGTTTTAAAGCTCTGTCCGTGAGAACGAATAATATTCTTTTGATTCTCATATCTAAAAATTATCTTGTCAAGATATCCACTTGTGGCACCTGATTCCATATGCTTTCCTTTTAAGTTAAAACGAGATGTTATTATTTTAAACCTTCTGCAGCCAGCGCGGCCTGTACAGCTGGGCGTTTTGCAATGCGCTCGAAATAAGCCATTAAGTGTTTATATTTATTCATATCGAACTTCATAACAAATCCCCAACGCAAAATAGTGAACAGATAAGCATCGGCGATCGTGAAATGATTTCCTTGTAGGTATTCGTCTTGTTTTAGAGCTTCATCTAAATATTTGAATTGTGCTTCCAGTTTTTCTCGTAGAATTGTCTTATATTCCTCTGGCGTTTTTGGGTGGAACAGCGGACTGAAGCTTTTATGCAGTTCGGAAGTGATATAGGCAAGCCATGTAATGGTTTGATAGCGTGACAAGTTACCGACAGGTTCAATCAGATTGGAGTTCGGTGCTTTGTCTGCTAGATATAATACGATAGCTACACCTTCGGTTAGCAAATTACCATCGTCCAATAAGAGTGCAGGCACTTGTCCTTTCGGATTGATGGTCAGATAATCTTTTCCGGATTCAGTCTTCTTTTTCGCTAAATCGACTTTTTCTAACGTAAAATCTTGTCCTGTTTCACGTAACACGATGTGGGGGGATAGCGAACAAGCGCCGGGACTATAGAATAGCTTCATTTTTAGCTCCTTTAAATAACGAATTAGATAGCCTTGACAAAAAAATTGACAAAGTACTCAATCAATAAACCCAGTATCTCTTTTTTATTGCTGTAACTTAATAATTGTTGGGGGAGAACTCAAGGTTTTCCATGGCATTTCGCCGGTCAAAACTTTAGCGCTTAACTCCAAACTGTCTTTACCGGCAAGACCGGGATACAGTTTATTCATCGATGCAATGATAGGTTTACTACTATGCGGAGATTGCTGCAAAAATTGATTAAAATGTTGGATATAGTCTCGAGTAAACTTGAGCGATGTCGGTGAAAAATTAGGATGTTGATTCTTCGTTAAAAAATGACCGGGTATGACGCTTTTAGGTGATAATTTTTGCATCTCCTCGAGTTTATTGATCCAGGCTTGTCTCGATTGTGCACTTTGATTATCGGCTAACCAAACATGCATGCCGTTAGATACTAACACGCCACCGAGTATGGTTTTTATCGATGGAATCCAAAGGTAAGTATGATCAGGATCGTATTTTAATCCTTGTATATAAATTTTATTGCCTTCAAGTGCTAGATAATTTTCTTGGATAGGTTCAGGGGTTATTAGTTTTTTTGGTTTTTCTTTTAGTTTGCTTGCCCATACGGCTAGTTTGTCATTCTTGCTGGCATTAATTAAATAGGCGGTTTGTGGAGTGGATAAAATTTTAGCGTCAGGAAAATTTTCTGCTAAAGTTTCTAAGCCAAAATAATAATCAGGATCACTATGGCTGATATAGATCGTGCTAAGTTTTCTCCCCGATTTTTTTATTAATGCGACTAGTTTTTCGGCATCATTTTTTTGGAACTGGGCGTCAACCAGGATGGCTTCTTTATTGCCTAAAATCAATGTCGAAGAAACTGGAAATAAAGAAGCGCTTCCTGGGTTATAGACTTCAAGCGTTAGTTTGCTTGGTTCAGCAAAGCTTAATGTGGAATATAGGATTAAAAGCGAAAAAAAAGTACTCAGTATTTTCAAATTCATAGAACCAACCCCTCTATTTTCTGAATAGCTTCAGTCTACAAAGGATTACAAAAAAAGTCCAAGTTCCATTTTTTTACTATAAAAAATACTCGAGTATATAAAATGATACAAAAAATTAGCGTATAATAGTTAATCTAATAACAAAGGAGAGTGTCTATGAACGAACGAAATGCATTATATTTACTATCATTTTTGTGTGCCTTGTTGAGAAAATATTATGTAAATAATTGTTTACATGTTGAGCCTCAATTAAGGAATGAGTTAGCTGGAATCATGACATCGCCCATGTACAATAAGGAACGCGATCGCGAATTTATCGGGAGCAGGATAACAAGAAATCCGTGGTTTATCATTGACACGTGTATATCCATGTCGCTTTTAATGGTTTCAGCCGCCTTATTTTTTAGAGCACTCAATATGGGCAGGCATGTTGCACCCGTCGTGCGCATTGAAGAACAAAACAGACCTCAAGATCCTGTTGCGCCTGCGCAACAAAACGTAGCTGCTCAGGTCCAGGAAAACCCAGCTGCATTTTTTCAGCCTTCTGCGGGTTCTTCCAATGCGGACACTGCTAATGCCGCTTCTCCTGCAAATGATCATGAGCAGCAAACAAGTGGTAAAAAAAATAGATAATTATATTTATATTGGATAATTTAATTGGTTCTTTATTTTATAAATAAATAACATATAACGTTTATACATATAAATTTGATATATGGAGATTTCCTGTGAGAGAATCATCTTGACGACGATGGATATTCCTTAGCACTGGATGGCTTAGCTATCCATCGCAACTTTTCTTTCACTTTAAAAAACTATGTCCAGTGCTTATCGATGTATTATTTCGCATACTTATCTTATCCCCTACCTATCATCGGCAGTGCATGCGGGATTTCCTTCGCCGGCAGATGATTTTTTAGAGGGGCATCTCGATCTGAATGAGTATCTTATTCATCACCCTGCAGCCACTTACTACGTGCGGGTTAAAGGCGAATCAATGATTAATGCCGGTATTCACGACGGTGATCTATTAATTGTCGACCGTAGCTTGGAGCCGCGTGATAATAAAGTGGTGATCGCGGTAGTCGATGGACAGTTAACCGTAAAACGACTTAAAAAATTAAAGAATCAACAGTTTGTTTTGATAGCGGAAAATCCAGATTTTCCGGCGATAGCAGTAAATGAAGAGAATAATGTCAGTATCTGGGGAATTGTTACCAATGTTATTCACGCGGTGTAAGGTTGTCTTACTTTGCGTTGGCGGATTGTAATAATTTTTATGTTTCTTGCGAACGTGTGTTTAATCCGGCCTTAGAAAAGCAAGCTATTATTATTTTATCGAACAATGATGGTTGTATTATTTCTCGCTCTAATGAAGCCAAAGCATTAGGTATTCCCATGGGCGCGCCGGTTTTTAAGTATCGCGATCTGATACGACGCGGGCAAATTAAATGTTTTTCTTCAAATTACGCGCTTTATGGCGATATGTCACAACGTGTTATGAATTCATTACGGCGCTTGTGTCCGGATATGGAAGTGTATTCAATTGACGAGGCTTTTTTTAAGCTGGATCATTTTTCATACTATGATTTAACGGCTTATTTAATGGATATCCGCCAAAAAGTAAAGCAGTGGACCGGTATTCCGATTTCAATCGGTTTGGCACCTAGCAAAACTTTAGCTAAAGTAGCGAATTTTTATGCCAAGCGGGTTATTAAAGTGGGTGTTTGTGATTTACGTAGCGCGCCATTACGCGATTCGTTATTAAAGACGCTGCCTATAGAAGAAGTTTGGGGAATTGGACGTAAACTGACTGAAAAACTCCAGCATTATTCGATAAAAACCGCTTTTGATTTACAACAAGCTAATCCGAAAATCATGCGTCGACGTTTTAGTGTGGTAGTTGAACGTATTATTCTCGAATTAAATGGGATTTCTTGTCTGAGTTTAGAAAGTGTAGCGCCAAAAAAACAGATTATGTGCTCGCGTTCTTTTGGCAGACCTGTGACCGAGCTGCACGATTTAAGCAGTGCACTGAGTCGCTATACCGCGCGTGCCGCGTATAAATTAAGGGAACAAGACTGTAAAACGCAAGCCATTTATGTGTTTATTACTACTAATAAACATAAAGCCAGCGATCGACAATATATGAAGGGTTTAACATGCTCTTTAGTGACGGCAACGAATGATACGCGTGTATTAATTACCGCGGCACAGCAGGTTTTAAAACAATTGTATAAAACCGGATTTAATTATAAAAAAGCCGGAATTTTATTAATGGACATTATACCGAGTCACCAACAAACCAATGATCTATTTATTCAACCGATCTCACAGCGCTCAGTTACATTAATGAAAATATTGGATGAGACAAATCAGATCTTCGGTTCGCACACACTTTTTTTTGCTGCGGAAGGTGGTGCACAAGCCTCTTGGACGATGCGTGCTGGACATCGTTCGCCACGTTACACCACACATTGGCAAGAAATTGTTAACGTCATGGCATAACGCGCAACGCTGGTTTTCTGCGCTTAATTTATTTTTTATTTTTTTAAAGATCTAGTCAATGCTTAAAATATAAATTATACTTTTTAATCGTCGTCAGCTAAGGCTGAAGTATCTCTCTTAAAGGAATAAGAATATGAAACCACATATTATTTTTGTTGGATTTCGCGCCGATATTATTGACTCGGTTGATTGGAAAAAAAATAAGGTCAGTATTATTGTACATGAGTTCATCGTCGATCAACTTGATGAATCGATGCGTGCTAAATTAGCCGGTATTGGTGTGCTCAAGGTTCCGCATTCCAATAATTTAGAAGAAGCCTATACCGATGCTATGCCAGAAATTGAAAAGTGCGCGGAAGAATTAATCGCGCAACACGGCCCAGCGAAGGCGTTTATTGCTTTATATGAACACTCCACGTTGCCTGCTGCATTATGTCGAGAAAAATTTTCTGTTCCTGGTACGTCGGTGGCCACAGCGACGTTATGTCGCGATAAGGTTAAAATGAAACAAAGCTTAATGGACTCGGGCATACGTTATCCGTTATTTAGAGCCGTTAACAGTCAAACTAGCTGGGCAGAAATTAAAGAATTCACGCGGCATGTACCAGGAAAAATGGTATTAAAGCCAAGAGCGCAGGCCGCCAGTGAAGGAATATTTATTTTTGATGATGAATCTGACTTATTCCAACATATTGCTGAGCATGGATTACAGGATCGGTATCAGCTTGAAGAGTTTATTGAAGGTCAGTTATGTCTTTTTGATGGTATTGTGCGCGATAAAAAATTGATGTTTTTTAGTTTATCAAAATACACGACGACTTGTTTTGAGTACATCCATCAACGTAAACCCATCGCTACAATTACTACCGATGATGTGCAACTAAGCCGTACAGCGAGTCAATTCACTAGCGCTATCTTAGAAAAAGTCGGTTTGGAAAATGGGACATTTAATTGCGAAGCTTTTCTTTTACCGAATAATGAGTGGGTGTTTCTGGAAATAGCGAATCGTTATGGTGGTGCGGGGGTGGCGCCATTGATGAAGCAAATGTATGGCGTGGATCTGATTAAAGAAAGCATATTAGCGGATATGCAAGAACCTTCAGAAATAGAAAATCCTATTAATGTGTCAGATTGCAATTTTTCTTCGGCTTGGATGTATTTTCCTGTACCGAAAGCAGGACCTTGTAAGGTTACAGAGGTGACAGGTTTAGATCAATTGCCTGACAGCATTGTCTCGGCGGATACGGTGCGACCCGGACAAGGTTTAAATCAAGCAGCGGGTGCGTTTCTGTATGCGGGGCGATTTTTTGTTAAAGCAGAAACTTCTGCGCAAGTAAAAAAGGATTGCGCGGAGATTGCTAAAAATTATCGTGTTAATGTGGCTAGCCTTTAGTAAAAGTGGGTTTAAATTCTTCTAGTCAAGCGTAATGTTATCAATTATACTCCTAGGCCAAATTTTTCTAATGGAAAATATTTAAACAACATGGAAATGTAGAAGTTTCGCAAATTAAATTACAGGCGAATAATGTAAAAAGATCACTGTCATGGCGAGCGAATGTAATGAGCGTGGCCATCCATGGATTGCCGCGCACCTACGGTGCTCGCAATGACGATTGATATTTTACGCGCTCGCAATGACGAGTGAGTCATTATCTGAAAAGGTTGAGTTTCTGGGTTTTATTCGCGAAACTCCTATAATTTTCACATTGCATCTAAGGAAAGATAAAATGTCTCATGCTATAAGTCATGTCATTAAGGAAGTGCTGGTCAAAGAATTGATGGTCAATGTGCCCGTCGATAAGATTAATGACGAGGATAGTTTTCAATCGGTATTAGGTTTAGATTCCTTATCATTTGCTGAATTACGTTATCAATGTGAATCGCTTTTTAACATTGATATAGCGGATGAATATTTTGTACCGGATTATTTTAACAATCTAAAAAATCTGGTTTCTCTCATTGTTAAATTGCAAGTCGAACAAACTAGCACAGTGTCATGATGTCGATTATGCTAGAACGGCTCAATGCAGCGAATGCTTTACATATGGATCATTATGGCGGGCATCGTTTACCTTATGGCTGTATTAAAGCCCAAGGTATTTATAAAACATTTGTACACTTAAAAAATCCACATCAACAGTTTGAGGTGATGGATATTAGTGGCGGTTATGCGAGCGCTTGTCTGGGTGCGAATAATCCGCATTTTTGGCAGCATTTACAAGCTAAGTTATCACAATGCAGTGCGGTTACCGATGAATTGTTAAGCCTAGAACGTGCAGAATTTTTGCAACAGCAATTTGGAATGCATGGATTATGGACTGATCATTTTCCGTATGGTGAATATCATGTCAGCGGCCGTAATTCTGGATCAGAAGGGATAGAGCTTGCGCTGAGATTGTTACTGGAAAGTTTGCTGGATAAAAGACGACAAACCAAACACCCGCAGAAAATAAACAAAAAAATCATACTGGCTTTTGAAGGTGCTTGGCATGGTTGGACAGCGGGGATTATTCCATTGTTAAACCGGCGTTATTATACGCATGGTTTTCCTAGTTTAGAGTCGCAAGGATCTTTTGGCATAGAAGTGAAGTTTTTACCTTTTGGCGATCCGGCATTGTTAGAAGGTTTTTTTAAAGAATTTGGTAAAGACTTAGCGGGTGTTGTGGTTGAACCGATTCAAGGCGATGCGGGGATTTTAGTTCCCCCAGCACATTATTTACGGCGATTAGCTGATTTATGCCAACATTATCAGGCTTTATTAATCGCTGATGAAGTGCTGACGTTTGCTAAGACCGGTCAATTTTTTGCGATGGTTGATGAAATGGGGCCTATTAGTACGGATATCACTATCATCGGTAAAAGTTTAGGTATGGGATTAATGCCGATTTCGTTAGTGATTGCTAAGAAATCATTAAACGTTCGGGCGTGTGGTGCTGTGGCTACCAATGATTTGCGTGATTTTTCTTGCGCTGTGATGAGCGCGGGTTTACAAGTCATTAACGATCAAAAATTAATTCAACATTCAAAAACGCATGGTCAATTACTGCAACAGACATTGCAAATTCAACTAGTGGAAGCTTTTCCAGATATTTACAAGGAATGTCGGGGTGTAGCGCATTTATTTGGTGTGGAATTAACCGAATATGCAGCACAAAAATTATTATTGTTCAGAGAAAACATGATACATCATGGTATTTATCTAGAATTTATGGCCGGTGCTGGAAAAAGATCGCATGGACTACGTTATATTTTCCCGACTATGCGTATTGCGCCGGCTTTGATTATGGATGACGCACAGTTAACTGAAATGCTTGAGCGATTAATCAAGGCAAGTGTTGCATTTCGATTGTTAATGCAAAAAAATAAAAAAAGCGAAAAAGGGGAAATGCATGCTTTACACTGATACACGATGTATAGAACATATCGATACCGATGCATCAGGTGTGGTTCATTTTTCTCGTTATGCTATCTTTTTTGAAACTATTTTTCTTAATTTTATTCGTAAACATAGTCATCAATTGATGGATGAAAATCTTATTCATAGTTTACGTGTGGCGCAGTTGCAAATGAACTTTATAGCCCCGTCTGTATTTGCTGAAGTGCTACGAATAGATATGTTGTTAGTAAAAATGCGACAGGTTACGTTTGAGTTAGGTTTCATAGTATATGCGGGTAATGCCGAATTGCAGCGCAATAAAGCCCAAATGACATTTTGTTATGTGGATAAAAATAATAAACCAGCGCGGATTCCTGAATTCATATTAAAAATATTGGGAGAAGTGGATGTCTGTCCTGCTTGAACAGCAAAAAAAAGGATTAGGTTTTAGTGAAATAAAAAAATGGCTGCGCCATAAACATCCTATGATCTATTTAGATCGTGTCATTGACTATAATCCAGGTGTTTATTTAACGGCAATACTCGCAATTTCCGGGAATATGGATTGTATGGCTGGGCATTTTCCAGAACGCGCAATATTTCCAGGTACGCATTTACTACAAAGTTTTAGTCAGGCTGGAATATTGTTATTTCAGTTGAGTACGCGATTATTACAAGAGGATGAAGTAACCGTAGTAGGCGCGATTAATGGACGTTTTTTTGCGCCTATCGTGCCGGGTGATCAAGTTAACATACATTTATCGGTTGAAAAGCTCTATCAGGATATTATTTTCTTTAACGGCGAAGCATTAGTGCATGGAAAACGAGTTGCCGCAATGAAAGCAAATATTAAACGTGTTGCTGTGACGCAATTTACGGAGGTTGCATGGTAGCTGAGCCGATACCTATTATTGGGCGAGCTTGGTCAACTGCATTAGGTAATGATATTAATGACGTTTGGGAAGCGCTCTGTGCTGGCCGAACTGGAATCACTGAATGCGCTACAGCGGTATCGTTAAAAAATAATTTAGCGGCAAGTATCCAGGATCTAAATCGATCGCTGAGTGAACGTTTTTTTCAATTAGCGAAAAAAACGTTAGCTGCCAGCATACAATCTATTGATCTAAGCCTTTATAAGCACGTTGCACTAATTGTGGGAACTAGTTTTGGTGCGCGTCTGGATGATCCAAGCGTAGCAGAAGCTGACTTAGATGCTTGGGGACAACAACTGGCAGAAGTATTTGACATCAAACAAGTCATCACACTTTCTACCGCTTGTTCTTCCGGCTCGGATGTCGTCTATTTAGCGGGCATGCTGATTGCCGCGGGTGAATATGATCTGTGTATTTGTGGTGGCGTTGATATTTTAACCGATGCAAAACGTTTAGCGCACACCGCATTAGGCACTTTATCATCAGGAGATCTAAAACCTTTTGATGAGGCTCGTACAGGTACAGTGCTAGGAGAGGGCGCCGGTTTTTTAGTGTTGGCAAAAGCAAATATTAAGCAGCGAAATATTTATGCCTATTATTGTGGCGGCGGCAGCGCCAATGATGGTGCCGGACTCACTGCACCGGATGCTAAAGCGATAGGAGCGATCTACGCCATGCAACGTGCCTGTCGTGAAAGTGGTATTTCACCCGATGATATTGGAATTATTAATGCGCATGGTTCTGGCACAAGACTGAATGATCAAATTGAATTAGAGGCTTATCGCCATGTATTTCAACATCAGCCGATTATTTTCGCGACTAAAGGTGCATTCGGACATAGTTTAGGCGCTACCGGGAGTATCGAATTAATTGCACTGATCGAGTCATTGCGACGCCAACAAGTTCCACCGATTACGGGCTTAGATAATCCCATCAAAGATTTTTTTACTCCGGTATTGAAGCAAAAAACCAGCATTAATGCGCGTTATGGCATGAGTTTAACGCTAGGTTTTGGTGGCTTTGATACTAGCATAATCATTAAGGCCGCTTGAATGCAGCAATCCTATCGAATAAGAAAGATTATTATAGAACGAGCAACTCGAGAAGATTTTCCCGCGTCATTAATTCAACATATTCGTTATATTGATCCAGTCATTTGGCCTAGTTTATTGGGTGTCTATGAGTTGCTGCAATTGAGGGATCAAAGATTTAATGGCGATGATGTCGCTGTTATTCTTTGCGGTAAAAGCTATCCCAAACAAGCCTCGGAGCAGGTGTTAAAAAGTTTGTTAACCAGCAGGCGTGTTTCTCCGTTTCATTTTACTGCAGCGAATGCTGCAGCTAGCATTTCCATGATTTGTGCCACTTTTCATTTTCATGGTCCCACACTCAATTTGTGTATGCCAGTGCAAACTGTTTTACCAACCATAGAAGTGATTATTCAGCATTGGCTTAGCCAAGACTTAAAAACAATTTTTGTGATTAAACAGGATTATGAAAGTCATGCTGAAGTCGAACATATTTTTGTTGAGGATGAAAGGATTGAAAATGCATTCAGCGATGTGAATAGGAATAGCGATAATGAAAGTTTCTGATCGGAATGTTAGTAACTTAGAAAACATCACGCATCAAAAATCCAATCATCGACAGGAAATTAATAATTTTTGGTTTACTCTAAAAATAATACCTAAAGGAGCTGGTATATTAGTTTCTTTAGCTAACTCAGTGGACTTACTTTATCATGTTTTAGCGATATTAGATGCGGGTTTTGTTCCTATTTTAGCAGCTCCGGGATTGCCGCAGTTACGCCTATTAGATTTACAAATAAGGTTTGGTTTCCATGGTTTTATACAAGGTGCCTTACAAATCGCGGCTGTACCTTATCAGGAACGTTTTGATATCGGTGGTCAGGCTTTTTATTTATGTTCGCAACAAGAAAAAGCCCATTTAAATCCAGGAGAAATAATATTAACCACGTCGGGCACTTCTGGATTTACTAGCGGGTGTGTGTTTGATGTTGAATCACTCTGGCGTAATGCTAAGAAGCATGTCGATGCGATTCAGTTGACTGTTAGAGATACTGTTTTAGTTAATTTACCGCTGTATTATTCCTATGCATTTGTCGCACAAGCATTAGCAGCATTAACGGTTGGCGCTAGATTGTTGATTACAGGCCCTCCATTTAATGAAAGCTTTTTTATTAAGATCCTGCAGGAAAAACAGATTACGGTCATCAGTATCACACCTTTGTTAGCACGTCGATTACTTAAAGCAAACTATACTTTACCGAGTTCTTTAAGAGCGGTAACCATAGGGGGAGATTGTTTTACTAAAGATGAAATTATCCAGTTTCTTCGATTAAATCCTCATCAAGAATGTTATGTTACCTATGGTTTAACAGAAGCAGGCCCACGTGTCGCGACGTTAGCGGCGCATTCCGAATCATCTACAAAGTTTGCTTCAGTGGGACGTGTACTTCCGCAGATAGAAACCCATTTACAACTTAAAGCCGAGGGCTTTGAGTTGTATTTAAAAACAGACACTTGTCTTAAGCAGCGACTTGGATCGTCAGAAAAACCAACTTTTCATCACTTAGCATCGGGACGTTGGTTGCAAACCGGTGATTGCTTTCAGATCGATGATGATGGTTATTTATTTTTTCAAGGCAGATGCGCTAATTTTTTTATTATTCATGGTGAAAAAGTAAATTTAGCTGCAGTTAAACAAGTTGTTTTAGCTTTTCCAAATGTTATTAATGTAAACACGAAATTAATTCAAGAAAATAATAATATTTTGGGTTATGAACTGTATGTGGTTATGAATTATGAGCAATACGCGCACGCACAGCTTTCGACTTATTTAAAACAATATCTCTATCGCTATGAGCAACCTTTGAATATACATATTGAATCGGTCGATTCAGAAGAATTGTTTTTACATAAATAATTTTTTAACTTTTTTTAAATCAATTAGGGGTGTTGACATCTTTAGATCCTAATTTTTTAGTGTTTTTTCTTTACAATTTTTTATCTATTCAATTCAATTTTTCAACACGCTCATTAAAGTGATTCAGTCATATTGAAATGTTTTTTTACTCAAGGGTTTAACATTTTTAAATCAAATATGAAAGTCTCAAATTTATTCGTTATGTTTGTCAAAAGGTATTAGAAAAGTGTAAGATCAAGCCGCGCATAAGTGTTTTCTTAGTTACAGTTTGTTTGGATGTATAATTAAGTTTGAGATCGAGCTAATTATAATAATACAGTTAAAAAACGAGTGCCTGCTATGCCTACAAAAAATATCGATACAATGCTCAAACCTTTGTCCTTTCTTAAGGTTGAGGAGCTAAATTGTCTACAAGAAAGATTACCTAATCCCCAGTCTCCTCGGTTCGCTACGCTGTTCTTAATAGATAAACAGAAAGACACTTATTTCTTGTTAGATATTGCAGCACTATCTGAAGAAACGGCGCAAAAACATAAGTTGTTCTTTGAAAAGACCACAATCAATAATGATTCTACCTCGCTCACCGTATCTGAAATCAGACAAGCTTATCATAAGAACGATTTAGATTTATTGGATCAATTAAGGATTAATAGAGCCATTGCTCAGGCGTTAGAAATAATAGGGAAAGACCTCTCTGTTGAGAATTTGTCTAAAATGGAAGATGCGTTAACATGCAATATTTCACATGCACCCTATATCTTTCCTATGCTGACACCCCATGGGCACACTTATGAGCTTACGTATTTAAAACGTATACTAGAGGATCCCCTAGCTCACCAACCGTGTTTTGCCAGCCAATTAACACCGAATAAAGCAGCAGACCAGTTAATACAACTCATGTATCAGTACGCAAATACTGATACACAAAAAGCACGGATTGATTATCTGAAGGTTGCGAAAAAAGAAATCTTGGATGAGTTAGATGGATTAGTTGTGTCAGCTGATGAATTACCTACGGAGGCGGCTGTTGTTCAGGAAAAAGAAAAATTAATAAAAAAAAGGGATACATTTTCAATGCTTACTTCTGGTAGAGGACCGGTACTTGTGCATATGGGAATGATTTTACTCATGTTACCAGTGATGGCGGTTCCGTTTAACTATTACCTATCGGCCGCGGAGAATAGGATTTCTACTTTGCCTCGAGCAGAGGGTTTAGGAGCACAGCTGGATACGATGAGAATAATGTTAGCGCTACTTCTAGGGCTTATAGGTCTTATCACTGCTGCTGGCACAATAACTTTCACGTTCTCTGGGAATGTGAATACATATCTTCATCGTCGAGAGAAGTCTTTAAACGAACAAATAGGTCGGTTAAGCGATTGGATAAACGATTCTGAGAGTCGACAATTACAGTTTAATACGTTGGATCGTCAAATTGAGGCATTAAATAAATTATTAGAGCCGCAAAAACTCCCTGAACTTTCTGCAACTCCCTTTTTTCAAAATCCGCGTAGACGTGTAAGAGACTCTTCTTCTATTGAGTTGTCTGTTGACGAACGAGTTTGCAATAGCCCGGCGTATGCTCACTAATGAGTTTTGGACATGTAGCTTTGGCATGCCCTTATTTTTTGTTACCTACGTGAAATGTCTACAGCCCTAATATTCTAGAGTAAATTTATCATATTAAAATTAATTATTTTTATTATTTTTTTAATTAATTTTTTTTATTCTTGTTTGTAAATGAATATCATGCATGTTACTTTGTTTAAACAATAGATTAAAAATTAAAGAGGAGTGATTTTATGCCTGAAACATTATGGCGTTCTTTGCCAACCAATGAAGCAAATAAACTTAAAACAGTTATTAAATCAATAGATAATAAGAATTTAACTAATTTAAGTGCTAATCAATTAATTGAAAAACTAGAAAATAATCAAGCAACGAATTGGTTAGAAGTATTGAGCCAATATAATGCGATACCGTCGATAAATAACATGAATTCGTCTGAAATGTTGGGTAGAACCAAAAGCGTAACACGTAAATTTAGACAGCGTGGTTATGATCAATTAGAAAATCGAGAATTTCAACCGAATCAATTACTTAGTTTAGTTATTTTGTGTTATTCCAATCCTAATTTAATAGGCCCTAATTTATGCAAAGCATTAAATGACAATAATGTAGACAATATAAAAAAAGAAATACTAGAAAATTCAGCAAGGGTTGGAGATAGGGTAGTTCCTTGGGCTAGCAATTTACGCTTACTTAATTATGCACTTTATGCCAATGATACGTCCGTTGAATTACCGAATGGAGTTCTAAATAGAATAAGAGAAGGAGCTAGACAGAGGAATATATCCTTAGTTGAAGTCGGTGGCAGTCCAGAAATAGAGGTTAGATCTAGTCGTTCTATTAATGCAGTTAATCAACCGGTACAACTTCCCTTGCAAGTTAATGCTACAGATACCGGACCTATGCTTATTAACGGATCCGCTGTAACGCATAACGCAGTGAATTCCATTAGTAACTCAGATATGCTAATCGGTGGTTGGGCTCTTTTCCAAATAGCGAGAAATACACCGGTGGGAGCAATATTTGGTAATGTTGCCAAAGATTTTGTTACAGCCGGTAAATATGTTGGAAGTTTTTTCTCAAGTAAAGCTCCTGAACTTACAGATCAAGTTGAGCAAAAAACACCATTTTTATCCTCTGTCGCTAAACCTTGAGTTTATAAAAGAAAAAAGAGGTATGGACACATTATCTATACCTCTTTCTCTTTTTTAATTTACTATTCTTGATCGAGGAAACTACGTAAGGGTTCTGAACGCGTAGGATGGCGTAGTTTACGTAATGCCTTAGCTTCAATTTGTCGAATACGTTCACGTGTTACGTCAAATTGTTTGCCTACCTCTTCCAACGTGTGATCGGTATTCATGTCGATACCAAAGCGCATGCGTAATACTTTTGCTTCGCGCGGTGTGAGCGATGCAAGAACTCGCTGTGCGGTTTCTCGTAGACCTTCGATGGTAGCGGCATCGATAGGCGATAGGGCGGTTGCGTCTTCTATAAAATCACCTAAATGGGAATCACCATCTTCATCACCAATGGGTGTTTCCATGGAAATGGGTTCTTTAGCAATCTTAAGAATTTTACGGATTTTATCTTCAGGTAAGCCCATTTTTTTACTGAGATCTTCCGGGGATGGTTCTTTCCCTGTTGCTTGTAATATTTGGCGCGAAATACGATTCAGCTTATTAATGGTTTCGATCATATGCACCGGAATACGGATAGTCCGTGCTTGATCGGCAATAGAGCGGGTGATGGCTTGCCGTATCCACCAAGTGGCATAGGTTGAAAATTTATAGCCGCGGCGATATTCAAATTTATCCACGGCTTTCATTAAACCTATATTACCTTCTTGAATTAAATCAAGAAATTGCAAGCCACGGTTGGTATATTTTTTGGCGATAGAAATAACGAGTCGTAAATTGGCTTCGACCATTTCTTTTTTTGCACGTCGAGCCTTAGCTTCTCCTGCTGACATTTGGCGATTGATTTCTTTGATTTCAGCTATGGTCATGCCTATGGTCTTTTCTAACTCACGCAACTTATTTTGCGCGGAGGTGACAGGGATGTGCAAAGATTTTAAAGCTTGTGAATAACTTTTTTTAGCATTGATATGTTTTTTGAGGAAATTTTCATTGGTCTCGTTTTTGGGAAAAGTACTAATGAAAAGTTGGCGTGGCATTTTAGCTTCATTAATACATAAACGCATGATGACACGTTCTTGAATGCGAACTTTTTCTAATAGATCACGCATTTTGCGCGTCAATTTATCAAGCTGACGTGGGATTAATTTAAATTTAGTAAACGCATCGGCTAATAAGGCGGCTTGTTTTAAGGCTTTTTTATCGTGGCGACCGTGTTTTTTTTGCGTAGCAATATAGGCTTCGTAGAGCGTTTTTAATTCGGCAAAACGAGTATGTGCTAGTTCTGGGTCGGGTCCGCCTTCCAGTTCACCAAATCCTTCATCATCATCTGTTGCACCGGTTTTAGCTTTGATTTCATCGCTATCGTCATCGGTATCTTTATCATCAATACTTTTAATTTCACTAAAACCTTCGTCGTCTGCTTCAGTTTCAGGAGCGATATTTTTTCCGGGTGGTAATTCGAGTGGTATGGATAGTTCTTCTAAGTCGAGGAATCCACTAATAATGTCATTTAAGCGGATTTCTTGTTGCTCATAACGGACGAAATCACTCAGTATATCGAAAACATTTTCTGGATATTGAGTGAGTGCAGTGAGTATTGCTTGCAAACCTTCTTCAATACGTTTGGCAAGTTTAATTTCGCCTTCGCGCGTGAGTAATTCAACGGTGCCCATTTCACGCATATACATACGCACTGGATCCGTTGTCCGTCCTAATTCGGCCGCGATATTGCCAAGCATATTAGTATTTTCTGAGCTGCTTTCTTCTTCCGATGAGCTGCTGGCTATACTCGAAGAGAGTAAAGTCTCCATGTCGGGCGGAACTTCATAAACAGGTATGCCGATATCATTCAGCATCAAGATAATTTCATCAAGCTGCAGTTGCTCTTGCTCGGCTTCAGAGATAATATCTTCCAACAGATGGTCATTGATTTCAGCGTAAGTGACAAATCCTTGCTTTTTACCGTGTGCAATAAGCTCTCGTAAACGGGATTGTTGTTGTTCGAAATCCATAGCTGCGCATGACCTCTTGGGAAAGTAATAATTTTATTATATACCTAATTAAGATAAACCTATAAACCTTTAACGTCGAAAAGGCAAGCCCTTTAAGGCAAAAAATATGCTAATACTCAGTTTAGGTACAAACTTAGGCGATAGTTTAAATAACCTACGCTTAGGCCTGCAATTATTACAAAAATCACAGAAGATTGCACCTTTACAAATTTCTCCTCTTTATAGCTCATCAGCACTACTCCCTGCCTATGCGCCAGTGGCGTGGAATAAGCCTTTTTTAAATCTAGCGGTTGTTTGTGAGACAGAGCTGTCTCCATTAGAGGTACTAAAGCTTATTAAACAAATAGAACGACAGCTAGGTAGGGAAGAAAGCCAGCGTTGGGCGCCACGAGTTATCGATATTGATATTTTGGCCTGGGATAATTGCGTGATTGATCAAATAGGTCTAAAAATACCCCATGCTGAACTATTATCTAGGCCTTTTGCTTTATGGCCATTGCTAGATTTATGGCCAGATTGGCAGCATCCAACCGCGGAATTTGCGGACATATTACAGCGTTGGGGTTCACGTTATACCGGCGAGCTAGCGCCCTGTGGAACTAAACAACTCCCACATCGTTTAGAAGGAAGTGCTTTAGTTGGGATATTAAATATAACGCCCGATTCGTTTTCTGATGGCGGTAAATTTATAACTGTACCCAATGCATTGGCTCAAGCGGAAAAATTAGTACGTGAAGGAGCTGAAGTTTTGGATATAGGAGCCGAATCGACGCGTCCAGGTGCTACGCCTGTTTTACCAGAAACCGAGTGGGCATTATTAGAGCCCGTTTTAATAGCATTAAAAGAGCAGTGCAAACAATGGGCGTTTAAACCCAAGTTGAGTATTGATACACGGCATCATAGCGTTGCAGAAAAAGCCATGCAGTTGGATATAGACTGGATTAATGATGTGAGTGGGTTTGTCGATCCGAACATGCGCGCGTTAGCGGCAGGTAGCTCGGTGAAATGTGTGGTGATGCACAATCTTGGCGTTCCAGCGCAGAAAAATGTTGTATTAGCTGCGTATCCTAATATCTTTGAACAAATATTGAATTGGACTGAACAACGTTTCGATGAATTGCTCGATGTCGGTGTTGATGCTAGCCAACTTATCTTCGATGTTGGCATCGGTTTTGGCAAAACATCCCAACAATCCATTTTTTTGTTAAAAAATATCAAACAATTTCGTCGTTTAAATTGTCCTTTATTGGTAGGGCATTCACGAAAATCTTTTCTAAATTTGATAACAGAAAAACCTTTTCCAGACCGAGATTTTGAGACTGCGATGGTGTCCTATCAGTTGGCAGCACAGGGCGTAGATTACTTGCGTGTGCATAATGTCGGTTTAAATGCTGAGGCAATTGCCATGGCAAGACAACTTATTTCTGCAGAAGAGTTAGTCACTGCATAAGCAGAGAAATAAAGCAATTGCTACGAGAAAGATCCAAAAATTTCTTGAATTAAACAATAATAAAAAATAATATAGAAAATTACCGTCATGGCGAGCGAATGTAATGAGCGTGGCCATCCAGTCGGTAGTTTCCTAGATTGTCGCGCGCTCCGCGCTCGCAATGCGAGAGATTTCTATAGATAATGATGATTAACTTTCCCAGGTCAGATCTAATTCTCGTACTGCTTTTACATCATCTAAACGTTGATGACTTAAATGATGCGGTGCATTTTTTAAAAAAGTTGGATTTTCTTTTGCTTCAGCAAGGATCTTTTCCATAGCCATTATAAATTGATCTAATTCTTGTTTTGACTCTGTTTCGCTAGGTTCTATCAATAAACATTCTGGAACGAGTAGAGGAAAATAGGTCGTTGGGGCATGAAAACCAAAATCAAGTAAACGTTTACCCACGTCCATCGCGGTGACATTAAATTGTTTAGCTAAAGTTTTTAATGTCAAAATAAACTCATGACTGGCGCGACGTTGGGGAAAAGCGGGAATATATCCAATCAGTTGTAGTCGTTTAAGTAAATAATTGGCATTGAGCGTGGCAAATTCTGACACGCGTTTTAGACCATCGCGACCTAATAAACGGGCATAGATATAGGCGCGTAAAAGAATACCAGTATTACCCATAAACGTGGATAAGCGACCAATGCTTTGTGGCCGATCGTTTAAGTTGAGCCAACGATAGTGATTATTTTCATAAGTGACCATTGGAATAGGTAGAAAGGGTAGGAGACGTTCTCCAACAGCAACAGGTCCGGCACCCGGACCACCACCACCGTGAGGAGTGGCAAAGGTTTTATGTAAGTTGAGATGCATGACATCAAAGCCCATATCGCCAGGCCGAACTTTTCCTAATATCGCATTCAGGTTAGCTCCATCATAATAAAGTAATCCGCCTGCTTGATGAATGATGTTAGCAATCTGCTCAATTTGTCTTTCAAATATTCCTAAAGTCGAAGGGTTAGTTAACATAATTCCCGCAGTATGCGGTCCAACCGCAGCCTGCAATGCAGCTAAATCTAAATCACCTTCAAGATTGGTTGGAATTTCACGGACTTTATAACCACACATGACCGCAGAAGCAGGATTGGTACCATGTGCGGCATCAGGAATCAGAAATTCGTTTCTAGTGTGATCATTACGTGAAGTATGGTAGGCCTTGATCATGGCAACACCGGCAAATTCACCTTGCGCACCCGCCATGGGTGTCAGCGAAACACCGGACATACCGGTTATATCTTTTAAAATCTCTTGAAATTCATACAAGCAATGTAAAGTGCCTTGACAACTTTCTTCGGCTAATAAAGGGTGTTGATTAAGAAAGGCAGGCAATGATGCCAAACGATGTACACCACGTGGATTGTACTTCATGGTACAGGATCCTAATGGATAGAAATTTGTATCGATGGAGAAGTTTTTTTGTGACAGACGAGTAAAATGTCGTACCACTTGTAATTCAGAAACTTCCGGCAGAGAAATTTTTGTTTTACGTAATAAATTTTCAGTTAGTGAAGAAAATTTATTACATTGTAAATTGGAAGGAATTTGCGCTTTTGCAGTACGACCTGGTTGACTCAATTCAAAAATAAGCATAAAAATTTTTACGGTAATGGTCGAAGTAATTTCGATAATTCTTGTTGATAAAAGTTTAAATCAATTAAGTTTTTGGTTTCGGTAACACAAATTAATAAAGCATGGCCTAATTCAGGATAGGATGTTGATAGATCATAGCCTCCGTGTATTCCAACGGTTGCTAAATCGTGTAATAACCCAGGAACCGGTTTAGGTAAACGAATAACAAACTCGTGAAAAAATGGGCTACTGAAAATTAATTCAACATCAGGTATTTGGGTTAATCGATCGGCAAGTAGTTGAGTAAGGTGATGGGACGTCGAAGCAACTTGCTGTAAACCCATGGGCCCTAATAGACTCATATAAATCGTTGCTGCGGTAACTAATAAACCCTGATTAGTGCATATATTTGAAGTGGCTTTCGCACGGCGTATGTGTTGTTCGCGAGCTTGTAAGGTTAACGTAAATCCCGGCTTTCCGTTTTTATCTACTGTACGACCGACAATGCGGCCTGGCATTTGTCGTAGCCATTCTTTTTTACAACACATAAAACCAAAATAAGGGCCACCACCTGCCAGTGGTACACCGAGTGCTTGTCCTTCCCCGCAGACGATATCAGCGCCTTGCTTGCCCCAACTTCCAGGTTCTTTAAGTAAAGCCAAACTAATCGGATTGGTGACTGCAATAACAAAAGCTTGTTGCGCATGCGCCCAATCAGTTAATTGATCAACTTCTTCCAAAGAACCAAAAAAATTAGGTTGTGGGATGACTAAAGCGCAAATATCTTGTTGTTTCCAGTTTTCAAGCGTGGACAGCAATGTCTTACCTTGTTCTGGACAATAAGCCAGTTCTATGAGTTCAATCGCTTGTTGAGTAACAATAGCTTGTAAGGTTTGTCGATAATGAGGATGTAAGCTGCGTGGGATTAGAATTTTCGCTGATTGCGTTTTTTTATTGGCTCTAACAGCCATCAAAACTGCTTCTGCCAAAGCAGAGGCACCATCGTAAAGCGAAGCATTGGAGTAGTCCATGCCAGTCAGACTTGCCATCATGGTTTGATATTCGTAGATCAGTTGTAACGTTCCTTGACTTGCTTCCGCTTGATAAGGCGTATAAGCCGTCATAAATTCGCCACGGCTAGTAATATCCCAAACTGCAGCAGGGATATGATGCTCGTATGCACCGGCACCAATAAAACAAAGCCCTTTTTTATTTTCTTGGCCACGTTGTTCTGTTATACGTGTCATTTCTATTTCATTTAAACCTGCAGGAATATGATTTAATTCTGCGGTTTTTAAATGTAATGGAATTTCATCAAATAGATCGTCGATCTTATGTACACCTAATGTAGCCAACATCTCTTGTACTTCGACATCGGTATGAGGAATAAATGGCATGTCAGGCCTCAACCAAAATTTGTTGCTCGTAAGTGGCAAAATCCAATAAATTTTCTAATTCATTTGCATCGGAAAATTGAAGTCGAAATAACCATCCCTCTCCGTACGAGTCAGCGTTGATGAGTTCAGGTGACTCACTCAGTAAGGTATTAATTTCAGTGACTATGCCTGACAGAGGTGCATAAACATCCGCTGCAGCTTTTACAGATTCTAAAACACAGGCTTCTTCGCTTTGCTTTAAAATCTTTTTAATGGCAGGTAATTCAACATAGACAATATCGCCTAACAATTCTTGGGCGTGTGCGGTAATTCCAACGCAAACAATATTATTATCTTCGAGTCGAAGCCACTCATGCGTAGTCGTATATTTTAGGAATTCGGGTAGTTTTTTCATGGTAATTACTCTTTAATAAATTCAATTTTAAATGAAAGTTTTCTTTCCTTTTCGTATAAAGGGAGGTTTAATGATGCGTGCTTGATATTGTTTGCTGCCCATGATGACATCACAATAATCTTCGTTATGTGAGTAAGGTATTCTAGCAAAAGCGATAGAATTGCCTAAAGTGGGAGAATAACTGCCACTGGTAATTTCACCTTCTCCTTCAGAAGTAATAATCTTTTGATGGTTACGTAAGATACGACCTTTTTCTTCTAGTACTAAACCCACTAATTTACGTGTTAAATTTTCTTGCTGTTTGACTAACGCTAGTCGTCCTATAAAATCTCGATCGATAGGATCCCAGGCAATTGTCCATGCTAGATTGGATTCTAAAGGAGTTGTAGTGACATCCATATCAGAACCATGCAAATTCAATCCGGCTTCTAGACGCAAGGTATCTCGTGCACCTAATCCACAAGGTTTGTTACCACATGCAATTAAACGCTGCCAGAAATCTTCAGCTTCTTGTATGGGTAAGATCACTTCTAATCCATCTTCACCGGTATAACCGGTTCTGGCGATACACCAATTATCTTGCTGAACACAGTAAAAAGGTTTTAAATCTTTAATCAGGGATTGCTGACTTGCGCTAAATGCTTTACTTGCTTTTGAAATGGCATGAGGGCCTTGGATAGCGATAATCGCAAGATCGGTACGCTCGACTATAGAGAGAGAGGAATAATGCTGGGCTTGGTTTTTCATCCAGTCTAGATCGGATAGGCGATTTCCTGCATTGATGACTACGCGATAAAGTTGTTGCGAAAGCTGATAAACGATTAAATCATCCAAAATGCCACCTGCATTATTTAGCATGCAGGTATATAAAGCTTTTCCTGGGATGAGACGCTGTGGATTATTTGCCAATAAAAAACTGAGGTAATGAATCGCATTTTCCCCAGCAATATCTACAGCTAACATATGCGAAACATCAAATAAACCGCTGTCTTGCCTGACTACGTGATGCTCTTGTATTTGCGAGCCATAATGCAGAGGCATTTGCCAGCCTGCAAAATTGACGAGTATTGCCCCATTTTTTTTATGTTGTCCATGCAGAACTGTTTTATTTTCCATTACGCTGCCACTTGATAAGTTTTCAATACCTAATTATAACTTGTGGGCGATAAATTACTACTCTTCATATTTGAAGATTTTGCGTTAATCTTGGATAAGTTGCTGGGAAAAATTAATTCAAATGCGACAAAATGCCATCTAATTCTTCTAAACTATTATAGTGGATGATGAGCTGGCCTTTTCCTTTCGTCGTTTGCTTAAAATAGACTTTGGCACCTAAGGTTTCGGATAGTTTACGTTCAAGTTGTTGTACATCAGTATCAACTTTTAATGGAGTGTTTGCATCTGGCTTAATAAAGGAAGCGTTTTGTACTAAGCGTTCTGCTTCGCGAACAGATAATTTATTTTTTACAATTTTTTCAGCCGCTTGAATTTGTAGGTTACCTGAAAGACCTAACAAAGCTCTGGCGTGACCCATTTCAATTTGACCTTGCTGCAATAAAAGTTTTATTTGTGGGGCTAAACCTAACAAACGTAGTAAATTAGTAATGGTGGTTCGCGAGCGACCTAAGGTTTTGGCAATTTCTTGATGGGTTAATTTGAATTCGGTAATAAGTCGTTGTATACCTTCTGCTTCTTCCAATGGATTCAGATCTTGACGCTGAATATTTTCAATCAGAGAGATGGCAAGTGCCGTTTCGTCGGAGATTACTTTGATTAATACCGGTACTTCATTCAGGTTAGCAAGTTGAGCCGCGCGCCAACGACGTTCGCCGGCAATAATCTCATAACAATTTCCACCAATAAGACGTACGACGATAGGGTTGATGATGCCTTGTGTGCGAATTGAATTAGCTAAATCTTCTAATGCTTCTTGAGCAAATTCTCTTCTAGGTTGATAACGACCGGCTTGTAACCACTCAATCGGTAAATGGCGTAATTCTTCTTTGTGTGGTTTGACTGTTTGCACTAAATCTTCAAAGGGTTGACCACTTAATAACATGTCAAGATTGCGACCTAAACGTGATTTTTTCATCATAATACCTGTTCAACAGATGGAGTTTTTTCAAAGTTGGAACGCTTTTTTAAAAAAACGTTTGAGGGTATCTCTGTAGGAGATCCTACTGAAGGGATAGCGCATCCATCCCGTGTTAATACTTCCTTAGCTAAACTTAAATACGCTTGACTCCCATTTGATTGCGGGTCATACAATAAAGCAGGTTGTCCATGACTAGGTGCTTCAGCGAGTCGAATATTGCGTGGTATCAGTGTGCTATACATTTTATCTTTAAAATGCGTAAGTAATTCATCTGAAACTTGTTTGGCTAGACTATTTCGACCATCAAATAATGTACGAAGTATGCCATGGATCTGTAAATGGGGATTAACCGTGGCACGTAAACTTTGTAAGGTGTTCATTAGGTTACTTAAGCCTTCTAAAGCAAAATATTCACATTGAACAGGGATGATGACGAAATGAGCGGCCACTAAAGCATTAACAGTTAGTATATTCAATGACGGAGGGCAATCGAGCAAAATATAATCATAAGCGTCGGCTAATATGCTTAGCTTTTTTTTCAGTGTGTATTCACGTTGTTCGATTTTTAATAATTGGATTTCAGTCTGGGTTAAATTTCCTGAGCCAGGAATCAATGTATAATTTGCTGGCGTAACCACTAGACTCTGTTCTATTGGAACTTCATCTAAAAGTACTTGGGCAATATGAGGCTCAAGGTCTTTTTGTAAAAGACTACCTGTGGTTGCATTGGCTTGTGGGTCGAGATCAATTAACAGTGTTTTTTGTTCTAACAAAGCCATCGATGCAGCAAGATTAATACAGGTGGTGGTTTTCCCCACGCCCCCTTTTTGATTTACGATAGCGATAATTTTACCCATAGTGTCCCATAATAGCTTGACAGGTTTGATATAGTATACTCTTCAAACTTGAATTTTTGTCTGTGTTGCCGATTAATTCGCAACTCTCTTCGCGGCACTTGCCAAAAATCCCATTGCTGTGAGTATAAAAAAAGGGTTTTTCATGTTGAAATTTTTACTAGCCTTAGCCTTACTATTGGCAATCAGCTTTACAACGCCTAGTATAGCAAAGCCTATCCACATTATCGCTGCCGAGAATTTTTATGGTTCTGTTGCAAAACAAATCGGTGGAGATTTTGTCCAAGTCACCAGCATTCTTAATCAACCCGATCAAGATCCGCATTTATTTAATTTAACCCCTAGTGTCGCTAAGGTTCTGGAGCGAGGAGATCTGATTATTTATAATGGCTTAGGCTATGATCCTTGGATGCAGAATTTATTGAATGTGGGCTCAGGCTCAGTAAGAACCGTTATTTGCGTCGCTGATTTAGTACATAAAAAAGAAGGGGTTAATCCGCATATTTGGTATGATCCTGATACTATGCCCGTTTATGCTAAGGCATTGCGTGACTATTTGGTCAAGCATGATCCATTGCATCAAAAAGAATATCAAGTTCACTACCAGCAGTTTATTGCGCAACAACAAAATTTATGGCGATTGATAAAACAAATTAAGGTTCAGTATCAGGGCAGTTCGGTTATTGCGACAGAACCTGTGTTCGGATACATGGCACAGGCTTTAGGATTTCGTATGCAAGGAATTCCGTTTCAACTCAGTATGATGAATGGAGTCGATCCTAGTCCTAGACAAGTACAAGAGTTTCAACGTCAGTTACAACAGCATCGAGTCAAATTAGTATTTTACAATAGCCAAGTGAGTAGTCCTTTAGTGTTGCATTTATTACAACAGGCTAAGTTGTTAGGGATTCCTATCGTAGGAGTGATGGAAACTCAACCTGTGCATACTACTTATTATCAGTGGATGCGGGATCAATTAAAACGAGTGGAGCAGGCATTAGATGAACGCCATCGAATTTAAACAACTTAGTCTTGCCTATGGGCAGCGCTATATTTTTCAAGATTTCACTGCAAACATCAAGGCCGGTGAATTTATTGCCATTTTAGGTGCTAACGGCGCCGGAAAAAGTACTTTATTGCGATCCATATTAGGTTTAATCGCTCCAACCAAAGGTAGCATTGCATTATTCGGACAAGCTGTACACAAAGGTGCCGCTTTTATTGGTTATATGCCACAATTGCGCCAGAATATCGGTAATAGTTTGAGTGCATACGCTTGGTTGGGCGCAAATTTAAATGGATATCAATGGGGGTTACCGGTTTTAAATGCACAACAAACCGAAGAATTGCAACGTGTTATTCAGTTGGTCAAAGCCGAAAAGATTGTCAATCGACCTTATAGTCTTTTGTCAGGTGGGGAACGTCAACGTTTATTATTGGCTCAAGCCTTATTGAATAAACCGAAGATTTTATTGTTAGATGAACCGTTAATGAATCTAGATCCTTATTATCAAGCCACATTGGTCAGTTTAATTGATGAGATCCGTTTGCAATATGGTATTACGATATTGTTTACTTCGCATGATATTAATCCGCTATTAACCAGTGTCGATAGAGTACTCTATTTGGCGAAAGGTAAAGCGGTGATTGGTTCAGTCAATGAAATTATCAATAGCAAAAAATTAAGTGAACTTTATGGCTTGGATATACAGGTTATTCAGCATGAACAGCAACTTTTTGTCATAAATAAAGAATTAGGATTCCATCATCATGTCAACCATTGTCGACCCGACCTCGATCATTTCTCTGTTTGAATATCATTTTCTACGTAACGCACTGCTAGCGGGTACGATTGCAGCGATACTGGCGGGTTGCGTCGGATATTTTATGGTTATTCGTAAATTGGCTTTTGCTGGTCATGCTTTAGGGCATATTGGTTTTGCTGGAGCGACTGGTGCCGGATTAGTGGGCTTAATGCCAGTAACAGGACAGTTGATCTTGACGATATTAGCGGCCATCGGCATGGGTAGCTTAGGTCATCGAATTAGTAAAAGCGATGTGGCTATCGGCATCGTTTTGGCATTGGCGCTAGGATTAGGTGTTTTATTTTTACATTTTTATACCAGTTATGCCGCGCAAGCGATGACGATACTATTTGGTAACCTCTTAGGAGTTTCCGCGCATTTGATAAAAATGATGTTGATTTATTCTGTTCTCAGTTTGCTAGGCTTAAGTGTCATTGCAAGACCTTTATTATTTGCTAGCTTAGAACCTGAATTAGCCGAAGCGAAAGGAGTTTCTTTATCACTCATCTCTATTTTATTTATGATCATCGTGGCCGTTGCTGTCACTGAAGCGAGTCAAGTGGTGGGTGTATTATTAGTGTTTACTTTATTGATAGGACCTTCCGCAGCGGCTTTAAATTGGACGCATCATATTTTAAGCGGCTTGTTTTTAACGGTATTGTTTGGCGTCTTAATCGTCTGGGTAGGTATCATTTTAGCATTTGTCACGGATTGGCCTATTCCGTTTTGGATTAGTGCTTTAGCAGCAAGCAACTATTTTTTGAGTTGTATAGCAAAGCCAAAACATTTTTAATTGTGATCCGTTTCCTTTTTTTATGAGTGTGATTATGAAATCAATGCAAAACATGGATCTTGATCGATTTCCTGAAATAACAGAGAGTGTTTGGAAGATTGTAAAAAAGCTAACAAAGTTATCGAGCAGAAAAAAAATATCGAAAAAAAAATAAAAAACGAGCAAAAATGTTTACTGGAAAATATAGTTTTTTTTGATGAGAAGCAGAATATTAACGATGGCAAATTAATACGAGAGCTTTTACTCCTGTCATTTTTTATAGTGCCTGCGACCGCTGCTTGGGATTTTGTTTTTACTTTTTTGGTGGCTGATTCGATAGTATCAGTACCCATTTTCATCGCTTTGTGCTTTTTTTTAGAAATGCTCCCTACAAAGGGAATAGGTCATTTTCCGAACGAGCTGAATAAACAGAAAAAAATATGTTTAGATAAAAAGCAATTGATCGGAGAATTAAAAGCTGAACTGCAGGAATTAGAGCGAGTTTCAGAAGAAACGATGGAAAACTCTTCTAGTCCTGAAAAATTAGATGGAAGTAAAAAAAGTAATGTTTGCTTTTTTCAACCTGCTAGGGCAAACGAAGAGAATACTGATATTAATAATTTAACTAGCGTTAGTGTTCTAGGATTTAAGTAACTTGCAAAGTTTGTTTTTGTTCGGAAATTAATTTAACGGACCAGCTACATCCCACGCTAAGGCGTGGGATTTTTTTGTGGACTTTCCTGCTATCAATCATCCCAATTTAAACTGCCGCCGGTTTGATACTCGGTTACGCGAGTTTCAAAGAAATTCTTTTCTTTTTTGAGATCAATGATTTCACTCATCCATGGTAAAGGGTTGCTAACGCCAGGATATTGTTCGGGTAAGCCAATTTGTGCAAGACGTCGATTGCCGATGAAGCGCAGATAATTCCACATCATGTCAGCATTTAACCCAAGGATGCCGCGCGGCATGGTATCTAAAGCATATTGATATTCTAGATCGACGCCTTCTTTGACGAGATCAATCACATAGCGTTTGAATTCCGATGTCCATAAATGTGGATTTTCTAATTTAATTTGATTGATCACATCGATACCAAAATTTAAATGCATCGATTCGTCACGTAAGATATATTGAAATTGTTCGGCGGTTCCAGCCATTTTATTTTGTCGACCCATGCTTAGGATCTGTGAAAAACCAACATAGAAAAATATGCCTTCGAATACCACATAAAAAGCAATTAAGTCACGCAATAGACGTTGATCATTTTCGGGTGTGCCGGTACGAAAATTCGGATCGGCTAAACTTTGCGTAAAAGGAAGCGCCCATTCTGTTTTTTTAGCTACCGTAGGTAATTCGCGATACATATTAAAAAGGCGTGCTTCATCCATACCTAAACTTTCTATGACATATTGATAGGCATGTGTATGCAGAGCCTCTTCGAAGGCTTGTCTTAGTAAGTATTGTCGACATTCTGGATTGGTAATATGGCGATAGACGGCTAAAACCAGATTATTTGCAACCAGGGAATCGGCAGTTGAGAAGAAACCCAAGCTGCGCTCTATGATTAAACGTTCATCTTCGCTTAATCCTTTTGGATCACGCCATAGCGCAATGTCTGCCGACATGTTTACTTCTTGTGGCATCCAATGATTAGCACAGGCAGCTAAGTATTTTTCCCAGGCCCATTTATATTTAAATGGGACTAGTTGATTGAGATCGGCGCGACAGTTGATGATCTTCTTGTCATCTACTTGTACGCGTGCCGCACCTATTTCGAGTGTTTCTAGACCGGTAAAACCACCGGTGGCATGTTCAGTCGTATTCATCGTTTTATCCTCTATAGGAGTAACTTTGTTTATGAAACCAGTAGTCTATTGACATGATTCGCAACCTGGGTCAATTATCGAGCAAGCAGGGCCGGTTGCGCTATCCATTTGTACTGAATTTAAGTGACTTTTTTCTAAGGTTGCCTTTTCAGTATGTGTAGCGCCCATCGTCCGTAAATAGTAACTTGTTTTTAATCCTTTCAGCCAAATTCGTTTATAAAGTTCGTCTAATTTTTTACCAGAAGCTTGCGCCATGTAAAGATTTAACGATTGACTTTGATCTATCCATTTTTGACGGCGCGATCCAGCTTCAACCAGCCAATGTGTGGGAACTTCAAAAGCAGTCGCATAGAGCTGTTTTAAACTATCAGGAACACGTTCAATTTTTTGTAAACTACCGTCATAATATTTAAGATCATTCAGCATCACGGCATCCCATAATCCGAGTAATTTTAAATCTTTGACTAAATAGGGATTGATCACGGTGAATTCACCGGACATATTGGATTTTACAAAAAGATTTTGATAGGTCGGCTCAATTGATTGCGAAACACCACAGATATTGGAAATAGTAGCTGTTGGTGCAATGGCCATACAATTCGAGTTACGCATACCTTCTTTCATTACTTTTTTTCGTAATGTGTCCCAATCTAAATGAGCAGTTTGATCTTGGTTTAAGAATTCACCACGGGTTTTTTGTAACAGTGCAATGGAATCTAAGGGTAAAATTCCTTGGCTCCATAAAGATCCGTTAAAGCTTTCATACGAACCTCGTTCTTTGGCTAAATCACTGGAAGCTTCTATGGCGTAATAACTAATCGACTCCATAGAATGATCGGCAAAGGTGATTGCGGCTTCTGAAGCATAAGGTAGTCGTAATTGATATAAAGCGTCTTGGAAGCCCATCAGACCTAAACCAATAGGACGATGCTTTAAGTTCGAACGGCGTGCTTGCGGCACGGTGTAATAATTAATATCAATGACATTATCTAACATGCGAATGGCAGTGCGGATAGTGCGACGCAATTTCGCTTGATCGATTTCTCCTGATTCTGTCAGATGCTGAGGCAAGTTAATACTTCCCAAATTACAGACGGCTATTTCATCAATGGAAGTATTGAGTGTAATTTCAGTGCATAAATTGGAGCTATGAATGGTTCCCACATGTTGTTGCGGCGAACGTAAATTGCAAGGATCCTTAAATGTGATCCAAGGATGCCCAGTTTCAAATAATAAACTTAGCATTTTTCGCCACAGATTGGCTGCTGGAATAGTCTTGAAATTTTTAATTTCACCGCGCGCAGCTTTGGCTTCATAGGCTTGATATTTTTCTTCAAATTCTAAACCAAACGCATCATGTAAATCAGGTGTTTCATCGGGTGAGAATAAAGTCCAGTTTTTTCCTTGCATGAGTCGTTTCATGAATAGATCAGGTACCCAATTTGCGGTATTCATATCATGCGTGCGACGCCGGTCGTCACCGGTATTTTTTCGTAATTCTAAAAATTCTTCGATATCTAAATGCCATGTTTCTAAGTACGCGCAGACAGCGCCTTTACGTTTACCACCTTGATTGACGGCTACAGCAGAAGCGTTGGCTACGTTTAAAAAAGGTACGACGCCCAGTGACTTTCCATTGGTGCCTTTAATTCGTGCACCCATCGCTCGAACTGAAGTCCAATCATTGCCTAAGCCACCGGCAAATTTTGAAAGTAAGGCATTATCTTTTATGGCGCTATAAATTTGATCGAGATCATCCGCTACCGTGGTTAAGAAACAACTTGAAAGTTGTGGCCGCAGAGTTCCGGAGTTAAATAGAGTAGGCGTGGATGCCATATAGTCAAAAGATGAAAGTAGAAGATAAAACTCAATCGCTCGTTCTTCTTTGTTAGGTTCTTGTTGTGCAAGTCCCATGGCAACACGCATAAAGAAAGCTTGGGGCAATTCAAATCGGATATCATCGGCGTGTAAAAAGTAGCGATCATATAAAGTTTGTAAACTTAGATAAGTAAATTTCTGATCGCGTTCAGGTAGTAAGGCCTTACTTAATTTTTCTAAATCAAAGCTTTGTAATTGTGGATCCAATAATTCTAAGTCGACACCGCGTTTGATATAGTGTTGGAAGTAGTGATGGTATACGCCATGATCACTGGTATGCGTCGTCGTAGGCAATTCAAGAAAGTTTAATGCTTCTGTATATAAGGTGCGTAATAAGAAACGCGCAGTTGCGTAAGTATAATTAGGATCCTGTTCAACCAGAGAGCGTGCACTGATAATGAGTGCTTTATCAATTTCTGCGACAGGCATGCCGTCATATAGATTACGTAAGGTTTCTTGTAAAATGAGTTCGTGTTTTACTTCGCCTAAATCTTTACAGGTCTCCGTGATCAACAGGCTCAGTTGTATGAGATCGAGTGGACGTTGACTACCATCGGCTAAGGTTATTTGTAATTGAATCTCAGATTGTGATTTCGTTTCTGCACGCATTTTTCGTCGTTCTTCACGATAAAGCACATAGGTGCGCGCAACTTGGTGAGCTTCTACACGCATTAAAGCTAACTCAACTTGATCTTGTATGGCTTCAATAGGCAATGTTCCACCGTTGGGGTGGCGTTGTTGTATGATGTTGGTGACTTGCTGTGTGAGTTGCGATACCCGTTCATGAATACGCGTAGACAATGCCGCTTGCCCACCTTCTACAGCGAGAAAAGCTTTAGTAATGGCAATCCTAATTTTACTTGGATCGTAATTAACAAGTTTTCCATTACGTTTTATAACTTGTAATGTGCAGATGGGTTTATTCTCTTGTTCTGCTTCCGCTTCAGGTAGTAGAATCTCGGCGCTGTTAAGCAGAAGAGAAGAAGTCATTAGTTCGGATGAAAGTCCGCTCATGGATGCTCCTTAAAAAAGGTTGTGAGGAATTATGTCTATGGAAATGATATAACACAATATCATGTGGTTTCTATACTATGCAACCACTATATGAAGTGAAGAAGACTTTAGTAAGCTGTGAATAAGTTGGGTAAAACATGTTAACGGCATGACTTGTTTTTCATGTGGCAGACCGTCGGAGTTGGTCTTATGCATCGGTGCTTAAATTTTTTGTGTGATGGACGTATTTGGTCGATTTTGTAGGTAACAGAGGTGATATGCAACAAATTTCTTTTGCAGAGGTTTCAAAAAGTATTTTTCGTGCCTACGATATTCGAGGCATCGTAGGTGAGACGATAACGCCCGAGCTCGTCTATACATTGGGGAAAGCGATAGCTAGTGCCGCCCAAGAGCAAGGCGAAAAAACCATTATCACTGCGCGTGACGGACGCTTGTCAGGACCTGTTTTGATGCAGGCCTTACAGCAGGGATTGCGTGAAAGTGGCTGCGACGTGATAGATATTGGACAAGTGCCTAGTCCAGTGCTTTATTTCGCAACCCGTTATTTAGATTATCGTTCAGGGGTGATGTTAACGGCGAGTCATAATCCGTCGAATTATAATGGCCTAAAAATTGTTTTAGCTGGAAAAAGTTTATCCGAAGGCACTATCGAGGAACTTTATTTGCGCATCCAAGCCGGTGGTTTTAATTCAGGAAAAGGTAGTTTCCAGCAAATATCGGTTACCGAAGCTTATCTCAATCGTATTACTCAAGATATTTCTTTAGCGCGACCTTTACGTGTCGTGCTGGATTGTGGAAATGGTGTAGCCGGTGTAGTTGCTCCCGAATTATTGCGTCGTTTAGGTTGTGAAGTGATTGAGTTATTTTGTGATGTGGATGGCCATTTCCCCAATCATCACCCTGATCCCAGCGTGCCAGAGAATTTAAAGGATTTAATTGCCAGTGTGAAACAACATAAGGCAGATATTGGACTGGCCTTAGATGGTGATGGCGATAGACTGGGAGTGGTCACCAATCGGGGTGAAATTATTTGGCCTGATAGACAATTAATGTTGTATGCGATGGACGTCTTATCACGCAATTCAGGCGCGCTCATTATTTATGACATCAAATCAACGGCTCATTTGGCAAAGCTCATTGCAGAAAATGGCGGTCAATCTTTAATGTGGAAAACAGGACATTCGATTATGAAATCCAAATTAGAAGAAACCGGTGCATTATTGGCGGGCGAGATGAGTGGCCACATCTTTTTTAAAGAACGTTGGTATGGTTTTGATGATGGCTTATATACCGCCGCTCGTTTATTAGAAATTGTCGCTAAAAGTAAAAAAAATGTGAGTGATTTATTTGCTGAATTGCCGAACAGCATTAATACACCTGAGTTAAAATTACCTATCGCTGAAGATAAAAAATTTGCATTTATTCAGGCCTTTCAAGCACATGTAGATTTTCCGGATGCGAAATTGAGTAAAATAGATGGTGTCCGGGCCGAGTTTAATGATGGTTGGGGTTTAGTGCGCGCATCGAATACCAGCCCTTATTTAATTCTGCGCTTTGAAGCAGATAATTTACCTGCCTTAAAGCGTATCCAAACTCTCTTTGGGAATGCCTTGTTGGCGATGGATCCCGATCTCAAATTACCTTTCTAAATTACTGAGAGTATATGCGTATTATTACTTTAAATGTGAATGGCATTCGCTCTGCCGCGCGCAAAGGCTTTTTTGTATGGTTGAAACTACAAAATGCAGATATTGTTTGCTTGCAGGAAACCAAAGCACAAGAGGATCAATTGGATGCGTCACATTATCTTGAAGACTATCAGGCGTATTTTTTTGATGCTGAAAAAAAAGGTTATAGTGGCGTGGCAATCTATAGCCGTATTAAGCCGGATTCAATTACTGCCGGGTTAGGTTGGGAATGCGTAGATAGAGAGGGTCGTTATCTGCAACTCAATTTTCCTGGATTGAGTGTTGCTTCGTTGTATATGCCATCCGGTAGTAGTGGTGAATTACGCCAACAGCTCAAATTTCAATTTTTAGATCATTATTTAGCTATTCTGAAAAAACAACGCCAGCAAAAACACGATTTTATTATTTGTGGAGATTGGAATATTGCACGTAAACCCATCGATTTAAAAAATTGGCGTAACAATCAAAAAAATTCTGGTTTTTTACCGGAAGAACGTGCTTGGTTTGATCAGGTATTAGGGCCTATCGGCTATGTGGATGCTTTCCGAGAGGTGGATCAACAACCGGAACAATATACCTGGTGGTCAAATCGGGGTCGCGCTTGGGATAATAATGTTGGATGGAGGATTGATTATCAAATAATTACTCCTGGGTTAAAGGATAAAATTAAATCGGTTGCGATCTATAAAGATCAACGTTTTTCGGATCATGCCCCCTTAACTATCGATTATAAACTTTAGAGGTGGTTGAAAGAATGTCTGGAATTTCAGGTGTTGGACGGCCAAAAAACCAAGGCATACAGGATGAAGATTTGCTTTTTAAGTATAAGTTTTCATCGACGTTGATTAATTTTTCTTGGTCGCTATTAAAGTTTTCATTGAGGTGAAAAGTTTTTATTAGCTCTTGAGTAAGCATTTTTACGATAGTAGGTAATCTCGCGATATTTTTTTTCAGTTGCTTGTTTGCATTTTCCAATAAAGGTTTAGAAGGTTGCGGAGGATCTATTTCTTCTGGCAAAAAAGCTAAACCATTGGTTTGATCTTTGGGTAATAAATAATGCCAATGAGAGCTAATGTTGAGCAATGTAAATAAGGACTTAGATTTGTCTAATGGAGTTTGTGCCCAATAATAACTCTTAAGATTTGGATTATAGGCGATTAAGTTTATTTCTACTTTAAAATAATTGGCTAAAGCAATAAGAATTTCAAATCCTACGTAATTTCCGTCTTGATTTAATTTTTTATCTTCCGTTTCTAGATCAGTTAATTGAGTTTCTTGACTTAAAAGCTCAAGATAACCCTCATATCCGATTTTACGTAAGGAATTGGAAAGTAATGCAGTCAAGCTAATAAGTCCTTGACGTGAAGGGTGTTGATGCAGAAAAACTTTAAATTGACTAAAATTGAACGAAGGATTTTTTAACAGTTTTTTGAGAGGGCAGGAAACTAGATTTTTTAATACTTTTTTCCTAAAATCTTCGAATAAATGTTTATCTAAAGTTAGTTGATCTCGAGTAATCGCATCAATTAAGCCGCAAGCAAAGGCATAAAGTCCGCAATTTCCATCGGCAACGGGCGATATTAGCCAATAAAATTTATAATCGATAGCGCAATAAAGCTCTTTTTTATAGTCGTTATCCGTAAGACTCAACATGGCAAACCCAATAGAATTTATTATAGTTTCTGTATCCTTAGGGCTGGAATAATATTTTATTTTATTAAATTTAACAATGTTTGCAATGCAAATTCTACTGCGGCATAACGAATAATTAATCGATCATCGGTATAATGCTGGCATTCAGTTTTACTGAAAGCATTTTTACTCACCCAAGCTGTCCATATCGTACCTACCGGCAATTGTTCTGTACCACCGTCAGGCCCTGCGATGCCGGTAATGGCTATGCTGACGCTGGCAGGACTTTTGTTTAAGGCACCCATAGCCATCGCGAGTACGACTTCTTCGCTCACAGGTCCATATTGCTTTAAGAGTGATTCGTCTATCCCTAGCATCTGTTGTTTAGACAAATTAGAGTAAGTAATGAATCCACGTTCAAACCACATTGAAGCACCTGGGATGCTGGTAATCGTTTGTGCTAATTGTCCTCCTGTACAAGATTCAGCGGTTACTAGTTGCAACTCCTGTTGTTTGAGTTTATCGCCTAACTTTTTAGCATCGTAATGCACTTGGGATAATGGGTGACTCATTAGTTGCTTAGCTTCCTATAATGGCTTCCTATTTAAGAGTATAACGGCTGGTGTAAAAAAATGTTATTGTAAACCTATGGCTTTTACGGCAACATAGCGGTAATTAATGCACGCGAGAGTTAAGCTTAGGTAAATTATGGCCAAAGAAGATCAGATAGTGATGGAAGGTACAGTCATTGAGACTTTACCCAATACCTTATTTAAGGTGGAATTAGAAAATGGGCATGTTATTAATGCCCATATTTCTGGACGTATGCGAAAAAGTTATATCCGAGTCCTTACTGGCGATAAGGTAAAAGTTGAAATGACACCCTATGATCTGAGCAAGGGTCGTATCATATTTCGCGGCAAAGGCTCCGAGCCAGATAAGTCTAAGCCGCCTCCTGCTGCTGCTGGTTAGCTGATAGGTGCTTGAGAGAGATTTTTATTTTGTTCTTCAGGGGGGATAATAATTCCCCTTTTTTCAGAAATAATTAATTGTAATTCGCCGTTATTACACGTTAATGTTAAATGGCCGCCATGGACTAAACGTCCAAAGAGTAATTCGTCAGCAATCGGTTTTTTAATTCGTTCTTGTATGAGACGCATCATGGGACGTGCTCCCATGCTTCTATCATAACCATGTTTAGCTAACCAGACACGGGCGGGCTTCTCAACTTGCATGCTAACATGTTTCTTTTCGAGTTGTGCTTCTAACTCGAGTAAGTACTTATCAACTACTTGAGAGACGATGTTAGCATTTAAATAATTAAAGTAGATAGTCGCATCCAGGCGATTGCGAAATTCAGGAGAAAATACGCGTTTGATAGCCTCTGAATTTTCAGCATGATTCAAGCTAGGTGTAAAACCTATCTCTTGACGGCTAAACTGCTCTGCTCCCGCATTACTGGTCATTACTAAAATAATATGACTAAAGTCAGTTTTTCGACCATTGGTATCGGTTAAGTTACCGTTATCCATCACTTGCAATAAAAGATTAAAGATGTCGGGATGAGCTTTTTCAATTTCATCCAACAATAAAACAGCGTGCGGATGTTTAGTCACGGCTTCGGTTAATAAGCCACCTTGATCATAACCAATATACCCTGGAGGAGCCCCTATTAGGCGAGACACACTATGTCTTTCCATATATTCAGACATATCAAAACGTAGTAATTCGATGCCCATGAGTTCTGCGAGTTGACGTGTAACCTCCGTTTTACCCACGCCCGTTGGTCCTGCGAAAAGAAAAGATCCTATGGTTTTATTGGTTTCTCTTAAACCAGAACGCGTTAATTTCATCGCAGCACAGAGATTTTCGATGGCTATATCTTGGCCGAATACACGTGCTTTTAGTTTTGTTTCTAAGTGACGTAAACGACTCTTATCTGAAGCAGAAACATTGCGCGTGGGTATGCGTACCATCTTAGCGACTATCGCTTCGATTTCATGGATACCGATGATGTGCTTTCTTTTATGACTAGGTCGTAAGGCTTGATAAGCGCCGGCTTCGTCAACGATATCAATCGCTTTATCGGGTAAGAAACGATCCGGTAAATAACGCGCGGCAAGTTCTACGCTAGCACGTAAGGCGGTCATGCGATATTTGACGTGATGATGTTCTTCCAGTCTATCGCGTAATCCGCGTAAAATTGCAATGGTTTCTTCTAAATTAGGCTCAGGGACATCGATTTTTTGGAAACGTCTGGCTAAAGCACGGTCTTTTTCAAAAATGCTACGATACTCTTGGTAAGTGGTAGCACCGATGCATTTTAATTCGCCGGTTGTGAGTAAAGGCTTAATTAAATTAGAGGCGTCCATCACGCCGCCTGAAGCAGCACCCGCACCAATGACAACATGAATCTCATCAATAAAGAGTACTGATTGAGGTTCTTGTTTGAGTTGTGCTAATAAAGCCTTAAATCTTTTTTCAAAATCCCCTCGATATTTGGTTCCGGCTAATAAACTACCGAGGTCTAAAGAATATATGGTGCTGTTAGCGAGAACAGAGGGAACTCTTTTTTCAATAATTGCTTTAGCGAGTCCTTCGACAATCGCCGTTTTACCGACGCCGGCTTCACCGACCAATAAAGGATTATTTTTACGACGGCGACAAAGAATTTGAATCACGCGCGCTAATTCTTCTTCTCGGCCAATTAAAGGATCAATTTTTCCAAGACGCGCTTTGCTATTTAAATTAATCGCATAAAGTTCTAATGGACTATTTCCAGGACCTTCTATAGTGACTTCTTCTTCAGTCACAAACTGATTTAATTTAGGCTCCAAATTATCTTGCAATTTAGGTAGCCCTTGAGATATGTAATTCGATACATCTGAGCGCGTGACATTTTCTCGACGCAAAAAATAAATGGCTTGGCTATCTTGTTCACCGAAAATAGCAGCTAAAATATTAACGCCATGTACTTGGGTTTTTCCGCTGGACTGTACTTGAAAAATAGCGCGTTGCAAAACCCGTTGAAAACCTAATGTAGGTTGTATATCAAGATTAGGATCAGCAGAAGGAAACAAAGGTGTGGTTGCTGCAATAAAATTACTAATCTCGTTCTTAAGTCGATTTAAATTCGCTCCGCATGCTTTCAAAGCGGAAACGGCAGAAGGTTCATCTAAAAGTGCTAACAATAGATGTTCAACCGTTAAATATTCATAACGTTTTTCACGGGCTTGTTTAAATATCGAATTTAAACTAACTTCAAGCTCTTTGCTAAACATGGTAGCCCTCCTTTTCGAATCGTATAAAGTCCGTGACTTCTCGCATAAAGGCGAGTTTCACTGTTGTTGTGCAAGCTGGGTAGTCCATGTTGAAAAAATTATTTCCCTTTATTTTTAAGCCTAGTCGAAATTTAAGGATTTGCGAGTTTGCGTAATTTTAAGCCTTCTAAATACATGGGAAGGGAAGAGCGTATTTTTTAGATACTTTGCTAGCGCTTTTGTAGTGCGGAAGAACACTCAGATGGACGATTTTAAGAGGAAAATTGAAATTTTCCTCTTAACTTATCAAAGGATTATAAAATGATAATTTTTAGGATGCAGTAGCTGAGGTAAGTGTTTGTTTATTGCACATATGATCGACGATAGATTGAGCAAATTCAGAGCAACTGACTTCTTTAGCATCGCTCATTAAACGAGCAAAGTCATAAGTCACGGTTTTGGCTAGTATGGCACCTTCCATACCGGTTATGATGTGATCAGCCGCTTCATTCCAACCCAAATGCCGTAACATCATTTCCGCGGATAGGATTAACGATCCAGGATTGACTTTATTTTGTCCAGCATACTTAGGCGCTGTACCATGTGTTGCTTCAAACATAGCCACGTTGTCACTCAGATTTGCGCCTGGGGCAATGCCGATGCCGCCGACCTGTGCGGCTAAAGCATCTGAAATATAATCGCCATTCAAATTTAATGTCGCAATTACGCTATATTCGGCGGGACGTAGTAGAATTTGTTGCAAAAAGGCATCGGCAATGAAATCATTAATAATGATTTCTTTAGCTGTTTTCGGATTTTTTAAGCGCATCCATGGCCCTCCATCAAGCAACTCTGCACCAAATTGCTCTTTAGCTACTGCATAACCCCAATCTTTAAAAGCACCTTCGGTGAATTTCATGATATTGCCTTTATGCACTAAAGTTACCGAAGGCAGATCTTGGTCTATGGCGTATTGAATCGCGCGTTTGACTAAACGTTGCGTGCCTTCTTTTGATACAGGTTTAATACCGATGCCGCAGTGTTCAGGGAAACGAATTTTTTTAACACCCATGTCATGTTGTAAGAAAGCGATCAATTTTTTGGCTTCTTTACTGTCGGCTTCCCATTCGATTCCGGCATAAATATCTTCAGAGTTTTCCCGAAAGATGACCATGTTAGTTTTTTCCGGTTCACGAACTGGGCTAGGCACGCCTTTAAAATAACGGACCGGGCGTAGGCAAACATATAAATCTAGTTGTTGGCGCAGCGCCACATTTAACGAACGAATACCTCCACCTACTGGCGTGGTGAGCGGCCCCTTGATCGAAACCACATAATCACGCACTGCAGCGAGTGTTTCTTCGGGTAACCAAACATCAGAACCGTAAACCTGTGTGGATTTTTCTCCAGCATAGATTTCCATCCAAGCAATTTGACGTTTTTCGCCATAAGACTTGCGGATGGCTGCATCTACGACGAGTCGCATCGCAGGCGTGATATCAACACCGATACCATCTCCTTCAATAAAAGGGATGATCGGGTGATTCGGCACATTTAGCGAACAATCTGGATTAACCGATATTTTTTCGCCGGCACTTGGAATCTGAATATGCTGGTAAGACATGCGCGCTCTCCGCTTTTTTTTGGGATTGAAAAATTTCGATCCAATTTTACAGGATTTTATTCACTTGAGCGAGTTTATAAGGGGAATTTAATCGAATTCTAAAAGTACATTTTTATGGCTGGCATATTCTAGAATAACTGCTGCTTGCTTGCTCGTTTTTGCAATGAGTCTGTATAAATTGCAATAAATCGTTATAAATAACTTCCGAATGTATGGAAGGTGCTCGACATTTAATTAGGCATTGGATATGTTCTTGGAGTGTAGTATTTAATAATTCGATTGAAAGCGGTTTACTTTGTTGTGGATTTCGAAAGAAAGCGGTGGATGGGAATTTTGGAGCTACTGCCTTTGATTTTTGTTCAGTGTTACACTTTTTCTGGATATGGTTGACAAGCATTTTAATTTTATTTTGTAGAGCTTGATTCTCACTGCTTAATCCTTTCGCAAAACCTTCGGAAATAGTTAATATTCTCAGATATTCATTGTTAAGTTGATCCTTTTTTTCTGGTGAAAAAGTATTGTTTCGCCAATGCTCATTTTCATCACAAGTATGAAACTTAACAAGTTCACGCAAAAGGTTGGCATAAAATAGATTTTCAGTCGGCTTACCAACATTATTTATTGTATCTTCAATTAGCCTTGCAAAGCTTTTCTCCTTAATAAGGTTTGGTATCGAATCTAAAAAATTCATCGCGACAGATTTAAGGTTAAAAGCCTCAAGACCATAATAGTAATCAGTGACTTCTTCGATAAACAAATTTTGTAAGTCTCTATCTTGCAGATCAGTGTAAGTGGGGTAGGCTTCAGCTCGTTTCTGCGAGCTAATGGTTTTTAGATTTTTCTGGTTAGCAGTCGATAAAGAAGTTATTTTCGTCGCTATTTTTTGGATGTCAGTATTATCAGCAGCATTTTTATTTGAAGTTAAGCCGATTAATTCCTTTGCCAAGGTTAACCAGGAAAGTGTAGTTAATAAAGTATGGTTTGAACTTTCTTTAGAACAAATTTGCAGCTTCTGACTTAGGCTAAAAAATAACCCGCCATAAAATCTAAAAGAATCATTCGCAGGTATTTGAGTGAGCATTTTTTTAAATTGATCTTCTTTTTGCTGAACCATTTCTTCTTCAGATTGTAATAAAATGCTAGTCGTTACATTTATTTGGCTAGGTGAGATATATGATTTTTTATTACTGGGTGCTTCAGGTTCGGCAATTTCTGTAGATTTTTTGGATAGGTTGCCAATACTTTCTTCAATTATTGGAGTAACTTTGCTTTTTTTACTATTAGGCGCTTCAGAAGGATCAGAAGATTTTCGCTTTGTGTCGGAAGATTTTTGCTTTGCAAAAGACTCTTTTAAGGGCTTAAATTCTTTAAAAAATTTATCTAATTTAAGTTGGATATAATTTATGCGCTGCGTCGTTAAGTTCGTATCTTGTTGTTGATTAAGTTTTTTGTAAAAATCTCGGGAAATCCCCAAACACATTATACTTGTGGAAAGCAGGTTTTTTTTATGTTTGTAGTCATAATAATTAGTAATCGAAGATAAATTTTTTGATTCTTTAAACAATTTTTCGGAAAAATTGTAATAATAGGTTGCTTTATGCCTACTACTAGTTGTCTCCCAAGAAAGAAAATATTCGTTTATTTTATTGAATAGATCGCGATAGTCTTTGCGTAAAGCATGAGCAATATTTTTTTTACCATGAAGGTTTAAAGCTTTAACCTGGGAATTTAAACGAGTTAAAGATTTTGTAAGTTTTTTAATCTTTTTATCATTGCTTAATACAACATCTTCATTGGAGGGATTTTGAGGTAAATCATTCAAGTGAGATTGAATTTTACCGAGACAAGCTTCTAAATAGTAAGACTGGAGTAAATCGCTAATATTATTCTTTTCTCGATTATGTTCAATTAATTCTATAATTTTTTCATAACTCTGCGCACAATTTTGAAAGCTTTCCTGTTCTTTATTGGGATTCTGGCAGTTTTTCCATGCAGTTGAAAATTCACGATTAGCTTTTTCTAGTAAGGTGAAGAGATGTAACTCTATTTTAGCGCGGTTTATTTTTGGTGGCATAAGATTAAGTTTTTTACTGTTAATTACTTAAATAGTAACTGAGTAAACTTAACTATTTATTAAATAATATTTAATAAATCTCATTAAACATAGATTTTTAGTAGAATTAAATGGTTATTTTTTAAAAATGACTGATTTTTTAGTGATTAAGCAGGCTAAAGCCCAGTAAAAGACATATATTTTCGCTAAAATCACAAAAAACCCATTCGCTTAATTAGCTTGCAAGAGTATATACTTTAATTTTAATTAATTATTGAGTTAAAAGATGATAGGTGATTTTTCCTTAGGCCAAAAAATAATACTCTGGGTGATACCTTTATTATTTGCTATTACCGTCCATGAAACGGCACATGGCTGGGTCGCCTCAAAATGCGGCGATCCAACGGCTAAATTATTGGGTCGCCTAACCTTGAACCCATTGAAGCATATTGACCCTATTGGCACCATTATTGTACCCGCTATCCTTTTTTTCCTAGGCGGTTTTATTTTTGGCTGGGCAAAGCCGGTACCGGTTACTTGGCAAAACCTTAAAAATCCTAGACGTGATATGGCTTTAGTCGCAGCCGCAGGTCCCATGGCGAACCTCGCGATGGCTTTTTTGTGGGTGGGGATCGCAAAAATAGCGATGGGGTTCAGTAACGCCCCGATTATTTATATGGCCGAGACTGGAGTCATGATTAATTTAGTACTAATGCTATTAAACCTAATTCCGATTCCGCCCCTTGATGGGAGTCGCGTGGTGGCTAGTTTTTTGTCGCCGGCGATGGCTTATCAGTTTAATAAATTAGAGGTGTATGGGTTTTTTATTTTAGTGTTGTTATTAGCCAGTGGTGTTCTGGCCAGAATTTTAGGTCCGCTGTTGCAGGGGCTATTATCGGTTTTTTTTAGATTTTTTGGCTTATAACCATTACACTGGCGCTATGACTGAAAACCTAATTGTTACGACACCAGCCGATACGCCTATTGCCACTATACGTGGTCAACCCTTGGCCCAAATGCCTAGTGATCTGTATATTCCTCCTCAGGCCTTAGAAGTACTGCTAGAAGCCTTTACAGGACCTTTAGATCTGCTGCTCTATCTGATAAAAAAGCAAAATTTTGATATTTTGGATATTCCGGTTGCAGAAATAACGCGCCAATATATGCAATATATTGAGTTGATGCAGGTATTGGAAATTGAATTAGCCGCCGAATATCTGGTCATGGCGGCCATACTCACTGAAATTAAATCACGCCTGCTTTTGCCTAAGCCCGTCGAGGCGCAAACTAATGATGAGACCGATCCTCGGGCTGAATTAATCCGCCGTTTACAAGAGTATGAAAGGACTAAGCAAGCCGCGCAGACTTTAGAGCAATTGCCGCGTTTAGGACGCGATGTTTTTTTAGCGATGGCGGAAGCCGGTATGCCGTCTGTTTCGGCAGAAAATCCCAGACAACTTCCGCCTTTGGCTTTAGAGGAGTTAGTGGAAGCTTTTCAAGCGGTTTTATCTAGGGCTGCTTTAAGAACGCATCATGCCATTGCCGAAGAACCGTTGTCGATTAAGGATCGTATGTCGCAAATTTTGCATAAAATAACCACGCAATCTCAGTTAAAATTTACTGAGCTGTTTAAACTCGATGAAGGTCGTATGGGTGTCGTAGTGACTTTTATGGCTTTGTTAGAATTATGGCGCCAATCCTTAATTGAACTTTCGCAAGCCGACGCTTTTGGAGAGATTGAAGTGCGAGGAATCTAATGTTTCAAAATAAAACAATTATAATAACCGGTGGATCATCAGGAATTGGCGCAGCAACTGCCGCGTTATTTAGTGGTGCAGGAGCAACCGTTTACGTACTCGATAAAAAAAAACTGGCAGATGTCCTATCGGAGTCGATTCATTACTTAAAGTGTGATGTTTCAAATGCGGACGAGGTTAAGTCAGCTATGCATACCATTCTTCAGAAAAATCCGATGATTGATTTTCTTTTTTGTAATGCAGGCATACACTTATTTGCTAATATCGAAGAAAGTTCCAATGAAGCTATGCAAAAAGTCTTTGCAACTAATTTGTTGGGTACGATTTATTGTTTGCAGCAGATATTGCCGAGCATGAAGCAACAAGGATTCGGATCGATCGTTTTGATGGCTTCGGATCAAGCGTTTATCGCCAAAGAACAATGCGCGATTTATGGTGCTAGTAAAGCGGCTATTGCACAATTAGCTAAAAGTACTGCATTAGATTATGCCCAATATGGAATACGCGTTAATTGTGTATGTCCCGGGACTATTGATACACCGATGTATCAAGCTGTTTTAGAACAATTTCAGCAAAAAACGGGTTTAACGCTTTCTTCTATTCAAGCGCAGGTTGCTGAAAAATTACCGCTGAAGCGTGTTGGAAAACCTGAGGAAGTGGCTCAGCTGGTCAGCTTTTTATGTAGTGATGCCGCTTCTTTCATGACGGGTGCATTGGTCAATATCGATGGCGGTTATACTATTCAATAGATATTATGCATGAACTAAAGCCATTAAAAAAAGCTAATTTTTGTTTCAGCCGGTAGATAAGTATTTTTCGTCATTGCGAGCAGACAAAATATTAATCGTCATTGCGAGCGCCGTAGGTGCGCGGCAATCCCTGGATGGCCCACGGCTCCTCACTAACGTTTCGGCCTCGCCATGACGGGCTAATTACATTAATGGGGGATCTGTACGATCGCGGATTCGAGTAATCGGCCTAGATTTTCGCTTGCTTTCGCGGCAAAATGTACGGTTCCTTCATGCGTAATCGGTTCATCACTAAGTCCAGCCGCTAGATTCGTTACTACAGAAATGACCGCTACTTTTAAACCACAATGTCTAGCAACAATCACCTCGGGAACGGTGGACATTCCTACTACATCCGCGCCTAACTGTCTAAAAGCACGTATTTCTGCAGGGGTTTCAAAATTAGGACCTAAAACACTAACATACACCCCTTCGTTTAAAGGGATAGACAACTTTTTTGCCGTTTGCTGAATGATATGTCGGATACCTGGATCATAAGCATCATCCATGGGGAAGAAACGTGGACCAAATTCTTCATCATTAGGTCCGGCAAGAGGATTTATCGGTTGAAAATTGATATGATCTGAAATTAAAACCAATTGGCCTAATTCCACATTTTTATTTAAGGATCCCACTGCATTCGTCATTAACAAAGTATGGCAGCCCAAACATTTTAAGGTACGGATAAATATTTTAAAGTCTTTACCTTGCATTCCTTCGTAAGGATGAACGCGTCCTTGGCAGCATACGATAGGTATTTTGTTGAAATAGCCGAGCATCATTTGACCAGGATGTCCCGATACGCTGCTCTTCGGAAAACCAGGGAGCTCAGTGTAGGGAATTGCGATGCTGTCAGTCATTTTATTGGCAATATCGGCTAAGCCAGAGCCTAAAATAATTCCAAGCTTAGGTTGGAAGCCAGGGTGACGTTTTAAAATAGATTGAGCAAGCTGTTGGGGAGAAAAATGGGCTGTCATGAATCACCTTTTAGTGAAATAAAATCGTCTTTTATATGATTTTAATGAGGATCACGCTACGCTAGAGGAGGTGCACTCGCTACTTCGTCAGAACCAAATAAAAATTTTTCCATTTCTTTTTTTAAAAATTCACGTGCTTGAGGTTCGAATGTGCTTAAGCGATATTCATTAATGAGCATAGTTTGATGATTTACCCATTGTTGCCAAGCAGGTTTACTAATGGATTGATAGATGCGTTGGCCTAATTCTCCAGGATAAGGGAGATAATCAAGCCCTTCTGCTTGAGTGTGTAACTTAATGCAATAAATACTTCGACTCATAGTTGTCTCAGCTCATAGTATGATATGACTTAATAATTTTTTGACGGGTGCCGCAAGACCTTTTGATGCTAATTGTTGCTTGTTATACCAGACTATGCGGCCAGATTCCATCAGTGGCGGACACCAGTGTTTAACAGGTATGACAACGGGCCTAATTTCCAGCTGGAAATGACTAAACGTATGCTTTAAAAGAGGATATTTTTTTTTAGGGTTTTCTATTTCACAATGATATTGTTTTTTACAAAAATTTTTCATATTTTCCGTTATAGAACATTCTGGCAAACTCCATAATCCTCCCCAAATTCCGGTCGGCGGCCGTTTCTCTAGCAAAATTTCTTGATGCGCATTGACTAAGATCAGCATCTTGATTGCACGGCAAGGAATGGTTTTACGCGGTTTGGGTGAAGGATAATTTGCAATGCTATTTTCAGCATAGGCTTTGCAATGACTTTGTAACGGACATTCGGTACATTTAGGTTGCGTGCGTGTGCAAACGAGCGCGCCTAGATCCATCATCGCTTGTGTATATTGAGCGATGTGTTTATTTTTTGGCGTATAATGCTCGGCTAAATCCCACAATTGTTTACTTACTTTGTTTGAACCAGACCAGCCCGAGATGGCATGAAATCTGGCTAATACACGTTTCACATTCCCATCGAGTATGGCAGCAGGCTGACCGAATGCTAAGGCAAGTATAGCGCCCGCTGTCGATCGGCCGATGCCGGGCAAATTTTGTAATAACGATAAATCTTGTGGAAATTTTCCTGAATATTCTTTTTCAATGGTTAATGCACAGCGATGTAAATTACGTGCTCGAGCATAATAACCTAAGCCCGACCAAAGCATGATCACCTCATCGATATCGGCTTGAGCGAGTGAGGAAAGCGTCGGAAACCGTTGAGTAAAACGTTGAAAATAGGGAACCACTGTTGCGACTTGTGTCTGTTGCAGCATGATTTCCGAAAGCCAAATAGGATAGGGTGATTTTTTTTGCTGCCAGGGTAGATGTTTGCGACCAGATCGGGTAAACCAGGCTAACATTTTTTGTTGGAATTGTTTAGTGGTTAGTGTCACTGGTCGTTTTTTATAAAAATTGCTAATTCGAAGTCTTTAATGTAGCAATTAGTGAAATAGTTTGTTCAAATCTAATTTTTTCAATGTATCACCTAATTTTCCTCTGAGTTTTTCTTTGATGATATCCACACTCAGTTGATCCAGAATTGGACTGATAGAAATATGTTCTAAGGGACCTGAGATTCGAATCGGTATGGCAATTCCTTCAGGGCTGCCATCGGCTAAGATCGGTTGTGCTTGTAATTCATAATTGATTTGCTGTAGTGGTAGATTCACCAATCCCTTACCGTTGACACGCAGACGACCGCTGCTGATGATTAAATCATTGTTAGTGACGATACCCTGATTAATATTAAAACTACCATTAAATTTATCGAACGGTGTATCCGGACCTGTGTTCTTAGGTGTGACTTCGTGTTTAAGTAGCGCTTTTCCTAATGCTATCCAATAGGATAAATTAATTCCTTTTAGAGCACCTTGATCTAAATTAAAGCGACCTTGCCCGTTTAAATTTCTTATAAGACCATCAGCGGCATCGCCAGCTGTTGATACATTGAGATTCAATGTCGCTAGACCGGCCAATTGTATTTGACTTTTATTAATGAGATCTTGAAATAATAAGGCGGTATTAATTTGATTAAATTGATTTTGAGCGGTGATGAGCGGTACTTTTGGATTAAGATTGACAGTGGCCTTGCCTTGATAATTGCCTTGATAAAATTGGGCATTGATAGGATTAAGCGTAAGCAAATTATTTGAAAATTGAAAACGGAGGCGTATTTGCTGAAAAGTTAATTTACCCGTTTTAATTTGCGGGCTGTTCAGGCTCCCGTTAAAGCTAGGATTGTTTAAAATATGTTGTCCTGTGATCTGCCCGGTCAATTTAATTTGATTAATGCTGGCAATAAGTTCATCAACAATAATATCCTGTTTATTTAAATCGAGATTAATATGACCTTTTAAGGAAAGAGGAAGTTCGCCTTTAGGATAATTAGGTCCTTTTAAAAAAGTATTTAAATTAAGATGATTGAATTCCAGATGGCTTCTGTCGGTACTGAGCAAGATATCTGATCGTAACTTAACTGCGGCATTAATATTAGGTAGGTTAGAATTTAAGTTAAACTGAATATCAAAAGGTGAGCTTTTATTAATCGCAAGATTAGCGCTTTTAAGTTGTAGTCCAGTTATTTCAACCTGTTTATTTTTTTGTTGGTCAGCATAAATAATATGGCCGTCTCGAATGCCTAAACCTGTTACGAAAAATCCTACCGGTTTTAAACTATCCAAACGGTTATTTTCTGAATTACCGGAAGTTTTTTGCGAAGAGGTCAGTGGACCTTCCCAATTGACCTGGCCTTTAGCATTTTTTACCAAATAAAGTGTGAGTCCATTTACTTGTAACTTACCAATTTCCAATTGCTTATGTAACAAAGGAAGTAAACGAACTTGAATGTCCAGCTTTTTAATTTGTGCAAAAGGATTATTACCAAAGCCAGGACTATTAGTCAGTTTGGCATCATTTAATTGTAATCCTAACCAAGGGAAAATAGACCACTGAATGTCTCCACCTAATTGCAGCTGACGCCCGGTAAATTTGGTGACGGCTTGACTAATCTGTGGCTTAAGATCGTTAGGATTGACGAACACCACTAAACCAATTAAAGAAACCAGGCCTAATAATATGACGGCACCGATAAAAGTGATAAGAATACGAAATATCTTAGACATCGGGGTTTATTTCCTCATAAAAATCTTCTAATCGGACTATCGCGCAAGCAGGTTCGACAATAGTATATAGTATTTGAGATTAAATTTGCGAGTGGGTTAAGAGGGTTGTCTATGTTAAATCACGCTAAAAAACTCTGTTTTCAGTCAGTTATGGGAGAATTACAGCTCTCATTTAATGGAGGTGTCTACGATTCAAAATCATATCCAGAAGCATTTTCAGCAAGAATTATTTCTAGATCATTTTGCAATCATTGATTTGCCGGGACCTTATACCGGCATGGATACTCTTTCTTGTTTATTCTCTTATCTCGGCTATAAGATTCGCGGACAGGATTATTTGGCCGAAAAACAAAATAATTTTAGATGGTTATCTGAAGATATAACTCCTGAGACCTTAGCCGTTGATGCATCACCGCAAATAGTAGTTGCAGATTTTCGGCGCGAGGAGTTAGCGCCCCAAGTGCGAAAAATCATTGATCATTATGCTGGCTTAGCACCAGCTTTGGATAGTGATCAATTAAAATATCTGCACCAGCGTACTTTACAACAAGATGAGCAGGCGGCGAGGGAACTGTCGAGATGCATTTTGAATTATCTTCAATCCAGAGATTGGCCATTACCTACCGTGCAAGAATATGAAATAGTAAAAAATCAAAATGAATTGTTAGCTTGGGTATTAGTCATGGGTCGTCAAGTTAATCATTTTGCTTGGGGGATTCATTTAGCTAAAAGTTTTAGTGAGCTAAAAATATTTAATCAATTTTTAAGTTCTTTAAATATTTCTTTGAATCAAAAAGGCGGTTTGATAAAAGGTAATATTCATAAAGGTATAGAACAAAGCTCTACACAACCTGCTATTAAATCTATAAAACTCGCCGATGGTGTCATAACTTTATCGGATCGGTTTATCGAATTTGTATGGCGTTATCCCAAAAAAGCAGGAGCAAACAGTCGATGGCATGATTACTTTACCGGATTTGTTGCAGATAATGCTGATCGTGTGGTTGAATCGCTATATTTAAAATAACTGTTGGAAATGAAATTGAACAAAAAAATTTATTATGTCACTAATAATGCAGGTAAATTCGAAGAAGTCCGAGATTTTTTTGATAAGGCTGCTGTCTCTTTCCAGGTTGAACAATATGCTATCGAAATTGATGAAATTCAGAGTTTAGATCAAAAAATAGTAGTGTCAGATAAAGTAAAAAAAGCATTTAACGTGGTCAAACAACCTTTATTACTTGATGATGGAGGCTTATTTTTTGCTGCTTATAATCAATTTCCCGGTACATTATCAAAATTTGTATTTCAAGGATTAGGCTTTAAGGGCTTATTTAAATTGGTAGAGGAAGACAATCGTGCCTCTTTTATTTTACAGTTAGCTTATACTGACGGACTGCAAACACAATTATTTGAAGGCGTTTGTCACGGCACAATCATTATGCCTGAAGATTTATCTTCTCATCCCAAATTACCATTTACAGCCATCTTTAAACCCAATGGTTCTGATAAAACCTTGGCACAATTGCGTTATACGGATGATTTTTTTCACTTTTCTTTTCGTCAACAAGCGTTGCAGAAATTTATTGATTGGTATAAAACTCAATAGCTCATAAGGAAAAAATGCTGACCAGGGATCAACAGAAGCTTATTTTTTCGGCTTGTATAGGGACTATTTTAGAATGGTATGATTTTAGTCTTTATGCCTATTTAGCAGGCATCTTTGCACAGATTTTTTTTCGTAGCTCACCCAGCGTGGGTTTGTTGCTGAGTTATAGTGTTTTTGCTATGGGCTATTTAGCACGTCCTTTCGGCGCAGCACTGTTTGGTTACATAGGTGATACGCAAGGTAGAAAAAAAGCCTTAAGTCTCAGCGTTTTACTAATGGCAATAGCCACTTGTGGCATAGGCTTGCTTCCAGATTATGCTGCGATCGGAATAAGTGCTGCATTTTTGTTACTTTTTTTTCGATTACTGCAAGGTATTGCTGTAGGCGGCGAAGCGTTTGGTTCCGCTTGCTTTATCGTTGAATCGATACCATCCAATAAAACAGGTTTTTATTCATCGTTAATTTGGGCGAGCTCCGTGATTGGGTTGTTATTTGGATCCCTCATCGTCTTTCTTTTATTCATTAGTTTTCGAGGGCCTGCACTTTATAGTTTTGCCTGGCGTTTGCCTTTTTTCTTAGCCGCTATAAGCGGTTTAATTGCTTATTATATACGCACGCGAACTGCGGAAACCCCAGAATTTCAGCATTTATATGCGCAATGTTTAATAGAAAAATTTCCTCTAAAAACTATCTTTGTAGCGCATAAACTATTAATCGGTCAATTAATGGGACTTTATTTATTGTCTGCGTTGATAACGTATCTCGTTTTTATTTTTATGCCGGTTTATTTCACTGATATTTTAGGTCATTCGAGAGTTCATGCGCACGCGTTGAATACGATGATATTGATTTTACTTATCATGCTAGATATTTTTTTCGGCTGGCTTTCTGATAAAGTTGGACGAAAACCTTTAATGTTAATAGGGGCAAGTGGATTGACATGTTTTAGCTATCCGCTTTATGTGATGATTGCGCAGGGTTCTTTTTTTGCCGTTATTATTGCGCAAATAGTTTTGACACTTCTAGCCGCTAGCTTTCAAGGGCCGTTGATGGCGCTGACGCTGGATTTGATACCGGTTGCAGTACGTTATACTTTGGGTTCGCTCAGTTATAATCTCGCTTATTCCATTTTTGGTGGTACAGCTCCATTGCTAGCTATTTATTTAATAACAAAAACTTCCAATGTTGCCATACCCGGTCTGTACCTTGCTATGGGCGCTGTTGTGGCGGTGGGTATGTTGATAAAAATTAAAAAAATTCTACAGTAATAAATAGTCTGAAAAAACTCATTGTCATGGCGAGCGAATGAAATGAGCGCGGCCATCCATGGATTGCCACGCACCTACGGTGCTCGTAATGACGAGTAATATTTTACGTGCTTGCAATAAATCTTCTGCTAAGCTCTATTCACGAAATTCCTATCCTATAAGTGTATTTTAACTAGTTCCATTATTTTTTTTACATTTTCTTTATCTTTACTAGCCAATAGTTTTAATTCTGGCCAAGAACGTAACCAAGTTAATTGACGTTTGGCGAGCTGACGCGTTGCAATAATGGCAAGCTCTTGCATCTCAGGATAGGAAATATTATTGAGTAAATAATTCCAAATTTGTCGGTAGCCTACCGTACGGAGTGCGGGTAAATTAGCGTTTAGATCGCCACGTTTAAATAATTTTTCGACTTCTTCTATAAAACCAAAATCTAACATCGTTTGAAAACGCGTGGCGATAGCTTTATGTAACCGATTTCTATCATCAGGAAGCAATGCAATATTAATAAATAAATACGGTAACGGCGAAAGAGTAGGCGTGAGCTGTAATTCCGTTAATGTTTTACCTGAAATCTGAGCAACTTCTAAAGCGCGTAAGATTCGTTGCGGATCATTAGGATGAATGCGCTGTGCGGCAATCGGGTCAATAGCAGATAAACGTTCATGAAGTTTATTTAACCCCAAATCGTTTAGATCTTTTTTTAGTTGCTCGCGAATCAGAGGATTAGCCGCTGGTAAACTGGCAATGCCTTGTTGTAAGACGTGAAAGTAAAGCATCGTTCCACCGACCAGTAAAGGAATACGTCCTTTACTAATAATTTCTTCAATTGCACTGATAGCATCTGCCCTAAATTCAGCGGCGGAATAAACTTCGCTGGGATCATGTGTGTCAACCAATCGATGCGGAGCTTGTTTTAAAATAAGCGAAGAAGGTTTGGCTGTGCCAATATCCATGCCGCGATAAATCATGGCTGAATCGACACTAATGATTTCAAAGTCTAGATAGGAAAGCAAATCAATGGCTAGATCGGTTTTTCCTGAGGCGGTGGGACCCATCAGACAAACAACAGGTTTAACGTCCACGTAGAAACAACCGGTCAATATCGGGTAAAGACAACTGTTTCCAGGTGGGTCGACCATGGTTGCATTGATTACTACGTGAAGTCTGTTCCATATCGCGGAGTAGTTGATTCATTTCAATCAATGTCATGTTGCGATGCGCACGTATGGCACTATGGCAAGCTATGCTAGAAAGTAATTCATTTATTTTTTCCGCGATATGTTGGCTGCTAGTATGTTGATTTAAATCACTTAAAACATCCTGCACTAATTGTTCAATATTGTGCTGTGTTAAAAGTTCTGGAATTTGGCGGACAACGATGGTTTCAGGACCAAGATTTTCAAATTTAAAGCCGAATTGTGTAAATAGGCTAGCATATTCCTCTAATAACAATATCTGCGATTGAGAGAGTGTTAAACAAATAGGAATTAATAAAATTTGAGTTTTTATGCCGGCATTTTCTACGTCCTGTTTTAAACGTTCATAAAGGATACGTTCGTGTGCGGCATGAATATCCACCAAAATTAAGCCCTGCGTATTTTGTGCCAAAATATAAATACCATGCAGTTGTGCTAAGGCAAAACCTAAAGGTGGATCGGCGAGCAAATTTCCTATTGGCGTTGTCGCTACTAGAATAGTAGGTGATTTTTCAGTCAATAATTCTTTCTGTTCTGGGGATGAAATATATTCATGATGAGTTTCAGTATTATAAGAGGGTGGATCTACTGCAACCTGTAAAGGAAAACTACTTTGTCGAGGGTTAGCAATATCAGCAGATGGCTGAGAAATATTCTCATTTAATTCAGTTGCCGGGACTATTGATTCAACTGTTTGTGGCTGAGGACAAGTATTGGCCAAAGCTTTTTGTAGACTTTGTTTGACAAAATCGTAGACCAAGCGACTCTCGCGAAAGCGAACTTCATATTTCGCCGGATGAGCATTCACATCGACCGATTGCGGATCTAGCTCGATAAATAGCGTAAAAGCTGGATGACGGCCATTATAAAGAACGTCTTGATAAGCTTGTTTAACGGCGTGATTGATTAACTTATCCTTCACCATGCGTCGATTAACATAAAAATACTGGTGATCGCTTTGGCTGCGTGAAAAAGTGGGTAATGAAATCCAACCCCATAAACGCAGATCGATGCCTTGCATATCAATATAGATAGCATTTTCAACAAACGCGCGACTACATAATGTGGCAATACGTTCCTCTTTTGACGCTTCGTCGTAAGCAGGATGCAGTTGGTAAATGGGTCGTTTATTATGATGTAAACTAAAGCCTATACCAAAATGACTGAGGCTCAAACGTTTTATCAAGGTTTCTATATGCGCGAATTCGGTTTGTTCTGACTTTAAAAATTTACGCCTAGCAGGTGTATTAAAGAAAAGATCATGAATTTCTACTGTCGTTCCTCGTGCATGAGCAATAGGGACAGGTGTTAGCGGATGTTCCTGGTAATAATCGCAAGTGATTTTCCAACCTTGTTGCGTAGTTTCTGTTGAAGAGCTTAGGTTAAGACGAGCGATAGAACTGATGCTGGCTAAGGCTTCGCCGCGAAATCCTAATGTGTTGATTCGTTCTAAGTCATTGAGTGTGTGAATCTTGCTGGTTGCATGTCGATCTAAAGCTAAAATTAAATCATCTTTATGTATGCCATGACCATTATCGCGGACACGGATACGTTGCATGCCCCCTTTATCGATATCAATATCGATTTGCTGACACCTCGCATCCAAACTATTTTCGACCAACTCTTTGACTATGGAGGCAGGCCGTTCAATGACTTCTCCGGCTGCAATCTGATTGGCCAAATGCGATGTTAAACGGTGGATACGGCCTGACATAATAAAATTTTAATAATAAAAGACGATGATTCTAACAAATTTTTAGCGTTAGCAGAATGATCGGGTTTTATCCTTGGGATCGTTGGGATGGTTAAGACTTGATTTCCAATGACGGAACTTTATTAAAAATAAAAAACCGTTGTATGGTAAATGAAAGTATAAACAAGGCAATTTCCGCAATAATTTTGCTGCTATATACGTTGATTCCAAAATCATGGATTAATGTGATTAAACTGTAGGCAATAAGTCCTAAAAAACTAGCTAAGGCAGTATATTTCAGTGCTGCGGGTAACCAGTGATTTTTACTTTTGAATGCGAGATGTTGATTCAACTTGAAATTAAAAGTGGCAGATAAAATGCGCCCTAATAATACTGCTAGAAATATATTTTTTTTAAGCCAGTAAGTTAAGAAAAATAAGGAAAAATCAATAGCGGCCGAAATTAAAGAAATAGCCGCGAAGCGGATAAATACAAAATAAATTTTGATTGAGTCAATCAAAGGATTAAAATGGGACGAACGATTATCATCCAAATACACTGTTTTTATGGGAACTTCCTGAATATTGACTTGATGATCTTCGGCAATCAATAACATTTCCAACTCAAATTCATAGCCACGCGCATTCGAATTCAATAAGGGTAATAATAGCTCCCGGGGAATGACGCGTAAACCGGTTTGTGTATCTTCTAAAATTGTTTTACTAAACAGACGTAAAATGTACTTGGTCAATTTATTACCGAATCGACTACGCCAAGGTATGGGTGTTTTATTAAATGTGCGTTTTCCTAAATACAGATCCGAGGGTTTTTGCATAAAAACGGTGGAGAGATGCAGAATATCTTGAGGAAGATGTTGACCGTCAGCATCCGCGGTGACGATGCCTAATTCCTTAGAATGACTAGTGTCTAACCAATGTTGAAATCCAGTTTTAAGCGCTTGACCTTTGCCTTTATTTTTTGCATGACGGAGAAGTTCGATATTAAAGGTTTGAATTTTTGAAAAAATGTTTTGTTTATCTAGGTCAGAGCCATCATCTACAACAATAATCCGTTGTTTAGATTGGCTTTCACGTAAGGATTTTATCAGCGCTACCAGATTATCATTAGGCTGGTAAGCTGGAATAAGAATAGTTGGATAAGAGCAGTCCATTAGCATAGCTTGAGTATAAGTAAAACGGATAAAGGAGACTAGTCCTTTATAAGATCACTTTTAACAAACGGTTGCAAAGATTAGATCTAAAGTCAATGACTCTTTATATTCGGTTAAATAAGGCTAAGGCTTGTTCACCTTGAGGAGTTTTGGCAAAGAATTGAAATTGTCGGTTCGTGCTAATTAAATCGATATGACAAACAATATCCGGTTTCGGTAAAAAATTTAAAGCACGTTCAGGCCATTCTATTAACCAAATGGCAGCATGCTCAAATTCATCACAAAGTCCCATGTCGAGTATTTCGTTCGCGGATTGCAAACGATAGAGATCGAGATGGTAAATACAGTAGCCAGCTAGCTCATAAGTTTCCATTAGCGTGTAGGTAGGGCTTTTGACTAAGCCTGGATAGCCTAAACTTTTTACTAGAGCACGTACAAAGAATGTTTTACCTGCGCCTAATTCACCATTTAAAAAGATGATTATGCGTTTATTTTTAGGACAGCATGCGGCAAATTCCTTGGCTAATTGTATGGTTTCTTTTTCTGTTTTAATCAAAATGCAAGACATAAATCACACTAAGCATTCGATGAAATATGAAAAATAAGCAGCATCCGTTAATGCGTTAATTTTTTAAATTTCATTCTTTTTTCTGACTGAGTCTCCTGAGCACCTAGGCGGCTTAAACGATCGGCTTCATAGTCAGAAAAATTACCGGTAAAACATTCTATTTGATTATTGTCTTGAAAAGCTAAGATATGTGTCGCTATTCTATCTAAAAACCAACGATCATGAGAAATCACCAAAGCACAACCGGGAAAACTTAACAATGCTTCTTCTAAGGCACGTAAAGTTTCTACATCCAAATCATTGGTTGGCTCGTCAAGAAGTAAAACGTTGCCTCCGGCACGCAATAACTTGGCTAGATGGACTCGATTACGCTCGCCCCCAGATAGATTTTTTACTAATTTCTGTTGGTCAGAACCTTTAAAGTTAAAGCGTCCTACATAGGAACGAGAAGGCATTTGAAATTGATTAATCGTCATAATATCCAGCCCTTCAGAGATTTCTTGCCATACGCTATGATCAGGGTTCAGTGAATCGCGACTTTGATCGATATAAGCGAGCTGTACGGAAGCCCCTTGATGGATATGGCCGCTATCGGGCTGTTCTTGTTGCATGATGAGTTTAAATAAAGTGGATTTTCCGGCACCATTCGGCCCAATAATCCCAACTATGGCTCCTTTTGGTACGGTAAAGCTAAAATCATCGATTAATACGCGTCCGTTGAAGCCTTTAGTGAGATGATCAAATTCCAATACTGAATCTCCTAAACGTATCCCAGGTGGGATATAGAGTTCTTGGGTTTCTGCGCGTTTTTGAAACTCTTGCGAACTAAGCTCTTCAAAACGTGCGAGACGGGCTTTGCTTTTGGCTTGCCGGCCTTTCGGGTTGGTTCGTACCCATTCTAATTCAGCCTTTAAGCTTTTTTCATGCGCCGCTTGCTGTCTGCCTTCTTGAGCGAGACGCTTTTGTTTTTGCTCTAACCAAGAGGAATAATTTCCTTCATAGGGGATGCCATGGCCGCGATCGAGTTCCAAAATCCAACCGGCTACATTGTCTAAAAAATAACGATCATGCGTGACAGCAATAACGGTGCCTGGATAATCATGTAAAAAACGCTCTAACCATGCCACACTTTGTGCATCTAGATGGTTAGTGGGTTCGTCTAGTAGCAACATATCCGGGTTAGATAGTAAAAGCCGACACAAAGCAACACGTCGGCGTTCACCGCCTGAGAGTTGAGTCACTTGGGCATTCCCAGGGAGGTAAACAGAGCGCATCCGCTGCAATGCTCAGCTTGCGATCTAACTCCCATCCGCCTTGTGCATCTATCTGAGTTTGTAATTCACCTTGTTCTTCAAATAGCTGATTCATTGCTGTTTCGCTCATCGGCTCAGCAAATTTCATGCTAATTTCGTTAAATCGGTCCAACAGTTTTTTAGTATCTGCAATGGCCTCTTCGACATTTCCACGCACATCCTTAAGCGGGTCTAATTGTGGTTCTTGGGGTAAATAACCAATTTTGATTCCTGGTAATGCCCGTGCTTCACCCACAAAATCCTTATCCACACCAGCCAAAATGCGCAGTAGGGTCGATTTGCCCGCACCATTCAGCCCTAAGACCCCAATTTTCGCGCCAGGATAAAAAGATAGCCAAATATCTTTTAGGATTTCTCGCTTAGGCGCAACGATTTTGCTCACTGCTTGCATGGTATAGATATATTGTTGTGACATAACTGACATTTAATTGATTATTAGAAAAGAAGAATACTAACAATATTAGCCTGAACTAGCCAGATTTTTTATGGCTCTAATCGTACTAAATTCGGCTATTTTTAGATAGATATATTAGGGTAGATAAGGCTTCCATATAGGTTGCTGATCTAGCACAGATTGATCAATTTGGGTGGTTATTAATTGAGTTAAGCGATCGCAAATAGCAGAATATTTGTTATTGGAGGTTACATAATCTCTTTTGAGCATGAGCAAATGATTTTTTAGCCTATCTAAGAATATTTCTTTAGTAAGCATATTATTTGCAGGCTTAAAGAAAATTAAAGGAGGATCCTCTCTTAGTCGTTCTCCCTTTAATGTTGGAGCAGGCACTAATTCCAATAATTTACTTAAAAAATCAATATATTGAGAGTTTTCTGGTTTAATAGGAATCCCTTTTTCTTCTAACCAATCTTGCTGATCGGATGACATATAAAATTTTTTAAGTATTTGTAATATATTTGTAAGACAGTGATGCGCTGACTCAATAGGTAAATTGCTTATATGGTTAGAAATAATTTCTATCGTGCCTTCAGTTATTGCTGCTTCAATATGGGAAACTTCAGTGTGAGCCAATTTAATAGAGTTTTCTATGACAGCTTGTATTTCGGTAAGAAATTTTTTTAGTGATTTGTTATTTGGTTCAGATTTTTTTTGATTGTTATAATAGGTTTTTATTTCTGCTAAAAATAGCGATTTAAGTCCATCCTCGGCCTGAAATTTCTCTCTAAGTGTCTCTGGTTTCAGTCGTTTCTCTAGGGGAAAATAATCTTTATAAACAGAATTAATGCTATGTTCATTGTTTAATATCCGTTGTTTATTTTCTAAAATTTCAGATGATTTGGAAAAATATAAAACTATTTCGGCTAGTCGTAGCTGAGCCAATTGATCAGGATTGGAACGAGGTTGTATACATCGTGTCACATTGTGTATTAATTGCAGATAAAAATAATTATCAGATAGGAATTCTGCCCTTTCTAAGCTTGCTGTTATTTCGTTAAATATTCTTGTTTCTAAGTTTAATAACTCGGTATTGGATTTTGTAAACAAGATTAAAGAATCCATTCTGGACCCTGATGAATTGGTCAATGGCGGCCGTCTACGTTTATTAGATGTTTTGGCAAATTTATTCGATGGCGTATCCAAAATTTTATTCATATTTTCGGGGATTGCTGATTGTTTCATAACGACCTGTTCGTATGATGTATTTTTTGCTGTGCTTGTTAATGTACTTTCAATGGGAATTATTGGAGTGTGTACTTCCTTTTCCATTGGTGCAATCAATGGTGAAGTAGAGGTAGATTGATCTGACGTATTTGCTATAGTAACAGAAAAATGCTCAGTTTTTGGGTGGTTATGGCTTGGGAGGGTTACGCTCGGAATTTGTACCGCTTGATTTTTTGGTTTTATTCTTTCCAAGCTAACGTTAGAGCACTTTAACTGTAACTGCATTAATGCTTCTTTAGTCTTAGCTATTTTAATAGCGGTCTCGTTTTTTGCTTTTTGCATATCATTTTTTGCATAAAGATCAGATGATATTTCTAAGTAATTAATAGATTTTTTTACTAACTGAGGTGAGGTTGTTGCCTCTAAGATATGACAGGCAAAGTTATAGGAATAAGCAGCTTGTATATTTCGTTTATCTTTTTCAAAGCTATTTATAGCTTTCTTTAATTGTGACGTAAAAGTATTACTTTTCCGCGAAGAAAATTCTTTTTGGAAGACTGTGTTTTTTTTATTAAGTTGAACAAGTTCATTTTTTAATAGTTCAAGTTGAGCATCATTGTCCTGAATGGACGATTCATTAGTAGGTGATAATTCCATGGAATTCATTTTACATTGGATGACCCCTAAACGAGCTGCGAGTTCAATGAGTTTTATTTGATTACTAGAGTGGAGAGGGTTATTTGCTAATGCTAATTCTACTATGTTCTCATATTCAACCCCAATTCTTGCATATTCAGGTGAATTAATCTTTAGTTTTAATAACTTATTAAAGGAGCTATTAACCGAATTTAATCGATTACGCAATTCTATTTTTGACATTTTTTATCCGCTCAACTTAATATTGTTAGATTTTTCCCAATACTAGCATGTGCGAAGTCAAAAAAACTAGCTTTTGATTAGCGATTAAAAAGCAAGTAAGATAAGCAGAATTTTTTTAGATATTAAATTTTTTGTTTTAAAATAATGAAGGGTTGATCATGTCTTATTCTTTGCGAGAAACTATTAGCGATTTTGATCCCGATTTATGGTCTGCGATGAGTAAAGAAGCCCAGCGTCAGGAAGACCATTTAGAATTAATCGCCTCAGAAAACTATACCAGTCCACTGGTAATGCAAGCACAGGCTTCCGTATTAACCAATAAATATGCCGAAGGTTATCCGGGTAAACGTTATTATGGTGGCTGTGAATATGTTGACATCGTCGAACAGTTAGCTATCGATAGGGCAAAGGAATTATTTCAAGCCGATTATGCGAATGTACAAACGCATTCTGGTTCGCAAGCGAATGCGGCGTCGTATATGGCTTTGATTGAACCCGGTGATACGTTGTTAGGCATGAGTTTAGCCCATGGTGGACATTTAACGCATGGAGCAAAAGTTAGTTTTTCAGGAAAGATGTATCAAGCTTATGCTTATGGTGTAACGCCTGAAACGCAATTGATTGATTATGATGAAGTAGAACGATTGGCAAAGCAGCATAAACCAAAATTAATTATTGCTGGGTTTTCAGCTTACTCGCGAGTAGTGGATTGGCAACGTTTTAGAGATATTGCCGATGAAGTGGGTGCCTATTTTTTGGTGGATATGGCACATGTGGCTGGATTAGTGGCAGCGGGTTTGTATCCTTCACCGATTCCGTTTGCCGATGTGGTGACTAGTACCACACATAAAACTTTACGTGGCCCTCGAGGTGGCTTAATTTTAGCGCGCTCAAATCCTGAGATCGAAAAGAAATTAAATTCAGCCGTATTTCCAGGGCAGCAAGGCGGACCGTTGATGCATGTTATTGCCGGTAAAGCTGTTGCTTTTAAAGAGGCCTTAGATCCTAGTTTTAAACTCTATCAGCAACAAGTAATAGCTAATGCAAAAGCTATGGTTGAGGTGATGCTGCAAAGAGGCCATAAAATCGTCTCAGGAGGAACCGATAATCACCTTTTCTTAATCGATATGATAGCTAAAAAAATCACCGGTAAAGATGCTGAAGAGGTATTAGAAAAAGCTTATATCACCTTAAATAAAAATATGCTGCCTAATGATCCGCGCTCACCATTTGTAACCAGTGGTTTACGGATAGGTACACCTGCCATTACCACGCGAGGTTTAAAAGAAAAAGAGGCTAAAGACGTGGCTAATTGGGTGTGTGATATTCTCGAAGATCTAAAAAATCCTGCGACGATAGAAAAGATCAGAAAACAAGTCGTGGCACTATGTGATCAATTTCCAGTATACTCCCCTCCGAGGGCTGAATGATGACGGCCAAAAACCGCCATTTTTCTGCGTTAAGATACCCTCGGAGCTCAGAAATGTTTTTCTAGAGAAACAATGATGTTTTGTCCATTTTGTAATGAAGCAGATACTAAGGTGATCGATTCACGTTTGAGTAGCGATGGCCAGCAGGTCAGGCGCCGACGTGAATGTTTACAATGTAATGAACGTTTTAGCAGCTTTGAATCGGCTGAGCTGGGATTGCCGCGCGTGGTCAAACGTGATAATACACGTAGTGCATTTGATCAAGAAAAATTAAGAGCGGGCATGCTTAAAGCTCTGGAAAAAAGACCTATTTCCAGCGAACAAGTGGAGGCGGTCATTTTACGCTTAATGAAAAAATTGCGCTCATTAGGGGAACGTGAAATTTCTTCGCGACAAATTGGTGAGTGGGTCATGGAAGAGCTGTGCGATTTAGATCCAGTCGCTTATGTAAGATTTGCTTCGGTGTACCGCAGCTTTCAGGATATACAAGCCTTTAATCTAGCAATTGAGCAATTAAAACAAGATATTTCTGCTAATAAAAAACAATCTCATGACACTGAAATCGAAAAAAAATAATTTTAAGTCAAAACAACGCGCACGTCGTTTTGCTATGCAAGCCATTTATCAATGGCATTTAACGCAGGAAAAATTTTCTGTTATTCAAGCTAAATTTTTGGATCAAGAAGAAATGGTGAGCGTAGATACCGCTTATTTTCTTTTGTTAGTTCAAGGAGTCTTGCAGGATCATGCATCATTAGATAATCATTTACAGGAATGCTTAGATCGTCCACTGAAAGAATTAGATTTGGTAGAACTGGCAATTTTGAGATTGGGTGCTTTTGAATTGCTTCAATGTATGGAAGTTCCTTATAAAGTGGTTTTAAATGAATCTATCGAATTAGCCAAAATGTTTGGTGCTACCGATAGTTATAAATACGTTAATGGTATTTTACATTTACTAGCAAAAAAAAATCGCCCTATGGAATGTAAATAATGGATATATTTTCTAATCTTATTAATTAATAATGCCGGTTAATGAATTTGATTTGATTCAACATTTTTTTAATCAAGAACCTAGCAATCGTAAAGATGTTATTTTAGGTATAGGCGATGACGCCGCTTTATTACGAGTGCCACTTGGCCAACAACTGGTAGTGACTACTGACACATTAGTATCAGGTCGGCATTTTCCTGAAAATACATCACCCGCTGATATTGGATATAAAGCGTTAGCAGTTAGTTTAAGTGATCTCGCCGCAATGGGTGCTGATCCGGCATGGATATTATTGGCACTTACGCTTCCTAATGCCAATGAAATCTGGCTTAGAAAATTTAGCGAGGGTTTTTTCCCCTTAATGCAACGTTTCCAATTGCAACTAGTAGGGGGAGATATGACGCAAGGGCCGCTAACTATTACTGTTCAAGCCTTGGGGTTTGTTCCGCCGGGAAAAGCCTTATGTCGTATCGGAGCACGCGCAGGTGATCGCATTTATGTCACCGGAACCTTGGGTGACGCGGGCTTGGCGCTAGAAACAATAAATAGAGAGGATAGCTTAGGATTAACATCCTCTCAAACTCTTGCAGTCATGCAGCGTTTAAATCGACCAGAACCTCGCGTCGAGATAGGTTTAGCGCTAAGGAAAATTGCAAGCAGTGCTATTGATGTTTCAGATGGATTAGCGGCCGATTTGGGTCATATCTTATCCTCCAATCAAGTGGGTGCGATACTGCAACTAGAAAAACTTCCTCTTTCAGATAGTCTGCGAACTTTACCTCCTGAAAGGGCATGGCAATTAGCTTTAAGTTCAGGAGATGATTACGAGTTATGTTTTACTGTGCCAGAATCGCAGGAAAGAGCATTGCAACAACATTTAGCCGCATTGAATACGCCATATACCTGTATAGGAACGATTAAAAAAGAACCCGGATCAGTATTGCTTGGTAAAAATGGATCAACTTTTAATATTGATAGAACCGGATTTCAACATTTTATCTAATGATTGGCGGGCTGTTATCTGTTCGCCGTGGCTTCTAATCAGTATATAATTTTTTCTTTATTGAATATGAGAGAAACTATGCAAAAAGATTTAGTACGTAAAGTATTTAGTCATCCTATCTACTTAATTGCTTTTGGTTTTGGTGCAGGATTATCACCCTTTGCGCCGGGCACATGTGGAACATTAGTTGCTATCCCCTTGTATTATTTCATACAGTCTTTTTCTTTAGTAAATTACGGACTGGTTTTGTTATTTGCCACACTAATAGGTATCTGGATTTGTGATGTGACGGAGCGAGGAATAGGCGTGCATGATTATTCAGGAATAGTTTGGGATGAAATATGTGGATTCGGTTTGACTATGTTTGCTGCTCCGAGAGGATGGTTATGGATAGCGATTGGTTTTGTTTTATTTCGTTTGTTTGATATTGTGAAACCTTGGCCTATCGCATGGATAGATCGAAAAATGCCAGGTGGATTAGGTGTCATGGTAGATGATTTAATGGCGGGTGTGTATGCGTGGATAGTTTTACAGCTGATATATCATTTTCATTTATTCTAATCTCGATGATAGGGATGTCCACTTAATAGACTCCAAGCACGATACAATTGTTCTGCCACGACAATTCGAACCAACGCATGGGGGAGCGTTAATGCCGAAAGAGACCAAACACGCTCAGCTTGGTTTATACAAGTGTCACCTAAACCATCGGGCCCGCCAATTAGTAAACTGACGTCTTGTCTTTCTAGCTGCCATTGTCGTAAAGATTGCGCAAGTTGCTGTGTATTCCACATTTGTCCTTCGACATCCAAAGCAATGACACGGGAGCGCTTTGGAATAGCGGCTAATATTTTTTTTTCTTCTTCGGCAATGTGCTTAGAGATTTGAGAATTTTTGTTACGTTTACTGAGCGGTATAGTAATTAAATTAAGTTTACATTCCGCCGGCAAACGTTTCTGATAATCTAGAAAACCCGCTTCCGCCCATGACGCGCAGCGGCTTCCTACAGCAATTAAATGAATGATCATTTTTACTTAGGGCTGACTCCATAACTTTTCAAGATTATAAAATTCACGTTCTTGAGGTAGCATGATATGGATAATAGCATCGACTAAATCAATTAATATCCATTCACCTTCCTTCTCACCTTCTATACCATAGATGGTCATGCCTTTGGCCTTGGCAGTTGTGATTAGATATTGTGCCAGGGTTTTAACATGCCGATTGGAATTTCCCGTGCAAATGATCATCAGATCGGTAATGTCGGTGATTTTACTGACATCCAGGACAGTAATATTTTTTGCTTTGTGATCTTCTAATAAATTGACTAGGTCAGTTTGCAGATCTTTATTTAAAGTAGGTTGTGTCATAAATATAACTTTTGTTCCAAAATGTAATCAAGGACGGCAGGAGGTAATAAACCAACAGGGTAATTACCACTCGCAATAGTGTTGCGTATGTAAGTAGCCGAAATGGGTAAAGCTTGTACATCAGTCATGAATAATAATCCAGCGGGTTGTTGTGATAATAACAAAAGATTCTGGGTTTGATATCGTTCAACAAAAGCGTGGACTTCCTTAGGATAAGATTCAGCATGATCGGGTCTAGGCACAATTAATAAATGTGCGTAATCAATTAGGGATGCCCATTGATGCCAGCGATCTAATGTTGCTAAGTTATCATATCCCAAAATAAGTCCTAAAGGCGTATTACCCAATTCAATACGTAGAGATGCTAAGGTTTCTATCATATAGGAAGGAGTGCCGCGGTGTAATTCTCGTTGGTCAATTGAAAAATACGAATACGGCTGCAAAGCAAGTTGCAGCATGGTGAGTCGCTGTTGTTCACTAGCCACTATTTTTTTGTTATTAACAGGATTCTTACAAGGAATGAAACGGACCTCATTCAAACGGAGCTGTTGATATAGAGTTAATGCAACGTGTAAATGCCCATAATGGATGGGATCGAAGCTGCCCCCAAATATACCTATCATGTGTTGCTGGGCTCTGCAATTTCGAGGCTAAGTGTTTGTAAAGCATTCCAAACTTGACCTGTACCTATGCCTTTTATAAGTTGGTCAATCCGGCTGGCAAGACTTAGTAATCGATACCAATGCGTGAGCGTATGACGGGTTAAGGCCTGTTGAAATAATAGTTGACGTTTTTCCCATACCTGCTGTTCTTTAAAAAGCGTTATTAAATTTTGGCCCTGCTTAAGTTTGTAGGCAAAAGAGGCCAATAATCGACATTCGCGGCTCAGTGCCCATAAAATTAATAAAGGTTCTACACCGTCTTCTTTTAGATGCGCTAAGATGCGCAAACAACGTTCGGAGCTTCCTTCTAATGCAGCATCGGTTAGTTTGAACGGATCGAATCGGGCGCTGTCGCTAAGTGCTTGTGTCAACATGCCAGTTGTAATGACATGATCTTTTTCGTTAAAATATAAATTGAGTTTCTCTATCGTTTGCGCAGTCGCTAATAAATTTCCTTCGGTGGCAAAAATAAGGCATTCAATAGCTGCTTTTTCTACTTTTAGACCCATGGTGTGAAAACGTTCTGTTACCCATCTAAATAATTGTGCGGCCTGCAGAGGCCATATAGGAATGACTACACCTACCTTATCAATACTTTTAAACCAAGTAGTTTGCTGTAAGCGACGATCCAACTTCCCAGCTATTATGAGTAAAAGTTTATTGGGTGGTGGGTTTTTAGTATAGAGTGTCAACGTTTGTGTGATGGTTTCAGAGTAACCTTGTGATAGATGTAATTCTAGTAGTTGTTTGTCTGCAAATAATCCATAGTTATTCATACAGCCAATCAGCGAGGAAGCATTAAAATGTGTGTCGGCATAAAATACTTGTCGATCGATAAATCCCGCTTTTTTTGCCGCTAGGCGTATGGCATTGCAGGCCGTTTGAATTAATACTATTTCTTCACCGGAGATAAAATAAACCGGTGCTAAAACAGGTTTATTTAATTGCTGGTGTAATTGTTCATATCGACATTGCATAATGATTACTGCTGAGGGCAAGTACTGCAGCGAAGTTGCTGGCGTAACTCTGTGGAACCTAAGCGAATTAGGAGTTGTTGGATAACATCCTGTTGCATATTTTCTTGTAAATCATTTTCCGTATTCAGATCACCGGCAAGTTGATTGGACGTAATCGAAAAGGTTCGTGTGGCTAGTATTTGTTGTGGGGCTAATAAAACATGACCTTTACAATCTATTACCTGAAATAAAATACTATAAACGAGTAAATAGGTGGTTGTTTGTCCGGCATTTCCTAAACTGGTTGCCGTGCGAGTAAAGTTTTGTGCAAGAATTTTTAATCGGGGTGATGCTGGAGTCGCGAGTGCAGTTTGAACTCCCGCCGCCGCTAACGCTTTTTGTAATTCTTTGGTGAAACTGCCATAGGGCTGATCAGATTCCAAAGAAAGTGTATGAAAAGGTAAGGAAAACTCACAATGACCTCTTAATTGAAAACCACAAGCAGTTAGCATGAAGCTAAAAAAGAGACTAAACAATAGTGGATACCAACGAGTTGTCATTTTATATAACAATATTAACTAATTTTTTTGGGACTATAATAATTTTTTTAATCGTTTGATTTTGAGTATAGCGTTTGATTTGGGGGTCATTAAGAATAATCGCTTTCAGTGTTTCATCATTATAGTGTATATCGAGTGACAATTGTGCACGTAATTTACCATTTACTTGTATCACCCAATCAATTTTTTCAACGGTTAAGGCATCAGCCGCTACTTTTGGCCAATGTGCTTTGCTAATTAAACCGGAAAATTTGAGTTCTTTCCATAAAGCATGGGCTATATGGGGAACGATAGGGGCCAGCAAGCGCAATAGGATGCTCAAACCTTGCCAGATTATATGTTTGAGCGTGAGCACTGCATCATCATCATCAGTAGAATGTAATAAATGGCTGGCTGTTTGCAGTGTATTCAAAAGTTTCATGCAACTGGCAATAACGGTATTAAATTGTTGGCGTTCATAATCATTGCGAGCAAGTTGTAAAATCTCATGGATTTGTCGACGTAAACTACGATATTCATTAGGAATTTTTGTCCAATCGATGGGCTGTGTGAGGCTATGTTTATGCGTTTCATTGAATTCTATTATCCAAGGATTGCTATACGCTAAAGTCCATAAACGTTTTAAAAATCGATAAGCACCTTCAACGCCTGTATCGGACCATTCTAAGGATTGCTCAGGAGGGGCAGCGAATAAAATAAATAATCGTAAAGTATCCGCTCCATATTGTGACATCAGTTTGGCAGGATCGACTGTATTTCCCTTAGATTTAGACATTTTTGCACCGTCTTTAAGCACCATGCCCTGTGTCAGCAAACGTGTAAAAGGTTCATTAGAATTCAGTAAATCTAAATCGCGTAATACTTTATGAAAAAAACGTGCATAGAGTAAATGTAATACCGCATGCTCAATACCGCCAATATAATGATCAACGGGCGTCCAGTATTTTGCTCTGTCATCTAACATGGCTCTGTTCTGTGTCGGGCAGGCAAAACGTGCGTAATACCACGAAGATTCGACGAATGTATCTAAAGTATCGGTTTCTCTGGTGGCCGGTTGTTTACAAGTAGGACAGTGGGTTTGATAAAATTCAGGCATATTTTTTAAAGGGGAACCAACGCCCTTAAATTCTATGATTTCCGGAAGTACGACAGGTAAATCTTCTTCTGGAACAGGAACTACACCACAACTAGGACAATAAATAATAGGAATAGGTGTTCCCCAATAACGTTGACGTGAAACACCCCAATCACGAAGTCGGTAATTGGTGGTATGTACGGCTATTTTTTCTTTTATTAATTGTTTTGCAATCGTTACAGAGGCTAATTCAACACTTAATCCTGTATAAGGACCCGAATTCATTAATGTTCCGGTATGCGAAATAAGCGGATCTGACTGATAATCGTGTGACGGAGTGGATAGTATGACCGGGCGTATTGGCAGATCATATTTCTTTGCGAATTCAAAATCGCGCTCATCGTGAGCAGGCACTCCCATAATCGCTCCCGAGCCATAGTCAGTTTTGACAAAATTGGCAATCCATATCGGCAAATTTTCCTTGGTCAGCGGATTACAGGCAGTGAGTTGAGTGATAAAACCTTTCTTTTCTAAATGTGCAGTTGCTTCTTCGGATGTGGGAATTTGTTGATAAGTGGCAATGATAGCTTGCAATTTCGGATCATGTTCAGCGATATAGTGTGCAATCGGATGCTGAGGTGAAACCGCGATAAAAGTAGCGCCAAATAAGGTGTCGGGACGTGTAGTAAAAACTTCAATTGCGTCTAATTCAGGATGATTGACTTTAAATTGAATAGTTAAGCCTTGTGATCGACCTATCCAATTGCGTTGCATGGTTTTGACTTCATCAGGCCATGCTTCTAGAGTATCCAGATCATTTAATAACTCATCGGCATAATCGGTGATTTTTAAAAACCATTGCGGAATTTCTTTACGCTCTACGAGTGCGCCGGAGCGCCAACCACGGCCATCAATAACTTGTTCATTCGCCAATACGGTTTTATCGATAGGGTCCCAATTTACTACGGCGCTTTTTTTATAGACTAGACCATTCTTAAGTAATTGAATAAAAAGCCATTGCTCCCATCGATAATAATCGGGTTTACACGTAGTAATTTCTCGGCTCCAATCAAAACTTAAGCCGAGTTGTTTAAATTGTTTACGCATATGTTCAATGTTGGCATAAGTCCATTTTGCGGGAGGTATTCCTTTTTCGATGGCGGCATTTTCAGCGGGTAAGCCAAAAGCATCCCAACCGATGGGATGCAGCACATTTTTACCTAACATGCGCTGATAACGGGCAATGACATCACCCAATACATAATTACGAACATGACCTACATGTAAATGACCGCTGGGGTAGGGAAACATAGAGAGGCAATAAAATTTTTCTTTATTGAGATCCTCAGTGACCTTGAAACATTGATGTTCTTCCCAAAATTTTTGGATGGCAGCTTCAAGTGCTAATGGTTGATATTGTTCTTGCATGTGGCTAGATACCTTGTTTTATGATAGCCGTTTGGATAAGGCTTAAGTCTGTGAGCCTCAGTTTACTGAAGTATAAAACGGCTAAGTATAACCTTTTCGATAAGCGTAACATAAGATACATAATCCTACTAAAAAGATAATAATGGGACCATCGCCTAGATACACCCAGGGGGTTAAACCGACACTTTTATAAATCGAACTGGTTAATACACCGATCTCGAAGGCAGGAAGTTCCGCTATAATTTTTCCCTTTGGTGTCACGATAGCCGTTAGCCCAGTATTGCTTAAAAAAGCTAAATAGCGCCCGGTGGCTAAGGCTTGAAACTGAGCAATTTGTAGATGTTGAGCTAAGGCAAAAGAGTGACCGAACCAAGCATCATCGTTAATGGTGAGTAATATCTGAGCATGATCTTTCAGTGATTGCCGCACTAAGTTGGAATAGGCAATTTCGTAACAAATAAATGTGCCTAAATCAACGTTGGCTACGTTGAATGTGGGTTGATGATTGGGTCCCGGTGAAAAACTAGACATGGGGATATCTAATAAATTTAATAAGCCATGAGCCCAGATGATCCACCAAGGGAGATATTCACCAAAGATAACCAATCGTTGTTTATAGTAAGTAGCCTGATCCAGGCCCAACGCTAACATGCTATTGTAGTATTTAAAGCCTTTTTGGATAGGAATCCCGGTAATTAGCGTGGTTTTATGCAGTTTGGCTTGCTGGTCAAGCTGCTTTAAAAAAGGTTTGGCTTGATTTTGTAACAGAGGAATGGCGGCTTCGGGCCAAATGATGAGTCGACTATTCCAATGCGATTGTGTTAATTGTTGATAGTGTATTAATGATGCTTTTTGATATTCAGGTTCCCATTTTATTTCTTGGGGAATATTAGCCTGTATCAGACTGATTTGAATAGGTTTTCCTTGGATATGTGTCCAAGGGATAAAACTTAAGGCATAACCAATGGCCCATAAACCTATCAGTGCAAATAAGGGACGGTAATAATGAAATTTTTTTAGATCGAACTGACAATCAAAACGTTTATTTAAAAAAGGACAAAATAAAGTGAGCAACAAACTCGCTGTCAAAGCAATTAAAAATGCCAGTCCATAGATTCCAAAAATCGGAGCAAAGCCGCTGAGGGGAGTGTTTACTTGGCTCGTTCCTAATAATACCCAAGGAAAACCGGTCAATATCCAGCTCCTAACCCATTCCGTTAATGCCCAAGAGCTAGGAAAGATTAAATAAAACTTGATGAATGTGTTAGTAGGAAAAAAACGGTTTAATAGAAAACCTTGGATGCCTGTAAATAAAGATAATATAAAAATAAATAGGCAGGTAATTAACGAGGCTAAAAAAAGTGAAGTATGGCCAAATTCATGAATACTAATAAATACCCATGAGACGCCAATACCATAAAAACCAATACCAAAAAGTAATCCTAAAACCAACGCATGTTTGGCAGAGCTATTTAACCAGAGTAATAACAATAAAGCGGGAGAGAAAATAGCTAAAGGATAAATACCCATCGGGGCAAAGGCAAAGGCTAGCAAGCCACCGGCAATGAGCGCGCAGATTTCTTTATAATAGGTCATAAAATTGCATAGAAAAGAGTAGACCAGTTGCATAACCGGCGTGCTAGACTTAATTTCATCGTTAAACGCTAGTCTACGGTCCTCATTTACTCATGTAAACTCCGGTCCTCGACTATCGTTTGTCTCGAACTTAAGCCTATCACTGGGATATGCAAGAGGTCTGTCAAGAAACTCGATTTCAATGATACATCTTTTACAGACTAGCTGCTGCAGCGAAAGCTTAGTCTTCAGGATCGAGCGCTAGTTTTAAACCACATTAATTTACTAAGGGCTGATTGTACATTACTGCTTAATTTCTCTGTCACCGATTTTTTAGTCAGATACTGGCATTCATAAATTTCTGCTTTATCACTACCTGCCAACAGACTTAAATAATCATCGCTGGTGATGAGTTCATCGACTAGATTAAGTGCAAGGGCATCTTTTGCCAGCCAATGAGCGCCAGTAGCCACCTCAGTCATATCAACTTGCTTACGATTAGCCTGAATAAAGGCTTTAAAAAGATGATGGATTTCTTCTAAGTCTTGTAGGGTTTTTTCGCGTGCTTTAGGTGTGTTTTCTCCAAAAATGGTGAGTGTACGTTTATATTCTCCGGCGGTTAACAATTCGAAATCAATATCTCTTTTTTTCAAAAAACGATGAAAGTTAGGAAGTTGTGCCACAACACCGATTGAGCCAATAATCGCAAACGGCGCTGCTAAGATTTTATCTCCCACGCAGGCCATTAAATATCCACCACTTGCGGCTATTTTATCTATGGTCACTGTCAAAGGGATGCGTTTATCTTTTAAACGTTGTAACTGTGAAGCCGCTAAGCCATAAGGAGCAACCATTCCTCCGCCACTTTCTAATCGTAATACCACTTCATCTTGTGGTGTAGCTACTTGGAGGAGCGCAGTAATTTCTTCGCGTAGACTATTAACCGCTGTAGCCTTGATGTCACCTTGAAAATTTAAAACAAATACCCGTTTTTTTACTAATTTAGCTGTCTTTTTTAATTTAATTTTTTGTTCTTTAGCATACTTTCTGAGTTGTTTTTTATTAAGAATTTCCGAGTTTAAGGTTTCAGCAAATTCTTGATATTTTTTATTAAGTTTTTTAACGCAAAGTTTATTCTTGTTTTGTTCTTTTGCTTTGCGAGCAACAGAAAAAACGCCGGCGGTGACTATTAAAATAGCGAGTACCAATGTAAATAGCTTCGCTAGAAATACAACGTATTGAAGAAGAAATGACATGGTATTTGGCCTTTTAAGTAATCTGGAAAAGGAATAATATAGCGTACGCTTAGCGCAGTATACAACAGAGCAGATTAAAATACCCAAACAGCGGGTATGAAAAAATGAAACTGCGAATAAAAATGCGACTGAAAATCGTTATTTATCAAGGATTGAATAGTGTTAAAAGTGGAAAAACTTTCCTATGCACGTAATGGCAGAATTCTGTTTAAACAACTCACATTTAGACTTTTGCCAGGACAGATATTGCATATAGTCGGTGCGAATGGTTCAGGTAAAACGACGTTGTTGCAGATATTAACTGGATTACGCATTCCTTTAACAGGATCTGTTATGTGGAATGGAATCTCAATTGAGAAAAACAGAGTAAATTTTACCGAAAATTTACTCTATGTTAACCACCGCTTAGGTATGAAATCAGCTCTGACTCCGATTGAGAATCTGTATTTATGTTTGGCCAGACGTAATTTAATCGATAAGCAATCCAAACAAAAAGCACTTCAGGATATTCGCCAGATATTAGAACAATTAAATCTAAAAAATTATGCAAACACTTTATTAACGCAACTTTCAGTGGGACAACAACGACGTTTGAATTTAGCGAAATTGTTATTGATCAAAGCAGATTGTTGGATCCTGGATGAGCCTTTTACTGCTTTAGATAAGGAAGGTATTGCGTTTCTATCATCTATAATGGAAAAACAAAGTGCTAGAGGGGGAGTCATTGTTTTTGCTAGTCATCAAATGGCTTACTCATCACCTGCGGAAATAAAAACAATTTTTTTAGACGCTAACCATGTTAGATAATAATTCTTTTTTAAAACTAGCAATCAACTTACGTTGCGAATTATTAGCCGTTTTTCGTTATTATCAAGAATTGATTTATCCGTTATTATTTTTAATTTTAGCCGTTATTTTATTTCCTTTAAGCATAAGCGCCGATCCTATTTTATTAGAAAAAATATCCCCTGGAATTTTTTGGGTGATAGTCTTATTTTTAGTATTATTAATGTTAGATCAACTGTTTCGAAATGATTGGAAGGAGGGTGATTTGGAGCAGCTTATTTTACTGCCAAATGCTCTTGCTTTAGTGTTATTTGTTAAATTAATAGTTTTTTGTTTGGTTATTAGTGTGTCTTTATTTCTCGTGACGCCGATTTTGAGTCTAAGCTTGTTTATTCCTGTCATGGCTTTAAAAACCTTATATCTCAGTATCCTCCTCGGTACGCCAAGCTTAATATTTCTGGGTGGTATAGCTCGGGCCTTGACCTTAGGTCTTCGTCATAGTGGTTTATTAATAGTATTAATAATAATTCCTTTTTATATTCCGGTATTAATTTTTGCGAGCAGTGCGGTTACTCTGGCAAGCATGGGATTACCTGACAATGGACCATTAGCTTGGTTAGGCGTAATAATGATCCTAAGTATGAGTTTATCGCCGTTGGTTATAAGTAAAATTTTGCGTTTAGGTATCGCTTTTGCATAATACTCTTCGCACTAGAATTTTTGTCTGTGTTGCCGTTCAATTCGCAATCCTCATGTATGTTGAATACACTCCGGTTGCTCATTTACACGGCGCCTTGCCAAAAATCCCATTGCTGTGAGTATATACTCTTCCTACTTGAATTTTTAAGGGAATAATAAAATGACTAGAGTAAGAAAAAGAAATAAAATCTACCGATATATATCGGTACATCACTTTTATATATTATCGAACTATTTAGTCCCCATCTTTGCTTTATCTTTATTCGTATTTGGAATTTATGGTGCGGTAGGGGGCTTATATTTAGCCCCTGCAGATTATCAACAAGGAGATGCTTTTCGCATTATCTATGTTCATGTGCCTAGTGCTTTTTTATCGTTACTTATTTATTTTATTATGGCATTTTTTTCTGTCATCGGTTTAATTTTTCGTATTAAATTAGCAGAATTGATCGTTTCAGGTAGTATTTTTTTAGGTTCATGGTTTACTTTCCTAGCATTATTAACCGGAAGTGTCTGGGCTAAACCGATGTGGGGAGCCTGGTGGGTTTGGGATGCACGTTTAACTTCGGAGCTTATCTTATTATTTTTATATCTAGGTGTTATTGCTTTACGTTCTGCTATTCCTGAGCGTCATATGGCAGCGCAAGCAACATCGATATTGCTTATGTTGGGTTTAGCAAATATTCCCATTATTCACTATTCAGTCTATTGGTGGAATACTCTACATCAAGGTTCTACTATTCATTTCTTGAGTCCTTCATTAATCGAACCTTCTATGCTTTATCCTTTATTATCAATGATGGTGGCTTTTATAAGTTTTTATCTTATTGTTTTGTTATTACACATCCGTTGCGAAATATTAGAGCAATATATTAAGCTAAATGAAGCTAATCACTTGTGACTAACCCAGGTAAAATTCTTGGGTGTATTTCTCGTAAAGCCAGAATAGTATCTATCCCATGATGAGTTTTATTTTCCCAAAATTTACTTATGTTATTTATAGTAGACAGTGGTAGCATCGGTAAAGACGGCAATTTTTTAGCATCAAAAAATTTTGTCCCGCACAATTGATGAGTATTTGCAATTGATTTTATTTGCGTAGAGGGTAATGTATTTGAAGCGTTTAGTTTTGATTCGAACAGACAAAAACAATAAGCCCAAATTTGTTCTATATTCTGAGGGAAATTATCTTTTTTTATGAATTGTTCTGCTTGTTCTTTTAAAATTTCCCAAAAAATTGAAAAATTCTTTTTGACAGAAAGGTCTAAATCTTCTTTATCGGTTAGATTTTTTACAAGAATACTGCTAAATAAAAGACTGACTATTTTGGTAAAATTTTCATCGGTGATGCAATATTTTAATGCGTTTTTAGATTCATGGGTTTTACTTTTTTTGTTTATTTCATTTATTCCAAGTCGTATAACCCCTCCTAATGCTGAGAACGGCGGAGGAAGTAATTCGCAAAGATGGGTTAATATAGAAAAAAATTCAGCCTGTCTGCTTAAAGCAAGAGAAAAGTTTTCACCTTGGTCTGCACTAATAACCAGTAAGTTATAAAATTTTGCCCGGAACTCGTTGTAGCTAAGCTGAAATGCATGCGCTAAAATTGGATTTCTTTGGATAGCTTGTAAACAAAAATCAACTTTATTTGTTTCATGATGAAGATAAATTATATTAAGGTAGATTAAATTAATATAAATTATCTTAAAAAGATTTTCAATGTGATAGTTAGAAGTTTCCGATGGATAGGGAACTAAGCGTTTATTAGGTTGTTCTATAATCTGAGTGCTTTTAGAACTTTCTTGATTATTAAGCGTAGTATACGAAAGCGAATTAACTTTTTGTCTTTTTTCTTTTGGAATTTTTTTCCATAGACTTATTTTCTTTTTTTTAAAATGAGAAAAAAATCTATTAATTTTAAAAAACATCTTGTTTCGCCTTATTATTATTTTTCCTATATTAACATCAAATTTAATTTTTTTGAAAATATTTTTTTTAGAAAATTCATTTTTTTAAATTTTACTATTCGACCGTTTTTAAAGGATCTGAGCGTTACTAAAGGGGGGGTAGGACTTGATTAAGTTTAAGAGTAAACTATGACCCTTTAATTTTGCTCTTAATTATTATGAAATTGTTAAATTTTGAAGTCGGTATTGATAAACCTTTATTTGTTATGGCAGGGCCTTGTGTCGTGGAGAGCGAACAACTGGCGATGGAAACGGCTGGACGCCTGAAAGAAATGACCGATAAACTGAACATTCCCTTTATTTATAAATCATCCTTTGATAAAGCAAATCGCTCTTCAGCTAACAGTTTTCGTGGTTTGGGTTTAGAAGCAGGCTTAGCTATTTTAGCCAAAGTAAAAAAGGCATTGGGTGTTGCGATAGTCACCGATGTTCATGAAGATACTCCTTTAAATGAGGTAGCGAGCGTCGTCGATGTTTTACAAACACCGGCATTTTTATGCCGACAGACTAATTTTATTCAAAAAGTTGCTCAGCAAGGGTTACCGGTTAATATTAAAAAAGGTCAGTTTCTTTCTCCATGGGATATGCAATACGTCGTCGAGAAAGCGCGCCAAGCTGGGAATAATCAAATTATGGTTTGTGAGCGTGGAGTGACTTTCGGATACAATAATCTTGTCTCGGATATGCGTTCCTTGGCCATCATGCGTGCAACACAGTGTCCAGTGGTATTTGATGCGACACATTCTGTACAATTACCAGGCGGTCAGGGTGGATCATCAGGAGGACAGCGTGAATTTATACCTGTATTAGCGCGTGCTGCGGTGGCGGTTGGTATTTCTGGTCTTTTTATGGAGACGCACCCCAACCCAGAGCAAGCCTTAAGCGATGGCCCCAATTCTTGGCCATTAGCAAAAATAGCTGAACTGTTAGCCACCTTACAAGAACTAGATATAACCGTAAAAAAAACCAGATTAATAGAAACAACGCTATAGGTAAACGTATGCCAAAAATTGCTGAGATTAATGCGTATGAAATTTTAGATTCGCGTGCTAATCCTACTATTGCTGTCGAAGTCACCTTGGATTCAGGGTTAAAGGCAGACGCCAGTGTCCCTTCTGGTGCATCGACAGGTTCAAAAGAAGCTTTAGAATTAAGAGATACGAATAGGCCGGATCGTTATCAAGGTAAAGGTGTTTTATTAGCGATCCAAAATATTTTAGGACCGATCCGGAAAAATTTAATTGGAAAAGAGATTGACGATCAAAAAGCATTAGATCATTTAATGAAAAAACTTGATGGAACTGATAATAAGGAAAAACTAGGCGCTAATGCTATTTTGGGAGTTTCGTTAAGTTTATTGAAGGCCGCTGCTTTAGCGCGGGGACAAGCGCTGTATGTACATATTGCTGAGCTTATGGGCCAGCGGGATAAAAAATATCTGATGCCAGTACCACAGATGAATATTATTAATGGTGGTGTCCATGCAGATAATCCATTAGCTATACAAGAATTTATGATCTTACCGTTGGGCGCGCCTACTTTTAGTGAAGCCTTACGTTGGGGTGTGGAGATTTTTCATTGTTTAAAATCCTATCTAAAAAAACAAGGTTTCAATACCAATGTGGGTGATGAAGGAGGTTTCGCACCTAATTTTCAGACACATCAAACTGCGATAGAAAGTATTTTAGTAGCTATCGAACAAGCGGGATATCAGCCCGGTAAGGATATCTATTTAGGATTAGATGCAGCCAGTAATGAATTTTATCAACAAGGTAAATATTGTTTGGAAAATAAGAAATTAGATGTCGAACAATGGATTACTTATTTAGAGCATTTAGTGCAACAATATCCTATTATTAGCATAGAAGATGGTATGGCCGAGTCCGATGAACAAGGCTGGATACAACTCACACACCGACTAGGTAAAAAAATTCAACTGGTCGGAGATGATTTATTTGTGACGAATCCCATCTTATTCAAGCAGGGAATAGCTAAAAAATTAGCGAATGCTATTCTTATTAAATTGAATCAGATTGGTACTGTCAGTGAAACCTTAGAGGTGATCACATTGGCAAAACAAGCCCATTATGCAGCGGTTATATCTCATCGTTCGGGTGAAACAGAAGATACTAGCATAGCTGATTTAGCCGTCGGGACAGGTGTAGGGCAGATAAAAACGGGTTCTGTGTGTCGTACCGATCGAACTGCTAAATATAATCGGTTATTACGGATTGAGGCAGAGCTTGCAAAGAAAGATCAGGTGATTTATGCCGGTAAACATGCTTTTTCACGTTTTTTAAATGCTTAAATCGATGAAACTTCTCATAGCTATTTTGACAGTACTTTTTTTAAGTTTGCAATATAAACTATGGTTTGTTCAAGATGGTGTATGGCGAGTACATCAACTTAAAAAACAAATTGCTCAGCAAACAAAGGAAAACTCTCAACTGAGCCAGCGTAATACGGCGATGGTGGCTGAAATTAGGGATCTTAAATCAGGTAAAGTCGCATTAGAAGCACATGCACGTCATGATCTGAATATGGTAAAACCTAACGAGTTATTTTATATGCTAGTGGAAAAGCCAGAAAAGAAAAACTCAGCAAACGCCCATTAAAATTTAACCGGTTTCCAGATGCGAATAATCGGCGCTAAGGATAATACTTTGATATTGCGCAAAGGCGGAAATTCTAAGGAAGCATCCGAATTAATAACATATAGATCATAACAATTAGCAACATGACCGATTTTTACGCGCCTAATCAACAACTCTCTGCCTTCAACTTCAACGATACAATCTGCGCCGTGAGCCAATTCCATATTTTTATCCGTTAATTTTTTTCCGGCGACGAGATCACCTGGACCGTAAAGTGGTTTCATACTTTCATTATCAATCAGGTAAATCAGATGCTCAGGATAATTTTTTCTAAAAAGTGCTAATTCCTCTTTAATTTCAGTAGTTTCCATCGGGTAATCGGATTGCTTTTCATTAATAGAGGGTCTGGTTATTGATGCAAGATTTTTGTAATTTAATTTGGAAAGTTTACTTGAATCGATTACCTTCGGCGGCTCACCATATCCTGTCATTAACCAGATCACTGAACACTCGATGCCTTCTTCACGCATAGCTTTGCAGACTTTTTGAGCACCGCGTTCAGTGACACTGCTGTATCCTTGCTCCCAATAATTAACCGTGGTCAAGCCTAGATTACAATGTTGCGCAAACTCTTTCATCGAAAGATGCGACATTCTACGCAAAAATCTTAGTCGATTGGCGCGTTCTTGAATATCTATGGATGGCGTGGCGTTTTTTTCTTTTTTGGACTTAAGATGCTTTTTCATTATCTTCCTTTACTAAATTTGACATAAAATATCTATTCAGATAATATTCAGTCTTGATAAGAGACTGAATAACTTGATCGTTACATTTTTTATTGAAGGTACTTTGTCTATGTAAATTCTTGGCTGCATTTAATAATTTAAAAAATAGAGTTAAAAAAGTAACTAAAAATGGCTTAGCTGACTGGCTTGATATTATTTATTCTGCAAATTAACTGTTTTAGTATATTTGCTTAGCATAAATAATTTTTTCCAGACGTGCTTAACCAAAATAGTGTGGAAAAATTTTTAATGATGTCTATAAAAAAATCCTTGGGTTAAAATGATGAGCCAATTAATAGTTGATGTTTATTTGCTTAAATTTAAGCTGAGTTTTCATGACATTTGACACTATACTCACAGCAATTGGGTTTTTTGGCAAGGCGACGCGAAAACGAAACAACCGGAGTGTATTAAGATACACGAGGATTGCGAGTTGAGCGACAACACAGCCAAAAATTCAAGTGCGAAGAGGATATCTATCATTATTTTATAGACACAACCTAAGCCTTAATAAAGGAAACATCTCGTTAAGTATATCCATTATAACGAATATCCTCGATAGAGTGGATAGTAAGAGATGTTTTTATTTAAAATAGGGTATGCAGATCAGACTATAGTGATTTTTCTATGCTGATCTTACTTAAAATTGTTAAAGGCTAAAAAGGATTAATACATAGAGTCCAATTTAAATTCCTGGATTGGGGCGCTACTCGTTTGCAATGACGAGTCGATCACCCACCCCGAGCGAAGAGTGTGACGCATCTGACGGGAAATAAACGATTGCTAATTTATGGAGAAGAATAATGTCAATTTTAAAATTACGAAATAACCTAGTTGAAAGAATTAAAGATTTTGGAAATAGTTTTCATCCAGTATTAAAAAAACCTTTAGAAGAATTAAGCTTATCCATCAAGCACGGAACTGATTCTTTGGCTAGAATTTTATCGATAGACGATGACAAGATTTGTCAAAAAATCAATGTCAATCAACTTCAAAAATTTGGTTGCAGGGTAGACTGTGTTAATTCTGCACGCAGTGCGCTAGAGAAATTGACCTTAGCTTACCAAGCTATTTTGTTAGATGTCCACTTGCCGGATTGTAGTATTGACGTATTTATTAACTTAATTCGTAGTGACGAAGGTAATGTTAATCAAAAAGTACCCATCATCTTAGCAAGTAGTTGGCTTGACGAATCTTGTAAAAAAAATTATCTAGCTTTAGATGTTGATGAAGTATATGTAAAGCCCATGCAAGAAAAGGATTTCAAAAAAATTTTACAAAACTGTGGAGTTATAAAATTTTAAGAATAAAAAGACTAGCAAGAAATTGTTTTTTTCAAGCAGCAATTAACTGGCCATCTTCTATATGTAAAATTCGATCTAATCGACTTGCGAGACCCTGATCATGCGTGACAATAACTAAGCTGGTATTAAATTCTTCGTTGAGTTCGAGTAAAGTTTGATAAACTTGCTCTGCGGTGTGACTATCCAGATTACCAGTGGGTTCATCCGCTAATATACAAAGTGGATTGTTGACCAATGCTCTGACGATGGCAGTGCGTTGACGTTCTCCACCTGATAACTCACCCAGCTTATGATGTTGCCGATGTAACAGACCGACTTTTTTTAATAAAGTAAGTGCTTTTTTCTCGGCCAATGCAGGCTTAACACCCGACAATAATAATGGAATACATGTATTTTCTAACACGCTAAATTCGGGTAATAGATGGTGAAATTGATAAATAAAACCGAGATAACGATTACGTAGATGACTACGATGATTTTCGGTCAACTCCGCTAAATTTTGCCCGGCCAGAAAAACTTCACCTGAACTAGGACGATCCAATCCACCTAATAAATGCAGTAAGGTACTTTTTCCTGCACCTGAAGGACCAACGATAGCAATACGTTCGCGAGCTTGCACAGAAAAATTGATAGGTTTGAGTACTTCTACATACAGTGAGCCATCGTGAAAGGTTTTACTCAAACGAGTACAACTCAGCACAGCGGCATCCTGTTTAGATGATCTATTCATAACGTAAAGCCTCCGCAGGAAGTGTGCGTGCGGCTTTTAATGCCGGATAGATGGTGGCTAATAAACTCATACCCAAAGCAGCTAAACAGATATGGATAACGTCAGTTGTCTCAATCTTGGAAGGTAATTTATCTACGAAAAAGTAAACATTAGAAGCAAAAATTTGCACATGAAAGGCATGTTCGATAAAGCTTAAGATGTTGCTAACTTGAGAGGCCAATGCAATGCCACCGATTAAGCCCAATAAAGTCCCGCTAAAACCAATCACGCAACCTTGAACCATAAAAATACTTAAAATCGTACCTGGAGTCGCACCCAAAGTACGCAAAATTGCAATATCCGATTGTTTATCGGTCACCACCATCATTAACGATGAAACTAAATTAAATGCCGAGATCGCAATTAATAATAATAAAATAAAAAACATCATTCTTTTTTCTAGAGAAATAGCATACATCAAACTACCAAAGGTACTGGTCCAATCGGTTACAGTATAAGTGGGAGGTAATGCTTTATTAAGCGCACTCGAAACACTGGGTGCGGCATATAAATCATTCAACTTTAAACGTAAACCACTTACGCCTTGACCTAATTGAAACAGCGTTTGTGCATCTTTAAGAGCGATGTATGCCATGCTACTTTCAAATCCGAAACTTCGTCCAACACGAAAAATTCCACTGACAGTAAAAGTTTTAAAGCGAGGAATAATACCGACAGGGGTTAAGCTGACACTAGGTGTGATGACATTGACTTTATCACCGATTTGAATTCCCAAACCTAAGGCTAATTCTTCGCCCAGCACAATATTATACTGACCAGGCGCTAAGTTGAAATTACCTTCCACTATTTTATGTGGTATTTCAGAGACATTTTTTTCTAATTCTGGCAGTACGCCGGTGATCATAATCGGATGCGGTTGTCCTTGATCAACTAACATGCCTTGTCCGGCCGCATACGGGGCGCTGGCGATAACGTTAGCCTGTTGTGATACTTTTTGTGTTAGCGGAGCAATTTGCGTCAGTGGATGTCCATTTGTCGCCGTGATAGCGACTTGAGTTGCCATATTAAAGATACGATCGCGTATTGCGTCATCAAAGCCATTCATCACCGATAATACCGTAATCAACACCATCACACCGAGAGCGATACCTATCATCGATGTTAACGAAATGAACGAAATAAAATGATTGCGTTTTTTTGCGCGGGTATAACGCAAACCTATATATAGAGCGATAGGACGGAACACTAAGAACCCCTCAATGTTGTTAGGGAGGTAATATACCACTCACTGCAAAGAATGCGAATGTTTAATGCGGGGTATGTTTAATCATAAAGGGGTTGAATTAAACTCTTCTCGCTATATCTTTGTTTCGGTAGGTTCACCCATAGCAACGATGGCATGAAATCCACCATCGACATGGACTATTTCACCGGTAATACCGGAAGCCATATCAGAACAGAGGAAAGCCGCGGTATTTCCGACTTGTTCTGTGGTTGTATTTTGGCGTAACGGTGTAACGGCGGCATTGTAAGCCAGAATCTTGCGAAAACCAGAAATGCCTGATGCAGCGAGTGTGCGAATGGGGCCTGCGGAGATCGCATTAACGCGGATATGTTTTGGACCTAGGCTATTCGCTAGATAACGAACATTGGCTTCTAAACTCGCCTTAGCCAGGCCCATGATATTATAGTTTTGCAAAGCCTTTTCTGAACCAAGATAAGTGAGAGTCAGAATTGCTCCGCCGTTGGTTTGATCTTTCATCATCGGAAGGGCTGCTTTCGCTAACGCCGCTAAACTGTAACTACTGATGTCATGTGCAATTCTAAAGCCTTCCCGATTCACATTGTCGAGATAGTCACCTTGTAATTGGTCGGCAGGCGCAAAAGCAACTGAATGAACCAATATATCTAATCCATCCCAAGTGACATTGAGTTGTTTAAACAGCTCAGTAATATCTTCATCGCGACTGACATCGCAAGGAATGACGATGTCCGAATTGAAATCCCGATTAGCCATTTTAGTGACACGCTCTTTTAATTTTTCACCTTGATAGGCAAAGGCTAGCTTTGCTCCTTCACGATGCATGGCCTCAGCAATTCCGTAAGCAATCGATCGATCGCTGGCTAAACCAACAATTAATGCACGTTTATTATCTAGCAGACCCATGATTTTCCTCTTTGCTTCTGTTACTAAAATTATTTAATAATTCTCGAATTTTTGCTTTGATGAGTTCGATAGCAATACGGTTTTCGCCGCCACGTGGGACAATAATATCAGCATAATGTTTCGAAGGCTCTATGAATTGGGAATACATCGGGCGAACAGTTTGTTGGTATTGCGTTAACACGGCTTCAATTTCTCTACCACGTTCTATGACATCGCGTTTGATGCGACGAGTTAAACAAACGTCTAATGGAGTATCCATATAGATACGGATATCCATCAATTCCCTTAAGCTAATTTCCGCAAACAGCAAAATACCTTCTAAGACAATGATCGTATGTGGACCCAGCCGTCGGGTTTGTTGTTCACGAATATGTAACGTGTGATTATAAATCGGAATTTCTACGGATTTACCAGCCTGCAATTGTTTAAGATGACTGATGAGCAGATCATGATCAAACGCATCCGGGTGGTCATAATTGGTTTCTAAACGATTCTCAAAGGGGATGTTACTATTGTCTTTATAATAAGAGTCTTCAGAAATGACAGCGACTTGTTCCGAGCCTAGCTCTTTTACGATGGTATTGGCCAATAAACTCTTGCCCGAAGCAGAGGCCCCGGCGATACCGATGATGATACAGCGCTGAGTCATACAAACCTTAGTATGGAATAAATGCCCGTAAGTTAGCAGTTTTTTATAAAAAGGTAAATGGCATAAAGAATATTGAGAATCGATACATGCTTATTTAATATTTTTATTATATTAAGCAACGATTATATGTAAAAATATAACTAAGAAAAATTAATATCAAGGACTTTTTCTGTGACATTTTCTTACGCGCTATTATTAGGCGCTTTTTTTCTCGCCATCATGCAATGCAGTATTCCTTTAGTAGGGCTACATTACCAACATCCGAATTGGCTTAAATGGTTTAAACCAATAAGTTGGTCGCAATTTACGTTGATTGCGTTGGCTATACTAAGTTTAGCGTATGCTTTTTTAGTGAATGATTTTTCTTTTGTGTATGTGACGCAGAATTCTAATACTCATTTGCCTTGGTTTTATCGAATGTGTGCTTTATGGGGTGGACACGAAGGTTCGGTACTATTATGGGTTTTTATTTTAAATCTATGGACAGTCGCCGTTATCGTACTCAATCCGTTCTTGGAACGTGCCAACCTAGCGCGGATAGTGGCGGTATTGGGATTCATCAGCGCTGGTTTTTTATTATTTTTACTAACACTTTCGAATCCATTTAGTTTAGCAACACAAAGATTGATGGATGGGCGCGATCTGAATCCTTTATTACAAGATCCCGGCTTAATATTTCATCCACCTTTACTCTATATGGGGTATGTAGGTTTTTCGGTCAGTTTTGCGTTTGCCATCGCTGCATTATTAAGCGGTCGATTCGATAAGCAATGGGCAAACCGGATGCGACCTTGGACATTAGCCGCCTGGTGTTTTTTGACCTGGGGAATTGTATCCGGCAGTTGGTGGGCATATCGCGTATTGGGTTGGGGAGGGTGGTGGTTTTGGGATCCCGTAGAAAACGCCTCGCTATTACCTTGGTTAGCCGGCACCGCATTAATTCATTCCTTATTGGTGGTAGAGAAAGAAGAACTGTTCAAAACCTGGGTGATATTACTCGCCATATTAACATTTGCGTTAAGTTTAATCGGCACTTTTATAGTACGTTCCGGTATTTTAATTTCAGTGCATGCCTTTGCCGTTGATCCTTGGCGCGGTGTTTTCATGTTAGGTTTATTAGTGGTATTGATAGGAACGGCATTGTGCATTTATGCCTTCAAGATCCACACTGTTAAACAACCCATCGCTCAGATTAGCTTACTCTCGCGCACCGCACTGTTAATTGTGAATAATATTTTATTAAGTGTAGTGATATTTACCGTATTACTCGGAACATTGTATCCCTTAATCATTGAAGTATTAGGTTTGGGTAAACTATCCGTAGGCGCACCCTATTTTAATATTGTGTTTGCGCCATTTGCTATTTTATTATTATTTTTCATGGGTCTATCCTATTTAATTCCCTGGAAACAGAACGTACGCGCCGACGTTTTAAAAAAAATAGTCAGTATTCTGTTAAGTTCGTTCAGTCTCAGCTTTATTTTAATTATTCTGTTTAGTAAAGACATGCAATGGCAAGTGCTAATAGGTTTAGGTTTGACGTTATGGATCCTATTAAATACTTTGCAGTTGTTGGTCACATCGTTCAAAAAAAAATTAAGTTTAAAAAATATTCTTAAAACACAAGGCGCGATGTTAATCGCACATTTAGGCGTCGCTATTCTAGGCATGGGCATAATTTTAAGCAGCTATTATAGTCTTGAGCGTAATGTGCGAATGAGTATCGGAGATAATGTATCCTTAGCGGGCTATTCTTTTAAATTGCAACAAGTGTATGCCCTACAAGGACCCAACTACACGGGTGCGGTAGCCAATATTCAAGTGAACCATCAACACAATCAATTTCTACGTCCACAATTACGATATTATCCCATAACCGATGTCATGATCAGCAAACCTGCGATAGCCGTTGGACTTTGGCGGGATTTATATGTGTCGTTAGCTGAGCCGGTTGGCAAACAGACCTGGGCCTTGCGTTTTTATTACAAGCCTTTTGTGCGTTGGATTTGGATGGGTGGACTCTGCATGATGCTCGGCGGTGTATGGGCCATAGTTTCCAGACGCTATAAAAAATTTAAACCTTGATATCGATGCGTTATATTCTTCCGCTTATTGTTTTGTTGATCATGGTCTTTTTTTTATGGCAAGGGTTAGCAAAGGATCCTAATCTACTGCCATCACCATTAATCAATCAACCTATTCCAAAATTTTCAGCGAATGATTTGCTAAAAAAATCGACAATTTTAAGAAAAAAAATTTTTTTAAAGCGTTGGACGCTGCTGGTAGTATGGTCAAGCTGGTGTTTAACCTGTACCGAAGAACAGTCTTTTTTATTACATTTACGAGAAAATCATGGCATTGCAATTTATGGCTTAAATTACCGTGATGATTTGCAGCGCGCACGACGATGGCTCAGACAGCAAGGCAATCCCTTCCAAAAAATTATCTTTGATCCAGACGGTATGTTGGCTATCGATCTCGGTGTTTATGGCGTGCCGGAAAGTTATTTAATCGATCCGCAGGGCTTCATACGTTATAAGCACGTCGGTCCACTCACTGCAAGCGTTTGGACTCAACAAATGGCGAGATTAATCAAGGTATCCAATAGAAATCCCGATCATACTTATTAGGATTAAGCATGCTATTACATAGTAGAAAACTTTTAGCGCGGTTTGGTTTAAGCTGGATTTTTTGCTTGGTCATGTTGTTTTCCTCGTTAGCGTTTTCTGAGTCAAGTGAAATGTATGTCTTTAATTCCACGCCGAAAAAAAATCAATTTGAAACAATCATTCATGAAATGCGCTGTCTGGTTTGTCAAAATCAAAATTTAGCCGATTCGAATGCGCTACTCGCCAAAGATTTACGCTTAGTGATATATCGGCGTATCAAACATGGAGAATCGACAGGCCAGATAAGAAATTACTTAGTGAGTCGTTACGGTGATTTTATTTCATTTAAGCCCAATTTTTCATCTTTAACCTACTGCCTATGGCTAAGCCCATTTATTTTATTATTAGTTATTCTGTGCATACTATTATTTAAAATAAACAAAATTGGCATTCCGCCTTCTAGTAATTAATTTAATTTTACTGTCCTTTTAGACAGCTTAACTTTTATTTTTTATTTTTGCATAATTTTTTTAGAAAAAAATCATATTTTAAAAATTTAATTAGGCACCTATAAGGGATAAGAGAAGATGACAATAGTAAGCATAGAACTTTAATAAAAAGGTCAGCTGCTAGGAATTTTCAAGTTCAAGTATCTCTTGATTAGAAAGTCCCGTCACTTCTCGTATAAGAAAACGTATAGTATGTTTAATAAAACAAGGATCAGTTCTCATAGAAAACAGATTTGTGGCAACCTCTAAAGCTGCAATATGTTGACCTTTCGCAAACCCTTCTTGGTAAGCTTCTTTGTAGGCTTTTTGGTAAGCATCTTGGTAAGCTTCATCTTTTAATTTTTGTATTTGGTTCATAATGTCCTCGGGTAAGGTTTCAGCTAGGATTGAGTAGCCTAGAATTCTTAGTGGTATTAGCCGAATGTTCTTTTTTTAATGATTAACACCCAACTTTCCTTGGAGGTAAGTTAAGCTTTCTCTAATTCAGTTAAATCCAAATCAAGTAATTTGGCTACTTGTTTTACTGTATCTAAAGAATAACCTCCGGCTAAAAGGGTTTTCGCCACTTCATACCGTTCTTTTTTACGGCCTTGCTCTAGACCTAGCACAACGCCTTCTTGACGGCCTTGCTGTAGACCTTGCTGTAGACCTTGCTGTAGACCTTGCTGTAGACCTTGCTGTAGACCCTCTTCTCGGCTTAAACGTTCAAAACTTGTCACATAACTCATATTTTTCTCCTCTTCAAATGCATGAAGTTTCTCTTTAAATTCTAACTCTAAATCCTTGGGTATCACTAACGCCCAGTCTATCACCTTGAGCAAATTTATTACATAATCTCGGCCGCAACCCCTATCATATAATAATCGAGTCAAGTGCAGCTTCATAAGAAATCGAGCTTTAGGGTCTTTTTTAGTCTCTAAGAAAATAAGGTGAACTAAAACAACTATTGCAAAAGGGTTACTTGAAATCTCTAACTCTCGTTTCTTGTCACGATAGTCAAGTAGCTTATGGGTTTTGAAATTGAAAGTTAGTACCGAAAACCCAAAAACATCCCTCTGATAATTATAAGGACGCCAACTTTGGTTACTATCCGTCAAAACAGCTAAAGTTAAGATGGATTGATCATACTTGGTAAAAAGTTTACAGTAATATTGAAATAGTCGTTTAGAAAATTCTTTTTCTTTTTGAGCTTGCACTTCAATATGAATTAAGACAACTTCTTCTCTTCCATCTAAAGATTTAACCTTAACTAACTTATCAACAAAAGTTTTACCTAACATTGCGTCCGTTGTAATAGACTGTAGTTCATTATCTAAAGTTTCATAGGGTAATATCCAATTGATTTTCTGTGCGATTTCAGGATAGAAAAACTCCATAAACTCTTTAAAGTAAGCATCTAAAATATCTTTCCAAGCGGAGTCTTGATTGGCTCGTTGTTTATTTGCATACATTGCTATTCTTCCTTTTTTTTATAATGAACCGCAAAAGATTTTAACTTGATGAATATCTAAAAAGATATCATACTGTCTGATAAATAGTCTAAGGAAATTTAAATAAACGGTCAACTAAAAATTTTTATAACAATACAATAAAATTAATTTATATTATATTTTTTATTTTTCAGTATATAATATTTTTTTGAATGATTAATATTCAATTATCATGAATAATATAAAAACTGTTTCTGTTCTAAATAAATTGCATGAACAAGAAAAGCATTTTAAAAGAGATTTAGCGCAAACTTTTCTAGAATATTTAGATAGCTTACCAACAAATAAACGTATCGAACAAATGGAGGCTATACTCTATGAAAGAAATCTACCTACACTGGATCGACGCTTAACTCCACAAGAAAAGAAATGTCTTTTTTTAGCAAGTCAAGGAAAAGAAATTAAAGAGATGGCCAGCCTATTATGTTTATCTCAACGTACGATTAAATATCATCGAGCGAATATAATTAAAAAACTAGAAGTTGCAAATATTACAGCCGCTGCTACTTATTCCAGTCTCCAATATAAGATTAATGATTGTATAGATACTATATATTCGAGCTTATCTGGGATTCAAACCAATCAAATTTTTGCTGAAAACATTATACCTAGAATCCCAGGGAATGTTTACTGGTTAGATGAACAAGGTTTTGGGCCAGAATGCAATGACAATGTACTCAATATGTTTGGTTTTAAATCAGTTGATGAATTTAAAGGTTATTCTTTGCAGAAATGGGAGAAATTTGTAACTGGAGCCAAGAGGCGGTTTATTCTTTTAAGAGAGATAGTTTGGAGGTTTTACATTCAGGGCAAGCAAAACTTAATATTGAAGAGCCCGCTATAACAAATCGGGATGGTAACCGGATCAATTTTTTAACAAGTCGTATGCCTGTTTTAGATCGCAACAATAAAGTGACCAGTATTGTTGGAATTTCAATAGATATTACTGATAGAAAAAATTGTAAGGAAATTTAAACTTGGATAAAACATGTAAACCGTATATAGATCAAAGCGTAATTTTTTTACGAAGGAACCATAATTAGGACAACAATATTATAGAAAAAAAATCAAGTTTATGGGCGCGTACTTAAATTTATATTAGCGTTTAGTTAGTATCGGAGGTTAGCCAAGAAAGTGCCATTAAATATGTTATTGTAAGAAATCAAATTAAGGAGTATATGAGTAGCGCAATCGATAACATGACTTTTTTGAAATATTTAAAAATAATAAGAACATAGGAAAAAAAATGTATAAAAATGTTAATTTTAATAAAGATTTGTCCATAAAAAATATTATCTTAATAGACAAATATTCTAAGCTTGCTAAGCTATCTTTTCTAATTCTATGTTCTTTATAGAAAGAGAGATACCCATGAAAATAGAAAATTACCCTCTCACTAAATTAGAAGTTGCTATCATCGGCGGCGGATGGTACGGATGTGAAGTTGCTAAATCAATAAAAACAGAAAAACCAGAATTTTGCGTTACAATTTTTGAAAAAAATTCTGAGATAGTTGATGGAGTTTCTGGGACTTTTGGTAATAGACTCCATGTGGGTACGCACTATCCTCGCTCTTCAGTTACAAGAGAATTTTGTCATGAAGGGTATAAAGAATTTTATGCAGCTTATCCCGAGTTAATAAACGAGCATAGTCACTCAATCTATGGATTAGGTATTACTGATGCTGAAGGCAATCCATCAAAGGTTGGCAAAGATGAATTTGCAGCAGTTTGTCGCGAATTTGGAGATGCAAAGGAATTGCCAATTAGTAAATATCCTAATCTGCATTATGTTGCAGACATTAAGGAACCTAGCCTTGTTATGGGTACTCAATTGCGCAATTTTTTTAAGAAAAAATTAAAGAACATCGGAGTACATATACGTTGCAATGCGACTATTGTGAATATAAAAAGCGTTGATACTAAACTGGTTATCAAAACCATCGATGGAGAAAAGCTTACATTCGATTACGTTATCAATGCCACAGGATTTCAAGCATTACTACCGAAAGAGCCTTTGGGATTAAATATTTTTTATCAAGCTTGCTTTGCTTTAGTTTATACACAAAATATGCCATCAGTTAAACCGTTTTCTTTTATCGTAATGGATGGAAAATTTCCCTCATTAATGCCCTATGATGATCGTATTGATAAAAATAGTTCCGTCTCAAAATACATGTTGACACATGCATCTATCACGCTTTCTGAAAAATGTCATACTTTAAAAGATGCAGAAAATATATTTTCACAAATGGCTGCTTCTATGGAGGGCTCATTAAAAAATAAATGTGAAAATGAAATAAAGAGATTTTATCCAGATTTTGAGAAAGAATTTACTTATCTCACCTATATGGGTGTAGTTTTAGCTAAAGTTCAAACGCCAGAAGATTTTCGTGGCGCGATTACCTTCAAAGCAGGAGGGGTTATTTATTTTATTCCAGGAAAAATATCTAACGTTTTTCAAGTATCTCGAGAAGTGCTTTCTTTTATAAATTCAGAAAATATTCTCGCGGAAGAAAATTATTCTTATATTAAAGATGGAATATTTGATCGTGCTAAAAAATCATCCTTCCAGCAAACTTCTATTTCGAGGGTTTCTTTTTTTAGAAATAAGGCTTCAAATGAAGTTTTATCCTTATCTGAAATAGCACAAAATTCTATTTGCAAAAAATAATAAACATCGCTTAAAAGGTATTTTTATGAAAAGTGAAAAAAATTGGTTAAATAATAATTTAATTTTGCAGTTGGTGGATCTTTTACCCGTTTCTGTCTTTTGGAAAGATAGAAACGGTGTTTATTTAGGATGCAATATCAATTTTGCTTTAGCGCTTGGTTTTAATTCTATAGAAGAAATTTTAGGTAAAACAGATGATGATCTCGCAACGAGAGATTTGAGTGAACATTATCGAAAAGATGATAAAGAAGTTATTGTGTCGGGTGTTCCAAAATTGAATATTGAAGAAGAACAAAATTTTCCTGATGGTAGGAAGCTAACTATCTTAACAAGTAAAGTCCCTCTTTTTAGTAAAGACATGGAGATAATTGGAGTTTTGGGTGTTTATAATGATATTACGCCATTGAAGCGGGCTAAAGAAAAAGCTGAAGCTGCCAATCAAGCTAAAACTGAATTTATCATGAATATGAGCCATGATCTCCGTACGCCTTTGGCAGGAATAATTGGTCTTTCAAGTTTACAAATCAATGAAGCAACCAGTGCTCAGGAACAAAAATATGGTGAATGGATACATAATGCTGGAAATCAGCTTTTAGAATTACTTAATTCTGTGATAGAGGTAACTACTGCTGAGCATCAAATTGAAAACATAAAAAAAGAAAATATTAATTTACTGCAATTCGTAGAGGAACTACAAGCGCTGATGCAGCCCGCTATAGTAGCTAAGAGGTTGGATTTTCTTATAAAACTCGATAATCATTTGCCCCTGGTTATTAGCGACCGCATTAAACTTAAAAGAATTATACTTAATCTTTTATCAAATGCCTTAAAGTTTACAAAACAAGGAGCTATAAGTTTAACAATCAATTTATTAACCCTAACAGAAGATAAAGCCGCAATAAAAATATCGGTGATGGATACCGGTATTGGTATTAGTAAAGATAAACTTGAAAAAGTATTTGATCGTTTTTATCGTGTTCATCCCTCGTATCTTGCTGAATATACTGGTTATGGTCTTGGTTTATACTTAGTCAAAAAAGCTACCGAATTATTAGGTGGTAAAATAAACGTTTCTAGTGAAGAAGGAAAGGGTAGTTGTTTTAGTCTAGAGTTTAACTTTAGTTTAGCTGAACTAGATTCCAATGCTAAATCTCCTACAACTTCAGAACCGACGTTTGAGTTTCAAGGTATTGCGGACAAATTAAAGGGCGCAGTTCTGGTTGCTGAAGATAATACTTTAGTTTTATATGTCGTTAAAAAAATGTTAACAAGCTTAGGTTGCCAAGTTATAACGGCATCAACGGGCAAAGAAGCATTACAGGCTTTAAAAACGCAAGCGTTTAATTGGGGAATATTAGATATAGGTTTGCCGGGATCAGATGGGATAGAAGTCACAAAACAATATCGCGAATGGGAGCAGTTAAACAATAAGTCTCGGTTACCAATTTTTGCCTTGACTGCCCATGCCGAGGATAAAGTTGAGCACCATTGTAAAGCAGCAGGTTTTGATCAGGTTCTACTTAAGCCTTTTACTGAAAAGGATATCAAAATTATCCAAAAATTTTTACAATAAATTAAATCGTCGTATTTTTTCATCGACTTATTTTATAAGCTTTAAAAAACATATTTTTTAAAAAATTAATTAAAAAATTTATTTTTTTGTTATACTTCCTTAATAAATTACAAACATAATTATTTTTCGTTTGTAAATCGAAATTAAAAAAATATTTACATTGTTATTAGGAGTATATTGTTTGACACATAAAGTTGCTGTGGTTGGTGCTGGTATTATTGGAATGACCAATGCGATTGTTCTTTTAGAAAATGGATTTGATGTGACTGTTTTTACTAAAGATGATCCCTTAGCTACTAATTCAGATGCAGCGGTAGCAACCTGGTTTGCACCAAATAATGATAAGGCTTTATTACAAAAATATTGTTTAAAAAGTTTGGAAAAATTTGATGAGTTAATAAAATATAAAACCCCAGGTGTTGATAAGATTTCAGAGCTTCTTTATTTCAAAACAGAAAGTGATTTTAAAAATAGTGTTTGGGCAAAGGAATCAGTAAGAAAATTGGTTGAATTGTCTGAAGATACCGCTGCGCAATTAAAGATAGATGGTTTTCCGTTTAGTGTGTTGGTCAAAATACCGCTCATCAATCCTATTTTTTACCGTCCACATATGTTAGAACACTTTAAGGGTTTAGGCGGTAAATTAATAGAACAAGAAATAATTTCATTAAATGATCTGGTTAAGTCTTATCCTATTGTTATCAATAGCCCGGGCTGGGAAGCTAAGCAGTTAACGCTAGATGATTCTGTCTATCCCGTACGTGGTCAAACTGAAATATGTGTAATCCGAGATATAAAAAACGATTATTCGCTTAATGTGGAAGCTTTAAATGCTTATGTTGTTTTTCGTCCTGCAACCAAGGGCGATGGAGACTGTGTGCTTGGAACAACGTATCAAATTAATGATACGGACAGAAAAATTAGAGCGAGCGATAAACAAGATATTATTAGCAAAATCTCAACTTTTTTTCCGATCATAAAAGATGTTAACACTCACTCAAAAGTAGGGATCCGTTGCGGCCGTAATGAAGTGCGCGTCGAGGAACAAAGAGTCGGTGAATCCATGATAGTGCATTGCTATGGACACGGTGGCAGCGGCTATAGCGCCTCTTGGGGAAGTGCTCATAAAGTTTTGGAGCATTGTAATGAGTTTGTAAATGCTAAGACTCAACAAGCTAGACCAAAAATTTAATCTTTCTTCGATTTGTTATGTCTATTCTGATAGTCCGTATTAAGACTAAACGGATTAAAATTAGTTTGCGTATCGTAGATATCTAAATTTTCAATTACTTTTAAATGTTTAGCGAGACGTATTGAAAAGGGTAACAGCAAGAGCTCGATAGAGACCATAAATGCCCATGAGGCTAACATATGGTGTATGAAATGTTTAATGTTTGGAATCAAGTCATAAAAGGCGATAGGCGCATAGATCAATTCATTAAACGTATAAGCCGTTAAAGTAGATCCTATAAATCGTAGGCCCATATACTTACCTTTTAAGCTGATTTTTAGTTTGGCCACTATATAAGAATTAATGCTTTCGGTGATTAAATAACTTAATATCGCCGCTAAAATGATACGATTGTTGGTATATAAAAAAGTGGTTATAGCGACTCGTGAGATAGAATCAGGAGCAAGTAAAGCGATAACTAGTTGGCCATAGAGGATGAAGATTAAAAAAAATAATAGGGCTGTCCATACCGCCATTCTTGCATGCTTATATCCATAGACTTCGGTAATAATATCAGAAATGAGATAGGTTAAAGGAAATACTATCGAGCCAGCTCCCGTATTGAGTCCAAAGATATGTATTTGTCTTGGGTCAAACCAATTAGAAGCGAAAAAAATCAACGTATAGGCAAAGATGAATAGCCATAAATATTTTTGTCTAATACTGCTGGGTTGCACACCATCGATCTTTGCCGCTTCTAAGCTCATACCTTAGCTTTCCTTCAAATTTATTTTTTAATTACATGCTAGCTATCTAAAGGCTTAAGTTGTTAAATCCATTATTTCCAGGAATGTAATTTACTTCAAATTTAAAAAAATTAAACTGTGTGTTTTGGTCATATATGTCTATTGTTTCTATTTTTTTTACTTTTTCAATTAAAAAAATGATGAACGGTAAGCTAATAAGCAAAGTGAGCACGCTAATAAAAGCAGTTGAAATGAATTTTAGATCAATAAAAGCTTCATTATAGTTAATAAGATTAAAAATTGTTCCACTGATAACCATCGAAAATAAAACCGAAATAGCCAGTCGAAATTTTATATAATATCCATTCAATCTCAGTTTTAATTTTGCAAGGAAAAATATATTAAATGGTTCGGCAACATAATAACTTAGCATAAAGATAAACGAGCTTTTTAAATACGTCGTTAGGATCGAATTAAACGTTAGGTTATGGACGGCATAACTGGGACTAGGTAAATTGATTATAAATAGCGCATAAAAAATTGACAGCATATTGAAAAAAAATCCACACCATACCGCGCGTCTGGCGTTTTTATAGCCATAAACCTCGGCAATGAAGTTAGATAATAGAAAAGTAATAGGGCAAATAAGTATTCCTGCATTAACCGTTATATGTTGGAAAGAAATGCTGCATATAACAAACCAACTGCTAAGTAGGCTCAACATGGCATAGGTTAGTGTTAAATACCATAAGCATTTAGCATCTAAATTAAGATAAAAATTATTATTCGGTTTTTGGCTGATCAATCTTAACTTCCTCGAAAGTGATAACTAAACCCTTAGCAATGGTTTTCCCAACGGCTAAACCCACTTTTTCATTAATTTTTGGGTGGGATTTTTTTAAATCACCGGCATTAAAGTCATTCCATGTTTCTTTAAAGATATGTCGTTTAAAAGGAAGGGCACAGGTAACAATGAGATAATTATTTTTCATGCATAGACTATGCGGTCTAATTTTTTCTCTATTTATACCAAGATAAAGACAAAATAAACTATCGAGTTTTTTTGCTAACATTTTTAATAGCATAGACCTCCATGTGGCTGTTAAGTTTTAGCGTTGACTTGTACTACCACTCCAAGGATAGAATGTAATTGTGGGTTTAAAATCAGTGGAGGGGTGCTATTATCATAAGCCATTAGCAATGTTGTATTGGTCTCAAGATTAATTTTTCTAATCAAAATTTGACGATTATTTTCTATTTTAACGGCAATTAAGCTCTCGTTTTCTAGCGCTGCATTCGGATCAATGATAAAAATGGATCCTTTTTTAAAGATAGGTTTAATTTCTTCTTCGGATAACAGCGCAATTAAGTCTTTAGCTGTAGTATTTAACTTAATCTGTATTTGGCCAATTTTATCCTGCGTGGTTGCATTAAAAGAATAAAGCGGTAATTCGGTCTCTTTATTAAAAAAAAATGGTTGTTGATCCTGAATAGTTATTTCTAATTCGTTGCTAAGTCCCATCAATAAATCATTAACCGTGATATTGAAACCATCTAATTTAAAAAACTCGACAATTTTATATAAGGTATCAATTCTAGGATTGTTAACACGTTTAGTGGGTTCTATATGAATTAATCTTAACAAGACAGAATGTGGCATATTTAATGATTTTGCTAGCCGGTACAGCGTGAAGTTGACACCATCACGCGCTGACTTCATCTGCATTAGGGTTCTTAAGGTAAGATGTATTTTATTAGCATTCATTGTTGCGCTTCACTATTATTTATTTGCGATATTTTTTTCATATTTGATACTATATCTTAAAGCACATGCTGATCCATAACTTAGACTGTGTATTATTTATTACAAGCTACCGTATATTGAATAACTATTCAATTTTTTTGTCAGTATTTTTTTATAAAAAATAAAAATAAATTAAATCGATAATAGTTGATACTTTCTCAACCATTAGTATCAAATTATATTTGTTCATAAATAATGGAATTAATTTTTTTTCAAAGAAAGATTTATATGGATGTCATAGCTACAAAAGTTATATTTGCGGAAATTGCTACATAGTTAAGATAGGTAATAGGTACTCGCCTTTAATTTCCGTCCTATTAGTACTGGCTTTACTAAAGAGAGGGGGGAAATGTTCAGTTTGCCTATCAAGCGGTTTTGAAGAATTATTTTCTCCTTCTTGGTTATTTAACTTTGGCGGTGTACTCTGAGAATACTCCTGATTCATGTCTAAGACTGTTGATGTACTGATTGGACTTGCCCGGTTCATGCCTAAAAATGTTTTTCTTAAATAGGTGTTAAGTTTAGGTATCCAATTTTCAAGTATATAACTTCCTAGTAATAGGGAGAGGATAGGAGCTCCCGTCATGCCTACTATTAATAAATAAGCAAGGGCAGAAGAGGGTGTTGGGAACAAAACGACTAAGCCTATCGCCAAACAACAAATTGCCACAAGTCCTATAACTATAGTACTTATAGCTAATCCTAAAGATAATCCATATAATAATTTATTTTTTAAACTTATTTCTGGCATGGCCACTATCTCATTGAGGGGAAACTACTGACATTCGAATAGCGGCTAGAAGTTTGATTATCCTCTTTATCAAAGTCATCTCTTTTTTGCTTATAAAAATCACAGTAAGCTTTTTTATCAGGAAATGTACTCAGAAGCTGCTCTAAATCTTTGATTTCCTTTTTAGTGACCTCGATGTCTTGTTGATATTTCAGAATGTCAGCCTCGTACTTAACGTACATACGATAATTATGATCAAGTTTTTCTCCTAACTGACTTATTTCGTCGGGGTTTTGAGATGCTTGCGTTAAAGCTGTACTTAATTTTCGCTCTGAATCGTTAACAAACCCTAATCTTCCATTTTTTAATTGAATCGAATCATTAAGCAACTCATTCAATGAACGTAAATGCTCTCTTTTTGGATTCAATTGAACGAGTAAATTCTTAGTATCCATTTTTTAATCCTTGAGTAGGTTTATGCTCGTTCATTATGATACATTTTTTAAAACATGATTAACAGTTTATTTGTAGTGGACAACGCTGAGTTACTAATTTTTAAGTCTTTTTTGTGAGATAGGTTGGTCGAGATGAGAGGACCCCCGGCCCCTAACTCCCGAAGCTGATGTATAGTTTAAAAAACAATTAATAATCAAACACTTGTGATACTTTGCGCTAATGATAAGCAATTGAAAACCACGGTGATTTTGGTACATTCTATTTCGGCCTGGTACAATTCTGGTACATCTATTTTTTTGAAAATTTTATAAAAAAATAAATTAATTTTTATAATCTTTAAAAAAGATAATCCTTTTGATCTAGTCAACTTAAAAAATATAGCTTAGACTTTAAAAGCTACGAAAATAATAGGAAACACTACAATAAAAGGAGTCTTTATGCCCCAAGAAACTAATAATAATACCCATGCATTTGATCTCGCCTTCAATCGATTTATACACGATGGTTTTTTTGAGTTAGATAATTCAGTTTTACATTTAGGACAGCTTAATCGACTTCAAGAATATATGTATGGTGAACGTAATCCAGAAATTCCTTACTATCAATTTCATTTAAACAACGTTTATCTTATTCCACATTATATCTTTGAAGATGTCATCGCCGGTGCAATTACAGAGCATGAACATGTGGTTGGGAATGATCATCGTGATAAGCATGTTGATGCTCATTTGGTCAGGATGCTTGCTCCTACGAATAACTTTAATTTGGGGCTACCCATTACAACTCAAATCACTGATTTTAGTAGTCAAAAAAATCATTTTGAAAGAACATTATTTAGTTTATTAACGCTTCCTTCAACCTGGGATGAGATTCACTTAAATGGCGCTTATTTTTCTTACGAGAATAAAGATCCGCCATTGAGCTTTAATTTTTCAAATAATTTGTTAAGAAAATTGGAAAAAACAGAAACTATCTTAAAAAAATTGAGTTTAACGGGGATAGACTTTGAACAAAAAATATTGATTGAAACACTAGCAAGGGCTTCAGAATTAGAGTTCTTAGGTTTAAAAATAGATTGGCAGCATGATTATGACTTCCATTGGTTAATCCCTGAATTAGCCAAGCATCCCAGCCTAGTGACGCTGGATTTAGGAGATATTCCGCTTCAAAGAATGAGTTATAACAGTTTGATTTCATTAGTTTCTAAGAATTATCGAATCAATGAAATTAGATTTACAGAGCCAGTAGCTGAACAGTTTATTGGATTAGAAGGAGTTCACGAAGCGATCAGACAACGGTTAGCAGGAGATAGAGAAGAACAGTTTAAATCGGAACAATTAAGCGAAGATAAATTGGTGTCTTTAGCTGAAGAAGCCATCCAATTCAATCATGTAGAGTATCTACAAGTCGTCTTAAGCTATCAACTGGGTTTAGGTACGATTACTGCAGAAGATAAAGAAGAAAATAAGGAAATTTGGTTGCAAAGGGCTTGCAGTATCTTACCTGAAGTCTATAAAAATCATCCCGAGTATTTGCAAGAAGCTTCGTCTCTGGTTTCGCTTGATTTAAGCCGGCCTTTTAAAGCTACGGGTAAAACCATTGGCTATTATTTATTAGAAAAGGCTTTTAGGATAAAGAGTGGGGGAAGTATTCAATTATTGTTACAGGCGGGAGCTAATATATTTGAGACACCTAAGGATCAAAGAATATTTTTATTAAAACGCTTATTTGATGGAAACGAATGCCCACCCTGGAAAGAAGCGGTGATAGAACATATTCAGCAAAATTTAAGTATTTTAGCACCGGGAATCTCTAAGTTACATCACTTTTTTGATTTATATGTCACGTTTAACAATATAAAAAAGCATCTTGATAACTATTTAGATAAATTAAAAACTCGAATGACGCATCCAGTTTATATACAGGTAATTACCGGCGTGCATGCATTTTTAGGCGAAAGATACCAACAATACATCCAAAGTTTACATAGTTTAGTGGATTCCATTGAAGCAGTTACCAGCAAAAGACTCAATGCAGAAGGAAATATTGCCTATGAGTCTATGGTGGAGTTGATGAACTATAGTAGAAAAATGATAGAAGATGCAAAAAAAGCCAATCGAGGTTATTTACATCGCTCTGAATTCAACGATGGTTTGATAAGCTTAGGAGAAGAATTACATTACGAAATCGATCGTTGCAAAGATATTCTCCATCATCGAGAACTCACGCTGGCTAAAGCTATCAGTGTCTCTCCTCAACTCGAAGAGATCCAAGCACAAAGAGAGACAAATCAGGAAGAAAGAAGAGGCCAAGGGAAACAATTAAATATTCAAATAGAAAATAATAATATTTTACAAGCTCAGTTAAACGAACAAATAAGAGAAAATAATTTTTTACGAGAACAAGTTAATATTCAAGGAGCTCAAATTAAAGAATTAAGTAAAGTAATAAACCCACTCGTAGGTAAACAGGTTAATCCGGTGCAGGAAGAAACCAATAGGGCTGGGCCAAGTTTATTTAGACGCTAGCGTACCATGGAGAGTTCATGAAAGAAGTAATGCTGACTATGTTATTGCAAGACATTGGCCAGCGACTTTCTCATAAACCCTTTAAATGGATGTCCTGGTGGTGGGGACTAAGATGGGGAGCTTTTATAGAGATCCATCCCCCACTAACCGAAAAGACCCCCTTGTGGCAACGTGATGATAATAACCTAAAAAGTATACGACTCTTTAGGCTTACTCCTAACCAATTACAGATTGAGATCACTCATTACTGGGAAAAACCTTTTTGGCAGAGATGGTTATTACGTTTATTTACCTCCATCGGAAGTAAGATTACGATTTGGGCTTATTACCAGCGGTGTCTTTCATTTAAAGCTATACGGAAACAATATCTAATTGTTGACCAAACTCTAGTATGCAATGAACCAGAACAAAAACTAATGAGCGTGTTAGTTACTGCATTAAGCCGGGACAATCTAATCTTGGAGCAACGTTTAGAAAAATATTCCGGTAATTTAGAGTGGATGCAAAAAAACTTTAGCTCGGTATTAACAAATCATGAGAAGAAAAAACGTCGTTCTTTTTTAGGCTTAATGGAAAAACACTTAAAAAAATTACCCCCGGAATATGATCTGTATTTAATAAGAAGGAAATTAAAAAAAGAATATCAGGAGATTGAAAAAATGCTAAGGGCTTATTTAAAAGATGGTCAAAGTACTTTCAGTGAGCAGCATACATCAACACAATCTGAAGCCGGTGACAATGCATTGGTTTATGTAGGACCTACAATAAAAACAGAAAGAGCCATAAACCTCTCCTCCGAAAGTGATCTAAGTTGTTCCATGAAATCAATTAATCTTTGGGTTAATCGTAGACGTCAAGTTATTGATGCTCTTTTACAAGAAGAATTATCCGAAGAAGAACAAACAAATAAAATAAAAATAGTTTTGGAAGAGAGTCTAAACAGTTTAAGTTCACATATAGATCCCCAGGTAGAAGGTTATCAACGAATCGTAAAGGAAGCTATCCAAGGAAAAGTTAATTATCGAGAAGTTATCGAATGGTCAAAATCTCTGCAATCCAGTTTATTAAAACTTTATCGAAATGGCGTTCGTCTGTTTCATCCAGATAAGATCAATGGTTCGGTGGGCTTACAAATGTTGTTGACGGATTTATTTCAACAATTTAAACGATCCTCAGAATCTGCCATGGAGAAAATCCAACGAGGACAAGAATCCTTAAAAGAATGGTTCGGCTATTCACCTGAATTAGAATTAAGAATCGGGCAGCTATTACGAGAAATGACAGAAGAGCGGATACGACATAGTGAATTCATGAAACAAAAACTTAATGAGCTTGGAGAGTTACAAAAATCTAATATAGAGCAATTTAATGTCCTAAAACAACAAGTTAAGGATAATAAAGAGATTGTTGATGCTAATGGTGAAGAAATTAAAAAATTAACCAAGTTAGTAAAACAGTTTCTGCCTATCTCTGAAAATCAAGCACAGGAACAAGAAGAAAGTGAAAAAGCTACCGCAAGTTTTTCACCTAGGCCGTAAATAGCATTCACATAATACATGGGCTTCATGGCATGTGCAAAATGGAACTTCGTTGTATGAGTTGCAGCAATTAGGAGGTTGGTCTTCTTTTGATATGGTATTGCGTTATGCGCACTTGAGCAGTCACCATTTAAAAAAGGCAGCAGAGAGAGTTTACGTTACAAATTCCCTACATTCGGATTGTGTGGCATGACGATCAGTTTGTTACATGTGGTAAGAAACAACAGTATTTTCAGATGTTAGTCGTGGTCGGGATGAGAGGATTCGAACCTCCGGCCCCTAACTCCCGAAGTTAGTGCTCTACCAAGCTGAGCTACACCCCGTATTTGACGAACAGGTCAAAAACTGCGAAGAATTCTATCAGCTTTAGTTTCATTCAGCTAGCGACAGAGGTTAATATATTGTTAGTATATCTTTTTTGTGCAAGGCTGAATTATTGGGTGAATGATCCATGTCGTGTTGATGATAAGCTTCTGATACTTTTTGATGGGATTGATTAAAGAATCCCATCGAAGGAAGTGGTTGAGCATTTTTTCGTGGAGTAGGTATGGGTTTTTTTATTTTTTTTGAGTTATCATTAACGGATACCACTTGCTTAATGGATTTGATTAAATTCGAAATAACGGAATGTTCCTGTTCCTTTTCCATTACGAAATCCTTTTTAAGCTTATCTACAACATTTTTTAATATGTTACTCAATTCCTCTCTGTCTTTTAAGGTGGCGGGTAAAGTTAAATATTTACTTATATCTTTTTTTAATACTTCGATTTCAGAATGAAGCTTTATGCGATCAAGATCTAATTTAAAATTTTCATTTATTAATATTTTAAAATTAATTTCATCATGAATAGCTTTACTTAAATCCCTGTCATAACCATCAAGTTCTATAGTAAAGTTTTTTAGAGTAAACTCTTGAGTCATATTTCGAAGTATGATCGCTTCGATATTCATTTTATATTGATCTTCAAATTCACTGAGTAAGAAAGATTTACGCATGGTTTTAAAATTTCTTAAATACTTTAAAAAATTGACTATTTCTTCTCGAGCTCGATTGCTCTGGCGATATTTATTAAAAGCGGGTATTTGTTCAGCTGCCAATGCTAATTGTAGCTTTCTAGCAATAATAAATCCTGAAAACCTCTTAACATCATCGCCATTAGCGATATAACTTTGTGTAAAAAATTGAATAAGTTCATCAGGCAATGAAATAATACGCAATATAGTTTGATATAATTCATTTTTAAAATCGGGACTTTGATTGATCTTTTTGTCTAATTCTGTGGGTTCTTTTTTTATGGCACGCTTTTTTTTCAAGCTCCATTGAATTTGCTGCAACCAATTACAAGCTTCATAGTTGACTAAATTAGGCAGTGCTTCCAGGTCGGCTTGGGTAATGTCGAGATTTTTCCCTTCATGGAGATACTTAAACCTAGGATTTAATTTAATAAAACTTAAACCCCCATCAATTTTAATAACGTGTCCATACGCATCTACACCTACATTACCGGCTTTAAGATCGACTTCATTTGTGCATAAGGCTAAGGCTTGTACAGTGGGCAATCCTGTAATGCCACGATCGAGTACCAATTGATGGTTTTTTGGGAATAAAAAAAATTGTTCATTAAAATCAGAAATTTTTTTAGAGAGTACATGATATTCGAGCATTCCAGTTTTTGTTTTTGATATTGCTCTGCGAGTTTTTGGTTGCTGAGGATATATCAAGCGATAAAATTCTTGGGCAAGCGTTTCGATTATCGCTTCGTTTCTATTTGATCCTAGATATTTGATATACCAGATACTTTTTCTATGCCCATTTTTAATTTTTTCTGTCAAAAAAACGTCATGTGAAAAACCGCCATGATTTTCTAATTTATTTAATAAACTAAAATTATATAAGTCTTTATGGGTTTTTTTTGATATTTTTGGCATAGATACTACTTTTTTTAATTTTTTTCTACAAATGGATATTAATAAACATTTATTAAATAAACCTTAATAGATCTGATTTAATAAATATGAAAATAAAAAAATGCCGATATAAATGTTAAATAAAACTTAAATTTAAGTTTGATGGAAAAAGCTAATTATTATTTAACTAGCTAATAAGTACGTTCGCTAGCAAAGTTTGCTAATTGGGCTAGTGCTTGACGGTAGACTGAATCAGGAATGACAGCTAAGTGCATCAAGGCTTGTTGAATATGATGTTGAGCAAGATTACGCGTATACTCGATGGCTAGTGTCGCTTGCATGATGTCTATAATAGACGTTAAATGTTGTTGACTGCCCTGCGTCAATGCTGCTCGTATAAGCTCTGCTTGCTCAGCGTTGGCATGTTGTAAAGCATAGATTAAGGGGAGTGTCGGTTTACCTTCAGCTAAATCATCGCCTAAGTTTTTGCCGAGTTCTAGACTGGTTCCAGAATAATCGAGTGCGTCATCAATCAGTTGAAAGGCGATACCTAGATGCGCACCATAATTAGCCATGCCTGAAATTTCAGCTTCGGGACATGCAGTTAGAATTGCAGGTTGTTCTGCGGCGATAGAAAAAAGTACCCCCGTTTTTCCTTGGATAATTTTTAAGCAATATTCTTCATCAACATTGGCATTATGACAGCTGAGCATTTGTAAAATTTCAGCTTGGGATAGTGTGTTGGTGGCGTCAGCCAGCGATCGGAGGACACGTGAATTGTCGATTTGACTAATCAATTGAAAGGCACGCGAATAAAGAAAATCGCCAACTAGAACGCTGGCCGAATTACCCCATAAGCTGTTGGCAGTTTTTTTGCCACGTCGTAGCTCAGACCCATCAATAACATCATCATGTAATAAGGTAGCGGTATGAATGAGCTCTAAACTAGCGGCTAGCTGGATATGTCCCTCGCCTGTATAGCCGAAGGCTTTCGCACTGAGTAGAGCAATCAATGGGCGTAAACGCTTACCCCCGCTATCAATAAGGTGCTTCGCCAACTCTGGTATCAAGGGGATTTCAGAATAAAGGCAATGATCGATGAGTGCATCGACCTGGTTGAGATCGTTCTTAACTAAGGCTGTTATGGGCGCTAAATCCATAGGATTGATTAGGGATGATATGATTAATTTAAAGCCGAATGCTAGGCGGCATAGAAAGGCCTGTCAAGCAACGGGGATTTATTGCATCTTGAGGGGTCCGACTGTATAATGGCCCCGCTTTTAGGATAGTCCTTTAAGTATACTCGCTCTACCAGTAGTTTGGGGGGCTTTTAACCGAGAGATACTATGAGTCAATCTGAAATTGAAATGCGTCATTATGAAATCGTGCTGTTAATTCATCCTGATCAAAGTGATCAGGCTTCTGCCATGGTTCAGCGTTATACGGCCATCGTTAAAAATAGCGGTGGACAGATTCACCGTCTTGAAGATTGGGGTCGTAGACAGCTTTCCTATCCTATTAATAAGCTTCTCAAAGCGCATTATATTCTAATGAATATTGAGTGCGGAAAAGAAGCGATGGCTGAACTCAGCGATAATTTTCGCTTTAATGATGCCGTGTTACGTCAGCTTACTATTCAAGTCGATCGGGCAATTACTGAAATGTCTCCTATGGCAAAAGCTAAAGAAATGCATGGCCACGAAAATAGACGAGAGTATTCCAGAGAGACCGAAGTTGAAGGAAGATCGGTTTAACTGATACTACCTTGTATGCTGCCTAAGCTTTTTTTAATTATTAGATGAGTAGATTATGAACAATTACCAAAATAGACGCCGCAAGCATTGCCGAATTTCTGCCGAAGGTACAGAGGTCGATTATAAAGATATCCCTCTTTTAAAAAATCATCTTACGGAGACAGCTAAAATAGTTCCCAGTCGCACGACAGGAACCTCGGCCTCCGTTCAGCGCTTGATAACGCAAGCGATTAAGCGGGCACGTTTTTTAGGTTTACTTCCTTATTGTGATAAACATCAAAACATGGGCTAATGTGTTTTGAGAGGATTGTGAATTGAGCGGTAATACAGACAAAAATTCAAGTGCGATGGGCATATTGCATCGCTTTGCAAGCTATGTCATGCGTGGCCGCCGCCAGGCGGTTATAGTAGGATTACTATTTACTATTCTTCCTTTATTTGGTTGGGTCAGTAATGTCATCGTTGCTTTGGTTACTTTACGTAAAGGCGCTAAAGAAGGGGCTATCGTATTATTGTGGATTATTTTACCGGCGGTAGTTGTCGCTAGTTTAGGTAATCGTTTAATTATTTTGTATGGAATTATTGGCGGCAGCTTATTTACTTATGTGTTAGCCTTAGTGTTGCGCCAAACACAGAGTTGGAAAGCGGTATTAACAACAAGTCTGTTGCTAGGTTTATTGGCGGTGCTGTTGGTACATTTGTGGATGCCCAATATCACAGAGGTATGGATAAATCAGTTCGACCATTATGCTTTATTGGTTAAAAATCAATTTGATGTAGCGGTTAATGCAGCGCATTTAGATTTTTTTGCCAAGTTTGCTACGGGTTTTCAAGTGGCGTTTATTTCCTTGTCGGTACTTATTAATTTAATACTTGCACGAGGGTTCCAGTCAATGCTATACAATCCCGGCCAACTTCGCCCTGAGTTAAAAAGTGTTCGGCTTAGCCTATGGGAAGTACTGATTCTTTTAGTCCTAGGCGTATTGAGTTTCTTAGACATGGTGATGGCGCAGGATGCTTTACCTGTGGTGGGACTCATTTTTGCATTGGCGGGTTTAAGTGTTATTCATGCGCTGGCAGATTTAAGAAACGTGGCTAATAAATGGATTTTTTTATTTTATGTATTATTGGCAGTTTTTTTCCCTTATGTAGCTGCTGCGCTGATAATATTCGCAATAATTGATAGCGTGCTAAATTTACGCTACCGATTAAATAGAGTTAACAAGTGAATTGAATTTTGAGGTTTATTTTTTTATGGCACAAGTGATTTTATTAGAAAAAATACATTCTTTAGGGGATTTGGGGCAGCAGGTTACGGTGCGCAATGGTTATGCGCGCAACTATTTAATCCCGCACGCCAAGGCGGTACCCGCTAATAAGGAAACTATCGCTGAATTCGAAATCAAGCGTGCAGAGTTAGAAAAAATTGCACAAGAAAAATTACAAGTCGCAGAAACACGCGCAGCGGCGATCAATGCTTTAGCATTAACCATACCGGTCAAGTCAGCCGAAGAAGGTCGTTTATATGGATCTATTGGTGTGTCTGAATTAGTTCGAGCAGCAGATGCCGCAGGCGTCGCACTTGAAAAGAGTGAAATTCGCTTACCTAATGGTCCTTTACGTCAATTAGGCGAACATGAAATTTCAGTGCAATTACACAGCGATGTTATCGCTATGCTGAAAGTAAATATTGTTGCAGAAGAATAAATCAGCTGACCAGTATATACTCACAGCAATTGGATTTTTGGCAAGGCCGCGAGAATGAAGCAACCGGAATGTATTTATGATACATGAGGATGTTGAGCGGCAACATAGAAAAAAATTCCAATGCAAAGAGTATAACAAGGATGTTGTATTTTGAAGGGTATCCTATTATTGATAGGAATAGGCGATTCTTGCTATGCAAAAAACCGATCATCTTAAATTACCTCCGCACTCACTGGAAGCCGAGCAATCGGTTTTAGGTGGCTTAATGCTGGATAATCAAGCATGGGATAGGGTTGCGGATAAATTAAAAGAAAAGGATTTTTATCTCTTATCACACCGCATTCTATTTCGTACTATTGTCAGTTTTGCCAATCATGCTAAGCCTTTTGATGTTGTCACACTCACCGATGCTTTAAAAAGTTCGAATGAATTAATAGAGATCGGCGGTGATCTTTATTTATTTGAATTGGTACGTAATACACCGAGTGCCGCCAATATCGTTGCTTACGCGGATATCGTACGAGAACGTTCGGTTTTGCGCCAATTAATTAGTATTGCATCTGAAATCACTGAAAATGCTTTCATGCCTGAAGGCCGGTCGATTACTGAGCTCGTGGATGAGGCTGAGCGAAAGGTATTTCAAATTTCTGATCAAGGTGCACGTGGTAGTGGACCCCTTAGAATTAGCGACTTTTTGGCAAAAGCTGTCGATAGAATTGATATCTTATTTCATTCCGATCAAGTCATTACCGGACTTTCGACTGCTTACAAAGATCTAGATGAAATGACGTCTGGTTTGCAACCGGCTGATCTCGTGATCGTTGCAGGTCGTCCTTCTATGGGGAAAACAACATTTGCCATGAATATTGCAGAACATGCTGCAATACAAGGCGATAAACCAGTGCTGATTTTTAGTATGGAAATGCCAGGTCAAGCACTAGCAATGCGTATGATGTCGTCGTTAGGACGCATTGATCAGCATAAAATTCGTACTGGAAAATTAAGTGACGAAGATTGGCCTCGAGTGACTTCAGCAGTCAGCATGTTATCTGAAGCAAAAATGTTTATTGACGATACACCCGCGCTAAGTCCCGGAGAAGTACGTGCGCGTGCACGCCGAGTTGCAAAAGAGCAAGGCACGTTAGGTTTAATTGTTATTGATTATATACAACTGATGCAAGTTCCCGGTATTAAGGAAAATCGTACGACAGAAATATCTGAAATTTCACGTGGATTAAAGGCCTTGGCGAAAGAACTAGATGTTCCGATTATCGCATTGTCGCAATTAAACCGTAGTTTGGAACAACGCGCCGATAAAAGACCGGTGATGTCTGATTTGCGGGATTCAGGTGCGATAGAACAAGATGCGGATTTGATTATTTTTATTTATCGTGACGAAGTTTACAATGAAGGCAGTCCGGATAAAGGTAGCGCAGAAATTATTATTGCCAAACAACGTAATGGGCCTACTGGTAAAGTAAGACTGACTTTCTTAGGGAAATATACGCGTTTCGAAAATTTTGCAGCGCAACGTTATCATGCTGAGAATTATGCATGAGCAGACCGTTTACTGTAGAGCTTGATTTAGCTGCGCTACGTCATAATGTTAAACGGGTACGTGATATTGCTCCACAATCCCAAATATTGGCTATGGTTAAGGCAAATGCCTATGGACACGGTTTAATTTCCATAGCGAAGGCATTAACCGATGTCGAGGGTTTCGGTGTTTCCTGTTCAGAAGAAGCATTGTATTTACGTCAAGCGGGACTAAAACAGCGTGTAGTGTTAATGGAAGGTTTGTTTTCCAAGGATGAAATTCCCTTATTAACTGATTATGAACTCGATACGGTCATTCACGATCGTAACCAATTAAATTTATTAACTGAACATCCCTTACCAAATACCATTAATGTATGGTTGAAAATAAATACCGGAATGAATCGTTTAGGTTTTTCGCCACATGATTTTGCAACAGTTTTGCAAAAATTGGCGCTTTGTCCTTGGCTGAATATCGTGTGTGTGATGACACATTTTGCTAGCGCGGATAAATCGGAAGATACAACGACTAAGAGTCAAATAAAACAATTTGAACAAACCATTAAAGGGTATAAATTCCCCACCAGCTTAGCTAATTCGGCTGCAATTTTATCTTTTCCTGGAGTTCATGCTGATTGGGTGCGTCCAGGTTTAATGCTATACGGCGTTTCACCTTTTGCAGATTCTTCTGGTGCGCAGCATTCACTAAAACCGGTAATGACTTTAAAATCTGAAATTATTTCTATTCATCAATTAGAATCAGGTGATAGAGTGGGATATGGAGGCACATGGATAGCGCCTAGGCCATTACGTGTTGGAATTGTGGCAATAGGATATGGAGATGGTTATCCACATCGAGCTGAAAGTGGTACGCCTATTTTGGTGAATAACAAACTCAGTGAATTGATAGGACAAGTTTCCATGGATATGCTGACAGTCAATTTGTCGAATCAACGGGATGCCAAGATAGGTGACCCCGTTGTGTTATGGGGAACAGGTCTTCCGTTAGAACAAGTGGCAGAAAGTACCTCATCTTTTCGTTTTGAATTATTATGTGGCATTAATCGAGGACAGTTAGTCCGTACGCGCATTGAGGAAATAAATGATGCAAAAAAAAATGATTAGATGTTTATTCATTTGGATATTTATTTTAAATTTAACGGCGTGTGCTAGCCATCAAATACAAGCACCACAAACACATCTAGAACCGCAGCTAGATAATACTAAGGACATTTTTATTGATCCTTCTATTGCACATTTTATGGGAAATGCCGACCATAGTAAGCTGCAAAATTTAGTGGCAACGGCACAGCCCAAACAATTTATTAGTTGGACTAGTGATACTGGTGCGCGCTTTGTCTTTACCAGTAAAGAAATTTTCGTCAATCCCGAAGGACAAGGCTGTAGAGATTATGAAATACAGTTAATTCGTGGTTTTTTTGAACATCCTTCTTTTAATTACACAGCATGCCGAAATAACCAAGGGGTATGGCAAGTTATCAGCCATTAGCTTTTTAAGTATTTACGATCTTGTCATTGTGAGCACCGTAGGTGCGTGGCAATCTAGGAAATACGAAACTGATGGATGGCCACGCTCATTACATTCGCTCGCCATGACGATAAATTTTATGTACTCCATGAAAATATGAAAAAGAAAAAACATTTTTTGCAAAAATTTTTATTTATTATTTTTTATCTAGTTAGTGCGCCAATACTTGCTAATGAAAATAATAATGCAATTCAAACTTCAGAACTATGGGTTGATTTGACTCACCCTAAGGTTCTTTATGCTAAAAATGAGCAATTACGTTTAATTCCTGGGTCGGTGACGAAACTTTTTATTGCCGCCAGTGCATTAACGGACTGGGGTGCTAGACATACTTTTTTTACGCAAGTTTATGCAAGAGGGCACTTTACAGCAGGCGTATTATACGGAGATTTAGTTCTTTATGGTTTGGGTGACCCTGAGTTTACCAATGAAAAAATGTGGAGCTTAGTTAATAATCTACAACAAGTAGGTTTAAAGAAAATTACTGGAAACGTAATCGTTAATACGTCTTATTTTGGAAAGATCATTTTCAGCGATCCGGATCGGATGCTAGCAAAAACTCATTCAAAAGTAGCCTACGATGGCTTACCTTCTTCTTCAGGAACCGATTTTGGAAACATAGCTATTTATATTTCACCGTCAAAAGTAGGTGATGCCGCAATAATAAAAATTTTACCTTATTCTTTAAATAACCTCATACTGAAAGGATCTGTACAAACCATTTCTGGAAAAAATAATACCATTCAACTTAACCGTGTTACTCAGAATAAACAAGAAATTTTAATTATTTCGGGACAATTAGGCGTGCAAAATAAGCCGCTTACTATTTATCGTTCAGTAGGCGATCCCAATTTAACAACGGCAAATTTGTTAAGCGCTTTTTTGCAAGCAGCGGATATCAGTTTAAATGGTAAAACGCGTGTTGAAGCCAGTCCTTTATTACCAACAGACAGTTTGTTAACGCAGATATCCAGTGATCCACTGATTCATTCTGTGCAAGATATGTTATTTTACTCTAACAATTATATTGCAGAGATGTTGATGCTAGATTTGTGGCGAGACAGTCAAACGAAATCAGTTGCATCAGTGGAGTTAAGTGATGCGACTCAATTACTTTTTCAAAATTATAAACCAATGTTGGCAACGACAAATTTTATCACTAAGAACCGAGATGGTTTGCCTGTGTTTAAAAATGCTAGCGGATTAACACCATTTAATCAATTATCAGCCAGCGATCTTATTATTTTACTAGAAGGAATGTATAAAAATAAACGCGATTTTCCTATCTATTATGGAAGTTTAGTGATGCCAGGCCAGCAAAAAATTTGGCGTGAAATGTTTACTGCTCAGCATCCTTGGATGCAATGGTCAAGTTTTAAAACAGGTTATCTTACTGTACCGAAATCTGTGTATACCATGGCCGGTTATTTCAGTATGAAAAATGGTGATTTAGGAGCGTTTGCAGTGTTATTTAATGCGCCACCACCGGAAAAAAATAACAATGGAAACTTACACAAACAATTTATTCAACATCTAGATCATCAATTCCAGATGTACCATTAGCGGAGAAGGTCAACCACTATAGTAAATTTGTTTCTCTGTTATCACTGCATTTAAAGGAACATCCCAACTTTTTTCAGTGAAGGATGCTAATTTTTGCCATTCATAGGCAAGGCCGAGTAAAAAAGGGCGTGTGGATCTAGGATAATTTAATAAAAAAGCAAAACTGCGATCGTAGAAACCGGCGCCCATCCCTAAGCGCTGTCCTTTTTCAGTAAAACCTACCAGAGGAACTAAAACTAAATCAATATTTTCCGCTGCAATGCAGGCATTTGCAGAGAGAGGAGGTTCTGGAATATTAAAATGATTTTTTTTTAATAAGGTATGCGCTTGATACTCACAGAATACTAATTGTTGTCTTTGTAAAATCGGTAAATAGCAAGTTTGCTTATTTTGCCAGGCTATTTGTATGAGTGCTGATGGATCAATTTCTTTTTGAATGGCTATATAGCTGGCAATCGTTTGGCTTTGTAAAAATAGTGGATGATGACTTAACTGTTCGGTAATGAGAGTTGAAACTTTTTTTTGTTCGTCTAAAGTAATTTTAGCTCGTTGTTGTTGTAATTTCTTGCGAGATAACAGGCGAGTATCCATAGTTTATAATACTAGATTAAAAATATCTGACTCAGCTACGTTTCCTGATCCTGGGATGCAGGTGGGATTAAGTCTACTTACTTTAGGCTTCTTGCTAAGTTGCAAGCTTGCACACCGTAAATAAAGCAACTATCCCTGACTTTATGAAAGTATCGATCGAAAAACTATCGACTGAGTCAGATACCCGACTAGTATAATCTATTTTATAGGCGCGTAAAATATTAACCATCATTGCGAGCACCGTGGGTGCGTGTCAATCCAGATGGCCACGCTCATTACATTCGCTCGCCATGACGGTGATTTTTTATTACACTATTTTTTTATTAAGGTTTGCTTAGCTGTATTAACCCAGCTTAGAATGGTAAAATACCTAAGACTTACTTTCTTTAAAAGAGTACGCCCATGCAAACTCAGGCTAAATCTCCGGCTTTCGACGATTTTTACCATCTTTTGACCCAAGCTGAAGTGGCTACTTCTCCAGCGGAAATACATGGAATGTTATGTGGTTTTGTTTGTGTAGGTCCAAAACTTAATGGTGGTTTTTTAATCGATATTTTATTGAAGCGCCTTGGGACCAGGCCGCCCTTTATGTTGGGGTCGCAGGGTGCCGTTGTTGGTTTGTATGATGCGGCTTGCCGCCAGCTGAGCGGCTTACAAACTTTTCAATTATTATTGCCTGATGAACAGCATGAGTTAGAAGAACGTGCTGAAGCTTTAAGTTTGTGGTGTGAAGGGTTTTTATATGGGTTAGGCTTAGGTGGAAGCTCTATTGAGGATGAAACACCTGATGTGATACACGAAGCCTTATACTGTATCTCTGAGATTGCTAAGCTTGAAATTAATCACTTAGAAGTAACGGAGCTCGATAAATTGGCTTATGATGAAGCGATCGAGTTTATTACACATGCTATTCCCTTGATTTACGAAGAGTTGATTTGTTATTCGGTAGAAGGAAGTACAGGCTCTATGTATCTTCATTAGAAGCCACCTACTGATACTTATCTATGTTTAAGCTTTCGGAGTTGCAGCATCGGCGCCAGCAATTATTATCCCACATTAAGAGTGATGAATTAATTATCTTAATGGCCGCGCCAGATTGTCTGCGTAATGGCGATGTGTTTTATCCCTATCGTCAAAATAGTGATTTCTACTATTTAACTGCGTTTCCTGAACCCGAGACGATTGCTTTACTCATACCTGATAGCAAAGATGGTAAGTTCATATTATTTAATCGTGCTGAGGATCCTGCAGCGGCTATTTGGAATGGTGAGCGTATAGGCCAAACAAGGGCTAGGAAAGAATACGGTGCGCATGAAGCTTATCCTATCGATCAACTTGAAGCCAAGTTGTCCGAATATATCGCTGATACACGTGTCTGTTATCATCTTGGCGATGAGAAACTTAACAACGCTATGTTAACGCGAATTAATAAGTTATTGGCGCGTTTAAAAAAACCACCGACCGAATATGCTAAAAAACTAGTCGATAGTGTCCACGAAATGCGACTTAGAAAAAGTCCAACCGAATTGGATTGCTTGCGTAAGGCGGCGCATATTTCCGGCGAAGCTCATCTGCGTGCAATGCGGGCTTGTCGGCCTGATTTATATGAATATCAGTTAGAAGCTGAATTAATGTATGCATTTTATGAACAAGGGAGTCAAGCCGTGGCTTATCCCAATATTGTTGCGAGTGGAGCGAATAGTTGCATTTTACATTACACGGATAATCGCGCTCAGTTAAAATCCGGAGATTTAGTGTTAATTGATGCGGGGTGTGAGTATCAAAACTACGCTTCAGATATTACTCGCACTTTTCCTGTTAATGGTCGTTTTAATCCAGAACAAAAGGCCATTTATCATATCGTATTAAAAGCACAACAAGCTATCCTAGCGTTGATAAAACCAGGAGTGGCGTGGAATCAATTACAGAAAACTTGTGTGGAGTTTATAACACAAGGTTTAGTGGATTTGGGTTTATTAAAGGGAAAGCTTAACAATCTGATACAGCAAAAGAGCTATCAAAAATTTTATATGCATGGTTGTAGCCATTGGTTAGGTTTAGATGTTCATGATGTAGGATGTTATCGAGTAGAAAAAAAATGGCGTAGCTTAGAGCCGGATATGGTTTTCACGGTAGAACCTGGTATTTACATCAGTCCCGCACCAGATATCGACAAAAAATGGTGGAATATTGGTATCCGAATAGAAGATGATGTGCGAGTGACACAGGAGGCTTGTGAAGTATTGACATCACAAACACCCAAGGATTTGACAGATATTGAAAACATCATGCGAACCTCCTCATGAAACACGATTATGATATTCTCATCGTCGGTGCCGGAGTTGTAGGAACGAGTCTGGCATTAGCTTTATCGCATTTACCGTTGCGTATCGCTTTGATTGAACAATCCCCTTTTAAATCTCTCGATGCTTCTTTACCTCCAGATAGTAAACCTATTGCTTTGAATCTGGCTAGCTTGCGTATTTTACAGACATTAAATGTATGGTCTGCCTTAGAAGCTTACGCAAATCCTATTCACTGCGTACATATTTCGAAATCAGCATGTTTTGCTCAGTCGAGAATTAATGCTAAAGAAATGGGTGTTCCACAATTAGGTGCGGTTATTCCTGCGGCGCGTTTGGGACATGAATTAAGCAAGGCTTTGCTTCAGGCCGCCGCCAGCAAAACTGTGCAAGGAACTTTCGATCTTTACAACCCAGCAAGTTGTGAATCAATTAATCAACATGAAGGTATCTGGCAGGTTGTGTTTAATCATCTTCAAGATGAAAAAAAAATTATTTACCCACGTTTAATTATTGCTGCAGATGGTACGGATTCAACCGTTCGTCGCTTGCTGAATATTGGTTTGAAAATCCGGCCAAGTTTCGAAGTTGCTTTGACAACATGCATAGATATTAGCCGACATCATCAACATATTGCCTATCAGCGCTTTACTCCGCAAGGAATTATTGCTTGCTTACCTTTACCATCTAATAAAATAGGCTTAGTTTGGACTTCCGAACAGCAAACTATTGAAACACTACAAAATTTAACCGAGCCAGAGTTTTTGGAGAATTTACAACAACAATTCTCTTATCGGTTTGGCAAGTTATTACACATGACTAAGCCACAAACCTATCCAGTAAAAAGCTGCATTTCCGAAATCCAAGCGCAAGCAGGTTTAATGCTACTAGGAAATGCCGCGCATACTTTACTTCCTATCGCTGCTCAGGGTCTTAATTTAGGTTTACAAGATATGGCAGAATGCGTGGATGTGATTGGGAATGCTTTGGAGCATGATATAGATTTGGCTGATGCAAGTTTGGCGCTCTCATATCTCAAGTCACGTTTGGCAGCACAGCGACAAATCATCGGTTTTACCGAGCAATTGACACGTTTGCAAACGCGTGGGCCGTTGACTTTCATTTACAATAATGGTCTATTAGCAATGGACTTACTCTCGCCCTGCAAAAGAAATTTATCACGCCGCTTGATGGGAATTCATGGCCGACTTCCACGTTTGATTCGCGGTTTAGCTTTACAAGAAGAAGAATATTAGTATGTCAAAATTTAGATCTATCACCGATAAAAATGCTAAGGTTCTTTATCTGGAAACTAATGCCTTGGGTTCAGATTTATTGGCTACCGCTAAATTAAATAAAGGCACCGCATTTACTGAATCGGAAAGACTGCAATTACGATTACTCGGCAAATTACCCTACAGTATCGAAAGTTTGCAGCAACAAGAACTGCGTGTTTATCAACAATTTTTAAAAAAAGAAAATAATTTAGAAAAACATCTTTTTCTACGTAGTTTGCATCATAGCAATGAGGTGTTGTTTTATAAATTAGTCAGTCAGCATTTAACTGAAATGTTACCTATTCTGTATACACCCACGGTTGGAAAAGCGGTCGAGCAATTTAGTCAGGAATTTCAGCAACCACGCGGTTTATACATCGCTTATCCAGATAGAGAACATATCGATGAAATCCTTGAGAATCGTTTAAATCCCGAAGTAGATATTATTGTCATGACCGATGGTGAAGGCGTATTAGGTATTGGCGATCAAGGTATCGGTGGAATGGATATCTGTATTGCTAAATTGATGGTGTATGTATTGTGTGCGGGTGTTAATCCTAATCGTTTATTACCTATTCAAATCGATGTTGGAACTAACAATGAACAATTGTTAAATGATCCGATGTATTTAGGCTGGCGTCATCCGCGTTTAGCGGGTCAAAAATATGATGACATGATAGAAACGGTTGTCTCAGGTATACAAAGAAAATTACCTCGAGCTTATTTGCATTGGGAAGACTTTGGACGTGAAAATGCACGGCGTAATTTAGAGCGCTATCATGATCAAATGTGTACGTTTAATGATGATATGCAAGGAACCGGTGCTGTGACTTTGGTTGCACTCTTGTCAGCGATACATCGCACCAAAATTCCATTAACCGAACAGCGTGTGGTTATTGTTGGCGCTGGAACGGCAGGCACAGGGATTGCCGATCAACTCTGCGCAGGGATGATGCGGGAAGGCTTATCTAAAGAGGAAGCGTTATCTCGATTTTATTTGGTGGGTAGACATGGTTTGTTACATGAGGCGATGTCGAATCTGACGGCTTTTCAAAAGCCCTATGCGCAACGTTTAATGGGTGAATCAGTCGCTACATTACAATTGTATGATGTGGTACAAAAGTTTAAACCCACGGTATTAATTGGTTGTTCTGGTCAAGGCGGAATTTTCACTGAAGCAATAGTTAAAACCATGGCAGCATCGGTTGAATACCCTATCATTTTTCCTTTATCCAATCCTACTGAAAAGTCAGAAGCAACACCGGATGATTTATTGAATTGGACGGCAGGGCGTGCACTGATTGCTACCGGGAGTCCTTTTGGTCACGTTGATTTTAAAGGTGAAAAGATACCGATTGCGCAATGTAACAATGCGCTCATTTATCCGGGTATAGGTTTGGGCGTCTTGATAGCTCAAGCGACACGCTTGAGTGAAGCTATGCTTTGGGAAGCTTGCAAAGCTTTAAGTAGTTTTGCTAGCAAATCCGATGCAAAAAATGCCTTATTACCGAATTTTGAAGACGTACAAGCTATTAGTCGCTGTATTGCGTTGGCAGTGGCGACACAAGCACGTCATGAAGGATTAGCAAAAGTTAAAGAGTCGGTCGATTTAGCTCAAGAAATCGATCGTCAATTTTGGTATCCAGAATATGTTAACTACCACTATTCACGGTCATTATGACTTTAGACGAACAACCTCGCACTGATTATGACATCGTTATTGTTGGCGCGGGTATCGTCGGCTTGACACTGGCTTGTCATTTAAAGGATCAAGGATTAAGCGTCGCTATAATTAATAAGGACGCTTTTCATAACAAAAAAGCCTCAAGCGTTACATCCGATCTTCGTGTGATTGCTCTTACCTTAGGTTCGCAACAGTTACTCGAGCAATTAAACGTTTGGCAGCGACTTGATAATAAACAACATGCTCCATTCCGTAGTATGCAGGTATGGGAATTCGAACAAGCCGCACGTCTTTTTTTTGATAGCGCTGATGTCGGCGAAGCTTGTTTAGGTCATATCGTAAAGAACGCCGATTTGCAGCAGGCATTATACGCGCAAGCACAAACCGATACTGAATTGACTTGGTTTGCTCCAGAGACAGTAATAGAGTTGCAGATAGAAAAAAGCCAACTGTTAATAAGATTAGCATCTGGAGCAGAAATAAGTACACGCTTAGTAGTTGGCGCTGATGGGCAGGATTCTAACGTTAGAGAATTGGCTGATTTGCAGATTAAATCCACTGATTATGCACAGCGCGCAATCGTTGCGACGGTGCGGACTGAATTGGCGCATAAACAGACTGCAAGACAGATTTTTTTGCCTAATGGCCCCTTGGCTTTTTTACCCTTAAAGGATCCACGTCATTGTTCCATCGTTTGGTCGAATACACCCGAAGAAAGTCAGCGTTTAGCAACGCTAGATGATGAACTTTTTTGTGAGGAGTTAACGCATGCTTTCGAGCAGCGTTTAGGGCAAGTGCTGTCAACCAGCTCACGTTTAAGTTATCCATTAAAGACCCAAGAAGCGGAGCAGTATATAAAATCGGGTATTGCCTTAATTGGAGATGCAGCGCATAGCATTCATCCCCTAGCTGGACAGGGTGCTAATTTAGGCTTGGCCGATGCGCATTGTTTAGCGAAAGTGATCATAGAAGCTAAACAGAAGCACCGATCGCTAGGTGCATACCATACTTTACGTCGTTATGAGCGAGAGCGTCGTTTTCATAATCGCGTAATGATGGGTGGTGTTGATGGAATTAAACATTTATTTGCTACCAGCAATCCGATTGTTCAGAAAACGCGGCAATTCGGATTAGGCATGATCAATAATGTCGATTGTTTGAAAAATGTTATCGCTCGATATGCGATGGGGAATCCTAGTATTTAAGCGCCGGGCGCAGGTCTACTATATTGTTCAATTGCTTGATGGGGCGTTTTCTCAGGAAGCATGTTAAAAACTTCGTTGATGGCGGTTAAATTTTTTCGTAATCTTTGTAGATCGACTTCTGCAGCAGCGTTAGAAAAAAAGGTTCTTTTTGGAGTAGAAACACGAGGATTAATCAAAACTTTAATCTCAGTGAATTCTTCAATAATCCTTTTCACACGAATACTTAAGGGAGAGTTTTCACAAGTAGAAGCGTTAAATTCGCTGAGAGCTTTTCTGCTTGAGTTTATAAATTCGTTGATGCGTAAGTCTTGTAACTCTTTTAAAAGATCAGAATTAATGTGAGATCTTTTAGATATGGGGTCAATTATTTGGTTAATTTTCTCCTTAAGTAAAAAAGCAATTTCTAGAATAATGACTAATTTTTGTTCGACTGGAACCGTTTGCATAAGTTTTTTCTGATTAATAAAATGCCAATGAATATCTGCAAAGTATAGATCCCTAGTATTAAGAGAGACTTAAAGGAAGCAAGAAAATGGCTAAAAACACCCCATTTATCATCCTGGACCGGGATGGCGTGATTAATTTTGAGTCCAAGGAGTACATCAAGACCCCTGAGGAATGGTTACCTATTCCGGGTAGTTTAGAGGCTATTGCCTTGCTGACCCAGGCAGGCTACACCATAGCTGTCGCGACTAATCAATCGGGTGTGGGTCGCGGGTTTTATACTGAGGCAGAGTTAGCTGTTATCCACCAAAAATTGTTCGATAGCGTAAAAGCACTGGGAGGCAAGGTGGATAAGGTGTTTTACTGCCCCCATCTGCCTGAAGACCAGTGTAGTTGTCGTAAGCCAGGCATCGGTTTATTTGAACAAATTGCCGATTATTATCAACTCGATTTGCGGGGCGTAATAGCCATCGGTGATTCACTGCGGGATATTAAAGCAGCACTTAAAGTTGGTTGCGAGCCTATTTTAGTTTTAACTGGCAATGGTGAACAAACCCTGTTAAATAACCGTGAATTAGCCGATGAAATCCCGGTTTTTCCCGATTTATTAACCGCCGTGCAAAAATTATTACTGGAAAAACAGCATGTCTAAACCGAAACGCGTCTATAGCTGTCAGTCCTGTGGCGGACAGTTTTTACAATGGTCCGGTCAATGTGGCGAATGCCAAGCTTGGAATAGTTTATTAGAAGATAATGCTTCTCTTTCAGCACGTTCGCTGCCACGTGTAAATGGTTATGCGGCAGCCGATGCGAAAATAACCGATTTAAATAGCATACAGTTTAGTGAAGTGGAACGCTTTTCTTCGCGGATCAAAGAGTTGGATAGAGTACTCGGCGGAGGGATAGTCCCCGGTTCGGTGATACTGATGGGTGGCGACCCAGGTATAGGAAAATCGACCTTATTATTACAAAGTCTTTGTCAGCTCAGTGAGCATCATTCGGTGCTTTACATCACCGGGGAAGAATCACTACAACAAGTAGCCTTACGAGCCCAACGTCTAGAATTGCCATACAAGAAAATTCGTCTGCTGACTGAAACCCGAGTCGAAAGCATTTTAACGCATGCTTTACAAGAGAAACCGCAAGTTTTGGTGATTGATTCGATACAAACCATGCATACCGATTTACTGCAATCTGCACCAGGTGCAGTCGGCCAAGTCAGAGAAAGCGCCATGCAATTAACGCGTTTGGCCAAACAAACCGGCATTGCTATATTTTTGGTAGGGCATGTGACTAAGGATGGCGCACTAGCAGGACCTCGTGTTTTAGAGCATATGGTGGATACGGTTTTATATTTTGAAGGTGAAGCGGATAGCCGACATCGTTTGATACGATCGGTAAAAAATCGTTTTGGTGCGGTGAATGAATTAGGCGTGTTTGTCATGACTGAGAAAGGTCTGCGCGAAGTCAGCAATCCTTCGGCGATGTTATTGTCTCGATCCGGATTAACGGTTTCAGGGAGTTTAGTCACTGCCACGTGGCAGGGCAGTCGACCATTACTGGTCGAAGTTCAAGCTTTAGTTGATAACAGTCACTTAGGTAATCCGCGCCGCGTAACCGTAGGTTTAGAAAGTAATCGTTTAGCGATGTTATTGGCGGTATTGCATCGACATGCGGGTATTATGACGTATGATCAAGATGTCTTTATTAATGTCGTGGGTGGTGTGCGTTTATTAGAAACCAGTGCAGATTTACCGGTTTTACTAGCGGTATTATCGAGTTTACGCAATAAACCTTTTCCAGAAGATTGTTTGGTATTTGGCGAGGTTGGCTTATCCGGAGAAATCCGTCCTGTCCCGAATGGCCAAGAACGTTTACGTGATGCCGCTAAACACGGCTTTAAATCGGCGATTATTCCCAAGGCTAATATGAGTAAACAAACTATTCAAGGTATGACGGTTTTTCCCGTTGCGCAGTTAAGTGAAACCTTGGATATAGCGCGGCAGATCGCTCTTGTAGAAAGTGTAAAATAAGTTGAAAATAGAGGTAGGTTTAGAACAATTGATTTATATGTAGTATATAATTCCAGTTTAAAACGCAACGCGGCTCATTCAGAAAAATAATGTACGTTCAGATCGGAGTTTACTTGTGAAAATTTTAATGTTGGGAAATAGCCTACATAGCATGATCAAATTTCGCTGGGATATTATAAAATACCTAGCTAATAATCATTATCAAATTTATATCGTTTGCCCTCTAGACATTGAAAATTATAAGCTAGAATACCAACATAAAAATGTTTTTTTCTTGAATATTAATTTTTGCCGTTCCATTAATGTCGTCAAAGATTTAGTTACTTTAATTCAATTAAAAAAAATTATAAAAAAAATAAATCCAGAGGTCATTTATTCTTACTCGTTGAAATCCAGTTTTTTTTCTATGTTTGGTAACTGGAAAATACCCAATGTTTATTTTATTACCGGCATGGGTAGCAGTCTCATCAACAAATATAAATTTCTGATTGAGAAAATAATTTATACATTGACCCATAGTCGAAAATTAATCATTAAACATCCAGATTTTTTTATTTTTTTAAATAATGACGACAGAAATTACTTTATTGAAAAAAGGCTTTGTCAGAAAAAATACGCCATGGTTTTTCCTGGAGAAGGGGTAGATTTAGAATTTTTTAAATTTTCTCCTATTGATGAACATAAAAAACCTATATCTTTTTTATTCATTGGTCGACTCATTAGAGATAAAGGTATTATTGAGCTGATGAATGCCTGTAAACAGCTAAAAAGCAATCAAATTGAGTTTAATTGTACGGTTATTGCACCTTTTGATCATTATAATCCCTCTAGTTTACATACCATAAATTTAGATGATTTTCAAAAAGTGGGAATTCAATATTTTTCCTATGTTGACGATGTCAGAACTTACATTAAAGCTAGTGATGTGGTTGTTTTGCCGAGTTATTCCGAAGGAATGCCTCGAGTATTACTCGAAAGCATGGCGATGGGCAGGCCTATTATTACTACCGATACGCATGGTTGTAGGGAGTTGGTCAATCGTGATAACGGAATAGTAGTGAAAGTTAAAGATGTTCAAAGTTTGTATGATGCAATGGTTTGCATGTTAATGAAAAGCAAGAATGAATTAAGAGCGCTTGGTTTAGCTGGATATAAAAAAGTTAAAGAATACTATTCTCTATCTAGTGTAATAAATAACTATCAAAGGTTAATAGACAATAGAGTAAATAAAGAATAGGTAAAGTTCGAAACAATGGTTTAGGTAGCTTATTATATAGGTGGCCACTAATCCAAGCAGATTTTTTTAGTGCTTTTATCCAAGCCTCTATAGATTTTACTGGGCCAATATCATAACGCCTAGCAGAGATTCCTAGTCCGAAAGTTTCATTAAATTTACTTTTTGAGTAAAAATAAATTTGAAATCCTTTTGGATTCCATACGATTTGCTTGGCAATTTTCCTGCACTCTTTAAGTCTAAATTTATTTTTTAATTGATATGAAGTAATAGCGTCTAGTACTGACTGTTGAAAAATAGGTACGATACTGTCGGCCATAATTTCAGTTTTATGTGTTTCGGGTATAACCTTGTTATTTTGATCGATAATATATCTTTTCACTGAGCCTTGTATTGGAGTACATAGAAATTCTAATGGCAAAACAAATCGCATTAAACATGTAAATAGTCGATTGACTGCTGCATCGTCGCCATCAAATAAAAATGCTTTTTTAAAGTAATTTTTTGAAATAAATTTCTTTTGACGATGCAAACCTAAATAAAAACCATAGATTTTTTTTTCTGGGAAAATTAGACTAATATTATCTTGTATACTTCCACGCCAGCCAATATCAACGATTCCTACAGGGGTATCATCTAAAAAATTATTTTGTTTTAGATATTCTGTTAACAGTTCCTTTTTAGATACAATAGCTTTTTTAATTATTTGGTCTACAGTATCGTTTTTTAAAAATTGATTAAAAATAGGGTTTTTTGCTATACCAAGGATCTCTTTGTCATAACTCCCGTATTCTTGGTTATATAATGCTTGCAAACGTTCATCTTCGATGTCCAATGATCTAAAGAATGCTTCAGGTGATTGATTTGGATAAATATTCCATAATCTTTGAAACGCATTCTGATCGTTTATTTCTACTGATGGCAAGAAAGTTGCAAGTCGACTGACCGAAAGCAGGTGACATTCTGTGTCGTAAATATTAAATTTTTCTTGTAAAGCTTTTACCAACTCAATAAAAAAAGTACCTTCTCTAGTAAAAAAGTATAATTTTTTTATATTCGATTGTTGGCAACTATGGATTAGCCAATACGAAAATTCATGAAATAATAGGCTCCATTCCTTACCATAAAGTTGGGCTTCGGCAAAAAGTTGATTATTTATTTCAATTTTTTGCATGTTTTAATCCGTAGAAAGTTTTTTATTCCAAGCGAGCTCAGAAGTAATTATTTCCTTATAAGGGTCTTTGAATAAAGATTTCCAACCTAAAGACTGTATACGTTTATTATCCGCTACAGAATAAGAAATATCATCGCTTCTTCGATCCCCTATAATATAGTTTAATGTATTATCTGATAGTGAATTGACAAGCTGAACCACTTCGAGGACAGATAACCCTTTCCCATAACCAACATTAAGTGTTAAATTTTTGTTTACCGTGAGTTGGTTGAATTGATTAATTGCCATTACGTGTGCATTGGCAATATCCATTACATGAATGTAGTCTCTTACACAAGTTCCGTCCGGCGTATCGAAATCATTACCATAGATGGTAATTGGTAATTTATCTATTGTTATATTACGGCAAATAAGTGGAATGAGAGCACCGGATGACCGGTTGAAATTACCGACTCTTAAAGATTGATCATGCCCAGCAACATTAAAATATCGCAATATAGTGAGCTGCATAGCATATTCGGTTGCTAAATGACTTAACGCTAATTCTGTAATATATTTAGATTTACCATAAGGGTTATTTGGATTTGTAAGCTGTTTTTCACAGACAGTTTGATAAGAATTTTGCCCATATACGGCTGCTGTCGACGAAAAAATAAAATGTTTAACGGTATATCGACCACAAACTTTCATTAAATTAATCGATTTTAAAAGGTTTTCTTCATAATAAAATTCTGATTGATGGATAGATTCTTCAACTGAGGTTTTTGCTGCAAGATGCATGATAATGTCTATTGGATGCCGATTAAATACATCTTCTAAGAAATTACTATCTCCGATATCACCTATTTCGTAAACAACGTCTTCTAACATATTGTTATGCTGCCCAGTCGATAGGTTATCTACAACAACAATTTTAAATCCGTGATTTTTAAGGAGCAGCGTAATGTGGCTACCTATGTAACCACAGCCGCCCGTAATTAAAATATTTTTATTCATATTCTTTTTTTAAGCAAACGACCCATCATTTTATGTTTGATGCGTGAATAAAAATAATGTAGAAAATAGTGCCCAAGATTATAAAAAGTTAATAAAAATGGGATAGGTGCAACGGCCATGCTGCCATAACGCCAAGGAGACGTTTGTATTTTTCTTAGTAAAGTGATAGGTCGAAAAACATCAGAGAATCTTATAAGATTTATCAGCGGTTTTGCTGATCTGGATGACCAGTTATAATTGAACTGATAATTATGTAATTTCTTAAGATCTATCATTTTAGGGTTATAAATAAATTTCAAAAATCTTTTAGTAGTGTAATCCTTAAGTGTGCCTAATGGCAAACAAGCGATATTAAATAAGCGGCTAAATGCTTTGGCATCATTGACTAAGTGGTTTAAAAGGTGCTCTTGAAAAAGACAATTAAAGTGATTTTTTTCTTGGAAGTTTTTTCTGTTTTCGAATATTGGGACAACCAAGCCTGCTTTATTTTCTTTATAAGCAAGCGTTGTGCCAATCTTATCACAACCACATACACTTTCTAAAAAAGGGATGACGCCATTTAATTTTCTATTTTGATAATCGTTTTGATAGGATATGATGTAACCTGGGAAAAAAGTTGAGCGTTTGCGGCTAGGATTATTTTTGTTAGTGATTAAGCTATTTGTTCCAAAGTAAAAACCAAATAATTTTGTCGCGGGATAGTCTTGTAACAAATAACCAATATTCTTTTGAATCGTTCCACCCCAACCTAGATCGACTATACCTACTCTCCCTTCAGATAATACCCCTTGTTCTGAAAGATAGCGCTTCAAATAATCTATATTATTTTTTAATAAGCGATCGATTTCTATTCCAAAAATTGTGGTGTTAAATAAATGAATAAATGTTTTTTTATCGATGTTATTTAAATAGGGTTCGATAATTTCGATACTTTCATTTGAGAAATCTTTTAATGATAAGCCAAAGGTATATATAAAATTTAAAATAGAGAGATAGCCTGTTGCATAAATACAGTTTTCAATCAAAACATTAAGGTTTTTGTTATTGTAGATTGCACAAGCACTGGTGAGTCTACTGATATAAATGACTTTAAATGTAAGGTTTTTTTTTAAGTCTTGAAAAAGTAATACCTTATTTAAAATTTCAGTAAATATTTTTTGAAGCAATAGGCCTTCTCTTGCTAAGAAAAATATTTTCTTTATACCTAAAGAATGCATATCTAGCAGGGATTGATAGGCAAATACAGAAAGTACGGGCGCAATGAAATGACTGATTTCTCGATAATCATCAAATGGATAATTTTTCTTTGCAATATAATGTTTTATTAAGGAATTTTTTGCACTTTTTTGATGGTATTTTTTCGGATTATGCCAAGCGCTTAGTTGCTTATATTGTTTCAAAACTTCTTTGTTATGGTAATAGAGTGATTTTATGCCGAGTTTTTCTGCAGAAATAACGTCTGAAAATAGATTATCCCCCACATGTAGTATCTTTTTAGAGTCAATTGCTAAATCTTCTAAAACAAACTGATATAAACGACCTGAGCCTTTAGTTATTTTTTTTGTGGAAGAAACATAAAATCTATCAACATAGGATGCGATGCCAAAATGCTTTGCAATTTCTTCAAGATGCTCTTTGCATAAATACATATCTGAGCAGACTATAATTTTTTTCCCTTTCTTTTTTAATTTGCTCATCGTTACCTCTATTTCTTTAGAGAGATAGAGATGATTTATTTCATTTTTTATTTCGTAAGTGATAATTTCTCGCGTTAAATCGATCAATTTTTTTTGTAATATTTGAGATAAAGTCTGTTCTATGATAGAAAATATATCGGTTTCTCTATCCTTGCCGTGCTGGTCAAAGCTATGGTCACGTAGTTTTTTTTCTGTGCTGTTCCTTATTTTGTTGAAATGTTCTACATTGAGGTAACAGCCTAATTGCTTAAGCTTAAGGCAGGCATACTCCGCCGTTTTAATTTTGACAGCATCGGGCGGCGAAATAATCCGATGGACAAGCGTATCAAAGAAATCAAATGAAATTATATCGTAGGGGTCGCAATAGTATAAAACGTCATTAAGTGAAGTAATTTTGATTTTATAGTTAAAGGTTTTATTCTGTGAAGCAAACTGTATTTTTTTTGCTAAAAAATAAGTTTTTTTTAATACTTTATAAAGTATGGGTATTTTATCTTTGAGGATGACAGCGTTTAATTTTATGAATTCTGCTTTTCTAGATAATCGACGTTTACTGTTGGCTAGAAGTAAGCTCAACATAGATTTGTATGCGATTATTTTTGTTATGACTAAATAATTTTTCATTGGCAAGCTGAGTAATTCTTTTTATAATAGAGCTTGGGGAAAAGGGCTGATCAATTTTTGAGTAAATAAATATGGCCTTTAGCCGACTAAACAGAGGCTTTCCGTTAATAATGTCATAATATATTCCTACTTTACTGGATTAGTTCTTGGTGGCTATGGGTGGGCTCGAACCACCGACCCCAGCATTATGAATGCTGTGCTCTAACCAACTGAGCTACATAGCCTAAACTTCTTTAACTTCGATTTACTCTGTCTGTGCTCCTTTCTGCGCTACGCATTCCTGCTCCGCTTGAAAGCCGGCCCTGCGCATCCTGCTTCGGGCGTTCACAAAGAAAAAGCGTTGCTTTTTCTTTTCTTGCTCACCCAACTGAGCTACATAGCCAAAGGTGGCCTATTGTGCTAAAGCGGCACTGAATCTGTCAAGCAATAAACTTAATTTTTATCTTTAAAGTAATACCGTTGAGTTAACGCTAAGGCGGCTAAGATATTTTTCATCGGTAAGGACTCATTGGGTAACAGCTTAGCTTGGAGGTTTTGGATTTGGTAATAACCTGAGGGGAAAATGGCGATGATTTTTTTATCATTCACCACGCCTAAATTGGTATAACTATGTATTAATAAAAATGTAGGGGGTTTTTTATTAAACAAAGACTGGCCTATGCTGTAGTCCGTTATAGGGTTTTGCAAGCCAAAGATTCGGTTGAGTAAAGTCGGTACTACGTCATAATGGCTAGTCATATGCTTAACCTGCATCGGTTTTTGGCCTGGCCAATGAATAATCAAAGGGATTTGGGTTTGGTAGCGAGTGAAATTACTGGCATGTCCCCAATAACCTTGATGGTTATCATTGAACTCATTACCATGGTCCGCAGTAATAAGGACTAACGTATTATCCAATAAATGTCGTTTTTTAAGTAAAGCCAGATCTTGTCCCACTAGCTGGTCGATGTAATATAAGGCATTTTTGTAACGGTTAAATGTAGGGTTTGGATCGGTATGGCTAGTATAGATTAAGCGATCACAGGCCGATACGCTGGGTTGAAAAATATGTATTGGACTATCACCAATGCAGAAGCTATGCGCGGCATCATAAAATACAAAGCTAAAAAAAGGCGATGGTGTCTGCGTGATAAATTGCTTAAATTCTTTAGTAATTTGTTTATCTCTATCGTAAGGGGTGTACCCTATCGTTGAAGTTTTTAAATTTTTTATTCCCAAAAATATATTCAGATTAAAAGGGGGAGCGAGTAGCGAGGCGCTGGTGAAAATACCCATATGGTAATTTTCAGCGAGCAGTTTATCCATAAATAATGGGCTTTTATGTTGATTAATAGTGGCTGCCCAATAGGTAGCAGGTAAACTATAAAATAAAGAAAATAGACCGGGTTGAGTTCCATTCCCCCCACTGAAATGTTGTTGAAATTGCCAACTTTGTTGTGCAAAACGATAAATATTCGGCGTATTGACAGCACTCAACATATCAAAACGCCAGCTATCGATCAGAATAAAAACGATATTCATCGGCTTTTTAAGGGGCTTATAAACTAATGGATGTAGAGGATAGTCAAGTTTTTGATTAGCATGATTGATTTCTACAAAATCGGAACGATAAAGACTCTCGAGTTCAGTGAGTGCCTGCTTACCCGGTAATAACTTGGCTAAGACTTCATAGTACAGCGGTATAGTGTAAGCTTGCTGATTAAGTGCTAGCGCAGTTGAGCTTTTGATTAATATAGCTAGCATATAGTAGGAAAATAGGAGACAACCTAGCGTTGCAACCGGATAGAGTGAGACATAAGTTTTATGGCGTAATTTTTTCCATATGAATATGGCTAAACCTATTTCTAAAATCAATAAAAAACTAGATAATATTCCTATCGATAGCCATTCTAGCCAGGAAAGATCAAAGACTTCGTCGGCTTGACCTCCTGTCAGTAATTTCCAAATAACGCCATTTAAATGAAAGTGGTATTGGCCGAATACAAATGTATCAACGCTAAGTAAATAAGCGAATAGGAAACCTATCATGACGGAAACAGAAAGTATGAGTTTTTTTCTAGGACAAACTATGACAAGGATGATGGGGATAATCGCAGCAATACAAGCAAACAAACCGAGTTGACCAAAAAATGCAGTGAATAAAAACAAACATGCCAACAACTGATTTGCTAGGGACGAAACAGATAAATGAAAGGGGATAATAATGGCGAGATAGTGCAAGCCAATTCCCCAAAATAATAAGGCATTTCCGGTGAAAAACCAAAATATCCAATTAAAATAATTTTTTTTCGTTATTAAAGACATTTTTTTTATTGTTGTTATTTTTTTTTATAGGTTGCACGAGAGGTTTATTTACTGGTCTTTTGATCTAGCAAAGATCGCATTGTTTTAGTTTTTTGCGTAGAGTACCGCGACTGATACCTAGCATTTTCGCTGCTTTGGTTTGGTTTCCGCGAGTTTGGCGTAATACCACTTCTAGCATAGGGGATTCAACCTCGGCTAGAACGAGACCGTAAAGATTAGAAGGTGAGTTCCCATCTAATTGCGAAAAGTAATTTTCTAAAGCCTGCTCGACATAGGTTTTTAGCGGCTGCTGAGGTGCGCCAGCGCTAGCAACCATAGGTAGAACAGGAAGTTGATCGAGTGCATTTTGCATATACATTATCCCTTGAGACTTGACTAGGTCAGAGGAGCTTCCATGATATAGTAGCTAGGAGGTTGCGACAAGCGTCTTTTGGCGGATTTTTTGATTTTCTTAGCCTCTGAGTTAGGCCCAGCCCTAATTTTTCTTAAAAAATTTTGCGAAACATTGTTTTTTCTGTGAGATTTGCTAGAAAAATAGCGGGTAAAGGTCTATTTAATAGTAGTGGCTCGATACTTAGATCTATATCTTAAAGGAACAACTATTTTGTTTAATTTAATTAAGTTTTTAAAAGTTTTACTCTTTGGATTGAGCTTGGGTGCAGGCGTATTACCGGCTTATGCTGTCCAGCAAGCTTTACCCGTGGATCAGGTTTTTCAAGTCTCGGTGCAGCGTTTAAATAATAAAACGCTAACGGCACGTTGGACTATCAAGCCCGGTTATTATCTTTACCGCGATAGAATACATTTCGAAAGTACGCCTATCCGCATAAATTCAGTGGTTTTTCCTAAGGGTATCATTAAACATAATCAATTTATTGGGAAATACGAAGTCTATCAAGGACATGTGGTCACGTTATTAAAATTCGCCAATCCTCTTCCGGATCAAAATCTGGATATGGTGATCCGTTATCAAGGTTGTGCCGTCGCGGGGTTTTGTTATCCGCCTATAGTTAAACATTTAAGTTTAACCCATGCTGGAATGTCAGTCAGCGAAACTGACCAAAATTCCTCAGACATAAGCCAGAATTCTTTGGGGAAAAATCAGGGTCAGGGAACTATAAAAACTGCTAGCGAACAAAGTAAAATCTTAACTTTATTAGCGGGTCATAATATTTTTTGGACACTGATTAGTTTCTTTGGATTTGGTTTATTATTATCGCTAACTCCTTGTGTTTTGCCGTTGATTCCCGTGTTATCCGCTATCATTTTAGGTCAAAAACAATTGACGACGGCTAAAGCCTTTAGTTTGTCGATAACTTACGTTTTGGCTATGGCATTTACTTATGCCGTAGCCGGGGTCTTTGCTGGTTTAGCAGGCAGTTATTTACAGGCATTTTTACAGAGTCCATGGGTCATTATCATTGTTTGTGCATTATTTGTCGCACTTGCTTTTTCTTTGTTTGGTTTCTATGAGTTACGTCTGCCTGTGAGTTGGCATGAAAAGCTTATTCATATCACGAATCGCCAACAAGGCGGCAATTATATCGGTGTGGCGTTAATGGGCTGCTTGTCCACATTAGTTATTTCTCCGTGTATAACAGCGCCTTTAGTGGGTGTATTAACCTATATTGGTAACACCGGGAATGCCATACTGGGTGGACTCGCTTTATTTGTTTTGGGTTTGGGCTCAGGTATACCTTTATTAATTATTGGAACTTCGGCAGGTAAATGGCTACCTAAATCTGGCCCTTGGATGAATGGCATTAAAATTGTCTTAGGGGTACTGATGTTGGCTATGGCTGTGTGGTTGCTAGCACGAATCATCCCCAGCAATTCTCGACCCTTTCGCATGCTGCATCCCAACCAAGTCGTAGGCTCTGAAGCCAGTAATTTTCAGACAATTAAGGGTATTTCTGATTTAAGACAAGTTTTGATACAGGCAAAACAACAGAATAAACCGGTGTTAGTCGATTTTTATGCTAATTGGTGTTTATCTTGCAAGGAAATGGAACGGATAGTTTTCACTGCGCCACAAGTTAAATCCTTAATGTCGCATTTCATTTTGTTAAAAGCGGATGTCACCGCGAATGATGACCAAGATAAAGCTTTAGAACGTCAATTTCATGTGATTGCCCCGCCGACCTTTTTATTTTTTGCGCCAAATGGACAAGAATTGACGGACTTTAGAATAGTGGGTCAAGAAGAAAGTCAGACCTTTGCTAGTCACCTACAAAGTGTTTTAGCTATAAAATGGCGGAATAATCTTTAGTGAAAGAAAACAAATGAAAATCACCGTCATTGTGAGCGAATGGATTGCCACGCGCTCCGCGCTCGCAATGACAATGATTTTCGGTGCTCGCAAGGACGATCAATAGTTTATGTGCGCACAATGACAGTAAACTATTAGTAAGTTGCGAAATAAGTTGTTATGTTTTGCGTAAGAGTTTGAGTAAGCTTTTTTTAGGCCATTGTATTAATACCACACCGAATAAGATGGCAATTACACCTAAGCCTTCTGTCCATTGCGGCCGATTGTGAAAAAAAACAAAATCCCAAAGTATAGCCATGATAGGAACTACATACATCACCGCGCTCGCGCGTACTGCATCCCATTCGCGAATTAAATGATAATAAATGATCCATGCTATTGCAGTGGAAAATAAACCCATGTAAATACTTGCCACCCAAATAATCGGCGTATGCAATAGTAAACTACTACTCGGCCAGTGTTCGAATAGTAATGATGCCATCATTAGAAAGATAAGACTGGCCCAATGTTGATGATAGATATTGGCATAAAAATCTAATTTAGTTTGACCGGATAACATACGTTGATTGAGTAAATTACCGATTGAATAACTGATAGCCATGAGTAATACAGAAGCCGTGCCTAATAAGGCGGAATGTGCAGTGTTAAAATTCAGTAAGGGCCAAAAAATAATACAAATACCTAATAAACCCGTGAATAAACCTATACATTTTAGGAATGAAAAATTTCTGGTTTGCGGAGAAAGCAAACTAAATATTAATGTCCAAATCGGTACTGTTCCATTTAAAATACCCGCTAAACCGGGCGAAATATGTTGTTCACCGTAAAATAAGAAGAAGAAAGGAAGGCCTTGAGAAAAAAGTCCCATGATCCAAATGCGCCAGCGCAGATTAAATGGAACAGACACACTTTTTTTTAAGAAACAAAAAATAAGACTTAAGCATATTAACGCTAAACCCACACGTAACATCGCCCCAAAGAAAGGTGGAACGTTTAATACTACTGCCTTAATAGCAACAAATGAACCGCTCCAAAAAGCGGCAAGTAAAAAAAACCACAAATAATTTATATTTTTATTCATTATTAAAATTAACCATTAAATCAAGTTAAGTCGACGAATAGGGCATCTAATTTTTGTAAACCACGTGGTAATTTATGGCCCCGTTGCCCTCTTTTTCCTATATAGTTTGTCAAATCTGAACCTTTCAAAATAAATTGTTTTTTTCCAGAAATTAACGTCAATTTACTATTTTTTGCAGGCAAAATGGCTATTTTACTTATAAACTCTTCGCGTTGTTCGAGTTTTTTAGGAGGAATTTGCATCATTTTATTACCTTTTCCGCGTGCTAATATCGGTAATTCTTCTGCAGCAATAATTAATAAGTATCCAGTATTGGTGGCCAGCGCAATATAGTTAGAGTCAATCTGATTAACCATTAACAAAGGTAGAACATGAGCATGAGCAGATAATTTTAATAAGGTTTTTCCATTACGATTCTTAGAGTACAGTTCAGATAGTTGTGTAATAAAGCCATAACCGGCATCAGCGCTGACTAACACAGACTGTTCAGGATCTCCAGTTACCATGCCTTCAAAATTAGCACCCGCGGGAGGATTAAATCGACTTGTTAAAGGCTCTCCAGAACTTCGTGCGGAAGGAAGTGTATGTATCGATGTTGAATAACTACGTCCTGTTGAGTCAATGAAAGCGATCAATTGATTACTACGGCCATGTAGCGTCGCTTTTAGGGAGTCACCCGCTTTAAATGTTAAACCACTGACATCAAAATCATGACCTTTTGCTGCACGTATCCAACCTCGGCTTGATAAAATAACAGTCATGGGCTCGGAGGGAATTATTTCAGTTTTTTGCATGGCTTGAGCGGCGCTACGTTCAACTAGTGGTGATTTGCGACGGTCACCATAGAGCTTTGCATCTTCTTGCAATTCTGTTCGAATAAGGCGTTTCAATTGCGCTTTAGAAGACAAAATTTTCTGAATTTTGTCACGCTCTGCGATTAAATTTTCTTGTTCAGTTTGTAATTTAATTTCTTCTAGCTTTGCTAATTGTCGTAAACGTATTTCTAAAATAGCATCGGCTTGCGTATCACTTAATTTAAAACGTTTCATCAAACGGATTTTGGGGTCATCGTATTGCCGTATCATTTTTATGACTTCATCGATATGCAGATAGACAATTAAAAAACCCTCTAAAAGATGCAGGCGATGCAAAATTTTATTTAAATGAAACTCTAGACGTTTTCTTACGGTGACTAGGCGATATTCTAGCCATTCTTGTAATATGACCAGCAGATTTTTAACCTTAGGCCGTCCATCGAGTCCTATCATATTGAGATTAATACGATAGCTGCGTTCTAAATCTGTGGTTGCAAATAAATGGGTCATCAAAGATGCACTATCAACCCGATTGGAACGGGGTATAATCACCAGTCTGGTTGGATTTTCATGATCTGATTCATCGCGTAAGTCTTCTACCAGTGGTAATTTCTTATCGCGAATCTGTTCAGCAATCTGTTCGATAATTTTTGCGCCGGATACTTGATAAGGGAGATCGGTAATAACAATTTGGTTTTTTTCTTCGGTATAAACAGCACGTGCACGAATGACACCTTGACCTTGTTGGTAAATGTTACAAATCTCAGCACGCGGAGTAATTATTTCTGCCGCGGTAGGGAAGTCGGGTCCAATAACCAATTCGCAAAGCTCAGCTAATGTGGTGTCCGGTTCGTCTAATAAACGAATACAAGCGCTGACTACTTCGTTAAGGTTGTGTGAGGGGATATCCGTCGCCATACCGACTGCAATCCCCGATCCGCCATTTAATAAGATATTAGGCAAACGCGCGGGTAATAGTTTAGGTTCTTCCAGTGTTGCGTCAAAATTAGCTACCCAATCAACCGTTCCATCCGACAGTTCGTTGAGCAGAGCTTGGGCGTAGCGGGTTAAGCGCGATTCGGTATAGCGCATCGCGGCAAAAGATTTAGGATCATCTTGAGAGCCCCAGTTCCCCTGTCCATCAACGAGAGGGTAACGGTAAGAAAAATCTTGCGCCATTAACACCATGGCTTCATAGCAGGGGCCATCACCGTGGGGATGAAATTTACCTAAAACGTCACCGACGGTACGTGCTGATTTTTTATATTTTGCGAGTGCTGTTAAACCTAATTCAGACATCGCATAGATGATCCGCCGCTGTACAGGTTTTAAGCCATCACCAATGTGTGGTAAGGCTCGGTCAAGAATGACATACATGGAATAGTCAAGATAGGCCTTTTCTGTGAAAAGACGCAGTGCTTGATGTTCGATGGGTGAATGTTCGGATGATGATTTACTTTTAGCCATTACTTTATATACTCTTCGCACTTGAATTTTTGTCTGTGTTGCCGCTCAATTCGCAAGTGCCAAAAATCCCATTGCTGTGAGTATAGCCTCTTAGAAAAAAGATCCCTAGTTCAGTGACGCCTTTTGAGGGCGGTATCGGGTAGGCATGTTAAGAACAGCTTGTGTGCAGTATATGATGATCATGATATTTTACAATATAGTTTTAAAAAAACCTTTATAAGTAATTTCGCTTGAACTCTAAAACTCATAGCCCAGCGTAAATAAATGCTTCACATCGATGCCTTGATTCGGGGGGAATAAACTGGCGTTCGAGTAATGTAAGTAGTGATAGCTCAATGACCATGCCGCGGTTGCACTTTTTCGCCATCGTAAACCCAAACCCATTAAATCTTGAAATGCAAATTGTCCGCCTAAATTTCGATGGCCCAGATGATTATTAGAGAGCCAGCTGGCACCGACGCCCAATTCGAGATACGGCTGTGCGGCTAGCAGCCAATTTTCGCGGCTTTGTAGGCGTATGAGCGGAGAAACTGCCAAAATGCTGATAGAGCGAGGCTGATTTGCGAGCGGCGGATAGGTATGCCAATTGGCGTAACTGAGGTCCCAATAGCCAGTTAAATTCACGGGGGATTTAGAGAAACCTATCCAGGGCCAAAATTGTTGAACTGCGACTCGATACCCTTTTAAATGGTCAGGATCCCCTGCTCCATAGGAAATTTGTAATCCGTGGGTGGTGGCATAGCTGCTTTCTGAAGCCAAACTAATGAGTATGAAACTGGCATAGAGAAAAAAAAAGAGACTATTTTTTATAATAAAACCATGTAAAAGTTTCAATTAAGCACTCCTTGTTACATTGTGTGTTGGATACAGATTTTCCTTTAGCTTATATACTTTTATAGGGAACAACAATCCTTCAAAATGTCAATATTTGTACTTAAATAACTTACATTTTTGCTAATAAAAATAGAGTTTTTTATAGCAGGTTCTCAGCCAAAAATTTCGTTTTATAATTTGTTCTGTTATAATGCCGGGCTCATTCTATTCAAGGGATATAAAAATTATTATGCAGCAAGATATCCATCCAGCCTATAACGTAGTTACTGTTACTTGCAGTTGTGGCAACAGTTTCCAAACCCGTTCTACTTTAGGTGAGCCAGCTCTCACTATAGAAGTATGTTCAAAATGCCACCCTTTTTACACGGGTAAGCAAAAAATTGTTGATACCAGTGGACGTGTTGACAAGTTTAAACAAAAATACGGTAAACGTACTATCAAAGTCGATGCGGATAAGTCTGACCCAGCAGAAGCTGCTTAGTGTAATCCATTTCATTAGTTGGCTTGTTAAAAATTAACCTTTAGTTTTTAAATTCGCGAGTCTACTACTCATTTCAATTACTCTGGGGGTATGATTTATGCCGAAAAAACGTATTGACCTTTTTCCCTGGTTAGTATGTGGCTTAGGGGCTCTTTTTTACTGTTATGAATATTTTTTGCGAATCTTGCCTAGTGTGATGACGGAAGATTTACTAAAAATGTTCAATATCAGTGGGCTAGCATTTGGAAATCTAGTGGCTTTCTATTATTACGCCTACACACCTATGCAGTTACCCGTAGGTATGATGATGGATAGGTTTGGACCTAGAAAGTTATTGGCTTTTGCGTGTTTAATTTGTGCCGTAGGTACCTATCTATTTGCTCACCATTATCTTTCCACCGCGCAAGTGGGTCGTTTTTTGGTAGGATTTGGTTCTGCATTTGCTTTCGTAGGTATGCTTAAGCTTGCTGCGATATGGTTTCCTCCTTCACGCTTTGCTTTTATCGCCGGTATGGCAACCTCCCTGGGAATGATAGGCGCAATGACCGGAGATATTGTTTTATCAAAATTGGTCTTTACCTTAGGCTCTACTGTCACACTTTATATTTCAGCAGTGATAGGTTTACTCTTAACAGTTTGTTTATGGTATGTCATACCTGAAGCTAAGAGTGTAAAAACGACACAGGAAGGCGGCGGAACATTGACTCTTAGTTATGGAGAGTTTTTTCAAGCCGTGTTTAAGTTGTGTAGGAATCCACAAATGTGGTTGGTAGGAGTCATAGGCAGTCTTTTATATTTATCTTTGTCTGCTTTTGCCGAAGTATGGGGAATTCCATACTTAATTCGAACTTATGGCCTCTCTAATTCAACGGCGGCCGTTAATATATCATTTATATTTTTGGGTTGGGCTATAGGCAGTCCTTTGGTCGGATGGATTTCTGACAAAATAGGCAATCGACGTCATCCGATTATTATCGGTGCTTTATTAGGGGCTTTTTTATTTACTTTACTCATTTATTTCCCGTTTTTTTCTAGTCATTACCTGGCGATTATATTATTTAGCTTTGGGCTTTGTAGCTCGGCGCAAATAATTGTTTTTCCTATAGCCAGAGAACTTAACGTTCAGGGTTTAGCAGGGACCGCAATTGCAGTGACTAACTTATTGGTTATGTTAGGCGGTGCTTTATCTGAACCTTTGATCGGTAAAGCCCTAGATGTGGTAACGGGTACGCATGTTAGAGGAAATTTAATGGCGTTTTCAGTAGAAAGCTTTCAACATGCGTTGACTATTATTCCTGTTGCATTTGTTATCGCCGCAGTACTAGCCGTCTTTGTTAAAGAAACCCGCGGTGTTGTTGCTGATGTCCCTATTGATGGCGCTGCAAATAGGCCTTTAAGCCAAACCAGCTAACGCCGCTTTTAATTGTGTTAACGCTTTTTCTAGGCTGGCATCATCCAGCGCATAGGAAAGGCGTAGATAACCAGGTGCACCAAAAGCGGAACCAGGAACGGTAGCGACGTTGGCATTATTGAGTAGGTAGTCGGCCAGTTCATAATCTGAATCGAACTTTTTCTTTGCTCCAATAAAGGCATGAAAGGAAGGAAAACTATAAAAGGCGCCCTGTGCGGATAAGCAATGTACACCAGGGATATTATTAAGCCCCTCTGAAAAAAACGTATGGCGTTGATGGTAAATCTCATTCATGTGCTTTACAGAGTCTTGCTTGCCGGTTAAGGCAGCAGCAGCGGCAAATTGAGCAATAGAATTAGGATTAGATGTGCTTTGGGATTGTATGTTGGACATGGCGCGTATGACTTCTTTAGGTCCAGCCGCATAACCAATGCGCCAGCCGGTCATGGCATAAGCTTTGGAACAGCCATTTAACACCAAGCTTCTATCATATAATTCGGGACATACATTGAGAATGTTTTTGAAAGGTTCATTTCCCCAATAGATATGTTCATAAATGTCATCAGTCAGTATAAATAGGGATGGATGACGTAATAAAACTTTAGCCAGCTCATTGAGTTCGGCATGCGTATAGACCATGCCAGTGGGGTTGGAAGGACTATTAATAATAAAAAGTCGAGTTTTTTCAGTAATTGCTGCTTCTAATTGCTGGGGTGTAATCTTTAAACAGGATTCAATAGAGCTTGAGATAAAAACCGGCTTTGCTTCTGCTAATAAAGCCATATCTGGATAGGAAACCCAATAGGGTGCGGGGATAATAACTTCATCACCTGGATTTAATAATGATTGCATCAGATTATAAATGGATTGTTTCGCACCACTAGAAACAATCACCTGATCTAATGGATAATCCAGTTTGTTTTCCCGCTTAAATTTATCAACGACGGCTTGTTTTAAACGTAACATGCCATCGACTGCAGTGTATTTGGTAAACCCTTCATCTAAAGCGAGACGAGCGGCTTGTTTAATAAATTCTGGAGTATCAAAATCAGGTTCGCCTACAGTCAGATTAATAATAGGCTTGCCGCTGGCTTTAAGTCGATTGGCGGCTGCAGACAGGCTTAAAGTAGGTGATGGTTTAATTTGAGAAACCCGGTGCGAGAGATTTATTTTCATAGAATAGGTCTACTTACGTTAAACTGGTGTTAGTGGGTCTTTATACTCTTCGCACTTGAATTTTTGGCTTTGTTGCCGCTCGGTTCGCAATCCTCATGTATAGCATATACACTCCGGTTGCTCATCTTCGCGGCGCCTTGCCAAAAACCCAATTGCTGTGAGTATATATTATCGGCGAGAGCTTAATAATAAAGCAAGTCAGCTCCAAGAATTATTTTTTACACAATGTTTAATTCATTATTTCATGCCTAAAACTTTTGTATTAACTTCAAATTTTAAACCCGCAGGCGATCAGCCAGTAGCGATCAAAGAAATGCTTAAAGGTTTGGAAGCAGGCTTAGCACACCAGACTTTGTTAGGCGTAACGGGTTCGGGTAAGACGTTTAGTATTGCGCATGTGATACAAAAAATTCAGCGACCGCTTCTGATTTTGGCGCCTAATAAAACCTTAGCAGCACAGCTGTATGGTGAGATGCGGAGTTTTTTTCCTCAAAATGCCGTGGAATATTTTGTTTCCTATTATGATTATTATCAACCAGAAGCTTATGTACCTACGACCGATACTTATATTGAAAAAGATGCAGCGGTTAATGAACATATCGAGCAAATGCGTTTATCAGCCACTAAGTCTTTGTTAGAAAGACGTGATGTCATTATTGTTGCAACGGTATCGGCTATTTATGGTTTAGGGGATCCGAATACGTATATCGATATGATGCTACATGTGCGCCGAGGTGATCAAATCGATCAGCGTTTTATCTTAAGGCGTTTGGCTGAACTACAATATAGACGTAATGATACCGACTTTCGTCGTGCCACTTACCGCGTGCGTGGTGATGTGATTGATGTCTATCCTGCAGAGTCCGCCGAAGAAGCCGTACGTATTGAATTACTGGATGATACGATAGAACACCTTAGCTATTTTGATCCGCTAACTGGCGAATTGCTTAGACGTGTACCGCGCCTGACTATTTATCCAAAAACTCATTATGTGACTCCACGCGATAAAATTTTAAATGCAGTAGAATCAATTAAAATTGAATTAAAAGAACGTTTGGCACAGCTACAGGCAGCTAATAAGTTAATAGAATTTCAACGTTTAGAACAGCGTACCCGATTTGATATCGAGATGCTTTTAGAGTTAGGGTATTGTAATGGCATAGAAAATTATTCCCGTTATTTATCCGGTCGCGATGCAGGTCAGCCGCCACCTACTTTACTGGATTATTTACCAAAAGACGCTTTGCTAGTGATTGATGAATCACACGTGACGGTTCCTCAACTAGGGGCCATGTATAAGGGTGATCGTTCACGGAAAGAAACGCTAGTCGAATATGGTTTTCGTTTACCTTCTGCTTTGGATAATAGGCCCTTACAGTTTCAAGAGTTTTCTGATTTAGTCTTTCAAACTATTTATGTTTCCGCAACGCCGAGCATTTATGAACTTGAACATTCGGGTGCGGTGGTGGAGCAAGTCATTAGGCCAACAGGTTTAGTCGATCCTTTGATTGAAGTAAGACCTGTCGGCACGCAAGTGGATGATTTACTTTCTGAGATTAATCTCTGTGTGGCAAAAAACGAACGTGTCTTAGTCACTACACTCACTAAGCGCTTATCTGAAGACTTAACCGAATACCTTGCCGAACATGGCGTAAAGGTGCGTTATCTACATTCTGATATTGATACCGTGGAGCGAGTCGAAATTATTCGTGATTTGCGCTTAGGTAAATTTGATGTACTAGTAGGAATTAATTTACTGCGCGAAGGACTTGATATGCCGGAGGTTGCACTCGTTGCGATTCTGGATGCTGATAAGGAAGGATTTTTACGTTCCGAGCGTTCTTTAATCCAAACCATAGGTCGTGCAGCACGCCATATTCATGGTAGAGCTATTCTGTATGCGGATAGAATAACCGGCTCTATGCAAAAAGCGATAGCTGAAACCGAGAGACGTCGTAATAAGCAGCTCGCTTTTAATAAAAAACATCACATTACTCCCAAAGGGATTGCAAAAGCAGTGCATGATATCCTTGAAGGAGCGCGATCCGATGTTTCCACGAATAAACAGTATTTGCTTAAAGTGGCTGAAGAGCAGGCTTATTATGCGGCTTTATCTCCAGAAGAGCTGGCTAAAAAAATCAAGCAATTGGAACGCGAAATGTTTAATTACGCGAAAAATTTGCAATTTGAAGAGGCTGCAGAAACGCGTGATAAATTAAAAAATCTTAAAGAAAAAATAATGGGAATTGATTAGGCAGTTGCGTCTGTAAATCAAGAATGTTATTTTCTTCCTCCATTAATTTTTGTTTCGATCGTTTAATGTTAGTAATGGGGTTTGCAATTATAGCAACCTCAGATTTCGTAACCTGTAGGCACGTAGCTCAGTGGTAGAGCACCACCTTGACATGGTGGTGGTCGGTGGTTCGATCCCACTCGTGCCTACCAACATATTTATAGAACTATGCCTGTCATTACTTTACCGGATGCAACACAGCGTACCTTTGCTAGCGCCACTACTGCTTATCAAGTAGCAGAGCAAATCGGCCCTGGCTTAGCAAAAGCGGCTATCGCTGCTGAAGTGGATGGTCAGCTCGTCGATTTAACCTATCCCATTAATCAAGATAGTCATGTGCGGATACTGACAGCGCGTGATCCAGAAGCTTTAAGCATCATTCGCCATTCGACTGCCCATTTGCTTGCACATGCCGTCAAGCAGTTATTTCCAACGGCGCAAGTCACCATTGGACCCGTTATCGAAAATGGATTTTATTATGACTTTGGGTTATCACACGCGTTTACGCCAGATGATTTATTAAAAATAGAAAAGCGTATGCAGGAACTAGTGAAACAGGATATCCCGATACAACGTTCTACGATGCTGAGAGAAGAAGCCATTAAATTTTTTCGGGATTTGGGAGAAGAATACAAGGCAGAGATTATTACCGCTATTCCTAAGGAAGAAGTATTGTCGCTGTATCGCGAAGGGGATTTTATTGATCTTTGTCGTGGGCCTCATGTACCGAGTACCGGTAAGCTTAAAGTTTTTAAATTAACGCATGTTGCCGGCGCTTATTGGCGTGGCGATGCTAAAAATGAAATGTTGCAACGTATTTATGGTACTGCTTGGTTAACAGAGAGTGATTTAAAAGATTATTTATACCGCCTAGAAGAAGCCGAAAAACGGGATCATCGCAAATTAGCAAAGCAATTAGACTTATTTCATATCCAAGAAGAAGCACCAGGCATGGTGTTCTGGCATCCTCATGGCTGGACCATTTATCAAATTATTGAGCAATACATTCGTTCACGTTTGCAAAGAGCAGGTTATCAAGAAATACGTACGCCGCAATTACTAGCGCGTCAGCTTTGGGAAAAATCGGGTCATTGGGATATCTTTTTTAAAGAAATGTTTACCACAGCTACGGAAAATACCGAATTTGCTATTAAGCCGATGAACTGCCCGGGCCATATCCAAATTTTTAATCAAGGTATAAAAAGTTATCGCGATCTTCCATTACGCTTCGCGGAATTTGGTTCTTGTCATCGTAATGAACCCTCAGGTGCCTTACATGGTTTAATGCGGGTACGTGGATTTGTCCAAGACGATGCACATATATTTTGTACTGAAGATCAGATTCAAGCGGAAGTTGCGGCTTTTATTGATTTGCTGTATGGAGTCTATACCGACTTTGGCTTTGATGAAGTTATTCTTAAATTAGCGACACGCCCAGAAGCGCGTGTCGGTTCCAATGAAAGCTGGGATAAAGCAGAAAAAGCCTTGGCACAAGCCTTAGATGCGAGGGAAGGTTTAAACTGGACTTATTCACCTGGTGAAGGGGCTTTTTATGGTCCAAAAATCGAATTTTCTCTAAAAGACTGTCTAAACCGTGTTTGGCAATGTGGTACCGTTCAAGTCGATTTTTCTTTGCCAGAGCGTCTAGGTGCGGAATATGTGACCGAGCAGGGTGAACGTAAAACACCTGTTATGCTGCACAGAGCCATTTTAGGCTCTATAGAACGCTTTATAGGAATATTGATTGAACACTATGCGGGGCATTTTCCTCTCTGGTTAGCCCCTATCCAGGTGGTTATCATGACGATTACGGATAAACAGCGTGATTATGCCAATGAAATAGCTCAGGAATTAGAAGGTTTAGGGTTAAGAGTCAAATTGGACTTGAGAAATGAGAAGATCAGCTTTAAGATTCGCGAACATAGCTTGCAGAAGCTTCCCTTTCAGCTCGTGATAGGGGCAAAGGAAGTAGACACAAAACAAGTCACTGTACGTAGACAAACAGGGGATGATTTGGGTAGTATGTCGGTCCATGCGTTTTATCAGATGATTCGGCAGGCTATTGTGCCGCCAAGTCGAATCGATACGGAGAAATAGTTATTAGTACAGAAAAAGTTATTCAGCAGCATAGACCAGGAGGAAGTTTTCAACCTAGGTCGGGAACCGGTAATGCAAAAAAGGTTAGGGTTAACGGCGAAATTCGCGTTCCACAAGTAAGATTAATTGGCCCTGATCGTGAGCAGTTAGGCGTGGTTTCTTTAAATGATGCGCTAAGAAAAGCGGAAGACGCCGATCTTGATTTAGTAGAAATTGCACCGACAGCGGTCCCTCCCGTTTGTCGGATCATGAATTATGGTAAGTATCTCTTTGAATTGAGTAAGCAAAAAACAGCGCAGAAAAAAAAGCAAAAGCGTATTCAATTGAAAGAAATTAAGTTTCGACCCGTAACCGAAGAAGGGGATTATCAGGTCAAGCTACGCAACCTGATACGTTTCCTGCAAGCAGGCGATAAAGCTAAAATCACGGTACGATTTCGGGGTCGCGAAATCGCCCATTTGCATTTAGGCGCTAAGCTTATTGAACGTTTAGAAAAGGATCTGGCTGTTTATGCCGCGATCGATGATAAACCTAAGATGGAAGGCCGGCAGATGGTGTTAGTAGTCAGCCCAAAAAAAACTAAGTAGTTAAAAAACATATAAGTAAATAAGTAATAGCGGAGTACACTCTATGCCAAAGTTAAAAAGTCACCGAGGAGCTGCAAAGCGATTTAAGCCTACAGCTAAAGGTTATAAATGTGCGCAATCCCACCATAACCATATCCTTACTAAAAAAGATAGTAAGCGCAAGCGTAAGTTGCGTCATACAAATTTAGTTAATCCCAGTGACGTACGTGCTGTCGAACGTATGTTACAAGGTTCTTAGAAAACAACGAAAGATAATTAAAGAGGTTAAAGACAATGCCAAGAGTGAAACGTGGGGTAACTGCAAGAGCCCGACATAAAAAAATCCTAAAAGCAGCTAAGGGATATAAGGGTGCACGCAGCCGCGTCATTAGAGCGGCGAAGCAAGCGGTAACAAAAGCTGGTCAATATGCTTATCGTGATAGAAAGCAAAAAAAACGTGATTTTCGTGCACTGTGGATAGTACGTATTAATGCCGCTGTGCGTGAACATGGTATGATTTATAGTCGCTTTATTGCTGGTCTTAGCAAAGCAGAAATCGGAGTCGATCGTAAGATTTTAGCGGATTTAGCCATTACCGATAAGGCAGCTTTTGCGCAGCTGGTTGAAAAAGCTAAACAAGCTTTAGCTTAATTTATTCCTATCATATTACGTCATTGCGAGCACCGTAGGTGCGCGGCAATCTAGACATTCGCTCGCATGACGATAATTATTTTAATCTTTTCAATTATTTTTTATTCTGTTAGCATATTTAAGTGTTTTATATTTAAATAAGGATAATAATTATGATGGATAACAATTTTTCCGATCAAGAACTTCCTGAAACTTCCTTTGAATTTTCAAACCTAAATCAAAATAATATTATAATTTCCTATGGCCCCAAAAATGGTTTTTTATGGCGCGGCGAAGCTTTTGATAAACAACAGAACTTAATAGAATGTTTAAATAATGTGTTTACATATGGTTTTACGCAGCGGGATGAGCAAAGTGTTTTAGCAAATTTACCTTACATTAAACGCTATCCAGATTTTATCTGCGCATCTAATACCTATTGTTGTAATAATGATGAATTCACTGGCCTAGAACAAGAACAGCTTGCTGCTGGGACGTATGGGTATATTTATTTGATCGATACGAGTAAAAAAAATATACAAAGTATTCCTTTATGTGAAGAAAATTTATTAAACGAAAATTTTGTTGCAGGTTATACAGAAGAGATCAATGAAGGGCCAGATTACGCTATTATTTCCAAGGTAGATCCTAAATGTATTATAGGTGCTATGCCCTCTGCATTTGTAGCTTTTGCTTTAGGGATTAATGAAAAAAGTTTTATTAAAAATCCTGCTTATAAGGAAATTTTTTGTTGTGAAAAAATAAAGGAGATTATAGGAGGAGAATTCTTATTAATAGCACCAGGGCGTCTTCGTCTTAGTCATGACTTACCTGTAAGCGAAGTTTATCAGCGCTATTTACAAGCAGATGAAATGGCTGCGCAATCGCGTTCATCATCAACTGCTACCAATGCCAATATGGTAAGTGCTACTTTTTTTCAAGGGCAACCGCAATTACCTGAATCGACATCTACTGATCCTAATGCGCAGGGTAGCTATCAATGCAGGCGTTAAAATTTAGTTTAAGTTTAAACTACGACGCGGGCATGTAAAGATCGAGCTAGAGTATGATTATCAATAAACTCTAGCTCGCTACCTAGTGGAACACCGTGCGCGATGCGACTGATTTTAATGCCTTTTTGTTTAATCAGTTCAGTGAGATAGTGTGCGGTTGCTTCGCCTTCTACGGTGGGATTAGTTGCTAATATAATTTCTTGCGGTGGCTGGGTGTTAATACGATGAACAAAGTGCTTAATACCGAGCTCCTCAGGGCCTATGCCATCGAGCGGTGACAATCGTCCCATTAGAACGAAGTAATAGCCACGATAGCTGGCTGTTTGCTCGATAGCGAGTACATCAACCGGCGTTTCAACCACGCAAAGTAAACTACTGTCTCGATTTGGGTTTGAACATAGCGCACAAATAGATGTTTCGCTTAAATCTCGACACTGTTCGCAATTTTTCACTTCTTGAATCGCTAGTTCTATAAGCTTTGCAAGAGCTAAGCTATCTTCACGTTTTCCTTCTGCTAGTATAGTGCCATAGACTATACGTGCTGCAGATTTAGGCCCTATTCCCGGCAAGTAACAAAATTGGGAGATTAATCGTGTTATCAAAGGAGTAGCCATTTTTACATCTACATAATAATAAAAATATATTAAGTTATTCAGTAGTTGCTAAGTCACTACTAAACTTGGTCTGCATCAGACTGGTTAAGTCATTTAATTTTTGACGTGAGGCTTGTTCAATTTCTTTTAGTGCGGCATTAAATGCACCTACCAGTAATTCTTCTACAAATTCTTTTGGTTCTTTTAACGAAGCGGGATCTAGCCAAATCGATTTCACCGTGTGCCGGCCATCCATTTCAACTTTAACCATGCCGCCACCTGCTTCTCCAGTAACCACTATTTGTGCTAATTCGGCTTGAGCGGATTGCATTTTAGACTGCATGTCTTGAGCTTGTTTTAAAAGTGTGTCTAGGTCAACTTTCATATTCATCTTATTTTCCTCTTAGTAAGATCATAATTTACTTGTCATTGCGAGCGCGTAGCGCGCGGCAATCCAGGAAGCACCGTGAACTGGATGGCCACGCTCATTACATTCGCTCGCCATGACGACGATTCTCAAGATACTGGTTCGCATCTTGAAGTGCAATAGTGAGTATATAGGGTGGTTTATCCAACCTTTTTAATCTTCGTCCAGAAGCTGAATAGACTCGGTCTGTAGTTTAGCATCAAATGTTTGCATAATCGCTTGAATGGCCGGATCGTTTTGTAGAGCTTTTGTTGTTTGTTCTAAACGCTGCGATTGGTGCTGTTGCTGCAAACGTGCGGGTGTCGATAAATCGGCATCGCCGAGGCTGATCTCCAATGTGGTCGGTCTCTCGAAATAGTCAGAAAGCGCCTGCGCTAACTTAGCTTCTTGTTTAACACTGCGAAGTGCGGCTTGTCTAGGATCTAAACATAAAGAAATGTGGTTGTCTTGATAAGCCTGTAAGGCACACTGCTGGGCGAGGGCATAGGTTAGACCGGTTAAGTTTAACTGTTTGATGACTGTAGGCCAGTGTAAGTCCTTGTGCGTAGCCGGCGTTATTACTTTGTGGTCTACTTGCTGCGCAGCGGTTTGTTTTTTTGCTGTTAGCTTAGGCGGGGGAGCGGTTTTTTTTTGCTACGTGGTAGGGATCGGTCTCTTCCGTAACAGGTTTGAACGCTAACAATCTAAGTAACAGCATCTCAAAGCCTAGTCGTGGCGTGGGCGCCAACGCTAAATCGCGCCGGCTTAATAAAGCAATTTGATAATAAAGCTGGATGTCTTCCGGCGAAAATTTTTGGGCGAGGTCAGTGACGGCTTGGGTGTACTTAGTTTCAGTCTTAAACCGTTGGCTCAGCGCCATATCATGTAAAAAAGTGAGGAGTTCATCAATAACCCATGAAAAATCAACGGCAAGCTCGTTTAATTTTTCGACGAGGGACCAAAGCTGCGTGGTATCTTCCAAAATCAATGCTTCTAGTAGACTGCTTACTTCAGTGTTGGCGACATGACCGAGTAATGTATTGATATCCTTTTTTGTGAGATTTTGATTGGTATACGCTATCGCTTGATCCAATAAACTTAATGCATCACGTAAACTACCTCGTGCCGCTTGTGCAAGTGGCGATAGTGCTGCGGGTTCATAAGGAATATTTTCATTTTTTAGCACATTAGCGAGATGATCACTGATTTGCGTAGCAGAAATAATTTTTAAATGAAACTGTAGACAGCGTGAAAGTATCGTGGCGGGTAGACGCTGTGGATCGGTGGTCGCTAACAAAAAAATGACATGTGGCGGAGGTTCTTCGAGAGTTTTTAACAAGGCATTAAAACTATGCGAGGAAAGCATATGCACTTCGTCAATAAGATAAATTTTATAGCGGCCTTGGCTGGGCGCATAGTGAACATCAGCCAGTAGATCACGTGTATCCTCTACTTTGGTGCGTGAAGCGGCATCCACTTCAATGAGATCGGTAAAACGATTGGTATTAATCGCTAAGCAGGCTGCACATTGATTGCAAGGTTCAGGCGTGATCTTGGTTTGGCAATTTAAACATTTAGCGAGTAAACGTGCTAAGGTTGTTTTGCCAACCCCACGCGTGCCGGTAAAAAGATAAGCATGGTGGATTCGTTGTGTATTCAGTGCATTTTTTAGAATGCGACAAGTAGATTCTTGACCAATTAACTGATCGAATGACTGAGGCCGATATTTTCGCGCAAGGACTTGATAACTCATAAGAACCACCTTGACCCGATCGTCAGATCTTTAATGGAGGCGGTTATAGCAGCCACACCTCGGCACACACATGGACAACTACCGCTGCTTCCTTCCGGATCTGACGGGGTTCGCTGCTTTGCGTTGCGAAGGGACCGATATAACCACCATTGGCGGAGAGAGCGGGATTCGAACCCGCGGTAGGGATGAACCTACACACACTTTCCAGGCGTGCTCCTTAAGCCGCTCGGACACCTCTCCCAGAAAGCTGCCAGGTTAAACTAGAATACTTAATTTGGCAATTATCAGATGAGGAATTCGATAGAGTCATTATCAGACAGACGAATTAGATGAAAACGGCGACGCAATTTCGTATACAATAACATCCCTTTTAAAATAATAGTTATTTTTTAATATTAAATTCATATGTCAGACCTAGCATTTCCAGCAGAAATTTTATCTAGAAGAACCTTTGCAATTATTTCTCATCCGGATGCGGGTAAGACTACATTGACAGAAAAGCTTTTGCTGTGGGGAGGTGTCATACAACTTGCTGGAACGGTTAAAGCGCGTAAAGCCGCACACCATGCTACTTCCGATTGGATGGCTTTAGAAAAGGAACGTGGTATCTCGGTCACGACTTCTGTCATGCAATTTCCTTATCAAGAATGTATTTTTAATTTATTAGACACGCCTGGGCATGCTGATTTCTCCGAAGATACCTATCGTACGTTAACGGCTGTCGACTCTGCTTTAATGGTAATTGATGCGGCTAAAGGCGTAGAGCCACGGACAAAAAAGTTATTAGAGATTTGTCGTTTACGCCAGATTCCCATTTTGACTTTTATTAATAAAATGGATAGAGAAGCGCGCACGCCGATTGAGTTATTAGACGATATTGAATCGACCTTAGGGATTGCTTGTGCACCGATCACTTGGCCCATAGGAATGGGAAAACAATTTAAGGGAATTTATCATACGCTAGAGGACAAGGTTTATTTTTATGCATCTTCAAGTAATTTAAAACGTAAAGAAAGCGAATGTTTTACGGGTCTTAATCACCCTAAGGTAAAAGAACGCGTAGGTGTTTTATTTGATGAATTACAAGATGAATTGGCATTGATTAAGGGCGCGAGTGCTGATTTTAATGAACAAGCTTATCTTGCAGGAAAGTTAACCCCGGTTTTTTTTGGCTCAGCGATTAATAATTTTGGCGTGCAAGAATTGTTAGCGGCTTTTGTGAAATATGCACCGTGTCCACAGCCTAGACAAACTGATGTTCGAATTGTGTATCCGCAAGAAGCAAATTTCAGCGGATTTATATTTAAAATTCAGGCAAATATGGATCCAGCGCATCGCGATCGCGTTGCTTTCTTGCGATTATGTTCTGGAAAATACACACCGGGTATGAAAATATTTCATGTCAGAACACAGCGTGAAATCACTGTGCATAACGCACTGACGTTTATGGCAGGTGATAGAGTCAAAGCAGAAGAAGCATGGTCTGGCGATATTATTGGATTACACAACCATGGTACGATACAGATAGGTGATAGTTTTAGCATGGGAGAAACGTTAAAATTTTCTGGGATACCCTCGTTTTCGCCAGAATTATTTCAACGAGTCCGTTTAAAAGATCCATTGAAATCTAAGGCCTTGTTGAAAGGATTAATGCAATTATCTGAAGAAGGCGCGATACAAATTTTTAGACCTTTGAACACGAGTGAATTAATTTTAGGAGCAGTGGGTGTTTTTGCAATTTGATGTGGTGGCGTACCGATTGAAGCATGAATATAGAGTAGAATGCGCGTATGAAGCGGTTAATATTGCGGCGGCGCGGTGGGTAAGTGCGGATGATAATAAGCAATTAAAAGAATTCCAACATAGGGTTACTCTAAACTTAGCCCATGATGCTAAAGAAAATCTGATTTATTTAGCGCCGAGTCAGGTGAATTTAAAACTGACTATGGAACGTTGGCCAGATATTTGTTTTTCACAATTGAAGGAGATCTAAGCTTTTTAATAGCAGTTTGAAGTCTGTACGTCAAGAAGGAAAAAAAATGAAAGAAGAAGCTTATCAGCATCTACTAGCCACTGTCGTCAAAAATGCTAGACGTGCAGTGAATGCTAACCATGCAAAATCGGATTTTATTTCTAATCTGAGTTATGAATTGCGTACTACCTTAGCTAATATTATCGGAATGGCGCAATTATTGAGTATGGATTGTTTGCTTCCTAAACAACAGCGCTATGTAACGGATATCCTCGAAGCAAGCGAAGCTATTTTACCGTTGGTGAACCGTTTACTCAATCTTTCTGAGTTAGAAGCGCAACATATTGAGTTACAATTCTGCACGTTTAATTTAAAACTTTTATTAGAAAAAGTCATCAATCAATTATCTTATCAGGCAGGGATGCGGCGTTTACAGTTAATTTTGGATTATCCAGAAGACATTCCTCTTTTTTGGGTAGGCGATCCCAATCTAATTTATCATATCTTATTTCATTTAAGCAGCCATGCCTTAATTAATACTGAGCAGGGTATGGTTGTTATATCAGTGGTTAGTCCTATAAAAGAATTTGCTTCTTTGCAAACCGAAATTATATTCAGTATTAAAGATACGGGAAAAGGCATGGATGAAGCTGAGTTATTAGCATTAAAAGCTTGTTTTAATCAAGTTAACCCTCGTCGTCGCTATAAGACTTTTAATTTAGGTTTGTCTATTATATTAAGTTATTTGCATGTATTAAAAGCGACTTTAGAAGTCGAAAGTACGCTAGGAAAAGGAAGTCATTATAGTTGTCGAATTCCTTTAAAAGAACTTAAAGAACCACTCGATGATGCATACCTATCAAAGAAAAATAGTTTGACTATTTCTAATGGTATGGCAATACGACTCTTGGTGGTAGAGGATAATGAAATTCTTCAGCGTATTTATAGTTCTTTTTTGGAAAGGCAAGGAATACTTTATGATATGGCTAGTAATGCTGAAGTGGCTTTAAAGTATTATATGCAAAAACAATACGATCTTATTCTGATCGACATTGCTTTGCCGGATAGCGATGGTATGGCTATTACACAAATCATTCGCCAGCAAGAAACAGGTAGCGAACGTATTCCCATTATTGCCTTAACGGCTTACGGTCAGCCAGCGGATCAACAACAATTTCTTCAAGCCGGTATCGATGAAGTATTGGTTAAACCTATTAAGATAGAAGAAATGAATTATTTATTAGAAAAATGGATCCCTAAAGTGGCTTGTAGGTTCGAAGTAACTTAAGCGAGTTGTTTTATTTGTAAACGTTCTTGCTCTAGAGAGATCTGCACGCTGCCTTTGTTCAATGTTTGCTGTAAATCGTGTAAATCTTCACTTAACCAATAATGACCGGCAATTGCGACCAGCTCAGCTTCTAAGTTTTGGCAAAAAATACGTGCCTGTTGATTTCCAGAGACGCCGGCAAGGGCTCGACCTTTTAATCGACCGTAAATATGGATGTTACCATCAGCTAACAGCTCTGCTCCCGGGCTAACAGAAGCAATTACAATCAAATCACTATTTTTAGCATAGATTTGTTGTCCAGATCGCACAGGTTGTGTAATCACCTTAGAGTTAATACTAGGAGTAGGAGCGTTTGTCTTGGGCGTGGTGTCGGTAGTTTCAGTTTTTATATTGGCCAGGATAGCAAGACCTGATTGTATGGCAAAGGTTTGTTGCTCAGCCGTACCTCCGCGTATTCCGACAGGAATTAAACCATAGCCACGTAGGCAGCTGATAATAGCCGGAAAATCGATGGGTCCGCATGGAGTTGGTAAGGAAAATAAATCCAAAATGATAGGTAGCTGTTGGAAAAAGCGTGGAGTTTGCTCAACTAAGGGTTTTAATTGTTGATGAACCAATTGCGCGTCAGGGTTTAATAAGTGAAAAGTTGTTAGTGTGAATAGACTTGCCTTTAATTTAAAGGCTTCTTGTGATGTTCCCATCAAACTGTGCATAAATAGTCCACCTAGTCACTTTATAGAATGTCGAAATGAAGTAGGCATTATATACATATTGCACATCAAGATGCGAACAAAGCTCTCACGTCCACAATGATAGAGGACTAACGTCGTGGCGAGCGAATGCCTAGATTGTCGCGCACCTACGGTGCTCGCAATGACGAGTAAATTATTTGATCATTTCACCTCTTCAACTAGGAGCGGTCTATACTAAAACTTAGGGAAGACTCGCCTTTAATTTTCTAGGTGGTGAATGATGGAAAAAATTTGGCTGAATCGTTACCAGCAACAAGTTCCTGCTGAGATTAATCCTGATATTTATCAGTCACTCGATCGTTTATTTGCAGATGCGTGCGAAAAATTTCATTCGCTGCCGGCATTAAGTTTTTTTCAGCAAACGATTAGCTATGGGCGATGGGCTGAATTAAGTTGTTGCTTAGCCGCTTATTTGCAACAGCAATTGAAGTTGAGTAAAGGAACTAAAGTGGCACTGATGCTCCCTAATTGTCCACAATATATGATATCGATTTTTGCAGTGTTGCAAGCAGGTTTGGTCGTCACCAATGTCAATCCATTTTATACCGAACCAGAATTCACACAACAAATCGATCATTCACAAGCGGAGGTGTTAATCGTACTAAATAATTTTTTACCTAATATAATCCATGTGCTAAAAAACACACATGTTAAATATGTCATTACTACTCATTTAGGCGATATGCTTACTTGGCCGCGGTCTTGGTTAATCAATGTTTCCGCGTGGTGGAGTATCAAAAACCGAAAACAAAAAAATTCAGCGATTGTTCCGATTGATTTTCTAATGGCCATAAAAATCGGTCAGAACTTGACACTATCCTCGGTGGTAATCAAAAGAGAAGACCTTGCTTTTTTACAGTATACCGGCGGTACGACGGGAGCTCCTAAAGGCGCAATGCTAACCCATCGTAATATGTTAGCCAATATAGAACAATTAACGGCTTGGGTTAGGCCTATACTGCATGAAGGTCAAGAAATATTTATCACCGCTTTACCGTTGTATCATATTTTTTCTTTGATGGTTAATGGACTCATGTGTGTGCGTTTAGGGGGTACGAATTGTTTAATTCCCGATGCGCGCAATATAAAACGACTCATTCAAACGCTTGCAAAGACACCCTTTAGTACATTGTTAGGCGTCAACACTTTATTTAAGGCGCTACTCAGACATAAAGCGTTTACAAAATTAGATTTCAGGAATTTAAAGATCGCTTTAGGAGGAGGGGCTCCTTTGCAATCTACGGTTAAAGTTTGCTGGAAGCAGATTACTGGAAAATTATTATTCGAAGGTTATGGTTTAACCGAAGCGTCTCCTGTGGTCTGTGCTCCGCCTTGGGATTTAGTGGTAGCCGGCGATCATGTCGGCTTACCACTTCCTTCCACGAATATTCGTCTTTGCGATGCTAAAAAAAATGAAGTGGGGTTGGGTGAAATAGGTGAATTATGCGTGAAAGGTCCTCAAGTCATGCAAGACTATTGGATGCAAGCGGCGGATGTTGAATATGCATTAACAACAGACGGTTGGTTATTAACTGGAGATTTGGCACGTATCGATCATCAGGGTTTCGTTTATATCATAGGACGTAAAAAAGAATTGATTTTAGTTTCGGGTTTTAATGTCTATCCAGAAGAAATTGAACAAGTTATTCAACAAAACCCTAAAGTAAAAGAGGTCGCGGTGATAGGCGTTCCATCGGATAAAACGGGTGAAGCAATTAAAGCTTTTGTTGTGAGAAAAGATGAAAGTTTAACAGCAGAAGAGCTATTAAATTATTGCCGAGCGGCGCTGACTAGCTATAAGTTACCTCATGAAATTAAATTTTTGAATCATCTGCCAAAATCTGCTTTGGGAAAAATATTAAAAAAAAATTTACATTAAATAATTTTTAATTATTATTTTAAATTTAATTGACAATTTTATTTAATAAAAGTAGCCTATTGATTAATTAAAATAATACCCATTAAAAATAATAATAAAAGAGGTATTTATGTTTTCTTATAGATACGATGATTTTTTAAAAGAATATGAAAGAGAATTAAATGAAATTTCCATCAAAAGTCTTTACTATAAACAATTCCTTCAGTCTGCAGTAGAAAAATTTTTTGGTAAAATTGAAAAAAAATATCTTGAATATTATTTTATAAATTTTGATAAAAAAAACGTATTCACAAGCCAAATTCAAGAAAATGCTTTCACTTATTTAATGAAACTGACTGTTCAAAAATACAGAAGACCTAGTGATTTTATTAATAAAGTGTTTCCAGATTATGTAGAATCTGAATTAACACCCAAATCCGCTTGGTTAATTATTCGTTTATTTCATGTTTTTATTTCTTGGTTTATCAAGCCTAAATTAAATCTTAAGAATTTTTCAGATGCAAAAAAAATGTTATTTGCCGTGAGAAGAGTGCAAGAAGGTAGAGATAAAATGGACGATGAAGAATTTAATAATGCATTGGATATAATTGTAATTAAATTTCTTCATGGTGAAAAAATTGTATCGCCATCGTATATTCCCATTAATAAAACAAATTTGTCGGAGGAATGGGAGGCCTATAAAAATAATCCATCACATCAATTCCATTGTTTAGATATGGATAATTTATTACATTGCTTAACTTCTAGAATAAGCTCTTTAGAGAATTCGGAGGAAAAAAATTACTTATTTTGCGTTTTACCTGCTTTAAAGGATTTTGTTTACAAAAAGGATTTATTATCATTTAGAGAAAAATACCAAGAAATATTTGATTTTTTAAAGAAAAATACTGGTAACAAAAACCTGGAAATAACCCAGAGTATAAAAAATATTTCTTTAAAAATTATACAAAGATTTTATATTTTAAATAAGAAATTTTTGGCGAACGAAAATATTTATTTACCCAATAATTTAATCAAAGAAAAAATTGAAAAAATGAAATTTTATTATGAAGCATATAGGGCAAATTGGGAAAAATATTATGTTGTTAAAGCAACTACTGCTAATTATTATGAAATCCTAAATTCCTTAGAAAATGTTCTTTACGATGTTTCCTTTATTCGAGATATCAGTGGCGTGGCAGGAAATATTAACATACATCAATGTATAGAAATTTTGCAGCGGCTTAAAAATTTTTCTGAAAACGTTATCCTTAAAAATTTATCCGAAGATATGATTAGCTTAAGTGAATTAATCTCCCATGAAATGTCATTTCTTCAACCTGAAGCAATTGAAGAATATAATCAAATACGCTTGTATGATTCTGCTGAATCGGATGAAGAATGGGATGAGGAGTGGGATGATGCATCGGATATTTCTGAGAGCCCGAATGTGGTTCAATTAGAACAAGAACAAGATTTAAATAGAGATGAGTTTATAACAAATACAGATAATCAATCAGATAGTGGTATTTCAGATGAAGAGGAAAATAATTTAGATCATCATACCCGATCCACTCAGTTGCCTACCACTACGCCATTTTGGCAAGCCTCATTTAATAGGCCAAAGGAGCAGTTCGTCATTGCAAGCGCCGAAGGCGCGCGGCAATCTATGGATGGCCACGCTCATTACATTCGCTCGCCATGACGGTGTGAAGTTTTTAGAAGTTACATTTTTTTGGGAAAACGGACTTCAACTTGGAGTCCAGTACCTTCTTCGGGTGTATCTAGGGCTACCGATCCTTTATGTAGTTTTGCAATTTGTTCTACGATAGCCAGTCCTAAACCACTGCCTTGTGCATTCGTTCCTAAGACACGGAAAAAACGTTCAAAGACACGCGCACGTAATTTATCGGGAATACCCGGTCCGTTGTCTATTACTTGTAAGATGATGGAGTCCGATGCCTTAAAGATAAGGACCTTAATAATCCCTCCTTTAGGAGTATAACGAATGGCATTATCGACTAGGTTGCGGATTAATACGTGTAAACCCGTGGTATTACCTAGCAGTTTATAATCAGATTCTTTTGCAATTAATTCAATTTCAATCTGTTTAAGAATAGCTTGTGGCGCTAATTGCGCGATAACTTCAGCCGCTATGCGTGACAAGTTCACTTGTGTAAAGTGTTCCGGCATGATGGTTTCTGGGCTTAAGCGACACAATGTCAGTAATTGTTGGATGACATGTGAACAACGATCAACGCTCGCAATGACTTGCTTTAAATGCATATAGCATTCTTGTGGATCCGTAGTTTTTAGTGCTACTTGTGCTTGTGTTTTTAAAGCAGCGAGAGGCGTATGTAATTCGTGAGCGGCATCAGCGGCAAAACGCTGTTCGCGTTCGAATGCCTGTTGTAAACGTAAAAAAAGTTTATTCAGTTCGTCCACCAAGGGACTTATTTCTACAGGAACTTCATTTAAATCTACGGGATCTAAGTGATCAGCCGCTCTTTCAGCCATTTCTTTAGCAAAAAAACGAATACTTTTTAATCCGCTACCTATGATTAACCAAATAAACATTCCGGATAAAGGGTAAATAAATAGTGTAAGATAAGTATCGCTGACAAGCATGTCATGGATCATGGTATGACGCGCCGCGTACTGCTCTGCTAAGACCAAAATGACACCGCGGTTACTATCGTAAATGGTAAAAGTACGCCATTCTTGGCCATCGATAATTTTATCGCTGAGTCCTGGTTTACTAATGAGGGGTGTTGTCGGCGTTTTTTCTGAGCTTAATAACAACTTACCATCGCCATCCCACAATTGAAATTTATAACGTAATTGTTTTTGAGTGATATCCGTTAAATTTGGGAGCTTGGCTAAAGAGAGATTTTTTTTTGAAAGATTTCCCGTATTGAGCTGTGATTGAATGACTCTAAGCGTTGCGGGCGTTAAGAAGCGCGGGTTATTAGTGATGGTTTTAAGCAGCGAGCCCGTTTCCACCAATAAATTATCCAGACCCACATTAATAGCTTGAGTGTCTATGTAATAATTACCAAAAGCGGTGATGATGATAGTTGCGATAACCGTACTTAATAGATTAAACAGTAAAAAGCGTCTAATCGAAAAAATAGTAAACATTAATTATTTTCCTTCTCCGCCATATACCCCACACCACGTATGGTTCGAATAAAGTTGGTGTCTACTAATTTCTTTCGTAAATTATGAACGTGTACTTCTAATGTATTACTGTCAATTTCGTCGCCCCAGCCATAGAGGCATTGATTAAGCGAGTCACGCGAGACAACATGGCCGGCATTTTCTAACAATTTTTGCAGTAAACTAAATTCACGACGAGACAAACTAATCGCCAACCCTTTGAGTGTGACGGTAAATGAGCTGGGATCTAATTCGATATCGCGATAGGTTAGTAGGGGGGAGGCGCGGTTGCTGGAAAAACGTCGCTGTAACGCCCGAATTCTGGCAGATAGTTCATCTAAGTCAAAAGGCTTAGTTAAATAATCATCAGCGCCACTATCTAAGCCCTTTATTCTATCTTCGATGGCATGACGCGCTGTTAATATCAGTACAGGCATGGTGATGCCCGCTGCACGCATTTCGCGTAGGACAGTTAATCCAGGTAGACCTGGTAAATTTAAATCGAGTAGGATGACATCAAATGTTTCTGTCTTGATAGAGCTTAAGGCAGTTCGGCCATCGGTGAGCCAATCAACCGTGTAGCCATATTGTTTCAGCCCTTTGTGAATCCCATCACCTAATGCTCCATCATCTTCAACTAATAGAATGCGCATAGTTTGCCTCATTATTGTTATTTTTATACTCTTCGCATTTGAACTTTTATCTGTGTTGCCGCATATTTCACTACGCGGCCCACTTCCAAAAAATCCAATTGCTATGAGTCTATTAAGCTCGCACTTAAAGATGCATATCTTTCAATTCATAGCGAACGGTAAATTCACTACGAGACGATTGCACAGCAAGATGCCTGTTAGCACCTTGTTGTGCAATGGGTAACTGCTATTTTTTTATTACCAAAATGGTAATTTTACGATAAATTTGCCTTCTTTAACAGCTCTAAAAATTTATTTTCCGACAGAATGGTTAGACCTAATTCCTGGGCAAGGGTGAGCTTAGAACCAGGGTCTTTGCCGACAATCACATAATCGGTTTTTTTGCTTATGCTAGAACTGACTTTTGCCCCGAGCTCTTGTAGTAAATTGATAGCTTGTTCGCGACTTAATTCAGATAAGCTACCGGTTAAAACGAAGCTTTTTCCGGTTAAAAGGGAGCTGTGCTGTGAGTTAATAACGCTAGGTTTTGGCCAAGTAATTCCAGTGGCCAATAGGTGTTTGATTACTTCACGGTTATGAGGTTCGCTAAAGAATTTTTTGATATGCGCCGCGACTACAGGACCTATATCGGGAATGGTCTGTAGGGAGGCTTCATCGGCCTGCAGGATGGATTTCAGCTCTTGAAAATGTTGAGTAAGGTTTTGAGCCGTCGTTATACCCACATCCCGTATTCCCAAACCATATAAAAAACGGGTTAAGCTGGTTTTTTTACTAGCGCGGATGGCCGCGCATAGCTTCAGAGCAGATTTTTCACCCAGATGCTCCAGATCGGCTAATTGTTCGGGCGTTAAATGATATAAGTCAGACACATCTTTAATTAAACCGGTATCGACTAATTGATCAACTAATTTATTACCCAAACCTTCAATATTCATGGCTTTACGCGAGGCAAAATGTTTAATAGCTTCTTTACGTTGTGCCGGGCAATAGAGCGCACCACTGCAACGTGCGGCAGATTCTGTTGCTATTTTAACGATATCTGAACCACAGATAGGACAATGTTTAGGTAGTTTTAAAGCGTGCGTATGGGTGGGTCTTTTTTCTTTAACAACGCTGACGACTTCCGGAATAACATCTCCCGCTCTACGGATGATAACCGTATCGCCTACGCGTATGTCTTTGCGTTTAACTTCGTCCATATTATGTAAAGTGGCATTGCTAATCGTAGCGCCACCCACGAAAACGGGTTGTAATCGTGCAACCGGGGTTAAGGCTCCCGTACGACCCACTTGAAATTCAATGGCCAGCACTTGCGTAAATTCTTCCTGAGCCGGGAATTTATGAGCGAGTGCCCAGCGTGGTGCACGCGAAACAAAGCCTAGTTGCTGTTGTAAAGCGATAGCGTTTACTTTGTAGACCACGCCATCAATTTCGTAGGGAAGTGTAGGGCGTTGCTTTTCTATTTTATGATAATACGCTAAGCAGGCTGAAATATTTTTGGCAGTCTGGGTTTGTGGACAACGCGGTAAACCCCACTCTTTAAATTGGTTTAAAATTGCGGTGTGTGTAGGAGCCAATTTGCCATCTTCAATTTGTCCGACACTATGTGTAAAAAAAGCTAAAGAACGTTGAGCAGTAATTTTTGGATTTAATTGACGTAAACTTCCTGCCGCTGCGTTACGTGGGTTAACAAAGGTTTTTTCACCGGCTGCTTTTAGCCGATCGTTAAGTTGTTGAAAAGCTTTTTTGGGAATATACACTTCTCCACGTACTTCTAAGCGAGTGGGATAATCTGAGCCTCGAAGCTGTAAAGGAATACTCAAAATTGTACGGATATTTAAAGTAATATCTTCTCCGGCATTGCCATCGCCCCGAGTTGCGGCACGAATTAATTCTCCCTTATGGTAGATTAAGCTCACGGCGATACCATCTAACTTGGGCTCACACGCATATTCTAACTCTTTTTCGGTATGTAGACGTTCTTGTATACGCTTATTAAAAGCGAATACTTCTTTTTCAGAAAAGGCATTTTCTAAAGAAAGCATGGGGATAGCATGCTGGACTTGTTGGAAGGATGTTAAAGGAGTGCTGCCGACCCGTTGAGTGGGTGAATCATTGCTAATAAGCTCGGGGTGTTGTTTTTCGAGATCTTCTAAATCACGAAAAAGCTTATCGTAAGCCGCATCGCTAATTAAGGGCTCATCCAGAATATGATAACGATAGTTGTGTTCGTTAATTTTTTTTTTAAGTTCGGCGATTTTTTTTATAATACTATCAGGTGATTTAGGCATAAGCATGAAGTTGGGAGTGATAACAAGTTAGATCATCAATCGGTTGTAATTGTCTATCGCAGAGTATTCCACCCAGATCTTGGGCAAGAATTTGTGCGGTCTCCCACATTAAGTCAAATGCGGTCAGTGCAGATTTGACTTTATGAATCGACATAAATAGGCATAATCCGGGGCAAACTATTTCTCCAGTATTATCTAAATCAAACGTTCCGGGTTCGATAGCTGATGCGAGACTAAACAAAAGTTCTTTCTTGCTTAAAGAATCAGCATAAAAATGGAAAATATTCATCTTGCCATAATGAAAGCCCGCACTAGTCAGCGTTTGAATGAGTTCATATCCTCGATAAGGTCTTTGTTGGGGAGCCATTAATTGTAAGATAATATAATTATCAATGTCATGTTGAGTGGTGGAGTTTGTGCTGTTTGTGATTTCTTCTTTAAGGTTTGATTTAGTTAATGTAGGTTCGAGTCGTGATGTGCTTAATTCAGCTTTAGACGGAGACTCTGTTACTGCATCCTCGGCATTTAAATGAATTTTTTCTTTTTTACTACGAAAATGTCCATGCCAAATAATGAGTATTAAACCAAAAACTCCGAGAAAAATAATACTGGGTAAAATAATGAGTAAGTAGTCAATGTCCATTACATTGATACCTCTCGTAGGAAATAATATTTTTGGAAGAAAGAAAACGCTCGAGCTATTAAAGTTTCCATATGGCTTCCCATCGTATCATCTAAAGTACCTGACTCATTGTAGGCTTAAGCAGTAGCAATGGCTATGGCTTTTTCTAGGTCAACTGCGACCATCCGCGATACGCCGGGCTCATGCATAGTCACTCCTGCTAAGTGATGTGCCATTTCAATGGCTACTTTGTTGTGACTAATAAAAATAAATTGTACTTCATTCGACATTTCTTTCACTAACTTACAAAATCTCAGAACATTGGTATCATCTAAGGGTGCGTCAACTTCATCTAACATGCAAAAAGGCGCGGGATTTAATTGGAAAAAAGAAAAAACTAAGGCCGTTGCGGTCAAGGCCTTTTCTCCTCCTGAAAGCAGGTGTATGGTGCTATTTCGTTTTCCGGGTGGTTGCGCCATGATGCAGATACCACTACTCAGTAAATCGGGATCTTGGAGTTGTAATGAAGCGACACCGCCTGAAAATAGCCTAGGAAATAAATGAGTAAAATTCTGATTGACCTTATCGAAGGTTTCTTTAAAACGGTGGCGCGTTTCTTTATCCATTTTCTGAATGGCTGTCTGTAACATTTCTAAGGCAGCGGTTAAATCTTTATATTGATCTGCTAAGTATTTTTCACGCTCTGAAACGGTTTGTTGCTCTTCTAAAGCAGCGAGATTTACCGCGCCTATTTGTTCGATACGTTGAGTTAATTGTGTCAATTGTGTTTCACATTCAGCAATATCCATCTGTGCAGAGGGAATTTCTGATAAAAGTGTTTCCAGTGCATAACCTTGTTCTTGTAATTGCTCTTCTAAGGTTTTAGCTCGTATACGTAATTCTTGTGAGTGTAAACGTTGTTGCTCTAAGCCATCTCGATCTAAATTAAGATTGGTTTCCAGTGTTTGTAATTGGTCTTCGGTGTGTTTAATTCTTTTATCGATGGTTTCTAATTGTGTTTGGCTGTCTTTAAGTTGTAGGCCAAGTTTATCTTTCTTACTGCGTTGTAGATTGAGTTGTTCCTGGAGTGAACTTATTGGGTTTTCAGCAACGTCGAGCATTTTATATAACTGACTCAGACGTTGTTCTAATTGCAACTGTTGCTGTTTTACGTTGGATAAAGTGGCAAGCTCGGTAGTTAGCTGATGATGGGTTGCTTGTAAGCGCAACTCATGTTGATGAAGTTCTGCTTCATTAGCTTTAGTGATACGCATAGATTCATTGCGTTGATTTTGTAGTATTTCCTTATCTTGCAAGTAGGTGAGTCGCTGTTTCTCCATTTGCTGCAATTGCGTAGCCGCTATTTTTTGCTCTTCGCAGGTTTGCTGTAATTTTTCTAGTGTTATTTTATAGTGTTGTCTGGTTTCTTGCAGTTCTTGTTGTATCACTTGCAGACGGTGTTTAGCTTGCGATATTCGCGCTTGTTGTACTTTTTGTCGCGCACTTAAATCTGCTTGTTGAGCGATTAATTCAGCATAGTCCTTTTGTTGTAGCGCTTGCGTATCTTCCAGTTCTTTTAATTGCTTTTGCGCGCACTGATAATCACTTTGCTTATTATCAAGCTGTTCTTGAATGTCTAGTTGGGCTTTTTGTAGCTGAGCGATTTCACGTTCTCGTTGCAACAAGCCTGCTTTATGATCATGTCCGGCGGTTAGGTGTATCCAATGATTACCTAAGCAAATTCCTTCGCGGGTGATGATAGATTCATAACTTTTCAATTGCTTGGTATGTTCCATGGCTTCAGCCATGTTCTCTGCCACATAAATTCCTGCTAATAAGTGCTCAAGTGGCCAGGGGGCGGTAAATTTACTACTAATAGGCGCAAGCGCTAACTGATTCTGAAAGGTCGTTGCAAAATGTTCACACGGCATCGATTTTGTCATTAAGCTGACGGTATTCGGTGGTGGGTTATTTAAAAAATCGTCTAATGAATCACGGTCAGTAAAACATACGGCTTGGATGTGTTGATTTAAAGCAACTTCTACAGCACGCTCCCAGCCGGTTTCAACTTGCAATAGTTGAGCCAATCGAGGTTGTTCGGTTAAATTATGTTTTTTAAACCATTGCAACAGTGTATGTTCGCGTTTACCTAAAGCTTCTTGTTGCAAGGCCATTAGCGAAGCATATTCGCCTTGAGTGATTTGCAGGCGACTTTTTAATTGATCTAATTCTTTAGTGAGTTGTTGTAAACGTGAACGTTGTGCAACAATTTGTTGGGTTATTTGTTCACGTTGCGTTTTACATAGTGTTTGTTTTTCTTCAACCCGTGCTAAAACTTCGCTTAAATCTTCAGGTTGTTCATCCTGAGGAATTAAAATTTTAGCTTGTTCATCATGATCCCGCTGTAAACGTTCGATACGTAGGTTAAATGTTTGTGATTGTTGTTGATGATAATGGTGTTGTGTTGCTGCACTATGCTGTTGTTGTTTTAATTCAGCAAAAGAAGTTTGGTTTTTTTCCCATTTTGTTTGCCATTCGGCATAATTTTTTTCAGCTTCTTTTAACAAAGCCTGACTTTGTTCAGTGCTCACTTGAAGCTCAGTTTGTTTTTGCTGGAGTTCAGTAAGCGTTTGCTTAATCCGAACCTGATTCACTTCGCTAGCTTGGCATTGTTGTTCAAGAACCGATTTCTTTTTTGTTAAATCGGCTAGTTCGAGTTGATTTTGCTGAAGTTGTGTTGTTTGCGTGCGTAAATTTTCTTCCAAACGTGTTATGTTGTTGCCTAGTTCATAATAGTCTGCCTGAATGTTATCAAAATTTAACCTTGCTTGGCTTTGCTCGGCACGATCGGCTACTACCTGCGCCGATAAATGCTGTTGTTCAAGTTGAGATGTGTGTAGTTGTTCTTCAACAGATTGTATTTCTTCTAACTGGGAGTGTAGTTGTTCCTGAAATGTTTGATAACGTAAAGTCTGTAGTTGAGCTTTTAGCAGACGTTCTTCTTGCTTAAGCGTTTTATAGCGTTCTGCTGCATTAGCTTGACGCTGTAAATGCTTAAGCTGCTTACTGAGTTCTTCTCTTAAGTCGTTTAAACGATTTAAATTTTCCTGTGTATGTTCTAAGCGTAATTCAGTTTCACGACGTCGTTCTTTATATTTTGAGATACCGGCTGCTTCTTCAATATAGGCACGAAGCTCTTCGGGTTTAGCTTCTACTATGCGAGAAATCATACCTTGTTCGATAATGGCATAACTGCGCGGACCCAGGCCTGTACCTAAGAAAATATCGCGTATATCTCGTCTTCGACAGCGCGTTCCATTAAGAGAGTAGATCGATTGGCCTTCTCGTGTGATTTCACGCCGTATCGAAATTTGCGTGTAGCTACTATATTGACCTCCTAGGCTGGCATCGGAGTTATCAAAATTCAGCTCAATAGCCGCTTTTCCCAGCGGTTTACGGGTATGGCAGCCATTGAATATCACATCATCCAGTGATTGGCCACGTAATTGTTTCGCAGAACTTTCGCCCATAACCCAGCGTATGGCATCGATAATATTCGATTTTCCACAACCGTTCGGTCCTACAATAGCGGTAAGATTACTCGGAAAAGCCACCGTGGTGGGGTCAACAAAGGACTTGAATCCAGCTAATTTGATACTTTCTAGACGCATAGGTGTATTAATATCGGTTTGATAGGCAAAAGTATAGCATTTATCGGGAATATACCCATAACGTCAAGGTGCGAGTTTATGTTGTATGAATGGAGTAAATAAAAAAGCCTAAATACACGCTCTTTTATCGAGAGCGTATATCTAGGCTATCCGAATGCGAACTTATTCTAGTAGCGGTTGCCTGAGCTACCTGCAAGGCTGCTTCCTGCGACAGCACCTAATCCGGCGCCGGCTATCGTAGCTATGGTTCTACCTGAACCACCACCAATCGTGTTACCTAAAAGACCGCCCACCGCAGCGCCACCTAAGCCACCAGCGACGCGTCTTTGGTCGGGTGTCATCGAGTCACAGGCGGTTAGGCCTACTAATAAAACGCCTATTAGGACGAATGAATTAAATTTTTTCATATTATACCCCATGGAAAATGAAATAATTTTTGGACTATTTATCTGTCGTTCTTACTAAAAGTATAGGCAGCAGGGGGGGTTTATACCAGTTATGAACGCTAAAATCGTTTAAAAAATATACAATTAGACTGCGTTATAATGTAAATCCATTTCCAATAGGGCATCATCATAATGCAAAACATCCAGCTAAAAATTTTGGACTCCCGATTAGGAGAAGAGTTTCCGTTGCCGAGCTATGCGACCGATGGATCGGCGGGACTTGATTTACGCGCTTGTAGCAAGCAAGCCATACAATTATTACCCAATCAGACCGAGTTAATTTCAACCGGTTTGGCCATTCATATTGCGCAGCCAAATTTAGCGGCTGTGATTTTGCCACGCTCTGGTCTGGGCCATAAGCATGGCATTGTACTTGGAAATCTCATTGGTCTAATCGATTCTGATTATCAGGGTGAGCTATTTATTTCATGTTGGAATCGCGGCCATAGTGAATTTGCTATCCAACCCGGAGATAGAATTGCGCAGCTGGTATTTGTACCTGTGGTTCGAACGCAATTTGAACTGGTTCCGGAATTTGTAGAAACCGAACGCGGTGCAGGGGGTTTTGGACATTCTGGCGTGCAATAAGAACATTTATCATTAGAATTGATAATTTAATAGATATAATATGAGTTTTTTTTCTGGAATAATTTTGTATGCAGAACAGTAAAATTTTTCTGATAGACTATGCGCAACCTTTTTAAATAATAATAAAATTATGACAGCTATAACAAATAATAAAATTACACCCGGTTTATTGAATAATTTAAAAGAATTGAAATTGCATTCGTCTGGTCTCATTGGAAAACTTCCTGAATTAATTGATGAAAAAAAATTAGAAAAGTGTCAACTGCTTCCTAATCAATTAAAAGCGATTCTATTTTTGTTTCCCAAGCTCGATCGTTTTAATGCTTTTAAACTTTTAGTAAAACATTTTGATATTAAACTGTCTTCGTTATCTGAATCAGAAATAAAAGAACTGAGCGTTTGTTTATCTCAGGATCCCGCTTTTAATAATTTATTACCATTCGCAAAAAAAAATTTTGGTGGAATTTTTCTTGCTAAAAAAAATGAAGAGAAACTCATTTCACCTTTAATACAAAAAGAAACTAAAGGTGTTATTAATGCTGCATGTATACACCATACAAAGTCTAGACCAAGTAGTAAGCAATCACAGGCCAAGGTTACTAACGGAAAATTATCGCTAGCACAGTTAAGATTATCTTTGATACAGAAATGTCCTGAATTAAGGTTAAATTTTTTTAAAAGAAATGTTCAGGAATATGGTTATCAAGCCATCATCGCCTCTTTGAACATAGAAGAATTTAAAAATATTATTGAACTTTTTCCACCAAATGATGCGATTAAATTCTTGAATTTCCCTATGATAAGGGATCGGATAGATGGTTTTCACCGACAGAATGGTCAGTTATCCAAGGAATCTTATATCGATCTGTTAAACTATTTTAAACCCTATCAAAAAGAGTCTGTTAAAAAATTGTTAAGACCTATTGGCCCTAATATAGATACAAAATTGGTAGATCGAGGAATATTTAAAGAAAAAATTATTGTAAAACCAGAACATACTAAAAGACTACCCGATATAGTAGCTAGTCATAATATGTCTAGAACACGATAATTTTTATTTAATCCGTGTTTAAACAGATATATTTAATTTCTAAATAGTCTTCGATACCATATTTTGAGCCTTCGCGACCTATGCCGGATTGTTTGAAACCACCGAAAGGCGCGACTTCATTCGAAGCGCGTCCGGTGTTGATGCCGACAATCCCATAGTCGAGTTGCTGAGCGACATGGATAATCCGATTCACATTTTGTGCATAGAAATAGGCGGCCAGTCCAAACTCAGTGTCATTTGCTAAATGAATGGCTTCTTTTTCTTCAGAAAACTTAAATAGTGCTGCGACAGGTCCAAAGGTTTCTTCTTTTGCGATTAACATAGTAGCTGAGCAATTTTTTAATAGAGTCGGTTGGAAAAAACTTCCACCTAAAGCATGTATTTTTCCTCCACACACCAGCTCAGCGCCTTGTTCCAGCGCATCGGCGATATGTTTTTCCACTTTCTTAATGGCGGACTGATTGATCAAGGGACCTATCTGAACATTATCTTCTAAACCATTACCCACTTTTAATTGTTGGATGGCGTGAGCTAATTTTTTTGTAAAAGTTGCATAGATTTTTTCATGAATATAAAAGCGATTGGTACAAATACAGGTTTGTCCGCTATTGCGGAATTTAGATGCAATAGCTCCCAGGATGGCTTTATCGATATCGGCATCATCGAAAACAATAAACGGTGCATTACCGCCTAACTCTAAGGATATTTTTTTTATTGAATTGGCCGCTTTCTGCATTAATAATCTACCCACTGCGGTAGAACCAGTGAAAGAAAGTTTGCGAATTAAAGGACTGTCAGTAAAAATATTGCCGATCAATTCAGAATCACCGGTGACTATATTAAAGACACCGGCGGGTATTCCGGCTTTTTCCGCGAGTACAGCTAATGCCAAGGCAGAAAAAGGCGTTAATACCGAAGGTTTAAGTATAATGGTGCAGCCGGCGGCTAAAGCCGGTGCACATTTACGTGTGATCATGGCATTGGGAAAATTCCAGGGAGTGATCGCGCCTACTACACCCACCGATTGTTTGCTGACAAACAAATGCTGTTTTACTAAGGGGGCTGGAATGATGTCACCGTATACGCGTTTACCTTCTTCGGCAAACCATTGAATAAAAGAAGCGCCATAACGAATTTCTTCCATGGCTTCTTTGAGTGGTTTACCTTGTTCTAATGTGAGTAATAAGGCTAAGTCATTGATGTTATCTAAAATTAGCGTGTACCAACGGGTTAGTAATTCGCCACGTTCTGCGGCGGTTTTTGATCGCCACATCGGCCAGGCTGCTTCTGCTGCATTGATAGCATGGAGTATGTGGGTTGTTTCCAAATCAGGAACCGTTCCAATGGTTTCTTCGCTAGCAGGATTGTTAACATTAATCTTTTTTTTTGCAGCGATCCATTTTCCATCGATATAACAATTTTGCTGAAACAATGAAGCATTATTTAATTGCATCTTGAGACCCCACAAATATTTCGGCTAAGCAGTTTTTTCAATATTGACTTGTAATAAACGAATAAGACGATTATCGGCACGTAAAACTTTAAATCGAAAAGGATGAATAGTCGTACTGGCGCCGCGTTTGGGTAAATAACCAAAACGATTCGCGATCACGCCACCTATGGTATCAAATTGATCGGTTGCCAAATGAGAATGAAAAAAGTCATTAAAATCCTCGATGGGCATCATGGCTTTGACAATAAATTGATTGGGGTTTTGTTCCTGTATAAAAACTTCGTCATTGGCATCATATTCATCTTCAATTTCACCAACAATTTCTTCTAAAACATCTTCAATAGTCACCAGACCTGATACCGAACCGTATTCGTCTACGACAATAGCCATGTGATAATGTTTGTGCTGAAATTCTTCGAGTAAACTGTCTAGTCGTTTACTTTCTGGGATAAACACTACCGGTCGAAGGATATCGTGGATATCAAAGCTGTCTTGGTGGGCTAAAGGATTATATCTGAGTAAATCTTTAGCCAGTAATAAACCAATAACCCGTCGTTCATCATTAATGACGGGGAAACGCGAATGACCCGATTCGATTACCAACGGTAGCAATTCAGCCAACTGTGCTTTTTCAGAAAGAACCGTAATTTTGGCATGAGGCACCATAATATCCCTGACATGTATATCAGAGATTTGTAATACGCCTTCGAGCATTTTGAGCGCTTGTGCATTGAGTAAATTGCGTTGTTGCGCATAATGCAATAACTCAATGAGTTGTTTTCTATTTTTTGGTCCTTGTTTGAAAGCTTGATGAACACGCGTTAACCAGGGTTGACGATTTTTTTTGAGCTTAATTTTATTGTCAGATGTAGGGGTTTTCATAACCTAAGTCCTTTAATAATTGAATTTCTAGTGTTTCCATTTTGATGGCATCTTTATCATGAATATGATCATAACCTACCAAGTGTAAACAGCCATGAATAACCAGATGTGCCCAATGGGCTAGACGGGTTTTGGTTTGTTGTTTCGCTTGTTGATTAACGAGTGCGGCACATATGACTAAATCGCCTAAAAGTGGTGAGGAAACCTCAGGTGGCGGCTCAAAAGGAAAGGATAAAATATTAGTAGGACCATTTTTATGTCGATAAGTGCTATTAAGCTTAGCACTTTCTTTTTTGCTAACGAGTCGTATGTTTACTTCGTTACTTCCAACGTGCTTAACCAAAGCCTTGTTTACCCATCGCTGTAGGAAATAACGGCTAGGAATAAAAGTGTTACTAGCAAGGGATTGTATAGTAATTTTAATGCGCTTTTCTTTGGTTTTCGTTTTGCGCATAGGCTTGTAATATTGCTTGTACCAAAGTATGCCTAACAATATCTTGCATTTGAAATTCGGTAAAGCTAATACCTTTTATATTTTTTAAAATATTTAAACAATGGCACAGACCTGATTCTAGACCTCGTGGTAAATCGGTTTGTGTGGTATCACCACTCACAACGACTTTGGAATTAAAACCAATACGCGTTAAAAACATTTTCATTTGTTCTTTCGTGGTATTTTGTGCTTCATCCAAAATAATAAAGGCATCATTTAATGTACGTCCGCGCATATAAGCTAAAGGAACGACTTCAATAATGTGTTGTTCGACGAGTTGCATAACTAACTCAAAACCGAGCATATCATTCAGTGCATCATAAAGTGGTCGAAAATACGGGTCGAGTTTTTGTGAAAAATCACCGGGTAAAAAACCTAATTTTTCACCCGCTTCAACCGCGGGTCTAACGAGTACGACACGACTAATTTGTTCCTTTTCTAGTGCGGATACAGCGCAAGCGACGGCCAAATAAGTTTTACCCGTTCCAGCTGGGCCTAAACCAAAATTAATATCGTGATTTAAAATTCTATCGATATATATCGCTTGATTAGGACTATAGGGTTTGATGGGTCCGCGTTTGGTTTGGATCATTATACCTGGAGTTTGAGGCGGCTCTAATGTCATGTTGGGATCAGTTTGCGCGGTTTGTAACACTAAATGAATGGTATTAGCAGTCAAAGTGGTTTTTTTTGTGCCAGTTTCTGCATAAAGGTGGTGTAATACCTTGGCAGCGACTTCGACAGCAGGGTTAGGACCATTAATTTGAAAGTCATGACCTCGGTTATAAATGCTAACGTTGAGCTTTTGTTCGATTTGACGTAAATGCTGATCAAAAGGACCACAAAGATTCGCTAAACGATGATTATCTTCGGGAATAAGTTGGAAAGTATAAGCTTGAGTATTCAATTTACTATTAATTCTCCTCGTAAAGAGTTTCTTAATGCCTCAGTAATAGTAACAGGAACTAATTGCCCTATTAAACGCGCTTGGCCTCTGAAGTTAACCACACGGTTATTTTCTGTACGGCCTTGTAGTTCATCTTGATTTTTCTTTGAAGGACCCTCAACCAAGATCCGGTGAACATTACCACACATGTTTTTACTTAGGGCCTGTCCTTGAAATACTAGGAGATTTTGTAGGATCTGTAAACGTTGTTTTTTTACAACAAGCGTTACATCGTCAGAAAGCTCGGCTGCTGGTGTGCCCGGGCGACGACTATAAATAAAACTAAACGAATTATCAAAACCTATGGATTCTACTAAATTAAGTGTGGCTTGGAAGTCAGCATCCGTTTCGCCAGGAAAACCAATAATAAAATCTGAAGAAATGGCAATGTCTGGTCGGACTTTACGCAATTTACGAATTTTAGACTTAAATTCTAGCACCGTGTAACCACGCTTCATCGCTGCCAACACGCGATCTGAGCCACTTTGCACCGGTAAATGTAAATGATCGGCCAATTTTGGCACATCGGCGTATGCTTGAATCAAACGCTCTGAAAATGCCAAGGGGTGGGAAGTAGTAAATCGGATGCGTAAAATATCGTCTATCGCAGCGATATAGCGGATTAAGTCTGCTAAGTCGGCTGTGCCACCTTCATGGCGAGGACCTTGATAATCGTTAACATTTTGTCCTAATAAGGTAATCTCACGGACACCTAGTTCAGCCAATTGCACAACTTCTGCGAGCACATCATCTAAAGGGCGGCTAATTTCCTCACCTCGGGTGTAAGGAACCACACAAAAACTGCAATATTTGTTGCATCCTTCCATGATGGATACAAACGCGCGTGGACCTTCGGCTCGTGGGGCCGGTAAATGATCAAATTTTTCGATTTCTGGAAAAGAGATGTCAACTACAGGTTGTTTTTTTTCTAAGACTTGGTTGATCATATCAGGAAGTCGATGCAAAGTCTGAGGACCAAATACGATATCTACATAAGGGACACGCTGGATAATTCCAGCACCTTCTTGACTCGCAACGCAGCCACCCACAGCGATGATCAGGTGTGATCGCAAGGCTTTAATTTTACGCCATTGTCCGAGCTCGGAAAAAACCTTTTCTTGTGCTCTTTCCCGAATTGAACAGGTATTTAAAACAATAACATCCGCTTCGTTGGGATCTTGAGTCAAGACTAACCGATGTGAGTGAGAGAGAAGATTATACATGCTTGCCGAATCATACTCATTCATTTGGCAACCATGCGTTTCGATATAGAGTTTTTGTAACATAAATTTCATTTAAAAAAACAGCTAATTTTTTGTTTTAGCCTGTAGTAAAGAATTTTTCGTCATTGCGAGCGCGTAGCGCGCGGCAATCCACTAGATGGCCACGCTCATTGCATTCGCTCGCCATGACGGGCTCATTTGAGTTTTTCTTTTAATAAAGTATTTAATTGCTGTGGATTTATTTTTCCACCCGAAGCTTTCATGACTTGGCCGACAAAAAACCCAAATAATTTATCTTTTCCTGCTTTATAATCCGCTAATTGTTCAGGGTGTTTTACCAAAATCTCATCAATAAGTTTCAAGATGGCAGTTTGATCGGTGACTTGTTGTAAATTTTTTTCTTGAATAATTTCATCACTGGTTTTTTGGCTTATCCATAATGCTTCAAATACATCCTTAGCGATGTTGCTAGAAATAGTATTATCAGCAATTCGTTGCAGTAAGCCGGCGAGTCGTTGGGCGCTGATAGGAGATTCAAAAATGGTTAAATTGGATTTATTTAGCGCAGCAGCAAGTTCGCCCATAATCCAGTTAACTGCTAATTTAGCTGGAACCTTGGCTTTGACGACATCTTCAAAATAGTCAGCCAATTCGCGTGCTGTGGTTAATAAACTCGCATCGTAAGCACTCAGCTTATATTCTGTTTGAAAGCGAGCCAATTTTTTTTCTGGTAACTCAGGTAAGCTTTGATAAATGTTTTCAACAAAATCGGCATCGATGAGGACAGGACATAAATCGGGGTCAGTGAAATAGCGATAATCCTTAGCGTCCTCTTTACTACGCATGGGGCGAGTTTCTTGTTTATCGGTATCATATAAACGGGTTTCTTGAGTGATGCTGCCACCGTCTTCTAAAACTGCAATTTGGCGCTCAATTTCATATTGAATGGCTTTTTCTATAAAACGAAACGAGTTTAAATTTTTAATTTCAACGCGTTTTCCTAATTGTGTTTCATTGACTCTACGTACAGAGACATTGGCATCACAGCGAAATGAACCTTCTTGCAAATTACCATCTGAGATATCCAAATAACGAACCAGTGTATGCAAGGTTTTAAGATAGATGACCGCTTCTTTGGGCGATCTTAAATCGGGTTCTGAAACAATTTCTAACAATGGAGTTCCGGCACGATTCAGATCGATGCCACTCATATTTTCGAATCCTTCATGCAAGGATTTCCCAGCATCTTCTTCTAAATGGGCGCGCGTAATATTAATATTTTTTTGTTCTCCATTTTCTAAGCTAATGGTTAAGTGCCCGCGCCCAACGATAGGATGTTCATGTTGACTAATTTGATAGCCTTTAGGTAGATCGGGATAAAAATAATTTTTGCGTGCGAAGATTGAATAATGGGGGATATCTGCTTCGATACTTAAACCAAATTTGATTGCCATATTGACGGCTTTTGCATTTAAAACCGGTAATACGCCAGGTAAAGCCAAGTCTATCGCACACGCTTGTGTGTTGGGCTCGGCGCCATAGGCGGTAGCTGCACCTGAAAAAAGCTTTGATAGTGTTGATAATTGAACATGCACTTCAAGTCCGATAACAGATTCCCAGGCGTTAGCAGGTTTTTCGGATGACTCGAGCTTGCTATTTTGTGACGATTTTTGGTGTACAGCCGAGGTCATAGATTGAAATTCTCCGGTATTTTTTTATGCCAATCGGTAGCTTGTTGATAACGATGTGCGGCATTCAGTAATTTTGCTTCAGTAAAAGGACGACCAATCAGTTGCATCCCTAAGGGAAGTCCATCAACAAATCCCGCTGGAATTGAAATAGCGGGTAGACCTGCTAAATTAATAGCGATAGTGTAAATATCCGATAAATACATGCTTACCGGGTCATTGATTTTTTCACCTAGCTTGAATGCGGTAGTCGGCGTCGTCGGTCCTAGTAAAATATCAACCTGTTTAAATGCCTCTGTAAATTCTTCGATTAATAGGGCGCGAATTTTTTGTGCTTTAGCGTAATACGCATCATAAGAACCGGCGGATAAAACATACGTGCCCATCAATAGTCGACGTTTTACTTCATTACCAAATCCTTCGCCGCGAGTTCTTTCGTATAAATCTTTTAAATCAGTAGGATTATTACAACGATAACCATAACGCACGCCATCATAGCGAGCAAGATTCGAAGAACATTCGGCTGATGCAATAATATAATAAAGCGGAATAACTAAATGACAGTTGGGTAAACTGACGCTACTCACTTTTGCGCCTAATTTTTCATAAAGCTTAATCGCCGCTTGGATAGTTGCTGCTACTTTAGGGTCAAGATCTTCGGAAAAATATTCTTTAGGTAATCCAATTTTTAGACCCTTGAGTGAATCATTCAGTGTTAACAGATAGTTGGGAACGGGTTGATCGATACTCGTAGAATCTTTCTCATCAAAACCTGCCATGACATTCATTAAGAGCGCAGCATCTTCAGCAGTTTGTGTCATTGGACCGGCTTGATCTAAGCTGGAGGCAAAAGCAATCAGCCCATAGCGCGAAACACGACCATAAGTGGGTTTAAGCCCGGTAAGATTGCATAATGCTGCGGGCTGTCTTATGGAACCCCCGGTGTCTGTACCTGTTGCAGCAGGCGTTAATCGGGCGGCCACAGCAGCACTAGAACCACCGGAAGATCCGCCCGGTACACGTGCGATATCCCAAGGGTTTTTTACTGAGCCATAAAAACTGTTTTCATTGGATGAGCCCATGGCAAATTCATCCATGTTAGTTTTACCCAATAGCACCGTCCCCGCCTGATTAAGACGACTGACCAGTGTGGCGTCATAGGGAGCAATAAAATTATCTAACATTTTAGAAGCACAACTGGTTTTAATGCCAGCTGTGCAAAAAATATCTTTATGTGCAAAAGGAATACCGGTCAAGGGTCCAGCGCTGCCATTTTGGTGTTGTAAATCGGCCTGCTTGGCTTGTTCTAACGCTAGTGTGGTCGTGACTGTGATGAAACTATTTAAGGTTTTATCAAATTTATCGATGCGCGCTAAAAAATGTCGCGTTAATTCTGTACTCGATACTTTTTTTGCTCGTAGCGCAATAGATAGCTCAGTGAGCGTATAGTTATGCATATTTGTTAATCTCAACGTTATTCTAAAACAAGGGGGACACAGTAAAGGCCTGCTTCAGTATGCTCAGTGAGTTGCTGAAAATCTTTCCTATGAACAATCTCAGTGATTTTATCATCACGTAGGCGTTGTATGATGCCAAAAGGGTGAGCGACGGGTTGTACTGAGTGGGTATCTACCGCATCCATCTGAGTGGCTAGCTTAAAAATGCCTTGTAGGCTTTTTAGATGCTGAGTGGCTTCTTCAGGATTGATTTGTATTCTAGCTAAATCAGCAATTTTATTAACGTCTTCAAGCGTAATCACCATCGTGAGCAAAACTCCAAATCTAAAGTACTGTAAAAAGCTCGATAGTATACCTATTGCGCTTAGATTTGCGAATCTTTGAGTGTATCTCCTAATCTTAATAGGTTGCTTGCATAAAATCTTCTAGATTTGCTAAAGTGCGTAGGCACACACTATATTGTGTAGGTAAACGTTCAGACGTAGGTGGTCAACTTTATGCTAAGCAAATTCCGCGGTTTATTTTCTAAAGACATTTCCATAGATTTAGGCACGGCAAATTCATTAATTTATGTTCGTGGCGAAGGAATTGTTCTCAATGAACCGTCCGTAGTCGCTATTCGTTTAGAAGAGGGCAATCAACGTCGTGTACTCGCCGTAGGCTGGGAAGCTAAGCGCATGCTTGGACGTACCCCGGGTAATATTAGTGCGATACGTCCCTTAAAAGATGGTGTAATCGCTGATTTTTATGTGACTGAGAAAATGTTGCAGCATTTTATTAGTAAAGTACATCAAAATCGTTTTTTACGTCCAGCTCCTCGAATTCTGGTTTGCGTGCCCTGTGGATCCACACAGGTAGAGCGTCGAGCTATTCGTGAATCGGCTTTAGGCGCCGGTGCTAGAGAAGTTTATCTAATTGAAGAACCTATGGCGGCGGCTATTGGTGCCGGCATGCCTGTTGACGAAGCGCGAGGATCATTAGTGGTGGATATTGGTGGTGGAACCACTGAAGTTGCCGTCATTTCTTTAGGTGGTGTGGTTTACTCTCAATCAGTGCGTATTGGTGGTGACCGATTTGATGAGGCTATCGTTAATTATGTTCGACGTAGTTACGGAAGCTTAATTGGCGAACCTACTGCAGAACGGATTAAGCATGAAATTGGCACGGCTTTTGCTTTGTCTGAAGTGCGTGAAATTGAAGTACGTGGTCGTAATATTTCAGAAGGTGTTCCCAGAGCCTTTGTTTTGAATAGCAACGAAATTTTAGAAGCTTTACAAGAACCTTTGTCCAATATTATTGGAGCTATTCGCACCGGCTTAGAACAAACGCCACCTGAATTAGCCGCAGATATTTCGGAAAGAGGCATGGTTTTAACCGGCGGTGGTGCATTACTAAGAAATTTAGATCGGTTAATTACCGAAGAAACCGGTATGCCTGTCGTCGTCGCAGAAGATCCATTAACCTGCGTCGCTCGGGGTGGTGGTCGCGCACTCGAGATTATCGATGAAATGGGTGGAGATTTCTTAGTCAAAGATTAGCAGGTAAGCGCTATTAAACTATTATTTAACCGTGGAAAAACCTCATTAGGGTTAAGGCTAGTTTTTTTCGTTATTTTATCTCTATTACTTATTCTATTGGATTACCATCATTATTTACCGTCGCTACGACGTGTATTAAATAATGTGGTAGCGCCTTTACAATATATGGTTGATGCCCCAATACAGTTATTTCACAATATAAATAGTAATTTTGTCACACGACAAAAAATACAATCTGAAAATGCGGTTTTGCGCACGCAGCAAGTATTATTACTCACCAAATTACAAAACTTTTCCGCCTTAGAAAGTGAAAATAGACAATTAAATCAATTATTGGCCGCGACGGAGCATCTAAAAAAGCAACATTTCCGTTTGGCACGATTGCTACTGGTTAATGCCGATCCTTTATTGAATGAAGTGATAGTCGACAAAGGGCAATCGGACGGTGTTAAAGTAGGGCAACCCGTACTGGATGCAAATGGTGTGATGGGTCAAGTCATCAGTGTTGATTTTTTAAGTAGCCGGGTGCTTTTACTCACTGATTTTCGTAGTGCGATTCCCGTTCAAGATGTGCGTAGTGATGCGCGTGGAATTTTAGTGGGACGAGGACGCCTTGCAAAACTTTTATTGAAAGACATACCTGGCACAGTGGATATTAAAGTCAATGATTTATTAGTGACGTCAGGTTTAGGCGGACGTTATCCTGCAGGTTATCCGGTCGGTGTTGTCAGCGTCGTTAATACGAATCTTGCTACACAATTTGCGAGCATACAAGTTGATCCAAGTGCCCAATTAAATAGAAATCGGCCAGTATTATTAATTTCGCCGGTCAATTCGCCAACGCCTGAAGTTAATTCTAATTCCAAAACACATTTTCACGCGGTTAAAAAATAGGATAGCAGAATGAAACCTCTTTATTTTTCTACCTTATTTCTGGTTGGGATTAGTTTTTTTGTGGCGATCATACTTAATATTATTCCTTTACCTCCTACTTTAGCATTATTTTTTCCTTTATGGTTACCCTTAGTGTTAATTTATTGGATCATGGTGTTGCCTGAGCATATTCATTTTACCTTAGCTTGGATACTTGGATTATTTATCGATGTATTATATGGCAGCTATTTGGGAGAACATAGTTTAGCTTTGTGCGTGGTTGCTTATTTAGCGCAACGTTTTCATTTGCAATTTCGGATGTTCCCATTGCCGCAACAAATTTTATTTATTTTGGTTATATTAACGATCTACCAAGTGCTACTTATTTGGATACAAGCTTGGCTGGGATTTTCGGTTGATTTTCGCTGGGCTTGGGTGTCCTTATTAGTCAGTGCTTTAGTCTGGCCACTGATGGGCAATATGCTCAGAATAAGTCCTTTAGATATGCGTCATTAGTTTTTTCGAATTAAATTTAATTTATTTATAATATAAAAAATATTTGGTAAAATATTATTTTAATAAATTAAAAAAATGGGGATATTTATGAAAGAAAAATTTATACCTGCGGATAAGCAGAATTTTGATAGACGTGAACGATTTATTATATTGCATTATACCGTTTTAGAAGAAAAAGACTCGGTAGAAACATTAACTCGCGGTGGTGTTGGAGCGCATTTTTTAATTCCAAAGCAACCCTTTAAAGATGAAAATGGGCCATTTGATTATTATAAATTTGTAGACATAAAAGATCGTGCTTATCATGCAGGTGCAAGTAATCTTGCAGGTAGAAATGGCTTAAACGATACCTCGATCGGGATCGAAATAGTTAACTATGGCTATGGTTTAGTGCAAGACACAGGAAAAGTATTATTTACCTATCAAGTCCTAAATCAACTTAAAGATTTTATTACTGAAACTTTAAAAGAACAGGATAAAAATTTATACCAGCTTTTAATTGAAGAAAAATTATTAACTGCCTTTTTATCTGATATGACGCGTAGTTTAGTGCCACCAGCGGACCGTGAAGTCTATAAAGAAAAGATATCGCCAGAACTAATAGCTAAATACAAGAAATTAACTAAAGAATGGCATGAAAAAAACGATCCTTTTCAACATGTAGGAGACCTTTATCAATTAGAAAAGCAAGGCAAGCTTACCTGGGATGAATATACCGATCACCAAATTAATAGCATCGTATATCTTATTAAAGAAAAAATTGGACCTGAACTAATAATACAAGATGAAAAAACTGGAAAAGTTTATTACCAAATCCCTCCTCAATTTATAACCGGCCATGCTGATATTGCACCGGGTAGAAAGACTGATCCTGGTACGCGTTTATGGAAAAAATTAGCCGATCGAGGCATAGGTGCCTGGCCGGATGAGCAGCAGGTATCGAAGATTGAGAAGGAAATTCAGATTGAGCAAGGAACTGATTATAAATGGATACAAGATAACCTACGGCATTATGGATACAAAATAGAAACAACGGGCCAATTTGATACACAAACTAAAGATGTCATCAGAGCTTTTCAAATGCATTTTGAGCCTGAAAATTATTCTGGAGAACCTAGCGTAAGAACGATTAGCATCTTAGAAGCGTTAATTAAAAAATATTATCCAACCGTACAATCGAATTATCCTCGCTGTTTTAGTTCAGCCGCTGAAAAAAAAAGTAACTTCTTTAGTAGGAAGGAAAATAGTACAGGATCAGAAACAAATAATCACATGACTCCTTATAATTGTTGTGTAATTAGTTAACAAGCTTATCTTTATGACAATGTTGATCATACTTTTATTTGGTCAACATTGTTTCTTTTTCATTATCTATTTTTTTTTACAAACATCCATATTGTTAACTTTTCTTGCGTGTAATAAGTTACTCACCAGTGCGTAACTTGTTGTATAAGCTGTGAAAAAGCGCTTGAAAACTTGTGGATAATGCAATCTTTTGCTAAAATTGTTATACGTGATTGTATAAAATAATGTAAGTAAAATTCACAACACTATATATAGTTGTTTGAAAAAAAATTAACACTATATTTAGTGAGGATGGTTTTTACGACTTATGCATCAAAAATTTCAAAAAAATTGATGCTACCCAAATCTAACAAATAAAAGCTTCACTCAAGTCAAACATTTAAGAGCTCAAAAGCCTACTCAGTATCGAAGTATCTGGATTGCCTAATTCCAAAAATCACTATCATCAACAATCAAAATATTAAGCAGCAATCTAAAGAAAATGGTTCCAAGGGGGATATATGTTTAGTAAAGCTAGTAATAAGCGTAGTTTGTTAAGCTATTCGGGAAATGCGGCATTTAAAAAACGTATTGCACCAAAAATAGCGGCTCATATTGAAAGGCCTATTAATGTCTGTTTAAGTGGCGAAGATGCCTGCTTAAATAAATGGCTGTTGGACAATCTAAGTACCATACTGCCGATACATATCACTTTAGCGACGGGTCGGTCCTCACAGAGGATTGCAAAGTCATATCCTAAAAAGGCTTAATATGAGTAAAGTAAAGATTATTCTATCTGACGGTACAGAGTTTGAGCATGATTTTGGCTGTAATAACCATTATGCTGAGATGTTTCAAATTATTCGTGAAATTATTGGTATTGATTCAAGAGTAAAGTGGTTTAAAGATTTAAAAGATGAATTTTATAATATACAATGCTTTGGCGATGTTAAAGTGGATATTTCAAAAAATAATTAAAAATTATCTTAACTAGATATTGAACATCGTATGATTTGATTGGAAAGCCCATGAAAAATCATCGTCATAGCGAGTGAATATGGATTGCCGCGCGCTACGCGCTCGCAATGACAAGGAAGTCATCTGCTAAAAATTTATAAAGGATATGGTCAAATCACCGCCAGGAAGGCTTTTAATCATTTGTACTCGTCGCATTGGCGATGTTTTACTCATTACTCCATTAATTCGAACCTTTAAACGTCATTGGCCAGAAGCTAAGATTGATCTATTAGTCTTTAAAGGTACCGAGTCTATACTTCATGCAAATCCCGATATACAAAATATTCTTACCATTGAAGAACATCCTGATTTTTTACAGCATTGCCAGCTAATAAAAAAAATTTTTCGTGTTTATGATGTAGCGGTATCTACATTACCTGGAGATAAAACCACGCTATATGCTTATTGTGCCGCTAAGTATCGCATCGGGATGTTAGGTGCAGATAAAAGTCGCTGGTGGAAGCGTCTATTACTCTCTGAAGCCGTGGAATATGATGGTATTTCTACGCATACGGTATTAATGAATTTACGTTTGGCAGAAATTTTACAGTTAAATCTTTGTTCAGAAATTGTTATTGCTTGGCAGGAAAAAGATTCTCAGAAAGTAATGCAACTGGTTGATACGAATAAAAAATTAGCTATTTTACATCTGCGTCCTAAATTTTCCTATAAAGAATGGATTAAAGAAGGTTGGGTAGGCGTAGCAAATTGGTTATTACAAATTGGTTATACGATTGTTTTAACCGGAGATAAACAGGAGTCAGAAGAAAAAATGGCGGAAGAACTGCTGGATAGGCTGCCCGAAGGTGCTATTAACATGGTGGGCTATTTAAGCCTGAACCAAGTCGGTTTCTTATTGAGTAAGGCTAAAATTTATATTGGTCCGGACACCGTGGTAACGCATATGGCAGCTGCGTTAGGTATTCCAACCATGGCCTTATTTGGTCCCAGTAATCCAGTAAAATGGGGTCCTTGGCCAAAAGCCTGGACATTAAGCAATCCATTTGTTCGGGTCGGTTCTCAGCACAGAAATAATGTTTACTTGATGCAAGGTTCTGGAATTTGTGTTCCTTGTTTCCAGGAAGGCTGTGATCAACATATTCGAAGTCGTAGCCAATGTTTGGAAAATTTAACCGCCGAACAAGTGATTAATAAAGTCAGACTATTAATTAATCAACCGGATATACCTTCTATTTAACCACATTGCTCGTCATTGTGAGCACCGTAGGTGCGTGGCAATCCCTGGATGGCTACGCTCATTACATTCGCTCGCCATGACGGTAATTTTTTTAAACGTTTCCAGAGATTAACCTCCTAGCGCTACCTATCTAATGGGTATATGGTATATTCTGCAGTTTTCTGAGTTTTTAAAAAATTATATGCTAGCGTTAAGCGTAATTGTAATAGTAAAAGATGCGGCAATGGATATCCAACGTTGTTTGGAGTCCGTAAAATGGGCGGATGAGATTATCGTTCTGGACTCAGGAAGCCAAGATAATACCTTAGAAATTTGTCGGCAATATACGCAGAATATTTTTTCAACTGACTGGCCGGGATTTGGTATACAAAAGAATCGAGCTTTAAACAAAGCGCAAGGAAAATGGGTGTTATCTATCGATGCAGATGAGTATTTAAGTGATAGATTAATTGCGGAAATAAAACGCATTATTTCGAAAGCTGAGAATCGACTCGATGCTTATGCCATTAAACGAGTTTCTTTTTTTTGCGGAAAAAAAATTCGTTTTGGTGATTGGGGTAGAGATAGAGTCGTTAGACTATTTCTTCGATTACCTCATATCCGATTTACACCAGCGATTATTCATGAGCATTTGAATGGATACGCGCATTTGGGTAATTTAAAAGCAGTGATTTTTCATGATACGATGAAAAATATTAGTCAAGTACTCATTAAATTGGAGAATTATACCAATTATTGGGCACAATTGGCTTATCAAAAACATAAAAATTCGGGTCCGTTGAAAGCAATTTTACATGCAATATGGAGTTTTATTCGTGGTTATTTTTTACATCTAGGTTTTTTAGATGGTCGTGAAGGGTTCATATTAGCAATCTCTAATGCAGTAGGTGTTTTTTATCGTTATGTAAAATTAATATATATTTATCCAGGGAAAAACCATGTCTGTTGATGCATTGACTCCATCTCGTCCACTAAGAGATTATTTTCAACGGCTCAGTCAAATTTTTGCCGTGGCGACCGCATTTGTACTGCCAATATCAACGGCTGCATTGATGATTTTTTTCTCAGCAACGGTGCTATGCTGTTTATTAGCGGGGAATTGGTATGAAAAATATCTAATTTTGCGTTATAACCCGATGGCCTTGATGTTTATAGTATTTTTTGCATTATTTCTGATAGGGCTTACTTATACCACGGTGCCACGACCGGTAGGTTTACATACAATAACAAAATACAGTAAATTTTTGCTAGGATTTTTTTTATTTAGTACGTTTCGAAACGAAAAAACCGCTGTTGCTGCTTTTTTTGCATTTTTAGTAGCGGCGAGTATAACGCTGCTACTTTCTTTCATTAAATTTTTTGGCCATAGTGATTTACTGCATCGTTTTACTTCAGACTCTGGCGTTTTTAAAGATCATATTTTTACCGGGTTTTTATTTGCATTTAGCAGTTATTGCTTTGCGGTGTTTGCATTCTCAATCAAAAATGCTTGGCGATGGTTGTTTGTTTTATTATTTTTAGTAACGACTTATAACGTATTATTTATAAATCTAAGTCGCTCGGGTTACGTGGTGTTATTTAGTTTACTGTTGTTATTAGCTAGTCAACTATATACTTGGAAAGGTTTATTAGCGGGGCTATTAATTTCAATTTTTTTATGTGGCAGTCTATTATTTTTACCCGCTAATTTTAAGGAACGCCTCAATTTAGCGCACAGCGAAATTACACAATATGAACACGGAAGTTTTGCTACTTCGGTAGGCTTACGTTTAGAGTTTTATCATAATAGCTTGAAACTATTAAAAGAACATCCTTGGATGGGAACTGGCACCGGAAGTTTTGCGCAGGATTATTTAGCGCTTACACAAGATAAGCAATTTGCTACCAAAAATCCGCATAATGAATATCTAAATATTGCGGTTCAATTTGGCCTATTAGGTGTTGTTATTTTATTAGGCATGTTTATTGTTCATGCCTGGACAAGCTTTCGCTTGCAAGGCTTGCGTCAATATTTTGCCCAAGCGGTGCTGGTATCTATAGCAGTAGGTTCATTGTTTAATTCATGGCTGATGGATGTCACGCAAGGTTGTTTTTATGTTATTTTTACCGCTTTATTGTTTGCAGGCTTAACTTATAAATCCAAGGATAAAGATATTTTGAAATCAAATTAATTTAGCTTAGTTTAAACCAATTTTTGCACGAATTTGTTGATTTTCAATTATTTGTTTGAGTAAATTAAGATTGATTTGTTCTTTTTCGCGATCATTTTGCTGATGCCATAAGTGAATAACAGGTGTGGCGAATTTTCCAGATTTACGGTAAATGCCCGCGCGAATTAAACGTATCACTAAGTCTGAGTCTTCATAGCCCCATCCTATAAAGCTTTCGTCAAAACCATTGACGCTCAAAAAATCTTCTTTCCACAGACCTAAATTACAACTTTTTGCTCCCTGCCAATGTTTAGCGTGTAATTTGCGTAATTTATTTGATCGGATACGTAATAAAGGAAATAGACGATTGGATTGGCGATGAAAATAATGTAATAGCCATTCTAGCGCTGAGTCCTTATAAATAGGCAAAAGTTCCTGCAGAATTTTTTGCGTAAATTGCTTTTCTAGTAATAGTCGGTGACCAGAAACAAACCAATTTGGTTCAGCTAATAAGCGGTGGGTTTCAATAAAATCTGGAAAAGGCACACAATCGCCATCTAAAAAAATAAGATAATTACTATTGGCGCACAGAGAAGCTTTGTTGCGGATTTTAGCGGCTTGAAAGCCTTCATCTTTTTGCCAAATATGTTGCAGTGGATAATTAAGTTGGTTTTGTAATTGGCCAATTAATAGCCGCGTTTCATCGGTAGAACCATCGTCAGCCACGATGACTTGATTTGGTAATTGCGTTTGTTGTGCCAGGGCCAACAAAACTAAATGTAAGGCGTCGGGACGATTGTAGGTAGTCACGATGACAGAAATACTTGGCGATTTTAATGACATGATGACCTTGATCAGCGGATTATCATTCGTGCTAAAAAAACAAAAATTTTAAAGTGTTTTAAAGTATAATGAGTATATATGAAACAACTCCTGTATTCACTATCACGCTTACTCATCGTATTTTTAACGAGTAGTATTGTTTTTTTTGCCTTGGTAGTCGTTACAGGACGAATTTTAACCCCTTATCTGAACAAACAAGTACAAGGAGTTTCTAATTTAGCCGCTAGAGTTTTGCACAAACCGGTACAAATTAAGCAATTTTCTGTGGCATGGCAGGGTTTAACGCCTATTTTTCATGGTTCTGATGTCATTATTTGGGATGACACGCGAACCTATCCTTTATTAAGCGTTAAACAGCTAAATATAGCTATCGATATCTTTCATAGTTTACTCAGCGGAAGTATTAAATTAGCTGCAATAAGTGTAAATGGTATTGAGTTAGTGGCACACCAAACTAAAGATAATCAATTGGTTTTCACTGGAATTAGCACATTATTCGACCAATCTTCCTTACCCAATTCGAACGCCACGAATGAATTAATCGCTTGGTTTTTAGCTGAACCGCAACTAAGTTTAGACAATGTAGGTTTAACATTTTATCCGAAATCGGGTCCGGTATGGCCACCGATGCGAATAATTTTGCTATTAAAAAATAGTGGCGATCGACATCAATTAAGTGGTCGTTTACGTTTTGTACAAGAAAAACTTTCCGAATTTAGTTTTAAAGTTGATTTGAAAGGATCTCCCTTATCATCTTCACAAAATCATCTGAGCGGACCCATTTATTTACATGGCGAAAATGTTTTCCTCGATCGATGGTTTAATCAATGGAAACCCACATTGCAATTGCAAAACGCGCGAACCAATTTTAAAATATGGGCCGATTGGCAATTTGATCATTTTACCCAATTTCAAGGTTTGATTAGTAGCTTACAGGCAGCATCAATAAAAATTAATAAACAACCCGCCATTACATTTTTACCTTTTTCCACGCATATACTATGGCAAACTACTCAGCAAGATAGTTGGAGTATCGATGCTATCTTTCATGATTTTGGTGTGCAAGCTTGGCAAAAAATTCCAGGTATCCAAGGGTTAGATACCTATCTGCATATGACACCCACGATGGGAAATATTATTGCGCACGCTAATGATTGCAGGATAGATTTTAATAAGTTATTTAAAGCGCCGATACATTTGGATAGTTTAACCAGTCAATTGAATTGGCAGCAAAAAGATGGGGAATGGATCATACAAGCCCCACAATTTGAAGCAACTAATCAGGATGTAGCGGTTAACTCACAATTTTCCTTGCTAATTTCTAAACTTGCTAGTCAGTCGCAGATTAGTTTATTGGCGCATATAAAAATACATAATTCGACGCATATTGCTTATTATTTGCCGCAAACACTATTAGGTCCAGAACTTAAGCATTGGCTGAGTACGGCTATTAATAAAGGCTCAGGTTTAGGGAGTTTAGTGTTACAAGGACCAACTAATCAATTTCCTTTCGATCAACATAACGGAACTTTTTTAGTTGATGCCCAAATAACCGATGCTAATTTAAACTACCAGCGTGCTTGGCCTAGTTTGAAAAAAATCAATGGAGAACTTATTTTTTCGGGTCGGCAAATGCACGTTTTAATCGATACTGCAGAATTGCTGAATATAAATTTAAAGAATATTAAAGCAAATATACCCATCATTAAGAAAAATGTGCAGGGCATATTGCATATTGATAGCGGTGAGATGAATACGCGTTTAGAGAAAGGCCAAGCTTTTTTAGTGGCTACACCACTTGCGAGAAGAACATTAGGTCAATTGAAAAACTTAATACTGGCTGGTCCTTTACAGCTTAGTATGCAAATAGCAATTCCTCTCGAATCGGGAAAACAAAAATTAAATTTATTGGGGCGAGCGCAAATAGAAAATGCTAAATTAAAAATCCCCGCGCATGATATTCAATTAGATCAATTAACGGGACCCTTCACTTTTAATCAGGACGGCGTATCAGCACAAAAATTGACGGGAATTTTATGGAAAAAGCCCATAGAATTAACTATTCATTCCGCACCGAATCTGCAAATTATCATTCATTATGATGATATTCTGACCAATTTAAAACCCGAACAAAATGGTTGGCGTTTTAGCATTGATAATCAAACCGCCAAAGGAACAGTGTTGATACCCAATAGTAATTTACAACCGATCCTTGCTAATTTTGACATGATCAATTTAGACTCATCGATTGAGTCTAATGAAACCAATACTTGGAATTTTAAGCAATTACCGAAGATTAATTTAAGCGCGAGAGAAGTGCGTTATAAGGAAATTAATTTTGGAGCGGTACAATTAAAATTAAATCCCATATTGGGTGGCGTGTTAGTGAGAGAATTAAATGCGGGGGATGCAAATTATCATCTTATAGCAAGCGGAGCGTGGCATACTCAAGAACGTAACTCCACAGAATTAATCGGACAATTGGACAGTGCTAATTTAAGCAACTTTTTACGAAATTGGGGTTTGCCGGCGAGTATCGTCGCAGAACAAGCGCATATGCGATTTAATTTGAATTGGCAAGGAGCTCCCTATCAGTTCAGTTTTACTAAACTCAGGGGTCATTTTTCTTTTAATGCGACTAACGGTCAGATAGTTGATATTGGATCCAGTAACGAAGCCAAGTTAAATTTCGGTCGATTACTTACTTTTTTAAGCATACAAAGTTTAACCAAACGCTTGCAGTTAGATTTTAGTGATTTAAAAACCAAAGGTTTTGATTTTACCAATTTACAGGGCAATTTTACGCTAAGAAATGGTAATGCCATTACGCGCGATGTCACTATTGAAGGACCCGTTGCTTCGATAAGCATTGCTGGTCGAATTGGTATGTTGAACAAGGATTATGACTTGGTTATTAAAGTGGTGCCGCATTTTACATCCAGTTTACCGGTAATAGTCGGTTTGGCGGGTGGTCCTGTTGCTGGAGTTGTCGCTTGGTTGGCGAATGCAGTATTAGGCTCTACGGTGCAAAAAATTGCACAAACATCCTATCATATTACTGGATCTTGGAGTAAACCCGACGTGGTCAAAACCTCTGCTTAAAAATTGAGATTGAAATACACAAAATAGTTTACCTAAACAATTTATTACGATAAATTGCCGTACTTTCCAGATTAATCTAATTTCATATAAAAAAAAGGATGGTTATGTTTGACCTTTCGGCTAAAGATTTTTCTAATAAGTATTACTACAAAGATAAGACTATAGCCAAGACATGTAATTGGTTTTATAGTTTAGATTGCAAATCGGGTGAAGGATTGGTTAATAAATTACTGAAGAAATTGAATGAAATTTTTATAGTAAAAAATACTCCTAAAAATCAAAGAAAAAAAGAATTTGAATTCTATCTTGAATTTATTTTAAAAAAATGTATTAACGTTAATCGTAGTTTTTCTGATGCCGTTTGGTTTTTGTCAATTTGGTTAGAAATATCTCCAGATACTCTTTTAAACGTATTACAACATAATGAACTAAAGCAGTTTTTTAATAGAACCGAATATGATCATGAAGGGTTAAATTGGTATTTTCCAGAATTACTGCATAAATTTACAGCTGTAGTAAAAGAACCGGTTATTGCCGATGAAAATTTGAGTTATTTATTTGAAACTTTCGGTTTTTTTAGCATGCCAGAGATTTTTGTCACAGATGTTATTGGTTATGATCGATTAGAGCAGTGTGTTAAAGAAAGCCCTTTTATTTTTAGACAGGCGTTATTATCGAAAATGTATGAGTTTCTTGAACGGAATAAAACCATTGATATAGGATCGATTAGCCGGACATTCTTAAACAATAGTCTAACAATTAATGATAAAAACAATATTAAAGCTAAACTAGAACTAGAGAGGGAAAAGGAGCGTCAGGAGTTAATTTCGTACATACAAAATGGCGGCCTTTTTACTTATCGAAATGGTCATTCAAATGAAGGTGAATTCAATACTCATAAATCTTATGTTAGAGGCATTAGTAACTATTAAATTTGCTTGCGCCAAGCCTAAAATTGCATCCTGACTTCAGCTAAGTTAGGATGACGAACATGATAAAGAATAATCTTACTTTGGCCCGTGAAACACTGTTGGACCCCGCTGGATTGACGGAAAATCAGTTGCAAGTGATTTTAGGTCGTTTATTAACGCCTAAAGTTGATATGGCGGATCTTTATTTTCAAGCCACGCAATTAGAGAGTTGGGTATTAGAAGATAGTATCGTCAAAAACGGTAGTTTTAATATCGAACGGGGGGTTGGCGTGCGCGCCATCAGTGGCGAAAAGACTGGTTTTGCCTATTCAGATGATATTTTATTACCCGCTTTAGAATCAGCCGCCACGATGGCAGCGAGTATTGCTAGAACAGGACAGCATGGTCAAATCCATGCCTGGCAGAAAAATCCGCTTTTAAAGCCTTTATATGAACCGATTAATCCTATTTCTACCTGGACAGAACTGCAGAAATTAAGTTTACTCCGCGAAATAGACGAAGTGGCACGTGCTAGCGATCCACGTATTAAACACGTCAATGTTAGTTTAGTCGGTGCACAAGAAGTGGTCTTAGTGATTAATAGTGATGGCCGCATGGCAGCTGATATTCGCCCGCTAGTGCGTTTAAATATTAGCGTCATAGCCGAAGACAAAGGTTTGCGCGAACAAGGTTTTGCCGGTGGTGGTGGCAGAACCGATTATAGTTATTTTATTAAAGATCAGGTGGCAACTGACTTAGCAAAAGAAGCAGTTCGTTTAGCACTTCTGAATTTAGATGCCGTAAAAGCGCCTGCGGGTAGTATGCCAGTCGTGTTAGGTCCCGGTTGGCCGGGTGTTTTATTGCATGAGGCGGTGGGTCATGGTTTAGAAGGAGATTTCAACCGTAAAGGCAGCTCTGCATTTTCCGGCCGAATTGGAGAACGTGTTGCCTCAGCAGGTTGTACGGTAGTTGATGATGGAACGATTCCTTATCGGCGTGGATCGCTGACGATTGATGACGAAGGTACGCCTACACAGCGTACCGTTTTAATTGAGAAAGGCATTTTAAAGGCCTATATGATGGATAAATTAAATGCGCGCTTGATGGGTACGCAATCGACAGGCAATGGTCGCCGCGAATCGTTTGCACATTTGCCGATGCCGCGTATGACTAATACCTATATGTTGCCAGGTCCGTACGTTCCAGAAGAAATTATTGCAACGGTTAAAAAAGGGATTTATGCAGTGAATTTCTCCGGTGGACAAGTGGATATTACGTCAGGAAAATTTGTATTTTCCGCCTGTGAAGCATACTTGATTGAAAACGGTCAAGTGACACGACCGGTTAAAGGAGCGACTTTAATTGGCAATGGTCCTGATGTGCTAACGCAAGTTTCTATGATCGGCAATGACCTCAAATTAGATAGCGGCATTGGTAGTTGTGGTAAAGAAGGCCAGAGTGTTCCCGTAGGTGTCGGACAACCGACATTAAAAATAGATGCTTTAACAGTCGGTGGTACTGCTATTTAATCAAGAAAAGCTATGACACAACAATATATATCGCAAAACCACAATGGGTTTTCCAGTTATCGACGTTTGCTACATTATCTGCGGCGTTATTTGGGTTGGTTTTTATTAGGTATCATTGGAACTATTTTATTAGCCAGCACCGATGCTGGGCTTATTTGGTTTTTAAAACCCTTGCTTAATAAAGGTTTTGTCGCTAAAGACGAACATTTTATCCATTATCTGCCTTTTATTTTAATCTTTGCTTTTTTAATACGCGGCGTAGCTAATTTTTCATCCAGTTATTGCTTAGCGCGCGTGGCAAGAAGTGTGGTGATGAATATACGACAAGACATACTGATTAAATTATTACGTTTACCCGCTAAATTTTATGACAATACAACCTCGGGTCAATTACTTTCTACCATTATTTACAATGTCGATCAAGTCGCTAATGCAAGTACCAATGCTTTAATTACTTTGGTGCAAGAAAGTTTTTTTGTGCTTGGATTAATTGCAGTGATGTTAATGGAAAGTTGGCAATTGAGCCTATTATTTTTTATTACGGTACCGACCATGATTTGGATTGCTCGCTATTCCAGTCGGCGTATGCGGAATTTGAATAATGCCGTTCAAGATTCTATGAGTGAACTGACACAAGTGGCAGAAGAAGTTATCGATGGTTACAAAGTAATTCGCACCTTTGGTGGTGAAGAATACGAAACTAAAAAATTTCAAACACTGCTAGAAAGGAATAGATTTCGCGAATTAAAAGTCGTGGTTACTAACTCTTTAGCAAGTTCAGCTATCCAGCTTATTGCCGGTGGAATTGCGGTGTTCACTATTTATCTGGCAATTTCGCATTTTACGCATATTAATGCAGGCGAGTTCGCTGCGATGGTGACTTCGATGTTACTATTGTTAAAGCCTATGCGTAATTTAGCGGCGGTTAATAGCATCATACAGCGTGGTATTGCTGCAGCGAGCAGCATTTTTAATTTATTAGATGAAAAAAATGAGTTAGATGAAGGTACACATACGCTTAACGTTCTTAAAGGCTGTTTAGAATACCGAGATGTTAGTTTTGCCTATTTACCTGAGCAACCTGTATTACAAGCTATTAGTTTTAAAATAAATTCTGGTGAAACCATCGCTTTAGTAGGGCGCTCAGGCAGTGGGAAATCTACTTTAGTGAATCTATTACCACGTTTTTACGATAATTATTTAGGAAAAATTTTAGTCGACGGTGTCGATATCCGGGAATTAAAGCTAAAAGATTTACGTAGCCAATTTGCTTTAGTATCCCAGCACGTTACTTTATTTAATGATACTATTGCACATAATATTGCTTATGGACAATTAAGCGAAGTAAGTGAATCTATGATAATACGTGCTGCAAAAGCAGCGCATGCCATGGAATTTATCGAACAATTACCGCAAGGACTTAATACTTTAATTGGCGAAAATGGTGTGTTACTATCAGGCGGTCAACGGCAAAGGATTGCAATTGCACGTGCACTACTTAAAAATTCTCCATTTTTAATCTTAGACGAAGCAACCTCTGCATTAGACACCGAAGCTGAGCGCCATATACAAGCAGCGTTAGAAGAACTGATGCATAATCGTACTACGTTGGTCATTGCACATCGACTTTCCACGGTAGAAAGAGCTAAGCAAATTTTGGTTTTAGATGCCGGTCGTATCGTAGAAAGAGGGACACACCAAGAGTTACTCGCAAAAAATGGTTATTATGCCAAACTTTATAGCATGCAGTTTAGGGATTAGTTAAAGCTTTCAAAAATAATAAATTTATTTGAAGGATAATGAAATTATTATGGATGATGATTATTTATATGGATTTTTTGTGGTATATACTAAAAAGATATTCTCAATTTTTGATACCAATTTTTTTGGGTATTGCAGCGTTTATTTTGGTCACTGGAGGAAAAATTCTTTGGCCGAGTAATATTGATTGGCTTAGAGGGGATCAGTTAGAGGCCTTATTTGCTTGGGAATTTTTTAGATATACTCCAGTATTTCAAAATCCTTTAGGGACCAATTATCCCTATGGAATGGGGCTAGGTGGGTCAGTTATCTATGGAGAACCACTGTTAATTTTTGCCTTTCCATTTAAACTATTTTCTAATTTACTACCCACTCCATTTCAATATGGGGGAATTTGGGTATTGCTGTGTTTTATCTTACAAGCGATTTTCTCAGGGAAATTACTAGAAAAAATAACTGCTAATCAATGGCTAAAATCCTTAGGAAGTATCTTTTTTGTTTTATCCCCAGCTTTTCTTGCTCGTTGTAATGCAGGCGCATTTTTTGGCCAATGGCTGATTTTGGCCGCTATGTGGTTTTATCTATCTCCACGTTTTCGCAGCTATGCATGGTGTGTCTTACTTTGTATAAGTAGTTTAGTACATGCTTATATTTTATTTATGTTGATGGCATTATGGGTAGCAGATTTATTCAAAAGAATTATCTTAATTGAACTAACTTACCAAGAAATTATAAAACATATTTTGTTGACGGCCTTAATATTATTACTAGTGATGTGGCAAGCGGGTTACTTTATGCTGCACGGCGGCTATGTAGCACCGGGTTTAGGGCTCTACCGAATGAATTTAGTATCATTTATTGATCCTTTTATTAAGGAAGGATCTCATATTTTAGTCCCCCACTCGCATACAGCTGGAGATTACGAAGGGTATAGTTATTTAGGGTTGGGGATAATTATTCTAAGTATATTTGGATTAGCAGGATTTTTAAATCTAAAAAAACAACAACAAATAAAAATCATAGTTTCTAATATGAAAAAAATTGCTCCGATTCTCGGCGTATCTTTTTTATTAATGATATTTGCTTTATCCAATAGAATTGTATTCGGTCAACATGAGTTATTTCAATATGAATTACCAGAAATTTTTGGCATATTTAGAGCTACAGGGCGAATGGCATTACCAATTTACTATTTAATTTATTTAGGAATTTTTTATTTAATTGTTAAATGTTACAGAAACCCAACAAGCATTATATTAATTTTAATTTGCTTAGCTATACAAATTACTGATTTATCAAGAGCGCTTACTAAATTTAGACATTCTTGTAATAAAATCCATACTTATAATTTTCCGTTAAAATCTTCAATTTGGTTACAAGCAGCCAATAAATATAAGAAAATTTTTTATACCTTGCCAGAACCCGATCCCGATCAGTGGGATTGGAAGGCACTTGCAGGTTATGCAGCATTTAACAAATTAAGTATTAATGCAGGATATTTTGCTAGACAAGACACTGAAATTTTTAATAAAAAAAAAATTTCATTGATGAATAAACTAATTCTTGGCGAACTTGATAAAGATGCATTTTATATTGTAAAAGATAAAAATATACTACGATTTATAGTAAATGAAAAAATGAATCTTCCTTATAAAATATGTAAAACTGATGGTTATTTTCTAGTGTTACCGAATTGGACTGAAAATTTTACTAAAACTGAGCAATACAAATTAGAAAATTATCAGGCTTACATATTAGGTACGCATATTTTCTTTCGAAAAATGGACGAAAACTCTAAAAATAATGTAATTCTAGTAAAAGGGTGGAGCGCTCCGGAAGAGAACGGAACTTGGACAGATGGTAATAGTTTGATGGTACTGCAATTAGATAAAAAAACAGATTCTGATTTAATTTTGAAGATTGAAGGATCTCCTTATATAAATGTTGAGCATCCTACTTTAGAAGTAGATATTGTGGTTAATCATAAAAATCTTGAACATGTAACTTATAATATAGATGATTCCCCAAGTAATAAACAAATTGAAATTCCAAAGTCTCTCATAACTGATAATAATTTATTAAGCATTGAATTTAAGTTTAAAAATGCTGTTTCACCGAAACAGCTTAAATTAAGCTCAGATAATCGCAAATTAGGACTTTTTATTTTATCTTTAAATTTAACTAAAAAAATAAATTAATAGTTATGAACATGTTTACTGCGCGGTTATATTTTATATCTAATAAAACATAAACGTAATTATTAAGGTGTTTAAGTATGGAAAAATTTGATGTAGTTACAAAATTGTCAGTTGTGGTCCCGATATATGAGGAAGAAAAAAATATTATTCCCTTTTTAGATCGTCTACAAAAAGTTTTAGACGGTTTAATAATAAATTATGAAATAATATTTTGCCTTGATCCTTCCTCAGATAAATCTGAAATAATTATTAAAGAACAAATGAAATATAATTCTGCAATTAAATTGATTTTATTTTCGCGTAAATTTGGCCAGCCAGCGGCAACCATAGCAGGTATTCTAAATTGTAAAGGAGAAGCATGTGTGGTCATAGATGTAGACCTGCAAGATCCACCTGAATTAATTAAAGATTTGTATCATAAACTTAATGAAGGGTATGAAGTTGTTTATGCAACTCGCCGATCCAGGAAAGGGGAATCCTTGCTAAAAAAAACTATAGCCTATCTTGGCTATATATTAATTGCTAAATTAAGTGAGGTACATATTCCACGTAATACCGGGGATTTTAGAATAATTTCGCGTCGCGTGATTGAACAATTACGACAGTTACATGAAAAACATGGATTTCTAAGAGGGTTAGTTGCTTTTGTAGGTTTTAGTCAAACCTATATAGAGTTTGATAGAAATCCAAGATTATTCGGTAAAAGTAATTATAATCGATATTTAGGAGCCTTTAAACTTGCTATAAATGGCCTTATAAGTTTTAGTACTCGCCCATTACAGATAATGTCTATAATAGGTTTTTTTATTGCTTTTTTTGGATTTTGTTTAGGAGGTTTTTTTCTATTGCAAAAAATAATTGGCGTGAACTTAACGCCTGGATTATCGACAACTATTTTAGCAATTACATTTTTTTCAGGGATTCAATTATTATTTTTAGGTTTAATGGGAGAATATATTGGCCGTATCTACGACGAAGTTAAATGTAGGCCAATGTATATCATCGACACTATTTTTGAAAAAAACAAGGCTAATGTATCATATATAGTTGAGAAAGTTGAATCATGATTTTTATAATCTTCTATAAGTAAATTATAGCTTTGTAAAGTAAATTTTAAGTATTTCTAAAATTAACAAAATAATTACTAAATATAAATATTTTTAACAAGGTCATCTTTCTTGAATAAAAGTAAAAGCAACTATCAATTATTTATACCAATTTTAGTAGGCACTACTGCATTTATAATTGTTACCGGAGGAAAAATTTTATGGCCCAATAACCTTAATTGGTTATTTTTAAATGTAGATACAGCAGATGCTTTATACGCATGGCAATTTTATAGAAATACGCCCATATTCCAAAACCCTTTAGGAGCTAATTTCCCATATGGTATGGGCATGGGAGGGGCACTAATCTATGCAGAACCACTTTTTATATTCGCGCTTCCATTTAAAATAATATCATCACTACTACCAACTTCATTTCAATATGAAGGCTTATGGATTTTATTATGTTTTATTTTGCAAGGGATATTTTCATGGAAATTATTAGAAAAAATTACTAATGACTCTTTGATAATTTTTTTTGGATGTATTTTTTTTGTTTTCTCTCCCCCATTGATTTGGCGCTTACATGCTTCTATACCATTTCTTGGCCATTGGTTAATATTGGCTGCAATATTATTTTACTTTTCCTCTAAATTTAAAAAATACGCATGGCCAATGCTATTAATGATTAGCAGCCTAGTACATCCATACTTTTTAATTATATTAGTAGTTTTATGGGGGGCAGACATATTAAATCGCTGGCTATTTAAAGAGCAAGATTTTTTAAAATTTTTAAAATACATTATTGTGACTGTTTTAGTACTTTTTTTAACTATATCGCAAGCCGGTTATTTAATATTACATAGTGGTTTTGAAGGTCCCGGATTAGGTATTTATCGTATAAATTTATTATCTTTAATTGATCCAACGGACGGACTAGGTTTTACTAGTTGGTCTCATATATTGAGGAATCAGCCAAAAATAACAGGAGAATTTTATGAAGGATTTGTGTATTTAGGTTTAGGCATGATTATTTTAAGTCTGTTTGCATTAGCTAAATTAATTCATCCAAAAAATTTTAAAATTATTTTTTGTTCCAAACGTATTATTTCTCTATTATGTATTACTTTTCTACTATTTATGTATTCATTATCCACACATATCGCATTTGGAAAACATGAGCTATTTGAATATCAACTTCCTAGAATATTTAGTATATTTAGAGTTTCAGCACGTATGGCGCTTCCTTTTTATTATTTAATATATTTAGGAATTTTCTACTTAATTGTTAAAGGTTATAAAAATTCAATATCAAGAATATTAATTTTTATTTCGCTGGTATTTCAAATTGCAGACTCATCTGCTATATATAAAAATTTCAAAACAACTTTATCCTATTCCGCTCCTTACATTTCGCCATTAAAATCAAAGATTTGGATAGACGTTGCTAAAAAATATAAAAAAATAATTTATGTATTTCCAGAATTTAATTATAACTTACTTTCTCTTATTCATTATGCAGCGTTTAATAAATTAAATATTAACATAGGATATTTTGCAAGAATCGATTACAAACAGCTTAAAAAATCCAAAGACAATTTACTTAATACTTTTTTAAGCGGTAGGTTAGACAAAGATGCTATATATATTATTAATGATTCACCTATGCGAAAAATAGTTAGTAGCATAAAAATGAATACTTTTTACAAAGTAGTTAAAACGGATGGTTTCTATATATTATTACCCAATGCTCATGGTGTCTCAACTCGGGCGGACAGAGTAGACTGGTTAGACTACAAACAATATGAATATGGCACAAAAATTTTTTTTAGACAAGATATAAATAATAATTTTAAAAATTATTTAATTTTAAATACTGGTTGGAGTTTCCCCGAAGATCAAGGAATATGGACTGATGGAAATAATGCAAATTTTTTTATAAATTTACCTAAAAAAACTTATTCAAACTTAATATTAACTATAGAGGCTTTACCTTTTCTATGTTTAAAGCACCCAACACTAACTGTTGACATTCTAGCAAATCATAATTTGATTGGACATTTATATTATAAGTTAGATAACTTATCTAATATAAAGAAAATAATAATTTCTAAAAACCTCATTAAAGATGTCAAGATTTTAAATCTTGAATTTATTTTAAAAAAACCTATTGCTCCAAATGAAGTTTCTTTAAGTTCTGATGCTCGTAGGTTGGGACTTTTTTTCTCATGGATATCTTTTGATGAGTATAAAATGGATTTATGAAAAAATTTACTGAACTTATTAACTTATTTTTATTAACTTTTTTACTTGTATGGTGTTAATTTTTTTTAAGACTTTCTTTTATCTCAAAAAGGAGTTTACATGAACTATGTTGTAACAGGCTGTGCGGGATTTATAGGAAGTCATTTAGTAGACCGACTACTGATACAAGGGCATCAGGTAGTGGGTATAGATGATTTATCTACAGGACATATGGAGTTTTTACAAGTAGCCAAACAATTCTCTTCTTTTAAATTTATTTTTGCTGATTGTCTTGATAGAAATGCTTTGCTAGAAACTTTTCCAAAGCAATGCGATGCCGTGTTTCATTTTTCTGCTAATGCCGACGTTAAAGATGGAATTAAGCATACCAAAAAAGATTTAGAACAAAACACAATTGTGACCTTTAATATTTTAGATGCAATGCGAGTTAATGGAATTAAAAAAATAATTTTTCCATCCACGGGATCGGTTTATGGAGAAGCTGATATCTTTCCTACTCCAGAAAATGCACCATTTCCCATACAAACCTCCCTGTATGGAGCTTCTAAAGTGGCTGCAGAAGGTTTAATTCAAGCTTACAGTGAAGCTTTTAACATACAAGCTTATATTTTTCGTTTTGTATCAATTTTGGGTGAACGATATACACATGGGCATGTCATTGATTTTTATAAAAAATTAGAAAATGATTCTAATCAGTTAGAGATTTTAGGAGATGGTACTCAAGCTAAGTCTTATTTGTATATACAAGATTGTATTGACGCTATTTTTTTAACGTTAAAAAAAACTGATAAAAAAATTAATATATTTAATTTAGGTACAGACGAATACTGCCAAGTTAAAGATTCTATTGCCTGGATTTCTAAGGAATTAGGTGTGATGCCTGAATTAAATTATTTAGGTGGTAAAAAGGGATGGATAGGCGATAACCCTTTTATTTACTTAGACTGTAAAAAGATTCGTGAATTAGGGTGGCAACCTAAGTTTAGTATTCAACAAAGTATTATCAAAACCTTAAATTATTTAAGAAGAAATACCTGGCTAGTAGAGGCAAATGCATGAAAGTGGCTGTAGTGGGTTTAGGGCATCTGGGTTGTGTTACGGCGGCTTGCTTAACAAAGTTTGGGCATACTATAATTGCATATGATGAGGATCCTCAAGTAGTCGCTAACTTGAATCAAGGATTTCCTCCAATTTATGAACCCGGATTGAACAAACTTATTATTGATGGAACAAGTAATAATATCCTAGAATTTACTAACATACCTCAGAAGTTAAAAGATTTAGATATTATTTGGATAACCTATGACACCCCTCTGAATGATTTGGGTCAGGGTACTGTGAATGAAATTATAAATAAAATAAGTACTCTTTTTCCTTATTTTAAACAAAATTCATTAATTATTATTTCTTCACAAATACCAGTTGGCACTACTCAAAAAATAAAAACCTTTTTTTTTCATGATTACAATGACAAACAGGTCGATTTTGTTTACTCGCCAGAAAATTTACGTTTAGGTAAAGCAATAGATTTGTTTTTAAAACCTGATCGTTTAATTATGGGTATTCAGTTGGAATCTAATAAAAAAATTATTGAAAATTTATTACTTCCCATTGTTGATAAAATACTTTGGATGTCAGTAGAATCAGCGGAAATGACTAAACATGCTATCAATGCTTTTTTAGCAACTTCGATTGTTTTTATTAACGAATTAGCTACATTATGTGAATATTATGGTGCAGACGCACATTCAATAACGCAAGGCTTAATGACAGATATCCGAATAGGACCTAATGCTTATTTAACACCAGGGAGTGCATTTTCAGGCGGGACCTTAACTCGAGATATTCATTATTTAATTCAACTAAGTGATGCTTGCAAAATAAATTTTAATTTCTTTCAAGAAGTTTTGCAAAGCAATCAAAGACATATTTCTTGGATACAAACAAAAATAACTGAAAATATTAAAAGTCTTAAAGGTAAAAAAGTGGCTATTTTGGGATTAGCTTACAAACCAGGAACGGACTCTATAAGGCATTCTTTTACCATTAATCTTAGCTTATGGTTTAATACACAAGGTGCGATTGTTAATGCTTATGACCCTGTTATAAAGCATTTAACTTCTGATTTAGAACGGATCATTTATCTACAAAAAGATATTGATTCCGCTCTTTATGAAGCCGATATAGTTGTTATAGGAACTGAATGCCCAGAGTTTCTGAATATTAGAATAGATCAATTGGGCTCACAACTACCAATGCCCTATTTATTCGACATGAATGGTTTTTTAAGTCAACAATTAGAGGGTGAAGAAGCTATTAAGTATTTTAAAGTAGGCGGATGTAATAAAATACAACATACTAATGAAATTATTAAATAAAAAGGCGATTATCAGTGGCGCCAGTAAGGGGTTGGGAGCAGCTATCGCTAGAGCTTATGTAGTTGCTGGCGCTAGTGTGGTCATTTGTGCCAGAAATAATATCGAACTATTAAAAAAACAAGCTGAGTTACAGACTATTTCTTTGGGTAGCAAAGTAATAGCTATCCCTACTGATATCTCATCACCAGAACAAATAGATTATTTAATAAGAATAGCCGAAAAAGAGTTGGGTGGAGTAGATATTTTAGTTGCGAATGCTGCCATTTATGGACCTAAAGGACCGCTTGAAACACTTGATTGGCAAGCATGGAGTGAAGTGATAGATATTAATTTAAAGGGTACCGTCTTACAATGTAAAGCGGTAATTCCTTTGTTTAAAAGACAAAAAAAGGGAAAAATTATTATTATTTCAGGTGGTGGAGCAACTAAGCCAATGCCGAATTTTACTGCCTACGCTGCTTCCAAAGCAGGTGTTATTCGCTTTTCTGAGACTTTGGCAAATGAGTTACAAAAATTTAATATTGATGTGATGGCTATTTCCCCAGGCGCATTGAATACAGATTTTTTAGATGAGGTGTTGCGTGCTGGACCAGAAAAAGTAGGTGACAAGTTTTATCAAATTTCACTTAAACAAGCTAAAACAGGCGGCTCGTCGCTAGAATTAGCGGCAGACTTATCAGTTTATCTGGCCTCCGATGCTGCTGATGGTATTACGGGAAAATTAATTAGTGCCGTTTGGGATCCTTGGAAAAATTTACATGAATATTATCCAGAAATTGCTATGACGGATATTTATACTTTACGTAGAATTAAACTTGAAAAACTTAAAATTATGAGGAATATATAACATGAATGTTGCAATTATTGGCTGTGGATTGATCGGTAATAAGCGTGCCCAATATCTAAAAGGTGGAAATTTACTGTATTGTGTTGATATAAAAATTCAAAAAGCTCAAGCTTTGGCCAATAAAAACCCTGGTTGCCAAGTTCTATTGAGTTGGCAGGAAGTTATGATTAAACCAGAAATAGATATTGTTATTGTTGCCACGACACACGAGGTGCTTACTGAGATTAGTTTAGCGGCTATTGAAGCTGGAAAAAATGTTTTAATTGAAAAACCTGGTGCCCGATTTAGTAAAGAATTAGAACCCGTTATTAAAAAAATGAAAAAATCAAATGTCATTGTAAAGGTTGGATTTAATCATCGCTATCATAAAGCTTTATTAAAAGCCTACGAAATATATCAAAGAGGTGAGTTAGGCGAATTAATGTTTATTAGAGCTCGTTATGGTCATGGAGGTCGAATAGGTTATGATAAAGAATGGCGTTCGATTCCTGAGTTATCAGGGGGTGGAGAATTATTAGATAAGGGAATACACTTAGTTGATCTTTCGCGTTGGTTTTTAGGCGATTTTACTGAAATAAGTGGATTTGCTCACACTTATTATTGGGACAGACCTGTGGATGATAATGGATTTATTTTATTAAAAACTGCAACTAAGCAAACTGCTTTTTTACACGCCAGTTGTACAGAATGGAAAAATTTGTTTTCCTTTGAGATTTATGGAAAAAAAGGGAAACTAGATATTCAAGGATTAGGCGGAAGTTATGGGATAGAACGTTTAAGTTATTATAAAATGTTGCCACATATGGGTCCTCCTGAAACAAGTATGTGGGAATATCCTATGGGTGATGATTCGTGGCAGTTAGAATTTTCTGCTCTTTTAGATGATATCAAAAATCGACGTTCAACTAATCTTGGATTACAAGATGCTCATGCTGCTTTAACGATTGTAGAAAAAGTTGCACAAGGGTCGGGTTATGCTTATCACACGTAGCCCCTTAAGAATTTCTCTTGGTGGTGGAGGAACAGATTTACCTTCTTATTATCAAGAACATGGAGGTTTTTTAATTGCAGCAGCAATTGATAAATATGTTTATATCACTTTACATCAAACTTTTGTGGAAGAATTAATTATAAAGTATTCCAATTTAGAAAAAGTTACCAATACTGATGATATACAACATCCCATTATTCGCGAATCCTTAAAATTTATTGGTATAGAAGCGACTCATCTTGAAATTTCCAGTATGGCGGATATACCTGCAGGAACAGGATTAGGATCCTCGGGTAGTTTTACTACCGCACTTTTGAAAAATCTTCATGCTTTTAAAAAAAATTTAATTCATCCTCAGGATTTAGCCGAGCAAGCCTGTCATGTTGAATTAGAACGTTTGGGAGAACCTATCGGAAAACAAGATCAATACATAGCGGCTTATGGTGGATTAACCTGCTTCGAGTTTTTATCAGAGGGTAAAGTTAATGCTTTCCCACTAAAGATAGCCTCTGATACACTTTATCAACTTGAGGATAATTTATTGTTATTTTTTACCGGATATTCACGTTCAGCCTCAACTATACTAAAAGAGCAGGATGAAAAAAGTAAAAATAATGATCGAGAAATGACCGAGCATTTACATTTTATAAAAGAAATAGCTTTTGAAAGTAAAGTGGCTTTAGAATCATGTAATTTAATTAATTTTTCTAACTTGATGAATAAGCATTGGATACATAAACAGACTCGATCCAAAAATATGAGTAATGAAAAAATTACTCAATGGTATGAATTGGCGCTCAATAACGGCGCTTTAGGTGGAAAATTAATTGGTGCAGGTGGGGGAGGTTTTTTGATGTTTTTTGCAGATGATAAAGTTCTCTTACGTCGAGCTATGCGTGAAACTGGGTTGCAGGAAGTCCGATTTCGTTTTGATTTTGAAGGTACAAAATTAATCGCGCAATCTTGAAATGATTACATTATTTCCTATCGTTATTTTAGCAGGAGGATTGGCTACTCGTTTAGGTGTACTATCACAAACTACTCCTAAATCTTTAATATTAGTGCATGAAGAACCCTTTATTGCTCATCAATTACGCTTACTAAAAAGCCAAGGATTTAAAAAAGTGATTTTATGTATCGGTTATTTAGGAAATTTAATTCGAGCATATGTCAAAAATGGTAAGCAGTTTGGTTTATCGGTAACATACTCGGAGGATGGGGAACAATTGTTAGGCACAGCGGGCGCACTATATAAAGCTTCATCCTTAGTACCTGAAAGTTTTTTTGTTTTATATGGTGATAGTTATTTAATGGTTGATTTTAAAGTCATTCAGAAAGCCTTTGAAAGGCAAAGTAAACCGGCGCTAATGACTGTTTTTAAAAATAATAACACTGGCGATATTAGTAATATCGAATACGGTGGAAAACATATTATTAAGTACGATAAAAAAAATAAAACGATTAATATGAATTATATCGATTTCGGCTTGTCTTTATTTAAAAAAAATATTTTTAATTCTTTAAACCCATTTTATGATTTAGGTGATCTTTATAAAAAATTATTAATAGATAACCAATTGGCAAGCTACGAGGTTTTTCAACGTTTTTATGAAATTGGCTCAATTGACGGTTTAAATGAATTTAAAAATTTTATTAAATAGAAAACAGTTTTATGTCCAAAGGTTTTAAATGTCTAAAAAACTTCCCAGAATTAAGTGAAGAGAAGCACAAGAATTTTTTTATTTAGATTTTTAACGTTTATTTGATGAAATTTTTGTATAAGCCTTATTTTTAAACCAAGATAAAAATTAATTTTAAAATATTAATTAAACTAGATTTTGATGAATTCTTAATCAACGGATAATACTCATGAACAAAAGCTCAGTGGATAAATGGCCTAAACAGTTCCCAGAGTTGACCGAAGAACAAAAGTGGATTCGTGATGATTTTGTAAAATATTTATACACAATTTTTCCAAAAAAATTTACTTTTCTTGAGCGTTTTAATAATAACTATATCATTAAAAATAGACCTGTAACATTTACTAAAACTTTAGAGATTGGTGCAGGCTTAGGCGAGCATATTTTTCATGAAAAACTTTCAAACATTCAGCGACAAAACTATGTTGCCCTTGAATTGAGAGAGAATATGGCAAAAGGTATACGTTCTAATCATCCTGATGTTCAAGTTTGGGTAGGTGACTGTCAAAAAAAGATTCCTGCACAAGATCATGAATTTGATCGAATCATTGCATCGCATGTATTAGAACATCTCCCGAATTTGCCTAAAGCAATTAAAGAAATATATCGAATATGCCATAAACAACATGGAGTTTTTTCTGTTGTTATTCCATGCGAGGGTGGATTTGGCTATTCTATTGGAAGAAAGATTTCTGTGCAAAGGATTTTTGAAAAACGCTATCAACAATCCTATAAATGGTTTATTGAACGCGAACATGTCAATGTACCTAAAGAAATTTTAGATGAAATTCTACCTTATTTTACATTAGAGTCGCGTGAATTTTTTCCATTAAAATTCTTACCTTATACCTGGTGTAATATTTCTATAGGGTTAAATTTTCGACCCAAACAGCATTTTGAGCTTGAAAGCTAGCGTTTTTTATTCAATTAAAATGGATTTTTTATGTTTTCAGAAAAATTTCTAATCGAAACTAAACAAATTATTGATAGACTAGATTTAGTATGTATTGAAAAAATAGTAAATTTATTACTAGAAATACAACAAAGAAAAGGACGCTTATTTTTTTTAGGAGTAGGTGGAAGTGCGGCTAATGCTTCGCATGCAGTGAATGATTTTAGAAAAATTGTAGGAATAGAATCTTACACTCCAACCGACAACATCGCTGAATTAACAGCACGTGCCAACGATGATGGTTGGAAATCGGTTTTTTCAAACTGGTTGGCAGCGAGTCATTTGTCTGCCAAGGACATGTTATTTGTTTTGTCAGTGGGTGGAGGAGATATAGAAAAAAATATTAGTCCTAATCTTGTTGCGGCTTTAGATTATGGAAAAGAACAAGGTGCAAAAATAGTGGGTATTTTGGGTAGGGATGGCGGTTACACAGCAAAACTCGCAGATGCTTATGTATTAATTCCTACCGTTAATGTCGATCATATTACTCCCCATGCTGAAGCGTTCCAAGCCGTGATATGGCACTTAATGGTTGCACACCCTAAATTAAAAACCATGACCACAAAATGGGAATCTGTGATGGCATAATTGCGTTATTGCTAACGCGGAAAATATTGCCTGTCTTTTTCTCTTCAATTAAGGAGTAGATTGGATGAAACTTGAAGATTTAGTTGTTAAATTATTTGCTGACGGAGCAGAGATAGTCACCATGTTGGATTTATATAAAAATCCTTTGATAAAAGGTTTTACAACCAATCCTACCTTAATGAAAAAATCTGGCATTACTGATTACCGAAAGTTTGCTTTAGAGATTTTACAAGCTATTCCCGACCGACCGATTTCGTTTGAAGTTTTTTCTGATGAGCTAATTGAAATGAAACGCCAAGCATTGGCTATCAATGCATGGGCAGAAAATGTTTATGTTAAAATCCCAATTACGGATAGTTATGGTAAATTTACTTTCGCATTGATTGAAGATCTTGCTCAGCAAGGTGTCAAACAAAACGTAACAGCATTGACGACGCTAGAGCAAGTAGTAAAAGTAAGCCAGGTATTAGGAACCAATACACCGGCGTATATTTCTGTATTTGCTGGTCGGATTGCAGATAGCGGTATTGATCCAGTGCCATTGATGGCTAAGGCTGTCGAGCTTTTAAAAGATAGGCCGAATCAAGAGCTAATTTGGGCGAGTCCCAGAGAAGTGCTTAATATTATTCAGGCTGATAATATACACTGTCATATTATAACCTTGACCAATGATATTTTAAAAAAATTAGATTGGATTGGAAGAGATTTGACCGAAGTTTCGTTAGCAACGGTGAAAATGTTTAGAAATGATGCCATAGAGGCTGAATTTGTATTATAAAAAAATGAGATTAAAAAAATGTTTGATTTGCTTTCTGCAGGGCTAGCTTTCTGCATTACTGTGTTCTGTATTCTTTTATTACGCCCATTAGCATTACGTCTCGGTTTAATTGACACACCGGATATTCGCAAACAACATCAAGGAAATATTCCCTTAATTGGCGGTTTAGCGATGTTAATGGGTTTATTGGTCGGGCTATTAACTCTACCAATTTCACTACAAAATTATCGTAGTTTTATTGCTGCTTCCGCTTTATTAGTCTTTGTCGGTTTCTTAGATGATTTTAAAGAATTATCAACGAAAAGTCGTTTTTTTGCGCAAATTGTTGCAGTTTTATTAATGATTTTTTGGGGAAAAAATTATATTGTACATCTAGGTAATTTGATTTTTTTTAAGGATATTCATTTAGGCTATTATACTAGTTTAATAGTGACATTGGTTGCCGGACTGGGAATTATTAATGCTATCAATATGATAGATGGTGTGGATGGTTTAGCGGGAACTTTAGTATTAGTCGAATTAATCCTATTGATGGGTTGCGCGATAATTACGCAGCATTTTTCAGCTACTATGTTGCTACTATTATTGGCAGCTAGTGTTATAGGTTTTCTTTGCTTTAACTTTCCTTTTCCAGGGCGTGCACATGCGCAAATATTTATGGGTGATGCGGGGAGTATGTTATTAGGTTTTGGTTTAGTGTGGTTTTTAATTGAACTATCGCAAAGCACATTTCGACCGATAACACCAGTGACAATGTGTTGGATAATGTCGGTGCCATTATTTGATGCGACTGCAGTGATGCTTTATCGCTTAATAAAAGGACAATCCGTTGTTTTTTCTGATAGACAACATGGGCATCATCTATTATTAGCGTTAAATTTTTCTCCTTTACAAATTAATTTACTTTTCGGCTGCGCAAATTTTGTATTAGGTTTAGTCGGTTTATGCGCTTTTTATTATCAATTTAGTGAAAGCATGATGTTTATTAGTTTTTTAATGCTGTTTATTATTTATTTTTCCGCTGTCAATTATTGTCGCAAATCGTTAATAAAAAATTCAAAATAGTTTATTTTTTGTGCGCTTATTGATTGAAACTTAAAAAATACTTGCATTCTTTTACAATTATGTATAAAAACTAAGTGTCACTAGCTGTTCTATAGTGTAATGCTATAAGCAGTGGATTAGTGACAGAAAAATTTTTCTTATCCATTTTTATTACAGGGGATAGATGATCATGATCATGAAAAAGTCAGGTTTAGTTATTGCTGCCGCTGCAGCTGCTATATTCTTGTCTGGTTGTGCAACAGGTGCGCGAAACATACCAGAAAATACACCAATCTGTGAAACACCTTGTGCAGCGCCATGCGCAGCGCCATGTAATACATGTAAATGTATGAGCCGATGCAAGCAAGTATGTCCTCCAAAACATCGTAGACATCACCGCCACCATCGCCGTTGCAGAACTGCTGAAAATGCAACCAGTCAATTGAATGGATAATAATTAGTTAGTCTATGACATAATGGCTGTTCATCAGCTATGTGACTGTGTACAATAAAAGCCGCGTAACAATACGCGGCTTTTTTTTATTAAAAGATTTTTTATAGGTTAATACCTTAATGGATGCTTTTTTAGGTTTTGGTCTTGGTTTACGTACCCAACATTATTCTTACATTTTAGAACATCGTCCTGAAGTAGATTGGTTTGAAGCGATTACTGAAGACTATTTAGTACCTGGCGGAAAACCACTGCATTATCTTAATCGTATACGCGAAAACTATCCCTTAGCGATGCACGGGGTTTCTTTGTCGATAGGAAGTTGTGATCCGCTTAATACAGAATATTTAAAAAAGGTAAAAATATTGGCCGATAAAATACAACCGGCTTGGATCTCCGATCATTTATGTTGGACAGGGGTTGATGGATTAAATGTGCACGACTTATTGCCACTCCCTTATACCGAAGAAGCGTTGAAACATGTGGTTGATCGCGTGAAACAAGTACAAGATTTTTTAGGCCGACAGATTTTATTAGAAAATGTTTCAAGTTACATAGAATATTGCGATTCTAATATAACCGAATGGGAATTTTTAACCGCTATAGCCGAACAGGCAGACTGTTTTATCTTACTTGATATTAATAATATCTATGTCAGCTCTGTAAATCATCATTTCGATCCGTTAGACTATTTAAATGCGATCCCTGTTCATCGAGTACGACAGTTCCATTTGGCCGGACATAAAAATTGTGGGGATTATATTATTGATACACATGACGCGCCGATTATCGATGGTGTTTGGTCTCTTTATGAGCAAGCAGTAAAGAGATTTGGCAGGGTTGCTACCATGATTGAACGTGACGATGATATACCGGAGTTTCCAGTTTTATTCGCCGAGTTACAACAGGCCAAAAAGATCGCAGAAAATAGTTGGAAAGAAAATGTCTGCATTAGTTAATTTGCAACACGACTTGCAAACCCATTTAATTGAAGAAGATGAGCGGATCTTAAACCGCTTAGTATTGCCAGTAAAAGGTACGATACACGAACGCCTGGCAGTCTATGGCAATGCGTATGCTTGGCGCTTGATAGATGCTTTAGAACAAGAATATGGCTTGTTAGCTAAGCTAGTAGGTGATGAAGCCTTTACTGAACTGGCAGAAGCCTTTATCGATGCATACCCGTCACAGTTTTATTCGATAGCAAAGTTCAGCGAGCCATTAGCGCAATTTTTACGCGAGGATGAAGTTTATTCTGAACAGGCACATTTGAGTGAAATAGCACAATTGATGAAAGCCTTGATCACTAGTTTAGAAGCAGCCGATGCTCCTTGCTTGAACTTTGCTGCATTAGCCCATGTTGCTGAGCAAAACTGGCCGTCCTTATGTTTTGTATTTCATCCTTCAGTGCAATATTTCAACTTTAATTACAATAGTTATGCGATATGGAAAGCTTTGGTTCAAGAAAAATCTGTACCGAATGTGCAAATGACTAACAGCCATTGCGTAGTTTGGCGTAAAGGATTACAGTCCTACGCGGTAGCTTTACCCGAGGCAGAAGCATTAGTCTTAACTCTACTTCAACGAGGCTCTTGCTTTGCAGATGTTTGTGAAGCAGTTTATGATAAAGGCTTTATGAGTGAGTCCCAGGCAGCTAACTTTGTAGGCAATTTATTAGCGCATTGGCTCAATAATCATTTATTTTCGGAGGTTCAACTCTCTTAAATGGCGACACGATATATATTCATTACCGGTGGCGTAGTTTCTTCCTTAGGAAAAGGTATTGCTGCGGCTTCCTTAGGGGCCATTTTAGAGTCTAGGGGACTAAAAGTTAGCTTGCTAAAGTTGGATCCCTATTTAAATCTTGATCCAGGCACTATGAGTCCTTATCAGCATGGCGAAGTGTTTGTCACTGAAGATGGGGCAGAAACCGACTTGGATCTAGGTCATTATGAACGTTTTGTACGCGCCAAAATGACTAAGGACAACAATTTTACCGCGGGACAGATTTACGCCCGCGTATTACGTAAAGAACGCCGTGGTGATTACTTAGGTGGCACCGTCCAAGTTATTCCACACGTCACTGATGAAATCAAACAAGCTATTTTAAAAGGGGCGCATGGAGCGGATATTGCTTTAGTCGAAATTGGTGGAACGGTCGGAGATATTGAATCGTTACCGTTCTTAGAAGCTATTCGTCAATTACGTATCGAACTGGGCAGCCAATTTACCTTATTTATTCATTTAACCTTAGTTCCTTATATTAGTACTGCTGGTGAAATTAAAACCAAGCCTACACAACATTCCACCAAAGAATTACGCTCGATTGGTATACAAGCCGATATGCTTATATGTCGTTCCAAAGAAGAAATTCCGGAACATGCTCGCGAAAAAATTGCTTTATTTACTAATGTTGAACTATCCGGTGTCATTTCCTTGCCGGATGTGAATAATATTTATCGGATACCTTTACTGCTGCACCAGCAAAGTGTGGATGAAAGGGTGTTGCAGCGCTTTGGTTTGAAAGATTATCCGCCCGCCGATTTAAAAGCATGGGCAGAAGTGGTTGCGGCTAAAGAAAATCCTACCGCCGAAGTCAAAATTGGTATGGTTGGAAAATATATGGGTCTGGCTGATTCCTATAAATCCTTGAGCGAAGCTTTAATACATGCAGGGATTAAAACGCATACGCATGTGAATGTGGTGTATATCGACGCTGAAGCCTTAGAACAACAGGGCGTTAAATTACTTGAGCCTTTAGATGCTATTTTGGTTCCGGGTGGTTTTGGAAAACGAGGAATAGCCGGCAAGATTCTAGCGGCACAATATGCGCGTGAAAATAAGATTCCTTATTTAGGGATTTGTTTAGGTATGCAAACAGCATTGATCGAGTTTGCTCGTCATGTGGCCGGATTAAACAATGCGCATAGTACCGAATTTGATGCCGATACACCTTATCCAGTGGTGGCTTTGGTGACAGAATGGACGACTGCCGATGGTCAACTTGAGAAGCGTGACAAAGATTCAGACCTCGGAGGAACGATGCGTTTAGGTGGCCAAATTTGCTGTCTAAAGCAAGGAACCAAAGTCAGAGAGTTATACGGTCGTGATAGTATTCTTGAGCGCCACCGACATCGTTATGAAGTGAATAATCAATTATTACCTTCATTAGAAAAGGCTGGTTTAATTGTTTCAGGCCGTTCCGAAGATGGGACATTGGTAGAAATGATCGAATTAGAAAACCATCCATGGTTTATAGGCTGCCAATTCCATCCGGAATTTACATCCAATCCGCGCGATGGTCATCCTTTATTTGTCGGATTTGTCGAGGCAGCAAAATTGCAGCATAAACATTTAGCAGAAAGCTCAACCCATTCGCCTACTAGTTTTTTATAAATTAATATTAATTAACTGGGTTTAATACAAGACACCATACACCTAATTCCAAAGGGGTATGCTATCCATTTTCCTAACATTAATTCCATTTCCATAAGAGCAGACAACAATTTATTTTGGCTGGTTCGACGAATTTTCCTTTCCATTAATTGACGCTGTTCGATATCTGGCTTGCTAAGAAGACGTTTATTCCATAGCTTTGCTAAGAAAAAAGCGGGATAAATAAAAGTGCCTAAATGAGAACGATTAGCCAGTGTAAACCCTTGTTTAGTAATTAATTGGCAGAGTTTAGAGAGCTTATATCGGCGAAAATGCATGCAGATTCTATCATGTGCATCATATAAATGGGGGCCTGCGGGTACTTCAAGAATAAGAACGCCGTTAGGCTTCAAAATACGGTAAATTTGTTTTAACGTAGTAAGATCATCTTCGATATGTTCTAAAACATTTAACATGATAATAGCGTCTATGCAGTTATCAGGCAAAGGACATTGCAATATGTCAAAGCGCAGCAATGGAATAGTAAGTCGCTTAGATAATTCTAAAAGGGGCTTATAAACTACATCTGCACCAATGAGCGTAGCATGAGGAAATAATTGATTTAGCTTTTGTAACATATAGCCAGATGAACAACCAATTTCTAATATGCTAGGCTTAGTTAACGACACCAAGTTTTTTTTTAATTGATAGAGCGTATAATTTCGGGACGCTTGATCAATAAAATGATTATCTCCGGCGGCATTTTCGTGATACAAGGTGAGATCATCATTCCAACCAGCATTATTAGTGCTGTAATGCAGTACTTTGGTTCGTTCATCGCCGACCTGAAAATCATGGCCGGTCCATATTGGATATGGGCCATTTTGCGTCAGTGGGGGCAATTGAAAAGGTAGTAGCTCCATTGTATATTTCCTTTTAGATAAATAAGCTCTCAACGGGTATTTGCAATTTTACAGGAAAATTTTTTTTCCTAAAATAAAACCTTTAAATGAAACTGTTTTTATGATCTCTACCATGCATGTTGACGAGATATGTTGAGCTGAGTATATTCATGGCTTAAGTTTTATGAATTTAAAAAACATAATAGCAGAATTATGGCTAAATCCGCATTGTATGAAAAATATGATCTTGCTTGGGATGATATTACAGAAGGCTTGAAATCTTGGCGAATTTGGCTGCTACTTGCTTGGCATGAGGTTAAGCTACGTTATCGTCGATCAACCCTAGGTCCTTTTTGGATCACTATCAGTATGGCGATTACTATCTATAGTATGGGGGTACTTTATGGCCATTTATTCAAGATGGATTTAGCGGTTTATTATCCTTTTCTTGCAACTGGTATTCTGGGTTGGAATTTAATTTCTTTGATTGTTAATGATGCGACCATGACGTTTGTTAATGCAGATCAATTTATCAAACAGATGAAACAACCTTATTCGGTATTTATGATGCAGTCTGTCGCACGAAATTTTATTATATTTTTTCATAATATTTTGGTGTTGGTTCCCCTCATATTATTTTTTCATCTTAAAATTAATGTGAATACACTATTTATATTTGTGAGTTTATTGATACTCTGGATCAATGCAATTACTTATAGCACGATACTCGCTCTTTGGGGTACACGGTTTCGTGATATACCTATATTGGTAGCCAGCTTAATTCAAGTGGTTTTTTTCTTAACACCCATCATGTGGTCACCTAGTATTTTACCAGAACGGTATCATTTTATTATTGACTATAATCCATTTGCACAATTCATGGAATTATTTAGAAATCCTTTATTAGGCAAATTACCTTCAAATTATACGTTAATGACGACATTTGGTTTGACTATGCTAGGGATTTTTTTTGCATTTATAATATTTAGCCGTTACCGCGCTAGAATTGCGTATTGGTTATAATGAGTATTTTGAAATGGCATTAATACAACTCAATTCGTTATCTATTGATTTTCCTATTTATCATTTAAATGCGCGTTCTATTAGAAAACGGTTTTTGCGCCTGACAGGTGGTGCTTTACGTAAGGAAACAGCTCATACGGTTATCGTTAAGGCTTTAGATAATATTACATTTACTTTAGAACATGGTGATCGAGTTGGACTTATTGGTCATAATGGCGCAGGAAAAAGTACTTTATTACGTGTATTGGCTAAAATTTATGAACCAAATCAAGGAAGCATACACATTCAAGGTAGAGTATCTCCTCTTTTGAATGTCATGTTAGGAATTAACCCTGAATCTACAGGCTATGAAAATATTTTAGTGCGCGGAATTTTGTTAGGTCTTAGTCAAAAAGAGATTCAAGCCAAGATGCAGGAAATTGCAGATTTTACTGAATTAGGCGAGTATTTATCAGTACCCATTCGTACTTATTCTACTGGAATGCAATTACGACTAGCTTTTGCTGTTGCTACTTGTATAAAACCAGATATTTTATTAATGGATGAAATGATCGAAGCTGGAGACGCTAACTTCAAAAAGAAAGCAGAAGGACGGTTGAATGAATTTATTGAACAATCCAGCATCATGGTGTTAGCATCACATTCTAATGAGACTATCCAAAGACTCTGCAATAAAGTGGCGCTCTTGGAAAAAGGAAAACTTAAATACTTTGGTCCTATCGAAGAAGGATTTAAGGAATATGGTAAATTAGGTTAAATATTTTAGCTTAATGCATAAAAGATGAAGATTGGGTAAATAATATCAAATATATTTTTAAGCTATTTGCGACTGTTTTAATCTCGAGAAATTTTGTAAATTTTGTAATAACTCATCTTTATTAAATCCAGCAACGAGATTTAAGTATTTAAATTTAATAAGATGCTCATGAGCAATAATATGAAAATTTTTGGGACAACTAAAATCTAAGAAAGAGTAATCTTCAATGGCAAAAATATAAGGAAAAATACTTAGTAAGCGTTCGCGAAACTCAGGTAATGTAATTCGTTGCATCACATTAAGGCACCAATGGTTCATCTCAAGATATACGGTTGGGTTAAACTGGTTTAAAATCTTTTTAGCTCCTTCGAGCACAAACAGTTCATACCCTTCAACATCAATCTTTATAAAGTCTAATCGATCCATTTTAAATGAATAAAATACGTTATCTAGCGTTCTGACAGGAACTTTAACAGTGAATTCCTGGGTTGATAATGGATATGAATCTGATATAAAAGAACCGGCTAAAAATGAATGTAATCCTTGCATTATAGAAGTACCTTCTTTGTTTCCTACGGCAAAATTATATTCTTTAACGTTAGTTGCACCAGAATGAAGTATATTTTTTTTCAGTAAATTAAATGCATTTGGGATAGGTTCAATGGCTACAATTTTACCTTCTTTACAAATATTAGCCAAAGCTATTGTAGTTAGACCAATGTTCGCACCCAAGTCCAATACGTGAAAATGATTTCGGCAAAAAATTTTAAAAAAATCAATAGTGATCTGTTCAAAATGTTCATTTACACCGCCTAAATAAATGGTATCTCCTTCGATAATATATTCTTTTGAATTAATAAAAATTTTTCGCTGCATGCTAAACCCTAAAGTAAATATTAATTTTATATAACTTCAATTGTAGGAAATGGAAAAATAAATTTTCCTCCGTGAGCTAAATATTCTTTTTCTCTTCGCAAGATACTCTCTTTGAAGTGCCATGGTAAAACTAAAAAATAATCGGGTTTCATCTTTCGCGCCTCAATGTCAGAAATGATAGGGATATGCGTTCCTGGCGTTAAGCGGCCAAATTTTTCTATATTTACTTCAGCGATAGCAGGAATTTCTGCAGAAGTAAAACCACACATTTGTAACAATACATTTCCTTTTGTGGATGCACCGTAACCAAGTATTCGTTTTCCATCGGCAATAAGTATATGGATTAATTTTTTCAACTTATCTCTATGCTCAAAAACATGATCTTTAAACTTTTGATAGGGCTTAATCGTCGAGAATCCCATATTGTCTTCTTGCTCTAAAAGCCAATTGATTAAGGCAGTATCAGGTTTGATCGAATGGTTATTATTTTTTGTTGCTGTAATGGCAAAGCTGCCGCCATTAATATTATTTAAACTTACTGTAAGAAACTTTAATCCTGAAGCATCTAAAATTTTTTTTATGACATTTAACGAATAATATTCTAAATGTTCATGACAAATAGTATCGTAAGTGTTTAACCGAATCATCGCTGGCATATAGCTCTGTTCAAAGTGCCAAATTCCATCTTCTGCTAAAATTGTTCTAATTTCTTGCGCGAAATGAATTGGATTTTCCAAGTCATAGAACATCGCGATAGAGGTCACAATTTTTGCAGGCTTGTCTGTAGTCGAAAAATAGTTAGCTGCACTGAAATAATCTGGGATTAATTTAATTTCTTTGGGATAATAAGAAGAAAATTTTATTCCTGTTGGATCAATACCTATGCGCCGTATATTATGATTTGAATAGGCTTTAAGCAAAGTACAATCATTACTACCAATATCTAAGACAGTATTTCCAGTTTGTAATCCTACTAATTGCTCTAAATAATGTATTTTTTGAGTTAGATGTTCAACCATTGACTGGTTAAGTCCAGAACGATACCCATAATTATCACCATACATTTCTGTGAAGTCACAAGAATGATTTAACTGTAAAAGACCACTTGTTGGACACCATACTAATTCTAAAGGGGCAGTCGTAATGTTATCTGTTTTAGTCTGAGGAAAAACTCCTGTTAAGGCATGTTCGCCTAAATGTAAAACGCTAATTAGGTCTTTATTTTTTGAAACTCTACAGTGTTCAATTTGTTTATAGCCACTCAATGTGTATTCTCCTTAGTTAATGTAAGAAAATTTTTATAAAAAAGTGCTATAAAATTTGTAGAAAATTGTTCATAACTAAAATGTTTCATAGCATATTTACGTGCTGCTTGCTGAGCAGATAAAACTTTTTCTTTATTATTAATTGTATATAAAATTGCATCAGCAAATTTTTCACAATCACCTACTTCAATCAGCTGCAAAGAAGTAAAGGTATCGCCAAGTTCATTAGTAATTTGTGGAATATTGGTAGCAATAACGGGTGTGTTTAGAAAAAGCGCTTCATTAATTTGTGTTGGGAAATTACCTTCATTTTCTGATGTAAAGACCAAAGCGCTGGCTAATTGATAAACTTGTGTTAAAACAGTATCCGGTAAAGTCGGTAAGCTAATAATATATTTATTATCTTGTCTTTTGGGTGTAAATTTTGTAGTAAGGACACCGTATATTCTTCTCTTCATACCCTTTGCTCTTAATCGACCATTTAAAATATTTACAATTTCTGAAAAATCATCTAATCGTTTAGATGGTCTATCTCTCGTAGGATAAAAAACAAACATATCAGGAAGTTTTTTGATTAATTTCTTGGTAAATGAATTCGCTTTTTTGGGGGGAGGTTGGAAGAGATAAGCTAATGGGAAATAGATAATTTTTTCTTTTTGCGCCCTTAACGCAGAATAAGGCAGATAATTTCGTGTGAACTCAGAATTAGTAAAAATTACTGTGGCCTTTTTTGCTAATTTTTTTCCAATATAACACCATGACCAATGGTCGCCCATTTCCAAGGAGCCTTTATAAAAATGAGGTAGATAATCCGGAAGATATAAAAGTATAGGTTTTTTTATCGCACAGGTTTCAGGGAATAAATAATAGTGGGGAATTATAACAGATGAAATAGACTTATCTTGGTTAATAATTTTCGTATATGAAGTATTATTAATTTTATGAATCAAGTGAATAGAAAAGTTAAAGTATAAAATAATATTCTGAATTAAAGGGTTTTTAAGAAAAAAAATTATTTTATTAATTACTTTATTAAACAAAATAATTTTTAATGAAAATAATTTTGCTTTGTTATTTATTTTTTTAAGTAAAATATTTTCTTGCGTATCTTCCAGTATGAATATTTTTAACTTTGTTAGATCGTTAATATTCTCTGAAAAAAAACCAAAAATTTTCCCAAAATCACGACGATGGCAAGTAACGATAACAGTACAACGCTGAGTTAAGACTCTAACCATTAAATTTGCGACACGTACTATACCTTCAACTGAATAATAGCTTAGTTCTGGACCTATCTCAATGTTAGCACCGAGCCGATGAAAAGGAATTAAGATAGATTTTTTAATCGAATGTTTCTCATTTAAGTTTTTTTTCTTTATAGTATTTATGTTGTAAAGTAATTTTATCGCGGGAACGACTTTTTGATTAGTCAAAATTTCAGTCATAGTTTTATCAAAAATAGGCCACACATAATCAGGATGATAGAGTGTTCTCACGTCTTTTTGACTATGAATAATCTCATTACTTAATGAATAATCCCCCTTTTTTAATTTTTTTGCAAGTTTAACAAGCGCCGCTAAATCCCGTGCCTCGCCAGGTGCAGATAAATTTTTAAAATATCGAGACAACAAGCAGCCTTCCAAAAAGACAACAGGCCCACCTAAGGTCATAAATTCTATTGGAGGTAAATAGCAAGTGGCAGGTTCTGGATAGTGATAAATGAATCCTTTTAACTTAATTAAATGCGCTAGAAAATCCTTTCGTTCTAGTGTTCCAACAACTTGTGGGTCGGAAACAGGTAAGATTTGCACTCCAAAAATTTTAAATTGATTATCTGAAAAATAGCTTTTTATAAGCCTATAATAATAATTATAGTATGGAATATCTAAAATACGCGGGCACATTAAACCCATACTATATTCCGGTGCATTGATATCTTGAAATCGCCATAAATCTTTCAATTTCATAACATCATCAGATATACAATAAGGAATTATCCGTGTATTTAAATATTTTATCCAAGAATCTTCAATACGCAATACTTCTTCATTATGAGGACAAAACCAAAAATTTTCGCGTTCTGTAATGAGATCAAGTATACGATTATCGGCCAAATAATTAGATAGAGCGTAAGGTTGGCCGTAGACCCTATAAATTACTTTACCATGATAAACTAATAGAAAATTTTTTAACCAATTCGGATCAATTGTGATAATAGCTACTTCAAAGTATTGATTCAGAATTTCTCCGATTTCAGATGAAATGGAATCATAGAAAAAATTAGTTTTGGAAAGAATACTAATGACTTCTTTTGGAAGTGTAGAATCGATTTGAGGTTTCCAATCAATAACTGCAGATTGGTCAATAACAGAACTTAAGTAAGGAGGATTAAATACCTCATACCCTAGCATTCGGAGCCTTTCAAGTTCCGTGTAGACTAACAATTTGTGCATCCCGAGCCAAAATATACGTTTTTTGTTCGGAGAATTTGAAATTTTCATTTTTTCAGATCTATAATTTATAAAACATCTAGATGATATAATTAATTTACAATGGTTAAGTTTGTCTTAATGAAATTTTTTTATAATTTATCAACTATTATTTTTTTATAACTAAAGAATTTTTAATCTTAATGATATTAACAAATTTAAATTTACAACCTATAAACTAATATCTTTATAGATAAAAAAATTAGTTCTAGATATTTATCAGCAAAAAACTTTTTAACATTATAAATTCCATTGTTAACCCACGAGAAAGAAGGAATATTAAGAAAAATATCGCTACAGCATAATTTATTTAGCTTTTATACGAGCTATATCGCTATCAACCATCATGCCAATCAAAGTAGCTAATTGTGTTTTTGCTTTCCAATTAAGATTTTTATTAGCTTTGGTGGGATCGCCCAACAATATATCTACTTCGGCGGGCCTAAATAATTTAGGGTCAATTATAAGATAATTCTGATAATCTAAGCCTACATGATTAAAAGCTAACCGACAAAAATCTTTGACAGTAGTGCTATATCCAGTTGCAATAACATAATCGTCTGGATTACTTTGTTGTAGCATTAACCACATTGCTTCAATGTAATCGCCAGCATACCCCCAATCTCGTTTGGCATCGACATTACCTAAGTAAAGTTCCTTTTTTTTCCCCAGGTGAATCTCTGCGACGGTATAACTAATTTTACGACTAACAAACTCAATACCCCTTAATGGAGATTCATGATTAAATAATATTCCATTTGAAGCGTGCAAACCAAAGCTTTCGCGATAATTAACTGTAATCCAATGACCATATACTTTGGCTACGGCATAAGGACTTCGTGGGTAAAAAGGAGTTTTTTCATTTTGTTGTTTTGCTTGAATAAGACCAAATATTTCACTACTTGAAGCTTGATAAAATTTAGCGTTAGGATGAGTTAATCGTATCGCCTCTAAAAGATTAGTCACACCTAATGCAGTTACTTGGCCGGTTAAACTTGGTTGTTCCCAAGAAGTGCCGACAAAGCTTTGCGCAGCAAGGTTATAGACCTCATCAGCTTCTGATATTTCCATAGCGCGTATTAAAGATGCCGAATCTATCATATCGCCATTAATAAATTGTATCGTAGATTCAATATTTAATTCACGTAAACGCCATAGACTGTCACTCGTTCTTCGTGCAACTAATCCATAAACTTTATAATTTTTTTCCAACAAAAATTGTGCGAGATAGGCACCATCTTGGCCAGTTATTCCAGTAATTAGTGCTTTCTTGGTCATTTTCAATCCTTTGAGTGATAACGAATGTTAACAAAGTCCTATAAAAAATTCTACTATTATTAAATAGTCTATATAACTATACTTAAGCCTGCTCTTAATATCAGAATAGAAAGTTAAACAATATGAATATTATTTTAAATACACAAACTTTACAATCTACCTTAACTGGAATTGGGTGGTACACTCGTAATTTGCTACAAGGCTTGCAAAAGCATAAGATTATTAATCAACTTATTTGTATTCCTAGTTTAAAAGAGTCTAATCAGATAATAAAAAAAATTATTTTTCAAACAAATTTAAAAAAAATTATTAAATTTTTTCCCGGCACCTATTCTCTGTTAAGTCGGTATCGAAGTACACAATTTATAAAAAAAACTCGTTTTTTAGTTCATGATAAATATATTTATCATGAACCTTGCTATATATTAAGCCCTTATTTGGGTCCTAAAATTTGCACCATACATGATTTATCACATATTCATTATCCCGAATATCATCCTAAAGAAAGAGTAAAGTATTTAAGATATAATTTACCTATAAGTATAAATAATGCCGATCATATCATTACTGGATCTGATTTTGTTCGTAATGAGCTTATTAACCTTTTTTCATTATCACCTAATAAAATAACACGTATTTACCATGGGGTTTCTAATGTATTTAGACCACGTCAGTTTCATGAAATAAAAAAAACTATTTTAGCTTATAACTTACATGAAAAATCTTATTTACTTAGTGTTGGAACTTTGGAGCCGCGAAAAAATTTAGAACATTTAATCCAAGCTTTCAGCCGACTACCTGAAAAGCAGCGCAAAAAATATCCTTTGGTTTTGGTAGGAATCAAAGGGTGGAACACACGCTGTTTTGAAAAGCTAACTCGCTCGCTCATTAAAAAAGAACAATTGTACTGTTTAGGTTATGTGCCGGAAGCTGATTTGCCTTATTTATACTCTGGTGCATATGGATTTATCTATATATCCATATACGAAGGCTTTGGATTGCCTTTATTAGAGGCGATGGCCAGTGGTATACCTACACTTGCCAGTAGTGAATCCGCAATGCCAGAAGTAGTGGGAGATGCAGCTATGCCGGTTAACCCATTTGAAATAGATTTGATAGCAGATAAATTAAATCAATTAATAAATGATTTAACTTTACGTGACAGGTTAAAACAGCTAGGTCCTCTTCAGGCAGCTAAGTTTTCTTGGAAATCTTGTATAGAGGATACTCTGGCGGTTTATCGTCAAACACTAAATTCTTTAGGAATTAGTTAAATTTTTAATCTGAATTTTTTGTACATATTGACCACAAGAAAAATTACGTAGTAAAGGTGTTTTCTCGAAATAAGGTTCAAAAAAATTCAATATTTTTGCTAAAAAATCTGGACAAAACAAAGGTACAAACCCAACATACATCGATTCAATTATAAGTCCTCCATTATTTCTGAACCATTTATCTATTTTCCTAGGCGAATAAGATTTTTCTTCATGAGCGATGTGATACGGAGAAACTTTTTCTAATATTTTCAGCACAGGATTATATCCATTTGGTTCTGCCACAATAATTTCATTTGCGATATTGCATATTATTTCGATAGCTTTTTCTACTTGGTATAAATGGTGCAAAACTCCTCGTACAATGGCTATATCATATTTTTTAATGAGTGGAATTTGATAAACATCCATCACCTGAAATTCGATATTTTTTATATGCGCCATATTTTTTTTAGCAACCGCAATGGCAGCATCATTTGGATCAACCCCTGTCACAAATTCAGGATCTAATGCAAGAAGTTCCTCAGTAAATATGCCATCTCCACAGCCAATATCAATAATTTTTTTTCCCTTTATGTCGCCTAACGCCTGATGAATAACTTTGCTTGTTCTCGTGCTAGATAATATACTAGATAATCTTTTAGTATTTGAATATTGATATCCGCCATTGGCAATAACATCCGATTTAAATGTATCTATATTTTTTTCTTGCATAATTAATTAATTTTCCTATTAAGCCGTTTTAAAAAATTTATATATTTAAAATCAATGACAAAGATTTTCTTCTTTGCTAATTGTATGATGCTCCCGATCATAATTATCTCTAAATCGGATAATATCGTCTTCACCTAAATAACTACCTATTTGTAGCTCAATCAAAATTAAGTCTTGGTCATCAAAATTACTTAAACAATGTTTATGTCCCAGAGCTATAAAGGTTGATTCTTGCTCCTTTAGTATAATTTTTTTTTGATCATTTTCTACAGTGGCCGTGCCAGCAACGACAACCCAATATTCACTGCGGTATTGATGCATTTGTAAGGATAAACTAGCACCAGCATGCACTATCAATCGTTTCAATTTATAATTTAGGCCTTGATCTAAAATGGTGTAATGCCCCCAGGGACGATAAACAGTTTGATGATAGCGATAAGACTCTTGTCCATTTAACTTTAATTCTTCTACTACTTGCTTGACTTTCTGCACCTGATCTTGCTCACAGATTAGCAAGGCATCAATAGTATCGACAATGGTTAAATTTTTTACTCCTAGTACGGCAATTAGTCTTCCAGGAGAATTTTGACTATAAATAGTCGTATTATGAGTTTCTTTTAAAAATGCATTTCCTACTATACGGTTACCATGTTCTGATGGTTCTAATAATGTATTTAATGCATCCCAAGAACCAACATCTGACCAACCGAAATCTGCTGGTAGAACCGCAATATTTTGTGCTTTTTCCATTAATGCATAATCAATTGAAATATTTTCTAATACAGAAAAACTTTCTTTCTCTAATTTTATTTTATCTTGAAAGTTATTATTCTGTTTAATGCTTAATTTCCAACAATTTGATGCTTTAAGATAAAGTTCTGGCGCATATTGTTTTATTGCTTGTAAAAAAGCTTTAACACTAAAACAAAAAATACCAGAGTTCCAAAGATAATTGCCTTGTTCTATGAATGATTTTGCTTCTTCACATTTAGGTTTTTCGAAGAAATTTACAACTTTAAAAGCAGAATTTAACTCCTTAGATTCAAAATATTGAATATATCCATATGCTGTTTCGGGTTTGTGAGGAATAATTCCAAAGGTAGTCAATAAATTTTTTTTTGCTAGTTGATATGCTTTTGCTATGCTTGAGTTAAACTTGTCTTGGTTCAAAATGATATGATCGGCAGGTAATACCAATAATATTGCTTCTGGGTCAATCATTTCTTTTATAAATAATGCGCTAAAGACGATGGCCGCTGCTGTGTTTCGAGAACAAGGCTCCAAAATAAAATTAAATTCTTTTGAGTTAGCTGCCAAACCCAAATCACTAAGCTCTTTTTTACTTTGATAATAATATTCAAAGTTAGTTACGGTGATAATTTTTTCAACATTAGGTAGGTTGACAGCACGTTGGTAAGTTTTCTGAATTAATGAATAAGGATCATTATTGAGCCGGATAAAGGGTTTAGGGTGTGCTTCACGAGAAACAGGCCATAAGCGAGACCCATTCCCACCTGACAAAACAACAGGGACAAGCATCTTATTTCATCCTTGAACTTAGTAGATTTTTAAAAGTAAGTCTTTGTTTTTTATCCTTTGGAGCTATTGTTATTGTTAAAGCTTGGAACTCTAGGTATGTTATTGAATACCAACTTTGGGCTTGAGTAAAGATTTAATCCTAATTTATCTAAATACATACCCAAATAATTTAAAGACCATTGAAACATAGCTTTTTTAGTATATCAATATATCAACTGTATTCGAATGACTGGAAGGTCGCAAAGGACTTATGGAAAACATTTTACATTTAGGAAAATTCTCGAATGAGCAAGTAGGGGGAATCGAAACTGTTGTTGATATGCTACTTACCGGATTGAGTCTTGATTTTAATTTGTTCAATTTGGTTGCTAATAATTCTTTTAGAAATGAAATAATTGAACAATCAGGTTACATTGAATGTAGCATAGCTTTAGCAGGGATGTTTGCTAGGACTCCTTTTTGTCCCAGCATGCCTTACCATATAAAAAAACTTTATCAGCATTATCAGTTTTCTATCGTCCATTTGCATTTGCCCAATCCTATGGCGCACCTCGCTTCAGAAATTCTACCTGATTCAGTGAAACGAATTATTAGCTGGCATAGTGATGTGATAAGACAAAAGAAATTATTACGGCTCTATCAACCCTTTGTTAATCGCTTATTGAAGCAGGCCAGCGCGCTAATTGTATCGACCCCTTATTTAGCTGAACATTCTAAACAGATTAAAGCCGCCAGGGAACGTAATATTATTCATACTATCCCTTACGGCGTGGATTTTGATTATTTTTTGATCAATAAATGCCAGGAAAAAATCGATCAGATTAAACACCAATATTCTCAGCGTTTTCTGGTATTTGCTTTAGGTAGACATGTCTATTACAAGGGATTTTGTTATTTAATTGAAGCAATGCAACAATTGCCTAAGAATATTATTTTGTTATTAGGAGGAGAGGGGGCATTAACACAAAAATTGAAGCAACAAGTCAAAATTTTACAATTAGAACAACGAGTCTTTTTTCTGGGACAAATAGCTAAGCAAGATTTACCAGCTTATTATCATGCTTGTGATTTATTTTGTTTGCCATCGATTAATGAAAGTGAAGCATTTGGAATAGCTCAATTAGAAGCGATGGCTTGTGCAAAACCAGTCATTTGTTGTGATGTGACTCAAGCTGCGAGTAATTTGAATCTAGATGCTGTGACTGGCTTTGTTGTTCCTCCACGCTGCTCTATAGCACTGGCAAATGCAATCTATAAGCTTTATCAGGAACCTTTATTGCTACAATCTTTAGGTCGATCGGCTTATCATTATGCTAAAGAAAATTTCACTACGCAAAAAATGGTAGCGCAGATAAAAAATCTGTATCAAGAAATTCATCATTTTAATTAACATAATCCAAGAGAAATTTATGTGTCCAATTAAACTTTCAATTAGTATAGTTATATACGGAGAAGATTTCTTACAAATAAAAGAATGCCTTTTAAGTTTGCTCAATGCGATTCCCAAAGATATTTCTCATAAAATTAGCATTATAGATAATGGTGCTTTAGAATTAAATAAAAAAAATGATTTAGAATTCAAAATTAAAAATAATTTTACAAATTTACCAATTACTTATCTAATTTCTCCCAAAAACGGCGGTTATGGTTATGGGCACAACCAAGTTATATTAACAAGTAATGCGGAATATCATCTAATTCTGAATAATGATGTGTATTTAATGCCCGATACGCTGAAAAATGCATTTGAATTTATGCAGCAGCATCAGCAAGTCGGCATGTTAGTTCCTGATGTATATGATATGGATGAAAACAGAGTACATCTTTGTCGGCATAATCCTAGCCTTTGGATTAGTTTTTTGCGTCGGTTTGCTCCTGATATTTTTAAGAAAATTTTTTTGAATCAATTAAGAAAATTTGAGATGCAAGATAAAAATTATAATGAAGTAATATTTAAATTAAGTAATCCTACCGGTTGTTTTATGTTTTGCCGCTTGAATTTGCTTAAACGTTTAGGTGGGTTTGATGAAAAATTTTTTATGTATTATGATGACTCCGATTTAGGTCGACGCTTGGCAAAAATTTCTGAAATTGCTTATTCACCGACAGTTAGAATCAAGCATGTTTGGCGACGTGCTCCCTATCGAGATAAACGTATGGCAAGGATTGCGAGTAAGTCTGCTTTATATTATTCGTGGAAATGGTTGTTAAAATAATAAACCAGGTAAAATATTTTTTAGGCAAGCATAATTTTTATCTTTAGGTGAGATTATAGGCGCTGACAGTGGCCAATCAATAGCCAAGTTTGGATCGGACCAAAGTATGCCTCGCTCAGCTTCAGGATTGTAATAATCACTGCATTTATAATGAAAATCAACGATCTCACTTAGTACGCAAAAACCGTGCGCAAACCCTTTTGGTATAAAAAGTTGATAATGGTTTTCATCGTTCAAAATAATGCCAAACCAGTGCCCGAAAGTAGCAGAACCGGTCCTGATATCCACTGCCACATCAAATACACTACCGCGGATGACAGTGACTAATTTATCTTGGGCCTGGTTGATCTGATAATGCAGCCCTCGCAATACATTTTTACTGGAACGAGATAAATTATCTTGAACAAAATAAATATTTTTTTTTAGCAATCGTTGATAGCGTTCTGCCTGAAAAGCTTCTAAAAAAAAACCTCGTTCATCTTGATGAGACATCGGATCGATTACCATTAAATCTTGGATAGGTGTTGGTATAATTTTCATAATGCTCTTTTCAGTATAGCGAGTAAATAGTTACCATAATTGCTATTGAGTAATTTACGAGCAGCAATTTCTAAAGCTTCACCGGTTATAAACCCTTTTCGCCAAGCAATTTCTTCTAAACACGCTATTTTTAAGCCTTGCCTCTTTTCAACGACTTGTACAAAATGAGAAGCTTCTAATAAAGCATCGTGTGTTCCGGTATCTAACCAAGTACTGCCACGGCTGATTAGTTGATGTGAAAGTTGTCCTTGACTTAAATATTGGCGATTCACATCAGTAATCTCCAATTCACCACGTTTAGAAGGCTTAATATTTTTGGCAATATCAATCACTTGATTATCATAAAAATAAAGACCTGTGACCGCCCAATTTGATTTAGGCAACGTTGGTTTTTCTTCTATGTCAATTAAACATTGATCGTTATCAAACACGGCAACACCATAGCGCTCAGGATCATTGACAAAATAACAGAAAATCTTCGCGCCATGTTGTTGTCCAGCTGCAGATGTTAAGCTTTCGGAAAATTTCTCACCATAAAATAGATTATCACCTAGAATTAGTGCGACCGAATCTTTGCCAATAAAATTTTCACCTATAATGAAAGCTTGCGCTAAACCATCAGGATTTTCTTGGGTTAAATAACTGAGATTGATCCCCCATTGTTCGCCGTTACCTAGCAAACTCTGATATTGGGACAAGGCTTGAACGCTGGTGATGACTAATATTTCCTGAATACCGGCCAACATTAAAGCGCTGAGGGGATAATAAATCATAGGTTTGTCATAAATCGGGAGTAACTGTTTACTAATTCCTTTAGTTATAGGATGTAAGCGAGTACCTGAACCACCAGATAATATGATACCTTTCACTGATAACTTTCCTTGTTAAGTGCTGTTTAAAAAAGAGCAATTTCATTTCTATCGCTTTAATTTTTTCCTAGTGTAAGGTATATTGCAATTTATTAAAATAGCTTATGTACATGATGTCTAAACCTGCTGTATTAGTTAATATCGTTCTTTATCATCCTGATAAGAAAAAAGTATTGGACCTAATCGATATCTGTTCCCAATATGAAAAAGGCAAGGTTTTATTATTCGATAATAGCGAAGGTTCTCTATCCTTTGAGTTTGATAATAATAAGAACGTTTTTTTATTTAAAAGTCCCAAAAATGTCGGCGTAGGCGGTGCACATCATGCCGCATGTCAAATGGCCGAAGAGAAAAATTTTGATTTTGTGATATTTCTGGATCAGGATAGTCAATTGCCACCAGATTTTATTAATGACATGATTTCAGGCTTTTATCGATTAAAAAAATTACATCCACGTTTGTGCGCTATTGGTCCAACCTGGAAGGATCCTGAACTTGGAGAATCAAAAACTAGAACATTAAAGGATAAGATAAGAAGCTTATTAAAAGCGCCAAATTTAAAACATGTGTTAATCAGCTCAGGAATGTTAATTTCGGTACCCACTTTAAAACATATTGGCTATCCCAAAAAAGAATATTTTATCGATTTAGTTGATACGGAATGGTGTTTACGTGCTTTATTCAAAAATTATCAAATATTCATGTTATCTGATGTTCATATGTCGCATAGAATCGGTGAAATCAAAAAAATAAGTAAATTCAATTTTCAATATGAACAATCACTTCGATATTATTACTCACTACGTAATAGCTTATTTCTATTTCAGGAAAAAAATATTTCACTTTCATGTAAATTGTTTATTTTAGCTGGAAATTTATTTAAGTTAAGAAAAATAATTTTTTCACCTACACCGATGCAAAGTTTAATAGCCGCTAGTCGAGGCATTAAGGATGGATTTTTAATGATAAACAATATCAACGATTGTACTTAACTACTATCTTTAAGGACTAGGAATATAAGTCTGATGCCACTGTGTTAATTAATGTCGAACTGTATAATCCTAAGAAAGATAAAGTATTAGAGCTTATACGCATTTGTACCGAGTATAAATCTGCTAAAATTCTGTTGTTCGATAATAGTGCAGAAAAGGAAAATGAAATGCAAAAAATACCTTTTGTACCTGAATCTATAGAGAGTTTGTTGGCAACATAGAATTGACTTAAAGATGGAATTTTGTCAAAAAAAAGCTCTTTTTATAAATAGTGTTTAGCATAAAGAAAATTTAAGGTTTCTTCATGGTTAAAGTCATATTAACTGGTGCGCAAGGTCAAGTAGGGCATGAAATTGTCGATTTAGCAGTAAAGTATAACTTAGAATTATGTCCTTTTACCCATAAGCAACTGAATATCACAGACTTTGGACAGTTAAAACAAACGATATCTACAATTAAGCCAAATTTTATTATTAATGCTGCGGCCTATACTGCTGTAGATAAGGCTGAAAAAGAAAGCGAACTTGCCTTTGCTGTTAATGCATTAGGCGTCGAACATTTAGCAACAATCGGCCAAGAATATAATATACCTTTATTGCATATTTCTACGGACTTTATTTTTGATGGTCAAAAAAAAATTCCTTACGTGGAAGAGGATAAAACTAATCCCTTATCTGTTTATGGGCAAAGTAAATTAAGTGGTGAAAGTTTGTTAAGAAATATTTGGTATAAACACATCATTTTACGCGTCAGTTGGGTTTTTGGAAGTTACGGAAATAATTTTGTGAAAACTATTATTTGCTTAGCAAATGAACGAACCGAATTAAGAGTTATTGCTGACCAAAAAGGAGCTCCTACTTATGCCGGAGATATTGCACAGACTTTATTAAAAATAATAGAGTGTCTACATAAAGGTCAGTTTGCATGGGGTACATATCATTATACAGGAACACCATCGCTGAGCTGGTATGAATTTGCAAAAAAAATAATAGAAGAAGCGGAACACCATGAGTTAAAGTTAAAAAAAGTAATACCCATTTCAGCATTAGAATATCCTAGTATTGCATATAGGCCCCCTAATTCTGAATTGGCTTGCGACAAGATTGTTCAAGTGTTCGGTATTAAACCAAATACGTGGTCTGCGGGTTTAAAGAAGGTAGTGAATATTTTATTATGACATATACACCCAGAAACATTTTAATCACTGGCGGTGCAGGATTTATAGCAAGTCATTTTGTGCACTATTATCAAACCCTCTATCCTGAAATATTTATTATTAATCTCGATAAACTCACTTATGCAGGGTCTTTGAATCATTTAAAAAATTTACCCTATCCTGATAATCATCATTTTGTGCAAGGAGATATACTTGATAGTCAATTAGTGTTGGGTCTATTGAATGATTTTAAGGTGGATACGGTTGTACATTTTGCCGCTGAAACACATGTGGATCGTTCGATTAACTCACCTGAAAAATTTATCCAAACTAATATATCGGGTACTTTCGCTTTATTAGATTCGTGTCGAAAATATTGGTTACATGAACTTGGTTTAAACGAACAAGATTGTCGATTTCATCATATATCCACTGATGAAGTGTATGGCAGTTTACGGAAGGATGAGCCAGCTTTTACTGAACTAATGCCCTACCGACCTAATTCTCCTTACTCAGCTAGCAAAGCATCTTCTGACTATCTGGTACGCGCCTATTATAATACTTATGGGCTTCCTGTTAGCATAACCAATTGCTCAAATAATTATGGTCCTTTGCAACATAATGAAAAATTTATTCCTACCATTATTGATTGTTGCTTACGACAAAAACCAATACCTGTTTATGGTGATGGCTCTAACATTCGTGATTGGCTTTATGTTGAGGATCATTGTAGAGGTATCGACAGAGTGATTCGAAACGGAAAATTGGGGGAAAGCTATAATATTGGTGGCAATACTGAATTAACTAATCTAGAAGTCATTCAAGTTATCTGTGATACATTAAACAAAATTAGACCTATTTCCTATAAATACGCTGACTTAATTACCTTTGTAAAAGACCGGGCAGGGCATGATTGGCGTTATGCCATTAATACCCATAAGATAAAAGGAGAATTAAATTGGCAACCTACAGAGACATTTTCTTCAGGAATCATCAAAACATTATCTGAGTTTGTAAAATAAATAAAAAATATTAGACTGATATTATTTTATATAGCTCTCAAATAGGTTAGTTGGCTTATATTAAGTTTGTCTATCTCATTTATAGGATAATTGTGCATGAGATTCTGATTGTAAACACTATATAAAAAGTGTAGCATGCTGATTATAAAATTTTTAGAAATGGACTTAAATTAGCAAAAATATTAAAATGGACTTTGGTTAAATGAAAGTCACTGAGAGATTATTTCCCGCTTGTCAATTGGGCAAATCAGACTATTTCGTTGGCGGATTACTTCTTCTATTTTGTTATGTCGCTTTTTTTCAATCAGACATCTATGTTACCGGATGGAATTCTTTAAATTATCTTTTCGGTAATCCCTTAGAATTTTATGACAATTGCAAAAAGATACAAGGTCATGGTGATTTCGCCTCGGCAAATTATCCGCCTACTGTATTTGCGATTTTTGCGGTCTGGCTGTACCCATTCAAACTTTTTGGCTTAATAAAATCTCCATTTTATTTCTCTCCTTATTTAGTGTATTGGCTTAAACTCTTAACCTCATTAGTCTATCTCGCGACGGGGCTGCTTTTTTATCAGGTAACACAAGTATATCAAAAAAATGAAAAATGGGGCGTCTATGCCACTTGGCTTTGGTTAACTTCACCAATAGCGATATTTTCACAATTCATTTTTTCACAATATGATATCTTTTACGTATTTTTAACATTATTTGGATTTTTAATTTTTTTAAAAAAACAAAATTATTTGGCCTCATTTTTATTTGGATTAGCAATTACATTTAAATATTTCCCTTTTTTTGTTTTTATTCCTTTACTTCTATTCTTTGAAAAAAAAATTATAAAATTAATTTTATGCGGCTTAATTTTTTTAATACCAACGTTTATAATTCAGGCCTTATATATTCATTCCTCAGCGTATATTTCAGGCGTATTGGGCTTTTCTGTAATCGCTCGTGTGTTTTCTGCAGGATTAATCTATGGCGGTCAGAAAATATATTATATATTTGCCATATTTTCAATATTGGTTGGAATTGCTTACTACTTAGATAATTCCTATAATTATAAAAAAATAGCCGGATTTATTTTTCTTTTTTCAAGTATATTTCCTTTTCTTTTTATGTTATGGCATCCCCAATGGTTAATATTTATTACACCCGCCATGGTATTAACCACAGTATTGAGTAGTAAAGATAAAATTTCAAAATTTTTGATTTTTGATTTGTGCGCGATGGTGTTTTTTATAGGTTTTACCGTTTTATCTTTTCAAGATAATGTTGACCTAGCTATGTTTCAAGGTAAATTATTTAATTTTCCTCTTAAACATTTTTTAAATATTAGTATTCTATTTAATCTTTTTAAAGGATTTAGTTCTAATGTCTATTTATCCTTGTTTTGGGGTTATTTAGTTTTACAATTTATTCTTAAATATAAATTTATTGATAAAAAATATATACTTGATTCATTCTTTTTATATAACAATATTCGACAAAGGTATTACATAGGAATCTTGATTTTTCTCATTCCCGCAATTTTTATGTTTATAATAAATTTTAATAATAAAGATTTATATATTTTAAGTACGGATAAAGAAAAAAATTTTGGAGAGTTAACAGCAAGTAGGATTTTTGAACAGAAATTTATTGCTGAAAATGGCAAACTAAAACAGGTAGATTTATTTTTATCAGCGCTTTCAAGACAAAATAATAATTATATTCAGTTAGAAATTTTGAATAGAGATCGTAAACAATTAATCACTTTTAAACGGCCTGAGAGGCTTTTACAAGATAATGGCTGGGAATCATTTAAATTTAAACCGATTACATTGAAAAAGGGTGAACTTTATTTTTTGCGATTAACATCACCAAAAAGTTATAATGGCAATGCTATTACTTGGTTGGCTTCGGCAAAGCCTACCTATATAAGAGGGGCTATTGTTGATGGAGTTCCACAAAATACTGATTTTACGTTTAAATTAAGATTTGAAAATATTTAAATACTTAAGTTACGATATTAAGTAATAAAGTTATTCTTAACAAAGGAAGATTGATGAAAGCCGTTATTTTAGCAGGAGGAGCAGGTACGCGTATTAGTGAAGAAACCAGTTTGCGTCCTAAACCTATGATTGAAATCGGCGGTAAGCCTATAATCTGGCATATCATGAAAATCTTTTCAGCTTTTGAGATCTATGATTTTATTATATGTTTAGGATACAAAGGATACCTTATTAAAGAATACTTTTCGAATTATTATTTGCATACATCGGATGTTACGTTTGACATGAAGAAGAATTGCACCATAGTTCATCAAAATAATTCGGAGCCATGGCGAGTAACCTTAGTTGAGACTGGAGAACATACTATGACAGGTGGTCGTCTCAAAAAAGCAATTCGGTATCTTGATAACGAGGATTTTTGCTTTACTTATGGTGATGGTGTGGGCAATGTTGATATTAAAGAACTTATTCAATATCACAAGCAACAAAAAACTTTAGCGACCTTAACAGCTGTACAAGCCTTAGGTAGGTTTGGAGCTTTGGATATTATGGGTAATAAAGTAACTGCTTTTAAGGAAAAACATAGAGAAGAAGGTGCCTGGATTAATGGCGGTTTTTTTGTGTTATCTCCCAAAGTACTTCAATATATTGAAAACGATGATACTGTGTGGGAACACAACCCTTTAGAATCTTTAGCTCAACAGGGTGAATTATCGGCTTTTTTTCATAAAGGATTTTGGCATCCTATGGATACGTTACGGGATAAAAATACTTTAGAAACTTTTTGGTCACAAGGTAATGCACCTTGGAAAATTTGGGGAAATACCTCGCAAGTGACAGAGAATATTATTTCCCTTTAATGGTAGATTCATTGATGAAATTTTGGCTCGGAAAAAATGTATTAGTCACAGGACATACGGGTTTTAAAGGAAGTTGGCTTTGTTTATGGCTGCAATCCTTAGGAGTTAATTGTGTTGGTTTTTCTCTAGAACCTCCTAGCCAGCCAAATCTTTTCGATATTACTCAGATTGGCGAAAAAATGAAGAGCATAATTGGGGATATAAGGAATTTTGAATTACTTCAAAGGACATTACAAAAATATCAACCTGAAATAATTATTCATATGGCTGCTCAACCCCTGGTTAATTTTTCATATCAGGAGCCACTAATAACCTATTCAACCAATATAATCGGAACTACTAATCTTCTTGAAGCTGCGCGTTTCACAGACTCAGTGAAAGCGATAGTCAATGTTACAAGTGATAAGTGTTATCAAAATCAGGAATTAAATCGTGGCTATCATGAAGAGGATACTTTGGGTGGTTATGATCCTTATAGTAGCAGTAAGGCGTGTGTGGAATTGATTACACAAGCCTATTCATACTCTTATTTTAAAGAAAGAGGAATTAATATTGCTACAGCGAGAGCAGGCAATGTTATAGGGGGTGGAGATTGGGGGCAGAATCGTTTGGTCCCGGATGTGGTCAATGCCTGTATAAAACACCAAAATATTTCTTTACGTTACCCTAATGCTTTACGGCCATGGCAACATGTATTAGAGCCATTGAGTGCTTATCTTATGCTTGCTAAACACTTATATGAAGCCCCGGCAGCTTATACTCAGGCTTGGAATTTTGGGCCTAGCGAGGATCAAGATAAAACCGTTAGCTGGCTTACTGATACACTTATCAAATATTGGGGAAGCGGAATACAGTGGATTGAAAATTCCAGTGAACTTAAACGTGAAACTAATTTGCTCCGTTTAAACTCTACTAAGGCAAAACAGTTTCTAGGTTGGAAAAGCCAATGGAATATAGAAACAGCGCTAGCAAAGACGGTTGAGTGGTATCAAAGTTATTTTAAGGAAGAAAATATGCAAAATATCACGTTAAAACAAATAGAAGAATTTCAGAAAACATTAGCCTAATTTTTAACCATATATTATGTCATTAGCTAAACCTAATATAATTTTTGGTTTTCTTAAGGAAAATTTTGAAGCAAGAAAACAATTTATAGCTTTTTTATTTGTCGGTGGAATTAATACACTATTTGGCTATGGAGTTTATGCTTTTTTTATTTTTATAGGCTTTCATTATCTCTATGCGAGTTTATTTTCAAGATTGCTTGGTTTTGTATTTAATTTTTTCACAATGGGTAAATTGGTTTTCAAAAAAATGGATATAAAACTAATTAAAAAATTTATTATATTCAATATTTTTACTTATTTATTATTTATTATATTAATTAAGCTATTTAGCTTATGGAACGTTAATTTCTATCTAAGCGGTTTAATTGCAAGTGGATTTATGGCAATTCTATCTTATCTAATTAATAAATACTTGGTTTTTTTATAGAAAATTACATGGAGAAAAAATGGATTATCCAATTAAAAATATTTCTTTAAACTATCAGCGATATTAATAATGAAATTAATTTCTATTGTAATACCTTGCTATAACGAAGAAGATAATATCATTGAATTATATAGTAAAATAAAAGATATTTTTAAAAAACTTTCCCATTATCAATACGAATGCATATTTATTGATAATGATTCTAAAGATAAAACTGTAAACATATTAAGGCAAATGGCTTTTAAGGATAGTAATGTAAAAATAATAATCAATGCACGTAACTTTGGGCATATACGATCCCCTTACTATGGACTCTTGCAGACCAATGGCGATGCCTCGATCTTAATTGCAGCCGATCTACAAGATCCGCCGCAAATGATCTATGATTTTATTTTAGCTTGGGAATCAGGTTATAAAATAGTTATTGGGATAAAAGAAAAAAGCGAAGAATCACGGATTATGTTTGCAATTCGTAGTTTGTATTACAAATTTGTTACAGCGATCGCAGAAGTTGATTTAGTTAGAAATTTTACAGGCTTTGGTTTATATGATCGAGATTTTCTGAATATATTAAAAAAAATCGATGATCCTTATCCTTATTTCAGAGGTTTTATATCTGATATTGGTTTTGAACGTAAGGAAATTTCTTATACGCAGCCCACTAGAAAACATGGTAAAACAAAAAATAATTTTTATACTTTATATGATACTGCAATGCTGGGTATTACTAATTATTCAAAATTGCCTATTCGTTTAGCAACCATTGGCGGATTTTTTCTATCAATTTTAAGTTTCTGTTTAGCAATATTTTTCTTACTGGCAAAATTATTGTTTTGGCGATCATTTAGTATGGGGATAGCTCCTATTTTATGTGGTTTATTCTTTTTTTTCTCTGTGCAATTATTTTTTATTGGACTATTAGGAGAATATATAGGATCGATACATACTAAAATAATGAAACGCCCTTTAGTTGTTGAGAAAGAGCGAGTTAATTTTGATATAGGTCAAAAGAATAAAAATGTTCTAGATGAAAAAGCCATCACTTAATTATAAGTCTTTATTATGTATGATAATATTTTAGGCAACGATTTAGACTATATACTTTCGCGAACTTTATCGATATGGAATGAACTAAAAGATCAGCGTATTTTTATAACTGGCGGAACGGGGTTTTTAGGTAGTTGGCTTTTAGAAAGTTTTATCTGGGCAAATAAAAAATTAAAATTGAATGCTGAAGCGGTAGTTTTGACGCGAGACATAGCTAATTTTTTTAAAAAATGTCCACATCTAATAAACGATAAAGCATTGAAATTTTGCGAAGGAAATATATTAGATTTTAAATATCCTCAAGGGAATTTTTCCCATATTATCCATGCTGCTACGGATAGTAATTATGCCAGAATTTCTTCGTGGGCTATGTTGGAAACTATTGTTCAAGGTACTAAATATACTTTAGAGTTTGCAAAAAATTGTGGTGTTAAAAAATTTCTTTTTGTAAGTTCTGGCGCAATGTATGGAAGACAACTAGGGGTTGATGTAATCAATGAAAGTAATTTGTCACAATTTGATGCAACTGGGCTAATGCCTTCCTATTCGATAGGAAAATTTATTGCTGAATATATGAGTAATTTGTATGCTAAAGAACATCATTTTGATATTAAAATTGCACGTTGCTTTGCATTTTTTGGACCGTACCTCCCTTTAGACTTACATTTTGCTATTGGTAATTTTATTCAGAATCGATTAAATAATGAACCAATTCTAATAAAAGGTGATGGGCATGCTTTTCGTTCTTACTTATATATTTCTGATTTATGTATTTGGTTGTGGACTATCCTTTTTCAGGGTAAAAATTTAACTGCATATAACGTTGGCTCTAATGAAAGATATTCAATATGCGAAATTGCTAATATGATAGCTAATTGTATGGAACCACAGGTTGAGGTAAAAATAGTTAACCATACAAAATCTAGCATTGCTGATGATAATTACATTCCAAATATTAGTTTGGCTAGAAAGCATTTAAATTTAGAACCGCATATAAATTTTAACAATGCATTAAATATGACGATGGATTGGTTTCGAAATCAATCGCATTTAGATGAATTAGTAATATAATTTATAAATTTTGTTATGGATGAACTTATTCAACGATCAAAATCTATTAGAAAAAATATTTTAGATATGATTTATACTGCACGAGCTTCTCATATTGCGAGTTGTTTTTCTGTAGTCGATATTTTGAATATTTTATATGCAAAAATTTTAGACGTTGATCAAAAATTTCCGGAAAAGCTCGATCGAGATTTTCTTATTATGAGTAAAGGTCACGCAGCAGCGGCACTCTATTCAACCTTGGCAAATTATGATTTTTTTCCCATTCAAGAATTAGCAGATTTTTGCAAAAATGGGGGGCGACTTGCAGGACACATTACCGCTAATGTTCCAGGTATTGAATTGTCAACAGGCGCATTAGGTCATGGGCTATCGGTGGGCTGTGGAATTGCTTTAGCGAGTAAAAAAAAGGTATATATCATCTTAAGTGATGGAGAATGTGACGAAGGCTCTATTTGGGAGGCTGCTTTATTTGCTCCTCACCATTACTTGAATAATTTAACCGTTATCATTGATTATAATAAAATTCAAAGCTTTGGTCTGATTAACGAAGTATTAAATTTAGAACCTTTTGCTAACAAATGGCGATCGTTTAACTGGGAAGTTTTAGAGGTTGATGGGCATGATTATGTTGATTTGGACCGAGCTTTTGCTTATCAATCGAGTTTACCTAAAGTGATCATTGCCCATACCATTAAGGGCAAAGGTGTTAGTTTCATGGAAAATAATCTGCTTTGGCATTATCGATCGCCCGATGAAGCACAATATAATCAAGCGCAAAAAGAACTGTTACTATGAGAAATCGGTTTATTCAGCTTTTATGTGCATGGGCAAAAGAAGATGAAAGTATTTATCTATTAACAGCCGATCTTGGTTTCTCAGTACTGGAACCTTTTGCGCAAGCGTTTCCTAGCAGGTTTATTAATGTCGGTATAGCTGAACAAAACATGATAGGAATCGCGGTTGGCTTATCCTTAATGGCTAAAAGAGTTTTTGTTTATAGTATTGTCAATTTTGGGACTATTCGTTGTCTCGAGCAAATTAGAAATGATGTTTGTTATCATAATGCGAATGTGATTGTTGTCATTGTTGGCGCAGGTTTGGCCTATGGGCTCAATGGCTATACGCATTTGGGTGTAGAAGATCTGGCCGTCATGTTGCCTATGCCTAAAATGAAGGTATTAAGCCCCGCCGATAATTTTGAATTAGAAGCTTGTATGGGCTATATAAAAAAAAATTCTGGTCCAAGTTATCTTAGATTATCTAAAGGCGGCGAACCACTCATTCACTCTGATTATTTTGATATTGAAGCGAGTTTCAAAAGTGAGCTATTTTCGGATATTAATATTATTTGTCACGGAACGGTGCTATCTGAAGCTATAAAAACAAAACTTCTTCTAAAAGAGAATTATAATTTGAATATAGGTGTGTTTTCTATACCCTTACTAAAACCCTTTCCAACCAACAATTGTTTGGATTTGCTTCGACATAGTAGGCATATTTTTCTTATTGAAGAGCATATGCAGTATGGTGGAATGAATAGTCTGGTTACCAGTTTAGCTGCAAGTTTGGGTCCAGATTGTCCCTATATTTATGCTTATGCTTTAGATGAAAAAGTCATGCATGTAGTGGGCGATCAAACCTATCTGCGCAGTTCTTTTGGATTAAATGCAGAAAATTTATTAGAATCCATTTTGAGTGATTTATCTATTATTGCAAAACTAGAAGTTTAACAGCGCTTATTTTTTATAGTTTATATCCTGCTGTTATTCGATTACCCACATTGAATCCAATTTTAATTTTATCAACGCCAATTAAACCACTTAGCCATTTTAATTGCTTTTTTATCGCGGTTGGCAAGGGTGCGAGACGTAACCAATAACTAAAAGAATACAGATTGATAAATGGTTTTGAATAAATATTAGTATAATCAGAACGCTGAAAAAGCTCACAGATACTTTTTTTTGAAAATAATTGCATATGTTCAATATCGATTATCGGGGACTTTTTACCGAGAATGCGGTTTATTAAACTTTTATAATCGTGAGTTACTGTAACAAAAGCTCCATTTGGTTTTAATAACCGCTGTGCTGCTTGGGCGATTATCAGCGGGTCGTATACATGTTCCAGCGTCATAAAGCAACAGATGAGATCAAATGAAGCAGGATCAAAATTTTCTTCTTTAAAAATTTCTTTTCGCAACCAAGCATGGCGATGCATAGGTGCAGCTTCAATAGCTGCTGCAGAGGGTTCTATGCCAATTAATTCTTCGAAACCGTTATTTTTTAATAATTCAAGAAATACGCCTGTTCCAGAACCAATTTCAAGGGCTTTCTTTTTAACGGTTAAATTTTCTAGGATGGGCTGGATAGTTTTGATATAAGCGAATGCAGCGTCATCGGCTTCTTCTGAGCTATCATATTCAGAAACATGATAGGCATTAGCCAGATGATGCTCTTCAGGTGGATTATTGACATAGACAAGATCACATATTTTGCAGCGCAGCAAACGATGACACATAAATTCTGGCTCTTTACGAGATGCATAACTGAATCCAGAAATTCGATTTTCATGAATATTTTCTTTCTGGAAAAGCGCAGCGTCTTTGCTGGAACTTTTACAAACCGGACAAGAACGATCAGATGACATAAAAATCTCTTATCAATTGGGTGAGCTTAAAACATTTATAGGTTTCGTAGCGGTTAACGAAAATCCTAAGGGATCAAATTGAGATTTAATTTTTAATTTCATCGACAGATGGGCCAGAATAAAAAATAATAATAAATTAGGTAGAAGTATTAATCCAATAGGAAGTGTTAAAAACGTTAGTATTTTCTTTTTTGGTAAAAACATACTCTGAATTAAACATAGGGTTTTGTTAAAAAGTACTGCAAAATCATTCCCTCTGGTTTCTATACTAATATCAGTAAAGCCTTTTTTTGTAAAAAGTTGCTCGAGAGCTTCTGGCGTAAAACGAAAGTAATCATAAGGTAGATGATGTCTACGAGCTGACCAAGGTACTGTTAATATAAGTTGACCATTAGGCTCTAAGCATCTAAATATTTCGCTTAAAAAATTTTCTGTATCAAAAATATGTTCTAAAACTTCGATACATAGTGCATGACTGAATTTATTCTCAGGAAATGGAAAAATTCCCCCAGAATAATAAATAATTTCTTTATTATTTTTCATATTAAAATCCTTAGCAGATTCAGTGTCTAAACCGACATAGCTAACACCTTTGCCTAAAAAACTTTTCCAAGGAGAATTTCCTGCGCCAATATCAAGAACCGTATTAGAGATAGCAGCTAGTTTAGGTCGCAGAAAATCGGTAATAGTTTTGAGTTGTAAATCAAATAAACAACGGACATAGAAGAGAAAAGGGTTATCAGCAGGAGAGGTTACTGGAATTGGTTTTAATTGTTCTTTATGTTCGGAGATAGAAATAAAAGCCATAAAATTTGCAATTTCATCCTTTAAATATTAATTAAATAATTTTTACTAATTAGTTTTATAAATTATTTTTTGGACTAAAACGAATCGCATAATAGTTTCCAAAATCAAAATAATTTGTACGGTTATACACAAAATCATAATCTTCTAAAAACATCTCAACGGGAGAATTCTTCTCAATAATGAGCCATCCCGAACGATGCAGTGTTTTTGCAGTTGCCTTTAGAAACTGTCGTCTTTGTTTAGAAGGAAGGAATACATAATTGGCTGGACCATGAATGGCATTCCAAGCGGGGGAACTTATCAAACTAAAAGTAGAATTAAGTACCGTCATAGGTTCTTCATATCGCTGAAGAAAAGTAATCGCTTCCCAAGGTGTTTTTGTAAAATTAGAATGAGAATTTTTAACAAGATTGGATGTTACGGTAAGATTTTTGGGATAGGAAAATACTAAATAGTCACGAAGTAAGTTCGGGTTAAAGGAAAGTAATCTACCTTTGCTGATATTGTCATGCCATGCTTCCCAACCAAAAGTTGGAAGCCAGCCTAGGAATGCCATCAGACAAATAACACTGATTCTATGTAAGTATTTTTTTTGGGTGATAGAGACTGTATAAAGTAAAACTAATAGAATAAAAGGTGAAATATTTAGAAAAGTATTATCGTGACTTCGACCTAGAAAATAAGAAAAAACACTGTAACACGATAGTATTATTAAAAATCCTGATCGAAATTCAAGCGTATCACCCGATTTGTGCCATAAATGAAATAGGCTGATTATGCCAATACTTGTTACCAGAAGAAAATATACTATTCCTCCGAGTGGGTTGATGGGTAAAACGCCAGGAGGGTTAAGTGCATAAGCAAGGAAAGCATAGAGTGTGGGTCCTTGGCCATAAATAATGCGAAAGGTAATATTAAAAATAACTATCAAACTTACAGCGATTAAAAGTAATCGAATTGTAGCTTGGAGTAGGCCTTTAAAACGAGTAGTGATATTTCCTTGTGCGCGTCGGACAAAAATATAATAAGGCCACCACACACACGTAACATAAAATGCTGATTCGGGTGACCAAAGTATTCCAAACACCCAAAAACTATGGGCAATGATGCTTTTTATTTTTGAATGCTCAATAGGAGTGACAAAAAACAAATAAGTAACTAGAAAAATAACGGGAAGAAAACGAAGGCCACTGACCGAGGGTGTTTCCAATGGGGAACCAGCCAGGGGTGGAAAAGCAGTCCAAAAAAAACAGGTTGCTAAGCAAAGGGATAGCGTAATAAGACGCTCAGGCCAGCGATTAGGTGTTAAGGCAAATGCTAAGCTTGCAATACATAATGAAAATAACCATGTGGTAAGGCTAGTTATATAATACATCCCTTGCCAACAATCCTGACCACACGCACTAGCAATGAGAAAAGTAGGGCCAAGACCATATTGGGCTGGGAAATCATGAAATATAACTGCCCCAGATAATAGCAATTCTGCGGGACCTATATAAGCACTCCAATGATGCCAGAGCGTTTTAATTAATTCTTCATTGGAAAAGATTCCCGTGGAAAAGCTTAGCAGGGCCGCACATAGCATATAAACGATTAGCCACGTAAAGATACGAATTATTTTTATAGATGGATTAGGGTTAATTTTATATAGCTGAGTAAAAAGAAATGTAAAAAAACAAATAGCAGCCGTCGAAAAGCCACTAATGTTTAACGTATGTCCATGTCTATGCCACCATAGTAAGGTTGTTGACACACATAAGGCTAGAAAGGTGGAAAATAGGATAGCTATATCAAATTTTTCACTGCTTAAAGCTAACATTGAAACTATTAGCAGGAAACTTAAAACTAAGCTAGGAATAGTTTCGCCAGCGATAAAAAATGCACCAAGAAAAGCAATTAAGAAGCATGTTAATCTCCATATCCACCCAGAGGATTGAATAGAGGTTTCGTATTGGAAGTTTGCTAAGTTAATTCTTTCTTTTACCAAAATTGGCCATAAAGCAATGATGAGGCCAACTAAGCCATAGCAGATAAGAACGTTTAGTTTGCCTTCCATGGTGATTCCTAGAGTTTTAGCACTAACTTTATTATTAAATATTCTTAATAAAGTTGATTAAGATTACAACTTAAACAATCTTCTCCAAAACTATCGTTTCATCTCTATCAGCCCCGGTAGAAATAATCACTATCGGTACGCTAACTAATTCTTCAATACGGCGTAAATAAGCTTGTGCATTTTTGGGTAATTTAGCCAATTCTTTAATCGGCGTAGTCGGTGTTTGCCATCCAGGGAGTTCTTCGTACATCGGAATACATTGGCTGAGATCCTCTGGATTTAAAGGTAAATCGGTTAACACCTGTGATCCTAATCGATAAGCGGTGCAAATTTTAATAGTTGGCAGCGTATCTAACACGTCAAGTTTAGTTAGACAAAGACCTGATACGCTATTCAATTGGATTGCACGGCGCAATAAAACCGTATCTAACCATCCGCAACGACGTGGACGCTTGGTGACGCTTCCGTATTCGTTACCGCGGTCTCTGAGATTATCACCGTCTTGGTCGATTAATTCTGTTGGGAAAACGCCGTTACCGACCCGTGTACTATACGCTTTGCTGACACCTAAGACATAATCAAAACAACGGATGCCGAGACCACTACCGGTGGCTGCAGAGCCGGCTATGGTATTAGATGAAGTGACATAGGGATAAGTGCCTTGATCGATATCTAAAAAAGTACCTTGCGCACCTTCAAATAATAGAGGTTTTTTCTCTTGATAATATGCTGCTAAAAGTGCAGGGATATCGGTAATTAAGGGAACTAATTGTTTGCCTAATGTTAATAAATGAGCACAGGCTTGCTCGTAATCGATGGTGGGTGCTCGATAATAATGTTCAAGTATAAAATTATGATAATGAAAGAGAGTTTTTAATTTTTCAGCGAACTGTTGTGGATTAAAAAAATCACACAGTCGTAAACCGCGTCGCGCTACCTTATCTTCATAGGCAGGCCCAATACCGCGCTTGGTTGTGCCGATAGCATTTTTTCCGCTCTTTTCGCGTGCTTCGTCGAGTGCGATATGTGTGGGTAAGATAATAGGGCAGGTTGCACTGAGCTTTAAGCGTAGTCGTGCAGGGATGCCTTGCAGTTCTAACTCTTCCATTTCTTTAATCAGGGCTTCTGGCGAGATTACCACGCCATTACCAATTAAACATTCTACGCCGGCATGTAAAATTCCAGAAGGGATTAAGCGTAAAATAGTTTTCTTACCTTGGATAACTAAAGTATGCCCGGCATTATGTCCTCCCTGAAAACGTACCACGGCTTTAACGTGTTGCGTAAGCAAGTCAACAATTTTCCCTTTGCCTTCGTCGCCCCATTGGCATCCAATAATGATGATGGTTTTTGTCATAAGATTTAGCGGGTTAATTTAAGCTGGCTTTGGTGCGAGTTAATTTTTTCTAGTTTTAAGGGTTGATCTTTTGTATTTAATAACAAAAAATTATTCATTGAGGACTGGTTAAATCCTTGTTGATAGGCTTCTAAATTGAGATAAAAAGCAGCAAATTCTGGATTCTTATTGTAGGCTTGATTATATATTTTTGCGGCGTCGGCATCGCCTTGTGCACGAATTCTTGCGGCTTCTTCTTTTGCCTTAGCCAAAATCAAGCTGACTGAATTATCGGCGTTGGCACGAATCAATTCGGCATTGGCTTTGCCTTCGGCGCGTTGAGCAATGGCAATATTTTCTTGTTCACTACTCATACTATTCAATAATCGTGCATTAGCATCGGCAGAGAGATGTAATTGCTTAAAGCCAATAGCGATAAGTTTAATACCGGCGGTTTGAAGTTGCTTATTAACCGTAGACAAAACAGAATCTATTTGCGCAGATGATCCGTGTTGGATGAGTTGACTAAAGGATAGATGCGGATCTTTATCATTAAATAAAGTGTTTATCTGCTGACTGATTAATAATTTAATTTCCTGCAAATTATTTTTTGTTTGTTCGTAGTAACGCACGGGATCACTGATGCGCCAACTTGCATAATAATCGATGTTGATGGGTTTACCTTGTAAATTTGTTGCATCACTGGTTTCACTAAAGAACAGTGTTTGCAAGCGATTATCCAGCAATATCGGACGCATCAAAAAAGGGATTTTAAAATGTAAGCCAGGTTTCAGAACTAAATCTTTCCCCTGCGCATTGTTGGTTAATTTTTCTGCAGACAGTAATAAACCGCTATGACCTTCGGGCACAATAGTAGCGCTTTGATAAAGAATAAATAATAAACAGACTAAAAAACCTAAGAGTAAATGAATTTTTTTTCTTAGAATGATCATTCATATCCTCCGGAAATATTGTAACTACTGGGGATAGTATCATTTGTTTTATTACTTGATTCGTTCTCAATCTCAATACTTGGCTTTTTATCGTTGCTAGCCGAAGTAGGGGTTTTTTCTGCTGTCTCTGTGTTTACAGGAGATGTCGTTTGGATCTGATCTAATGCTAAGGAAAAATTAGTATTCGCATTATTAGCGACAATCAGTTTATTGCTGTGTGCCATCATCGTTTGCAAGGCGCTTAAGTAAAGCCGTTTTCGTGTCAATGCAGGAGAAGCTTCGTAAGCAGGGAGTAAAGCCAAAAAGCGAATGATATCAGTTTTGGCTTTTAATACTATTTCTTGTTGGTAAGCCTTGGCATCCGCTATAAAGCGTTGTGCCAGCGCTTGAGCTCGTGGTTCTACTTGAATCGCATAAACATTGGCTAGTTTTTCTAGTTGTTCTTTATCACTTTTAGCATTCGCGGCATCGATAAAAGAGGCTTGCAATTGCTTTGGAATTTGGATAGATGCCAGCTCAATATTTTTGATGGCTAATCCGGTTTGTTGTTTTATCGTTAATGTATTCAGTTGTTTTTGTAAACGTTCTGCGAGTGAAAGATGTGAAATGGTTTGCAGTTGGTTTAAAGTAAACTGACTGAGTACCCGATTGATTACACTGTGTAGGGTTTCTTCCAAGTGGAGCAAAGGATCAACGGTTGCAAAAAGATAGTTGTGTGGGTTAACGATAGAGTAATCAATATCGACGTCTACAGCAATTTTGTTTTCATCTTGCGTCAATAATTTAACGTGAGTGGAAAGTGTGGTCACTTTGCCGGAATTTATTATTGTATAGTGTTGGAAAGGTTTAAGAATCCAATGATAACCAGAACCTAGTGTTGTGCTATAGGCCCCAAAGCGAGTAATAACGGCTGATTCATCCATATTGACTTTAAAAAAGCCGAGCGCAAGCCACGCAAGTAAGCAGAAGATCGAAATCAGACTAATGGACTTCGCATTAAGTTTTGTGGGTAAGAAAGGACGAGCAAACGCCGATTTCTTATTCAAAATTCTTAGCTTAAATAAAGCGACGATTTTTTTAACTAAATCACGCAGAAAAGCTTCGAGATCAGGAGGATTCTGTTTCGGTCGTCCTGTCCACGGATCTTTGTTTTTACTGGGATCACCCGGTTCGTTCCAGGGCATAGAGTACTCCAATTATTAGCTTTCTAAGATTTTTTCAAATCTATTGTCTTTACAATACAGTTTACCTTTTTTTAGTGCAAAGTGGTTAAATACCTCACATTCCAGTGATATTTACCCATCGTTGCGAGCGCGTAGCGCGCGGCAATCGCACTATGAGGAGCATTTTAGGCATGCTGAGCCATTCTCGCAACTATTAATTCATCCATGCGTCGTTATGAACAGATGCTGGATCAAATAGGCTTGCTTGTGCGTGATGGTTTAGCAGATAAGATTTTTCGCTGTTTGCTTGATAAGCAAGACATTCGATGATAGCTAGGTGTAATAAATCGATACCTATTCCCGATTGAGCAGATATCCACACCTTAACAGGTAAGCCTGCTGCATTTCGTTCTAAGCGAGGCGGTGTATTTTCTAGTAAATCAATTTTATTCACAACGAGCAATTGAGTAATATGATCGGTGTGTATTTGTTTTAAAACATTATTTACCGCTAGCTTACATTCGTTCTTCTCGGTATTAGTCGCATCCACTACATGCAATAATAGATTGGCTTGTTGGGTTTCTTCTAAAGTTGCTCGAAAAGCCACGACTAAATGATGAGGTAAATGGCGTATAAAACCCACTGTATCGGCCAAAATAGCTATTTGTCCGTTGTTAAGAGGCAGTCGACGTATACTGGGATCTAACGTTGCAAAAGGTTGATTAGCCACAAAAACCATGGCTTTAGTTAAACGATTAAATAGCGTTGATTTTCCAGTATTGGTGTACCCGACTAAGGAAATATGCGGTAACTGAGACTTTCTTCTTGCACGCTGGCTTTGCGCACGTTGCGCGCGAACTTTTTCTAAACGTTTTTTTATAATTTTTATTTGTTGTCGAATCAAACGCTTATCGGTTTCTAATTGCGTTTCACCGGGGCCTCGTAAGCCAATACCACCGCGTTGTCTTTCCAAGTGCGTCCAACCACGGATGAGCCGCGTGGAAAGATGTTCTAGTTGAGCAAGTCTAACCTGTAATTTTCCTTCAAAGGTACGGGCACGTTGGGCAAAAATATCTAGAATTAATCCAGTACGGCCTAATACCCGACAATGTAATTTTTGTTCTAAATTACGTTCCTGAGCGGGACTTAGTTCGTGATTAAATAGAATTAATTGTGCTTGATGCGCAATTGAAGCAGTGTAAATTTCTTCAAGTTTACCCAAGCCAATGAAATATTTTACTTGAGCTTTACGTTGTCGCCCAGTGATGAGAGCCATCGCTTGGGCGCCCGCTGCTAGAGCTAGCTCCTGAAATTCTTTTACTATTTCTTCCGGTTCATATTTTTTAAAATAAATATGGACTAATAGTGCTAGCTCTCCGCTTTGGGGACGTTCAAGCATTACTGGTTTCTAGTTCCTCGATTGGCGTATTAGTATTTTGCTGATCATTGCATTCATCAATACTTGCTAATTTAACATTCTTTGCTGGAACGACTGTTGAAATAGCATGTTTGTAGACCATCTGGCTAACTGAGTTTTTTAATAACACTACGAACTGATCAAATGATTCTACTAAACCCTGAAGTTTAATCCCGTTAACAAGATAGATTGAAACAGGAACTTTATCTTTACGCAATGCGTTTAGAAAAGGATCTTGTAGTTGCCCTTTAGACATAATTAGCTTCTCCATGCAAATTTTAAATATAAATATAATCTCAAAAAGCCTTGGCCTTAAATTTATTTAGCTTATAACCAAGCGCAGTAAGTTTAGCATGGGAAATGCATAGGGCATAGCCCTGAACGTTAAGAGTTTGTCTCGTCTCTGGGAGGTGGCAGGTAATATTTGGTAAATTTATACCCTTCGCACTTGAATTTTTGGCTGTGTTGCCGCTCAATTCGCAATCCTCATGTATGACAATACACTCCGGTTGCTTCATTATCACGGCGCCTTGCCAAAAATCCAATTGCTTTGAGTATAGGTACGAAATCAGCTTCAGTTAAAGCGCTTTGTCCCAATTCGCGCCTATCTGAATATCGACCAGAAGTGGGACAGACAATTGCGTGGTGTTGACCATTAAGTCTTCAATCAGTTGCTTGGCTGAATTTACATCCGCATCGGCGACTTCAAATACCAGTTCGTCGTGAACTTGCATAATCATATGCGCCTTTAGACCTTGTTGGGTTAAAGCATCATCGATAGTGATCATCGCCTTTTTTATGATATCTGCTGCGCTTCCTTGTAAAGGCGCATTGATTGCAGCGCGTTCGCTGGCTCGCCGTTGTAGTGGGTCATTAGAATTAATATAGGCCAAATTCAAACGTCGTCCAAATAAGGTCGTGACATAAGCATGTTCATGAGCTTGCTGGCGCGTGCGTTCCATATACTCTTTTACTCCTGGATAACGAGTAAAGTAGCGATCGATATAATTTTTAGCTTCTTCACGTGAGATGCCTAATTGTCTCGCTAGGCCAAACGCGGACATTCCATAAATAAGACCAAAATTGACTGCTTTAGCACTACGGCGTTGTTCATGTGTGACTTGTTCTAAGGGTATATTTAAAACTTCTGCCGCTGTGGCTTGATGGATATCAAGGCCTCGTGCAAATGCAGTCAGTAAACCTTGATCTTGTGAAACATGGGCAACAAGTCGTAATTCAATTTGAGAGTAGTCTGCTGCAATAATTTTATAACCCGGCGGAGCAATAAATGCTTGGCGGATTTTTCGGCCTTCTTTAGTCCGAGCAGGAATATTTTGTAGATTAGGATCCGATGAGGAAAGTCTCCCTGTAACGACTGCCGCTTGATGATAAGAAGTATGGATACGACCGGTTTTTGGATTAATTTGCAGCGGAAGTTTATCCGTATAAGTTGATTTTAATTTACTTAAACTACGATGTTTTAAAATGACTTTTGCCAAGGGAAATTTTATGGCGAGCGCTTGCAAAACACTTTCAGAGGTCGATGCTTGACCTTTAGGCGTTTTTTCTAAGATAGGTAAACCTTGCTCAATAAATAATATCGTTTGCAGTTGTTTGGGTGATCCTAAGTTAAAGGTTTTACCGGCTAATTGATAAGCTTCTTCTTCGAGTTTTAATAAGCGCTTCGCAATAGAACGACTTTGTTTTTTCAATAATTGCGCATCAACTAATACACCATGCCGTTCGATATGGGATAACACCGGGACTAATGGCATTTCAATGTGTGTGAAAACTTTAGATAAACCCGGCAATGCATTTAATTTCGGTTTAAGTATTTCATGTAAGCGTAAAGCAATAGCGGCATCTTCAGCGGCATAGGGACCGGCGGCTTGGATATCAATTTGATTGAAAGTTTTTTGTTTAGCGCCTTTACCCGCAATTTCTTCAAAACGTATGGTTTTATGATCGAGATGTTTTATTGCAGCACTATCAAGACTATGTGAATTACTTGCGCTATCAAGTAAATAAGACTCCAGCATGGTATCAAAACTGAGTCCTTGCAATTCGATGCCATAATTTGCCAGAACACCCATATCATATTTTAAGTTATGACCTACTTTTAACTGCTTAGGATCTTCAAATAGTGGTTTTAATTGCTGCAGCACCCAATTTCTATTTAATTGTTTGGGTGCCCCTGTGTAATCATGCGCTAAAGGAATATAAACCGGTTTTTCACCATTTATTGCAAAAGACAGACCTACCAGCTCTGCTTGCATGACATCTAGACTCGTAGTTTCGGTATCGAATGCCCAGGTTTTTGCTTTAATTAATTGTTTCAAGAGAGTTTGAAAAGCTTTTTCGTCGAGAATTAACGAATAAGGCGTTGGTATGAGGAGATTTTTATCACTGACTTCGCTGTCTGGATTGAGATTTTTTTCTAACTCTCTGATCCATCCTTTGAATTCTAATTGCTTATACCATTCCATTAAAGCGGTTGTATCAGGCGCCTTAGGCCGAAATTTTTCCAAATCAAATTCGAAGTCGACATCTTTTTTAATCGTGACTAATTGACGAGATAAGGGGAGTTTATCGAGGTGTGCCTTAAGGTTTTCTCCGACTTTCCCTTTAATTTCATCCACATTTTTTATGAGTGATTCGAGATTTCCATATTGATTAAGCCATTTTGCGGCAGTTTTTGGTCCTACCTTGGGGATTCCAGGTACATTATCTACCGTATCACCAATCAAACTTAAATAATCGGTTATTTGTTCTGGAGTAACGCCAAATTTGTCAATAACACCTTGACGGTCTAATTGTGTATTCGTCATGGTATTAACTAGCGTAATCTGTTCGCAGACTAATTGTGCAAAATCTTTATCACCGGTGGAAATTAAAACCGGTAAATGTTGCTGTACTGCTTTAGAAGCCAATGTGCCTATGACATCGTCGGCTTCAACGCCTGGATGAATGATAAGTGGTAAACCTAAACTACGCACGATGGCATATAGCGGTTCTACTTGCAGTTGTAAATCATCTGGCATAGTAGGGCGGTGGGCTTTATATTCGGTATACAATTCTTCGCGGAAGGTTTTTCCCTTGGCATCGAAAACGACGACCATATATTCTGGATGGGTATCCTTGATTAATTTGCGTAGCATATTAATCACCCCATAAACCGCGCCGGTAGGTTCTCCTCTCGAATTACTTAAAGGGGGAAGCGCATGAAAGGCACGGTAAAGATAAGAAGTACCATCGACTAAGACTAAGGGTTTTTTCATGTTGATATGATAACATAGGCGCTTTTAAAGCGAGTAAGGTTTGTGTGTCGTTACAACGAACAATCATTAAAGTCGTGAGGTCATTATGCGTATCGAGCAAGAAATAAGATTAGATTTTAAGGACGTATTAATTCGCCCGAAGCGTAGCACCTTGCAAACGCGTGCGGATGTTGATTTAACCCGCGAATATACGTTTAAACATTCACGACTCTCATGGAAAGGAATACCTGTTATTGCTTCGAATATGGATCATACCGGTACTTTTGCAATGGCGAAAAGCTTATCAAAACATAAGTTACTCACCGCGATTGATAAATTTGCCAGTTTAAGCGACTGGAAGAAATTTTATAAACAACATCCCAAACTTACCGCATACTGTTTTCCAACCACCGGGATTAAAACCGAAGATGCTGAGATGCTGGCAAAAATTGTTAAAAGTGCACCTAGCCCTTTCATTTGTATTGATGTTGCCAATGGTTATACGCAACGTTTCGTTGACAGTATCCGTGCCTTGCGAAAAAAGTATCCTAAGAAGACATTAATTGCAGGTAATGTCGTCACGGCTGAAATGGCCGAAGAGTTGGTGTTAGCAGGAGCAGATATCGTTAAAGTAGGCATTGGTCCAGGTTCTGTTTGTACCACACGTTTGAAAACCGGGGTTGGTTACCCGCAATTGTCCGCTATCATAGAATGTGCTGATGCGGTACATGGGTTAGGCGGTCATTTGTGTGCCGATGGTGGTTGCGTTTCACCTGGGGATGTTGCCAAAGCTTTTGCCGCAGGCGCAGACTTTGTTATGCTAGGCGGCATGTTGGCTGGCCATGAAGAATGCGCTGGCGAAAAAGTAGAGGAAAATGGCCAATACTTTATGCGATTTTATGGAATGAGCTCGAGTGAGGCGATGCATAAGCATCATGGCAAGATGAATGCTTATCGTGCCAGTGAAGGTCGTTCTGTGAACGTTCCTTACCGAGGCAAGGTAGAAAATACGGTACTTGATATTTTAGGGGGCTTGCGTTCTGCCTGTACTTATGTCGGCGCACAGCGTTTAAAGGAACTTTCTAAACGGACGACTTTTTTACGTGTTACTCAACAGTTAAATGAAGTTTTTGCAGCGTTACAAGTCAACGAATTGGTTAATGATAACTAGTGAGTCTTTTCTGGGGAAAGTTTACTCGTCATTGCGAGCACCGTAGGTGCGCGGCAATCTAGGAATAGGAAACGGTGGATGGCCACGCTCATTCCATTCGCTCGCCATGACGGTTTGCGAACCCTGTATGATTAGGGATAGAAAAATGCAATGAATGCGCTCCAAAAAAAACGTTTAAATTTCGTTTTGCTCATGTTATTAGTGGCCGGCTTAGTGATAGCTTTATCTCTCTATGCATTAAAACAAAACATCAATTTGTTTTATACACCGACACAGCTTGCTGAACGACACTTAACGCCGGGACGGCTTTTTCGTTTAGGTGGTCAAGTTAAAAAAGGCACAGTGAAACAAAATCAACAACAATTGTTGGTTTCTTTTGTAGTGAGCGATGCGTCACATAATGTTCTGGTTGAATATCAAGGTGTACTACCGGATTTATTCCGTGAGGGGCAGTCTGTGGTGGTTGAAGGGAGTTTGGATCAAGCAGGGATTATGCAAGCCAAACAGGTCTTGGCAAAACATGATGAGCGATATAAATCGGTTAAAGTTAAATAATTCATTAACTTATTTTTCCTTTTAGATAAGGCAGGAAGCGAATGACCAAAATAACTGGCTTAAAAGTATTGATAGCTGTTTTATTGATTGCTATAGCGAGTCTGGCTTATATCTTATTGACTCGTTTTTTTCCGAGTGAAGAGGTGTTTTTTATCGGATCTCGAGCAATAACGCGTGCTTTGGTATTGGATCTCAGCATTAAAAGTAACAAAGATTATGCAACTTTTTTACCAGAAAACTCAGGATTTTTAGTCGTTCATCCAACGAAATCGGCTGAAGATCATCGCGATGATGTCCTTGAAACCCGGGATGTTTTTGCTTTAGTTGAAAAAACTAATAAAAATACCATACAAGACTCAGACCCTCTTTATTCAGAATTGGAATTGCTTTTCTTAAAGAAAACCCCTTTAGGAATACGTGCCAATTATGTGACTTTATCGAGTTTGGGGGTGAAAAGTATTTTCTTTAATCCCGACTATCTTGGCCAATTTTCGCAAATATATCAGGATAAACTTCCTCATGCAGCAGGCTATGCCATCATGGGTGATAGTAGCCAGCGGCAAGTTCGTGATATTCTAGTGAATTGATTTTTGACTGAGATGATAACTTCTTAGCTATGAAGAATTTGCAAGAAAAACTACAACGTTTACGATGGCAATGTCGTCGTGGAATGCTCGAATTGGATCTCATTTTGCTGGCTTTTTTAGATAAAAATTATCTAAATTTAAAAGCTGACGATCAAGTGTTATTTGAGCAATTATTAACTTATTCGGACCAAGATCTTTACTGCCATATGATTAAGCGTCAGCCGATTGAAAATGAAGCAATGCGGACTTTGATAGAACGGATGATAAGTTGTGGCTGTTAATTTTTATCGTTTAAAATCTTCTTATTATTTAGCTATTTTACTCTTAGTAGTGCATGGTGGTGCTATTGCTTGTTTGTGCTTTTTGCCCTGGCCATGGTGGACTAAATTATTGTTAAGCTTAGCGTGTTTAATGAGTTTCGTTACACTTTTTTGCCAACATGTCTTATTGAATAATCCTCATTCTGTCATTGAATTTTGGCAGCAAAGCTCGGGTTGCTGGCAATTAAGAAATAATCTAGGCGAAGTGAGCCTATTAAATTTGGCTGATGATAGTATTTGTACTCGTTATTTTGTGCTATTAAACTTTGTTTCCCTAGGTAAGAAAAAAAGCAAAATTTCTTTAGTTTTATTGCCGGATAGTTTAAATCCCAAGGACTTTAGGCAGTTACGTAGGCAATTACACGGTATTGCGTAATTCGATTTCGTCTGCGAAGGGCTATAGCCTGGTAGGCCTAGCACTCAAAATGATGTATAATTTTTACTCGAATCCCCAAAAATAGGTCATTATGTCAGAAATAGCATCACAACAAAATTTAGTTTCTTCAGAGCTGCCTTTAACAGAGATGCAGCCGATTGTTATTACTGAAAAGGCAGCTCACAAAATATGGGAGTTGATGACAGAGGAAGAGAATTTTCAGCTAAAATTGCGTGTATTTATTACCGGTGGTGGTTGTTCTGGTTTTCAGTATGGATTTAGTTTCGATGAGACTATCAATGAAGACGATACGGTGATCGTTAAAGAAAGTGGAAAAGATCAAAATAACAATAACATTAAAGTTCAACTACTGGTGGATCCGATGAGTTTAGTTTACCTAGTAGGTGCGGAAATTGATTATAAATCTGATTTAACCGGTGAACAGTTTATTATTCGAAATCCGAATGCCAAAACTACCTGCGGTTGCGGTTCTTCTTTTGCCGCTTAAAACTTCATTTTCTCATTTTTTTAAATCACGATAAAAATTTTCATGGATGCCCATAGCTAGCAAAATTCTATGCTTGAAATTCCACTCATAAGCTAATAATATTTCACGTCGATCCATTTTAAATTTGTAAACAAATATACCCGATAAATCACCTTTCTTTTCTTGGCCTATTCTTGGGTTTTGAATGATAGCTTTTATCGCGTCATTGACCTGTAATTTCTCCCTCAAATGCAGCTTTTTATAGGTATTTTTAAAAGCAGGCATTTGTGTAATAACAATGTTAGTCATCGTTATTTTCAAAATTAAAAGGTTCTGCTAGTGATCGATCGGTGTGTTTTGAGATTAATACTTCTTTGATGAACTCGGTTGGCAAATCTGGATTTTCTAGGGCACATTTTCCTATTTTTGCCCAAAACTCGATTTGATTAGGAATAGAACGGCACTCAGCACGCGCTACCTTTTTAGCGGCTTTATATATAGATTCGTCAATCCTTATTGGAACACCCATTAGAATACCTACAAAAGTTTCATATTTCTACAATTGTAGCATATTTTATGCTGAATAAATAATTAAAATTTAATCGGATAGGGCTAGGTATATTCCGCCGAGTATCGTTGGGTTTTTAGCCCCTGTGACTTCAGGAAGATTACTACATTTTCCTTCCAAGGTTTGTTTTGCAATCCAGGCGAAGGCCATTGCTTCTAACCATTCACTGGATATCCCGCGATCATCGGTTAATAATACCTGATGTGCATAACAATGTTGCTGTATGCGTTTTCTTAAATAAGTATTTTTACTTCCTCCTCCACACAGCAAAATGACACCCTGCATACTTTTAAAATCGAGTATGGCTTTGGCAACACTGGCCGCAATGAGTTCGCAAAGTGTTGCTTGCACACTAGCAGGTTCCAACTGCCGGTTTAGTGTCGCGAGTTGTGTCTCGACCCATTTAAAATTGAAGTATTCGGGTCCAGTACTTTTGGGAGGTTTTAATTGAAAATAAGGATCAGATAAAAATTGCTCTAACAAGGCTTCGTCAAAAGTAGTACTCGCCGCCCAAGCGCCATCTTCATCAAACCAGCGCTTAAGATGATGGTGTATCCATTGATCGAGTAGACAATTAGCCGGCCCGGTATCAAAACCTAAAACTAGCGCTTTTAAATCTGCAGCTAAGTAAGTGATATTGGCAATCCCACCGAGATTTAACACGATAGTATCTTCTTCTTTATTACGAAAAACAGTGTTGTGAAAAGCGGGTGTGAGCGGCGCCCCTTGACCTCCAGCAGCAATATCGCGGCGGCGAAAATCGGCAATGGTGGTAATACCGGTTTTTTCGGCAATAATATTAGGATCACCAATCTGAATCGTAAAAGGGTGGGAAGTAAGATGTGGATAATGAAAAACGGTTTGCCCATGGCTACCTATGGCCAAAATATCCTTAGCCGAATATGGACTTTCTGCTAATAATTTTTTTACTGCTTCCGCTGAAATTAATCCAATTTTTTGATCGAGTTCAGCAAATTTTACTATGTTGATCGAGTCTGTGTTGTAAAGCTTGGTTAGCTCGGTGCGCAAAGTATTGGGTAGAGGGGATTTGTACGTAGCAAGTAACTTCGGTTGATCATTAGAAAAATCAACTAAAGCAGCATCCACTGCATCCATGCTGGTACCTGACATTAAACCGATATACAATTTTTTCATTAGACCTCTTTTTAAACCTGCATTATCCCAATAAAACTTTCTACAGTCGTTTCGCAAATTGAGTTAAATTAAGTAAAAACTAAAAAAATCACCGTCATGGCGAGCGAATGTAATGAGCGTGGCCATCTATGGATTGCCACGCACCTACGGTGCTCGCAATGACAATTAATATTTTACGCGCTTGCAATGACAAGCGGGTAGAAAAGGGTTAAGTTTTTTTTTTGATGATCTTTATTCGCGAAACTTGTTTAATTGTATTGCAATGCACTGTGAAAAAATAGTACGCTAGCGCCCAAGTAGAGTTGGCTAGACAGTCGCTGTATTTTTTACAGAGGAAAGTCCGGGCTCCATCGGGCAAAGTGCCAGGTAATGCCTGGGAGGCGTAAGCCTACGGAAAGTGCCACAGAAAATATACCGCCAAAACCGTAGTTTCTTTGGTGAAATTATAGTTAGGTAAGGGTGAAAAGGTGTGGTAAAAGCACACCGCATCATTGGTAACAGTGATGGCAGGGCAAACCCCACTTGGAGCAAGACCAAATAGGAACCTATTAGGCGTGGCCCACGCTAGGTTCGGGTAGGTCGCTTGAGGTATATGGTGACGTATATCCTAGATGAATGACTGTCCATGACAGAACCCGGCTTATCGGCTGACTCTCTTATCTAAAATATTACCATTCAGGTAATTAATTCTCCAATTTTTATAGTACATCTACTCTTTTTGTGCTTATAAAACACATTTATCCAAACGCGCCCAGCTAATGCTTGACAAGAAGCAATTCTAATTCCTATAGTGTAATTAAGTGGCAAAAAGTGGGTAAATGTGGGCAAAAATGGGATAAATTATGTTTCGGGGTATAAATTTGGTAGTGCTCGATGCGAAGGGCCGGATCAAGTTACCGGTTCGCTATCGACAGTTGCTACCTACAGATAAAGAACCTCAATTAGTACTCACCATCGATACCGAGTCTCCTTGTTTATTGCTTTATCCCTTACAGGAATGGGAAGTCATCGAAGAAAAATTGCAAGCTTTACCAAGCTTTAATCCAGCAGTGCGGCGTATTCAGCGCTTACTGATAGGTCATGCAACGGACTTGGATTTAGATACCAATGGCCGAATTTTATTGCCGTCATTGTTAAGAAATTATGCGCATTTAGAAAAAGAAATTATGGTCGTAGGTCAAGGTCGGAAAATTGAGTTGTGGGGCGCCAGTGAATGGGACGATTATCGTACGCAATGGATTTCAGAGACAGTTAAGCCGGAAGAGTTACCTGATGAGTTACAGAATTTAGCGTTGTAGGCATTTGACGATGCAAAAACAAGAACAGCATCAACCAGTTTTACTGGCAGAGGTAATTGAATATTTAGATATAGCCGCCGATGGGATTTATATTGATGCTACATTTGGACGAGGTGGACATGCCGGACAGATTTTAAGCAATTTAGGAGAAAAGGGAAGATTAATTGCTATTGATAAAGATCCTGCAGCCGTTGCTTATGCACAACAGCAATGGGGTCACGATAAGCGTTTTAAGGTTTATCAGGGTTCATTTAAGCGTATTAAGGAAATAGCAGAAGCCGAAGGAAGCATGGGGCAGGTGTCGGGACTGTTATTAGATTTAGGGGTTTCTTCACCCCAATTAGATCAAGCGAATAGAGGATTTAGTTTTTTACGAGATGGGCCATTAGATATGCGTATGGATCCAAAAACCGGAATCAGCGCAGCGGAATGGCTAGCTTGTGCACAAGAGAAGGAAATTGCACAAGTATTAAAGGACTATGGCGAAGAACGTTATGCAAAACGTATTGCTCATGCAATAGCAGAAGAACGACAATTAAGACCTATTGTAACGACGGTGCACTTAGCGAATGTGGTGAAGTGTGCTCACCCTCGTTGGGAGAGACATAGGCATCCCGCTACGCAAAGCTTTCAGGCAATACGTATTCGAATTAATAATGAGTTGGAAGATTTAAAGGTCTGCTTAGAACAAAGTATAGAAGTATTGAAGATAGGTGGGCGTTTGCTAGTCATTAGCTTTCATTCGTTAGAAGATCGGATCGTAAAACGTTTTATTCGTCAACAGTCGCATGAAGCAGTGGAATTAAAAAAGCTACCCTTCATGCCAGCTGAATGGAGACCTAAATTAAAAAATTTAGGTCGGGGGATTAAACCGGATGCGTATGCGATTCAAGCCAATCCACGATCGCGTAGCGCTGTGTTACGAATTGCGGAGAAAATTTCATGAATATGGCAGCACGTGCTTTAACGCAAAGTTCTTTGACATGGGAGCGAGGCCAAAGCTGGGTCGTTTCCTTAAAGATGTTAGGACTCACTTTACTAACATTGGCGGTATTGTCTTCAGCGCTTTCAGTTATCTATATAAAAACCGTACAACGTAATTTATATAGTCAATTACAAGTTAGCCAGCAAGATTACGATAATTTAAAAACAGAATGGAGCCAACTCCTACTCGAAGAAAATACCTGGGTGGCACCCGTGAGAATACAAACCTTAGCGCAACAAGAATTAGGAATGCGAATTCCTGAAATGAAAAACACGGTGTTATTAACAAAGTCAGCTTAGAAATGCACTTCGATCTTTTTCTAAACGGTGTTACTGATTGATTTTATTCAAAAAAAACAAACATATTCCCATCGCTTCGACAAATCAATGGCGTTTAATGATAGTGGTTTTGATACTATTGATCATCGCCTTAGCTTTAATTGGTAGACTCATCAATTTAACGGTAATTAACCGTCAGTTCTTGCGTAATCAAGGTAATGCAAGAACCGTGCGTACTTTAAATATTCCCGCACATCGCGGTATGATTTTGGATCGCCATGGCGAGCCCTTAGCTATCAGTACACCGGTAGATGCTGTTTGGATGGATCCTGCTTATTTTAAGCCTAATCCGCAACAACTCTCTTTGTTAAATCATTTTTTACAAATTTCTCCGAAAACTATTCATGACATGGCGTCACATGGTCAATTTAAAGAGTTTGTTTATTTAAAACGTGGTTTAAATCCAAGTTTAGCGAAACAAATTAAAGATCTGAAAATACCCGGCGTATTTTTACAAAATGAGTATCACCGTTATTATCCAGAAGGACCGGTGATGGCGCATGTGGTGGGTTTAACCAATGTAGATGATAAAGGGCAAGAAGGCTTAGAGCTGGCTTATAATAATTGGCTAGAAGGCCAACCCGGTTTAAAGAAGGTGATTAAAGATCGATTAGGACATGTTGTAGCGGATATACGATCGATACGCCAACCCAGACCCGGACATGACTTACAATTAAGCATCGACAAACGTATTCAATATGTTGCTTTTAGAGAACTGAAAACTGGCATTGAGCGATATCAAGCTGATTCAGGATCAGTGGTAGTGCTCGATGTTAACACCGGCGAAGTTTTAGCGATGGCGAATTGGCCTTCTTATAATCCTAATGACCGATTAACAGCGCAGGATGGGCGTACACGTAATCGTGCATTAACTGATTTATTTGAACCTGGATCCACTATCAAAAGTTTTAGTATGGCGAGTGTGTTAGCGAGTGAGCAATTTACTCCCAACAGTGAAATCGATACATCGCCCGGTTGGATGATTGTTGCCGGAAAGCGAATTATGGATGAACATAATAATGGGGTATTAGACTTAACCAAGATATTACAGATTTCTAGCAACATGGGCATGTCGAAACTTATTCTTTCCCTACCTTCGGAAAATTTATGGAATACTTTAAATCAAGTTGGTTTTGGTCAAATTACACAAAGTGGTTTCCCAGGTGAGCGAACCGGCAGTTTACCAAACTTTAAAGTTTGGAATCCTTTTGTACTTGCGACTTTATCCTTTGGTTATGGACTTTCAGTCACGGCTGTACAATTGGCGCAAGCGTATGCGGTGTTAGCACATGGGGGGATTAAAGTACCGGTTACTTTTCTTAAAGTACCCGAGAAAGCCCCAGTCGGTCAGCGCGTGATGGATGAGACTGTCTGTAGAGAAATTTTGGATATGTTGGAGTCAGTGCTAACTAAAGGTGGAACAGCACCTTTAGCGCGCGTTCCAGGTTATCGAGTGACGGGTAAAACGGGTACTACACGCATAGTGGGCATGCATGGTTATGAAAAGCATCACCATAATAGTATTTTTATTGGTATTGCTCCTGCGAGTCGCCCGCGTCTAGTAGTGGTCGTGATTTTGCATGATCCAAAAGGTCGCTTGTATTATGGCGGTTATACCGCAGGACCTATTTTTTCCCATGTGATGAATAATGCTTTACACTTATTAAATATTCCACCCGATGATTTAGCGAGTCTTAATCAACCGCTGCCTAAAGTCATGCTACCTTCACAAGGTATGCAAGACTAGGGGTTTTTAAAAATTAATAAAATAAATTTTGTAATTTATCAAACAGCAGTGTTGGGTATAGATATAAGGAAATACTATGCACAAGAAGGGCGACTATTATAAGCCGATAATTTGTCTTATATTTATCAGCAATATAACCGTGCAGAATCTTCCGAGTTCAGAAGCTATAGGTTTGGAGGCAACGGGATCAGCCCAAATGCAAATGAATCTCGGTAGTCTATCGGTAGCAGGGGATGATACTTCACAGCTTACGGAAGGTTCAAATATTTCACTTAATTTGGTTAGTTGTACGTTCAATGGCGGTGCAGTCGCTTGTTAAGCTGTATAAAAATACTATTTGAGCTAGAATGATTACTTAAGATTTAAAGGAATAAACGATGCATCAGGATATGCAGTTTAAGTTCATAATCCGTCTTGTACTTATAGCGGTTATTTTTTTTAGCCCGAGCATTTTAGCGCGAGAACCGTTACCGCCGCGGTTTTCTGCGGATGCCTATACGGGAGTGTATACGGTAGGTCAGGCAGATTTGATGGTTTCTTTGGATGGGGATAGTCAACATAATCTCTATGTGGATCCGCAAGGTGCATACGGCAGCGATCAACAATGGTACGGCGATCTCGGCTTAGGTTATCGCTGGATCAAAAATGATGCCGCAATATTAGGTGCATATTTATTTGCTGGACATACACGTGTAGAAAATAGTAGTGGTTTTTGGATAGTGAGTCCAGGCATAGAGGCATTAGGTAGTCGTTGGGATGCGCGGATTAATGCGTATATACCAATAGCAGGACGTAGTAATGAGGTGGGGAATGTTGACTTTAATAGTGTTAGCGAACCCTTTTTTACTGGTCATACGGAAGTGATCAATAGTCAATTTAATGTAGAGAATGAGATCCAACAAATTGGTAATGGTGTTGATGCCAGAGTGGGTTATCAGTTGTTTCGCCAAGTGCCATTAAAAGGCTATATAGGCACGTATTTTTTTGCCATTCCAAATACCAATAATATATTGGGTGGTGCGGCAGGTTTGGAATATTGGTTTGATGATAATATTCGTGTGTTTGCCAATTATAGTTACGATAATTATCAGCATAGTAATGTAGTCGGCGGTTTAGGAATTAGTTTTGGCGGTGTCAGAAAACACTGGGCGGATCCGAGTTTATCCGAGCGCTTAATGGATCCGGTGGATCGTTACTTAGCTAATTTAGGTCATGGTTCGGGAATACCTAGCAAAACGCTATTATATGGAATGGGCCGCGGTAGTAGTTCGCAGCTGATCAGTACTGATATCGCTTTCTTTAGTCAAACCGGTACGCCTAATAATGGTGGAACAGGTTTAACGTTAGCGGATTGTACGTTCGAAAATCCCTGTGGTCCAACAGACTTTAGCAACACAGCGGCTAACACCTTCAACACGTTATTGCCTAATACGAATTTTTATTTTAATGGTGGTAGTTATACCAGCGGCGGTGTGGGTCTTAGTGCTGGTCAAAGCCTGCAATCGCGTACAGCGGATTATAGTCAATTGGCTACGGGTTCAGCTCGTTCTACCATTACTGCTCAAATCGGTCTTTCAAGTAACAATACCTTGGAGAATATTATTGTGCTGCCGGGAGGAAGTATAGGAGTCTTTACGCACGGTAGTTCCAATAATAACCTTATTACAGGTAGCCAGATTGGTGCCATGGGCAATCCTTTCGCTAATGCTATAGTGGATGCGGGCCAAAATACAGTCATTAGTAATACGGATATTTTTGCTAGTAGCCAAGCAATTAGTACTCAAAATACCAATACAACTATTCAGAATAGCCAGATAAATGTTGACAGTGGAAATAGCGACGGTGATGGGATTTTGACTTTCGGATCAAATGTTTCGGTGAGCGATACGCAGATTCAGGTGAATGGTTCTGGTACCGCTACTTTAGTGGGACTGGGAACTGGAGGAAATAGCGTAATCACTGCAAATAATACAACGGTTACGGTTGTGAATACAGGAGGGTCCGGTGATGCAGCTGCATTACAAAACTTTAGTACGAATATTATGGTGAATGGTGGGGTATTAAGCGTGGCGGGTACTAATGCTCAGATTTCAAGTTCCAATCCAGTAAGTATCTTGGCCGGTACGGCCTGCGTAGTGAATGGGTCAATGGTAGTGTGTCCATAATATTTATAACTAGATGATATTGGTTCAATTAAATAAAAAGATTAAATAAGATGTTACATGCTTAATCGTTTATTTAGAGGGAGTGATGCAAAAGGAAAAATTAAGTTTAAGGATTTCTCTTTTAATATTTATTTCTTTTATTTTTTTCATATCCAATATTCAAGCGCGAGAACCGTTACCGCCGCGATTTTCAGCGAATGCGTATACAGGTGTCTACACAGTAGGGCAAGCGGATCTGATGGTTTCTTTGGATGGGGATAGTCAACATAATCTCTATGTGGATCCACAAGGTGCCTATGGTAGTGATCAACAATGGTATGGCGATCTCGGCTTAGGTTATCGCTGGATTAAGAATGATGCAGCGATATTAGGTTGGTATCTATTTGCAGGGCACACACGTGTAGAAAATAGCAGTGGTTTTTGGATAATGAATCCAGGTATAGAGGCATTGGGTAGTCGTTGGGATGCGCGGATTAATGCGTATATACCGGTAGCAGGTCGTAGTAATGAAGTGGGCATAGAAGAATTTAATATAATTAATACGCCTGTTTTTACCGGACACACTGCATCAATAAATAGTGCGTTTATTAATGAAAATGCCATCCAACAAATCGGAAATGGTGCGGATGCCAGAGTGGGTTATCAATTGTTTCGCCAAGTGCCATTAAAAGGCTATATAGGCACGTATTTTTTTGCCATTCCAAATACCAATAATATAGTGGGTGGTGCGGCAGGTTTGGAATATTGGTTTGATGATAATATTCGTGTGTTTGCCAATTATAGTTACGATAATTATCAGCATAGCAATGTAGTCGGCGGTTTAGGGATTAGTTTTGGTGGTGTCAGAAAACATTGGGCGGATCCGAGTTTATCCGAACGCTTAACCGATCCAGTCGATCGTTACTTAGCGAATTTAGGTCATGGTTCGGGAATACCGAGCAAAACTCTTTTATACGGGATGGGTCGCGGGAGTAGTTCGCAACTCATAAGCAACGATATTGCATTCTTTAGCCAAACCGGAACACCGAACGCAGGTGGAGTCGGATTAACCTTAGCGAATTGTACATTCGAAAATCCGTGTGGGCCAACGGATTTTAGTCAAACCGGTGTTAACACATTAAATACCTTATTGCCAAATACCGATTTTTATTTTAATGGTGGAACTTATCCAGCCAGTAATGCCGGAAATGCGCTGACGCTGAATAATGGTCAAAGCGTATTCTCCAGAACTGCGGATTATAGTGCGCCGGCTACTGGTTCTGCGCGTTCTACGTTTAATGGAGCGTTTATTTTAAATGGAAATAACCAACTAAATGGAATTATTTTAAACAATGTAGGGGTATCGACCGTAGGTGTTAGTAGTACTGGAGCTAGCAATTTAGTGATTAGTAACAGTCAAATTGGTGATCTTCTTACACCTTATAACCAAGGTGTAACTGTCAATGCGGGTTCTCTAACTATCGAAAATTCAGAAATTTTTGGTATTTCTTTAGGTGTAGGGAGTGCAAACTCTTCTCTATCCATTGAATCGAGTACAATAAATGCAATAGGTACCGATACGATAGGTTTAGCTATAATCGCTACCAATGCTCAGATTAATAATAGTCAAATCAATGCTTCTGGAACAGCTGGAAGCACAAGTATAGTAGGAATCAATGCTTCGCTAAATAGTATAGCCAATATTCAAAATAGCGGAGTAACTGTTATTACTTCTCCTCCTGTAAATTCGATAGGTTTAAGAACCTTAGCTAATTCGCAGATAGAAATGATAGGAGGAAATTTGACTGTATCGGGAGATAATACGTCATCACTCGTATCGGGCTCAAATATTACGCTTATTGATGTGAATACTATGTTGAACTGATAATAGGTATCATTGTGTTAAAAACTAAAGGAATAGACGAATGCATCAGGATATGCAGTTATTTAAGTACATACTTTTTCTTTTATTTTTTTCTTTACTATTTTTTATATCGAGCGTAGAAGCGCGCGAGCCGTTACCGCCGCGATTTTCAGCGAATGCGTATACAGGTGTCTACACAGTAGGGCAAGCGGATCTGATGGTTTCTTTGGATGGGGATAGTCAACATAATCTCTATGTGGATCCGCAAGGTGCCTATGGCAGTGATCAACAATGGTACGGCGATCTCGGTTTAGGTTATCGTTGGATTAAGAATGATGCCGCAATATTAGGCGCGTATTTATTTGCCGGACACAATCGTGTAGAAAATAGCAGTGGTTTTTGGATAATGAATCCAGGCGTAGAAGCTTTAGGAAGTCGTTGGGATGCGCGGATTAATGCGTATATTCCGGTAGCAGGGCGTAGTAATGAATTAGGAAATGTCGACCTAAATATCGTTAGTGAACCTTTTTTTACCGGTCATACCGAAGTCATCAATACGGTGTTTAATATTGCCAATGAGATCCAACAAATTGGTAATGGTGTTGATGCCAGAGTGGGCTATCAGTTGTTTCGCCAAGTACCATTAAAAGGCTATGTGGGTACGTATTTTTTTGCCATTCCAAATACCAATAATATATTGGGTGGTGCAGCAGGATTAGAATATTGGTTTGATGATAATATTCGTGTGTTTGCAAATTATAGTTACGATAATTATCAGCACAGTAATGTGGTGGGCGGTTTAGGCATAAGTTTTGGTGGTGTCAGAAAACACTGGGCAGATCCAAGTTTATCCGAGCGCTTAACCGATCCAGTCGATCGCTACTTAGCGAACCTAGGTCATGGTTCAGGTATTCCAAGCAAGACGCTATTATATGGAATGGGAAGCGGCAGTACTACGCAGTTAGTAAGCAACGATATTGCTTTTTTCAGTCAAACCGGTACGCCTAATAATGGTGGAACAGGTTTAACATTAGCGGATTGTACGTTCGAAAATCCCTGTGGACCGACGGATTTTAGTCAAACGGGGGTAGACACATTAAACACCATATTACCTGATACCGTTATGTATTTTAATGGCGGTAGTTATGAAGCCAATGATGGTGGAGCCCTCGCTCTCACACTCAATAATGGTCAAAGTCTTCATTCCAGGACGGCAGATTATACAACCGTCGCGTCGGGTGCAGCGCGTTCTACATTTATTGGTGGATTTATTTTGCCTGGCAATAACCAATTAGATAGCGTTATTCTAGGCCATTCAGGTGGGATAGTAGAGGAGGCTATTTTTACTGAAGGTCAAAATATAGTAATTAATAATTCTCAAATTGGTGTTTCTATGATCAATCCTTATGAGGCTGGGCTTGATCTGGATAATGCGGGTGTGACGCTCAGTGATTCCACTGTCATTGCAGAGACAGGGTTTACCTTATCCAATGCTTCCTCACTTCTAGTACAATCGAGTAATATTACTATCGTTAACGCTATAGATCCTTTGGTCAGTGGTTTGGTGCTATCTGGAGGTTCTACTGCAGAGGTTGATGACAGTCAGTTGACGGTCGTTGGAGATGTGAGCACAGAAGTATTCGGTGTTTTGACGGGTGACACGTCCACAGTGCTTATTAATCGCAGCGATATTAGCGTGATGGACATACATACACCGCCACCTGTATTACCAAACGCAGTGGGTTTGCAGACAACTGGTTCAAGTCAGATACAAATGAATGAAGGTAGTTTATCAGTATCTGGCAATACTACTTCACAGCTTACGGAAGGTTCAAATATTACGCTAAACGGTGTAGTGTGTACGCTGAATGGAGTGACAGTGAGTTGCCCATAATTAATAATAATTAATAAAAATTTATGCAAAAAAATTGGCAAACTTTATTAAAAGAAGTCATTACTGATCCTGTCGAATTATTAGATCAATTAGCGTTGGATGTTAGTTTTTTACCCGCAGCACAACGAGTGGCGAAATTATTTCCATTGCGCGTTCCGACAGGCTTTTTGGCGCGCATGCAAAAAGGTTGTCCAGATGACCCACTGTTACAACAAGTGCTTCCTTTAGCGGCAGAGGAAATAGTCAGTGTTGGTTTTAGTCAGGATCCTTTACAAGAACATACCGCTAATCCATTGCCAGGTTTATTACATAAATATCATGGCAGAGTACTGCTAACGATTACCGGTGCGTGCGCTATCAATTGTCGTTATTGCTTTCGACGCCATTTTCCTTATGCAGAAAATATTCCCGGGGGAAAAGCCTGGCAGAATATTTTAGCGTATATCCAAGCAGATACTTCAATCAGTGAAGTTATTTTAAGTGGCGGCGATCCCTTATTAGCGAATGATCAGTATTTGGGAAAATGTGCCGATGATCTTGCCAATATTGCACATGTTAACATTTTGCGCATCCATTCACGCCTGCCAATTGTATTGCCGGAACGCATCACTACTGATTTTTTAAATTGGCTTAGTGCTACACGACTACAGACTATCTTGGTTACGCATAGTAATCATGCTAATGAATTAGACGATACAGTGAAACGCGCAATAGAAAATCTCCGTCAACGAAAAATTAGCGTATTAAATCAAACGGTGTTATTAAAAGGCGTCAATGATAATGTTGAGGCCTTAGTTAATTTGAGCCAACGTTTATTTGCTTGTGGGATTTTGCCGTATTATTTGCATCTATTAGATAAAGTGCAAGGTGCGGCACATTTCGCTGTAGCTGAAGAAAAGGCTAAACAACTGATGACTGCATTGCGCGAGCGATTACCCGGTTATTTGGTACCGAAATGTGTGTATGAACAGAGTGGCGCTTTATCCAAATTACCGGTATTTTAGCGGTAGTATTAATCTTTTGAAGAAGAGCATAGGTGTTATATGTCAAAAAAAACGCGTATTGAAACCGATAGCATGGGGCCGATTGAAGTCCCAGCCGATCACTATTGGGGTTCGCAAACACAACGCAGTTTGCATCATTTTGACATAGGTCACGAACAGATGCCCCTGGCGGTGATCCATGCGTTTGCTATTTTAAAAAAAGCCATTGCCAAAGCCAATCAAGAATTGGGTTTATTAGCCAAAGATAAAGCCGATTTAATTATTCAAGTGGCTGACGAAATAAAATCCGGACAGCTCGATGCTGAGTTTCCTTTACGCGTCTGGCAAACCGGTAGCGGTACACAAACTAACATGAATGTTAATGAAGTGATTGCCAATCGTGGCATAGAATTGGCCGGTGGTGAACGTGGCAGTAAAAATCCCATTCATCCCAATGATCATGTCAATAAATCACAATCATCTAATGATACTTTTCCAACGGCGATGTATATTGCTGCGGTATTGGCGATAGTTAAACAATTGCTGCCAGCGGTGCAAACATTGTATGGTGTTTTAACCGAAAAAGTTCATGAGTTTAAAGATATCATTAAAATCGGTCGTACTCATTTACAAGATGCCGTTCCCTTAAGTTTAGGTCAAGAGTTTTCGGCGTATGTCGATCAATTAGAATCGGCTTTAGCAAACATCGAACAAACCTTACCTGGACTTTACCAGCTGGCAATAGGTGGTACTGCCGTGGGAACAGGTTTGAATACGCATCCTAAATTTGCGGAATTAACCGCAAAAATAATCGCTGAAGAAACTAAACTGCCTTTTGTTTCTGCAAAAAATAAATTTTCCGCTTTAGCGGCACATGATGCCTTAGTCTTTGCTAGTGGCGGGTTAAAAACCTTAGCATGTGCTTTAATGAAAATGGCGAATGATATTCGTTGGTTAGGTTCAGGTCCGCGTTCAGGTTTAGGTGAATTGATTTTGCCTGAAAATGAACCAGGTTCTTCAATTATGCCGGGTAAAGTCAATCCCACACAATGTGAAGCGATGACCATGGTGTGTGTACAAGTGATGGCGAACGATACGGCGATAAGCATGGCAGGTAGTCAAGGCAATTTCGAATTAAATGTGTTTAAGCCCTTGATGATTTATAACTTTTTACAATCGGTGGATCTATTAAGCACGGCATGCCAGTCATTTGCTGAATTTTGCGTTAAAGGTTTAAAAGCCAATCAAGCAAAAATTAAACATTTTCTAGAAAATTCGTTAATGTTAGTGACTGCATTGAATCCACTTATTGGTTATGATAAAGCAGCTAAAATTGCTCATAAAGCTTTACATGAAGAAACCAGTTTACGTGCCGCGTGTTTATCATTGGGTTATTTAAGTGCAGAGGAGTTTGATAAAGCCGTCGATCCTAAAAAAATGTTGGGACCGAATAATTAGAAAAATTAACGTTCGTCTGGATTGCCGCGCGCCTTTGGCGCTCGCAATGACGGATGTTCTTTTTAAAAATTAATCCAGTACGCCATCATATACTTTAACAGGTGTGCCACGTAAAAATACCGGTGACTCCTCGCCTTCCCAACGTACCGTGAGGAGCCCGCCAGGTAAGTTGACATTGACTTTTTTGGCGAGTCGATTCAATAAACGTCCGGCAATAACAGCAGCGCAAGCACCACTGCCGCAGGCTTGGGTTTCCCCAACACCACGTTCATAAATACGCAGATCGATTTGTTTCGGATCGCGAATTTTCATAAATTCGACGTTACTTCCTTGTGGAAAGTAAGGGAAGGGATGTTGATTAAGATAGGTGCCCAAGTCTTCTACCGGCGCTTGATCTAAACAATTGACTTGTATCACACAGTGCGGATTTCCTAAGGACAAAACGCAGCAATCAAAACGGCCAAAAGGGGTATCTATAGGATAAATGGGCGGTGAAGACAAATTAATAAATGGAATTTTTTCCGGATCAAAGATGGGTAGACCCAAATTCGCTGTTACTTTTCCATTTTCTTCAATGTTTAATTCCAAGAGATTATTCATGGTCATCAGATGGATGGGATTTTCTTTACTCAGTTTTTTATCTAATAAAAATTTTGCCACACATAATGCACCATTGCCACATTGTGCCACTTCATTGCCGTCGGCATTAAAGATGCGATAATAGAAATGCGCGGATTTAGGACGGGGTTTTTCTATTAGCAATAATTGATCAAAGCCAATACCACGATGCCGATTGGCCCACTGACGTATTAATTTACCATTAGGTTTAAAATTTTGTTGTATGGCATCGATAACAACAAAATCATTACCTAGTAGGTGCATCTTAGTGAATTCAGTTTTCATTGAATTAATAGCATTCTCAGCACAGGACAAAAATTAATGGGCTCGTCATGGCGAGGCCGAGACGTTAGTGAGGCCGTGGCCATCCATGGATTGCCGCGCACCTACGGTGCTCGCAATGACAAAAAGTGCTCGACTACCGGTCGAAAAAAATTAGTTGTTTTTTGCAATGACTTAAGTTTGGTCATGACGTTTTTTATCCTGTGCTGAGAATAGCGTTAGTTTGAGATTATTTTTTCATTGGCCCATAATTGATCTAAGGTTTCACGTGAGCGAATTAAATGGACGCGATCTTTATCGACCATAATTTCTGCGGCTCTAGGTCTAGAATTATAGTTGGAACTCATAGAAAAACCATAGGCTCCGCTATCCATGATCGCTAAATAATCACCGGCTTGTAGTGCCAGTTGGCGGTTTTTACCTAGAAAATCACTGCTTTCACAAATAGGTCCGACCACATCATAATTTTTTTCGGGCAGTTCGCAACGTTGGATTATGGGTAATATGTTTTGTTCCGCATGATAGAGAGCAGGGCGGATGAGATCATTCATACCTGCATCGACAATAGCAAAATTTTTATCAGTATTTGCTTTAAGATATTCAATTTGTGTCACGAGTATGCCTGACTGGGCAGTGATAACACGGCCTGGTTCAATTATTAATTGCAGTTTAGAGTTTCTCTTTTTCAACGCGGATAAAATTTGTTGACAGTATTCTTGCGGAGTGGGAACTTTTTCTTGTTGATAGGAAACTCCTAATCCTCCGCCTAAATTAATAGTTTTTAATACGATGCTTTCTTTTTCTAATTGTTCGGCAAGATTTAACAGGTGATCGATGGCTAGTAAGAAAGGATCAAGTGTGGTGAGTTGAGAACCTAAATGACAGCTAATACCCTGAATTTTGATATGCTTAAATTTTGCGGCGCGACGATAGAGTTGTAAAGCATCTTTTTCACTCATTCCAAACTTGGTTTCTTTTAGACCCGTCGTTATATAGGGATGAGTTTTGGCATCGATATTAGGATTGATACGTAAAGCGATAACCGCAGATTTGTGCAAATTCTTAGCAATGGCTTCGATACGAAGTAATTCTTCTTCAGATTCTACATTGAAGCAGCCAATATTCGCTTGTAAAGCGGTTTTTATTTCCTCATTGGTTTTACCTACGCCAGAAAATACCGTTTTTTTAGCGTCTCCGCCTGCTTGCAGGATACGTCCTAGTTCTCCGCCTGAAACTATGTCAAACCCTGCTCCCCATTCTGCTAAGCGAGCTAAAATGGCAAGATTTGAATTAGCCTTAACGGCATAACAAATTTGCTGCGAATTTTGTAATAGTTGCTTAAATGCCCACCATTGGCGGTGTAGTATCGCCTGGGAATAGATATAACAAGGCGAACCAAATTCGGCTATGATGCCTGCTACAGGGAGCTCTTCTACGTGTAATTCTCGATTCGAATAATGAAAAGACATTATGAGGATTTAGCGAACTGATGAGGTACATAAACCGGTGGTTTTTGATCAGGCAAATATAAAGGACCCATTTGTCCACATCCGGTTAAGAAAAATACAATGCTTAAATAGAGGGTAACCCAGCGGTTTTTTTTGCATAAGTAATTGAAAGGTTAACAATAATTGCGCAACGATGAAACTCCTAGTATATAGTATTCGCGATTGAAATTGCGAACGTAGGAAAATTTAAAAATAGTAGGGAGCGGTATATACTGAAAATATAAATGATTTCTTCTGAAAGAATTCTAGCAAAAAACTGTCTTAATTTTTATGAGGTTCACAATGGAAAACCCGAAGCCATTAGATTTTTTAGAGTTTAATCCGATCAAATCTCCTTCAGCCAGTATTATTTGTTTACATGGACTCGGCGCTAGTGGTCATGATTCAGCCAATATGGCAAGAGCGGTGGCATTAGGGACAGGATTTCGTTTTGTATTTCCGCATGCGCCAGTGCGACCGATTACTTTGAATGGCGGAGTAAAAATGCCAGCCTGGTATGATATACACGGGCTCACATTTGGCTCAACTGAGGATGAGACCGGTATCCGCGCTGCGGCACAAAGCATATTTGAATTGGTGCAAAAAGAAGTGGCAAGAGGTATTCCAGCTAATCGCATTGTTTTAGCCGGTTTTTCTCAAGGTGGGGCGATGGCCTTATATACCGCCTTACGCTATCCGCATGCTTTGGCAGGTGTTTTGGCTTTATCAACCTATTTACCGTTACACCATTTTTTAGAAAAAGAAGCCAGTGACGCGAACAAAACCACGCCTATTTTTATGGCGCATGGTGATGAAGATAACGTGGTTGCACCGGCGTTAGGCGAATTTTCTTATAACTGTTTGAAAAAATTAGCTTATCCAGTACAGTTCAATCGTTATCCAATAGGCCATAGTGTTTGTCCACAAGAAATCATGGATATAACGCAATGGTTACAACAACGTTTACAAAAATAAACTACTCTTCGCAGTTGAATTTTTGTCTGTGTTGCCGCTCAACTCGCAATCCTCATGTATCTTGCATACACTCCGGTTGCTCATTCTCACGGCGCCTTGACAAAAATCCAATTGCTGCGAGTATACTCTTCGCCTTATCCTGTAAAAGTGACATTTAATCGTAGGCGATAAAATACCAACATGAAGAATATTCGTAATTTCTCTATTATTGCTCATATTGATCATGGAAAGTCGACCTTGGCCGACAGGCTAATTCAAGTTTGTGGAGGCTTGACGGAAAGGGAGATGTCCGAGCAGGTACTCGATTCTATGGATCTAGAACGCGAACGTGGGATTACTATCAAAGCCCAAAGCGTTACGCTGCATTACACTGCTCGCGATGGACAGCGTTATCAGCTGAATTTTATTGATACGCCCGGGCATGTGGATTTTTCTTATGAAGTATCGCGTTCTTTAGCGGCTTGTGAAGGCGCATTGTTGGTGGTGGATGCGGCTCAGGGTGTTGAAGCACAAACCGTAGCAGTTTGTTATACCGCTGTCGAACAAGGCTTAGAAGTTTTACCGGTATTGAATAAAATTGATTTACCTCAAGCCGATCCAGAAAATGTCATTCAAGAAATTGAAGAAATCATCGGCATACCCGCTCAAGATGCGGTGAGAGTGAGTGCAAAACAAGGCCTTGGTATTTTAGAACTGCTAGAAAGACTCATACAGGTTATTCCACCGCCGCAAGGTGATTTAGAGCAGCCCTTACAGGCTTTGATTATCGACTCTTGGTTTGATACTTACTTAGGTATCGTTTCTTTAGTGCGCATCAAAAATGGCAGGCTTAAAGTGGGTGATAAGATCCAAGTGATGTCCACAGGCCGAAGTTACATCGTTGATCAATGTGGGATTTTTACCCCTAAACGCCAAGAAATGGAAACATTGGGTGCTGGTGAAGTCGGTTTTGTTATTGCCGGTGTTAAAGATATTCATGGCGCGCCGGTAGGAGACACCTTAACCCATACCTCTAAGCCAGCCAGTGCACCTTTACCCGGTTTTAAACGCGTTCATCCACAGGTATTTGCTGGTTTATTTCCGGTCAATACCGAAGAATTTACTGATTTCCGCGAGGCTTTAGAAAAGCTCAGTTTAAATGATTCATCACTGTTTTATGAGCCTGAAACTTCAGAGGCCTTAGGTTTTGGTTTTCGTTGTGGTTTTCTAGGTTTGCTGCATATGGAGATAGTCCAAGAGCGCTTAGAACGGGAATATGATCTCGATTTAATTACTACCGCGCCCACCGTCGTTTATGAGATAGTAACGACACGCGGAGAAACGCTGCATGTTGATAACCCAGCAGATTTACCGGTGGCTAATTTTCTGAGTGTGATGCGTGAACCCATCGTTTTGGCGAATATATTGGTGCCACAAACTTATTTAGGTGCTGTGATTACGCTGTGTAATGAGCGTCGTGGCGTGCAGACCAAATTACTTTATACCGGTAAACAGGTGTCTATCGCTTATGAATTACCGATGAGTGAAGTGGTTTTAGATTTTTTTGATCGCTTAAAATCTTTGAGTCGAGGTTACGCCTCGCTGGATTATCAGTTTATCCGTTTTCAAGAAGCAGATTTAGTCAAGTTGGATATTCTAATTAATGGTGATAAAGTCGATGCGCTTGCCTTAGTGGTACACCGCAGCCAATCACAATATCGAGGCCGTCAATTGGTGGCTAAACTTAGAGAACTCATTCCTCGTCAGATGTTTGAAGTTGCCTTACAGGCGGCGATAGGTGGCCATATTATTGCAAGGGAAACCGTTAAAGCCTTACGTAAAAATGTTATTGCTAAATGTTATGGTGGCGATGTGTCGCGTAAGAAAAAATTATTAGAAAAACAAAAAGCGGGTAAAAAACGCATGAAGCAAGTGGGTCGCGTGGAGATACCACAACAGGCCTTTTTAGCGGTCTTGCAACTAGAAAAGAAATAATCCTAATTATATAGAGTGACTATGATGAGCTTTAATTTTGAATTTTTTTTGACGACGGCGGTAGTCATTTCGGGCGCCATTGCTTTGGTGGATGTACTTATTTTTGCGCCGATACGAAAACGAAAAAACATTGCTCATCCTTCGGTGTTAATTGAATATGCACGTTCTTTTTTCCCTATTTTACTTTTGGTTTTATTATTACGCTCTTTCTTGGCCGAACCTTTCCGTATTCCTTCGGGTTCGGAAAAACCCGATCTATTGATAGGTGATTTTATTGTTGCAAATAAGTTTAGTTATGGCATACGCTTACCGGTATTGCATAAAAAAGTTATTTCCATCGCTGAACCTAAACGTGGTGATATCGTGGTGTTTTTATGGCCCAAAGATACGTCAACTTATTTTATTAAACGCGTGATTGGCTTACCGGGCGACGTAATTACCTATAAAGATAAAGTATTAACCATCAATGGTCAGCTTGCTCCACAAACTTTACTCGGTGAACAAACCGATCAAGATGGTGCGAATGAAAAATGGCCGGTATTACTGAAACGTGAAAATTTATTAGGTATTCAACATGATATTTATTTGCGGCCTGATCAATTAGCCACAGATTTTTCAGTGTATGTACCGCCAGGAAATTATTTTGTTATGGGCGATAATCGAGATAATAGTTTGGATAGTCGTTATTGGGGTTTTGTGCCTGAAAAAGATCTCATCGGTAAGGCTATGTGGGTATTTTTTAGTTGGGATAATGAGCGGCATCGAGTTCGTTGGGAACGATTGGGTATGCATATCCATTAGTGCATTCTTCTTAAGAGGTAATAGTGAGAGCAGAAATAGAAACTTTATGTGAAAAATTAAATTACCGATTTAAAAATCCCGAATTATTGGAAGATGCACTCAGCCATCGTAGTTTTCGTGGCAATAAAAATAATGAACGATTAGAGTATTTGGGCGATGCCGTACTTAATTTTGTCATAGCAGCTGCTTTATTTCGTCAAAATATTAAAGCACGCGAAGGTGAATTAAGTCGATTGCGTGCTAATCTGGTGCGTGGCGAAACCTTGACTGATCTCGCACAAGAATTTGAATTAGGAAAATATTTACGCCTAGGTGCGGGTGAATTAAAAACGGGTGGTGCGCAACGTAAATCTATTTTAGCTGATGGTATGGAAGCCGTTGTCGGTGCCATCTATCTCGATGGTGGTTTTCAGGCTTGTGAGAACTGCATCCTGCGTTGGTATGAAAATCGTTTGGAAAATGTCGAAACCCTTCCCGATCTTAAAGATCCCAAAACTCGTTTACAAGAATATTTGCAAGCAAAAAAGTTACCTTTACCTGTTTACACCATTTTGGCTTTGGAAGGACCTGCTCATCAGCAATCCTTTAAAGTAGAGTGTCAGTTACATGGCTTACCTAATAAAGCAGTAGGTATCGGTAGCAGTCGGCGACGTGCTGAACAAAAAGCGGCGGAAAAGATTTTAGCAGAATTAGAATCAATTTATAAAACCTAATAAAAGATAAAAAGTATGGAAAATTTAGCTACTCATTGCGGTACCGTAGCCATTATTGGACGACCAAATGTCGGTAAGTCTACTTTATTGAATAAAATCTTGGGTGAAAAATTAACCATTACTTCATCTAAACCACAAACCACTCGACATCAAATTTTAGGGATTAAAACCGAAGGGGATACGCAATCCATTTACATCGATACGCCGGGGATACATCCCAATACACAACGTCGTTTAAGCCGAGCGATGGTTCGATCGGCGATTAATGCCTTAATCGATGTCAATATCGTGGGCTTTGTTATCGAAGCCAATCGTTGGACCGCTGAAGATGACGCTATTTTAGAACGTTTAAAGCAGCAAGAACACCCGGTACTATTAATAGTTAACAAGATAGATAAAATAAAAGATAAGAGTCGACTACTGCCTTTTTTGCAATCCTGTTATGAAAAAATGCCTTTTTTAGCGGTCGTTCCTGTTTCAGCACAAAAAGGCAAAAATATTGATGAATTAGAAAAAGTGATCGCGACAGCGTTGCCTATCGCTGAATTTACTTATCCGCCCGATCAGTACACGGATCGCAGTCAGCGGTTTTTAGCAGCGGAATTTATTCGTGAAAAATTGATGCGTAGTTTATACGAAGAGCTGCCCTATTGGTTAACGGTTAGCATCGAACAATTTGTCGAACAAAAAAAAATCATTAAAATCTCCGCGATTATTTGGACAGAACGATCGAGTCAGAAAGCCATTATTATCGGTAAAAATGGAGAATTGCTTAAAAAAGTCGGCACCGAAGCGCGGCTGGATATGGAGACTTGTTTTGGTAAAAAAGTTTATCTAGAACTTTGGGTCAAAGTAAAAGCAGGTTGGTCTGAAGAAGAGGGGAGTTTATAGATCGCTTTATATAGTGTTCGTCTAATTAGTGTTTAGAATTAGATATCTTTTATTTTAATCAGGGAGGATGTAAAAAATGCATGATGCAAATGTCTGTGCAAAAAAACAAGCCGGGGATAATCGTCTATCTAAGGATAATGCGGCGTTATTGTTGGTTGATCACCAAACCGGTTTATTTCAGTTAGTCAGGGATTATAATTTTGATGAATTCAAGAATAACGTTTTAGCTTTAGCTGACGTTGCTTTGTTGTATAAGTTGCCAGTGGTATTAACCACCAGTCAAGAACAAGGCCCTAATGGTCCAATTTTTCCCTACTTGAAAGAAAAATTTCCTAAATCAGCGTATATTGCCAGGCCCGGTGAAATTAATGCGTGGGATAATAAAGATTTTGTTGATGCAGTCAAGGCAACTGGTCGAAAAAAACTTATTATAGCGGGAATAGTCACTGATGTGTGCGTCGCATTTCCAACCATCGCTGCGTTGAGTGAAGGATATGATGTTTATGTCGTAGTGGACGCTTCTGGAACGTTTAATTCCTCGGTACGTGATGCCGCATTAACGCGTATGGTTCACGCCGGGGCTATATTAACCAGTTGGTTTGCTTTATCGGCAGAATTACAACGCGATTGGCGTCAGCCAGAAGGTAAAGCCTTAGCTGATTTATATGAAGAGCGTTTAGTGCCGTATGGAAATCTTATTATTAGCAAGAAAGCAAAATAAATTCTCAGCACAATGAAAAAAATATCATAAAAGCATTTTCGTCATTGCGAGCACGTAAAATATTAATCGTCATTGCGAGCACCGTAGGTGCGTGGCAATCCATGGATGGCCATGGCCTCACTGACGTTTCGGCCTCGTCATGACGGGCTCATTATTTTTCATGTTGCGCGATGCGCAACAATGCTTCTTGTAAGGGTTTTACTTGTATAGTCTCTGCAGCATTCTTTAATAATTGCGCACTAGTTGATGATAATGCTGGAGGAACCGCGTTCAATTGTGTATTAGGTGTGTGAAACTGAGGTTGTATATTCCATTCAATATGCGTTAAATCGCGCAAATCAGCATGTTTAAGTAATTTTTGGGTAATATCGGGCAAGGTATAACGTAAACGTGTGGCCCAGACCGCACTGTCACACTCGACAATTAAATATCCGTCACGGAAATGAGCCACTCGCGTATGTTCTGTTAGATCACTAGCTATTTCAGATTGCCAGATCTGGTTTAGTTTTGTTAGTTGCTGCACTTTGTTTTGGATAAACGCTAACACGCTTTCCGGATCGTGTTGCAAGATATTCGCTGGAGTTTTTTCTGGAGCTGGTTTTTTTGGCATATTAATCTATTTTCATCGGTAAAATAACCAGTTGTACACCTAGTAAGTGTAAACGTCTTTGTAACATAACCGCGGTTTCATTATGTAATAAGCGAGTGATCCAATTATCCTTACTAAAAATGAGTTTACTAGCGAAAAAAATCGAATGCGGAAATTCTTTAATGACCTTTTTGGATAAATTGGTTAATTTTTCCGTCGGATCCGTACCATATGCCGTAAAGCCTTTTGCGGCTAAACCTTGTTCTTGGCAATAAGTGACAAAATAATCCAACATTTCATTGGTGCTTTTCTGCATCGCGGTCAATTCTTTTTTGGCGCTAAAACTTTCTACGTCGACAATGCCTACGTTAACAAACACAAAATTCTTAAAATGATTCGGGAACATGCGCAGTATCCATAACAGATTGTGCAAACCAATACCACGATGTCTCCCAACCATAATGACAGCAGTGGCTTCTTTGGGCTGTAAAGGCGTGACTACCGTCGGTGTTTTTAAGGGTGTGCTGGTCATCAGTAAGTCGATGTCATGTAATTTATTAAATACCATGGTGTAATGTTTTTTAACTAACAGACAAATAAAAATAACAAAACTGGTAATGACCACCGTTACCCAGCCACCAAAGGTAAATTTAGATATCAGTGTAATAATCAAAATGCTAAACGTGACTAGAAATGCAAACGCCGAAAAAATTAACCGGCCTAACCAATGCGGCGAAGCATTGCTACGTTGTTTGACCCAATACACACACAGACCCAAAATAGATAGCGAAAAGGTTAAGAACACATTCATACTATAAAGAATGACTAACCAAGAAACCCGACCACCACTTAGCCAAAGTATGAGTAGGGCGGCAATACCAAACACTATCACGCCGTTTTGTGTGACTAAACGACTCGAAAGATGGCGGAAACGATTCGGTAACCAACTATCGATCGACATATTGGCTAATACACTGGGACCCGCCAAAAAACCGGTATTCGCACCGACCAATAATAGACCTGCTTCCAGCAATAAGGTCACGGTTAACATCACTTTCGCTATGGCAGAATCGCCTAAAATTTTATGAAACACGACGGCATTTAAGGTTTGACCATACACAGGGTGTGCGTGCCATAACAAATACAGTAAAATGATTCCACCCGCAGTAAAACTTAAGGAAAGCGCCATATAAAACATGGTCCATTTCCCGGTTTGCACGCGTGGTTCCATGAGTCGATTCACATTGTTGGAAACGGCTTCGATCCCGGTATAAGTTCCGCTTCCTAATGAGTAAGCACGTAGTAATAAAGCAATAATAAATAACCAACCGGTTTGCTTGGACATTTCTAAGGTGTTACTTAAGGTGTCGGAAAACACATTAGGTAATGTGCTTTTATGTGCCATGACACCGTAAATGATTAAAAAAAAGTGAGTAACGACAAAACCTAAAAAAATTGGCATTAACACTTTAATCGATTCTTTCATGCCGCGTAAATTGAGTGTGATTAATAGAATGATGACGCAAGCGGCGGTCAGCAGTTTATAACTCAAAAAATAATGTGGAAGTAAACTAAACAAGGCATCGATACCACTCGCCACAGAAATAGTAATCGTTAACACATAATCAACGATGAGTGCTGCACCGGAAACCAATCCTGCATGTGGGCCCAATAATTGGGTAGCTACTTTATAACCACCACCACCACTAGGAAATAGAGTAATGACCTGATTATAAGCCAGCGCAATAATAAACACAGTCAGTATCGTGGCGATGGAAATATACAGACCTAAAGAACTATAGTGCGGGCCTAAAGCAATAAACGCTTCTTCAGGACCGTAACAAGAAGACGATAGACCGTCTGCACCCAGACCGACCCAGGCTAAAAAAGCCACCAATGCAATATTGCGTTGCGCGTTAGGATTTAAGGGATTGCGGGGTTTACCGAGCAAAAAACGACCAAGACGTTGAAAAAAAGTCATGCTCATGCAGAGTCTGAATAAAAAGCTACTATAGCCGGTTAAGCATGGTTTTTGAAGTCATGTTTTGTGGCCGCGTTTATTTTTTCTTTTATTTTTATAGTGATACTCAGATTTTTTTTGAATTTTATAAAATAATTAGATCATTTCCGCCCAATCCATTCTTGTATTTATATGTATAATGCTCTAGCGGCATGTTGTTTAGCTTGTCGTAAAATAAAATAATTTTTTTAAAAAAGGATATAACTATGAATAATATGGAAATAAATGAATTATTAAAAAAAGCATTTTGGCAAGAATGTAGCTTAGTGGGTAATTTTGAGAGATCTTACCGAATTGAATTTCCCAGTCAATTATCAGTGGATGAATTTATAGAATTTGCAGAGGGTTACAAAGAATTTTTATCCCAATATGGGATTGAAACTGGGGCAATCATTGCTTTTACTCCAGAGGCGCCTAATAAAATCTTTACCATACAGATAAACCAATTACTGTCTGTTGAAAAACTTCCAGAGAAATTCGGTGCATTAAATAAAGCCATACAATTACATGAAGCAGCTAGTGAGGGCGATCTCGAGAGTGTAAAAAAACTTTTGGATGAAGGCGCGGACGTTAATTGTAAAAATATTGTCGGTGAAACATCTATGCATATTGCAGCTAGAATGGGTCATGAAGGGATTATCGACATACTTTTAGAGAAAGGCGCATTAATTAATAGCATCAATAATGAAGGTGAAACACCTTTACATGTTGTTGCGCAGACGAATTATATTTCTACGCTACAAAAATTATTGACGGCTGAAGGTGTCGATATTAATAGACAAGACAAAGAAGGTAATACTGGTTTGCATCTGGCTGGTCGATTAAACAATCCGGATATGTTAAAACAATTTTTTGATCATGGCGCTGATATAGGGATACAAAATAATGAGGGTGAAACTGCGCATCATATAAACAAGGAAGCAGATGTTAGTGTCAAGACTAAGATCACCAAAGAGCAACACGAAGCTCTAACTGCTTTGCTCGGTCAATTAGACGATGCCTGTAAAGGGCTTGAGAATTTACTAACTGATAATAAACCGGTTAATCAGCCCGTTGTAGAGCAATCAACGGGGTGGATAGGAGGCGGAGTTCAGAGGCTAAGAAATTTTTTCTCTCCAGCGACTAGGATTCAAGCTGCCAATACCACAGCCAGCACAGAAGAACAGGCTGAAATTAAACCAGCGGTAGCACATTTAGGCAAATAAAATTTATTTTCCTATACTTGATTGCAAGAAAGTATATTCACAGACAAAAATTCAATTGCGAAGAGTATAGTTCAAAATACTGATAGGACTTTTTTAGTACATTAGTTAAGATACGCTAAAAAAGTCCTTTTTCTTTATTAGGGGTAGCTGGATGGAAAAATCATCAGAAAATCGATATGAGATCCCATGTTTAGCTTCACATTGCTTAGATCCACTTCACCAGCTAGAACAACGTTTACTTGTTGCACAAACCACCATTGAAACTTGGTTACGTGAACAATGGCGTAAAACACCCGCCCCTTTTTATTCCTCAGTCGATTTACGCAATGCTGGATTTAAGTTAGCACCGGTGGATACGAATTTATTTCCAGCGGGATTTAACAATCTGAGTGAAGATTTTATTCCGCTGGCAGTACAAGCGGCACAAGAAACCTTAGAACGTTTAGCGCCAGGCTGTTTGCGTATTTTGTTAATTCCTGAAAATCATACTCGAAATAATTTTTATTTTGAGAATCTTTTTACGCTGCAAGACATTTTGGGTAAAGCCGGTTTTGAAGTTAGAATCGGATCCTTATTAGAAGACCTCAAAGCGACCAAAGAGATTACTTTAGAGTCAGGCGGATCGATAAAGTTAGAACCCATACATCGGCTTGGCGATCATATTAAAGTCAATGATTTTTTGCCTTGTTTTATCTTATTAAATAACGATCTAGCGACGGGTATTCCCGATGTGTTGCAAGGAATAAAGCAAGCTATTTTACCTAATGTAAACTTGGGCTGGCATAGTCGTTTAAAGTCGAATCACTTTCGTCACTATGAGCAGGTGACTAAAGAATTTTCTCAATTATTGAATTTAGATCCTTGGTTGATTACCCCCTATTTTTCAAGTTGTACCGGTGTCGATTTTATGCAGCGTGAAGGTGAAGCCTGCATGCTAGAAAAAAGCCAACAAATATTACAAGAAACACAAAAAAAATATCAGCAATATCATATTAAAGAAAAACCCTATGTGGTTATTAAAGCCGATGCAGGTACTTACGGAATGGGTGTGCTATCCATTCACGAACCCGAAGAAATTCAACAACTTAATCGCAAAAAACGCAGTGATATGATGGTTTCCAAAGGGAGTCGACCGATCGATAAAGTGATCATTCAAGAAGGCGTTTACACCTTCGAAACGTGGAATAATGCCGTTGCTGAACCTGTGGTGTATATGCTCGGACAATATGTAGTCGGAGGTTTTTATCGTGTGCACACCGGTCGCGGTGTTAGCGATAATCTGAATACACCGGGTATGCAATTTGAACCTTTACCTTTTGTGCAAGCGTGTAATATTCCAGACAATACCGGACAACAAAAGGGAAAATGCGCGAATCGGTTTTATGTGTATGGTGTGATAGCACGATTGGCTTTATTAGCCGCGGCACGCGAACAAGCCGAAGTTTTAAAGAAAGCGGAGTAAACCATGCTTAAGCCACTTGGCGTGATTATGGATCCCATAGCTGGGATTAATCCTAAAAAAGACACTACATTGGCTCTATTGCTCGCAGCTCAGCAACGTCATTGGCCGATTTTTTATATGGAAATTCAGGATCTTTTTTTGGTCAACGAAAAACCTTATGCACGCATGCGCAGTTTGCAAGTAAAAAATGATGTAAAACATTGGTTTGAGTTTGGCAAAGAAAGCATGCTAGCGTTAGATAGTTTATCGGTGATATTGATGCGTAAGGATCCACCGATTGATATGCAGTACATTTATGCGACCCAATTGTTGGACAAAGCTGGACAACAAGGCGTATTAATCGCCAATCATCCACAAAGTTTGCGTGATTTTAACGAGAAATTGTTTACCTTAAATTTCCCACAGTGTTGTCCTCCCAGTTTAGTGACATCCAGTATCCATGCTGCGCAAGAATTTTTGTTGCAACACCAAGATATCATTGCTAAACCACTGGATGGTATGGGCGGTCAATCCGTGTTTCGATTGCGTGCCGATGATTCGAATACCAACGTCATTTTAGAAACTTTAACCGCCAACAATCAATCTTATATGATGGTACAGCGCTATATTCCCGAAGTGCGCGCAGGAGATAAACGTATTCTTATGATCAATGGCGAACCTATTCCTTATGCGTTGGCACGGTTCGCAGCACCCGGTGAAACGCGTGCTAATTTGGCCGTAGGCGGGATAGGTAAAGCCGTTAAATTAAGCGAACGCGATGTTTGGATTTGCCAACAAGTTGCGCCAATTTTAAGAGAAAAAGGTTTGTTATTTGTTGGTTTAGATGTCATTGGCGATTATTTGACCGAAATTAATATTACCAGTCCTACCGGTGTGCGTGAAATCGATGCACAATGTCAGCTTAATATCGGTGCGCAATTCATCGATGCAATTTTTCCTAAGACATAGTGCAATATCTATTCGGTCATTGCGAGCACGTAAAATATTTTTCGTCATTGCGAGCACCTAAAATATTTTTCGTCATTGCGAGCACCGTAGGTGCGTGGCAATCATGGATGGCCACGCTCACTAACGTTTCGCTCGCCATGAAGGATATGTGAATTAGATTATAGTCTTTTTTGGAGTTTTTATGTTCAAGCAAGCATACTCATCGTTGGTTGCCATCGCACTCCTAGGAATGTTTCTAAGCTTAATTATTCTCGCTTTCTCGTATCATAGTATTCCTGCTAATCCTACTTTTTTTATTGTCCTATTAAGTTTATTGGGCATTATCGCGCTGTGTCTGATGTATCGTTATATTTGCATCCCTTTTTTACTTGCAACATTTAGTGTTTTATCGGTATTACGCATTCTAGGTCTACATAAATGTTTTGTGCCGATGATCCCTGCGATTATTAGTTTATTGTGTTTAGTGATTTTATTTCTTTATATTGCCTATCATGATGTTAAAAAAAGACCGATTATTTTGCAGCGTAAACCTCAAGAAATGTTTGAAATGTCTGCTTATGAGTGGCATCTGAGTTTTATCCGGCTTTACATAGGCTTTGATTTGATTGCCCATTGTACAGAAAAACTATTTGCTGGACGCGTTCCCTTTCAAGCGGATGTCACCGCTTTCATGCACTTAAATGTAGTGGATCCGACTTTTTTTGTGCGATTTTCAGGTTTATGCGAATTAGCCGGTGTTATTTCTTTAGGCTTAGGGTTGTTAACGCGAGTGGGAGCGATCGGCACCGCGGTGTATTTAATTGTTGCCACGATTATCGGCCATCACTTTTTAAAAGGTTTTATTTGGGCATTACCCGGCGGTGGTTGGGAATATCCAGTGATGTGGAGTGTATTTATTTTGAGTTATATCGTATTAGGGGCGGATGAATTTTCTATCGATGGAGTTTTAGATAAAAATTTTAATTTACCTGTTTGGTTAAAACGATTAATGGGTGTGATGGAATCCGATGGGAAAATATGATCTTAGATACACACTATACACAGTTTCTGTGGTAAACCTGTGTAAAAATATGTGTAAAAGCTTTTGAACACGTTTATAGGATTGGCCCAGCAGCATCGGTTCAAAAATTAAACGGTTTGCTTAGACAGATCATCCTAGTTAAATGTACGAGTCATTTTTACAAATGATCCGGATCTTTTTAATGGAAGGGCAGAAATAGATAATTCTACACCAGAGCCAGAGTTAAAAAACTTAACATTTTAAATTAAAGTTTATTCATCAATAGCGACTTGGACTTTGCCGTCTATTAAACGAGCGGGAAAGGTTTTAACGCCTGTGAAAGCGGGCGCACGGGTTGCAGAGCCCGTTTTAATACAAAAACCAGCGCCATGCCAAGGACAAATAATTTCTTCTCCTTCTATCTCGCCGCCTTCCAGTGATTGATCTTCATGCGTGCAGAGATTTCTCATGGCATAAAATTCGCCATTAAGATTGAAAACCAATAAGGATAAGCCATTCCAATCAAATACTTGATAGCTACCCACCGGAAAACTTGCAGCATCGATGACATCAACCCAATTTGCCACTTTCTCTCTCCGGAATTTACAACATCCCTAAATGTAATTTAGCCGCTTCAGACATGTTTTCGCTGGTCCAAGGCGGATCCCATACTAATTCTACCTGCGTTTCGCAGACACCCGCGACATTATTGATCACGCTCTCCACCGTGCCGGGAAACGTTTGTGCTACCGGACAACCTGGCGATGTTAAGGTCATTTCAATCTTTACCATGCCTTGCGGATTAATAGAAATTTGATAAATAAGACCTAAATCATAAATATTAACCGGAATTTCTGGGTCATAGATGCCTTTGAGTGCTTCAATAATAGCATTCGTTAGTTGTTGAATAGATTCTTCAGTAAGGGGATAGGCGAACATTATCATGAATTATTTATTTTGCTTAGTAGAATAGAGAGTAAATTAATTTTGTTCATAATAGCAAGTATGGGGCAATTTTATTAGTATTTACTACTAAATATCTTTTTAAATGCTAAAGTGAATAATAATAAATTATACCTTATTTTGTTTAAGAGCTCATTATTTCCCATTTTGGGAAAGGGAAAAATAAATGAAAAGGATAGTCAAATATTTATTAGTAATTTTTACTGCTAGCTTATGTTTAAGCTCGATAGCAGAAGCCTCTGCTTCGTTGCCTGCTCGTTTTTCGGCAGATGGTTACGGCAGTACTGACTATCTTGTAGGCCAGGCTGATTTAATGCTGCCTTTAAAAGGAGATGCTAGTCATAATTTTTATATCGATCCTGCATTAGCTTATGGAAGTGATTCACAAGGCTATGCCGATTTGGGAGTAGGGTATCGATGGGTTAAAAATAACTCGGCGATATTGGGTGGTTATCTATTTGGGGGATATAGTCGAATTGATAATAATGCGCGTTTATGGGTTGTTAATCCAGGGATAGAAGCCTTAGGTTCTCGCTGGGACGCGCACTTAAATGGGTATCTCGTCGGAGGTGATCGCAATAAAACCGTTTCAAGTTTTTTAACGTTTGATGAGTTTAATGGACATTCTGAATTATTTAACCTATTTGATGTAACGCAACATGCAGGTGATGGTGTCGATGTGAAGTTGGGTTATCAACTCTTTCCTAGAACGCCTTTAAAAGCTTATGTTGGCAGTTATTTTTTTAGCCCTGCACAAACAAATAATGTTTTAGGAGGAGGGGTTGGCTTAGAATATTGGGTTGATCAAAATATTAAAGTTTTTGCTAGTTATACTTACGATAACTTACGTCGCAGCGTGGGTGCCTTAGGCTTAGGTGTCGAATTGGGTGGTACGCATGTACATCGTAGTGATCCCAGCATAGAAGAACGAATCACCGATCCAGTCGAACGCTATTTAGCTGAATTAGGACATGGTTCGGCGATACCTAGTCAAAAGAATACCCAACTAATGGGTCAGATAGTACCTGCTAGTAGAGATGATGACGCTTTTTTTAGTCCAACAGGTACACCTAATAATGGTGGAATGAATTTAACACTTGCCAATTGTACTTTTGAGAATCCTTGTGGTCCAACGGATCTCACCAACCAAGGTACGCAAACCTTAGAAACTTTACTTCCGAACACGAGGATGTTTTTTGGTGGAGGAGTTTATTCAGCTTTAGATGTTGTTGGAGGAACAAATCCTGTCACAATCAGAACAGGTCAAAGCATCGCCCCCACTCCAGGAACTCCGCCTTCTACCTTTCGCGGAGGATTTATTCTAGCAGGTAATAATACGCTAACAGATATTACTCTTGAACCGACAGCAAGTACGGCAACAGGAGCAGGCATCAGTGCTTCAGGAGGCAATGTTTTGATTAATGGCAGTCAGATTGGAAGTACGGCAACGCCTTTTGCTACAGGTTTAGCTTTGTCAGGCAATACGCAAGCTGATTTAAACGACAGTACGGTTTTCGCTTCTTCTGTTGGAGTGAATGCTTCAGGTTCTACGAGCTTGACTACGAATGCGAGTATGATCGATGTTAATGGCGGGGCTAACTCGTTTGGTTTTATTTCAAGCAGTAGTGGCCCTATTAATTTTACTAATGCAAGCTCGATTAATGTGAATGTGAGTGGTTCGGACTCGGTTGGTTACTTTGATCAAGGGAGTGGTGCTGTCAACTTTGGTGGAGGTAGTTCAATTAATCTGAATTCGAATTCCCCCGGCTCATTGGGTTATGTTCATGAAGGTAGTTCGGATGTCAATTTTAGTGGAGGTAGTTCAATTAATGTGAATGCAAGTGGTCAAGATATGGTTGCAGGATTTGGAAATACAGCAGGTGCCAGCGGTGATGTCATCTTTGATGCTAGTTCTATTAATGTGGTGGGTGCAGACGATACGATTGGACTTATTAATGAAGGAACCGGAAACCTCAATATCACTAATAGCGCCATTAATGTCACAGGTGGTAATGGTTCTTATGGACTCGAAGTCACTGGAGGTACGGTTAATTTAATTGAATCAAGTTTAGTTAATATACAGGGGACTGGGGCACTTATTGGAATAGATGCGGAAAATGCTCCAGTAACGGGTAATAATGTAAACGTGATAGTAGCCACTGATAATGCAGACCAAGCTATTGGGTTAGCTACTGGCGGCACTGGCACAATTACTTTAAACGGAATAGACATCGATGTTTCCGGTGATCCTTCTTCTTTAATAAGCTTTGTGGGGGGTGGGCCCATAACGTTGACGGGTACTAATGTCTGTATGTTAAATGGTAGTCCAGTTGCTTGTTAGTATAGAAGAGGAACGTTTATTTTTCGGTAGAAACCAATTCACTGTTCTGTTTTAAGGCAGCGAGTAAGGTATGCCATGCCAACGTGGCACATTTGACGCGCGCTGGATAAGCTTTAACGCCGGAAAAAACGGTTAATTTTTCGAGATCGTGTAACTGTTCGGGGGTTGCAATGGCTTCACTGGTTAACAATTGGTGAAAGGTTTCAAATAGTGTTTCGGCTTCGCTAAGTGTTTTACCGGTTAATATTTCTGACATCAATGAAGCAGATGCTATAGAAATGGCACAACCTGAACCTTGGAAACTGATAGAGGTAATCTTATCTTGTTCTATTTTAAGAAAGACCGTTAAGCGATCGCCGCAGAATTGATTGTAACCATGGGCTTGCCGATTCGAAAGCGGCAGCGCATGATGATGACGCGGGTTACGCCCGTGATCTAGGATCATTTCTTGGTATAATTCACGTAAATCTGACATCATTTTATTTGAACAATTGTTTTAAAGTGTGTAAGCCGCTGATTAAGGCATCAATATCTTCTTTATTATTATAGAACGCTAACGAGGCGCGCACCGTAGAATCGACATTAAAGCGTTGCATGAGCGGCATGGTGCAATGTTGACCGGCGCGCACGGCAACACCGACCTCAGTATTCAAAACGTCACTGATATCATGCCCATGGATACGCATACCACGTGAGTCGCTGACCGTAAAATTCAAAATAGCTGTTTTTTGTTTAGCGGTACCTATCAAATGCAACTCCGGTATTGTTTGTAAGCTCGCCGTTGCATAATCGAGTAACTGCTGTTCATGCTTTTGCATGGCGTTAAAATCTAATTGATTAAGATAGTCTATGGCCGTCCCCAGGCCAATAGCACCGGCAATATGCGGTGTGCCGGCTTCAAATTTATACGGCGGTTCCCGGTAATAACTTTTTTCTAATGTCACTTCGGTGATCATACTACCGCCACCTTGATAAGGTGGCATGGCCGCTAATAATCCCTGCTTACCATATAAAACTCCAATACCCGTCGGCGCAAATAATTTGTGACCGGAAAAAGTATAAAAATCGCAGTCTAACGCTTGCACATCAACTTTTTGATGCGCTACCGCCTGTGCGCCATCGATTAACACTTTGGTTTCTGGACTATTCGCATGTGCACTATCGATGATTTGTTTAATCGGATTAATGCTTCCTAAAGTATTTGAAATATGACAAATAGCGACAAGCTTAGTTTTTGGATTGAGTAAACGTTGGTATTCTTCTAGGATCAACTCACCGGCGTCATTAATCGGAATAACTTTGAGTTTGGCACCGGTTTGTGCGCAGAGTATTTGCCAAGGCACGATGTTAGCATGATGTTCCATATGCGAAATAATAATTTCATCGTCTGCTTTGATCTGGCTTAAACCATAGGTTTGTGCGACTAAATTAATGGCTTCCGTTGTGCCACGGACAAAAATAATCTCTGCAAAAGATTTTGCATGAATAAACTGTTGAATTTTTTCGCGGCTTTTTTCAAATTCTTCAGTGGCTAATTCACTTAAAGTGTGGATACCGCGATGCACGTTGCTATTTTCATGAGTATAAAAATGCTGTAGACGTTCGATAACCGCATTGGGCTTTTGAGTGCTCGCGGCATTATCGAGATAAACTAAAGGCTTATCTCTTATTTTTTGTTGTAAAATAGGAAAATCAGCTCTTATTTTTTTTACGTCAAACGTTTTCATACGTGTTTTTAATTAAGCTAGGTAAAGTAACATCGTTAAACAACGGCATTTGTTCGATGATGTCTTGGATAAAGGCTTTAACGAGTAAATCAGTGGCTTCTGTTGCTGTTAATCCGCGCGCACGTAAATAAAATAAGGCATCTTTATCGAGTTGGCCAATACTCGCACCGTGCGTACATTGAATATCATCGGTAAATATTTCAAGCTGTGGTTTACTATTAACTTCAGCATGGGCTGACAATAATAGATTTTTATTCAGTTGTTTGGCTTTAGATAGGATAGCTCCTTCGCGAACTATTAGTTTACCATTAAATGTAGCACGTGCCCGACCATCAATAATCCCTTTGTAAAATTCTTCACTGCTGGTCTGCGGACTAACATGATCGATCTGCGTAACCTGGTCGATTTGCTGTCGGTCTGAAGTACAATACAAACCTTTTAATTGACAATGTGCATGCGGCGCTAATAATTTAACCGTGACATCGCTACGAATTAAAATGCCGCCTAAAGCCAATGAATAGGCAGAAAATTGGCTATTTTTTTGTTGTGTCACACAAAGATGGTCAACATGCTGTGCTTGTTTGCTCTCGGTGATGGTTTTGTAATGTTGAATATGACTGTCTGCAGCTAAACGACATTCCGTTACGGTATTCAGAAAATAATTAGCGTTATTTTCTGGCGTCATATCGATATATTTTTCGATGATAATCGCTTGGCTATTCTCTGCAGCAATAATGATATTACGTAGCGGAATAAAACGATGAGGTGTTGCATCGGTATTAATAAACAAAATTTCTATGGGTGAGTTTAAACGTGTGTTAGCAGCTAAATAAATATAGGCGCCATCCTGAAAAAAGGCAGTGTTTAGATGCGTGAAACTATTTTTTTCTACTACTTCGTTAGGTTTCCAAGTCGCTTTTAATTGTTCGGGATGTTGTTCCAGCATCGTGCTTAAATTCGTTATCTTGCTGTTATCCGTTAACACCGCAATTGATGATAGATGTGCGGCAAAAAAACCATTCACAAATACTAATCGATAATCAGCGCGAGATGGATCCAACATCGTTGCTGTAACAGCATTGCGTGGTATATTCGCACCTAAAAAATAAGGAGTTTGACGTAAGGTTGTTAAAGAAGTGTATTTCCAATCCGAGTGTTTTTGACTAGGAAAGCCGAGTGTGGAAAATTGCTCTAACGCATCCAGTCGCATTTGGCTTAAATATTTTTGTCCGTGACCGACTAACTCTTTTTCAACGCGTTGGTATTCGCGAACATAATGGTCTATCGCGTTAACATCATGGTTTTTTTTATTATTTAACATGTTTTACACCAACGATGCTTCTTGTAAAATAGTGGTATAACCTTCTTTTTCTAAGGTTTGTGCTAAAGAAAAATCACCTGAACGAATAATTTTTCCAGCCGCGAGTATATGTACATGATCAGGTTTAATGTAATCGAGTAAACGTTGATAGTGCGTAATAAGTACCATAGCGCGTTGTGGCGAACGCAGATGATTGACACCTTGCGCAATTATTTTTAAGGCGTCAATATCTAAACCAGAGTCAGTTTCATCTAAAATGGCTAATTTTGGTTCTAATAGTGCCATTTGCAATATTTCATTGCGTTTTTTCTCGCCGCCAGAAAAACCTGTGTTGACCGATCGATATAGAAAGTCTTGATCCATTTCGACAAATTTTAGTTTTTCTTTAATCAGTTTTAAAAAATCCATGGCATCAAGTTCAGTTTCACCGCGCGCTTTACGGATAGCATTTAAAGAAGCTTTCAATAAGTAAACATTACTGACGCCTGGAATTTCGACGGGATATTGAAACGCTAAAAATAATCCGGCACGTGCGCGTAGCTCAGGTGACAGCGTAGTTAAATCTTCGCCTAAATAGTCGACTTCGCCCTGCGTGATTGTGTAGTTATCACGGCCGGCTAAAATATTCGCTAAGGTACTTTTACCTGAACCATTAGGTCCCATGATTGCATGTATTTCGCCGGGTTTTATGTCTAGGTTAATCCCGCGTAATATTTTTTTGTTATCGACTTCTGCGTGTAAATTTTTAATAGTTAACATATTTTTCTTCGTTTTTAAATGAATATATTCAGCACACTGCAAATAAAATATTAGTTGTCATTGCGAGCACAAAATTAACCGTCATTGCGAGCACCGTAGGTGCGTGGCAATCTCTGGATAGCCACGGCCGCAACTGCGTTTCGGCCTCGCTATGACGGATTTCCTATATTTTTTACTGTGCATAAAATGAGTAATTAATTATCCGATACTACCTTCTAAGCTAAGACCCAGTAATTTCTGTGCTTCGACAGCAAATTCCATGGGTAATTCTTTAAATACCGCTTTACAAAAACCATTCACGATCAATGATAGTGCTTCTTCGCTATCTAGGCCGCGCTGTAAACAATAAAAAAGTTGATCTTCACTAATTTTCGAAGCAGAGGCTTCGTGTTCTATTTGTGCGCTTTGATTTTTAACTTCAATGCTAGGGAAGGTGTGTGCTTTGCAGTCACCGCCAATCAAGAGTGAATCGCATTGTGTATAATTACGCGCATTGTCAGCGGTTTCTGCTATTTTGACTAAACCACGATAACTGTTTTGACCGTGGCCGGCACTAATGCCTTTCGATAAAATCGTGCTTTTAGTATTTTTACCGATATGTATCATCTTAGTTCCGGTATCGGCTTGTTGTTTATGGTTGGTCAAAGCCACAGAGTAAAACTCACCGACAGAAGCATCACCTTGCAAAATAACACTCGGATATTTCCAAGTAATGGCTGAACCAGTTTCGACTTGTGTCCAAGAGATTTTTGATTGCACACCACGACAGTGACCGCGCTTAGTCACAAAATTATAAATTCCACCTTTGCCGTCTTTATCGCCAGGATACCAGTTTTGCACCGTCGAATATTTAATCTGTGCATGATCTAAGGCTATCAACTCAACCACAGCGGCATGTAATTGATTTTCGTCTCGTTGTGGCGCGGTACATCCTTCTAAATAACTGACATAACTTCCTTCATCAGCGATGATTAAGGTGCGTTCAAACTGACCGGTATTTGCTGCATTAATCCGGAAATAGGTGGATAACTCCATCGGACAGCGTGTACCTGGTGGGATATAGCAAAAAGATCCATCGGTAAACACCGCGGCATTTAAGCAGGCATAAAAATTGTCGGTATAGGGGACGACCGACCCCAAGTATTTCTTGATCAGTTCTGGATATTCTTGTACTGCTTCAGAAAAAGAGCAGAATAAAATACCCATCGTATGCAATTTTTCTTTAAACGTAGTAGCGACAGAAATACTGTCAAACACCGCATCTACCGCAACATTGGATAAGCGCTCTTGTTCTCTAAGCGAAATACCTAATTTATCATAAGTACGTAATAACTCCGGATCGACTTCATCTAAACTATTTAGCTGTTTTTTTATTTTGGGTGCTGAATAATAGCTAATTGCTTGGTAGTCGATAGCAGGATAGTGCATATAATCGGCCCAGTGCGGTTCGGTTAACGTTAACCAATGGCGATAGGCTTTTAGACGCCAAGCTAATAAAAATTCGGGTTCATTTTTTTTTGCTGAAATATGACGAATAACGTCCTCATTCAGGCCGCAGGGCAAAGTATCCGATGCGATGTCACTGACGAAGCCATGTTGATAATCTTGTTGTAATAATTTGTTTAAAGCCATTTGGGTCATGGGTTGTTCTCAGGCAGTACATGAAGAGGGTTTTCTATCGTTTCTAACTGACTTAACTTAAGTGGTTGTATGAGATCCGCCAAGCTAATCTGCATGAAGGTTGATTGAATAAAGGCACTAATCCTACGCCAGTTATCTCGAATCGTACACTGTTTTTCTAAGCCACAGGTTCGTATATTATGGCTACATTCGGTAAGGGCTATTGGGCCTTCTAGCGTTTGAATCACGGTTCCCAGTGAAATATCCGCCGCCGGATAGGCGAGTTGGTAGCCGCCTTTGATGCCCCGATTAGCCTGCAAAAGACCTTCATGACTTAAGCGTTTCAGCAATTTGCTAGTGGTTGGCAAAGAGATGCCAGTATGCTCGGCAATGTGTTTAGCATTAATGGCAAGTCCAGGGTGCTGTGATAAATACGCCATGATGACCACGGCATAATCGGTTAGTTTGCTGAGCCTTAACATATAAAATTAATTTTTTATTATATCCATCTGAAATGGGACCATTTTAGTCCTATTCTCTGCCAAAAACAAGCTTCAGGCTTAATTTGCATTATCGGGATTAAAGGCTACACTTGACTATGAAAGTTCCGTTGGATTGCGCTTGAAGTTTGATCCTAAAAGGTTGGAGATAGTCTTGATGCATGGTGTGCATGCCTACTTTAAGTAGGAAGCCTAAAGTGCATCACAAATCGCCATCGTAGCATTGTCGCTTTCAAGTAGATTAAGACACTGACGGGACTTTTTTCTATTTTGTTTCTTAAAACCTTCGTCTTTTGCTTAATTTCTGCGTTGAATCGCTTTTTTCGTTGCTCATGTACCAAATGATCACTCGGCTATTTAACGGATTTTGATTGCCTAATTTCATCGTTAATAATTAATAGTGCACCAATTCCTATAGCTAAAGCGGCTATAATAATTGGCAAGAAGGATAAAAAAATTTTCATTGTTTATTTTTCCTCAATCCTAAATATAAAGATATTATACCTGTGGTTGTTAATGCTGCAGAAGTTAAGGACATGGTCCAAAAATCTATGCCTACATAATGGTTAATAAATACACCTACAACACCTGCTGTAATAAAATTAATTCCTATTTTTCTAAAATCTTCCTTTAGAGCCTTTAAATCAATTGATCTTTCGAGCCTTAACAACACAACATCCTGTATTTTTGTTTTTGTTTTATTATACCTTAATATTGCTAATATTATATTATGATAACAGGTGAGAGAGTAGAAATGAGCCAAGGTATGGTGAAAGAAAAGTCTGTTAAATACATGTTGCTTTCCCATAATACATTCAACAAAGACATTCACAAATTTCTAGTTATTCGATTAATAACCAAGCGAGCGACCGCCATCGACTGCAATAATTTGACCAGTGATAAAATCTGCATGGTTAATCAAGAAAACGGCGGTATTAGCAACGTCTTGTGGTGTTCCGGCACGTTTCAAAGCGTTGCGCGCGACGATTTTTTCACGTAAAGCTTGATTAAATTCAGTTTCATCCTCTGGCCACAATACAATACCCGGCGCAATGGCATTGACGCGAATGTCGGGCCCTAATTCTTTGGCTAAACTCTTGGTGAGCATCACTAATCCGGCTTTGGCAACACAATAGACTGAATAATTTTTTAGCGGGCGTTGGGCTTGAATATCGACGAGATTGATAATGCACCCTTTTTGCTGTTTGAGATACGGGGCTGCGCTTTGTGATAAAAAGAATGGCGCCTTTAAATTGCTCGCCATGACATCTTCCCATACGCTAGGCGTTAGCTTGGCGAAAGGTACGGGATAAAAGCTAGACGCATTATTGATTAAGACATCAAGTTGGCCCCATTGGCGGATGACTTGTTCGATGAGACCCTCTAGCTTGACGGTATCGCGTAAATCGGCACCCAGCGCAATAGCTGAATCTTGTCGTTGTTGGTTAAAGCGCGCACATAGGTCAGAAGCTTGCTGGGCGGATTCTCGATAGTGTATCGCCAAACGCATGCCTTGCTGATGACAATGTCGGGCAATTGCGGCTCCGACGCGTTTTCCAGCCCCGGTTATTAGCACTACCTTACTGTTTGCTTTAGAATCTGACATTGTTTTACCTTAAATAATGTAACAATGATAAAAATACCGCTAGGCTTACCTGTTCCGACTACACCGCTGCAAGCCCAGAGTGAGCAATTGTGTCAATTGATTCGCGAAGAAATACGTCATCAGGCATCGGCCTCTATCAGCTTTGCACGATTTATGCAGTTGGCATTATACGAGCCAGAGCTGGGATATTATACCGCCGCTTTGGATAAATTTGGTAAAGCCGGTGATTTTACTACCGCACCTGAGATTTCCCCTCTATTTGCTCGTTGCATCGGCCGACAGTGTCAGCAAGTTTTCGCAAGCTTAGGTCAGTCTGATATTTTGGAAATAGGAGCGGGTACGGGTCAATTGGCCATCGATTTATTGTTGTTTTTGGAAAAAGAGCAGAGTTTGCCTAGGACCTATAAAATTTTTGAAATCAGTCCCACACTCAGACAACGTCAACAACAACGATTGCAGCAGCACATGCCTCATTTATTTCCTTTAATACAATGGTTAGAGGATTGGCCAGCTATGCCTATTAAAGGCGTAATTCTAGCTAATGAAGTAGTGGATGCCTTGCCCGTGCATCAGTTCCTTTGGACTAAAGATAGTATACAGGAGGTGCGTGTCGGTGTTGAAAAGGATCATTTTAAGTATCATCTGACTCCTATTGATAGCTTGCTCATAAGTCAATTAAGCCAGTTGCAAACGGCCTATTTTCCAGGAGCAAAGGACTATCAGTCTGAAGTATCTACGGGGCTTACTGATTGGGTAAGCAAGCTGAATCAAGCCTTAGAGCAAGGGTTAGTGTTAATTATTGATTATGGTTTCCCCGCGCAAGAATATTATCATCCCGATAGAATGAATGGTACGCTGTTGTGCTACTACCAGCATCGTGCTCATGCTGACCCCTTAAGTTTAGTAGGTCTACAGGATATTACGGCTTCGGTGGATTTTAGCGGCCTGGCACGAGCGGCGCTGCAATCAGGCCTAAAGGTGTCTGGCTACACCTCACAAGCCGCTTTCTTACTTAACAATGATTTGTTACCTCTAATAGAAAAATGTTATGATGAGATATCCTCGATGGATGTCAATCGACAGGTGCATTTATTAACGTCACCGAGTGAAATGGGAGAGCTTATAAAAGTGATGGGCTTGACCCGAAACTGTGAGTTTTCCCCATTAAATGGATTTAAGTTATACGATAAACGGACTCGTTTGTAGGCTGGGTTTATTGAATTAAAAATTGGTAACACATAATAAGGATCAAGTTGACTATGATTTTTTCTAACCGTAAAAATGTTGATAACGATTTTACTGAAGTAATAGAAACGACTTTAGAAAACTTACGCTATTTAAATCGTCGGATTATTAACGTTTCTGAGAAAATACAAAATCCCAATTTAGCTATTGCAACTGATTGTATAAACTCTATGCGGAATGAAATCCAAACAGTGACTGTTTGCGGGTCTACTCAAACTTTTCACTGTGGTTAATTTTCTTGAGACTTAATTTATGCTTCAGACTGAGCAAGAAATTCAAGTCGCTTTAGAAATAAAGAAAATATTAGATGAAGGAATAGCAGCGGGTCCATGGCAAAACAATTTATTTTTAAAAGGGATTAAGAAAAAACTAGAAGAGATACGCGATGACTTTGTCACTAAAGTCGGTTTAGACCAACATCATGGGCAAATCGCGAATGATTTGCTAGCCGCTAATAGTTTTGAAAACACAGAGGTGTATATTGCGCTTTATCAATCCCAAGGCAGCAATATGAATAAATGGCAAGAAGTTGTCGTTTCATTAGTTAATTATACCATGGGACGACCGATTTATTACAATGAAACGGATGTCCGTGCAGCGATTCGTTTAAACGATAGAAATTTAAATCATGCGTACGTTATAGTAAATGTGCCTAGCGATGCGATTCTGGCCGACGAGGACCTAGGCGGCCGTACCGATCGCGAGGGGCGTAAGTTAATTAGCTTATCAGAAGCGGCGATACAGCTGAAGAATATCGTTCGCTTAGTACATGCGACGGGACAATATAAATTAGTTAGAAATTTTTTAGTAAAAGAAACTTGATTCGAATAAAAAAACATACTCCAGCAACTCAAGTGCGAAGAGTATAAAAAATAAATAACAATTATGGCCGCTCCAGCACAACAACAGCAATCCGGAGATAATTCACTTGCTCCATTGTGGATCATTTTATGTATCTTTCTTTTAGGATGGTTGCTTTGGGCCTTTTTTCACACACAAATCGTTGCCTTTGCCCTACAGATTAAATTCTGGGAATCGCGTTTAATTTCATTCGTCTTGCCTTCCATGGCGCAGCTTCCAGCGAGTATCCATCATTTAATTCCCGCACAAGTAGTCTTTCCACAATTATTAGATATTAGCCATGAAATCGGTAGTTATTTACGTTATCCGATTATGGTGATCCTCGTCGTATTAGCGTTAATTATTTATTTTAGCCATATTAATTTACAATTTAAAAAGTTTTATAACATGGGCACGCTCGCAGAGGCAGAACGGAAAAATTGGCCACAAATTTCGCCGGTCATTAAGCTTGATTTAGTCAAGGAAGATATTGATAAAGGGCCTTGGGCGATGGCGCTATCACCGATGCAATTTGCTAAAAAATATCAATTATTACAGGAAGAAAAAATCATTCCTTCCATGACGATGACTGCAAAAATTCATAATCAAAGAACGGTGACTATAAAAAGAGAGGCGGCACATCACGTTTTCGTCATGCAATGTGGGGAGTATTGGCAAGGTATCCATTATTTAAAGCCAGCGACTAAGGCTTTATTTGCCGTGTTTGCTGCAAGAGCCAACCGCGATCGCGATGGCGCATTGAAATTATTATTACAAATTGCCGAATCGACGACAAAGGGACGACTGGATTTTTCAGGGGTTGATGCCTTATTAGAAAAACATAAAAATAATAAATTAGTCCAACGCGTGATGCAGAGTCATGCCTATGTTTTAACGGTAATGGCCTCGATGTTAGTCTTAGCAAGAAAAGAAGGGGTTTTAGCGACGGCGGATTTTTTATGGCTTAAACCGACGGATAGATTATTGTGGTTTATGTTAAATTCGGTGGGTCGTCAAACCTCTTTTGCAGAAGTAAGCGGTCCCTTTGCTCACTGGAATGTTGAGAGGGCAATGGGCAGAAGACTCATGGTTCCTATGGTAGATGAAGCGGTTAATGGTTTAGAAGCCGCGATTAAAGACATACTTTATATTCCTGATGCGGAAGAAGGGTGAGAAGTATATTATCGTCATTGCGAGCGCGTAGCGCGCGGCAATCTAGAAGATACGTAAACTGTGAATGGATGGCCACGCTCACTTCGTGAGCTCGCCATGACGGGTTATTAATAAAGCTGAGAGTTGATTACGGTATGGTAGCTATAGCACGTGGTTTAGAACAAAAACACGAACAAGATCCGCGTAAGTTATTACGAGATACGCGTACGCTATCGCAGCGTTTTGTCGACTTCTTCAAAAATCCTTCTGCAGTGACTATTTTATTAGTCGGTTTTGCTGCAGGCGCATTTATTATTCCTACCATTGCCGATATTATTTTTCTACTCGGAGTCCTGTCATTTTTTTATGCATATACACGTAAAACCAGTTTACCGTTTCGGATGCCACAACGTTCGCATAAATTAGATCATAACGATTTAAAAGCCGGAAGTAATAAACCACAAAAAGCACGTGGTATTTGTTTGTTTGGTAACGAAATATCGAGTGGTGAAGAATTATGGTTTAGCAACGATGATATGCGAACGCACTGTTTAATCTTCGGCTCTACCGGCAGTGGTAAAACCGAAGCGTTAATATCGTTGGCGTTTAATGCATTGGTGCAGGGCAGTGGCTTTATTTATGTAGACGGAAAAGGGGATAACAGTTTATTTGCTAAAGTTTTTTCTATGGCGCGTTCGATGGGACGTGAAGATGATATTTTGGTCGTCAATTTTATGACCGGTGCGCGTGATATTGTCGGACCACAAGAAAAACGCTTGTCGAATACCATGAATCCCTTTGCGAATGGTTCTTCGAGTATGTTATCGCAGCTCGTGGTCAGTTTGATGGATAGTAGTAGTAATACACCCGATGGTGATATGTGGAAAGGGAGAGCGATAGTCTTCGTTGAAGCGTTAATGAAACTCTTGGTTTATATCCGTGATCAAGGTGGAATTTTATTAGACGTTAACGTTGTGCGTAATTATTTTGAGTTAACACGCGTAGAAAATATTGTTATTGATAAAATATTTCCACGCGATGGCCAAGAACCTTTGAGCTTAATGGATGTGCCTGAAGTTGTACTAGAACCGATTACCAATTACCTTATTAACTTGCCGGGTTATGACAAATCAAAAAAAGGTAAACAAGTCTCACAAGTATTAGAACAGCATGGGTTTATTACCATGCAGTTAACCCGTGTATTTGGTTCCTTAGCGGATACCTATGGTCATATTTTACGAACCAATTTGGCAGAAGTTGATTTAAAGGACGTGGTTTTAAATCGTCGTATACTTTTGGTGTTATTGCCCGCGTTTGAAAAATCACCTGACGAATTATCCAATCTAGGTAAAGTGATTATTGCTTCCTTAAAGGCCATGTTAGCCGCGGGTTTAGGTGAGGAAGTAGAAGGAGATTACCGCGATATTATTGAACGTAAACCCACCAATTCTTTAACCCCTTATTTATGCGTATTGGATGAATATGGTTATTACGCTGTTCCCGGATTTGCAGTGGTTCCCGCGCAAGCACGGTCTTTAGGGTTTTCCATTGTTTTTGCCGGACAAGATTTACCCGCCTTTCAAAAAGCTTCCAAAGAAGAAGCGGCATCGATAGGAGCAAACTGTAATATTAAACTTTGTATGAAATTGGAAGATCCGCTAGAAACCTGGGATTTCTTTTCAAAAAGTGCAGGTGAAGCTTGGGTCACTAAAGTAGATGCTTTTCAAACGCGTGCTGAAAGTGTGATGAATAATTATGCGGATACACGCAGTGCTTCTTCGGAGAAACGAGCACGTATCGATTTACTCGATTTAAAAGAACAACGTGAAGGTGAAGCGCACATTTTATTTAAATCCAAGATTATTCGTGCGCGATTATTTTATGCAAATCCACGACCGGTGGCACGCATGCGACTTAATCAATTTTTGAAAGTGGGTTTACCGACTAATCGTTATTTGTTAGATCTGCAATCACGCCTGCAAAATTTTCGACTAGTGACTGAGAAAGAACAGTTTTCACTCAATAAACTCGATGAATCGGCCATTATTACTACATTGGCGCAAACCTTATCTGAGCATTCTGATCTCAATCCTATCGCTGCTGCCATGCCCGCCTTATTAGCATTAGATGAACCTATTACAGAGAGCAGTAGAGAAGAAAGTATCATAGAAGAAGAGGTATCATTACCCGTAAATGAGTTGAACGTATTCACTCCCTTAACCGCGACACCGCAATTAACGAGTCTGATGATGGTAGATAATCCAGAGCAATTTAACGCGGCATTTTTAAAACGTGTTGCAACGCAAAAACAAGTTGCCGTGATAGAAAAAGTGTCTGGTAAATTTGAAAAACACGCCAATAGTATTGCCACTGAAATTGTTCAGGATATGGCGTTAGCAACTCATTACCCCCCTGCGCTGAATCATATTTTGCCAGGCACAGAAATGGCTAAAGAGGTGAATAAACTGCTGACAGCTATTAAAAAAGAACGAGAAACCAATGAGAAAAAATCAGATGCCTAGACAGGTTAATTTATGAAAAACCGAATTTTTGTATTATTTATTTTTTTATTGCTTACCGCCTGTGCGAGCACACCCAAAAAACCGCTTAGCCCAGCCGAGCAACAGGCGAATTTGTTAACTGCAATTAGCAAGGGTGGTGTGCGTAGATTGGAAGTGGGGGACGAATTGCGATTAATTCTTCCTAATTCACATTTCTTTGTTAATGGGACTGCTAGATTAAAAGTCAGCTCTTATCCTACATTGAGCCTGCTTGTGACTTTGCTCAATCAGCGGAAAAATTTCGGTATTGATATAATGACGTTCACCCCCACACCCGATTTACAACAGGAAACTTCAGATTTAGCAAAGCAACAGGCCTTAGTTATCGAAGACTATCTATTAGACCATGGCTTAAATACACGAATTATCGTCGCTAGAGCTTGGGATAGACAGGATCAAAGCGAGGAACGAGGGGTGAGATTTGACGGAGATCAACCACAAATCTTATCAACTGAGATAAGAACTCGGCATTTACTCCCGGAAGATAGTGAGTGAGGAGGCTCAATAAAATTTAGGAAATGAATCGATAAACAATCATAAAAATCCTTTTTTTGGGGAAATTAAATAGTGTATTTAAAACTAGCTTTTTCGCCAGATATTGGGTTATAGTTCGTTGAAATAAGGCCAAATTTGACAAAAAGAGGGTCACTGTGGGGAACCGAATTGAGTTGCTTAAATCGCGTAAAGGGTTTTATCGGGATAATTACAACCGAGTTTGTACTGCGCTCTTGCTTACTTTATTTATTATTTTTCTGCTAAGCGCGCTCGATATTTACTTAGCTATTTTTATACCTACACCTGATTTTTATGCAAGTTCTCAAAGCGGAAAGTTAACACGTTTAGTTTCATCAGATTTCCCTAGCACCATACGTAATTAATAAAAATAATTTAAAAATTGAGATGACCATGAAAGAAGATGCCTTACAAGTCGTTAAATTACGTAACGAATTTTATCGGGATAATTATAGAAAAGTTGTCGCCGCTTTAATGTTTAGTTTTTTCGTTATGTTAATTTTGGCTGGCGCCCTATTTTATATCGTTGCACACCCACCTGCGCCACGTTATTTTGCCAGCAGTAATGATGGTCGTATCGTTCCTTTGGTGCCTTTTCCACAACCGAATTTAAGTAATGCTGCAGTATTGGAATGGTCTAATACCGCGGCGACAGCAGCTTATAGTTATAACTTTGTTAATTATCGACAAGCGCTACAACAAGCCGCCGATTATTTTACGCCAGAAGGAAAACAAATGTTTTTTTCGGCGATTAAAAGCTCGAATAATTTGCAAGCGGTGATCAGCAAAAAATTAATTGTTTCTGCGGTAGCGACAGGTGTTCCAGTTATATTGGAGCAAGGCCTATTAGCGGATCGTTATACCTGGAAAGTGCAAATTCCGATGCTGATTACTTTTCAAAGTGCCAGTCAGTTTTCTCAACAAGCAGTGACAGTCACGATGTTGATTGTTCGGGTTTCGACCTTAACATCGCCACGTGGTATCGGTATTGCACAATTTATTGTATCAGGAGGCGGGGGTATAACCGGTTAACAGGTATGTATTTTTTAACTGTCCAAAAAACAATGTTACGCACTATTTTTAATTTTTTAGTGTTAATCGTATTAGTCAATATTTCGGCCGTGTCGATGGCTGCAGAAAACTCAAGCAAACAGGACTCTACTGCCTCTAGCAATTCAGCTGAGACCACTGCCGATAGTAAAGATTCAGTTTCCATTCAATCATTGAATAAAGCCGCTTTTGGATCGATGGCGCAAACCATGCTACCGATGTCAGCTGAGCAAATAAAACGTTTAAGAGAACTATTCAACCAGACCCAAGCAGCCGCTGCCACTACACCGGGTACACCACCCCGTCCCACTATTTCATCGCAATATGTGAAATTAGAACCCGGCGCAACACCAACGGTTATTCGCTTAGCCGAAGGTTATGTGACGACATTGGCATTTCTTGATTCGACCGGTCAACCCTGGCCAGTCGACAATTATGATATCGGTAATCCACAAGCTTTTAATATTCAATGGGATAAAAAAAGTAATCTGTTGATGATACAAGCGACCTCATTATATAACGTTGGAAATCTTGCTATACAACTACGCGGTTTAGAAACGCCGGTGATGGTGACACTGATTTCCGGTCAAAAAGCGGTAGATTATCGAATTGATTTACGTATCCCAGGTAATGGGCCCAATGCAAAAGCCCTCTTAGGTAGAAATTTACCGCAAAGTGCCGATCCCGCCTTATTAAATATTTTAGAAGGTGTTCCGCCAGCGGGAAATACCGTATTAAAAATTTCAGGTGGCCTCGCTCAAGCTTGGTTAGTGGGCGATCATCTTTATTTACGTACACGTTTAACCTTAATTTCACCCGCTTGGATTGCAACCATGTCGAGTCCAGATGGTATGAAGGCATATGAAATGCCTAAAACACCCCTAATTTTGGGTTTTGAAGACGGACAGTCTATCCAATTAAAAGTTGAAGGGTTTTAAATAATTTTATGAAACTTCAATTACAAAATATTACTCGTTTATTTAAAAATATTCGTACGCGTAGCATTATTATAGTAACCGGCTGCATACTTTTATTTGGTTTTCTATATGGTTTCATCCATCTTTCTAAAAAAGCACCCGTCGAAGAGTCGTCAATCCAATTAAAAGGATCTCCAACTAATATCCAATCTGTCCCTGGTGGTTTAGAACAATCGCCGTCTGCCGACTATCAACGTTTGCAAGCACAACAAAATCTGGAACAAGCTTCTATAGCTGAAAAAACCGGTACCAGTTCTATTCCGACCTTATTGGATACCAATCAGTTTAATCTAAAGGGACAGGGTGTTAATGGAAGTTCGCCTTGTCAAGCGATGAATAACGGCTGTACACCTTGTGATGCGTGTGCAAAATATATGGCGTGTGCCGGCGTACAGTCGACACTGGCGCCTATATCCTCGCTACAGCCCAGCCAATTGAAGTCCGGAACCTTAATCTATGATACGCAAGGAAAAGTGATTGGCCATCTGGGCGTTGATGGCAAAGTAAGAGATAGTAATGGACAAATTATTGGCCAAGTAGGACCTGATGGTTTAGTCCGATCAGAAGATGGAACCGTTATCGGTAGTGCTGCAGTTCCTGCGATGGGTGATGCAGTCTATGATGTGGCGGGTCGTTTAATAGGTACGGTAGGTCGAGACGGAAAAGTGCGGGATGCAAAAGGTCGCGTTATTGGTATCGTGGGTCCTGACGGCATCGTACGTAATCTAAAAGGGGCAGTCATTGGAAAAGTGGTGGTTCCCAAGGCTAGCATTGTTATCCCGGCCTATGATAAAAACGGTCATCTGATCGGTACGGTAGATGCCGATGGCAAGCTAAGAGATACCAGCGGTCATGTTATTGGTGAAGTCGATGCGGATGGCACAGTTCGTAATGCTGAGGGCGATGTTATCGGAAAAACCGGTGTCAATATGACCGGCGCCCCGGTTTATGATTCCGAAGGTCACTTGTTGGGCACGATCGGTGCCGATGGGAAGTTGAGAGATGCCGCAGGAAATGTTATCGGTGAAGTCGATGCCAATGGTGTGGTGCGTAATTCAGCCGGAAAAATTATCGGTCATGCTTATTTAAAGGGAACACATGAAAAAAGACATGCTATTCCAGGCACACCCGTTTATGACCACCAAGGTAAATTATTAGGAACACTGGATAGCGATGGTGAAGTACGCAATGCACAAGGAAAAGTGATCGGTAAGTTAGATAGTGATGGTCTGGTACGGGGATTACATGATGAGATTATTGGGGAACTCGGTGCAACCGCGCCCGGCACACCCGTGTATGACAAACTAGGCCACTTAGTTGGAACCGTAGGTAGCGATGGTATCGTTAGAGATGCACAGGGTAAGGCACTAGGAAGATTAGGTGCGGATGGAATGGTTCGCGATGCGCAAGGGGATCCTATCGGCAGTATTACGCCGCCACACAGAAATACGAGTGCTGCTTTATCGACGAACGATAATAATGTGTCAACGACCAATGCAGCGGTTAGTTTAATTCCAGATGCTGCGAACAAACCTAATCCAGAGTTACAGGCCATTTTAGATAGACAAGCGCAACAGATTTCTGCTCAAAAGGCCGATCAGTTACAGCAACAAATGCAGGGCTCGATGAGTACACAAGCCAGTCAATTGTTTGCGGCTTGGGTTTCGCCCAATCAGCAATATGTCGCAGGAAATCCGGAGTTAAATCGTGTCGGGGCTGGTTTAGGTGGCGCATTGTCTGGATCTCCAGCAGGCGCCAGAGCCCCTGCCGTAAAAGCGGGAACGATTATATACGCGGTATTATTAACCGCGGTAAATAGTGATGAGCCTGGCCCAGTACTTGCTGAGATTGTACAAGGCAAATTTAAAGGTGCGCGGTTAATGGGTACCTTAAGCAATCAAGGTCAAAAGGTTTTACTTTCATTCAATACCTTAACACTGCCAAAATTATCCGAAAGTGTGGCAATTAATACCGTTGCTATTGATGAGAATACCGCACGTACTGCTTTATCTAGCGATACCAATAATCATTATTGGTTACGTTACGGGACTTTATTTGCTTCCGCTTTCATACAAGGATATGGACAATCTTTTATCAATTCGGCGCCAAATTATAATTTTTCGCTATTCCCTTCGCCAACACCGGATCAACCTGCAAAAAATAATTTATCCCCGCGCGATAGAATTTTTGTCGGTTTAGGTCAAGTCGGTCTGCAATATTCATCCGTATTGAGAAACATATTCAATACGCCGCCGACAGTAAAAGTTTTTTCAGGCACACCGATGGGGATATTATTTCTTTCCGATTTAGCGGCATTACCGACGAGTTAATTTTTATACTTAAAATATTTTATACAGTGAGGGGATAATGGATAATAAAAACTATAATTCTGATGAAGAATACAAGCTTCAGGATTCAACAACAGAATCAGCATCGCACTTTTCTGGCGCAGCGAATAGCCCCGATCCCGCGTCTGCTATTCTAGAAAAGACGCAACGTCATCATATTTTTTTAATTGTATTCATTATTTTTGCAAGTTTGGGTATTTATAAATTAGTAGGTACATTAATCCATAAAATGCATGCTACACCTAAACCACCCGTTGTCGCGAATGCACAAAAACCCGCTATACCGGTAATCCCAGCCGCCGTGCAAGCTAATATGGCGCTGGATAATCGTTTTAATCATCTAGAGCAAGAACAACGCGAATTACAATCCCATTTGCAAGCTTTTGATTCGGATCTCAGCGATATTAAATCGACTTTAACTGATCTTAATTCGCGACTGGCCGATATGAATGACCAAACTCAACTGTTACGGTCGCAACAAGAAGCTTTTTTGCAAAAACAGCAAAAAAAAGCAACTAAACTAAGCGAAAGGAAAAAGTCAGCACCTAAACCAATATATTATGTGCGTGCGATCATTCCAGGTCGTGTGTGGCTAACCTTACAGGATGGTTCGACACTGACTTTAGGAATGGGAGATAAATTAGCAGGTTATGGTGATATAACAGCGATAGATCCTAATCAGGGAACGATTACTTTAAGTTCAGGGGCCATTATTGGTTACAACCCAGATGATAGATAATTAATATGCGTTTATTTGACAGCAATAAAATTTTACTGAAGAAACAATGGAGGAATATTCTTTTCCTGCTGTCTTGTTTGTTGCTCAGCGGATGTGGTGATAGTGCCAAATATGCTTCTGTTGAACATATGTTGCTAACGATGACGGATCAATTTCCTAATATTTACCGTCTGATTACCGCCTTAGCTTATTTGATGGGTATCGCCTTTATTTTTCGAGGGGTCTATCAATTAAAGGTATATGGCGATTTGCGAACCATGATGTCGGTACAAACCAACTTTAAAGCCACAATGATGGTGTTTTTTGCGGGTACGGCCCTGCTATATGCGCCGACTGCCTTTAAAAGCATGATGTTATCGACGTTTGCAACGACCGACGTGACCGATCCGATGGGTTATGGCCAGGTACATAATCTTTCGACGCTATTAGCCTCACATGCAGTTTTGCTCTTTGTCCAATTAATAGGTACTATCTCGTTCATAAAAGGCTGGGTAAGCCTCACCCATGTATCAAATCCCAACGGGAGGAGTAGCATGGGTAAAGCCGTTACGCATATAGTCGCCGGTCTTTTAGCGATTAATATCGAAGGTACAAAAGAAATATTGAAAGCCAGTTTTGGTATGTGAGTCAGAAAATGCATAGTAGAAACTTAAATGGTTGGAGTGAATAAATGAAAAATAAATTGCTGAATACTAGGCTGATACATCGCATTGTATCTAGTTTAGGTCAATTACCCCTATGGATGAGTGCCTATTTTTATACGAGTGCTGCCCTAGCAGCGGATCCTACATCAAACGATCCTACTTTGGGTAATGTGGCTAGCACAATTACTGGCTCTTTTAATCAACTTGCTAAGTTGATTACTGCCGGTGCTTATATGGCAGGTATTGGTTTTTGTATGGCTTCGATGCTGAAATTTAAAGCGCATAAAGATAATCCTACGCAAATCCCGATAGGAACACCCATAGCGTTACTGTTCATTGGTGCCGCATTGATATTCTTACCGAATATATTCAAAATTGCCGGTTACACGATTTTTGGTTCAACGACTGGAGCAGGTGGTGTCACTGGTACGACAGGTCTTCCAGGAGTAGGTGGTGGATAAAACCTTCTTAGAAGCCTGTGTGTGAGTTAGGGTGTTTATACATAAACACCCTTAACTTATTTTTTATCTAGTAGGAGTTTATTGATTTATTGCTTCGAAATGGGTCATGCTAAAGGTTCATCCTCGTCATTGCGAGCGCGTAAAATATTAATCGTCATTGCGAGCGCGTAGCGCGCGGCAATCTAGATATTCGTTCGCCATGACGGGTGATTTTTTTATGCTATTCTCCTGAATAGAGGAACGATCTAAGGATTAAAAAATGCATGAAAAATAAAAAAAAGGTTTTGGTTAAAACATTAAGTGCCCAGCGCTTAATGTCATTACTAACAGTGATGATTAGTACTTTAGCTTATGCAGCGATGAGTAAAGCCGAAGAGGTGTTGACATTGGGTCAGATGGCCTTAAAGATTACCGAATCCTTTGAGGGTTTAGCAAAACTGATTACTGCCGGCGCGTATATGGCAGGGATCGGTTTTGCGATGGCCTCGATGCTGAAGTTTAAAGCACATAAAGATAACCCTACGCAAATTCCGATAGGAACGCCTATCGCTCTATTATTTGTTGGATCAGCGTTAATTTTTTTACCGCATATATTTATTATTGCCGGTTACACGATTTTTGGCGGGACCAGTGGCGCAGCTGGAATTCATGGTACAACTGGATTGCCGGGTCTTTAAACGATGTATCCTATTAAGTTAAATGTAAATCCTCATGGCTGGCGCCTGTTTATGCAACGTAAGTTGGATCGGCGCTTTGAGGAATTTAGTCAAAAAATTTGGCAACGAGACAAATTTACCTGTCAATTTTGTGGCTTAGAATCAAAAAAACATCAAGAAGTTATTAACTTGGATCAAAATTACCATAACAATAAGCTATCTAATTTAGTGACAGCATGTAGTTTATGTACACAATGCTTTTTTTTAGAATCAGTCGAAACCTATGGCGGAGGCAATTTAATTTATTTGCCTGAAGTATCACAAAATCATTTGAATGGTTTTTGTCACTTATTGTTTACAGCGATGAATAATGAAACCAAATATAAAGAGACTGCACAAAATACGTATCGAAATTTAAAGTTACGTACTCAGGTTCTTGAAGATGAGTGGGGTTCGCAAATGCAGGAACCCTCAATTTTCGGTCAGCTTATCATAGAATCTGAAAGTAAAGGTTTGCTAGATAAAAAAATTTTTAGCGCTATACGTTTATTACCTTCACGCGCAGGATTTAGGTATCAAAGTACAGATTGGTCACGTTCGATAACAACACTTTTACAATTACAATAAAAAAATGGCAATGGCTAAATTTCTAGATTCATTTTTAGATGGAATAGATTCCTTCCTGGCCTGGTTGAGTACCTCACTTAAGCAGACGGTGGAATCCTATTGCGATTTAGAAACCGCCGATAGTCCTAGCGTACTTGTTGCCCATGATGGCTCACTTATTTCAGTCATCCAGATTGTAGGCGTGACGCAACTCATAGGAACGACTGAATTTCAGCGATTGCACGAAGGATTAACGCAGACCTTGCAAACCGCACTTTCACGTTCAGGTCATGCGCTGCAAGTGGTATTTCAATATGATAGACAGGCGGTTCCCGAACTATTAAAAGAAATTTTAGAGCCAGGCAAACAAACCAGTCAACGTTTAAATTTAGATTTAAGTGATTTATTTGCAGAGCGAACTAATTTTCTGGCGAAACATTGTGCCTCTGAAAGTGTTTATTTTGTTTGTTGGACGCGTCCTGCGAGCTTAACCACCGAACAATATCAGCGTTCAACCAAAGATAAACTAAAATTTATTCGCGAAAAAAAAATTCCTCCTTCTACATTGACACAAAATGTCATTGCGGCTATTCCTGATTTACGCGATACACACGATGCATTTATTCGTTCGATACGCCATGATTTGGCGGATTTAAATATTGCTGCCAATTTATTAGAAGTACATGATGCTTTGCATGCGATACGTTCGGTGGCTGATCCTGCTTTTACCGATAAAAATTGGCGCGCGGCATTGCCCGGCGATAAAATTTCGTTGAAAGAATATGATCGCTCGCGCAATACCATCTCCGATGTGTTATGGCCTTCACTGGCGCGCCAAGTGCTACCACGTGATGCCGAGAATTTAGATTTAAGAACCGTGCGCTTTGGCGATAAAATTTATTCTTGTGTTTTTATTGATCTGTTGCCGAAAGAAATAAAAACCTTTAACTCCTTACTACAACGTACTTTATCCGCAAGAATTCCATGGCGCATCTCATTTTTTATAGAAAGTGATGGTTTACGTTCTATTAAATTACGATCGGTATTGGCTTCTATCTTGAGTTTCTCATCGGCACAAAATCGCTTACTAAGTGATGCGAATAATTTATTACAATACGTCTCTATTAATACTGATGATGCCGTGGTGAGATTGCGTGTAGCGGCATGTACTTGGGCGCCCGAGGGGCAAATAGGTTTATTACGCACACGCGCAGCAGAGTTGGCGAAAGCCATCGAAGGCTGGGGTTCTTGTGATGTCTCTGAAGTTTCCGGCGATCCATTTGGCGGTCTCGCTTCAACGCTGTTAGGTATTTCAGCAGAAAGTGTTGCGACACCGACGATACTGCCTTTTTCGCAGGTCGTTTATATGTTACCGATTACGCGACCGGCATCGCCCTGGAAAACCGGTGCCCAATTATTTCGTAGTCCTGATGGTAAACCGTGGCCATTTCAACCGGGTTCTAGCGAACAGACCACCTGGATCGATCTGATTTACGCACGTCCAGGTTCAGGAAAATCGGTATTATCCAATACGTTAAATTTAGCGCTGTGTTTAGCAGGTGGTTTACAACGTTTACCCCGTATTGCGATTATTGATATTGGACCTTCAAGCAGTGGTTTAATTTCTTTATTGCGAGAGGCGTTACCGATAGCGAATCGGCATTGGGTGGCGTATCACCGTTTGCGCATGACAGCGGATTATTCGATTAATCCATTTGATACGCAATTGGGTTGTCGTTACCCGACACCACAAGAACGTAGTTTTTTAGTTAATTTTTTAACATTATTAACCACGCCGTTAGGTGCGGTGAAACCTTACGATGGTATTTCCGATATGGCCGGTTTGGTCATCGACGAGCTTTATAAAAATCTATCCGATGAAGGCATGCCTTATCCTTACACAGCGGGTATTGAACCTTTGGTTGATGGAATTTTAGAGGAAATGGGTTTTATTCCTGATCAGCGTACCACTTGGTGGGAAGTCACCGACGCCTTATTTATTTCTGGATTTCCACATGAAGCGATGTTGGCACAACGCTATGCCATGCCTTTGCTCGCTGATGCAGCTGCCATTTGTCGTACACCTATCATTGAAGATCTGTATGGAAAGATTACCGCGCCGACCGGCGAAAGTTTAATTAATGCATTTGCACGTATGATTTCTGGCGCCATACGCGAATATCCGATTCTATCGCGCGTGACGCGTTTTGATTTGGGCGAAGCTAGAATAGTCTCATTAGATTTAGATGAAGTCGCAAAAAGCGGTGGCGATGCTTCTGATAGACAAACCGCTGTCATGTATATGTTGGCACGTTATGTACTTGCGCGACACTATTATTTGAGTGAAGAAAACTTAAGTGATATTGCTAGCCAATATCGTGATTATCACAAACAACGTATTGCCGAGTTGCGTGAAGATCCTAAACGTATTGTATTTGATGAATTTCATCGTACCTCAAAAGCAAAAGCAGTTCGCGATCAAGTGATCGTGGATATGCGTGAAGGTCGAAAGTGGAATGTTCAAATTGCGTTACTCTCTCAATCCTTAGATGATTTTGATGAAGTGATGGTTGAGTTCGCTACCTCGATTTATATTATGGATGCAGGTCCTGCGCAAGCAGTGGAAAAATCCGTAGAAACCTTCGGTTTATCACCCACCGCTAAAGTTGCATTGCGCACGCGTGTGCACGGTCCACGTGAAGGCGGTGCGACCTTTCTTGCGCAATTTGCTACGAAAACAGGTATGAATACGCAATTGTTGACCTTAACCTTAGGCCCTATCGAATTATGGGCGTTTAGTACCACCGTAGAAGATGTGAGTTTACGTAACCGACTGTATCATCAACTAGGACCGGTAGAAGCGCGACGCGTATTAGCGCGCCTATTTCCAAACGGTAGTATTAAAAAACTGGTAGAAAGACGGTTAGCCGGCATAAAAGAAGAGCATGGCGTCATTACAGAAGATTCTAGCTTAGGAATCATTGAACAAATTGCTGAGGAAATTTTAGTTAATTATCGCAAGGATCCAGAGTTATCGTCACAGACGGTTAGTTAAATACGGATCGATGTTATAAGTTAGAAGCTTAATAACCATCGTCATGGCGAGCGAATGGAATGAGCGTGGCCATCCATGGATTGCCACGCACCTACGGTGCTCGCAATGACATAAATGGGCGTTAATAATATCTATGGAATGATTTCTATTCTTAAGGCATGAATTTCATTACCCATCGTATCTCCAAGCGCAGCATAAATAAGCCGATGGGATTCAACCAAAGGTTTATTTTTAAATAAGGGCGAGGAGACCCGTACGGCAAAATGACCCGCGCCTTCTTCTGCATGACCTATATGTTGATCACCCTCATCAATGACTTCTAAAAATGTCGGCGCGAGTGACTGATAGAGTTTTTTCTGAATCGTAGCGGCGGTATCGAGTGCAAAATTATTTTTCATGTTTTTTCATCGGATCGAATATAGCGCGCTAAATAAATAGCTTGCACGAGTATAAATATAAATGTAATTCCCAACAGTCCAAATAACTTAAAATTTACCCAAGTATTGGTATCAAAAGTATAAGCGACCCATAAATTAATTCCACCCATTAAGGTGAAAAAGATGATCCAATTTCTATTTAAAGATGACCACAGGTGTGCGGGTAGGACAATATTAGTTTCTAACAGATGCTGAATTAAAGGTTTTTTGCCAAAATATTGAGTCACCAATGCGCCGCAAGCGAGCAACCAGTAAAGGGCGGTGGGTTTCCATTTTATAAATAATTCATTATGCAATAACAGCGTGCCACCCCCAAAGAAGAGGATGAGGACTAAGCTAATAAGTTGTATACTAGGTACCGTACGGTGTTTAATCCAGTAGATGATTACTTGTAGTAAACTGATAATAATAGCAGCCGCGGTTGCTACATAGATGCCAAAAAGCTTATAAGCAATAAAAAAGACAACTATAGGCAGAAAATCGACGAGTAAGCGCATTGAATGAAAGTAGTAAAGACTCGATACCCCTTAGTATACTCACAGTAATTGGGTTTTTGTCAAGGCGCCGCGAAAATGAGCAACCGGAGTGTATTATACATACATGAGGATTGCGAGTTGAGCGGCAACACAGACAAAAATTCAAGTACGAAGAGTATATATAACAGTATGAGTTGTTTAGAAATAGGGTTAGTAATGTGAGCCAGTTTCTCAAGATCCATCCGGAAAATCCGCAGCTGCATTTAATACGGCAAGCGGCGAATATGTTGATGAAAGAAGGGGTTATTGTTTATCCGACGGACTCGGCTTATGCCTTAGGTTGTCAATTGGGTAATAAAAAAGGCATACAACGGATTAGACAGATACGACAGTTAAAAGACCAACATTGCTTGACTTTGCTATGTCGCGATATTTCGGAAATGGCGCTGTTTGCCCAATTAGAAAATCCTATTTTTCGTCTTATAAAAGCTAATACGCCGGGTCCTTACACCTTTTTATTACCCGTCACTTCACATGTCCCACGTTATTTAGTCAATGCTAAACGTAAAACCATCGGTATCAGAATTCCTGATAATAAAATTGTGCATGCGCTATTGGAGATGATCGATCAACCCTTAGTGAGTACTACGTTGATTTTGCCCGATTCGGATTTACCTTTGCTAGAACCTGAAGCCATCTGCGATATTTTAGGGAAGCGTATAGATTTAGTTATAGATGGAGGTTTTTGCGGCTTAGAGCCGACGACAGTCGTTGATTTATCCACCAATACACCAGAAATTATTCGTTGCGGGAAAGGGGACGTTAAACCTTTTCAATCTATTTGAGTATATAAAAAATAAAGGTTATTTATGAAAGTTCGTACTCGTTTCGCACCCAGTCCTACCGGTTACTTGCATATCGGCGGTGTCAGAACAGCGCTGTATGCTTGGTTATACGCAAAAAAACAGCAAGGCCAATTTATTTTGCGTATAGAAGATACTGACACCGAACGATCGACCGCAGCAGCAACGGATGTTATTTTGCAAGGCTTAGAATGGTTAGGTTTGGATTATGACGAGGGTCCGATCTTTCAAAGTCAACGTTTAGCCCGTTACCAAGAAATCTTAGAACAATTGCTAAATGAAGGTAAGGCTTATCGTTGCTATTGTTCTAAAGAACGTTTAGCTGAATTACGCGAAAAGCAACTTGCCGAACATCAAAAACCCCGCTATGACGGTTATTGTCGGGATAGAACATCGATATTGCCCAATCAAAGTTATGTGGTGCGCTTTCGTAATCCTTTAAGCGGGGAAGTAGTTGTCGACGATCAAGTGCACGGGCTAGTTGTTTTTCAAAATAGTGAATTAGATGATCTCATTATTGCGCGTAGCGATGGTTCACCGACCTATAACTTTACCGTAGTCGTCGATGATAATGATATGCATATTACGCATGTGATCCGTGGCGATGATCATTTGAATAATACACCCAGGCAAATCAATATATTATTAGCATTAGGCGCACATTTGCCGGTATATGCGCATTTACCAATGATCCTAGGTAGTGATGGTAAAAAGCTTTCTAAAAGAACCGGTGCGGCCAATATTTTAGAATATCGGGATCAAGGTTATTTAGCCGACGCCGTTTTAAATTACTTGGTTAAATTAGGTTGGTCGCATGGCGATCAAGAAATTTTCTCCCGTTCAGAAATGATAGATTATTTTGACTTGACGCATTTAAATAAAGCACCGGCAGCGATTAATCCCGATAAACTCATTTGGTTAAATCAACATTATTTAAAAAGCGATGACGCAAAACAAATTGCTCAGTTATTAGCTAAAGAATTCCAACGGTTAAATATTTACACACAAAAAGGGCCAGACTTAATTGACGTGGTACTTTTGCAGCGTGAACGAGTCAAAACATTAACTGAGATGGCCGAGAAAAGTAATTACTTTTATTTAGCACCTAGCTTGGATAAACAAGCTATTTCAGAAGACATAGTGGGTATATTAAGAGTTTTGCAGGATCGATTGCAGATGCTAAGTGTTTGGACGGACGAATCGATACATCATGCATTAATCGAAACTGCTACTGAACTTTCTTTAAAATTGGGTAAAGTGGCTCAACCTTTACGTTATGTCATGACCGGCTCGAATGTATCACCGCCGATTAATGCGACATTACGCGTGTTAGGAAAAGCAGAAGTTTTAGCCAGGTTGAAACGTGTGCTAGATTGAACTTGTTTAGGTAGCATGCAATCCGTAGTTGACAGCATTTTGTGCTGCGGTAAAATGCTCGGCACGGGGCTATAGCTCAGCTGGGAGAGCGCTTGCATGGCATGTAAGAGGTCAGCGGTTCGATCCCGCTTAGCTCCACCAATTAATCAATACCTCTATATCTTTCATACTTCCCCGAAAATTTCCGTGCAGGCTTTCGCCTCATGCTAAGATTATTTAAATTTCATTTTTTTATATATATTTTTTAAATAAAATAAATTTAATTTTAAAAATATATAGTATACTTTTAATCCTAACTAGGATTATATTAGAAATTCTAAATAGAAAAATAGTTGTAAACTAAAATCAAGTTACAGGATTTATTATTAATAACAAGGAGCATTTTATGAAAAATTTTAATCGTACAGCAATACAATTAAATTTAAATAGTATCGATGAACTTCAAAACTATTTACAAGATAATCCTCCGCGAACCTATCATGCAATCTCAAATGGAATAGTCTCTACCTTGTCATTTCCCGAGCCAGAGCCTGAGATAGCAGCACAATTGTTTAAAAAATTTTTGGTCGATTTGAAATTAAAAGACTTTAAAGGATGGAACCTTACTACGGTCAATTTTGCACAAATTGATACTGAAATTTCGATGAAAAATAATAAGTCCGATGATTTTCCTTCAGTATTTAGCCATTTAGATTTTTCCGAAGCAGATTTAGCAGGCGTACAATTAAGTCATTTAGATTTTTCTGGCTCAAATTTTACTCGAGCTAGGTTAAAATTCGCAAATTTATCAAATGTTAACTTAAATGGCACTAGTTTAGTACAAACAGATTTTTCTGGCGCAGACTTATTTAACACCTCGCTTGGTTTCGCACAAGGCAGTAAAGCGAAATTCAAAGCAGCAAATTTAATAAATTCTAGTTTTCACTATGGAGACTTCAGCGAAGCTGATTTTACACGCGTTAATTTAACCCATAGCTTTTTCCTGAATATAAACCTCACAGGTGCGTATTTAGTACAAGCCGATCTTTCTAAGACAACTTTCATGTGGAGCGTACTTCAGCATGCTGAGTTATTTGAGGCTATTTTGACTCAAGCAGACTTAAGCAATTGTGACCTTAGCGCTGCAAATTTAGAAGGTGCTTATTTAATGCATGTTAACTTACGCAATGCTACGCTAAACCATGCTAGGTTACAGGAAGCAGTATTGATGGATAGCGATTTACGCTATGCCAAACTCAATAACAGTAACTTAGTAGGAGCAAAGCTTGAAAACGCTAATTTATCGGGCGCCCAATTAAATACCGCAGATTGTCAAGGCAGTATATTCGCCGGTGCTAATTTAACAAAAGCAAATTTAGATGCGAGCAATTTACAACACGCTGATTTATCGAGAGCAATTTTAAAAGGCGCCTCCTTAAAGTACGCTAATTTGGCTGACGCTAACTTTAGAGGGGCTAATCTAGAGGAGGTTGATCTGGAAGGCGCCAATATAACCCGAATGAATTTACAAGGCGCTCATTTACAAGGTGTACTCCTCAATGGGGTCGACAATTTTTTTATTGTTTCTAGATTTTTTGAATGGGAGAATCTAAAAAGAGCTAATCAGGAAAAATATCCGATTATTAGTTCTGAGTCGCAAAAAAGTCGCGGAGAAGATTTAGCCGAACGATGCTTGCCCTTACCGGCTCATAGGAGTCCTCCTTTTAATTGCGAAATTTCCTGGGAAGCTATTGAGAACTATGCTTTCAGATACCGTGATACCTGCGATGTAAAGCAAATTGTTGTGAGTAGCAGGGAGTTTCTTTGGAGTCTTAGCGAGCAGGACCCACCCATGCAATCATTATGGTTGCAGCTAGTCGATACGCTTAATATTTCTGGCCCAGCAACTGATCAAGCTAAGGTACGTAGCCTAATCCATTATGAGAAGCTAGCGCCTTTACTGTTAAAACCGATGCAAAACCTAGAGATGAATGCACGGCAATTAAGCAATGATCCCGTGCATGCGGATAGCGTTTCTATTCCTGCCGCTGATTTTTCCAGTATCGAATTACTCAACACACTTAGATCGGTAATAGATAGTGACCAAGCGAATAGACTACAATTTTCATTTAACACGACACTTCTGAATTTAAATACGATTTCTTTTCAAGCTTTAGATCAAATCGCTCCCCACCCTCGCTATACTATAAGCTTTGATTTTCTATCCAATGAAATAAGAGCAGTGCTGGGTATAATTCAAAGTATTTCTATCTATAAATGGCCTTCAGCAACACAATTTATATTCTCCTATCACTTAAAACCAGGCTTCAGTTTTAACGAACAGCAAATGAGTTGGCTGCGTGGCATTCTCAATACGACGCAATATTCACAACTTTCGGAGCGTTATCTTGAAATTTTCAAGCCTTGCCAAACCAGCTGCTTTAATCTCACCTTAGTGGACAGGGACGTCATACGCCACACAGTTGTCAATCTCATTAACCCATCTATTTTTGCTAAACCGATAGAAAATTTCACTCGAAATTTAACATCAATTTTGCCCAATAAGACCGTTCTTCATTTCAAAGATGGTATGAAATTGATGCTTGATGATAAAAAAAATAGGCTTGGTTATGCTAAAAGTAATCAGTCGGTAGCAAATATTATCCAGACCTATGTTGATGCAGCACACCGTCTTAATATAACTTTGGTCATCGCTAACCATGCAACGCGTGAGCTGATCACGATAGGGTATAAGAAACAGGAAGCCATGCAGAACGATCTCGTTTATAAAAGTCATCTGTTTGCTAATGGTGATGAAAAAAACATTATGATCAATTCAGGGACTTATAAATTAAATATTACGCAGTTCCCTTTACCCGACGTGGTTCTGACTGCGCGTCATCAAGCGGCGCATAGTATTTTAGATTTTCGAAACTTAGCTCAGCAAATTAAACAAGGCTTTAATACAACGCTACAGGTTGCAGTATCGACTGAAAGGAACGATTTGATACTTAAGCATACGATGTTAATGTCTAATCAACAAGATATCCCAGTCATTTCTATTCGCTTGCAAGATGCATTGATTGATCGTGCCTATAAAAATCTGCAGATTATTTCCAATACGGCACCTACAAAAATAGTCGGTCGTGGTTTTAACATGCACTTGCAGCCTTTTCCTTTACAACTTAATGCGACCGATGAGGCTACTTATTTCGTAATGACTAAAAAGATAGAAGCAAATACCGCTATTTTAATACCCAGAACTATCGATCAGCATTCTTTTTTTCGTAATGGAGATGATCTGGTATTGACTAATGCATTCAGTCCGCTTTTAGAAATAAATAGACTTTGCAATGTTGTGTTACATAACTTTTATCAAGAATCTTCTAAAGCGATCACTTGCTCACTGGAGTTTATTAACAAAAAGATAATTCTCCGAGCAGAGCGAGCAAAAATCTTTAATGCAACGGAAACTTGGAGCAATGCATTACTCCAGCATAAAGAAGACTTATATGCGGCTATCTACAAAGATTTACCTCCCATGTCCTATGCTGTTGGCCCGCGAGTATGGCCATGGGGACAGCCAAGCCGGATTTGTTATAGTCGATATCGTCGTTCCATTAATTTGCCGGCAGAGGCGGAATCTAGCAAGCGTGAGGATTACCAATTGAGTGGCAGCAACACCGGTAAACATTCAAGTGCGAAGAGTGTACGGGAGAGGGCGTATGACTTTTACGATAAGTATGATCAAATGAAAGTAAAACATGCACCTAAAACAGATAAAAATAAACCTAAGAAAGATATATCGATATTGCAACCTAAACTAGCTTCAAGCTACGCCGAGCGTCAACCATTTACCGAAAAACCAATCCACATGACTCCTCCCAGTAGCAAATCTATAAAATATGATCATCATATACATAAAAGAGGCGAGATATCAGAAAAAACGACTAAAAAACCAAGCTTTGAGCAAGTGCTTGCTCGTAATACTCAATCGAAAAATAGCCGACAATTTTTTTCTGCATCACACAAAAGACCGACGCTATCTGCTCCGCTTCGGATGGCTCCCATGTTAATGGATAAAAATTATAAACAGCCGTTTAACGCTGAAAGTTCCATAAAACAGCCTATCACTCATCAATACAGCGGATCTCATACGAAACAGCCAGCGATATCTCGAGTGTCAGCGCCCATCGACGTATCGAGTAATTTATTTGCCGTGCATGTATTGGTTAAGCTGGCTAATCGAGGAAAATACCAACCTGCACACTCTTCCACAACAACAACAAACTATCAAAAAATAGAAAGACAAAGCGAAAAAATACAAGCTAAGATTTATAAAGAGCCTCGTATGGAAAGAATAGAAATAAAAGCGCAGGGTTTTAATTTAAGATAGACACATGAGAAGAAAGAGGGGGCTAATGTGCGCCCCTTTAATTATGCAAGTTAAAGGCTCATTCTTCTTAGCATCGTTGTCATTATAGCGAGGTGATCATCGGTATTGTTAGTTTCAAGAATACTCTTTTCCTTAACTTGCAGGCTAAAAAAATGCGGATGTAACGTGAATAAATTGTCGGCACTTTGACTGACTCGGCATGCCCCCATGTGGCGTTGTATAGGTATTCTTACTTTATTACTGGTAATATGCTCTTTTTCTATTTCTAATTTACGAGCTTGATTTTCTCGTGATAATAAAATTGGAGCGCCTATTCCTGAAAATTCAGCTATTTTCTCCTTTATCTCATGAAAAGCAATGATGGTTGCATTTAAATTTTCAGAAGCTTCTTTTTCTTTTTGTTTAGTAGAAGGCTTTTTGTTTGGATTGCTGAACAAGAGTCCCGATTGATAGGCGTTTTTTTTGTTAGTTCTACATTCTTCAAGTTGGTTTAGATTGATTGCTACTTGCTGATAAATTTTATCATATTCTACTTTTCTGAAATTTGCAGTATCGTCCCATTTTTGATAATGACAATTTTCTTCTATTTTACTTTTTAAATATTCGATAGTCTTTAGGATTATTAATATAAGGCTAGAATTATCTTTAATGTGGATGATATGTGATAAAATATCCGGTAATGATACGTTGATTGTCTGATTCTGCTGGCGGTCATGGTGACTAAAGCGTATTATCCCCCCTAGTTCATCTCTTCTAGCATATTTATCTTTCATATCATTTATCAATTGGCCATAGCTTTTTTTGTAGCTAGCCAGATTATTTTTTAATTCGATTAAAGAATAATCGAATACACTAATGTATAGCATTAAAATATCATAAAGTGTTTTAGCATTTTTTAAGTTATCGTCATGTGATTTAATTTTTTCATAAAAATTTTCATATAAGATAATTTCGGATGAATTATTTTCACTAGCAAAAATTCTACAGAGCTTTAATAGAGCGGTTTCTTTTTTTTGTGTATAATTTTCTGACTGATTTAATAGAATAGAAATATCTACTTGTGCTTTATCTAAAGCAGAAAGCGGAATTTCTACTCTCTCAGTTTGTTTTTCTTTTAAGCTTCGTTCTTCTTCAGCTTGTTTTAATTGTTTTTCATAAAATTCTTTAGCAGTTTTTTTATTTTTTTGTTTTTGTAATTCAGCTAATTTAGCGACTAACTTTTGTTCTTCTTGTATTTGTTTTATCTCATTTTCTTTTATAAGCTTTTTAGAGGTTCGTATTGATACCGTGTTGTCATTTTGGTTTTTTTGGATAGCTAAGGCCCATTTATTCATTAACTCTACTAGTTTGCTACAAATTATTATTATAAAAGAGGGATTATTGCCCACAAGTAATGGCCATTTTTCATTGTCACAATAAATTTCATTTAAGGAATTAAGTATGTAATGATAAGGCTTAGCATTTTCAAGTAGGATGGTTCTTTCTAGAGGTGTGGCTTGATCTCTTGCAAAATCTAAAATTTTATCTAAAAAATAGATAAATTCCATTGTGAAGGATAGATGTAAAGGTACATTCCGTAATAGTAAGAATTTTTCTTTTAGCTTATTTGATAGGTGATTTGGGTTATCGTCATTAGATAAAATATCAATCATGTTTAATGGGCTGGGCAACATTAAAATTGCCTCATCCTCACTTTCAATAAAACCTGTTTTGCCAGATAAAGCATTTTCAAACACAGTGCGGATCAAATTAGGTAAAAGTTTACATTCGTTTAAAGCGCTAAACGCATGCCTTATTAATTTAAACTTTAACTCAGACTCGGTGTTACTAATCCACATCATCATGGTGCATAAATAAATAGTTTGCATATGCGTAAACAATGGTAAGGCGTTGTCTATGGATACTATTTGGTTTAAAACATGAAAATACAATCCATGTATTTTCTCGCATGATTTTAACAGGCTGGCTAGATTCCAACTATTGCGTTCATTTTCAGGATAATAAGAAAGAAAAGCATTCATTAATACGAAAATTTCTTGAGCAATATTTAATCCGAAAGCATATTTTTTTTGTTTTAAATTACATAACAGCGATTCTAGTTTTAGAATCGCTGCTATTTTTTGAATATCTTGATTATCAAGATCAGAAACATTATCTAACAAGTTTTTGAATTCAGGATTAGAGATGGTATTTTGATGAATAACCTCAATTTCTTTATTTATTTCAATCCCTTCTGCGGATTCATTATATTTTTCAAAAAGGTTTTTTAGAACACGAAGATCAAAGTTATGTATATCAGATATTTCATACAAAAGAGTAAAGGCAGATTGTGCCGCATAAATTTTCCATGTTTTAAGCGAGGTTTTATCAGAATTTTGTACAGCCTCTAGTGCGTTCATTCCGTGCGGTAATGCGGTTGTTCTTTTTTTACTTCTAGGCATATTTTCTGTCCTTTTTTATTATAAGTGATTTGAAAAATATAAAAATACCAATGGTATACTTAAATGTTCGTCGTCAATAGAAACATTCCAATTATATTATGTGAAAAATTTGTACTTTTCAATTTAACCGAATGTACGAATTAGACATGGATTTTTATGCAGAAATAAATTATAAGTATGTTAAGTCTTTTTAGCAGAGATCGCATAAGATATTGTCGATTTGAAGATGAGCAAAAACCCATGAAAAAAATGTTCTTGATTATCACTGTACTATTGTCTTTTTTGAGCAGCGCCGCTTTTGCTAATAATCGGTTTGTTATTGTGTGTGCACCCACAACACAAAAAAATGATACCATCCAGCAATCGATCAAATGGTATCGCGATTCCGCGGAAAAAAAAAGCCAGTTATCGGCAGGTATATAACATTGGATCTGCTTATATCAAACAATGGGTACAACAGTATCATCCTAAAGCCAAAACTTGGGGAGTGGTGTTAGATATTGATGAAACAACCTTGGATAACTCCTGGTATTTCTATCAATGTGGCAATTTAGTTGCAAATCCGGCAGATTTTTCGCATTTTGTGACAATACCGCAAAAATCGCAGGCATTACCGGGTGTGGTTGCGTTTACACAGTTGGTTCATCAATTAGGCGGTTATGTGAGTTTAATTTCTAATCGCGATGGTTCCTACATCGATCAATCTGGAATTACTGCGCTCGAGGCCACTATTCAGAATTTAAAACAACAACAGGTTTCGTTTGATCAAGTTATTTTAGCGAATAATAAAAAATCACAACATCCATCCGATAAAAATCCGCGCTTTAATGCAGTCATACATGGTTGTTACGATGCGAATGAAATGGTATGGTCTAATAAATTACCGCCGCATCAAGTGATTGCTTATTTTGGCGATAACATCCAAGATTTTCCGCGCTTTAAACAAGCGACAGCTTATGCACTGCCGGACGATACACAACAATACGCTAATTTTGGTCACAGTTATTTTATTTTACCGAATCCTTTATATGGAAGTTGGCAAGCTAATCCATCTCGTTAGATTGTCATCTTTATTGTTTAAAGAATGCAAGTAAATCCGTTTGTCCCATGTCGCCCTATATAACGCGCTATCTCGCCACCGCCGGTGGAATGGTCGACATCTTTTAGATCGAGTTCAGTCACTTACTTAGCCAGATCATCGTGAAAAAATTTTTAGTGCAGTTTTGCGAGTTGCTGCGCTGTCATTATTTGCTTAGGTATTATTGTATAATCTTTGCGACACAAGCAGCACGTGCAGCTGCATGAGGGCAGACTGAACTTTTCGCCATACAATCCGCATAGGATTTGGCGTATTGATTAAAGACACGCTGTGCTTTGCAAGGTGATAAGTTGATGAGCTGCTGGACAAATTTCCTGCTACCTACTTCGAAATGTTGATAATCAATCGGATAATTCCAATAGCCACCCCAACTAATAAAACCATTTTCAGCAAAGATGTCAATGGCTTCCTCAGCCATACCAGCTCGAAAATCTTTTTTAGGTCGGTAATTTAAACGATTGATAGACTGTTTGTCTGCCAGCGCAGGTAAAATACCAACATGTCCTTGCTCATCAAAGCTTATATAGGGGTTTTGTAGCGGATTAATATCAATAGCGACGCCATAGGCATGTAAAGACCAATCCGATCCGCCCGTTATCGGTCGACCATTGAAAGCAGAGGTATTATTATCGTTCATCGAAGCATTATCATCGCCGTTATATGTTTCCATCAATAATGCTTTGTTAATCGGAAATTTTTGCTTGTAGAGCGTATTAAAAATGATTTGTGTACGTTCTGCCACAACGTCGAGCACCACTACTTGGCCTTTATCTTCGCCACCTGCAAAATTGATGAGTGGAAAACTTACCGTTCTTAAACGTTCGCAGGGCACGGGGTTTTTATCGGTGATCACTCCCTGCGTTTTCATTTTCTCACATTGTTCGGGGCTTATCGGCTTGATGCCGGCCACACTAGGAAAGCTGAGTGCGTTAGATAAAATCAGTGTACATACTATTTTTAATATTTTTTTTGACTTCATAATTCATTCCTTTGTTGTCATATACCGTTCGTACTAAAATTTGTGAGCAAGTTTTTAGTCGTTTCTCTTGCTCACAGATTGACTAATAAATCAATGCTTCTTAATTATAAAATGCAACAATTAGATTTAGTAGTTTTTTCTTGGGAGCTAGATGGTTCAGTTAATTCAGGTTTGTATCTAAACAGAGCATATGGATTAACGGCTACGTGCATTTTCTGACATTCTTTAGGTGATAAATATTTAAATATTCCTTCGGCAATATCCGTGTTTAAATTTAATGAAGTAGCTACATCGATCAATCCTGCTTCGTAGTTAGCTATTTTGATGATCTCCCACTGTAGAGATTTTAAATTAACCAATAATCGATCACTATATTCATAGAATTTATTTTTTATCTCTTCGAAATCAAAGTTTCGTATTTGTTCATGCTGAAAGTAATATTGCTTAGCTAATTGAGTTGGATTGTTTGAGCGGCAGATATCATACAAGGTACATTCAGTACCAGGAATTTTCTGCTCTTGCAGTTTAGCAATATTATTTTTATAGATATTCCAATATTCTGGTAATCTTTCATGACTATCAATAGAACTAGGCTGAGTAAGATTGGGCTGTTCTAACAACATAAATTTAAGAATATTTTTGATTAAAAAATTATCTGCATTCTCACGTTGTAGAGCTAAATCAAGTGGCGTTTTACCTTCATTATCTTTAATACTAAATTGTGCGCCATGTTTGAAAAATAGTTCAGCGATGGGATCAAACGATAGGAAAAACCATGATGTATCCCATGTTTCTGCAAAATCATGCAACGCTGTTCTGCCAAAGCTATCAATGGCATTGGTATCTAGTTTTTGTTCAAACAGTAATTTGAGGAGTGCTAAGCGAAATTCGTAGTTGGGTTTAAACGCTTCATCTGCGGTGTAATGCAGGAGTGTTTTATCTTGATCGTTAGTTAGATCGGGTCCTGATTCGATAAATAACTGGGCTAATTCTTCGGGGGTTTTATTTTTTTGCGCGGGTGCAAGTAACCATGCATGGAAATTGAGTAGAGCCATACGTATCTCCTTAATAATTAGAATTCAACAAAAAATAAATTTTTTTACCTATTTATATTAATTATACGATCTAATTATTAAGTAATTATGATGGGTTTATATACATCCATATTCCTGTTTATGGTTTGACATGGATGTTGGATTATTATTTACTAATGATGATTTCATTTAATAATAAGAATATTTTATGCCGACTCCAACTCTGTCTCCTACGCAACAATTATTAGAAAAATTACATGAAGCATTTGCTTATGAAAAAGGACTTTGGGATCATCAAGCATCATCGGAACCTATCGTAGCTGAGTTATTTCGGGAGTTAAATGATACTTTTGCGGACATTTTTAATCTTTTAAACCAAGAAATAGAACTTGATACAGTCGATATAGAAAATAAAACAGTCCTTTACTATGCAGTATTATTTCAAGAACCTAAAATATTAAAGCAACTTTTAGCCAAAGACGCAAAACCTAACATGCTAGTGGATGCTGATCAAACTGCATTAGATATCGCAGTTATAAACAACAGACCTAAAAATGTTATTTTGCTTTTAAAAGATATCCGCACTTTTAATGAAATAACAGACAAGCATGGTTTACTGAATCTTGCTGCGCGATATAGTTCATCAGAAATAATTACTATCCTTTTAAAGAAAGGAGCTACACTCCACTTCAAAGATAACAATGATAACACCCCCTTACATCGTGCACTGCAAGCGGGGGATGTTAGTTGCCTTGTGGATAAAAAGAGATTTGAGGTAATGCGCCAGCTGCTAGATGCAAATGTACCCTGTACAACAAGAAATAAAGAGGGTGAAACTGCATTAGATCTGATACTTAAAAAACTAAATTTAGTATCAACAGAAATAATACAAGAAAAAGATCGAATTAAAATAATAGAAGTATGTAAACTGCTGATTGAACCTAGCTTATTGGAAAACCCATTGCTATCCAAGCCAAGTTTGTTGGAAAATTTACAGTTAGCAAAATTTTGGGATGATTGTCAAAAAATAGCTAGTACACTTAATGACAAAATTCCTGAAACCAATTATTCATTGGCTGATTTCATTAAGGAAAGAAATACAGAAAAATTAGCTGCTATGTGCCGTAATGAAAATATAGTCTCCGCAGTAGAATTAAAAATAAATGATTGCGCAGAATTTCTTTATTATGAAAAACGCTTAAAATCTGGTTTAGAAAATGGATTGATTAGAAATTTAGCTGTCGAGGGAGCCTTAAAAGGCATGAGTGAGAAAACAAGTATAAGTAAAAATATTTTTGTAAATCTTATTCCATACTTACCGACTAAAGACATTCAAGTCTGCCATATTGCCACTAACCCATCCGTTTTTTTTAAAGTATATTATAAATCTAACAGCTCATCTGCAGCCAATGAAATAACTCATCTACCTAAACCTAATTGATCTCCTTAATGTTATTGGTGGCCGAGAGGACCCCCGATAGTCGATATCGAGGGCAAGTAGGCTAGATGAATAGCTTGATGCTATTAAAAGGATTAATTTTTGGTTTTTTGATCCTGTTCATAATGACTATAGGTACGATGACGTAATTTGGGTTCACCACCATAACGTCGCGTATTGCGACGCTGTGAAGTTGGATTGTTCGCATTAGTAGATGGAGTATTGTTGCTAGCGTTTGCGTTAGCTGGGTTAGCTACAGCGTCAGCGATGGGTTTTTTTTCTATCCTCGGTGCAGGTTTTTCCATAGTTTGCGGAATAACGACTTTTTTTGCTGAGGTATTTAGCGCAGATCGATGCGTCGCATTTTCTTCTCGATGCGGTTGAGGGTTTAATTTATTTTCGTGCTTTATTACCGTTCTTTCAATATGTTTCCTTTTATTAGGCAATGGCTTTCTTTCTGTAGTTGCGCTAACAGGGGCAGCGATAGGTTTATTATTATGTGGCGAGTTTTGTTGTTGATGTGGTTGTGATTCATAACGTTGCTGATGATGTTTATTATAACGATGCTGTGATTGCTTACCGCCATTATGGTGGTGCTGCTGTCCACCACCCGTTTCGCTGCCGCCGCTTTCTCCATCTTTATCACGTCTATCATCACGGCGGTGATTGCGTAGTCGGTTATTACGATTTGGTTTCGCATAGCGACGTTCTGAGGGGTGTCTGTGCGGAGCATCGTTAGGATGATGCGGCAAAGGAGTGGTCGATAGCTCTTTTTTCAGCGGTTTTTTAGTGAGCTCGGTTTTAGTTTTACCCAGATCTTTTAACATACCCAGCAATCGACTTAGCAGACCTAATTGGGTTTTAGCTTTATTTTTGTTAATCGCAAAAGCTAGCGGTTTAACAGCCGGAATTTCTATAGGTTTAACGGTAGGTGAGCTATAGGGTAGTGGTGATTCTAGGCAAGATTTATCTAACATTTGATAGCTGGCTTTTTCGCTGGCCTGTAGATTATTGTTTTTGCCTAGACCGGTAATTTTATATTGTGGAGATTGCCAGTACGGATTAGGTATTAATAATAAATTTGTTTTATAACGTTGCTCAATTTGCTGTATGGCTTTACGTTTTTCATTAATGAGATAAGTAGCCATATCGACGGGTATCTCGACACGTATTTGTTGAGTAGATTTCTTTAACGCTTCTTTTTCTATTGCGCGCAATAGAGATAGGGTTAATGATTCGATGGTTCGTATCGTGCCTTCACCATTACATCGTGAACATAATGTTTCATTGGCCTTTCCTAAGGAATGACGCAGGCGTTGTCGCGACATTTCTAATAATCCAAACGCAGAAATTCGACCAATTTGTATACGTGCGCGATCTTTTTTAGTGGCTAAACGTAAACAATTTTCAACTTTGCGTTGATTGTCTTCTGAATTCATATCGATAAAATCAATGACAATTAAGCCGCCCAAATCACGTACGCGTAATTGATGGGCAATTTCTTTAGCGGCTTCTAGATTGGTGGCAACAGCGGTTTCTTCAATATCTTCATTTTTGGTAGAACGGCCTGAGTTAATATCAATGGAAACTAGGGCTTCGGTGCGATCGATAACGATGGTGGCCCCTGATGGAAGTTCTATTTTGCGCTTAAACGCAGATTCAACCGCTTCTTCAATATCAAAATACATAAATAAGGGGATAGTATTTTGATACAGCGTAATTCGGGAGACAAAATCAGGTCGAATTTGCTCGATATAATGTTTAATTTCTTCGTAGATGGTTTTATCATCAATAATTATTTCGTCAATATCGCGTCTTAAATAATCACGTATCGAACGTCTGATCAGATCGCCTTCTTGAAAAATGAGGAACGGAGCAGAACCTTTGTTAAAGGCCTCTTGGATGGCGTTCCATTGTTGCAGGAGTAAATTCAAATCAGTTTGTAGTTCATGGATTTCTCGACCGACGCCCGCGGTACGCAGAATAAGACCCATATCATCAGGAAGTTCCATTTGACTGAGTAAATCCTGCATTTCACGACGCTCTTCTCCTTCGATACGACGGGAAATTCCACCGCGAGGGTTATTTGGCATCAGCACTAAGTAACTACCAGGTAAGGTTATGTAAGTCGTTAAAGCGGCGCCTTTATCACCACGCTCTTCCTTTTCAATCTGCACCATCACTTCCTGACCGACTTCAAGTGAATGTTTGGTAGCGCGCGAGTCATGATTTCCCTTGCAGTAAGCGGGGGCGATTTCTTTGAAGGGTAAAAAGCCATGACGCTTAGCAGCACCATAGTCGATGAATGCAGCTTCTAAGCTAGGCTCAATGCGGCTAATCTTTCCTTTATAGATATTTGATTTTTTTTGTTCATGTCCACTATATTCAATATCTAGGTCGGACAGTTTGTTTTCTTCGAGCAAAGCAACGCGGATTTCTCCTGGTTGATTAGCATTTATTAATATTCGATTCTTTTCATTATGCATCGTTGAATCCTATTTTGTATGAAGGCTCAACTAAGCTTGCTTATCTGTAAACGTGATAATCGTTGTTAAAAAAAATTAAAACTGTTGCCATACCCTGAAACAATGACCACTTAATTAGGGTGTTGAATGACGACACACCCCATTTAAAAAGGGCTAAGTGAGTCAACAGGGTTCTTTGCATAAGCTCTTTTGCCTTTGGGCTTAAGTAGCGTAGAGTTTTAAATAACTGATTTTTAACACGGATTATATGCTTGCATATTCTCAATACCATTTTTCTATAGATAGTAATTACTATCTATAGAACCCGCACCGGAAGAATATCGTTCCAAATAAAAGTTGCAAACTTAAGAAGCCGGACTAATTTTCTGATTTTGGGATTTAAGTTCATCACCAAAAATAAGTTAAATTTATTAAAAATTAAAATTTTTTACTTTAGTTAGCTCTATTTACAAAACGTTGATTTCTTATCATTTCGCTCTGTTTTGTGTCAGTTAAATAAAGGGGATTAGCCGATCTATAGGCTGACACGGGAAACTAAATCTAGGACTCATTATAACAGTATTTAGTAGGTTGGCAATCGAAAGAGGGCTGCAGTATAGGACTTTGTAAGAGGATTTAGTAGCTTGGTAATCCAAAAGAAGGGGGCTATGCATAGAGGCTAAGCATGGCGGAGTACAATTCTTATCAGATTTTGTTTTACTTGAAAGTTTTGCTATGCTTAAGTTGGCTTCTACTATGGGCTATGGATTTGTCAGTGGGCTTGTCAGTCCTAGGCTGACAATTTGTTTTTTAATGCTTTTTTGCACTACTTTTTAGATGGGGAATTTTGCTTATGTATAAGAAGTTTTTGGTTTCAATGCTGCTGACGGCGGCGTTAGTCGGCTGTAATCATCAGCCTTCTGATAAGCAAGGAGATCAATCAGATGCCGCGATGCCGGTTCAAGATCAAATGGCTAATCCGGCGAATTCGTCTGGTTCGGATCAGCAAATACCGGTTAATCCATCAGCGGTGGAGCCTACTCAGACACCACCTAGTGATAATACTACGCCCGCTACTCCAGCGACACCGGATACAACTTCTGACAATGGAACGACCAATGCTACGCCGGCCGAACCTGCTAATAACGATAATTCAGCTAATTCTGCGGCTGGAGCACAATAAGTTAATGGTGACTGGGTCACACATTTTTAGAGACCAGTTTAAAAACAAGCGACTAACCAGAGCCATCTGGACCTGTCCTGTGCTGTTTAAAAACAGCGCAGGATATACTCTCCGCATTTGAATTTTTGCCTGCAGTTTAAAGCTATTTATGGTACTATTTAGTTCTTTTACGTATCATAGGTTTTGAGCTTTTATGGCAGAATCAGTGGCTAATGAAATCATTTCGGTAACCGTCGAAAAGGAATTAAAGCAGTCTTATTTAGCATATGCTATGAGTGTCATAGTAGGTCGGGCATTGCCTGACGTACGAGACGGCTTAAAACCCGTACATAGGCGGGTTTTATTTGCCATGAGCGAGCTTGGCAATGATTGGAATAAGCCGCATAAAAAATCCGCCCGTGTGGTGGGTGACGTGATTGGTAAATATCATCCCCATGGCGATGGTGCGATTTACGGCACTATTGTACGTATGGCGCAAACCTTTTCCATGCGCTCAGTATTAATTGATGGCCAAGGGAACTTTGGATCGGTCGATGGTGATTCTCCCGCTTCGATGCGTTATACCGAAATTCGTATGTCCAAGTTGGCTCATGCCTTGTTGGCGGATTTGGCCAAAGAGACGGTCGATTTTGTGCCGAACTACGATGAAACTGAACAGATGCCTACGGTATTACCGACACGCGTTCCTAACCTGCTGGTCAATGGTTCTTCGGGTATCGCTGTGGGTATGGCCACTAACATACCACCCCACAATCTGGGTGAGGTCATCGATGCCTGTCTTGCTTTACTTGCGGATTCTGAGCTGACTATTGATAGGTTGATGCAATTTATCAAGGGGCCTGATTTTCCTACCGCAGGGTTAATTCATGGTAAGAGAGGGATCAAGGAAGCCTACCACAGTGGGCGAGGAAGTCTATTTGTCAGGGCTAGAGTAGAGTTTGAACAGGATGAAAAATCGAATAAACAACGAATTATTGTTACCGAGCTGCCTTACCAAGTAAACAAAGCAAAACTCATTGAGAAAATTGCTGAATTGGTAAAGGAAAAACGTATTGAAGGAATTACCGCATTGCGCGATGAATCTGACAAAGACGGTATGCGTATGGTCATCGAAGTACGTCGCGGTGAAAACGTGGATGTATTATTGAATAATTTATTTGCGCAAACCCAATTGCAAGTCACGTTTGGTATTAATATGGTGGCTTTGGTCAATGGCAGACCCGTTTTACTCAACCTCAAACAATTAATTACTGAATTTTTGGCGCATCGACGTGAAGTAGTGACACGGCGCACGATCTTTGAATTACGTAAAGCAAGAGAACGCGCGCATATTTTAGAAGGTTTAGGCATTGCCTTAGTTAACATCGATCCGATGATCGCTTTAATTAAGGCGGCTAAAGATCCAGCGGATGCCAAATCTCAATTGTTAGCGCAACACTGGCAGTTAGGGTTGGTGGCGGAGATGCTCACTAAAACCGATTTGCTAGAAACCCAATTAACAATCGATGCAGCGCATGAATATGGTGTAAAAAAAGGCGAAAATAGTTATCGATTATCACCTGAACAAGCACAAGCGATATTAGAACTGCGCTTACACCGTTTAACCGGTCTTGAACAAGAGAAAATTTTAAAAGAATACCGCGATCAACTCGATATTATTATTGATTTATTAGATATCTTAAATCAACCCGAGCGCTTACGTCAGGTTATACACGATGAACTGGTGGCAATTAAAGAAGAATTTGCCGATCCGCGACGGTCCGAAATTATCAGTGTCGATGCCGAAATTAACGAAGAAGATTTGATTCCGGCCGAGGATGTGGTGGTCACTCTATCGCATGAAGGCTATGTCAAACGACAAAGTTTAGATGTTTATCAAGCACAACGTCGCGGCGGTAGAGGAAAATCCTCAGGCGATGTCAAAGAAGAAGATTTTATTGAGCACTTATTAATAGCGAATACGCACGCTACGTTATTGTGTTTCTCTAGTGTCGGTAAAGTGTATTGGCTTAAAGTATATAAATTACCAGAAGGTAGTCGTATCGCTAAAGGCCGACCCATCGTTAATTTATTGCCTTTAGGCGAAAATGAACGGATTAACGCCGTATTACCGGTGCTGAATTATAGTGCTGAGCATTTTATTTTTATGGCAACCGGGAATGGCACGACGAAAAAAACTAGCTTAATTGATTTTTCACGGCCGCGTAATGACGGTATTATTGCGATTGATTTGCGTGAAGGTGATCGTTTAGTGGGTGTCGCATTAACCGATGGTCAGCAAGATGTTTTATTGTTTACCGATGCCGGTAAGGTGATACGCTTTAATGAAAGTAAAGTGCGTTGTATGGGACGTACCGCCTGCGGTGTTCGTGGTGTTAAATTACAAGAGGGACAACAGGTTATATCCTTAATCATCGCTAAACCAGAAGGATTAATATTAACGGCAACCACGCATGGTTATGGTAAACGTACACCTGTTCCTGAACATCGCTTAACCAGTCGTGGTGGTAGTGGTGTGGTGGCGATTAAAACCACGGAACGTAATGGTAATGTCGTAGCCGCTGTGCAAGTATTGCCTTCCGATGAAGTGATGTTAATTACCAATAAAGCGACTTTAGTGCGCACACGTGTGGCTGAAATTCGTGTGGCGGGTCGACATTCACAAGGTGTACGATTAATACGCCTGAATGAAGGTGAAACCTTAGTCGGCTTAGAACGTATCGAAGAAGATTTGGTCGGTGCAAGTCCAGAACAAACCGATACATTGATAAATTTAGCGGCCGAAAAAACCGGCACCGAAGATCTTAATTAGGTCCGTCGATGGAAAAACAAAAGTTGCTCGAAGCGCTAATCAACATTGATGTCATTAAATGGGGTGAATTCACGCTACGTAGCGGCGAGATCTCGCCGATCTATATCGATTGTCGCGCCATTATTTCGTACCCACCGTTATTGCGTGCTGTCGCCAACACCTTATGGAATAAGGTAAAACATCTGCAACCGAATTTGTTATGTGGTGTGCCTTATACCGCATTACCACTGGCTACGGCTATTTCACTTGAACAAAATTTACCGATGTTGATGTGTCGTAAAGAAACTAAAGACTATGGCACAAAAAAACAAATCGAAGGTGTTTTTAAACCCGGTCAAGAATGTTTAATCGTTGAAGATGTCGTGACTACCGGTGGTAGTGTGCTACAAATAGCAGAAAGTTTAAAAAAACACGCTATACAAGTAAAAGATATTGTCGTGTTAGTAGATAGACAACAAGGCGGCAAAGAAGCATTGCAGGCGGCGGGTTATCAATTGCATAGTGTGTATACCTTGAATGAGCTCGTCAATACGCGTGCTTGAAGTTTTCCAATAAATAAAAATAGATTGCCGCGCGCTACGCGCTCGCAATGACGATGATTACTCATTGACAAAAATAGTTTATAATAAATCTCCGTTTGATAATTAAATCTAAGCTTTCGAAGTTTTTATCTATTCTAAGGTTTTCTAATGTCTACATTTAATTGGATCGATTACACCATTATCGCCATCATTGCGCTTTCCGTTTTAATTAGCGTCATGCGTGGCTTTGTGCGCGAAGTGATATCGTTGGTTATCTGGGTAGCTGCGATTGCGGTGAGTTTTATTTTTTACCGTTATATAGCTGATTTACTGGTAAATTTTATTCACTCCGATTCAGTCAGATTAGTGGTTAGTTTTGTCGGTTTATTCCTAGTTACTTTAGTATTGGGTATGCTGATTAATTATTTGATTGGCCAATTAGTGTCGAATACCGGCTTAAGCGGTACGGATCGCGTGTTAGGAGTTATTTTCGGTATTGCACGCGGAATTTTAGTGGTCGTCTTATTGATGATGTTGGTCAGTTTAACACCCTTTGCCAAAGAATCGTCTTGGCAAGAATCGGTGTTAGTACCACATTTTCAACCTTTAGAAGATTGGTTAAGCAGTTTCTTACCCGAATCCATGCATAGTCATCTCGAATTACAGAAAGATCAGTACTAATTGCGACTAGCTGAAGTAAGCTAATTTAAATTCGTGATTTGGTAATGCCACTAATACATTGCCTTCGGTATTATTCCAATCACTTAATACAAAGCGTTTTACCCAAGTATTATCTGCTTGCTTTACTAATTGAATACTCGGTAGATGCGTGTGACCATGAATAATCTGTTGTGTTCCCGGATAGTGTTTTAAGCAAGCCAGCAAATCTGCCATGACCACATCATATTTCATCGTATCAGTGGGTGGGGCGGCATGCTCTTGACCACGTAAATAATTAGCAATTTTTTGTCGCCATGCTAAGGGAAGATGTAAAAATAAGAATTGCCAAAACGGATAGCGCGACCAGCGTCGATAGCGCTGGTAATCTTCATCTAAAGTGCACCAACTATCACCATGTGTAAGCAGTGTTGGGCTTCCATACAGATCAATTATTGTTGGATCAACAAGATAGCGGCAGCCAGTTTGCTGAATAAAGCGCTTACCGATAAGAAAGTCGCGATTGCCGGGCATGAAATAAGCGGCTACGCCACTGGCGGTTAATTCGGCGAGTGCTGTTATAATTGTTTGATTATAGGGGCTTAGATTATCATCACCTATCCAGGTTTCAAATAGATCACCTAATATATATAAAGCTTCTGCCTGTCTCGCTTGATGCTGTAAAAAATTTAGAAACAACTGCGTTATAGCAGATTGGTCGCTACTAAGATGTAAATCGGATATAAAGAGGGTCGACATAGGACTTAATCATAGCGTAAATTAGTTGATAGGAGATTATTAAAACATTTTTCGTCATTGCAGTGCTAGCAACCCTCGTCATTGCGAGCACGTAAAATATTAATCGTCATTGCGAGCACCGTAGGTGCGTGGCAATCCATGGATGGCCACGGCCTTACTGGCGTTTCGGCCTCGCCATGACGGACTAAGTTCTGGACCAAGATATCAAAATTTTAAACAAGTAGTTGATTATGAAAACTCGTTTTGCACCTAGCCCCACCGGACATATCCATTTAGGCAATGCTAGAACCGCGTTATTTAATTTTTTATTAGCCCATTCAAAAGCCGGTTGTTTTTTATTGCGGATAGAAGATAGTGATGCAACACGCTCACTGTTAACGCTAGCTAAAGAATTAGAAGAAGACTTGCTCTGGTTAGGTTTGCCTTGGCAGGAAGGTCCTAGTCAAGAAAAAGGTCTCGGTCCTTATTACCAATCGCAAAGACAAGCGATTTACACGCTTTATTATGAACAATTAGTCAGTATCGGCCGTGCTTATCCGTGTTTTTGTAGCGAATCGGAATTGTTAATGATGCGCAAGCGCCAGTTAGCATTGGGCAAACCACCGCGTTACAGTGGTCACTGCCGGCAATTAACGGCAGAACAAGTGGCCGAGAAAAAAGCTCAAGGTTTGCTCGCCAGTTTGCGCTTTCATGTTTTACCTAAACAAGAGATATGTTTTGATGACTTTGTCAAAGGCAAGCAAAGCTTTGCCACCGAAGATATCGGTGATTTTGTGATTCAACGTAGTGATGGATCCGCAGCATTTTTCTTTTGTAATGCTATTGATGATGCTTTAATGAAGGTTACACATGTGCTGCGTGGCGAAGATCATCTCACCAATACACCCAGGCAGATCATGTTATTACAGGCACTGAGTTTAAATATTCCAGCGTATGGGCATATGGCATTAATTGTCGGTGATGACGGTGCGCCGTTATCCAAACGACATGGGAGTTTTAGTATTAAAAGTTTGCGCGAGGCAGGTTACTTTGCCGAAGCCCTACAAAATTATTTAGCACGCGTAGGTCATACCTATACGAATCCAAATTTTCTCGATATTCACGCCTTAGCAGAACAATTTTCACCGAGTCGTCTTGGTAAATCTCCGGCCCGCTATGACCAAACTCAATTATTATATTGGCAAAAGCAGGTCTTATTGCATATTTCTAATGATAAACTGATCGAATGGTTGGATGCTAAAATACAAAATTTAGTGCCGAGTGATGTTAAGTTAGATTTTATTGAATTAATGCGCGGGACTATCTGTTTTCCTGATGAGGCGGTGGAATGGGCTACTATTTTATTTAGTGAAGCTGGCGCGTTAAACTTTTCAATAGAAACCAAGATTTTTTTGCGAAAGGTCGATCCCCGTTACTGGCAGACACTCTTAGACTTATTGGAGAAAGGAAACGCTGATTTTAAAGTCTTAATAAAACAGTTACAAGAAAGATTGAATCTTAAAGGAAAAGCTTTGTTTGCACCGTTACGCTTATCATTGACTGGGCGTCATGATGGTCCTGAACTGGCAAAATTATTTACCCTATTAGGCAATGAAAAAATTCGCGAGAGAATACTCCATGCTAAAAATTTATAATACCTTAACCCAAAAAAAAGAAAAATTTACGCCGATGCATGCCAAAAAAGTCGGGATGTATGTGTGTGGTATGACAGTCTATGATCTTTGTCATATTGGTCATGCGCGCGTATTAGTCGCATTTGATGTGATGCTGCGATATTTAACGATGCAGGGTTATCAAGTTAATTATGTGCGTAATATCACCGATATCGACGATAAGATCATCAAACGCGCACAAGAAAATAATGAAAGCATGTCAGCGTTGACACAGCGCATGATAGCAGCGATGCATGAAGATTTCGCGCAATTAAATATTCTGCCACCGACACATGAACCACGAGCCACGGATGCTATCCCACAAATGTTGGATTTAATTCAAATCTTGCTGGATAAAGGCTATGCCTATCCGGCAGAAAATGGTGATATTTGTTATGCGGTGGAAAAGTTTAAAACGTATGGTGAATTAGCGCATCAAAATTTGGAAAAATTACGCAGTGGGTCACGCGTCGCTGTTGATTTAACAAAAAAAGATCCCCTAGATTTTGTATTATGGAAACAAGCTAAACCCAATGAACCGAGTTGGGAATCTCCCTGGGGAGCAGGGCGTCCCGGTTGGCATATTGAATGTTCAGCGATGTCGATGGCGGCTTTAGGTGAACATTTTGATATCCACGGTGGTGGTTTGGATCTGGTGTTTCCACATCATCAAAATGAAATTGCGCAATCCGAAGGAGCGACCGCCAAGAAATTTGTTAATACCTGGATCCATGTCGGTTTCGTGCAGACTAATCGCCAAAAAATGTCAAAGTCCTTAGGTAATTTTTTTACGCTGCGTGATGTCTTAAAGCAATATCCTGCAGAAGTGATCCGCTATTTCTTAGTGTCGAGTCATCATCGAAGTCCGATCAATTATAGCCAAGAAAATCTGCAAGCCGCACACGCGGCATTACAACGTTTATATACCAGTTTACGCGGCTTAGTCGGTAAAGCGCCGTCAAATTTTGATGCTAAGCAATTCTCCGGAGAATATCTAGAGAAATTTCAAACCGCGATGGATGATGACTTCAATACACCGGATGCCTTGGCGGTATTATTTGAATTGGCACGTGAAATTAATCGCTTGCGTGAAACAGATAGTAAGCAAGCGCAGCATTATGCTGAGTGTTTACAATATCTGGCGAGTATCTTAGGACTTTTACAACAAGATCCCGAACAGTTTTTAAAATTGGGTCCACAAGCAGATAATTCTGATGCGGATAAAATAAATCAATTAATTGCTGCACGCAATGCAGCACGAGCCGCTAAAAATTGGCAAGAAGCGGATAGGATACGTGATGAATTACTCAGTTTAGGTGTAGTTTTAGAAGATACAGCCAATGGAACTGAATGGCGACGGAAATAAAATGATGTCGCTGACCCTCCTTTATATTTTGAGTAACTAACTTTTAGATTCTCTAAAAACCGATTCATTTTAAATAGCTGGCTTGATTGGGGCACTCCAATTATCATTATTAGTTTGGTTGTTCATGAAATTTTTGATATCGTGATAAAAATTTTGTGTATTCGCACTGCGTCCCCTGAAAAATTGAGACACACTGGCAGAATGGCATACACTATTAAGCTTGGTTTCTACTTTATTTTTTACATCTAACCAAATAGTGTCGTTAGCACTGTTATTAGCTTGTTCTTTTTGCTGGGCATCCTCAACTAATTTTTTAATAAAAGAAACGGTTTTTGGTGTTAGTTTATTCTCTGTAGGAGCATTGTTAGCAAAAAAACCGGGCTTCCAATCCTGTTTTTCTAAACAAAACCTATAAACATTCAACATGAGTTTCTTAGCTAAGCTATTCATTTCTTTAAGTCGATAGTACGCTATAGAACGTTGTGAAGCGTTATAAAAAATAATCGGTAAATTAAGAGAAAATTTATCTCTTAGCTCATTCCGACGTGAAGTAGCTAATCGAAGTGTTTCAGGAGTATCTTGAGTAACTATAACAGCCTGTAAAGCATCTTTATTCAATTTCGCTAAGACTTCATTAGTAATGCCGCCATTTTTTATTTTTTCTACAAATTTTTTTTCATCTGTTTCGTTGATTCTTTGCATAGTGGTTTTATATTGATTTACTTTGGCCTCACCACCTAGCCATTCATGAGAGAAAGTTCTGGAGGTTTGTAGCATTCTTGCTTTAACCTTGCATTGATCTTGGTGAAATAAGAATCCCGGAGCTTCATTAAACAGAGGGGTATTTAATTGCTCGGACACTAAAGTAGTTGACGTTTTCTTAGTGTGCGTATGTGTCACTTTTTGCTGTCGCTTTTTTTGATAATCAACAATTTCCCCGGTTAAATGAACAAATTTCTTGTTTGCTCCATCTACCGTTTGACGTAATCGTGGCCGGTGATTTAAATTTTCTAATTGCTGCATAAATGCTGGATAATTATTTGACTGAATGGTCTTAGCTAAACCTTTATTAGTTCGAATACACGTGTGCGCTTCCTCAAAATCCTGCTTTTCATTTGCAAACTCATCATTTCTATTTTCATGAAAAGTTCGGGTATCTCCTTGAAATAAGCGATCAACTAACAACAATTCATCTAGTACAGCTTGCATGGCAGGGTCATTTTTCTGCCTTAAATATCGATAATGGCTCCAGGAATCTACTCCGGCGCACCAAACTTCCTTAGCTGTTATTTCAGGAGAAGAAATTGTTTCTTTTTTTAAAGCTTCTAAAAAAGCTTGCTCTTTTTCAGATAGGTGCTGTTTTTTATGTAAACATTCCTCAAATAATTGGATTAATTTCGGATGCAACTTCCCAGGCTTTCCTTCAAAAAAATAATCGATACACGATGTCATTAAAAAATGCCTATTAGCTAATAAATCACTTTTTAATGATTTATTAGCGCATAAATAAGCATAATAAGCATCCATGGATTCTGACGAATGCTCACAATCGGGCGCAAATAAAAAATTCAATAAGGATTTTTTCTCTTTAAGCAATTCCAGGGGTAAAGTTATCTGTTTAAGCTGCTGCGGCGATAGCTTATTAAGAAAAGCTGCTAATAACTTAGGGGATTGAAAAGTCAATAGATCGTTTAATAGATAGTCATTAAAATTACTTTCTATATTTGTCAGTATTTTAGCAGAGTTCAGGCTCTTAAAAAAATCTTCAACGATGCTTATAGAAAATTTTATGCAATCAATGAGTAATAATATTGGGACTATGCACAAGGATACCAGCGCAATTATCAGAGTAATCATAAGTGATATTTGTGGAAACATTACTATTAATATTATCGCTATTGTGTAGGCTATTAATTTAAATAAGGTTGACGTCCTAAAAGAATCAGTTTTTTTAATGTGGTTACAAAAATGTTTCCAAAAAATACTAAGCTTATCTTTAAATGTAAACTTAACATTTTCTATTTCATCCATTTTTTCAAGCAGCGCTAGACAAACTTCCAAAGACTGAATTTGCAATGCTGATTTTAAGCATTGCATTTTTTCTAAGCTATTACATTCATGAAATAATGTATTAATTGTTTTAGAACTTAGTTTATTAATAAAGGCTAAACAGACATTCGGTGGTTGATGCAGAATAATACTTTGTAAAGTTTTAAAACCTCGATCTTGAGTTAATAATGCTTGTTCTAGTTCAGAGGAGTCTACTTTTTCAATCAGCTCTAAACAATATTGACTCGCACTTTTATCTTCTAATGCGTCTAATAGCTTTTCTGAAATAGGAAATTCAACACCAAAAACTTCCGTTAAATAGCGTTTAATTAATGAGTGGTTAATAACATGTTCTTGATTATTCCAAATACAAGTTTGTCCAATATAGGGCTCAAAAAAGTTTTTTGTTTTCCCAAGCATGACGTCCTCATCATCTTCAGCTGTAAACTGGCATTTTTCCATCAGTTCATCTAAGTTCTGCGATGAACTACTTAGAGTCGTAGCTGCAAATGACAAAGCATTGGCTGTTCTTTCTTCAATACAGCCAATATCCCCATCAAATTGTAGTTTTTGTGCAAAAGCTAATAATTTTTCTTTTTCTTGCATCGCTGTAATAGCGTTTTCGAATTGTTTAACTAAATTTTCTAAGCCTGTCTTAACCTGTTCTTTCGAGTGATAAGAGTTAAAATGCATAGCGGTATTGTTGAAATCTCGAATAACTCCTTTTGCATTATCCGTAGAATACGTGTAAAGATCAGGATCTTCTCGATGCTCTACGGCGTAACCAATATACTCTGCGTTAAGCTTAATAAATTTTAAGCATTCAATAACTTTTAGGGCATCTTCTTTAAGCTTCGTTGATGGGCTGGGGTCTAAATTTAAGAGAAAATCGGTGAAATGATTGAGCGTTTCAAGCTGAGTAGCATACTCTGGTGAGTTTGGATTATTTTTTTTCGGAACACCCATAAAAGTCTCCTATCTATAATCTTTAACCAATCATATAGAGGTAAACTTAAACTTTTATTAAACTACGTTAAATTTTTATCGCGCTCCGCATAGTACAAAAATTAATGAGTCAATCATGGCGAGCGAATGTCTAGATTGCCGCGCGCTCCGCGCTCGCAATGACGAGGGTTTGTTTATGTCTCAATGACGAAATGCTTTACTATAAGATTAAAAAATTACTTATTTTTTGCGCGGAATTTTGAATATTAACATTAAAGTGATTAAAGCAAAAAAAGCGGCGACAAACATGGTGATACTAAAAGCATTAGTATATGCTTTAGCGGCTGCGGTTTTTAATAATTGCAGATTTTGTGCTGAGAAATGACTGACCGCTTGCATCGCGCGTTGCGATTGCACTAATAAACCATCAATCTGATATTCCTTTAGAGAAGAAAAGGGTGAGGCACTCTGCTTCAAAAAAGAACCGAGTTGCCATTTATTTAAACTGCCTAACAACCCTGCTAATACCGCTAAACCTATCGAGATGCCAAATTGTCGTGAGCAATTCATGATGGCACTGGCAATGCCGCGTTGTTCGACTTTGACCATATTCATCACCGTTACCATAATGCCGGATAACATCAAAGGCATGCCAATACCAAAACCGAGTAAACCAGGAAATAAAATGGCATAGCGTTGATGATGACTAAAAATACCCACCCAAATAAGACTTAATACGATGAGTAACGATCCCGAGCACATCGGTATTTTGGGTCCATATTTATCACGTAAATAACCACCGACGGGCGCCATAATAATGATAGGTACCATCGCCGGTAGTAGCAGTACACCGGCTTTTAAAGGGGAGTAAAGTAAAACATTTTGTAAAAATATCGCCCAAAATACAAATACAATCCCCACGGCCTGAATAATCAGCAGTACACTAAATAGTAGTGAAAAAGTAAGGTTTTTAAACAGAGCTAATTCAACTAATGGATGATTGATTTTATTTTCCCAGATAATAAAAGCACAAAGACTTGCGATGCTAAATAGGAATAAACTAATAATCGGCAAAGAAGTCCAACCCCAATTCGGTCCTTCCATAAAACCTAGTACAAAACCACTAATAAAAAGTATCGAAATAAAAAATCCTAAGCTATCGATATTTAATTTTTCGGTGCGTTGCCAGCTGGGAACAGAAGAAATCGCTAAGAAAATACTGATTAAGGCAATGGGGAAATTAATCCAAAACACCGCGCGCCAGCTAAATACTTGGGTTAAGAATCCACCTAATAAAGGTCCTAAGGCGAGAAATACAGCGGCTAGAGCAACATAAATTCCTAAGGCTTTGCCGCGTTCTTTATCAGGAAAGGCATTAGTGACTAAGGCATTAGTCGAAGGCATCATAAAGGCAGCACCGATACCTTGAATAGCACGCATGGTGATGAGCCACCAACCGGACTCGGCTAAGGCACACAATACTGAGGAAACCACAAAAACCGTCACACCAAATAAAAAGGCACGTTTATGACCTAATCTATCGCCGATTTTCCCGCCCAATAAGATAATGGCACTTATCGCGAGTAAATAAGCGTTGATTATCCATTGTGTGAGGCTATTGGTGAGGTTAAGTTCGCGTTGCATAGCGGGTAGAGCGACGGCTAAGGCCGTTTGGTCAATAAATACCAGCGCCAAAGCGCTCGACATAGCCAGCAGGATCCACCATTTACGATTTTTTTCAGCAAATTTGAGCATGATATTTCTTCTTAGCCTTCAAAAATAGACTATCATTTTAATAAGAGTAACGCTTTCTTAAAAAGCGAAAGAACCGTCCTCAAAAAGCGGAAGGAGCAATTATGCGTATACTCATAAGGTTTAGTTTATTGATTGCATTACTGGTTGTGTTCTTAATTATGCATGGAGATAGCTTTGCAGCGCGCGGGTGGTTATTACAAAGTTTGTGTAATGATCCTCGACTTTATTGTCTGGTCGTCGCAAGAGGGGAAACTTGGTATACCTTATTTCCTAATCCACAACGACGCGAATTGGTCCAACGTATTAACCGTATGAATACGGGTATTTGGCCTGGAATGAGGATCGCTGCACCACGAAATCTCGACGCCACTAATTGGATGGATTATACACCATTTTCTCCCTATAGAGCGCCTACCGGTAGAAAAATGATCGTTTACTCGCCGGCATTAAATGCTTGGGCGGCTTATGGTCCGGCAGGCAATATTATTCGCTGGGGACCTGGATCGAGCGGACAAAATTGGTGTCCGGATTTAGGCAGACCTTGTCATACGCCTTCAGGAACTTTCAGAATCTATGAGAAACGGGGGTCAGGTTGTACTTCAACTAAATTTCCTAAACCTTATGGTGGTGCGCCGATGCCGTATTGTATGTTTTTTAAAGGCGGTTTTGCTATGCACGGTTCGCGTGGTGTACCAGGATATAATGCGAGTCATGGTTGTTTGCGATTATTTGCTGACGATGCCCTATGGCTGAATAAAGACTTTGCCGATATCGGTACGCAGGTGATTATTTTACCTTATCCTTCAAATCATGTTCAAGTCAGCGATGACGACGACGATGACGATGATGATATAGTGAGTAGCAACGATGACTTCGAACTATTCGATACACAAGTAGCCGATAACCAATTGGGAATAACCAATACGCTCGATGAGCAAGTGGCAGCCAGCCAAGATGATAAGAATCAAGCTGAGCTGAAAAAGATCGAAGATGAGATTACTAAGCATGCTTAAGCGTGTCACGGCCATCTAGTTTATAGTACTGGATTGCCGCGCGCTACGCGCTCGGAATGACGAAATTTTTGTTGTGCTCGCAATGACGAGGGTGGGGATGCGATCGCTATGACGAATGAGTTATTACCCGTATTTTATCGAGATTATTTTATGTCCTTACCTTCGTTGCTAGATCATTTTTTACCGTGGTTAAATCACTACGGTAGTCTAGCGATTTTTGTTTGGTTTGCTTTAGGCATTTTTGCATTACCGATACCTGAAGAATCGTTGTTGTTACTGCTGGGATTTTTAATGGCTAAAGGGAAACTTGCGGTGATCCCCAGTTTAATAGCCGCCTACGCCGGAAGTTGTTGCGGTATCAGCGGCAGTTATGGTTTAGGTTTAGCGACGGGTCATTTTTTGACACAAAGCTGGGGTCGATATATCGGATTAACCGAAAAGCGTTATCAACAGGCACACAATTGGTTTGAACGCTTCGGCAAATGGGCGTTAGTAATCGGTTATTTTATTCCCGGTATTCGGCACCTGACAGGATATGTCGCGGGCGCATTAAAATTACCATTTCGCTATTTTGCATTGTTTGCTTATTCTGGCGCAGTCCTATGGGTCAGTTTGTTCGTTGGTGCCGGTTATTTATTCCATGACCATTGGCACAGTGCGGCCGAAACCTTACACACGCAGCTCAGTTTACTGTTAAAACCCATCCTATAGTTCCATGGTTATTGCGTCCCCAGATTTTATTCGTCATTGCGAGCGCATCCCCACCCTCGTCATTGCGAGCGCGTAGCGCGCGGCAATCCATAAAAATCCTCTTTTTAGTAAAAGAAAGCTGATATTTAAGCGTTTCTTAAGATTTTCTCCGTACACTGGATAGAAATAACAATCCGGCAGGACGCTGAATCGGAGAATAATATGAAAGAACTAAAAGAAATAGACAGTAATAAGTTCTCTGCATTGATTAAATTCGCTCTTGAAAAAAGGGGAGGCAATTTAGAGGGTTATTTTAATCGATTTTTACTTTCCCCTGCTATAAAAAATATGCGGAAGATTGCAATTGGCGAGGAAACTCAGGTTTCAGACTATCGATTGTTTTTTGAGGGATTTAAGGGATTTCTAGATAAAGAACTTCTAAATAAAGAACTTCTTGCACAGTTATATCAAGAAGAAAAAAATGTAAACCAAGAAAACGAGGATATAACATTTGATTTGAAAGGGCTTGAAGAAAAAATTACAGAAAAAAAAGAGAATGAAGTTTACTTAAAAATACTGACATTATCAGCTAATTCAGGTTTTGAAAAGTTAACCGTCTCGAAGGTTTCGCAAATTTTTAACACATTAGAGTTTTTTCTCAACAAATCAGATTTTTTCCAATCAGTTGATTTTTCAACAAAAATGGATGCAATCTACTACAGTTTAACTCATGCTGAATCTTTCGAAACGGCTAAAATGCTGGTAAGACTCAGTGATTTCGATTTACTAACGGAAGGTAACCTAAAGAAAATTAATGCCAATCCTCAACTAAATATTAAACTATTTTCTAATGTACTTAATAAACTTAATTTAAGTGGCGGAATCGATCATCTGCTGACTCAAGCTAATCTGGATAAGTTACTAGAAAATCCTGAACTTAATTTAGAAGTGCTGGCTAAATTTATACAAGCAGAAGATAAATCAAACATCTTAACCCAAGAAAAATTTGATTTAGCTATCAACCTAAAAAATCTGTTAACACAAGAAAATATTGATCAACTTATCGGTCTAAACACAGTTGATTTTGAAAAAATTGTTCCTGTGTTGGTTACCATGCATAAAACTAACATCTTAAATCAGGATAATTTTTTAAAATTTTTAGATACATTTCTTAATGCTAGTATTTATGATGCGCAACAAGATCGGGTTGACGGTGTTTCTCTTGATGAATCCGGTTCTTCCATTTCTTTAGTTGATCGTTTATGCTCAACATTGGTTGATTTTTTATCTCGTGTCGAAAAGTTTTTTCAAGAATTTTTTGATGATATTTTAAAATATTTTAACGAAAAGACTGAAATAGATAACAATACAATTATTAACCAAACAGTTAATGCTGATAGTGGAGTAAGTTCTAGGGCGTCGTTGTTTGGAAATTCTTCTCAGCGTGAAAGTATCAATAAAAATGAGGAATTAACATCAAATATAGTTAATTCTCGATAGATTCAATCGCAGTTTCGGTATATTCCCATTCACACCACAGTGAAGTGAGTGGGAAATACAAACCACAGTGTATAGTCTGTTGTTTATCGAGTAGTAGTGCTTGTGCATAGGTATTGAGTTGTTGTTGATGCTGCTGCATGGCAGTCTTTAAAAATTCTTCCGATTTATTTCCTTGGTAATCCGTCGTTTTATAGTCAACGATCCAGCCTATATTTGTACTCGGATCAATAAACGTGCGATCGATGACGTAATTTTGCAGCTTGCCATGGAGTCGGGCAGTGATGGCATATTCCGATTGTGCAGCTTGATGTTGCGAACTCAAAATCCAGCGTCCCCGCGGATCGGTTAAGGTTTTTTCTAAACAGACAGTGAGTTTATCTATGGCTTCCGGTATTTGCGAGGCTAACAAGCCGTTTTGTGTCAATAAACGAGCAAACATCGATTGCGCGGACCTTATTTTTTCTCTATCCCATTTTTCTAAGCCGTCTTGACTGATTTGATACAGTAAACGGTGGATGATGGTTCCCAACACGCGTTCTGGGTGTAATTGCCAATGGTAAGCATAGGCTTGTGGTTTTATTTCATGAGATAGATCAAATTGACTGCGAATAGGTGCTTGCCAAGCGGCGGGTAAACGCCTTAATAAACGTTGCGTGGTTAAATCTAGAGTAGTTTTTTCAGATGCAGGCGCTAAAATTTCTTCTGGCTTGATATTCAGCACCGGCCAACACTGGCCTAATAAGGAGTGTGGAGCAGGGGCTTTTATTGCTCCAGCTTCATCTAACGTGAGTGTGCCTAACAGATGTAAGGATTGCTTAGCGCGTGTGCAAGCGACATATAATAAGCGCGTTAACTCAGCGGCGTTTTTTTGCTTTTCTTCATTGAACAAATAATTATAAATTAAATCTTGTTCTTCATCACTGGCTTTGATCGGTGCCAGTAAAAAATCTTTTTTTTGTGGCGTTAGCATTTTCTCGCTATACAACAATAAAGGTGATAGCTCAGGGCGACCACGGCGATGTAAACCAGGTAAGATGACATGATCGTATTCTAAGCCTTTGGCTTTATGGATGGTCATGACGTCGACCGCGTGTGCGGGTGTTGCGGATGTGGTTTGTGTGTAGATGTGACTTAATTCATCGTCCAGCTTAAAAAAATCCAGCGCTTCTTTTTCGAGTTTAATTTTATTTTCTAGAAAATTTAAATACGCATGGATATCATCCATCTCTTCCCAGTTTGATAAAGTGGTTGGACCGCCTAACGCTAGCCAGGTTTGTTTAATCCATAACGGTAAAGTAACTCGACCTTGTTGTTGCAAGCACTGTTGTAAAATTGGCACGATGCGACGTAGACGTTGTTTGGTGTCGGCAGCAAGTGGAATTTTTTCAAACTGTTGCAGCTGTTGCCAAATACTAAGCGATGTTTTTTTATCATCGTTAAATTGTGTAATCAGGTATAGATCGCTTAACGATAAACCGCAATAAGGTGAGCGTAATAACGCGAGCCAAGCGATCCTATCACCCAAATGATGCAGCGCACGGCTTAAGCTGAGTATATCTTGCACGGCTGATTTTTCGGCGAGACTATCAATCTCTATCGCTTGATAAGGGATCGCTGCGCGGCGTAAGGCCGGTAAAATGCTGCGTAAATGACTACGTGCGCGGACTAAAACCGCAATAGAAGCTTGGCTATTTTCACGTTTAATTTTTTGAATAAGGTTTATGAGCTGCTCGGCTTCTGCCGGTTCTGCGAAAGCGGTACTTTGTTGCCAATACGTATAAACGTTGTTGCTGGGGGTTGCGGGTGAATAAGCTTTTGCCGGGGAATAGCAGACAGAGCCATGTTGAAGATCATCCATACCTGGGAGTAATTGACTAAACTGTTGATTGACCCAAGCGATGATGCCGGGCGTGGAGCGAAAATTAACCGACAAGCTTAAGGCTTGCAGTGGCAATGTGCCTATGCCGAATTGTTGTATGTGTAAAAATAAACCGACTTCGGCTTTGCGAAATCGGTAGATTGATTGCATGGGATCGCCCACTAAAAATAAGGTCCGACCATCCTGATTTTGCCAACCGGCGGTTAATTTTTCGATTAAATATAATTGTGTACTGGAAGTATCTTGAAATTCATCGACGAGTAGATGTTGGATTTGATAGTCTAAAGCCAGTGCTAAATCACTGGGGTTTTCGGCTAGCCCTAATGCTGAGCTCGCGGTGAGAAGGATCTCGGTATAATCGACTTTTTGCTGCTGCTGAAAAATAATTTTTAAATGCGCCACCAATACCGGTAATAGTTCAAATAATGACTTGAGAATCTGCCATTGTGCGTCGGTATAGTGTAAAGGCGGTGCTAGCTTTAAAGCGGTTAAGGTTTCTTGGAGCAAGCTTTGTTGACTTAATTGTGCAATTAAATTCAAACATTGTTTTTTTAGTCTTTGAACTTCTGCTTGCGCGACTTTATCTTTTATTTCATTCTTAGCAGCAAAACCTTCGGTTTTGCGACATTGTTTACGCCAGGTATTCGATTCTGTTAGCAGTAACTGACTGGCAGCTTGCCAAAAATTTAAATCATCATCATGGATTAAGGGGGCGAGCTGACGTTGCTGTAATGAAAAATTCAATAATTGCTTAAGCTCGTGTATCAAGTCTTTATTCAGCAGTTGATTTAATTTTTCGACTAATGCTTGATTAATGTTAAATAAAGTCAGTTCTAAATCTTCGCGTAAATGTTGTTGATGCTGTAGCAAATAAGCGAGCCATTGTTCGCGTCGGGCTAACATCGGTATGAATAAATTTTCTACGCGTTGAAAATCATTATCACAATGGCTTAACAAATGACTGAGTGAAGTTTGCCAAGAACAGGGTTCTTCGAGTTGTTTGAGTAGTTCTTGTATCGCTAATCGATAAAGATACTCGGGTTGATCAACCGGCGTTAATTTTTCGCCTGTTCCAGCGAGTAAAGGCATTTGCCTGGTTAAGCTTTGGCAAAAACTATCGATGGTGAGTATACGTAGTCGATTGGGATTACTTAATAAATTCCATCCTAAGGCTTGATCCTGTGCCAATACTTCTTTGGCTAAATAATAACGTTCGGCCTCTTTGCCCGTGGGTATTTCGGTGCTTAGTGCTAGCTCTAAGGCTTGCATGATGCGCAAGCGCATTTCATTAGCGGCTTTGCGTGTGAAAGTAATCGCAATAATGGCTTCTGGCACGGCTACGCGTGTGAGTAACATCAGATAACGCCGTACTAATAATTCTGTTTTTCCGGAACCGGCAGGTGCTTGCACAATAAACGAAGCATTCGGATCGAGTGCTTGCATGCGTTGCTCGGCGTCGGCTAAATGTATACTCTTCGCACTTGAATTTTTGACTGTGTTGCCGCTCAATTCGCAATCCTCATGTATAACAATACACTCCGGTTGCTCATTCTCACGGCGCCTTGCCAAAAACTCAATTGCTGTGAGTATATTGAAGCTATCATGATGCCGTTACCGTATGTGGTTGATGATTAATTCGACAAAACAATTGAAGATCACAATGTCGACAGGTAGTCGGGCCGTGTTTTGGATGGACATCGGCCACACCTTGTTGGAATTCTATGGCGAGTTTTTCTAAAGAAGTTTGCCAATGCTTGAGTAGATCGGACCAATCATTTAGGACCAAAGCGGTTTTTAATTTTTTCAAGGGCGTAAGTTGCTGCATAATTGATTCTTCTGCACTGATTCCTTGTAAAGTAATCTTATTACTGCGTAGATGCATGATGGCAAAACTGCGTACGGTTTCGGCATGACTTAAACAATACAAGGGTAATTGCGGATAATCACAACGTTCTTCTAACCAATCTATTTTACTCGGCGCACCGGTTTTGTAATCAATAATCAGATACTGTGTTGCGCTGAGCTTGTCGATGCGATCAATCCTTAATTTGAAAGATAATGCACCTAGCGTTAATTGTTTTTTTGTTTCATGTTGGGTTTGCATAAAAGCGGGACGTTGTTTTTCTAAAGCGATGAGGTTGCTTAATAAAGATTGTAAGCGTCGCCGTTCGATGTCGATAAAAAGCCTTTTAAAACCTAAGGGTCGTTTTTTACTAAATAAATTTAAGCAGTGGTCAATGGCGTCATTAATGATTTTTTCGAGAGCGCTGGGTGTTTGCTGTAATAAGCTTGCTTGATTCTGCACTACATTCCAAAATTGTTCTAATACTTGGTGTAACAAGCTACCACGTTCTACGGCATTAAGACCGTTATGCGGGAAGGGATGAAAATATGCTTTTAAGCGCCAGCGCGCATAGGCTTGAAACGGACAAGCGGCTTGTGATTGTAACAGTTGCGTGGCGGCGTTAAAACCATGTCCCGTAGGTAATGGCACTGGTTCATCAAGGTAATATTCCCAATGTTGGGCCCGCATTATTTTTTTTGCTAAGCTTTGATAGGCAGGAAGCTGTAAATCGATCAACTCGACCTCGGGTATGGATTTAATCAAGACGCTAGGACGTAACATCTGATCTAAATGTTGTGCTGGATGACTGAAAATAATGTTTTCAGTACAGCCGATTAAATTTTTCGTGAGCAGGGAAGCAAAATAGTATTCTCGTTCACTCGAGGCATAAGGAATTTGATGGGTGCGTTGTAAAGCATAAGGAATAAATGGATTAGGCGTAGCGACTGCGGGCCAAGTTCTATCATCCAGTCCCATGACCCATACTGCATCAAAATACATACCGGCGCTATCCAATAATCCTAGTACTTGTATCGGTGGTTCATGCAATGTCTTACTTTGGAATAAAGTATTTGCCATTAATTCTTGCAATTGCTGCAACGCTTGTGCGTGTGATAGATCACCGAGAATAAAATCTAAACTAGCGAACTCTGTCAGTAATTCAGACCAGCGTTCTAACAATTGAAATTCACTACTATTTAATAAACCATCGCCTGGCCAGGCTAAGGCATGAAGTTTTTTGGTAAAATATTCTGACCAGAAACTTGGTTTGGCTAAAAAATGGGTAGGATATTCCATTACTAATGGAATGAGCTGTGTGATTAAGCCACTTAAAAGCGGGCATGCTTGCTGGTTACTGATCCTAAGTAGTTGGTCTAAGCTCAATCTATTTTCAGCGCTGCAACGCAGAGTGATATCCAGCTGAGCGCGTGCTGTTTGTTCTTGTTGTGAGCCACCTAAGTAGGGTGAGCGTAGCAATGGATTGATTTGCACAAATGAATTGATGTCTTCTAAGCCGAGTATCTGGATTGCAGTTTGAATCAAGCCAAATTCTATTAACGGATTACCTGCAGCGATATTAAAAGGTGGAGCGTGCATCTCATCAGGCGCTAACTCATTGAATACTTCAGTGAAGATATTGAATAAATGTGTGCGCTGTTCGATTAGATTGGGAATGACACAAGCAATATTTTTCTTACCTTGTTGCCAAGACTGATATGCCCAGAGTGCCATAGTATGATATTCAGATTCTTTGTCACTTAAGCACAGTCGTTGTTGTTTAGTTGCTGAATAAATCGGTGTGTAATGACAAATCTCGCAGTGTTGCTCTTCCAAGATCTTGAGCAGTCTTTTATATTGTGGATTTATTTCATTAAATCCAATGAGAAAAATTCGTGGCGGAAATTTTAAAATTCTTTTGCTGAATAATAGAATGAGGTGATTAACTGCACTGGATAAATCAACATAGGTATGACTTTGGCAAAAGCTTAAGAAATGCGTGGCCCAGGCTTGCCAGGTTTCGGTTTCATTGCTTTGTTTAAAGTGAGTGGTTTGATAATCGAGTTGTGCTTGTTGTAGTAATTGCCAAGCTTGCTGAGCGTTTTTTGCGGTGTGCGTAGTATCTAAAAAAGAATATGCCGATTGCTGAATAATAGTTTTCCATATCAGACATTCTTGTGATTTATTGAGTAAACGCAAACAAAAACCAGTTTGTTCAATAAGTTGTTTTTCCCAAAGTGTTTCTAACCAGTGTGTAAAAGTAAAAAATTGCGGTGTAGGCCAAATCTGTTTTTTCTGTGTTTGTTGATATTGCGCATAGGCTTTATGTAAAAAAGGAATTAAGCGTTTATTTCCAGTCAGTAATAAATCTTCTGGATTTAAACGTTTGAAAAGTTTGTTATAAATTTCCATAGACTACCTATTGACAAGCTTAAGTTTAGCTAAGAATGGTCAGGACTTTTGCACAAGTCGGCTTAATTTAATTTATTCTATGTAATCTTAACAGTAGAAAATGTAATTTTCTGATTGACAGGACATAACTATTTGAAAAAAGAAGATTTTTATCTTTTGTTTAAAGCTTGTACAAATTGTTACGATGACTTATAAATCAAGGTTTTTACTAGCTTCCCCCAACTCTGTCCACAAAGTTATTCACAGAATCTGTGGGTAAACCTGGATTTGTCATCCTAATGCCTAATAATTAAACATTTTTAGGTATGTACGATAGCTTGCGCAGGCCGCGCCGATCTATTTGCTTATTTCTATAAGTAAAACTATACTCATGCTTTGCTAGCAAAAGCCAAGCGTTGCAAAGGGAGTTTCAGCGTGTTCTTAAGAGGTATGGCCTTAATCTTTGCTATTGTTTTTATTCTATTAGGCATACTGGGCTTCATTCCACCTATTACACCCAACCATGTGCTGATCAATTTTTTTACGGTGGGTATCTTATTAAATCTTTTTTATATACTGATCGGTTTGCTGGCCTTGTCTGCCAGCGGTTCGATGTTTTATGCGCGCATGTATTTTAAATTTTTTGGTATCATCTTTGCTGCAATTGCGATTTGGGGTTTCGCCATGAATGGCAACTTAAGGCTAGTACATATTAATATCTCGGATAGTTTTTTCTATCTGCTGATGGCCATCATTGCGCTGTATTTGGGCTTTACCAGTAAATTGCCTCGCAGCTATGCGCATTAAAATTTCATTTCTTTTTGCCTGTGAAGGGACGTTTTAACCGAAACTATCCCATTTTCATTAGTTTCGGATAAACAGAATTATTTTCTGCCAAACTATTGCATATGTCTAAGTCGTGAGTTTTAGCAATCTCAAGGTAAGCGCCAAACAAATTATTAAGTATACTATCCTGTAAATTAGAATTATCGGGTAAGCGTTTGCTTGTTAAAATAGGGTGTTGAGCTTCGAGTTTGTTTAGATTTTCTAGATTAAAATCATTAGATGACACGAGTTCTTTTAAGGCTAGGGCTGCTTTTGTTTTTTTATCGTAAGAAAAGTATGATTTAAAAAAGTAAAGTCTATAGGTATAAGCTTCATATTTATTTTTAGTAGTTTCTGGGTTTTTTAAATAACAATCGAGTAATTGATCGGTAACGTAACGTAAATTGCAAGGATATTGATTGAAATAATCTTTCGTAAAATAGTTTAACAAGGGTACTGAATACGCATGGATGATTTTATAGGCTAGATCTTCGTCAGTCTGGAGGTTGGTCCATCGAGCGAATTGTTCGAATATAAAATAGGCTGTGATATCTTGAATAGGGATCAGGTGTTCACTTTTCGCTGAATCGGCGATAAAGTTTAAAGCCTTTTTCATGGTAAAAGGATATTTAGCACAGGCAGGCCGAAAAATATAATCATCGTTGTTATCTTTTTCTATGAGTAGTTCAGCGAAGATTTGGATTCCTAATAAGCTAATATGATCATCGGTAAACTTTAGCAGTGCATTGATCGCGGTACGATCTTCAAGCTGAGCGGTGACTGACATGACGCTTTTTCTGTAATTGTAGCGACCACCAAAAAACACAGCATTGCAGGCATCATAATCACGAATTTTTTTAAAAACAAATTCATTTATACTATCCTTATCGATATGGTTAATAGTGCTTGCTAAAAACGCAAACCACAATTTCACCGCCTTAGGTTGGTACATGGCTGCTATCATTAATGCATTAGCTCTATATTGGTTCTCAGCTAATAGAAGTTGGGTAAGCAATATAGGTGAAAAAATTTCAGGATGTTTTTGAATAAAATTCAAGCTATATGCAACAGCATTATATAGATTACGTCCAGCTAACATTAAGCTGTTATAGTGTAATTCATTTGTTTCTAAGATTAACTTAGCCAAATTTTCTCGAGTAAAGAGATCAGGATGTTTTTCAATAAATTCAAATGCAAACTTTAACGATTCGGCTTTATCTCGCGATAAGAGCATCAAAAAAGTTAAACCCGAGTCATGTTTTTCTAAGAATATTTGTTCCAAACTTACAGAAACTACAGCCTTTGGTTGCCCATGAATAAACTTTATAATGGACGCCAGGGCTTCAGGATGATGACGGGCTAATATCAAACTGTTGTAACCATTTTTATTTTTTGTAAATAATATTTCTTCTATATTCGATTTAAATATTTTTAATTTTTTCTTAATAAAATTTAAAAATATTGGCACGAATGTAGGTTGAAATTCAGCAAGTAGCATGAAGCAATTATAATTTTTATTATTTTTTTCTAAAAATAATTTAAGTAAATTTTCTGCAGGAAAAAAGTCAGGATGTTCATAAATAAGCGTAAATATAAATTCTAAAGCTTTAGGCTGCCAACGAGCAATTAACATTAAAATAGTAAAACCATCTTGATCCTGTTCTAAAAACATTTTCCATAAAATGGTCTGATTAAATTTTTTTATATTTTTAAACATAAAGTCGATAATATAAAAGGTCGTCTCGAGTTGATTTTTTATAGCTAGCCTCAATAACGTACAGTTCCCATTTGCATTTTCAGTGAAGAAAAGTTTAAGTAGGGCTTCTCCGTCAAAGGTTATATAGTTGGTTACGAATGCAAAAACATTGTTAAGACGATCGGGATGATCGCGCGCAGTTAAAGTGACAGCGGTATAGCTATCTTTTTGTTGCTGTGTAAATAGTTTATGCAAGGTGTCGTTAGCAAACCGGCCGATGGAAGTGGTTAAAAAGCTTAAAATGGTTCCAATTGCCTCGGCTTGTTTGCTGGCTGCTAACATCAGCGCATTGCAATTGTCTTTATTTTTCATTAAAAGCATTTCCTCAACTTTTCGAGAGTCAATGATGGCTTCATTCTTTTTTAGAAAAACTAAAATATCATTTAACAGTTCAGGATTATTAACTGCCCCTAGCATCAAGGGGTTAAAGCCGGATCGATTTTTTAAAAGAAACATATCGGCTATTTTTTCAATGATAAAATTTTTACGGCGTAAATCTAAGCGGATGATTAAACGGAGACCTTGCATGATCTCTGTGGAGTATGCGCTGCTAATTTTTAACTGTTGCGTCAAATAATCGATGAATACTAAACAATTCTTAATGAAAATTTTATTTTTGCTTACATGTTGGTAATATTTAGGAAACCGGGTGTTTAATTCGACTAATTGCTCTAATAAATCCGAATGTTTTTCTTCCTTAAAAAGTTTGGAAATAAGTTTACTAGGAATGTGAGCGGTTTTTTTTATTAAAAATAAATTATAATAAGCACTATCAAGCAAAGTATTTATTTGTGGTCTTTTAAAATAATTATTATCAGACAAAGCCTCATAAAAAGATCGATACATTTTTTCCCAATTAACATCGACCAAACTAGAATCTATTGGAGATATTTTAAAATAATTTTCCCAATTATTGGGATTCTTGTCTTTTTCATTTTCTTCATTGATGTATTCAGGTAAAAAAACCTTGATCAATCGAGTGATCTTTTCTTTCATTTGCAGACCTAAACCTAAACCATTTTTTTTACCTTTCTCGATCTCAATTTCTAATTCTGGAATGAATTCCCTAAACGCTGCTATGAGTAAACTGGGTAAATGAAAAGGTGTAAATTTTTTATAAAATATTTGTTGTAAAGCGCGTCGAATCAAAGTTTCAGATAAAGCGCCCGAATACGTATCGTCAGGAAAATTGGCTTTTATGCCTAAGCCATCACTGGCGGCAATCACGCTAATCCGATTCCAGGCATGAACTTCATTGGTGAGTGTCGTAGCGACTTCTTTGACTAATTCTTTGCGTACAGTACAAAGTAGTTCGGCTAAATTGCGTGGTTTATGAAATGAGTCAACGATAATGTTAACGCGGTTATGAAAACCTTCGCTGCATTCGATAATGTCTTCAGTTAAGCTACTTATTATAGCCTGATGATTATCCGCCGAGAGTTTGCCTAATTCTGAATCTAAATGTCCTAGTAAGCGATGATAAATAAGCTGCAATTGTTTTAGTAGTGGTACTTTGGCACGATAATCGGATATTTCACCTATATGTCTATCAAAAACATTTTTCGGTAATTTATTATCGGCTTCACAAATAATTTTTTTAAAATCGACTAACCAAGTCTTATCTAAGATCGGCAACTCAGTTGCATTAATGTTGGGAGGTGGTTGATAAGAAAAAACGAGATTTTTATTAAAGGCAGGATCTATTTGGTATTCATCTAACATTTAATATCCCTCTATTGTTATGAATAAAAAATTAATTATTTAAAATTTATGCTTTATTATATAGATAATTTTATAAGAAATATAAAGTAAGGATATCAGGTCACTTTCATATTCACAATAGCGTTAAGCTTAATTCAATTTAATCAAACAATGAAAATTTTAAATATTTTTTAATTAAAATTAATTAAAAAAATGATGAGTGATAGCAAGCAATGTCATGTGCGAAGCGTATAGTTAGATCTCGTGGTTTAAATTGGCCAGGTTTGTTGTATATAAGCCCCTTGCCAAAATTGCCATTCGCACAAAGTAGCTTGTCTAAATGCGCTTAACATTTTTTGTTGACATGGAATGCTGGCATGTATTGCAAGATCGTTAAGTGTCGCTATCATTCGATCGACGGAATGATTAAATTCATGACTGGAATATAAATCGATCCATGCTTGATAAGGGTTATTGGGAATTTTTTTATTATAGGCGCGTTGTCCTACTTGTTGATAAACCCAAAAGCAAGGTAATAAACTCGCTACAGCTTCTTCTACAGGCGCTGTACTTGCCATACGTAATAAATAATTGGTATACATAAAACAAAAATGACTTTGTTTATGGATTGTAGGTGGCGTAGCAGCATATTTTTTTAGAATATTATTATGCAGATCACGTTCAGCTTTAAGTGCATTCATGGCAAATTGCATAAATAATTCACTTTGTTGATCGTGTGGCAGCCGTGTTGCGGTAAGTGCGAGTGCTTTAGAAAAATCGGCGAGATATAAAGCATCTTGTTTTAAATAAAAGATAAATTTTTCTAAAGCTAAATTACCTTGCGCCAGTTCTTGATTAAAAGGATGCTGATAGATTTTTGGCATGATGTCCGCTACAGCGGCTTTAAGTTCTTCAAACATGTTGTTCTGCCTTACTTAAAAAATAAAAATGATGTACGGGCCCTTGGCCATGACCAATTTGTAAATCTTTTGCGGCCAAAATACATTGTGTCAAATAGTGTTTTGCTTTAACAATGGCATGATACAAATTCTCACCTTGAGCTAAATACGAAGCGATCGCAGCCGATAATGTGCAACCGGTGCCATGCGTATTTTTAGTGTTTATACGGTGCGTATCAAATCGGTGTATTTGTTGTTGTGGATAATCATAAAAAATATCCGGTGAACGTGTGGTTTTTAAATGTCCACCTTTCAGCAATACCGACACCTTATAGCGTGTCGCGATCAGAATCGCGGCATCTTGCATGCTGCGTTCGCCGTTAATGTTAATTGATAAGATCGATTCGGCTTCAGGAATATTGGGTGTAATTAGGGTTGCTAATGGGAATAAATCATTCACTAAAGCTTGTATGGCTTCCGTTTTCAATAGGGCATGACCCGATTGGGAAATCATGACTGGATCAAGCACAATAAAAGGAGGTTGATATTTTTTTAAGTTAGCGGCGACTAAATGAATAATGTCTTCATGATAAAGCATGCCGAGTTTAACCGCGTCGATAGATAAATCAGTAAATACTGCATCGATTTGTTGCTGAATAAAAGCTAATGGAATTTCTTGTATCGCGGTAACGGATTCTGTGTTTTGCGCGACTAAGATGGTAATGATGCTGGCTGCATAACTACCAGTGGCTGAGATCGCTTTGATGTCGGCTTGTATGCCAGCACCACCGGAAGGATCGGTACCAGCAAGCGTGACGACTTGGGCTAACGTAGCGTTACGCGCTGACATAGCGATGTTACAAGATAGTAAGAGTAATCAATAGTCATACGGTAATATCCGTTTTAAGTAAGGATTGTAAATCTTTTTTTTGTACAGCATAAAAACAGTCGAGTAGCTGATTATAAAAACTTCCCGGGCCATGGGATTTTTTTTCAGCAACTTCACTCACCAGTCCCATCCAGGCCATGGCATGAACACACGCGTTAAATCGATCCGGATTCACCGCTAAAAAACTGGCAATTATAGCGGTTAAGGAACATCCCATGCCAACGACTTTAGTAAGTAGCGGTGTTCCATAATCCAATGCAACGGACATCGACTCACCGACAATAAAATCGATTTTGCCGCTGACGACGACAATACATTGGTATTGTTGCGCTAAGGTTTGCGCGGAAGTAACAGCATTGTGACTGGCTTGAGTGCTATCGACACCTTTGGTGGTGATGGAGGTATCGAGCAAAGCCATAATTTCTGAAGCATTGCCGCGGATAACGTCAACACCGCTCTTGATGATGTTTAAAGCCGCAGTGGTGCGATAGGTACTTGCGCCAACACCCACTGGATCAAATATGACGGGAATACCGCGTCTTAAAGCAGCTCGTTGAGCTTGTTCGATGGCCGCTAGCCAAGCGGCATCGAGTGTGCCGATGTTAATGACTAAGGCTTGTGCCAGTTGGATAATTTCTTCTAATTCTTCTTCGGCATGTGCCATAATCGGCGCAGCACCTAATGCCAATAACATATTAGCCGTGGTCGGCATCACGACCAGATTGGTGATATTGTGAATTAAAGGATGGGTGAGTCGGATTAAATCGACGTCATGGAATAGCGTTGCTAAGGTGAACGCGCTACTGGATACAGATAATCTATCTAAACAATTTTTTGTTTTCAATGTACTTCTTCCTACGCAGGTATTAGCCCGATCAGGTTATGAGGGTTGAATGGAACATTCTCTCAGCCATAAAAAGGCACCCCTGGAGTGGGTACTATTAGACAGCAATTAACGAGTCGGATCAAGCGACTTAGCTTACCCGTTATTGCGAGCGCGCAAAATATTAATCGTCATTGCGAGCACCGTAGGTGCGCGGCAATCTAGACATTCGCTCGCCATGACGGGCACTTTACTGCTATAGTTTGGCTATGGAAAATCAAACGCTTAAGTCAATATGTGAAGCCGCTATTCTTGCCGCCGGCGAGCCGGTAAGCATTGAGCGCATGTTGGATTTATTTAGCCCAGAAGAGCGGCCAACCAAATCGAATCTGAAGAAAATTTTGCTGGAATTAACCGAAGATTATCAAGACCGCGGTATCCAATTAAAACAATTGGCCAGTGGTTATTGTTTCCAAACGGCGAGTGCACTCAACGATTGGGTAAAACGACTCTGGCCAGAAAAACCACCCCGATATTCACGTGCCTTCTTAGAAACCTTAAGTATCGTTGCTTACAAACAACCTGTGACACGCGGCGACATTGAAGCGATACGCGGTGTTGCGGTGAATCCAACTATTATAAAAACCTTATTGGAGCAAGAATGGATACAGGTGGTCGGGCAACGTGAGGTTCCCGGACGACCTAATCTCTATGCGACGTCGACATTATTTCTCGATCATTTTGGCTTAAAAGAGTTAGCGGAATTGCCGCCTTTTCCTTTGCCTGGGATCATCGAACCTACAGAGGTTCCATTCGCCGCTGATAGTGAATCGAATGCTTCACTCGATGTCCTTGAAAATTAGTTGAAGTTTATAGACCTCGTGCATAACCCAGTGATGGGCTTGAGTTCGAGGCAAACGATAGTCGAGGACCGGAGTTTACATCAGTAAATGAGGACCGTAGAGTAGCGTTTAACAATGAAATCAAGTCTATCACGCAGGTTAGGCAAATGCTTTATTCTTTTGAAGATAGACATCCAACCTTATTAGGCGAAGATATTTTTATTGCTGAGAGTGCGGATGTCATTGGCTCAGTGATTATTCACAATCATGTCATTATCTTACCTCATGCCGTCGTTCGTGCGGATAATACGGTGATAGAAATCGGCGAAAATACCAATATTCAAGACGGGGCGGTGTTGCATACCGATCCGGATATGCCGATGCAAGTGGGTAGAAATGTAACGATTGCTCATCATGCCATGGTGCATGCGCGTGCGCTGGGCGATTATTCAGTGGTTGCGATTGGCGCTAAGATATTGAATAACGCCGTGATTGGTAAACATTGTTTGATTGCCGCGAATGCTATGGTGTTAGAAAATCAACATATTCCGGATGGCTCCTTAGTGATGGGTTCGCCAGGGAAAATAAAACCATTGTCCCCACAACAAATAGCCGATATGCAATGGTATGCACAACATTATGTAGAAAAGATTCATCGTTATCAAAAAGGTCTTAAACGATTTGAACCCCAACTGAGCGTGAATTAATAATAGTATTATGCGTTTGTGTGTAAGTGGTAACCGCGGTGAGTATTAATAATATGGCAATAAATATTCTGGCTAACATGTCACTCCTGTAACGAACTTTTCATCCTGAAAGCATGTTTGAGTATACCATTAAATCACAATTGAAAAAAAATCAGCAAAAAAGTTTAATTTAGCATAACATGAGAGGATTAATGAGTTATTTGCATGAATGAAAAAATACAAAAAGTATTGGCCAATTTAGGTATTGGATCGCGTCGCGAAATAGAACGTTGGATCCGCGAAGGTCGAATTCGGATTAATCAACAGGCCGCCAAGCTGGGTGATAGAATTGATTTGACGGCAAAAATTTTGCTAGATGGTAAGCCTATACCTTTAATACCTACTACTGATTTTAAGCGCCGCGTGCTGATCTATCATAAACCAGAAGGCGAGATCTGTGCACGTTCGGATCCGGATGGTCGGCCGACGGTATTTGAACATTTGCCTCCATTACGGGGTCAACGTTGGATTATGATCGGTCGTTTGGATATTAATACCTTAGGTTTACTTGTTTTCACCAATGATGGCGAATTAGCGCATCGCTTATCGCATCCTTCTTATGAAATTGAAAGAGAATACGCCGTGCGTGTGTTAGGTAAAGTCGATGAAAAAATTTTGCAGCGTTTAACAGAAGGAGTGAAATTAGAAGATGGCATGGCAGCGTTTACGCGAATTGAAGAGCGGGGCGGATCGGGTGCCAATCATTGGTATCATGTGGTGCTGAAAGAAGGGCGTAACCGTGAAGTCAGGCGTTTATGGGAGTCACAAGGTATTAATGTCAGTCGTTTGTTGCGCGTACGATTTGGTAATGTGACCTTGCCAGAAGATCTGAGTAGAGGCCAACACCGCGAATTAAAAGCCGACGATATCCAAAAATTAGCGCGTTTAGTCGGTTTAGATTAAAAGTCGGTTATAAAATACCCCTTGAATTATATACGTCATTGACGTATTATGATTAATATGCAGGTATTCGAATGGGATGAAACCAAAAGAGCGCTCAATCTAGATAAACATGGGATTGACTTTCTTGATGCCGTTGAAGTATTTCATGATCCAAACCGGATACAATTAGAAACCGTCCGTCATGGTGAAATTCGTTATCAAACGATTGCCAATGTTAACAATATAGTTTTATTGATTGTTTATACAATTAGGAACAGGGTGAAAAGAATTATTTCTGCGAGGAGGGCTAGTAAAAATGAACGCAAAGCTTATTTCGATGCACAATAAACGTCAGAAGGGTAAAACGGCGTGGAGAAAACTTAAATCAATGACGGAACGTCAGATTAAAAAATCTGCAAAGTCAGATCCAGATGCTCCTTTATTAACGGCGGCACAGTTGAAGAAATTTAAGCGTGTATCCCCTATTCAAACAGTCGATATCAAAGCAATACGTACCCGCTTACATCTCTCTCAGGATGCATTTGCTCATTATTTTGGTGTAAGTATAAGAACTATTCAAGAGTGGGAGCAACATAGAAGGGAGCCTACGGCAACAGCGCGTAATTTTCTTAAGGTCATTGAAAAGGAACCAAAAGCGGTATTGAGGGCATTGACTAAATAATACATTTTCTATCATCACTCCCTTGTTGTTGAACAAATTCTGTTAAATTTTCTTTCAAAAGCTTGGGTAGAGGTAATTGATCAATTTGCTGAATTCGTATGTTTTTAGATAATGTAAAGAAGCAGCATTTTTTTAAGCTTTTAATCTGGTAACGCCCAATTTGAATTTTAAAATAGCTTAAAGAAATTTCTTCATTCAAAAGTAGTTTGGTGAAAAAATCAATTTTTTGGTTATTTGCAATTTTTGCCAGATAAGCTTTCCAGTGATCAAATTCAGGTTCAGTCATGTCCTGGAAGCAATTAAAATTACCTGCTTGAAAATTTGCGAATTTCCCCTGTAAAAATATTTCATCTAGAAAAGTTTCATATTTTTCTAAATAACCTGGAGAAACTAAGAACTTCTTGTTTGAGTGTTGCAGTTGTAACAATAGCTCGAGCATGGTAAAAAAAATAGCTTGAGGAGGAGAATTGAGAAGTGAAGGTTTATTGAAGGCTTCCTGCATTTGATCCCACCATTAAAAATTTTATCTTAACATAGTGTGTAATATCCGACTGAGTCTATTACTCATCTCATGTATAATATATCAGCTATAAAGAATACAAGTAATTTGTATTTGCGCGCTATTTAAGCGTATAATCGCCCAGTCTTTTTTACCCTGGTTTCATTAAAAGGCTTACACTCTGTGAGTAAACGACCCATTAATCTTAATTTATTGACGATTCGCTTTCCTGTCACGGCGATCGTGTCCATTTTGCATCGAATCTCTGGTTTTTTCTTATTTTTAATTATCCCGGTTTTTTTAGCTATCGTGGCACTGACACTACAGAGCCCAGAGGCTTTTTTTACCGTGCATACCTGCTTTGCGCATCCCTTAACTAAATTGATCCTCTTAGCTTTTTTATTTGCACTTTTTTACCATTTATTTGCCGGACTACGCCACCTGTTAATGGATGCTGGAATGGGTGAAGAATTGAAATCCGCTCGTTTTAGTGCCGGTTTGGTTATCGTGCTAGCAATACTACTGACCGGTCTGATGGGAATTTATTTATGGTAAAAAAATTAACTAATGTAACCAGTCTGAGCGGTAACGGCATGCGCGATTGGTTAATCCAACGTACTACTTCGGTTATTTTGGCTGCTTATATTATTTTTTTATTGGCGTTTATTCTGTGCCATCAACCTCTAGATTATATGACGTGGCAGAGTTTATTCAGTCATTTCGGTATGCGTTTGTTTAGTAGTTTATTTTTATTAAGTTTATTTTGGCATGCTTGGATCGGTATGTGGACGATAGTGACGGACTATATTAAATCAGCGGGTTTACGTTTAATCAGTCAACTCATCATTATCATTGCGCTATTCCTCTATTTTATCTGGGGTTTAGTTATTTTCTGGGGCACACATCTATGACCTTACCGACATACACATTTGATGCGGTGATCGTTGGTGCCGGCGGCGCGGGTATGCGTGCAGCATTACAATTAGCTCATTCTGGCCAGAAAGTTGCACTGATTTCTAAAGTATTTCCAACACGTTCACATACGGTTTCGGCGCAAGGCGGAATTACCTGCGCTTTAGGTAATGCGCATGAAGATGACTGGCGTTGGCATATGTACGATACCGTTAAAGGTTCCGATTATTTAGGCGATCAAGATAGTATTGAATATATGTGTAAAACCGGCCCTGAAGCGGTGTATGAACTTGAACATATGGGCTTGCCGTTTTCGCGTATGGACTCTGGAAAAATCTATCAACGTCCTTTTGGTGGACAATCCAAAAATTTTGGTGGTGATCAAGCGGCACGAACCTGCGCCGCTGCGGATAGAACCGGTCACGCCTTATTACATACCTTGTATCAGCAAAACTTAAAAGCTAAAACCCATTTTTTTAATGAATGGTATGCCATAGATTTGGTTAAGACACCGCAGGGTCATGTCGCGGGGCTGACTGCGTTATGTATTGAAACCGGCGAAGTGGTCTTTTTTCATACTCGAGCGACTATTTTAGCGACCGGTGGCGCAGGGCGGATTTTCCAATCCACGACCAATGCGATGATCAATACTGGTGATGGTATCGGTATGGCCTTACGCGCGGGCTTCCCAGTGCAAGACATGGAAATGTGGCAATTTCATCCGACGGGGATTGCCGGCGCGGGTGTATTAGTGACAGAAGGTTGCCGCGGCGAAGGTGGCTATCTGATTAATAAAAACGGCGAACGTTTTATGGAACGTTATGCACCACATGCCAAAGATTTAGCTTCTCGCGATGTAGTCGCACGCGCCATGGCCTTAGAGTTACGTGCCGGAAACGGATTTAATCCAGAAGGGGTCGATTATTTAAAATTAAAACTCGATCATCTAGGCGCAGATATCATTAAAAAACGTTTACCAGGAATTCGGGAATTGGCGATGACATTTGCGCATGTGGATCCGATTACCACACCTATTCCTGTTGTTCCAACTTGTCATTACATGATGGGCGGAATACCCACCAATGTTCATGGTCAAGTTATTACGGTTGATATCGAAGGTCAGGATCAAGTGGTTGAAGGCTTATACGCCGCAGGTGAGTGTGCTTGCGTTTCCGTGCATGGTGCGAATCGCTTGGGCGGTAATTCTTTGCTGGATTTAATTGTATTTGGCCGCTCCGCCGGTTTACATGTCGGCGAATCCTTAATCCAGGATTTACCGTTGCTAAATATAACGCAAGATGATTTAGAGGTTGCCTTAAGTCGATTGAATCGTTGGGAGCAATCTAAACAGGGTGAAAGCTTGGTCGAAATTCGGCATGCGATGCAAAAAGTGATGCAAACCGATTTTGGTGTGTTTCGTACGGCAAAATATATGGAAGAGGGCTTAGTCAAACTAAAACAATTGCGAGAACGTCTAAACCACGCTGTTTTGAGCGATCATAGTCAAGTTTTTAATACCGCTCGTATAGAAGCCTTAGAGCTCGATAACCTCATGGAAGTAGCCTATGCTTCAGCCATATCGGCATTAACGCGTGAAGAAAGTCGTGGCGCGCATAGTCGTGAAGATTTTCCGAAACGAGATGATAAAAATTGGTTAAAACATTTACTATACTTTTCTAAAGCGGATACCATAGGATTTAGACCGGTTAATCGGAAACCTTTGACGGTTCCACCCATGGATCTCAAAGAACGGACTTATTGATGCAACATAAAAAAATTGCCGTCATGGCGGCGAATGTAGATTGCCGCGCGCCTGCGGCGCTCGCAATGACGATTAATATTTTCGGCGCTCGCAATAGACGATTAATATTTTTGGTGCTCGCAATGACGAATAAGTGCTAGGCGTTCACAACAACTCTATTTTTTAACTTGATCCTATTATTCAAGGTTATTAGGCTAAATTATGCAATTTTCTATTTATCGCTATGATCCCGAGATCGACAAAAAGCCTTATATGCAGGATTACACGCTGGAGATTGCGTCCGGTAAAGACATGATGTTATTGGAAGCCTTGGAGTGCTTAAAAGAACAAGATCAAAGCTTGAGCTTTCGTCGCTCTTGCCGCGAAGGTGTGTGCGGATCCGATGGTATGAATATTAATGGTAAAAATGGTTTGGCGTGTATCACACAGGTTTCATCCTTACGTTCACCGATCGTTTTAAGACCGCTGCCTGGCCTACCCGTAATCCGGGATTTAGTGGTGGACATGGAACCTTTTATTCGTCAATACGAAAAAGCCCAGCCGTATCTCATCAATGATAAAGAACCGCCCGCCAAAGAACGTTTACAATCACCCGAGGAGCGTGAAAAGTTAGATGGGCTTTACGAATGTATTTTATGCGCTTGTTGTACCAGCGCTTGTCCTTCCTATTGGTGGAATCCGGATAAATTTTTGGGGCCAGCGGCCTTATTGTGGCTCTGTCGCTTCTTGGTGGATAATCGCGACGATGCCAAAGAGCAACGTTTAGCAGAATTAAATGATCTATTTAGTTTATTTCGTTGTCGGACTATTATGAATTGTACCACGGTCTGTCCTAAGGGTCTTAACCCGGCTAAGGCAATAGGTCATATACGTTCAGAGCTTTTAAAAGAAGAAGTGTGAAATTTTAATAGGTAAAATTCAACATCATGACTGAGCAATTAAAATCGGCGCAGGCCTTACAGCAAAATTCCTATCTATTTAGTGGCAATGGCACTTATTTAGAAACCCTCTATGAGCAGTATCTGCACGACCCGAGTCAACTCAGTGCTGAGTGGCAAACCTATTTCAGTCAACTAAGTGATAAAGAAAATGATGTTTCGCATGCCGATATTCGCAGCTATTTCACTGAATTAGCGCAACGACCAGTCGGGAATCGTAAAACCAACGAGACCAGTGATTTACACTATAAGCTGTTAGGATTAATTGATGCCTATCGCCGTTATGGCCATTATCAGGCACATTTGGATCCCTTAGCATTAGCGGCAAAACGAGAGATAGTCGATTTGAGTTTAGAAAACCATGACATTAGTGCACAAGACTTAACGCGCATCGTTAATCTCAATGGCTTACTCGGTTTACAAAGTGTTACTGCAGAAAGTTTACTGGCGCAGCTTAAAAAGATCTATTGCAGTAGCATCGGCTTTGAATATGAACACATTACTGATCATGCGCAGCGGTCTTGGCTGCAAGATCGGATTGAATCGGTGGCGGGTAAACCCAATTTCTCAGCGCAGATTAAGAAAACTATTTTAAAAGGTTTAATCCAGGCCGATGGTTTAGAAAAATTTCTTGGCAATAAATTTGTCGCACAAAAACGTTTTTCTTTGGAAGGCGGTGACAGTTTAATTCCTTTGCTGGAAGAATTAGTCGCGCATGCCAGTGCCGCTGCAGTGCAAGAAATCGTCATTGGTATGGCGCATCGTGGCAGATTAAATGTGCTGATTAATATTTTAGGTAAATCACCTGCTAAATTATTCGAAGAATTTGCCGGTAAGTTAACCCAAGAAAATCGTTCTGGCGATGTCAAATACCACAAAGGTTTTGCTGCCGATATAAAAACCGACCATGGGGTGATGCATATCGCTATGGCATTTAATCCTTCACATCTAGAAATTGTTAATCCGGTGGTGGAAGGTTCGGTACGTTCACGTCAAGAACGTCGAGAAGATAGCAGTAGAAAACAAGTACTACCTTTACTGATTCATGGTGATGCGGCTTTTTCTGGTCAGGGCATCGTGATGGAAAATTTCGAATTATCGCAAACCGAAGCTTACGGTACCGGTGGGACTTTACATATCGTCCTGAATAATCAACTTGGATTTACCACTGATCCGCAAAATGCACGTTCTAGTTGGTATTGTACCGATCCGGCTAAAATAGTCGATGCACCGATTTTTCATGTCAATGGTGATGATCCTGAAGCGGTATTATTTACGTTACAACTTGCGTTTGATTTTCGGCAAACCTTTAAAAAAGATGTGGTGATTGATTTAGTCTGTTATCGTCGTCACGGTCATAATGAGGCCGATGAACCTGCCGCGACACAACCGTTAATCTATCAAACCATTAAACAATTACCGACTGCAAAACAACAATATGCCGATGTCTTAATTAGTCAGAATATTGTGAGTGCGGAAGAAGTGCAACTATGGTCCGATGAGTATAGAAATCGTTTAGATAATGGGCAACCCGTGGTGCAACGTCTTACCAGCGATTACGAAAATCCGTTTCGTATCGATTGGCGTCCTTATCGTTATCAAGATTGGCGGTCACCCGTGGATACCGCGGTGAATTTAGATGACCTTAAAAAATTAGCCACGCAAATAGAAACCTTGCCGCAAGGTTTTGTATTGCAAGCGCAAGTCGCTAAAATTATGCAAGATCGACGTAAAATGACCGCCGGTGAATTACCATTAAATTGGGGTTATGCTGAAACCATGGCCTACGCTACGTTATTGCAAGAAGATTACGAGGTACGCCTGTCCGGTCAAGACAGCGAGCGTGGAACTTTTTTCCATCGCCATGCTGTGTTGCATGATTTTAATACCAATCAAACCATCGTGCCGTTAGCGCAGCTGGCTAAAAATCCACATGCGTTTACCGTGATTGATTCGATACTCTCAGAAGCCGCTGTCATGGGTTTTGAGTATGGTTATGCTATTTCTAACCCGAACAGTTTAGTCATTTGGGAAGCGCAATACGGTGATTTTGTTAATGGCGCTCAAGTGGTTATTGATCAATTTTTAAGTTCCTCGGAACAAAAATGGGGCAGACTGTGTGGTTTAGTTTTATTTCTACCGCATGGCTATGAAGGTTCAGGTCCTGAACATACCTCAGCGCGTTTAGAACGTTTCTTACAGCTCTGTGCACAAGACAATATGCAAGTCTGCGTGCCCAGTACACCGGCGCAGATTTTTCATTGTTTGCGACGACAAATGTTACGACCGTATCGAAAACCTTTGATCTTGATGACGCCGAAAAGTTTGTTACGTCATAAATTAGCGGTTTCCACTTTGCAAGAATTAAGCAGCGGTGGTTGGCAATCGATTATTTCTGACAGTGAAGTTGAGAACAAAAAAATAAAACGTGTCGTTTTATGTAGCGGTAAAGTTTATTATGATTTACTCGAGCAACGTCGCGCACAAAAACGGGATGATATTGCACTGATTCGCATCGAACAACTGTATCCTTTTCCAGACACTGAGTTGAGTGCTGAACTAAAACGTTATTCTAAAGTAAAAGATATTCTATGGTGCCAAGAAGAATCTAAAAACCAAGGTGCATGGTATTGTATCCAACATCACCTTGTTTCGTGTCTTGCAAAAACTCAAAGTTTGCGTTATGTGGGTAGGCCGGCTTCCGCAGCTCCCGCGGTGGGTTCGTCTTTAGTGCATGCAGAAGAACAACAAACATTGGTTAAAGAAGCTTTAACCTAAAGCTGAGTTAATTTTAATGAGAGGAATCCAGAAATGAGTAGTATAGAAGTCAAAGTTCCGATGTTACCGGAATCGGTTGCTGATGCGACCGTCGTCACATGGCATAAAAAACCAGGTGAAAGGGTTAAACGGGATGATAATTTAGTGGATCTGGAAACCGATAAAGTTGTTTTAGAAGTACCGGCACCCGCCGACGGTGTGATGGGCGAAATTGTAAAACAAGCAGGAACTGTGGTTAAAGCGGGTGAAATTTTAGCGCATCTAGATACTGACAAGGAAGCTAGTATGAAAACTGAGAAACCTTCTGCATCTACATCTCCATCCGCTGCGATACCCGTCGCAGAAAAACCTAAAACCGCCGATAGTGCTGCCCATTTGGCGGGGCCTGCGGCAAGACGCACTGCGGCTGAACAAGATTTACCCTTAGAAAATGTTCAAGGTAGCGGTAAATCGGGACGTGTGACGCGAGCCGATGTATTGCAGCAAGCACCTGCTTCTGCACCATCAACACCCCATCTTTCGAATCGACTGTCTGACGTGTCTGCATCGGCTATGCATGCCAGCAGCGAGCGCTTGGAAAAACGCGTGCCCATGACACGTTTACGTGCACGTATCGCTGAGCGGCTGGTGGCTGCACAGCATAATGCCGCAATTTTAACGACTTTTAATGAAATTAATCTGCATAAGGTAATCGAACTGCGTAGTATTTACAAAGATAGTTTCGAAAAGAGACACGGCACACGTTTAGGTTTTATGTCTTTTTTTACCAAAGCCGTTATCGAAGCCTTAAAACGTTTTCCGGCAGTGAACGCATCCATTGATGGTAATGATGTGGTTTATCATAGTTACTTTGATATTGGTATTGCTGTTTCAACCGATCGCGGTTTAGTGGTGCCTATTTTACGCGATGCGGATCGTTTATCGTTTGCTGATATAGAAAAAACTATTGCTAATTATGGACGTAAAGCCAAAGATAATCAGATCGCCATTGAAGACATGACCGGCGGTACCTTCACCATTACCAATGGCGGAGTTTTCGGCTCGCTATTAGCCACACCGATTATTAATCCGCCGCAAAGTGCGATACTCGGGATGAATAAAATAGAGGAACGACCGGTGGCGGAAAACGGCCAGGTGGTCATTAGACCAATGATGTATGTTGCTTTATCCTATGATCATCGTATTATTGACGGCAAAGAATCAGTAAGCTTTTTAAAAACTATTAAAGAGTTACTGGAAGATCCGTCCCGTTTATTAATTGATGTTTAAGTGATAGTTATAGCTTCAGTATAGGGTAAAAAAATGTCATGATTGAACTTTCGTCATTGCGAGCGCCGCAGTTATTCGTCATTGCGAGCACCGCAGGTGCGCGGCAATCTCTGGATGGCCACGGCCTCACTGACGTTTCGGCCTCGTCATGACGGCTTTTTTTGATTTTTTGTTCTATCTGGAGACCTACAGCATAAACTATAGTTAATCACAAACTATCCGTTACATTTTTTTAAAGAAGTAATAATTAGGAGAAAAAGAAATCCATGAATCTACACGAATACCAAGGTAAAGAACTATTTAGCGAATATGGATTACCCGTGCCTTTAGGTAAACCCGCTAACACAGTCGAAGAAGCCTTGGCCGCTGCCGAAGCGTTAGGTGGAAATGCATGGATGGTCAAAGCGCAAGTGCATGCCGGTGGCAGAGGTAAGGCCGGGGGTGTGAAATATGTTACCAGTAAAGAAGCGGTAGCAGCAGAAAGTAAACGTCTACTCGGTCGACGTTTAGTGACTTTTCAAACCGATGAGCACGGGCAACCGGTTAATCAAGTACTGATTGCACAACCTTGTGATATAGCACGCGAATTATATTTAGGTGCGGTGCTGGATCGCAGTACCCGGCGCGTCGTCATCATGGCGAGTACTGAAGGTGGTGTTGAAATTGAAAAGGTGGCGGAAGAAACACCGGAAAAAATATTAAAAATCACTATGGATCCTTTGCTAGGAATAATGCCTTATCAAGCGCGCGATATTGGTTTTAAATTACGGTTAACGCCTAATCAATTAAAGGAATTTACGCAAATTTTATTAGGTCTGGGTAAGATGTTTGTCGAGCGCGATCTGAGTTTAGTAGAAATTAATCCTTTGATTATCGACAAAAATGATCACGTGATCTGTTTAGACGCCAAAGTAGTGGTCGATGATAATGCTTTATTTCGCCAAGCACAATTACGTGCGATGCGCGATCCTTCACAAGAAGACGAACGCGAAAATCGCGCCCATAATTGGGAATTAAACTATATCGCCTTAGACGGTGACATCGGTTGTATGGTGAATGGTGCGGGTTTAGCCATGGCGACTATGGATTTAATTAAATTACACGGTGGTAATCCTGCTAATTTCCTAGATGTCGGTGGTGGTGCTACACAAGAACGTGTTACCGAAGCATTTAAGATCATTTTATCCGATGAAAAAGTCAAAGGTATATTGGTTAATATTTTTGGCGGTATCGTGCGTTGTGACATGATTGCTGATGGAATTATCGGCGCAGTCAAAGAGGTGGGTATTAAAATTCCAGTGGTAGTGCGTTTGGAAGGTAATAATGCGGATTTAGGTGCTAAAAAGTTATCTGAAAGCGGTTTAAATATCATTGCAGCGACTAGTTTAACCGGAGCAGCAGAGCAAATAGTGGCGGCTGTTAAATCACCACAGACGGCTTAAGCCTAATAGCTACAAAAATAATCGTATTTTCTTATTAAAGGTAGATGTATGAGTATATTAATCGACAAAAAAACTAAAGTCATTTGCCAAGGTTTCACGGGAAAACAGGGAACATTTCATTCAGAGCAAGCCATCGCTTATGGTACACAGATGGTAGGTGGCGTGACACCCGGAAAAGGTGGATCACAACATTTAGATTTACCGGTGTTTAATACCGTAGCCGATGCCGTTGCTGAAACGGGTGCGGATGCCAGTGTCATTTATGTACCGGCGCCTTTTTGTAAAGATTCCATTATTGAAGCCGCCGATGCGGGTATTTCATTAATTGTCTGTATTACCGAAGGCATACCCGTACTCGATATGTTAGATGTGAAGGTTTATTTAGAAAATAATACTAACGCACGCTTAATAGGACCGAATTGTCCGGGTGTGATTACACCAGGCCAATGTAAAATTGGCATCATGCCGGGTTATATTCACCAACCGGGTCGCGTTGGTATCGTGTCACGTTCCGGTACGTTAACCTATGAAGCAGTTAAACAAACGACCGATTTAGGTTTAGGTCAAAGTACCTGTGTGGGTATTGGTGGGGATCCGATTCCAGGTATGAATTTTGTGGATGTATTACGTTTGTTTCAAGAAGATCCACAAACAGAAGCCATACTCATGGTGGGTGAAATCGGCGGTACAGCTGAAGAAGAAGCGGCAGATTTTATTAAAACCTATGTCACTAAACCCGTGGTCGCTTATATTGCCGGCGTGACAGCGCCCGCCGGAAAACGTATGGGTCATGCTGGTGCGATTATTTCTGGAGGTAAAGGAACTGCCGCTGAAAAATTTAAGGCCTTAGAAGCTGCCGGTGTGCATACCGTAAAATCACCCGCCGATATGGGTAAAATGGTCGCACAATTAATATGATCAATTTTTAATGATGATGCGTTCTATTTTATACGCAATTGGCAATACGCCGTTAGTTAAATTAGAAAAAATAGTTCCAAATAAACACGTTACCATCTTAGTTAAATGTGAATTTGCTAATCCCAGCGGCAGTATTAAGGATCGTATAGTCGATTATATTATTGCCGATGCCGAACAAAAGGGAAGGTTAAAACCGGGCGGCACTATCATTGAAAATACGTCCGGAAATACCGGTGCCGCTATCGCCATGTTAGCGGCAGTAAAAGGCTACCGTGCAATTTTGACTATGCCGGATAAGGTGAGTATAGAAAAACAAAATACCTTACGTGCCTACGGTGCCGAAATTGTCGTGACACCGACCGCTGCTGCTCCGGACTCACCTGAACATTATGTCAATGTTGCCAAGCGCATCGCCGCCGAAATGCCAAATAGCTTTCGACTGGATCAATATGATAACCCGAAAAATCCTGAGGCACATTACGTCAATACTGCGCCGGAAATTTGGCAACAAACACAAGGTAAAGTCGATATCTTTATTGCCTCCGGCAGTACCGGCGGCACTGTTTCTGGTGTGGGTCGTTTTTTGAAAGAAAAAAACCCAGCGATTAAAGTGATGATGCCGGATCCCGTCGGTTCTATTTACTATGAATATTTTACGACCGGAAAAATTCCCCAAGAGGGTAATTGCAATTATTTAGTGGAAGGCATAGGCGAAGATCACATCGCGAAAGCCTTAGATTTTTCTGTATTAGATGAGATTATCCCTTTTACGGATAAAGAAGCGTTCTTGATGGCACGGCGTTTAGCCAAAGAAGAAGGTTTGTTAGTCGGAGGTTCATCCGGTGCAAATGTATGGGCCGCATTGAAAGTCGCTGCCGACTTACCCGAGCCTGCCACTATTGTCACTATTTTGCCAGATAGCGGTATTAAATATCTCAGCAAGATCTATAATGATGAATGGATGCAAGCGCATATTTTTCGCGATTAAAGTGGACTTATTTAAATAATTTTAATTGCTTAAAGAGATGAAATCCTTGATTTGATTAAGCGCGGCCATCTAGTTTAAGGTATATGGATTGCCGCGCGCTCCGCGCTCGCAATGACGATTAATATTTTACGCGCTCGCAATGACAAAAGATTTTTTTATAGGTTGAAACCGAAAATTGATTTATTAAGCAAAATAACTTGCTGATGAGGGTGAGGTGCTTAAACAAGAAAATTCGTTACATTCACGATTAAATTTTATAATTTCAGCTGCTTCCTTTAAAGCGGTTTTGCATTCTTCTTTATCGTTAGCATCAAAAAAATGCACGCCTAATGTTTTTTTCCATTTTGCTTGCATCGTTGTTGCTTCGTCACCAAATAGCTCTTCCATGCGTTGATAAGCAATGCTACTTTGTCTTCCTTCGCGGATACGTTGCAGAAGTTCTCTGCGAGCCTCGCTTTTTTCCTCATATTCTCTTTGACTTTTATTCCACTCCATGAAGCGTTTATTGTTATAGGCAACAATTTCTGGATCCTCCATAACTAAATAAAGTTGTGATAACAATTGTTGTAAAAAGTTTAAATCTGGCTCGCAGTTTAACTGTAAATGTTGCGGTAATTTTTTTAGTATAAGCTTGGCTACATTTAGAGGCTTGCCGATAGTCTCGTTGTTAAAAAATTGATAAAAAGCCCGATGAATATCTTGACGTGTGTTTTCTTTGCGTACGTAGATCATAAAGTTATCTTTAATAAATACTTTTATGGCGAGAATGCTGTGCTCAGCAACAGCAGATTGGCATGCGATTGAGAAATTTTTACGATGTTCAAGTGAAACGTGAGGAGCTTGGAAAAATTTTTTAAGATTTTCTATATCAAGCGGCTTTTTCGTTAAACTTTGTAGGGCAAGAAATTGAAATAGGCTAATTGGATAGATGTCAGATTGTTCTTGTATCTGGATCAATAATAGCAAGTCCGAGTTATCTGCAGTCGCTTTATTTTCTTTTATAGCGTCATCATTCATTTCAGATGCATTAGCGTTAAACACAGATGTAATTAATTGATCGATCAGATCGGTCCGTTGTTCTTCTGGGCACAGATTAAGGAAGTAGTGTGTAGCTTGCTGAAAGTTTTGACTATGGACCAAGAATTTTTCAAAAAAACTGTATCTTGCGGGTTCATCAAGTTCTAGTAGGTATGATGTTAATATCGGATGTTGAGTTTCGAGTAATTGGTTAATTAATGTGTGTATGAAGATAGGAGAAAAAATTATTTTGGGGTTACGCGATAAGACAAACTCTAGCAATCGTTCAATGACATAAGCATTTAGAAAATTATTTAGACCAAATTTCCGAGTGAGTAGTTTATCCTCACACTCTTGGATAGCCAATTGAAAAACGGTCGCCTGATTGGCCATTAAAGATTCATCGGACAGTGATAAAATAAGGATTAATTTATCTTCTAGCAGAAATTTATCTTTTAGAAGCGCACACCATTTTAAGTTTCGTGGAGAACAATTAAAGGCGTTTAAAGTACTAAAATACTGGAGATAAAATTTAGTTGGAATACGCTGCAGAACTTCTTTTAAAATAGATGTCTGTTTATTATCAGGATCAAATTGATTAAAAATTAAAATTAAAAGTTCTAATGTGATGGTTTTATTTTCTCGTGTAAAAATGTTGCTAATAATTTCTCTGGCTATTTTTTTTTCTGTCACTGTGCAAACATTTTTTTCAAAAATAGATAATAAATTTGGAAATTTCTCCCATGGGAAATGGGAGCAACCCGAGTGTTTCAACTTATCAATAAAGTCGCGGCACCTAAAATAAAAATTACTCGGAGTTTTAAAAAAGGGTAGCCAATAACGGAGTAGTAAAATCCAACGTTTCGGTATCAGTTGATCTAAATAGTCTAAATGCATATGCGCTCCTTATCCTGGAGTTTGATTTGAAGGATAATCCTTATCTATCAAAGTTAAAGTATAACAAAAATTAAATAAATTAGATAACTTTATAAAAAAAATTAAAATAAAAAATAAAATTAAAAATGATATATTTGGTTAAAAATATTGTAGAATGCGTTTTTTTAAAAGAGAAACACTATGCTGACAGGAAATACTTCTTTAACCAATGCATCATCCACTTTTTCTAATTCTACATCCGATTTATGTTTTTTTCACACTGTGCAACAATTAAAAGGGTTAACTTTATTCGAGCTTAAGCAAGAAGAAAAATTAGACGAACTACAAAAAAATGTGGAGTGTGCACTTGGAAAATATAATTTAAAAGTTAAGCGAACAATACATGAAAAGCCATTAACATTTTTAGAGCGTACTTTATTTACTTTAGCTTCTGTTTTTAAGAATACTTCAAGCCCTGTAAATTTCAGAACTTCTGAACCTAAAGTCATTTCATTGACACAACCAAGAAATTTTTAAACTAAACATTAAATAAAAAATGCATCACGTCGCCATCTTTGACCAGATAGGTTTTACCTTCTAAGCGCCATTTACCGGCTTCTTTCGCGCCTTGTTCACCTTGGTAACGTATGAAGTCATCATAATTGATGACTTCAGCGCGGATAAAGCCTTTTTCAAAATCGGTATGGATACAGGCGGCGGCTTGTGGTGCGGTGGCGCCTTTGTGTACCGTCCAAGCGCGGACTTCTTTGACACCGGCGGTAAAGTAGGTTTGTAGATCCAGTAATTCATAACCGGCACGTATCAAACGATCTAAACCGGTTTCGGTTAAACCGCAGTCGCGTAAAAACTCCTGTTTTTCCTCATCACTTAAATCGATACAGTCCTCTTCTAATTTGGCGCAAATCGCGACGACTTTGGCTTTGTCTGCCAGGGCATAACTTTCTAATTGCTCGAGTAATAAATTATTCACAAAACCCTTTTCATCCACATTGGCAATATATAACGTCGATTTCAGCGTTAAAAAAGAATAGGGACGTAACAAGTTTAATTCTTCGGGGCTGAAATCAAGTTGACGCAATAAACGACCTTGGTTTAATTCCGGAATGATGCGCTCTAATAAATTTTTACTTTGTTGTGCTGATTTGTCGTTAGATTTACTGGCTTTATTCAGCCGTAACACCGCTTTTTCAGCGCTCTCTAAATCAGCTAAGGCTAATTCGGTATGAATCGTTTGCACATCCGCGACGGGATCGACGAGCCCGGTGACATGTACTACATCGGGATCTGCAAAACAGCGTACCACATGCACAATCGCATCGACTTCGCGTATATGAGCTAAAAATTTATTTCCTAAACCTTCACCTTGTGCGGCTCCTTGTACTAAACCGGCGATATCAACAAACTCCATGCTGGTAGGTATTATTTTTTGTGGTTTTACAATTTTGGCTAGTTCATTGAGACGTGGATCGGGAACGGGGACGATACCGACATTCGGTTCGATGGTGCAAAAAGGGTAGTTGGCGGCTGCAATTCCGGCTTTAGTTAGTGCATTAAATAGAGTGGATTTTCCTACATTGGGAAGCCCAACGATGCCGCATTTAAATCCCATAAAGTTTTCCCGTTATTCTTGTTGAGTATGTAACATTTGCATGGCTAGGTCATGTTTGCCTTCGGCAAATAGGGTTAACGTAGTCAATGCTTGCTCGATAGCCAGCTCTATTCTTTGTTTATCTGCGACAGAAGGTGAATTTAAAACATAATCGTGCACGCGATCACGGTGCCCAGGATGGCCAATTCCCAGCCGTAGCCGCCAAAAGTCTTTGCTCTGCAAATGTTTAACAATATCTCTTAAGCCATTATGTCCGCCATCACCCCCTCCTTGTTTGTAGCGTGCGGTGCCGGGTAATAGATCTAAATCGTCATGGACAATTAATATGGACTCAATGGGGAGATGATAAAAATGGGCTATGGCCTTGATTGCCCGCCCCGAATCATTCATATAAGTGTTAGGGATGAGCAGCCAACATTTACCAGTGGCAAGAGACCAAGCAGTCACCGAGGCATGGAATTTATTTTCCATTTTTAAAGGGGATAAGGAGTGCTGATTTAGCAGTGCGTTGATCAGCCATGCTCCGGCATTATGCCGGCTTTTTGCGTAGTCCCTCCCAGGATTCGCTAAGCCGGCAATCAGCTGTATACTCTTCGCACTTGAATTTTTGTCTGTGTTGCCGCTCAATTCGCAATCCTCTGGTATTGTACACTCCAGGTTGTTGCACAGCGACGCGGCACTTGCCAAAAATCCAATTGCTGTGAGTATATGGGATGAGTTGCCATGCGACAGGCTTAGTGTTTGTCCTTTTCGGCCTTTTCTTTACTCTCACCCGCTGCTTGTTCGGCATCATCTTTGACATTAATCGCAGGTACTTCAGCCGATTCAGGCGCTGTAGTGAGATCTTCTTCGACCACCGCACGTGGTATATGGATATTGACCACCGGTCGGTCATCTTCATGACTGATGGCTGCGGTTAATTCGACACCTTGCGGTAAGTGGAGCTGGGATAATAAGATGGATTCATCTAGTCCCAAGTGGGACACGTCGACTTCAATGTACTCTGGAAGTGCCGCTGGTAAGCAGCGAACTTCGACACTATTTAACAGTTTGGTTAGCACACCTTCAGCGTCTTTAACCCCAGGGGCCATTGCTTCTCCCTTAAAATGTAAGGGGACAGACATAGTGATTTTTTCTTTGGCCGATACGCGCAATAAGTCGACATGCAGGATACGTGGCTTATAGGCATGCCGCTGCAAGTCTTTTAATACCGCTTTTTGCTCGATGCCATCGATTTTGATGGTTAAAATATGCGAGTAAAAGGCTTCATTTTCCAGGGCCCGTAATACCTGATTATGATCTAAGGAGACAGGTAGGGGTGGCTCTGAAGCGCCATATAAAATAGCCGGAACACGATTCTCAAGACGGCGGAGACGGCGGCTCGCACCCGACCCAAACACCTCTCGAGCTTCAGCGTGGAGTTCAAATAAGTGATTCGTTGACATCGATTTATTCCTCAAATTCAAAAAAAATACCTACCCCGCGACCAGGATAAGTGGGCAGTAGTTTACGGGGATTTATCATAAAACTCCAGGGGTTTTTAGGGGCTTTACAAAAGGTTCATGGAATAAATATTTGGATTGCCGCGCACCTACGGTGCTCGCAATGACGAGAGTTGGTATGTGCTCGCAATGACGATTAATATTTTACGTGCTCGCAATGACGAGAGTTGGTATGTGCTAGCAATGAGAGTTGCTTAATATCTTTTTTTCATAATGGCTTAAGTTTCAATTAGTACAATAGTAACAGACGCCTTAGAAAAATAATTTGATATCAGGTGGTATCCTATGCCTAATTCTGCAGCTATCCCATCAGAACTTCATTTCATCTGGCTAGGTAGTCCCTTACCAAAGAAATATCTCATTACACTACTAGAGCTTATACCGATTGCTCGACGCTCTGGATTTAAGATTAATTTATGGGTTGATCATCCATCCCATTATTATCAGTCTCTGGATAGATACATGCCTGATCTGGAGTTGTCTGCACAGAGTTCGTTTTTACAGGTTAAAGAACTTGGCGAATTAAAGCATGAAATGAAAAGTAATGAATTTTTCTTACAGGGAAATACACATAATGTGATTGATGAGATAAAAGCAGGTGCTTTTACTCGACGTCAGGATCGATATAGTGATTTTTGGCAGTGTGTTGAACGGGAAATGATCGGTGCAAAGAATTTTGCTGCCGCGTCTAATTTATTGCGCTATACCATCCTTTATTTAAAAGGCGGTTATTATTTTGATACCGATACAAAATTTGATTTTTTTAATATTATTCGTGATCAAAATCGTAAATGGCTAATACAATCGTCACTACTTGATGGGAAATACACACTTTGCGCTGAACAATTTCCGCTAGAGTTTTCATCGGTTTGGTGGCGTAATGACATCCTTGCTGCGGTGCCTAAACATCCCATTTTAGAAATAACTATAGGGAGTGCCCTAGATGCTTATAATGACCTTGATAAGCTTAAGCTCAGCGATTCTGGGAAGCATGAAAAAACGGAGATGGATAAGAAACGATATAATCATAGAAATCCGCAGCAAGGTGATCGCCTTGAGTTGACCAGTCAGTCGAGCGGCTCGCTCTTGCTTACTGAGGTTATAGAAGCATGCCAGGAGCAAGTACTATCTTCGATAGAAAAAAGTCAATTAGATACATTGGCTAAGAAACGTGAATGTTTGACTAGCAAAAAAGTATCGTTCGCAAACCTGTCTATTGATATAGCAGAAACAACTGATCTAACTTGGCTAAAGCCAGATAAAATACCAGTAAAAGCTTTTGACGATAGTGCTATTCCTAGCCGATCACGATACGGATTTTTTACTCGTCAAGCTGAAGAAAACAAGTCAAACTCCGAAAAACAAATTAGTCAACAAACATCGAGCTCACCGATTCTTCGGAATTAATGCGGCAAATCGTTTTTGCCAACATATCACTCAAACTCAGTTGGCGAATTTTTTTGCAATGCCGTGCTTCATCGCTTAAGGGTACCGTATCGGTGACGACAAGCTCATTGATACATGAGTTTTGAATATCGTTAATGGCATTGCCGGATAAGACGGGATGCGTACAATACGCCATGACTAAATTGGCGCCATTTTCTTTTAATGATTGGGCGGCCAAACAGAGTGTGCCACCGGTATCAACAATATCATCGACCAATAGACAATTACGGTCTTTAACTTCACCGATAATATGCATGACTTCGGTTTTATTCGGACCGGTACGGCGTTTGTCGATGATGGCAATATCGGCATCATTAAAGCGTTTAGCAATAGCGCGCGCTCTAACCACGCCCCCTACATCCGGTGATACCACAATAAGTTGTTCATTGCTTTTGTAAAGCTTTTGACTTTCCATATCCTTTAAGATTTCGGGTGTGGCATAGACATTGTCCACAGGAATATCAAAAAATCCTTGGATTTGATCGGCATGCAGATCCACCGTGAGTAAACGACTAATGCCGACGGCAGTCATCATATCCGCAACAACGCGCGCGGTAATCGGAACTCGTGAAGAACGAATGCGGCGGTCTTGTCGACCATAACCAAAATACGGAACGACAGCGGTGATACGTTTAGCCGATGCACGACGTAAGGCATCGGCCATAATGATAAGTTCCATTAAATTTGTGTTAACCGGCGGACACGTCGGTTGCATAATAAATACGTCTTGTCCTCTGACATTCTCTAAGATCTCTACCATGATTTCACCGTCACTAAAATGACCGACGGTGGCTTTACCTAATTCTTTTCCTAAATGTTTAGCGACTTTTTCTGCTAAAGGTCGGTTAGCGTTACCAGTAAAGAGCATCATTTCAGACACAGAGGAACCTCAACGTGTTAAATAAAAAAGGACGGATGAATGGTGGCTGGGGTGCTAGGATTCGAACCTAGGAATGCCGAGATCAAAACCCGGTGCCTTACCACTTGGCGACACCCCAATTTTTCATTATTTGTTGTAAAGGTGAAGTGGTTAACCCTTTACAGACAAAGCCTTGATAAGGCGATTTAATTTTTTCTAGTAGTGTTTCAGCGGCTATTTTTGACTTAAGTGTGGCAAAAATACACGCTCCGGTCCCTGATAAGCGAGCAGGAGCATAATGATTTAAGAAGTCTAAGCCCTCTGCAATCATCGGATAATCCTGCCTAACGATGTGTTCAAAATCATTATGTGTATTTAATGATCCGCTTAAAAAGGTTTGTATTTTGATGGGTGTCGTGTTGTATGTCAATCGGGGATGTGAAAAAAGTTTTGCAGTTGAAATAGTCAATGGTGGAATCATGACTACAAACCAGGTTTCAGGTAACGGTATCGCTTGTAGTTTTTCGCCAATGCCTTCCGCCCAACTGCTTACTCCTTTGATAAATATCGGTACATCGGCGCCGAGTGTGATGCCTAAGCTCAATAATTCGTCTAAAGGAAGATGCATGTTCCATAAGTGATTTAAAACCACGAGTGTCGTTGCTGCATTGGAACTACCACCACCTAAACCGCCGCCGATAGGAATTCGTTTTTTGATCAATATATCGACACCAGGTAAGTTTTTATTTCTATCTTGTAATAATCGTGCTGCTTTAATCGCTAAATTATCCTCATCGGGGATGACCGCCGCGGTGACCGGATTAAGTAATGATAAACATGTGCAATTAATTTGTGGATCGGAGCGTTGTGTAAAACTTAATTCATCGCAGTAATCAATCAGTTGAAAAACGGTTTGCAGTTCATGATAGCGATCGGGCCTTCGACCGGTCAGATGTAAAAAAAGATTTAATTTAGCAGGGGCTGGCCAATAGTACATGTTGTTATTTAATATTCCAGTGATTGATTATAATACGGACTTGCCATTGGCAATTGGACAGATCAATACGATCCGGTAAATCAATTTTTCCAATGTTAGTGAAATGTCGGTAAACCACACGCCAACCGGATTGCCGTAATTGCATGAGTCGGTTATAGGCATCTAGATTGGTGATATAACGGGATTGTGGCGCCGGTAGACCGCGTAACCAATAATAAAATTGTGAAACGGGTAAATTTAAACCTAATTGATCATGTAAGAGTTGTTCTGGACTTTGTGCATGATAGGTTTGTTGATGCGTGGTTAAACTGATTTGCTTAGGACTTCCGGTAAGTACCGCGCCTTGTGACCCTAAAGGTCCAAAAAAGCTGAGTTGATAATTAGGATAGATCTGTTCCCAGCTGAACGAGGCATTCACACCACGACCCGATGTTTCGTGTATGGCAAGGTTGCCATTGACACGAAAATTTTGTATCGCATTTAGTTGCGTTTTGCGTTGTGCCCAGGGAAGATAGTGATTCACTATTTTAGGCTTAGGGAGTGGTGTGGGGGCTTGCGACAAACTCGCGCAGCTGCTCAAAAAAATCGCTAAAAGAATGACGCTAAGCTTGTGCATAAAAATTTACCAGCAAAATATACGCTTTGAGTATATTAAATTGAGGTCGTTAAACATTCTATGCGTCTGACTCGTATCTATCAACCGCAAGCTTTAAACACCGGGCAAATAGTCAACTTAACTAAAGAGGCGGCAGGACATTTAATTCGCGTACTGCGTTTACAGGTTGGTGATGAGTTTATCGTATTTAATGGTAAAGCGGGAGAATTTCGCGCCATTATTATCGAGCTAAATAAAAGCATGGTGAAGGTGAAGCTCGGTGAATTTGATGCAGTGAATCGTGAATCGTCTTTGCAAATTACCTTAGCGCAAGCAGTTTTGCGATCCGATAAAATGGATTATATGTTGCAAAAAGCGGTGGAATTGGGCGTGACACGCTTGATACCGATGTTAACGGCGCATAGTACACTGAAGTTAGCACCCGAACGCTGGCAAAAACGCAGTTTACATTGGCAGGGCGTGATGCTCGCGGCCTGTGAACAATCAGGAAGAACACGTTTGCCGAAACTAGAAAATCCTATGACCTTTGATGTGGCTACCACGTCGATAAAAGCGGATCAGCGGATAATTTTACAGCCTGGCTCCAAGCAAAATATCAATTCTTTACCCCATTGTCAGAGTGTTGCGCTATTGGTGGGACCCGAAGGCGGTTGGTCCGAAAATGAGTTGAAGTGTGCACGGGTTGCAGATTATAGTCCCATGCAAATGGGACCCCGCGTCCTAAGGGCAGAAACTGCCGGTTTGGCCGCGGTAAGTATCGTACAAAGTTTGTACGGTGATTTATAGAATCACCCGTCATGGCGAGCGAATGGGGATTGCCGCGCGCTCGCAATGACGAGTTAATCGAAGGCGACATAATACTAAATATAGTTTAGGATGAAACCATGCAGAAAGTGTGATGCAACTCATTAATTAGTGATAACTATGGCAAAAAAACCGAAACAGTTCGTTGATCCTTATGCGGCACGTGAAGCCGGTAAATACGATAATCCCATTCCTAGTCGCGAATACATTTTAGATTTTTTAAAAAAATGTGGTCATCTGGTTAAACGCGACGAGCTCAATCAACGTTTGGGTTTAAGCGATCCAGAACGCCAAGAAGCGTTGCGACGACGTTTGCGGGCGATGGAACGCGATGGGCAAATTGTTTTAACGCGTCGCGAAGGTTATGGTTTGCCAGATAAAATGAATTTGGTACGCGGTCGGATTATTGGTCATCGCGATAGATATGGCTTTTTGGTTCCCGATGATGGTAGTGACGATCTGTATTTAAATGAGCGACAAATGCAGCTAGTATTTCATGGCGACAGAGTGTTAGCGCGCGTGATAGGAACCGATAGACGCAATCGACTTGAAGGCGCGATCGTAGAAGTGCTAGAGCGCAATACCCCTACTTTAGTCGGACGTTTTTTAAAAGAGAACGGTGTCGCTTTTGTCGTTCCATCGAATAATCGTATTGCACAAGATATTTTAATCGGTGTGGATGATGAAAGTGCGGCAACATCGGGGCAGATAGTCGTCGTTGAAATAACCCATTTTCCTAGTTTTCGTCAACAGGCGATCGGTCGCATTATCGAGATACTCGGTGATCATATGGCGCCGGGTTTAGAAATAGAAATAGCGATACGTAATTATAATCTCCCGCATGTCTGGCCCGATTCAGTGCAGGAAGAAATTGATGCTTTGCAAGCGGGTGTGTTACCGAGCGATGAGGAAGAGCATCGGGTTGATTTACAAGATTTAGCGTTTGTTACCATTGATGGTGCAGATGCCAAAGATTTTGATGATGCGGTGTATTGTGAACGACAAAAAAAACAATGGCGTTTAGTCGTAGCGATTGCCGATGTTAGTCATTATATCAGTCCGCAAAGTGAATTAGATAAAGAAGCGGAAGCGCGTGGAAACTCAGTGTATTTTCCGAATAGTGTGTTGCCGATGTTACCGGAAGTATTATCCAATGAGTTGTGCTCATTGAAGCCTAAGGTTAATCGACTGTGTATGGTTTGTGATATGTTGATTTCCAGTAAAGGAGAATTGAAACGTTTTCAATTCTATCCGGCAGTGATCCATTCTAGAGCACGTTTGATTTATAATGAAGTTGCAACATGGTTAAACACGAATAAATGTCCACCAGCATATAAAAGTTTATTACCGCATTTACAGAATCTGCATAGCCTTTATCAATTGTTACGCCAAACACGCGAAGCACGAGGTGCGATAGATTTTGAAACAACTGAAACGCAAGTTATTTTTGGGCCGAATCGAAAAATTAAACAGATCATTCCCAGTGTGCGCACCGTGGCGCATCGCATCATTGAAGAATGTATGTTATTGGCCAATGTATCTGCTGCGCAATTTTTATTGAAAGCAAAAATACCGACCTTATTTCGCGACCATGCGGCTCCAGCGGCTGAAAAATTAGCCGATTTGAAGAGTTTTCTAGCGGAATTGGGCTTACGTTTTCCGAATAAAAAGACCGTTACTCCGGAAGATTATTCAAGCTTGTTAAAATTAATTGCTGATCGGCCGGATGCGCATTTAATTCAAACCGTGATGTTGCGATCCCTGAGTCAAGCGATTTATAGTCCGGAAAATATTGGCCATTTTGGTTTGGCATTCGATGCTTATGCACATTTTACTTCGCCTATCCGTCGTTATCCGGATTTGTTAGTGCATCGAGCCATACGCCATGTCTTAGCCAAACGCAAGCTTAAGAATTTTTTCTATGATAAGGTCACGATATCTCGTTTAGGTGAACATTGCTCGACTACCGAGCGACGCGCCGATGAAGCGACACGTGAAGTATTAGATTGGTTAAAATGTGAGTACATGCGGGATCGTGTCGGTGAAAGCTTTGATGGCATTATCACTAATGTCACTGGCTTTGGTTTATTTGTTGAATTGCGAAATATTTATGTCGAAGGTTTAGTCCATGTAACCGCCTTACATAATGATTATTACCAATTTGATGCGAGTCGTCATTGCTTGCAAGGTGAACGTACCGGAATAGTGTATCGTTTGGGCGATAGGATACAGGTGCGAGTGGGGCGTGTTGATCTCGATCAACGTAAAATAGATTTTGAACTGATCGAGCCTGAAGTTCAAAAATCCACAAAAAAAGCTAAAAAATATAAAAAAAGAAAATAATAAACGTGCGTCTTTGCGAGCGCAGTTTTTTTATTCGTCATTGCGAGCGCGTAGCGCGCGGCAATCTAAACATGACTTTATCTAGCGAGTACAAATCGAGTTTCAGATTCGATGGTGTTGTTTAAGCAATGAGAGTTGAAAAAAGTGGTTTGCACTGGTTTTCTATTAAAGATGTGAATCGGCCGTTTAAATTTTTCCTGGTCTTTTTTTATACTGATATGAGCATAACTATGCATAACACTCGATAAACCTAAACCCAATGCAAAACCTAAAGGTGGTAGCAACAACGGTGAAATGGGGGTTAAACTTAATGCGAGCAGACTAATCATAGCAATTAAACCTAATAAGCAACCCAGCAAAGTCGGTATAATCCATAAGTCAGTAGTGAGCCAGTGGCTTTTATGCAGAAAAATCCAATCTCGAAAATCGCAGCACAACTCTTTTTTAAATTCTTTAAATGCTTTTTTATCAACAAAATTAAATTCCATATCCAATGGCAGCAGTTTAATTTGTTCTTGCTGATTTACCATAAATTGAATCTGTGCGGAACTTTGCGGTGAGCTTGGTGATAAATTAGGATTTTTTAAATTCATCCTCATGTTAAAAATGATACTTCCGCTAGGGCTTTGTTTTGCTTTTAGCGTATATTTAAACTCTGAACCTGACGCTGTGCACTCATTAGACCAAAAACTGTCATCAGTTAGGACAGAGTAGGCTAGCAAAGATAATGCAAAAGGCAGCGAGTGGGGTTCTAACAGCGACTTAATGATAAAATTAATAGTCTGTTCATCTTTAATGCGGAATTCCTTCTTCAGTACATTTTGTAAATCAGAAAAAGTAATAGGGGGTTGTTTAGTAAACTTTTTTTCTAAGGACTTGGTCAAGGCGTAAAAATTGCCACGCCCGATTGCCTTCTCGTCTTCCTGCGTAAATTCAAAACAAGTTTGCGATTTTAATTGCTTTACTGTGCTATGGAGATCATTAATACTCTCGATAAAGGTATTTTGCCGCGGCGATACGTTTTTTTCATATTGGATTTGGTTTAAACAGTCAGGGTTAATGCGTATCGAGAGTGTATGTGGCACAGCTATTTAATCCTTCAAATAAAATATTTTTATTGAGTACTTTATCATGAGTCATAACGTTAAAAAAGAATTTATTTTTGGTTTTCACGCGATTACTGCGTTGTTAAAAACACATCCAGAAAGAATATGCCAACTCTATCGACAAGAAGGCCGTGAAGATAAGCGCATGCTAGAGATAGTGCAGTTGGCCGACTATCAGCAAATTCCCATTCAAACTTTATCTAAGATTAAATGTGATGAATGGTCGAGTAATGCAATACATCAAGGTGTGTTAGCTGAGATAAAAATTTCTAAGCAATTAAGCGAGCCTGATTTATTTACTTGGTTGGATCGGCGGCTAGCAAATGAAACCAAACCGCCGTTTTTATTAATTTTAGATGAAGTTCAGGATCCGCATAATTTAGGCGCCTGTTTACGTTCTGCCAATGCAGCCGGTGCGGATGCGGTCATTATTCCACAGGATCGTTCGGTGAGCATGACGCCAAGTGTGCGAAAAATAGCCGCCGGTGCAGCTGAAATGACGCCACTGTTTACTGTCACTAATTTGGCCACTACGCTAGAGAAATTAAAAAAGGCCGGAGTGTGGTGTTATGGATTAGACCAATCCGCCACGCAACTTATTTATGATACCGCATTGACTGGACCATTGGCGCTGGTATTAGGTGCTGAAGGTAAAGGTTTGCGTCGTTTAACCAAAGAGCGCTGCGATGGTTTGATCGCTATTCCGATGGCAGGTAGCGTGAGTAGTTTAAATGTTTCAGTCGCGGCTGGGATCTGTTTATTCGAAGCGGTTAGGCAAAGACAATAAAATCCAACTATGATAGTATCTGCGTGTTGCGAAAAGAGATCCTACCCTTTATTTAAAATTGCAAGGAGACCTTGATATGTGTCGTAAATTCTTCCCAGCCATAGTGATTATTATTGCTGTTCTAATGGCTATTGCTGCAAGTCTTGCGAAGCCCGAGTCGGTGGATACCATAGTGATGGTTTCGCGTTTCTTTGATATTATGCTGCCGATTTTAGCCGTGGGTGCATTGATCAAGTATTTATGCTGCCCTCGCTCGCACAAAGGCTGCCACTGTGGCTGTGATCATTGTAAGATGTGTAATAAAAAATAAATCAAAAAAATAAATTGACTATTTTTTTATCACTTCCAATCGATAAGATGTGGAACTCAAATAATTTACTCGTCATTGCGAGCGCGAAGCGCGCAGCAATCCAAGAAGCATTGTAAACTGGATGACCACACAATACCATTTGCTCGCCATGACGGTTTTTTTATCTTATGAACGCTCTACAGGATGACATTGCTTATATGCAGCAGGCCTTACAGGCGGCAGAGCGGGCAGAGATGTGTGGCGAAGTTCCCGTCGGTGCCGTTTTGGTGCTGAATAAAGCGATCATCGGTACGGCTTATAATCAAACACTCACTCACTGTGATCCTACCGCACATGCTGAAGTTTTGTTGCTACAACAAGCGGCCAAACAGCTGAAAAATCATCGTTTATTAGAGTCAACATTGTATGTTACTTTAGAACCTTGCTTAATGTGTGTCGGTGCAATGATCCAAGCCAGAATTAAACGACTGGTGTTCGGTGCGTATGATTCGCGTTTTGGTGTGATAATGTCACACTGGCAGCCTTTAAAAGGTGTTAATCATACGTTTGATGTTACCGATGGAGTATTAGCTGAAACTTGTGCAGAAAAATTACAGAAATTTTTTAAACACAAACGTCAAATGCTGCGCACGATGATATGAGAGGATGTCTTTAACAAAGTTAATCGCGTAATTTGAGCTCAGCGTTTGACGTATTTCTTTATAGTCTACATCCTATATAGTTTATGCTAATATAGCCGTAGCTACTGATTAAAGTAGGAGGGATGGCTGAGCGGTTGAAAGCAACGGTCTTGAAAACCGTCAAGGGGGCAACTCCTTCCAGGGTTCGAATCCCTGTCCCTCCGCCAAAAAAATGCAATTGACAAGAGGAGTTGGCGTTCCATGATTAACGTCGTTATCGTTGACGATCATGCCTTAGTACGTTTAGGTATGAAGCGCTTGTTAGAGGATGTTCGTGATATTAATGTTATCGGTGAAGCCGAAAGTGGCGAGGCCGCCATTAATTTAGTAAAGGAAACCAAACCCGATGTGGTGTTGATGGATCTAAAAATGCCTGGAATAGGTGGCTTAGATGCAACGCGCCGTTTGATACGTGTCAACCCGAAGCTTAAAATTATTGTTGTCACCGTATTCAGTGAAGGGCCCTTTCCGGATCGACTCGTGCGTGCGGGCGCAGCGGGATATATCACTAAAAATACCAATGCTGAAGAATTAATTACCGCAATTCGTAAAGTGGTTGCCGGTCAAATCTATATCACCTTAGAAATTGCGCAAAAAATGGCCTTGCGTCAAGTTTCTGATGCGTCCAAATCACCGTTTGCGCAACTTTCCGAACGTGAATTACAAGTCATGTATATGGTGACGCATGGGACTAAAGTAAATGGCATTGCAAAAAAACTTTGTTTAAGTCCTAAAACGGTAAACACCTATCGCTATCGATTGTATGAAAAATTAGGCGTGCATAACGATGTCGAGTTAACCCACCTCGCGTTGCGTTATGGGTTACTGGAAGAAGAAGAAGGTTACGCCGATAAATCGCCAGAAAATCCGGAGGAATAACATTCCTCCGGCATTTATTCTAATTGGTTATTGACGAAGTAGCGGAGTCGTTTCTTCTGGACGCGTTTCTGAATTTTCATTCTTAGGAACATGACTGAAAAAATTTCTCCGACTGCTAGCTAAATTATTAGCAATAAAAAGAATGGGGGTTGGAGCGGTAGTTGTTGAGCTCATAGCGATGCTATTTAAAGGAGCTTGCGATGCTGTCAGGCTCGATACTGGAACTGCAGGAAAAAATTGATCAGCCGGCTTGCTCTTAATACCTAATGCTTTTGCTTTAGCTAAATCCGGTTGATATTGACTGACTAACATGATGTTTTCGTGAATTTTCCCTTCAATTAAAAGTTGTTCGACCAAATTCGCTGTTAAACCCTCTGTCTTAAATACACTATTCTCATAAGAAGTCATTAATCTAAAATTTTCACTGATCTGAAATTTACATTTTCCTAATGTTTGTTCTTGCCAATCCCAGGTTTTTTTTGTGGCGCTATCGATATCGTGCTTAATTTTTTCAATATTTAATTCATTCGTATTCGAAATTAAATAAATAGGTTGATTTTTCGTTATTAAATAGTTAAGCCGCTGTGTCGATTGTTCATCCCAGCTAATCAATGAATTCCAAGCATTTTCTAATAATTTTTTAGGATTTTTATCGGTTGGAATAAAATAAAAAATTTCTTGTAGTTTTTTGATAAAAGTATCGGTATCTATTTTTCCCAGCTTATAATCATTAATTGCATGCGTCATCGTTAGATATTTTGAGCTGACCCAAAGTTTGCTATACCATTTGTAATGCAGCCAACTCTGTGCATACTGATAATGTAAATCGGCAAATTCATCGAGAACCTCTGATAAGGGTTTTAATTTATTGATAGTGGATAAATTGACGATATAATCTTGAGATATGGATGGTTTAAGGTTGGGGATCATTAGTTTTTTCCTACGTTATTTAAAAATATTATTTTGATCAAAAAAGTAGTTTAGTGTGTCCGTGGGCTTGTCGACAAACGGGCGCTGCATACAACTAACGCAGGATCGGGGTCGAGTATTTGTAGCGGAATGCAGGTAGCCGTAGCAGCAATGCCTGAAGATCCTAATAAAGCAGTATAAAAGTTTTCTTTGGAAAGAGTTTCTAGTGCTAGTTTTTTCGCTATAGCATAGTCTTTTTCTTGGGGATTTATTAATAATATTTCGTCTTTAGTCTTACCCATCTCATTTAAATGTAGCTTCAAATGCGTGATCAAGCCTGAAGTTGGTTTAAAAGCAGTGAATAACTTAGTCAGTACATTCTGTGGGTGTTCTATTAAGGTTTTATAAGCATACGATAAACAAAAATAAATCGTACCAATTCGCATAGCATCATCACCCAACTCCGAGTTGGAGACTTGACTAACAGCGACCGGCAAAGCTTGTACCTTTTCAGGTAAGTTTTCTAAAAATGATAATTTGTTGTATGGATAGCTTTTAAATAGATCTAAGATTTTTTTAGCATGCAATTCATTAGTCTCGCCAATAAAATAAATAGATTTTCCCTGTTGCGTTAAATGAATTAAAGCATCGAATGCGTTACTCGACTCTCGATCAAATTCCATCAAAGAATTCCAGGCATTTTTAATATCAATGGATTTATCGCTTGGTAAGTTTAGAAAACTCAATAATTCTGCAATAAATGCACGTTGGGTTTTTTTTCCTAGATTAAAATCAGCCACAATTTGAGAAGTGAGGATTTTTTGCAGTAAATTTTCACAAAAATTTTCGTGTGCTTGCATTTCTTCGTCGCAGCTAAACATGTCATCAAAAAACTTTCCGAATAAATTCGCAAATTGTTCCCCAGCCATTTTTTTATTAAAACGTATGAATAAAGATAAAGGTACGATTAAAACATTTTTTTGTTCTAAAGAATATGGCATAAAAATCCTTTTTATTTAAATTTCAATTTTTATCTTACTTTTTTTCTAACGCAGTGACAAGAATTAAAGATATAAGCATAAATTTCATGTTTAACGGCGGCTCGATGAAAAGAGTTTACGATTCTGTGTTTGTGGTCCAATTTTATTCAATAAATTTCTTGTTTTAAAAAATAAAAAAAATTAAAAGTTTTTCAGAAGTAATTAGTCAAAAATTTCACAGTTGCACATTAAATTACCCAAAAATCTTGCGCAAAAAAATGCCATTTAGCATAAGTTTAGCCGATAGACTATGCTTCTTTTGCTTAGTATTAAAATGTGGCGACGCTAAACCGGGCGGGCAGTATTTTTGATCCATACTCGGTGTAGGTCGCATTGTTTAGCATAGGAGGTTTTTTTTAGATGTCTTTATTAAAACCAGTGACATTATTCTTATTAGCCGTTTTTGTGGTGAGTCCCGTTTGGGCACAAGATAGTGATTGTTGTACAGAGTTACGCCACGAAGTGCAAATGATTAAAGATCAACTTAAAAGCCAGCAGAACCAACAAGTTAATGCTTCTAAGGAACTGAATCAACAACAGGTTACCACCAAAACCGGTTTTAAAGGCGTGGGCGTTTTAGTCGATGCCTTGGCTACGCAGTTTCCTAATTTACCGGCATTAAAAACCGTTAAACAAATCTTTGATAACTTAAATAAATAAAATATACCTAGTAGTCTATCTAGATGCTGATTCGCATCTAGATAGGCTTTCATCTCGCGATGGAGATTTTCAAGAGGAGAGAAGTCACCGGATGGCGAGCGAATGTCTAGATTGCCGCGCACCTACGGTGCTCGCAATGACGAACAAGCACTGCGTGCTCGCAATGACGAACAAGCACTGCGCTCGCAATGACGGCGGTTACACTTTTTGCATTTTGCATTGCGCAGCTTGAAGTTCGCGAGGTATATTCATTAGTATGATGGTTTATTGGGTATTTTGTAGGTGATTCTGTGAAGCTTGGTGCGGATGCAACGAATCTAAAACAACAACTGGCTTTTATCAGTCAAAGTGCGGGTGTTTATTTATTTTTAAACGCTGAGCATCAAGTATTGTATGTGGGAAAAGCGCGGCATTTAAAAAAACGTGTCAGTAGCTATTTTCGTGACCAGCAAAGTAGTCGCGTGGCGTTGATGATGCGGCAGGTGACTGCTATCGAAACCACGAGTACAGAAACCGAAAATCAAGCCTTATTGCTAGAAAGTAATCTCATTAAACAACTCAAGCCACGCTATAATATTTTATTACGCGATGATAAAAGTTACCCGTATATTATTCTTAGCAAACATCAGAGTTATCCGCGCTTAGCGTTTTATCGTGGTGCACGTGTAAAAGATTATCGCTATTTTGGACCGTTTCCGAGTATCTTGGCGGTCAGAGAAACTTTAAATTTATTGCAGAAATTATTTAGAATTCGTTCGTGTAAAGATAGTTTTTTTCGCAATCGTACTAGGCCGTGCTTACAATATCAAATCAAACGTTGTACCGCTCCGTGTGTGGGTTTGATTACACCAGAGAGTTATCAGCGTGATGTAACGAATACGGTTTTATTCTTACAAGGTAAAAATCAAACGGTTATCGATGATATCGCTGAACAAATGGAAAAAGCGGCGCAGGAATTAGATTATGAGACGGCTGCACGTTTGCGCGATCAAATTGCTGCGCTGCGTGAAATTCAACAGAAACAAGTGATTACTACCGGCCAGGGGAATCTCGATATTATCGGTTTAGCGCAACAAACCTCGCACTATGTCTTGTATGTGCTTAATGTACGCCATGGTCGATTATTAGGCGGTAAAGCGTATTTCCCTGATGTCCCCGCTGATCATAAAGCGGCGGAAGTGTTATCGGCTTTTATGGAGCAATTTTATTGTCAAACAGAAATTTTTCATAGTATACCTGATGAGATAATTATTCCGTTAAAAATTGCTGAGCAAGATTGGTTAATAGCTACTTTAGCCGAGCGTTCTGGACATAAGGTTAAATTATTAAATAAACCCAGTGGAGAGAAGAAACATTGGTTGGCGTTGGCGCATGAAAATGCCCAACAAGCATTAATAGCGCACCTTGCCGATAAATTGGCTTTTTATAAGCAACTCGAATGTTTGCAAATGGCCTTGCAGCTGGATAATTTGCCGCAACGCTTAGAATGCTTTGATATCAGTCACACGCAAGGCGAAGCGACGGTTGCATCGTGCGTGGTATTTGACCAGCAAGGCCCACGAAAAATGGATTATCGGCGTTTTAATATTGAGGACGTGACTCCCGGCGATGATACTGCGGCGATGCGCCAAGCGCTGTTGCGCCGTTATAAACATTTGAAAAATGAAGAAGAAAATTTACCCGATGTGTTGCTTATCGATGGTGGCAAAGGTCAATTAAAGCAAGCCGAACAAGTCTTAGAAGAGTTACAGATTAATGGTATTTTTATCATCGGAGTGGCAAAAGGTCCGGGACGCAAATCTGGACTGGAAAGCTTATATCTTTCATCACGATCCCAGGCTATCATTTTACCGGCCGATTCATTGGCGTTACATGCTATTTTAACGATACGTGACGAAGCACATCGCTTTGCCATTACCGGTCACCGCGGTCGACGGGCAAAAAAAAGACGAACTTCAACGCTAGAAGATATTCCAGGTATCGGTGCGAAACGGCGGCGCGAATTATTACGTCAGTTTGGCGGTTTACACGCGTTACAAAACGCCAGTGCCGCTGACTTAGCTAGGGTTCCCGGTATTAGTAAACGTTTAGCCGAACAGATTTATTTAGCTTTAAAAGGCTAAACTAACAGGTTACACTACTAGATAAAACCTTGGATCTGCTAGCTACCGGTATACATCCTATGGGTATTCCCAATATATTGACCTTTCTGCGCATTATTTTAATCCCCGTTTTTATTTTATTATTTTATTTACCGTTTCGTGGCAGTCATATATTGGCCGCGATCATTTTTATTTTTGCAGCGATGACCGATTGGTTAGATGGTTATTTAGCGCGAAGTTTGGGTCAAGTTTCTAAATTAGGTACATTTCTTGATCCGGTTGCCGATAAATTAATTGTGGTAACGGCGTTGATATTATTAGTGGGTGATCGAGCCTTACCTTATTTAGCCATTCCGGCTATCGTTATTATTTGTCGAGAAATTATGGTGTCGGCATTGCGTGAATGGATGGCAGAAATAGGTAAACGCAAACGTATGGCGGTGAGCATGCTAGGAAAAATAAAAACCGCGATACAAATGTTAGCGATCATTTTATTATTACTTTACAAACCCGGTGCTTGGATAGGATTTGCTTTGTCAGGTTATGTATTACTTTATCTTGCAGTATTTTTAACGTTGTGGAGTATGTGTTTATATTTAAAAGCGGCTTGGCATGATTTATCTTCTTGACAGCATTTTTCATGCAGTTACAATATCACCCGTTTTGCGGGAATAGCTCAGTTGGTAGAGCGCAACCTTGCCAAGGTTGAGGTCGCGAGTTCGAGCCTCGTTTCCCGCTCCAAAATTTTTTTATTGAGTATATATTACCGAAGAGGCTGAAGTTAAATATACTCACACTCAAAAATTCAAATACGGAGAGTATATTACAGATTAATGGGGGCTGAAGTATTTTTGCTGAGTTCAAGGCGGATGATTGTTGAGGGACGGAATGTACTGCGAGGTACATGAGTACCGGAAACAAGCATCCAACGAAGAAATCGGCAAAAAGACGAAGCCGATAGATATACAGATTGGCTGGGTGGCAGAGTGGTCATGCAGCGGCCTGCAAAGCCGCGTACGTCGGTTCAATTCCGGCCCTAGCCTCCAGATAGAGAGAAATGAGAGAAGAAGAAATAATTATTAGCCCGGGTGGCGAAATTGGTAGACGCAAGGGACTTAAAATCCCTCGGTGGTAACACTGTGCCGGTTCGAGTCCGGCCCCGGGCACCAGATTAAACTCGTTTTATACATTACTTGCACTGTAAAAGAAGTCCAATGACATTTTTAGTCACTGAAAAATGTATTCGTTGTAAATATACCGATTGTGTAGAGGTCTGTCCTGTCGATTGTTTTTACGAAGGACCGAATATGTTGGTTATTCATCCTGACGAATGTATTGATTGTGGTTTGTGTGAGCCAGAATGTCCGGTGAATGCCATTTATGTTGAAGATGATCTGCCGGAAAAATATAAAGAGTTTTTAGCATTGAACAAAGAACTCGCACAAAAATGGCCAAATATCACGCACCGCAAAGATCCGCCAGCCGATGCCGATGAATGGAAAGATAAAGAAGATAAACTTACCTATCTCGAAAAATAATATAACTCACCTATAGCTCACATGGATCGTTCGACTTTCAATTTACCGCCCGCACACAATAATATACTGGAATTAGTGCAGAAAAATAAAACCATTCCCGGGTTTTTAAATAATTTGACAGCTCATGATCCAAGACTGCGCTGCTTAAAAAAAGCAATTCATAAAGGAAATTTCCGAGCGAAGATCTGGAATCATCCCCATTGTAATTTATATCTGATTTATCTCATCAACGAAAAAAGGATCCCTTTTTGGCAGGGGATTACCGCTTATGTGTATTTGATTGCGAAAATGCAATATACCAAAACACAGGTTATGCGTGCAGAAGATCAAGATGTCAAATTCGATTATCAAGTCAAGATTGTTCCTTTAGTCAAAGCCGGAAAAATAACCTTGCTGGGTTATGACTACTTGCTGGGCGTGTCTTATGCGTTAGAAAAATTAAATGTTTCCGTGAATTTCGAAAAATTAGTCAATTATGTATTGGCGTTGCCACGCATCGAGCAGTGGTTAATCAAAACGGAATTTAACCATCATTTGACGCTGCGTGAGAGCAAACAAGATTCTAATCGTTTAGTTTGGGTACTGATAAACAATTTACCTTTTATGAACAAGGTATCCGCTGGCAACTATGAAGACCCGACCACGGAGTATTTAATACCTTCCTCATCGATGATTAATTATTTTTTGCAGACGTTGAATGAACAGCCGCTGCGCATGCGTCCGGTTTTTGGTAATCCGGGCTTAGCTACTTTATATGACTGGCATGCACAAGATTATCATCCCGTATCATTATATGCTCCGCAAATCCTATCCAATCCAAAAAACGCCGATGGTTACCGCTGTGGTCCCTTCGCCATGTGGCTACATGATATCGGGCATACCTTTTGGGGAAGTATGCTAACTAAAGCGCAACGTGAATATATTTTCACGACGTATATCCCTGCATTGCGTTGCTTAAAGGATATGGCTAAAGAGTTTTATGATGACTGGAGCTTAGAAACTCTCAAAGAAACTGAAATAAGAGCCTATGATTTTGATTTGACCGCTATCATGGATTATGCCGATGGTGAAACGCGTTTTTCTACCTATCTTGCACATACGCTAGGTAAAAACCCGATTTATCCAAGCTGTGTCTATACGGGAGTGCAGGAATCCGAGGCGATAGGTCGAGCAGACGGTGATACGTTTTATTTTTTACTTCATTATGGTTTATATACGGATAAGACGCCCGACGTTTATAAAGAGATTTATAAAAACTTAATTAATTTTATTACTATTGGGCCAAGTTATAGAAATCAACCTATCGTTAATGCACTAAAAAGGTTGGCCAAAAATGCGGTCATTAATCCAGAGGCTTTATTTGCTTATGATCCACCGCTCTTTAAGATGGATAGAGAGGCTTGGCGAATGTTATTCAATTCAAGCTTAAGCAGTGAAGAACTCTGGATGAAAATGACTGGGGATGTGGATCGGGCGGAAGAGTTGTTAGATTTAATTGAACAAGGGCTGAATTTCTTTCATCCCTATTTACCGATGACTGCTACAAAAAGATTGGCACTACTGGACAGCTTAGAAAAGCAGCGGCCTATGTGCGCAAAAATTAGCAAAAATCCATGCAATAATGCTAATATCAAGACCAAATTTCAACCACAGTTTTTTAGTATCCATGAAAATGATTCTAGCGCAGTGCCTGCAACGGAGACTCGTCACTATCAATATAATTAAAAATTTATGCCCCTTAAGCTATTAGCGATTGATACGTGTACCGAAGCCTGTTCGGCGGCTCTGTTGCATAACCAGCAAATTCTGGAGCGTTATCAATGTGCACCACGCGCGCATACACAACTGATATTACCGATGATGCAGTCCCTGTTGGATGAAGCAGGACTCAAACTACGCAATTTAGATGCATTAGCTTTTACGCGCGGACCAGGGAGTTTTACTGGAATACGCATTGCCGCGAGTATTATTCAAGCCAGTGCCTTTGCTGCTGATTTGCCGGTGGTGTTGGTGTCTAGTTTGCAGTGTTTGGCGCAAGGTGCTTACCGGGAGTTGCAAGCACAACAGGTATTCGCAGCTATTGATGCGCGTTTGCAAGAAGTCTTTTCTGCCACCTATCGACTACAAACAGGGAGTGCTATCATGCAAGCCTGCAGCGCTGAACAATTATGCTTACCACAACAGTGTGAAGCGACCGGTTTAACTGATTTTGTTGGTGTGGGTAGTGGTTGGGATCAGTATCATGCACTATTCGCCGATCAATTCAAGAACCAATTGCAGCAATGGCTGCCACAACGCTATCCTAGAGCCTATGACGTCGCTGTGATTGCCGCTGATGCCTATCAGCGCGATGAAATGGTTACTGCTAGCGAAGCTTTACCGACTTATTTAAGAGAAACAGTCGCTCTACGACGAGGTTGCGATGGATAAATATTTACTCAGTATTCTAGTTTGCCCCTTATGCAAAGCAAGTTTGGTGTATGAAAAATCGGCTCAAGAACTCATCTGTCGCTTTGATCGTCTGGCTTATCCTATTCGAGATGAGATCCCCGTGATGTTAGAATCCGAAGCAAGAAGGATTTCTTTAGAAGAGTATGATAGGTTAAGTTAGAAAGGCTGCTTACTTAAATGCCACACAAGTAATCTGTCTATCTTTCTATTAGTACGCGTCTTTCTTATTCAATTTTAGCATTTTTCGTCATTGCGAGCGCGTAAAATATTAATCGTCATTAAATATTCATCGTCATTGCGAGCACCGTAGGTGCGTGGCAATCCATGGATGGTCACGGCCTCACTGACGTTTCGGCCTCGCCATGACGGACTCATTAATTTTTTAGAGATTCCCTTAAGCGAAACCTAAGCTAAGCTGTCTATAATTTAATACACCGTGTGTATCAAAACAAACTTTCAAACTCACAGCGGGTATTAAGGATTTCGTTAATAAGAAAAATAATTTTGTCATGCCACTCAACGAATTAATCGAATCATATAATCAATTATTACTCGAAAGAGATTTTTCTTCTTATATAAAACATTTATATATATTTGGGGTTCTTCTGGAAAAGGATTTTGTCCAAGCGGTTGAGAAGAATCCAGAAGGAACATTTGCTGAAGAAACGGATAAAAAGGAAAGATTCTATAAATATATCGCCCATCACATCACAGAATCTTTATCTAATTTTCCTCCTGGGCGGGTGACAAAAGAAAGTTTATGCACAAGACTTTGGCATCTACAAAGTTTTTTAACGGCATGGGAAGATCCAGAGTTACATAAACAAGAAGATAAAAAACTATGTCAAGCGATTGAGCATAGAAGCAATATAGACGAATATTTTCTAGAACTTATATATGCTGGACTTATTGCAGAAGTCGCTAGAACATATCAAGAGGTAAATAATTTTCTGGCAGAAAAAAAATTATCGGAGTTTGATTTAAAAAAAGGACTAAGAGAGCATCTTGCTGATTGCATTCGTTCCCTAAAAAGCCAAACGCCTGATAATATCGGGCAAATCTATGATGAAGCTGCCAAAGCTATTGCATCTTTTACACCTTCAGCTGACAAGTTTTTACATGGATTAGGACTTTTTCTCGGTGTTACTGCAGCATTGGCAGTCGCAGCCGCTACCGGCGGATTTCTTTTTTTATTACTGAGTGGGGTTGGTGCATCTTTAGCGTTTGCAGCATCGATGAGTGTTTTGATGTTTCTGGCTAACTTTGGTGCTAATTTTAGGCTTTTTTCTATCCACAGTACTAAGTTTTTGTGCGCTATGGCTAAAAGTGGTGGAATCACTGAATTTATCGATAAAGAGGGCAAACGCGCTCAATTACCAATTTCCAGCAAGTGCATACTTTTATTTGGTGCTTTTGTTTCATTTGCCGTTGGCCTAAGTACGGCTTCTTTAACTATCATGTTTGGTGTCGAGTTAGTGGCTAAACTTTTCCCGATGTTGGCGGTGGGAGCCTTTTCATTTCCAGGCATCGTAATCGGTATTTTAGTATTTGGAATAACAATAGCATTAAGCTTCGTCATATTTAAGGCATGGGTGCATTTCTTGCAAAGCCCGTTTTTCCTATGGTTGGAAAACGGGTTAAAGCGTATTTTTAATGAAATAAAAGCCTTGCCTCTTACTCAAATTCCGAACTACATCTTCAAAGGGATACAAGCGCTATTTAAACGTATTTTTGCCTTATCTTTTATTCAGATTCTGAGTTATATCTTTAAGGCAGCATTTATAAGTTTTGCTCTATTCGGCCTATTTTTCTTATGTTTTGCTGGGATACCTAGTTTAGTTCCGGCATTAGGCTTAACAGCTTCTTGGATAACAGGTCTCGCTGCGTTTATCGGTGATCTTCCCTTTACGGTAATCACTATGTGTGCCTTTTGGGACAGTTTGAGCGCTTTCAGTGTAAGCATGGTCAATTTTTTTTCTCGGACTGAACAGATGCCACTCGAGACTGAAGATCAGCGGTCTTCTTTACCCAATAATAATCTTTTTATGCGGATAGTTAATGCGCTCATGTTACTTGTAAATGCGATAGGTCGATCGATTCAAGTTTTCAATGGATCAATCATCTCCGCCATTGCTGCGATAGCCTGCTGTTTTTCTGCTATTGCGGGCACGTTAATTAAACAGGATAAGCATGAAGAACATATTAGAGATAAAGCGAGCAAAGCCAGTAAGGAATTACTAATCCAGTATGGATATAAAACGGATGGAAATGTAAGCGTAGAAACGGTGCCTATTGTGAGCAACAGTCTCAAATATAGTTCTTCTTCTTCTTCTTCTTCTTCTTGCAGATTTTTTCCTGCTGCAAATAGTCCTTCATCTTCAGCTTCTGAAAGTAAGCTCGGCCATATGACACCACTTAGAAACTCACTGTAGACTCCTCTTCTAGTCAAGCTTATTATAAAGGACAATAGGTTGAGTTATTCTTTGCAGGAAAATAAGAATGAAAAAAGCGCTGCATCAAGTTCATGATAAATTTTTTAAAAACTCACTGAAAGAAAAAAAGATCGCCATTGATTTTTTAAAAGCTTATTTATCTCCAAAAATCTACGAAAAAATTGATATCAATTCCTTACAACTCACCGAAAAAAGTTTTGTTATTCCTGAGTTGAAAGAGATACACAGCGATATTATTTATAAATGTCTAATTAATGAAAAATCTGCTTACAAATGATTTATATGATTGCTTTGATGATCCCGAATTAGCCAGGGAATTGGCATTTAAGCCCTTTAAGTTGATCGATTTGACGATATTGTCGGATGAAGAGATTTCCCAACATGGTTTGGCGGCTTTATTGGAAATGTTGTTCAAGCATCATCGGTCTAAGCAATTTTTATCGATTATGCGAACATTAATTCAAACAAATTTGGTTCAGAATGTTATTAAACAGTTGGATATAGCCTATTTAACGGATATGCTAAACTACATCCTTAATACCAGTCAGGATGAGACACGGTCACAAGCAGCTCAACATTTGATACACGAGTTAATACAGGTTTTTCCCCAAGAAAGAGAGGTTATTATGACATTTGCAGAACAACTAAGGCAAGAAGGTCGGCAAGAAGCCATACAAGAAGGCTCGGTATTCGCACAACAATTAAAGCAAGAGGGTCGACAAGAGGAAGGGATAATGATTGCTAAAAAAATGCTAGCTAAAGGCTTAGACATCACTTTTATTAAGGAACTTACTAATATTTCTGAGCAAGCATTGGCTGATTTAGAAAAAGCATAGGCGAAGAGTGAATAAATTAAATAGCAGATGAAGGTTAACGCATCATGACAGATGATTTGCAACAGATTATTGAGCGAGCGGCGCAGTCGATTGCCGAAGCAAAACGTTCATTTGATTTAGAACAATTACGTAGCACGCTATTAGGTAAAAAAAGTGCCTTAAACGACTATCTTAAAAAATTAGCTCAGGTGCCCGCTGCGGAAAAACCACAATTAGGACAGGCAGTTAATCAAGCTAAACAACAAATTGAAGCCTTGCTGAAAGCGCAAAGTGAATTGTTAATTAATCAGGAAATCAACGCGCAATTGGCGCGTGAAAAAGTAGATATCACTCTAGCCGGTCGTGGTCAGTCTAATGGTAGTTTGCATCCGGTGACGCGTACGCGACAGCGTATTGAGCGTTTTTTTACCGGCGCGGGTTTTACTGTGGAGCAGGGTCCTGAAATCGAGGATGATTATTATAATTTTGAGGCCTTGAATATTCCCAGCAATCATCCGGCGCGTGCTTTACATGATACATTTTATTTTGCGAATGGTTTACTGTTGCGTACGCATACTTCGCCGGCGCAAATACGTGCGATGGAAAACGCTAAACCTCCCATAAAAATGATTGCACCGGGTCGTGTGTATCGTTGCGATTCGGATGTCACGCACACACCGATGTTTCATCAAGTTGAAGGATTGTTAATCGATGAATTGGCTAATTTTTCTGAACTCAAAGGTTTATTAACGCAATTTTTGCAGCAGTTTTTTGAAAAAAACGATCTGGCCATTCGTTTTCGTGCGGGTTATTTTCCCTTCACTGAACCTTCTGCTGAAGTGGACATCCAATGTGTGATGTGCGAAGGCGCAGGCTGTCGTGTCTGCAGTCAAACCGGATGGCTAGAAATATTAGGTTGTGGCATGGTGCATCCGAACGTATTAGAAAAAGTGGGTTTAGCACCAGATAAGTATCAAGGCTATGCGTTTGGTATGGGCATCGATCGCTTAGCGTTATTACGTTATCGAATTCCCGATTTGCGTTTGATGTTTGAAAATGATTGTCGTTTTTTAGAGCAATTTTAATATGAAATTGAGTGAACAATGGTTACGTGAGTGGGTTAATCCCAACTTGAGCGTTGAGCAATTGGCTGAGCAACTAACCTTAGCTGGCTTAGAAGTGGCTGCGGTGCATCCCGTTGCGGGATCGTTTGATAAAGTCATCGTCGGGGTAGTGTTAAGTGCAGCACCGCACCCCGATGCATCGCGTTTACAAGTGTGCGAAGTGAATACCGGCGCAGATCAAACATTACAGATCGTATGTGGTGCTAAAAATTGTCGAGTGGGTTTAAAAGTAGCCGTCGCACAAGTCGGCGCGCATTTACCGCAGGATGTATTGATTAAAGAGGCCAAGCTACGCGGTGTGGTTTCACAGGGTATGTTATGTTCCAGCAGTGAGTTGGGTTTTGCTGAAGCGGCGCAGGATACCGGCATCCTGGAACTACCCTTTGATGCACCGCTAGGTAAAGATATCCGTGACTATTTACAATTAAACGATCATGTTTTGGATATACATCTAACACCTAACCGTGGCGATTGCTTGAGTGTCAAAGGTTTAGCAAGAGATATTGCCGCCATAACGCAACAGACGATGACTCAGCCATTGCTGGCGAAACAGCCGGTAGTGATAGAAGATAAAATTAAAATTAACGTCGCCTCTTCTGCCGATTGTCCGCATTATGCGGGGCAAATTATTCGTAACATTAATACGCAAGCCAAAACACCGTTATGGATGCAAGAACGTTTGCGTCGTAGCGGTGTACGCAGTATTCATCCGGTCGTGGATGTGACGAATTATGTGATGTTAGAATTGGGCCAACCGTTGCATGCTTTCGATCTTAAGCAGTTAAAAGAGGTAGTGAACGTCCGTCTCGCGCATCCCAAAGAGCAAGTCACCTTACTAGACGATAAAAACATAGTGTTGGATGCAAACACTTTAGTCATCGCGGATGAAAGCCAAGTCCTAGCGATTGCGGGTGTGATGGGAGCGGCGAACTCGGCCGTGACTGCGCAAACTCAGGATGTATTTTTGGAAAGTGCTCATTTTAATCCAACTCGTCTAGCTGGACGTGCTCGGCACTATGGATTGAATACGGATTCGGCGTATCGTTTTGAACGCGGCGTGGATCCAGCTATTACAGTGTCGGCTTTAGAGCGAGCAACACAATTAATGACTGAAATAGTGGGTGGTCAAGCAGGGCCGGTTACACAGGTGCAATCGGCGGCTCAACCTATCCCCAGCATAAAATTTCGTCCGGCGCAGGTACAAAAATTGTTAGGTTTTTCTTTAAGCGAAGAAAAAATAGACAGCATTTTTGCACGTTTAGGGATGCATGTGCAGCATAAGGATGCACAAGCTTGGCAGGTAACACCACCCACTTGGCGTTTTGATCTTTCATTAGAAGTGGATCTCATCGAAGAATTAGCGCGGATTCATGGCTATCAACATATTCCAGTGACATTACCGAATAGTTCTTTAACATTTTTACCACAACCAGAAACTCAACTTTCATTAACTCGACTGCAAGATTTACTCATCGACCGAGGCTATCGCGAGGCTATCAATTATAGTTTTACCGCGCCTAAACTACAGGAAACGATACTTCCCGATTCAGAGCCTTTAAGTTTGCTGAATCCGATATCGAGTGAATTGTCGGTGATGCGCACCAGTTTATGGCCGGGGTTGTTAAATAGCTTGCGCTACAATCAGCAACGACAGCAATTGAATTGTCGTTTATTTGAAACCGGTATGTGTTTTCATCGCCATAGCGGAAAATTGGAACAGCAAGAATATTTAGCTGTCGTCGCCAGTGGAGATTGTTTACCTGAGCAATGGGGTGTTGCTGGTACGCCATTAGATTTTTTTACCATTAAATCTGATCTGGAAGCGTTATTGAGTTTAACGGATAAAACCGATATTCAGTTTATGCCAGGCACACACCCGGCTTTACATCCTGGCCAATCGAGTAATGTGCAACAGGCGGGCAAGATCATTGGTTATTTTGGTGCTTTACATCCGAAAATTATCACCGAGTTAGATTTAATGGGTCCTATTTATTGTTTTGAACTAAAAACTTCCGCCATTAGCCAGAGATGCTTACCGCAATTTAAATCTTATTCTAAATTTCCTATGGTACGACGGGATATTTCTTTTTGGGTAGATCAAAAATATCCTGCACAAACTATTTTACAGGCAGTGAATCAAGAAAGCGGTGAGTGTCTGCATCGATCCTTTTTGTTTGACGTGTATTTTGCCGAGCAAGAACCACAAAAACGTAGCTTAGCGTTGGCCTTATGTTGGCAACATTCGACACGTACCTTGGTTGATGCTGAAGTAGATGAATTAATGCAAAAAGTAATACATTATCTTAAACAGAGTTTTGCTATTCAATTACGGGAATAGAGTATTATGAGTCCAGTGTTAACCAAAGCTGATTTGATTAACAGCTTAAGACAACAAGAACCCAGTCTCAGCCGGCCTTTAGCTACACAGCTGGCGGATGCTTTTTTTGAAACGATCGTATTAGCCTTAGAAAAAGGCGAGCCAGTAAAAATTTCCGGCTTAGGAAGTTTTCGACGGCGTAGAAAAAAGGAACGACCTGGCCGAAATCCGAAAACCGGTGTGACAACCATCGTCACTTCGCGCAATGTGGTGTTATTTCAAGCCAGCCAGAAATTAAAATCGCAATTGAAGAACCAAAAAAACTAAGTTCTAACTCTCGTCATTGCGAGCACCGAGAGTATGATCGTCATTGCGAGCACTGAGAGTATGATCGTCATTGCGAGCGCCGAAGGCGCGTGGCAATCTAGTTCGCTCGCCATGACGATCCAACTGCAGGATTAATTGGTAGTTGCGTGTTTATTATCAGCACATTACAATGTGCGCACTTCGGGGCGTAGCGCAGCCTGGTAGCGCACCTGCATGGGGTGTAGGTGGTCGCTGGTTCAAATCCAGTCGTCCCGACCAATCTCGATACTCGCTTCGTTTAATCTTTTACCTGTTCTTGTTAACTATCTAATGTTATTGGCTGTTTATCTTTGCTTAGTGTAGGATAAATTAGTCGAATGGAAATTTGTATTTACCTAAAATCAGGAGATAGGCTATGGCAATTTATGAAAATATCTTAGTAGCAATAGATTTGCACCCTGCCTGTGATGAAATTATCTTGAAGCGTGCTCACGCTTTAGTCAAAGGCGGGCATGGTAAATTGTCGGTCATTCATGCCGTCGAACACATCAATGCCTACGGTGTTGCACAAGCTTACCCTGCCGTAATTGATTTAGAAGGCGAAATGCTTGCCGAAGCACAAAAACAATTAGCCGATTTGTCGAAAAAATTTGACATCCCTGCCAAGCATCAATTTGTCGAAGTCGGATCGCCTAAGGTAGTGATACTCGATAAAATGAAACAATTAAAAACGGATTTAATTATCATTGGTAGTCATGGTCGACATGGTATTGGCGTATTATTTGGTTCCACCGCCAGTGCAGTGATCCATCACTTATCTTGTGATGCCTTAGTGGTGAAGATTCCTGAACTAAAAGCCTAATAATTTATTCCCTATTAAGCACCACAATAAATTCACTTACGTTTTCTTAGGTTTAGGGTAGTTTTGTTTTAAATTTTCTGTGCTTTTTTATCTCCATAAATATTTCTGCTGTTTTTTTAAATGATTAAATTTTAATTATAGTTTAATAAACCAACGTCATACTAAAATAAAAAGGCGACGAGTCAGCAATTGGATAGTGACGCATTGACAAAACTGGATCAACGCTGGCTGTTGATTCTTTGAATACGGATTAAAGCATTTATTTTGCATAATTGTGCTTTTTTTGTTTTTCTGAATTTTTTTCATTTTCATTTTTTATGGCTTGAGGCGTAGTAAATAAACTTAATCCAGCAAGTCTAGATACAGAGTTTGGCAGGTTAAGGTTACCCGTTTCTTTATTGTTTGAGCTTGTGCTTCCTGATGCTTCTCCAAAAGCATTGTCAGCAAAGAAAGCATGCTGCAATCTAGTATGATAATTGGAGGTTCCCATTTGTGGCGGAGGGACTGGATTGACCTGTTTTTCCGGCTTTTGGCTATTTTTTTCGATGAGTAATTCCTTAGCTTTTTTAGGTATTTGCATATCTTGGCAAGCATATTCTTTAACACAATAGTTTAATTGCTCGGTATTCGCTGTTTTCAATCCATCAAATTGCTTTTGTTGGCGCATCGCATTTAAAAAAGGCTCGATGTCTTCATTATTGTAGCAGGGCAGTTTCGCTAATTCGGATAGATCAACTGTCTTAGTTTCAACCATCTCACTGGCGATAGATGCCGCTAATCGGGGATAAGCAACGGCAGCTCTTGAATAAGCCACAAGATTGGGCGTGTTGATCAACTCATTTTCTGTTTTTTCTTCAATAGCAAAGTGGGTTATTTTTTCTTCTCGTGAGCCTAATACGTTTTTAAGAATTACGAGCTGATCAATATGTTCTTCAAAATTTTCATCGCTCATTGTCTTGATATCCGCATAAAGTTGATACATACGTTTGCTAAGTTTGTTCATTAAAATTGGATCGATATCGACTTTATTATCGCCTTTACCAAAATATTTATCTTTGGGGCCGCAGGCTTGCAGCGACCATCCTACTTTGCTTACATGGGTTTTGCCAGGTGTGCCAAAATAACATTTCATTTTTCCGCGCTGATGAGAGTCTAAGCTAGCTGAGTTTGATTTAGTCGCAATAAAATGGCCTAAATCTCCCTCTTGGCTAGTAATACCAACCAGTCGGTAAGTTACATGACCAGGCTTAGTTTCGTCCGTTTCTCTATTCACGTGCGGATGTTCTTTTTGTTCTTCCGCCAGAAAGTATTTGGTATTAGCATCAGGTTGGTATTGATTCAACGACTTTATGTTTTCGATGTCTTTTTTTAGCGCTTCTTTATCCTGGATATCATTAATAAAAATATTGCCTTTCCCTTCATGGCCAACCGCCGATTTTAAGACTATTTTAGCTATCCTTTTAGTGCTGAAGTAATTAAAAATATCCTCTGCTAATTTTTCAGTCGCAGTTTTTGATTGCAGAATTCGATATTCGGGCGAGACTTCATCGGGTAAGTACAGTCGTTGATAAACCTTATTATTTAGTTTATCAATCTCGACTTCAAAAGATCCAGTATGGACATGCTTATAATACTTACCTTGGCTAATTTTGATAAATTCATCGGTTGAAACATTCTCAGAGTTTTTTATTAATTTGCGATGCGATAGATTATCGGCGTACACTTTGGTTTTGTTTCCCTGTATATCGATAGTCATATTCGCATCAGGAAACGCCTTTGCAAAAGCATTTTTATAACTCCATTTTGAGCTTCCGCCCAGATTGGAGCTAAGAAGAGGTTGACATTCAAATACAAGGGGTTTGCTATAGTTTCCTGTTTTTCCTTTCTCAAGACTTGCATCGATAACATAGGCATAACAGTTATCTTTCATAGCATACTCCTAAATTGGTTAGAGATTGGTATTATGTTAAAGACTTATTATTAATTAACTATTAAATAAGCTTAAAATTTATAAATAAATTCGAGTTAAAAAAGCCATCTCAGTGGCAAAATTTGTTTATCTTAAATTTTTGAGCTACAGTAAGGGGGTATTGCTGTCAAATGAGCCAAAAATAAGACGTTTAGTGTGTTACGTGAGTTTCACTTGCTTAAATAAAGGAGTATTTATGTTCAAAAGTCCGAGCGTTTTAGATTGGATTGCACTCGTTATCTTATTTATCGGTGGTTTGAACTGGGGTTTAGTCGGTTTATTCCATTTTGATTTAATTACCGGCATTTTTGGAGATTACAGTCCAATTGCTAGAATTATTTATATTATCATTGGTTTATGTGCTATTTATGTACTGGTACGTGCAATAAGCTGTTGCAAAAAGAATATTTCAGTACCTTAAATTCTACTCAGTTCATCAAAAAACCTCCCGTCTCGTACGGGGGGATACTATTTTTTTAATAAAAATCGCTTACGGATAAAATTTGGAAATAGCATGAGATTACTTGCTTATATTGTCATTTTTATGGGGCCAGTATTCAGTAGATTGCCGCGCACCTACGGTGCTCGCAATGACAAAATGACATTATCACACCCATAAAGTATATCCCATAACCAATTTAGCCCATCGTCATTGCGAGCGCGCAGCGCGTGGCAATCTAGAAGATTTGTTCATTTTATCCTTCAAGTACACTCGCACTTAACTCTACTTTTTCTATTTTTTCAAAACGTGAAGTGATTTTATCGGCCGAGGTTTTTGCGTCTTGAATATCGGTATAGGCTTGCTGAATGTGGCGGAATAACTGATCCATACGTAGTTTGAAACGCGAAAAATCCTTAGCTAGTACACTTAAATGTTCTTGTATCAAATGAATTTGTTCGCGTGTCGCGGCATCTTTTAAGATAGCGCTGGTGGTGGTGAGCACGGCCATCATCGTTGTGGGTGAGACCAACCAGACCCGCTGGCGCTGTGCTTCTTCGACTAAATCATAATAATGTGCATGAATTTCGGCAAAAATGGCTTCGGCGGGAATAAATAATAATGCGCCTTCCGAAGTTTCACCAGGAATAATATATTTAGTCGCCACCGCTTGAATATGATGGCGAATATCCTGGCGAAATTGCGCTGCAGCAGCGCGTTGTTCACTTTTTGGCAGGTCGATGTCGGTTAATTTTCGAAAGCCTTCTAAGGGAAATTTAGCATCGATGGCGATGCTGCCAGTGGGTGCAGGTAATAATAATAGACAATCAACGCGTTTGCCGTTGCTTAAAGTGTGTTGCAAACTGTAATTTTTAGCTGGCAAGACATTTTCGATTAAGGCATTCAGCTGCACTTCACCAAAAACACCGCGCGAACGTTTGTCAGCCAGAATCTGCTGTAAATTAACCACATTAGTGGAAAGTTCGGTAATGCGTTTTTGTGCTTCATCAATCAACGCGAGCCGTTTCACTACGTCAGCAAACGTGGCGGTGGTTTGGGCAAAGCCATCAAATAAACGTTTTTCGACTTGGCCGCTAATGGCGAGTAATTTTTCTTGCGTGTTTTCGGTTAATTTATCCATACGTTGACTGATATGTTGCAAACCCTGCTGTAAACTATCTTGTAACAGTTTTAAACTACCGAGTTGATGTTGATCAAATTGTTGTCGATAGGTATTCAATTCGAGTAACAGTTGTTCTTTGTTTTCTGCCGTATGCCGTTGATCGATGACCCGCGCATCATGCAGTTGATGGAGTAAACGATTGATATCTGTCCAACGACTTTCCATTTGGATTAATTTGTCATGTTGACGTTCTAATTTATAAAAATGCAACAGTGTAAAAGCGATTAAGCTGGTAAGCAGCGCTAAAGTGATATATATAAAATAGAGGGGCATAAATTTTTCCTACTCTTAGTATGCTATGGGGATTATAAAAAGTACCGTATTGATCATCAGTTTAGTATTAACATGGCCATGTTTAGCCCACGCTGAGGATAGAGATCAACAACGAAAACTATTTTGGCAGGCTAGACAATTGTTAATGACTAAACATTATCCACAGTTTTCTGCTTTAAAAGCTAAACTAAAAGATTATCCTTTATATCCTTATTTAATTTTTATCCAATTAAAACAACAATGGACTTATGCCAATAGTGGCGAAATCGACGAGTTTTTGCAAACCTATAATGATACACCGTTAGCCGTTAAATTACGTGCTGATTGGTTAGCTTATTTGGCTAAAAAACAAGATTGGCAGCATTTCATCCATTATTATCAACCTATTTATGCTACACCATTACAATGTTATTACCTGCAATCTTTATTGGCGACACAACAAAAATCGTTAGCGTTTAAAAAAATAGCGACACTTTGGTTAGAAGTTAATGTACCGACGAGTGGTTGTCGCAAAGTTTTTGCTCGTTGGGAGCAATCTGGAGGATTAACTTCAGATTTAATTTGGAAAAAGTTAGATCAGGCGATGACAAAAAATAATGTCACGGTGATCCAACATGTCGCACAATTTTTACCGCCAGCACAACGTCGACAAGTTAAACATTGGTATCAAGTGCAACGGCATCCATTATTAATTGAGCATACGAATCAATTTGATCCGGGTAACCTTGTCGATAGAAAAATTTTATTGTTCGGCATGAAGCGCTTGGCGAATAAAGATCCAATAGCATTGGCAGAAGATTGGTCGCAATTAAGTAGAGCGTATGCTTTAAATGAAGCTGAAAGACAACCCATTTTGGCTGATTTAGCGGTCAGTTTAGCCAGACGTGGCCATAGTGCTGCGGGAAATTGGTTAAACAAAATTAAACCCGCTTATGCTGATGCAACCTTACGTGAATGGCGCGTACGCAATAGTTTACTCAATGGTCAATGGGATAAGGTGCTTTTTTGGTTGGATCATTTGTCACATAAAGAACAACAATCCGCTTGTTGGCGATATTGGCGGGCGAGGGCACTCGCTGAGACCCAGCAAACCGCGGCAGCGAATAGCATTTACGCAAGTCTAGCGAAAGAGGTTGATTATTACGGTGTGTTAGCGAGCCAACGTTTGAAGCTCCACTATCATCCTACTACCCGCCGCATGTTGGGTGATCGCGAGGCACTGGGAAATAATCTTGCCATACAACGTGCTAAAGAATTGATGGCTTTAGGTTTTATTGGTGAAGCGCGTCAGGAATGGTTATGGGCATTGGATAGTTTGAGTGTGCCACAACGCCAAGCGGCGGCTCAACTGGCTAAACAATGGGGTTGGTATGATTTAGCTATCGTTGGAGCCAGCAAAGCGAATATTCACAATGATGTTCAATTACGTTTCCCATTCGCTTATCGTCGTTCAGTGCTGGCAGCAGCGCGTAAAACACATTTAAATTCGGCATGGGTCTGGGCCATCATGCGTCAAGAAAGCGCTTTTATGTGGAATGCTAAATCCAGTGCGGGGGCTTTAGGCTTAATGCAAATTATGCCGAATACGGGTAGACAGTTGGCGCGTGGATTGGCTTTACGTCGATTAGATTTGCTCGATCCAGAACAGAATATACGCTTAGGTAGTACTTATTTAAGACAATTATTAAAATTATTTGATGGTAATGCAACCTTAGCCACAGCTTCTTATAATGTGGGTCCGAATCGGATTAAACATTTTCAAGGATTGTATCAGCGTCTACCGAAAGATGTTTGGGTAGAAATTTTACCTTGGAAGGAAACCCGCGATTATGTTAAGAGTGTGGGTCTAGCGCGCAACATTTACAGTCAAATATAGTTACTCTTCCATAAGGCCGTCATGGCGAGCGAAACGTTAGTGAGCATGGCCATCCATGGATTGCCGCGCACCTGCGGTGCTCGCAATGACGATCAATATTTTTAGTGCTCGCAATGACGATTTAGATTCGTGTTCGCCATGACGCTCAATTATTTTATGATGCTAAAGTTATGCGGTGAGACGGCAAAAAATAGATTTTCATTACAGCTTATTCGCAGACGTGCGCTGGAGGTGTCTTTATCAAGGCTAGGCACGACTATGGCAAAACTTCCATGATTAGGTGCTTTCGTTGCCAGCGCTTGGGGAAGATAGGTATATCCACCATCTACTGATAAATCTATGCGCACCGTTTGACAGGCGATAGGCTCATGATTGGTTCCTGCTACATTCCAATTGACCCATTTCGGTTCATGTCTTTTCCAGGGTGCCTCAATAGGAGCAATCGCGAAGTTTAGTCCGGTATTTAATACATTGATCACCATATCGGCACTGGCAGTGGTGGCTTGCTCTTGGAGATTATCGCGTACCGTCAATCGAAAATGTAGTTTTCGCGTCGTAGTTGGATAGACTTCGCCTAAACCTAACGCTTGTTTGCCGAGCACAGCCTCTAAACGCGGAAAGATGCGTTCGCCACTGCTATTGGGTAGATACGAACGGAAGATCGGGCCGAGTCCATCATCTCGTAATGGTGTTTTTATCGGTTGTGCTGGACCGAGATCCATTTGCTCCCAAATATAGGTAAGTTTGGCGTTTCGATGGTAGTAGGATCGAGCATAGGCATGCAATACGAAGGGTGTATTGGCAGGAATGGTTAATACTCGCTTCCCGAATGGCGCAGTCGAGCGAGGATCGATTACCGGTGGCCGATTAGGATTTGGTAGTTTTTTGCCGCAGACACTGGCAGGACCTGAGATAAAAGCCTTGATTTGATCAATCGTGGCTGCGTGAAAATAAGGATCTTTATGATCCTGAAGATTTTCCAAACTGTCTTGATGAAAGGGCACTGTATACTCATCAAAACATTCACCGGCATAGCTCATAATGGTAGATCCACTACCGGGTTCGTATGCCGTGTGCTCTGTACCGGGATCGGGGTTACAGCCATTAAACGTGTGGTCGGCGTTGAATTGGTGACCTATCTCATGCGCCGCAAGCAAATCGAAGGTAAGTTCGTTCACATCCTTGTCGGGTGGATTGGCTGTACCATCAGGAGCGACAGTGGCTGAGCCGCTTGATCCGTCGGCTTTGTTAGCGGCTAGGCAGACCGTTCCGTTGGCTGTTCCTCCGCCGGTAGCTCTGGAAAATAGATGACCGAGATCAAAATTTTTAGTGCCGATAACGGAGTTTAGGACTGCGATATTTTTTACGCGTTGTTGATCCTGATCCAAATGCAGATAAGGATCGGTGGCGGGATTGGCAAAAATAATTTTATCGTTATCTTTGACGAGGATTAAATGGATGCCAAAATCAGTTTCATAGATTTCGTTAATACGATTAAGCGTGCGTACCGCATTGGCCAGCCCTCCTGCAATGGTGCCACCATATTTTTGAGCGTAGTCACTGCTCATGGCAATCGCAATGCGATATTCGCGATGGATAGTGTCATTAATCTGGCGTGGTTTAGTCGCGAGTTGCGTGGCGTTGGGATTAGCTATTAATTTTTCGCGCAGGCGTGCATTGCCGGTACGGAGCGCTTCGAGTCGGAAGCTTTGATAAGCTTGATTGTTGTTAAACTTATTTCCAACCGACCGTATCAGCCAATTACCAGACGTATCAAACACCATCGCCTGTAAGCCTTGTTGAGAAATATCTAAGCGTAAACGTCGTCCTTCTTTGTCCAATCCTTTTAAGCTGAGAATGCTAGGATAACGTTTGGCGAGTTCCGGCGGCATCGTATGCGCATCAGAGACAGTAAATAATGAGAAATCACCTTCGGGTAAAGGTAGTAATATCTCTGCTGTATTTTTTCTACTCAGATCGTGGCGCAGCGTGTTTAAAGACGCATCATTTAAACTAATAATGCGATAATAATCCGGTTGCGGTTTTTCTGTTGTTAAGTTTAATGGGATTTCGCTATTCATGTCCTGCCAAAAATTTTGCACCGAGGCATGACTCGTAGCGGTTAGCAGCATAGCCAATAAGCCGACGGAGCATTTTTTTAGAATAGACGGGGAAAGCATTCGGTAAGACATAGCGTTATTATAATGTAAGAAAAACAAGGATATTAACCTTGTTTTTCTTACAATAACAGCTCTTTATGCTTTTTTATTTAGCAGGATAAGTATTAGAACGTACTATTTTTTTAACGACGATATTGTTGGTTACGCCGGTGACGCCTTCAACTTGTCTAGCGAGCATGCCGGCTTTTTGCTTTTGTGCCCAACTATTTGCAAAACCGCCGAGTTTGACTTGACCTTTATAGCTCATGACGGAAATGGCGAGACCTTTTACATCGGGGTCGGCCAATAATTTAGATTTTACTTTTAAGGTTATGACGCTGCTATCAACATATTGACCAGTGGTTTCTTGTTGCATAGCGCGATGACTGCTCATGGCTATGGTGGCTACCATAGGTAATGCGATTAAGCCTAAGATAACAAATAACTTTGCTTTCATAGTATGAATACTCCTACTTGAAAATATACTCATTGCTGTGAGTATAGAACCTGGATCATAAACTTGGATCATTTGAGTGTAAAAATTTTGTTCTATATAGAGTTAGATTTTAAAATAGATGACTGAATAACCAAATAAGTAACAATACAGCAATAGGTATGCCTAATAACCAAGCAATTAAATATTTCACTATCCCCCCCTTAGTTTTACACTCTTCTTCATGAGAAATAACTGTTCCCTATAAAAAGATTAGTCAAGTCGGCAGATAAATCAAGGAATCTCACTTTAAATGGATTTCTGGGCTGTACATTAAGTGTACAAATGAAAAGTGGATCAGCGTCAGGACGAGCGAGTGTCTAGATTGCCGCGCGCCTTCGGCGCTCGCAATGACGGGAAAAAAGCGGCGCTCGCAATGACCGTGGAAAAGTGGTGCTCGCCATGACGAAATAAACGTCATGGCGAGCGAATGTAATGAGCGCGGCCATCTACAGTTTCGTATTTCCGGTGCCGCGCAATGACAAGTAGATTGAGTTAAAAAGGAATATCATCGTCTTCAAATGCTTCGCTGGCCATTTCGGGTAATGGGTTGGTTTCACGTTTGGATCGCGTAGCAGAAGTATTCTGTGCGGTAGTGGTAAAAGAAGATGATACATCACTGTTTGCACCGCCACCACGGCTATCTAACATTTGCATTTCATTGGCAATAATTTCGGTGGTGTAGCGATCTTGACCAGAGGTTTTATCTTGCCATTTGCGTGTTTGTAAACGGCCTTCAACGTACACTTTAGAACCTTTTTTTAAATATTCAGCAACAATCTCAGCTAGGCGTTGATAAAAAACCACGCGGTGCCATTCGGTGCGCTCTTGTAGCTCCCCGGTATTTTTATCTTTCCAGCTTTCGCTGGTGGCAAGGTTAACATTAGCAACAGCGGTGCCATTAGGCATATGACGCATTTCCGGATCGGCACCTAAGTTGCCGATTAAAATAACTTTATTAATGCCTTTGGCCATGTTCGATACTCCACAATAACAAAATCATAACAGTTAACCCTGAATTCTAAATCTTGTAGCGCAAAAAAGAAAGCGATAAAAAGGAGTTTTTTAGAGGTTTCTTTTCATTATTTTCAAGGTTATAGTGTGGGGTTTCAACAATAGCTGATAAAGTTTTTAGCTTTTGCACCAGAACTTTCATGTTTATCTATGGATACAATTCGCATTCGTGGTGCTCGCACCCATAATCTACAGAATATCGATCTGGATATTCCACGTGATCAATTAATTGTGGTGACGGGATTATCCGGTTCGGGTAAATCTTCGTTAGCCTTCGATACTTTATATGCCGAAGGTCAGCGTCGTTATGTGGAATCTTTGTCGTCTTATGCACGGCAATTTCTTTCCATGATGGAGAAACCCGATGTCGATCATATTGAAGGACTTTCTCCGGCGATTGCTATTGATCAAAAATCAACCTCACATAATCCACGTTCGACGGTGGGTACGGTGACTGAAATATATGATTATTTGCGCGTGTTGTTTGCCCGAATAGGTGAGCCGCGTTGTCCTGTGCATAACATCAGTTTAGCTGCGCAAAGTGTTAGTCAGATGGTTGATACATTGATGGCCTTACCGCATGAGACACGCTTACTTATTTTGGCGCCGAAGGTACAAGGACGCAAAGGTGAATTTAAACCTTTATTTGATGAATTACGCAGTCAAGGTTATTTACGCGCGCGTATTGATGGCGAATTGCTCGAATTGGATCAAGTGCCAGCTTTAAAACCTAAACAAAAGCATAACATCGATGTGGTCGTGGATAGACTGAAAATAAAACCCGATCATCGTTTACGCTTGAGTGAATCTTTAGCTACCGCGGCGGCCTTGAGCGAAGGTTTAGTGACAGTGATCGTCCAAGATGAGGCAGGAAAAACTAAGCAAGAATTGATTTTTTCTGAACGTTTTGCTTGTCCGGAGTGTGGTTATAGTATTGGTGAGTTAGAACCACGCTTATTTTCTTTTAATAATCCTGCCGGCGCTTGCCCACAATGCGATGGTTTAGGCCATGAAATGATTTTTGATGCGGATAAGGTGATACCGCAACCGGAGTTAAGTATCGCGCGCGGGGCTATCCGCGGTTGGGATGCGCAAAATCCTTATTATTCTTTGTTGTTATCGACGTTAGCTAAGCATTATCATTTTTCTTTAGAGTCACCTTTTAATACATTGCCAGACACGATTCAGAAAATTATTTTATATGGCAGTGGTAAAGAAGAAATAAAGTTTCACTACGAGAGTGAAAAAGGCTATGTCTATAATAAGAAAAAACCTTTTGAAGGTGTGATACCGGTCATGCAGCGCCGTTATCAAGAGACCGAATCGGATTCGGTACGTGAAGATTTAGCGCGTTATTTAGCATCCAAACCGTGTACTAGTTGCCATGGTACGCGGCTCAATATCGCTGCTCGGCATGTTTTTATTGCGGATAAAGCGATTACCGATTGGGTGGCTTTACCACTGGATAAATTAAAAGAATTATTTGAAAAATTAAATTTGTCTGGTCAACGTGCCAAGATTGCTTTGCGTTTACAAAAAGAAATTATTGATCGTTTAAATTTTTTAATTGATGTCGGTTTAAATTATCTATCATTGGACAGGAGTGCCGATACCTTATCCGGCGGCGAGTCGCAGCGGATACGTTTAGCCAGCCAAATTGGTTCAGGTTTAGTGGGTGTGATGTATATCCTTGATGAGCCATCGATAGGATTACATCAGCGCGATAATGGCCGTTTGTTAAGTACGTTGCTGAGGTTGCGTGATTTAGGTAATACCGTGATCGTCGTCGAACACGATGAAGAAGCGATCCGCCATGCGGATTATGTGGTGGATATGGGACCGGGTGCGGGTGTGCATGGCGGTCGTGTAATTGCCCAAGGCTCACCGGCGGCGATTATGCGCAATCCAAATTCGTTAACGGGTCAGTATTTATCCGGCCAGCGACGTATCGAATGTCCTAAAAAAAGACTTAAATTTGATAAAAATCACATCATCAAACTATTAGGTGCGAGCGGTAATAACTTAAAAGATCTCGATGTTGAAATTCCGCTGGGTTTAATGACCTGCATTACCGGCGTATCCGGTTCTGGAAAGTCAACGCTGATTAATGACACCTTGTATCCACTCGCGGCTAAAAAATTAAATGCAGCTATTTTGCCACAAGCGGCGCCGTATCAATCGATTACCGGTTTAGAGCAATTGGATAAAGTGATCGATATTGATCAAAGTCCTATCGGCCGTACGCCGCGATCCAATCCTGCTACCTATATTGGTTTGTTTACACCGATACGCGAATTATTTGCCGCCACGCCGGAAGCCCGTTCACGCGGTTACAGTGCCGGACGCTTTAGCTTTAATGTGAAGGGAGGGCGTTGTGAAGCCTGTGAAGGTGATGGTGTACTTAAAGTAGAAATGCATTTCCTAGCCGATGTGTATGTACAATGCGATGTATGTAAAGGCCAGCGTTATAATCGTGAAACCTTGGAGATACGTTATAAAGGAAAAAATATCTATCAAATTTTAGAAATGACGGTAGAAGAAGCGCATGAGTTTTTTAATCCGGTGCCGGTGCTGGCCCGAAAATTACATACCTTGATCGAAGTAGGCCTCGGTTATTTACACCTGGGTCAAAGTGCGCCCACTTTATCTGGAGGCGAAGCACAACGCGTCAAGCTGGCTAAAGAGTTAAGTAAACGCGACACCGGTCATACCTTGTATATTCTGGATGAACCCACCACCGGTTTACACTTTTATGATATTGAGCAGCTATTGAAGGTGTTATATCGGTTGCGTGAGCGAGGTAATACGGTGGTGGTGATCGAACATAATCTGGATGTGATTAAAACCGCGGATTGGATTATTGATCTTGGTCCAGAGGGAGGCAGCAAGGGTGGCGAGATCGTGTGTGTCGGTACACCGGAACAAGTCGCAAAGCAACCCACTTCTTATACCGGCCAATATTTAAAACCCTTATTAGGTAAACGCAGTTTATCGAGTGAAGATGGCAGTCGCCATGGTTAAGGTTTCCGTCATTGTGAGCGCGTAAAATATTAATCGCATTAGCGCGTAAAATATTAATCGTCATTGCGAGCGCCGCAGGCGCGCGGCAATCTAAAAAAAACCCCTAGAACAGGGGTTTTTTAACAAACAGAGGTTGGTTTAAACTAAGGAATTAACCAAAGCTGTAACCAAGACCGACAGCAACAAAATCAATATTGCCTGGCTTGTTTCTTCCTAAAGGTTGGATGTGTGTCCAAGAAGTGTCAACAAACATGTTCGGTGTGATGTCGTAACTAACACCAACTGCCGCTTCAGGAGCCCATTTATGCTTAGCAATAGCGTTTTTGTTGAGCAGTGTAGTATGAGGGCCAGTATCACATTTATTATCGATGCTGGTGGTGACATAAGCCACACCTAATTTTCCGTATACATTGAACTTGTCATTAATGGGGTAAATACCTTTACCAACTAAGTCAATAGCACTTTGTGAAATGCTAGATGAACCATTAATTGCTGTGCCACCGGTGGGTCCTTTGGTGGGCGTATATAGTAAACCATCAAACTTCTTTTTGCCGAGTTGTAGGTAACCCATTTCCACGGCCCAGTTTGGGCTAAATTGGTAACCTATCCCCAAACGACCGGCTAAATTTCTGCCAGATGCAGAAAGCTTGTCGTTCACATTAAAGAGTGCTTTTCCGTCTGACGTGTTAATAGGGCTAAGAGCGGTTTTATTTTTAGCGTAACCTAATTGGCCGGTGACATAAACGCCATTAGCGGTTGCGTTAGCAGCCATCATACCGAGCGCCGAAACGCCTAATACGGTAGCCGTCATGATTTGTTTAAACATATTATTATTTTCCTCAAATGGATTGTTTTACTAGTTAAACAGGCTCTTATTTACCATTCGTATAAATAGTTGTCAACTTTCTTATCCATGAAATGAATAAGAAGGGTAATGCTAACTCGTCATTGTGAGCGCTAAAAAGTATTGATCGTCATTGCGAGCGCGCAGCGCGCGGCAATCTATAAAAAAAACCCCTAGAACAGGGGTTTTTTAACATACCAGAAGTTGGTTTAAACTGAAGGAATTAACCGAAGCTGTAACCAAGACCAACTGTCGCAAAATCGATGTTGCTAGGTTTGTTTTTACCGATGGGTTGAATGTGTGTAAAGGACGTATCAATAAAGACATTAGGAGTAATGTCGTAGGTTAGACCTATACCTGCTTCAGGAGCCCAATTGTGTTTAGCAATCGGAGCGATTACAGAGGTAGCTTCTCCATTTATTTTGGCACTATCTCCACTTACGCTGCTGACTACATAAGCCATACCCGCTTTAGCATAGACATTGAATTTATCATTAATGGGAATAATACCTTTACCTACCACATCAAAAGCATGTTGCTTAAGCGTAACAACTTGGGTTGATTTTTTTGTAATAACTGGATAAGGATAAACTTCTGCTGTAGTAGTGTTGGAGATGCCGATACTAGAAGTTTCTTTACTTAATTGTAAATAACCTAATTCCACTGCCCAATTGGGTGTGAATTGATAACCAATCGCTAACCGACCCATTAGGTTTTTTGCAGAAGTTTCAGGCTTTCCAAAACTGACGTCTGACTGAGCATTAACAAAGCCCCCAAAAATGGGTTGAATGGATTGAAAGCCTTGCGCACTGGTAAGATTAGCTCTGTGTGCATAGCCGACTTGTCCAGTGACATAAACTCCATTCGATGTAGCATTAGCAGCCATCATACCCAGCGCCGAAACGCCTAATACGCTTACTGTGATTATTTTTTTAAACATATTTTTATTTTCCTCGTAAGGTTCAACTAGTTAAACAGGCCCTTATTTATCATTCGTATAAATAGTTGTCAACTTTCTTATCAATTTAATTGATATATCTGAGTAAAATTGGCTTAAAAGCGGGTTTTTGCCAAAAAAAACCCCTAGAACAGGGGTTTTTTAACATACAGAACGTTGGTTTAAACTCAGGAATTAACCGAAGCTGTAACCAATACCAACCGTCGCAAAGTCAATATTTGCCGGCTTGTTTTTGCCGATGGGTTGAATGTGTGTAAAGGACGTATCTATAAAGACATTAGGAGTAATGTCGTAGGTCAGACCTATCCCGGCTTCAGGAGCCCAGTTGTTTTTGCTAAATACGGCTGTTGCTGGTTTACCTTGGTATTGCATATCACCCTTACTTTTTACGGTAGTGGTTAAGTAAGCCATACCGGCTTTAGCGTACACATTGAATTTGTCGGAGATAGGATAAATACCTTTACCAACGATATCAAATGCATGCTGATTAATGGTAATAGCTTCTTTTGCAACGATAGTGGTGGTTGTTACATCAACAGGAACAATCACAGGATCGCCGTGTATGATAAAAGGTGAAACAACATACTCAGTTGTAGTGCTTGTATTACTCATTAAAAGATTAGACTTTTGTTGACCAAATTGTGTATAGCCTAATTCAGCTGCCCAGTTTTTAGTGAATTGATAACCAATCGCTAAACGACCTGCGATGCTACCTCTGGCTGCTTTTTTGTCTTTGCCAACGGTAAGATCAGAAGGTAAACCGGTAAATTTATTACCAGTATGCGGCGCATAGCCTACTTGGCCATCCACATAGAAACCATTGGTGGTTGCATTAGCAGCCATCATACCCAGCGCCGAAACGCCTAGTACGCTTACTGCGATTATTCTTTTAATCATATTATTATTTTCCTCGTAAGTATTTAACTAGTTAAACAGGCTCTTATTTATCATTTGTATAAATAGCTGTCAACTTTCTTATCAATTTAATTGATATATCTGAGTAAAATGAGCCTAAAAGCGAGTTTTTGCCAAAAAAAAACCCCTAGAATAGGGGTTTTTCAACAAACAGTTTGGTTTAAAGCGAGGGATTAACCGAAGCTGTAACCAATACCTACTGCAGCAAAGTCTATATTGCGCGGCTTGTTTTTACCCATAGGTTGAATATGAGTAATGGAGGTATCAATGAACACGTTCGAAGTCACGTTATACGTGAAACCAAGACCGGCTTCAGGCGCCCAGTTGTGTTTAGCAATTGGAGCCATAAGGCTATGTTTAGCTTTATCATTTACTTTATCACCTTTCACGTCGGTGACTAAGTAAGCCATACCGGCTTTTGCGTAGACATTGAATTTATCATTAATGGGATAAATACCTTTACCTACCACATCAAAAGCATGTTGGTTAATGGTGATTTCTTGAGTGCTAACGGTATTCTTTACAAAAGTTTGCGGTGCATCCATTGGCACAATATTCGCCATACCTGGAATTAGCATAGACGCGCTAGACTTTTGTTGGCCTAATTGTAAGTAACCTAATTCAGCTGCCCAATGGGGAGTGAATTGATAACCTATCGCGATACGACCGGCTAAGTCCTTTTTGAGTGACTTTTTATCTTTGCCGAAGGTGACATCAGATTCAAGGCCTTTAGCGGCTTGGAATTGATTCCCGGTATTGGCAATGCCTAGTTGTCCCGTTACATAGACTCCATTTGATGTTGCATTAGCAGCCATCATACCGAGCGCCGAAACGCCTAATACGCTTGCTGCGATTATTCTTTTAAACATATTATTATTTTCCTCTTAATAAGTTTAACTAGTTAAACTGATGAACTTGTATATCATTTGGTCAAAATACTATCAATATGTTTTTATGAATAATGAGCGAAAATAGGGCTAAGATTGTCATCTATTTGACTACATTTACTGAAAATCCTTAAAAATAAGCCTTTTTTCAATCTGGAAAAGAAAAACCCCTTAAAAAAGGGGTTTTATGGAGCTAGGGATTAAACGAAGGTTTAACCGAAGTTGTAGCCAAGACCGACGGCAACAAAATCAATGTTACCCGGTTTATCGCTTCCTAAAGGTTGGATGTGTGTCCATGAAGTGTCGACTGACACGTTGGGCGTGATGTCATAGCTCACACCTAAGGCCACTTCAGGCGCGAACTTGTGTTTGTTCAAATTCGCGTTTTTGTTTAAGTCTGCTGTCACCTCAGGTTTGGAATCAGTTCCAGCTATTTTTCCTTCCACGTCAGTGGTTAAGTAAGCAACACCGACTTTACCGTACAGGTTAACATTGGTACTCATAGGAACGATGCCTTTGCCCACTAAATCAATGGCATTTTGATGGAGTGAGAGCGTGTCATTGCGATGATCTTTTGCAATGGTACCATCTACTTTTTTACTACCTAAGTATAGGTAACCGGTTTCAACGGCAAAGTTTTGATTAAATTGATAACCCAAAGCAATACGACCCGCTAAGCCATTGTTTGCCAAGTTGCTATCTTTAGCGTTGTTAGCGGTAAAGTTGAAATCAGCCGGTGTGTTTTTGTTGATATCTGCAAAATTGGTTTTGCTGCCCATATGCGTATTCGCATAACCGAGCTGACCGGTGACATACACGCCGGGTGCTGCGGCATTGGCTGCCATCACCGTCAATGCAGAAACACCTAACACGGTAGTACATAGAACTTTTTTAAACATTATTATTTTTCTCCTAAGAGTTTAACTAGTTAAACGAGTGTCTATTTAACAAGCAGATTCATTTATTGTCAATGTATGTCAATAGTGAATATCTTATATAGATATAATAAAATAGATTAATTTATGATTGTGTCCATGGCGAGCGAATGGAATGAGCGTGGCCATCTATAGCTTCATATTTCTCATGGATTGCCGCGCGCCTTTGGCGCTCGCAATGACGGTGCTCTATTCGTCATTACTGTGAGCGTGTAAAATATTATTCGTCATATTGTGAAAACGGAAAATATTATTCGTCATTGCGAGCGCGTAGCGCGTGGCAATCCAGGTAAAATACGATGTTAAAACAACCTGCAGTTTACATTGTTGCTAACAAGAAGAGGGGGACTCTATACACCGGAGTAACATCAATGCTAGCTAAAAGAGTCTATGAACATAAAAAAGGGATAATTCATGGCTTAGCTAAAAAATATCATTGTGAATTATTAGTATTTTACGAATTACACGAAACCATGGAATCAGCCATCATGAGAGAAAAACAAATTAAGGCAGGCTCTAGAAAAAAGAAGTTGCAATTGATAGAAGCGATAAACCCAAGTTGGACAGATTTATATGAAGAAATTATATAAATGGATTGCCGCGCGCTCGCAATGACGAGTGGATCAATGTCATGGTAACCAAAAAGAAAACCCCTTGAGACAAGGGGTTTTTTTGAATCTTAGGTTTAAACGAATGTTTAACCGAAGTTGTAACCAACACCGACGGCAACAAAATCAATATTGCCTGGTTTGTTGTTTCCTAAAGGTTGGATGTGTGTCCATGAAGTGTCTACAGATACATTCGGCGTAATGTCGTAGCTCACACCGACGGCCGCTTCTGGCGCCCATTTGTGTTTAGCAACGTTAGCGGTACGATTTAGGTCAGTAGTAGAAGTATTTCCTGAGCCAGTAGTGGTGTTGTCAATATTGCTGGTTACATAAGCAACACCGAGTTTGCCGTAAACATTAAAGTTACTACCGAGAGGCATAATACCTTTGCCGACTAAATCAATCGCATTTTGCTGGAGTTTCAAAGTGCTTTGTGTGGTTGCACCAATTTTGCTAGTATCGACTTTTCTTTCGCCTAACTGCAGATAACCGGCTTCCACAGCAAAGTTTTGGTTAAATTGATAACCCAATGCAACACGACCGGCTAATCCATTATTGGATAGATCATTGTCTTTTGAATAATTTTGATCTGAAATAAGATCAGAAATTTGTGTTTTGCTGCCCATATGTGTATTTGCATAACCGACTTGACCGGTCACATACACGCCCGGTGCAGCAGCATTCGCAGCCATTGCACCTAATACAGAAACAGTTAACACAGTTGTGCTTAGAACTTTTTTAAACATTGTTATTATTCTCCTGAAGAGTTTAACTAGTCAAACGAACAACTATTAAACAATCAGATCGTTTTATTGTCAACTTTTCTGCTTTAAAAAAATTTTTTCTTTCACTTTCTTTAATTTATTTTTTATTTTTGAGAAAAATAATTAATTTTTATGTGAAACTTTCTTTTTTTATTTATTTGGTTAAGATAATGGCGCACGCATGCAAAGAAAATTAAAATTAAGGAAAATTTATGCTGAACATCCAACAAGTCACGGAAGTCATCAATCACTATCATCAGAATAAAGGCATCTTAAAAAAATTAGCTCGAACTGAACATCCTGCAATACGCGCTACTGATGAGTATTTAAAATCACTGAAACTTCATAAAGGTTTATTATCTAATCAGGATTTGTTTAATATTAACCGTTTCTTTCTATGCGATCATCCGGTGAAGCCTGGAAAGGCATCGTATGAGGCTTGGTACACTATTAATTACCAAAATTTTTGTGCCTTAAATTTTGGTCAAGCCAATCAATTAGGTCAACTGCTCAGCTATCCGGTACCGATAAAGTATGCGGGATTTGCGACTTGCGGTAAAGCCGGTTATCAACAATTTCCAGAGTATTTTTCAAAATTAACACTGGAACAATTAGATAACAAAAGCAACGCCGAAAAAATGCAGGAATTTTTTCAAGTATTGAATCAGTGTTATCAAGAAAACAATTTCACCGGTGACTGCTTTCTTGCTTTAAGCAAGTTATGTGTGGAGGGAATGTTAAGTCAAGAATATATCAATGCTATTAAATCCAATGTACAAGCTAATTTTTTGGCTAAATGCTTAATCAAGATGAAACATACCGACACATTAACTCCGGAGAATCAAGCGTTTATCCTCGCTTATCGCGGATCGATTATTATACCAGTAACTCACATACTCATTGCTTTGGATAAAACTGGATTAAACACATTAGCTAATCGCAAAATTTTAGCCGATTTTTCTTATCCTATTGCATTACATCGTACCGTTAAATTGTTAGAAAAACTGGATCTTTTAACACAAGAAAATTTTGATTTGATTTCATCAGAAAATAATCTTTCTTGGTTGTTAGCACTCGAGGAAATGCCGGAAGAGTTAATCACCGCAGAGGTTTGGCAAGGTTTGCTTAATTTATCTGAAAATAGTAACGAAAATGATTTTAGAAAGGATATCCAAGCCTATGCTGAAGTGCTCAAAAAGAAATTAAATGTTGAGTGCATGAAAAAGGATATTTTAGCCAGTGAAGATCATATAGAAACTCAAGCAGTAACTTCCATTGCGCGTTCGCGTTTTTTTTCGGTAGCACCCGCAAATCTTACGCCACCGGCTAAGGAAGAAATGCCGAAAGTTAATTTTGCACCTTAGTTAACACAAAAACCAAAGAAACCGCTTTGATGTTCGCAGCGGAAAAATAGTGATGTTCAATGCTCACAATATTTTAAAAAGGAATTAAAACCGTGGTGAAAATAATTGAATTAGAAAAATTACCTGACAATCTTCTGCCGCAAACTTCAGAGAAGAGTTATCAATTTGTTCAATCAAGATTCAAACGCGGAGAACCTGAGGCAAAAAAAACCAAACTTGAGTCACAGAAAGAAAAAGTCAAGCAACAATTAGAAATATTTGCGGATAGTTTTATTAATGAGTTCAGTAAAAGACTGGCTATTTATCATATAACAGCAAAAGGAGGGAGAATAACGGCGGAAGCCTTGAAGGTAGAAATAAAAACCGGATCAACGGCAGCATTAGTCGGTATCGCTGTTTCGCAAAGCTTATTAGGCTCGCTCCCTTCGATAGTGACTTCAGTGCGATCGCTGAGTAGCCAATATTATCTCTCCAGAGAAAAAGCGCAAAGTATCACTAAAGCCTTTGAAAATGTCGCTGAAGGTGATTTAGGTACACTATTATCAGAAGCGGCTGTCGAAACTTTCCACAGTTTTGAAAGTCAATTTATGCAGCATACTGATAAAGCGGGTGACAAGATGGCCATGGAAAAATTAGCCGAAGATGCGGCAGCTAGAGCATTGAATTATATTGCTGCAAACGCAAAAGATAATCCCACTATTACGCAGGAGTTAATAACCAAAGGCATCGTCATGGGTAAGTCAGAAAAATATTTTGACCCTAGTATTAAAAATGTTCGGATCCGGATTTCGGGCAGCATACTGCAAGATGCCAATGGAAAAGATGTCAACACCGTAAATTTGTATGAAAAAGTCGGTCTTACGATCGTTGGTAGCGAATCGAATAAATTCTATAAAAAAATTGATCGTCCTGATAGTACGCAATATGGTTATCGACGTCTTTTCGATTGGGAAACCCTAGCTAATGGAGAGCTAAATGCCGCTTATCAAAGTGAATACCGGCAAGAAATATTCCCTCAGACAGAAACGGTCGCCCAATATAACTTAAGAAGATATGAATATGTGTTACAACCCGCCGATCTTAAACAAGAATCTACGCGCATACTCGATAAAATTAAAGATCGTTATCCTGCAATAGAACCACAGAGAGTCGAGCAGCAAGTCGTAACCAAGAACCCGATACTCTTTGATTTAAGAAAGCCGGTAGCAAATTTTGTTGGCAGAAAAAAAGTCTTAGCAGAATTGCATAAGACATTATTATCCACTCGAAATACCGCAGTCATTGCGCAAGCGATGTCAGGTTTGTCAGTCAATTCGGCGAGATCAGGGGATGAGTCTTCCAGCGCTGTTCAGGCTTCTGTGAGTGGTTTAGGGGGGGTAGGAAAAACTCAATTGGCTTTACGCTACGCTGGAACCTATGCCGCCGATTATGAACACAATGTGTTATGGATCAATGCTGAATCCAAAGGGGATCTTGCCAATTCAGTCAGAAAACTGGCTAATAAACTAAATATTGAAAGACAAGACAGATATGGTAATGAAAAAGAGATAGAAGAGATTTTAGAGGAAGTCTATACGTATTTTTCTACGGGGAAAAGCTTATTCATTTTTGATAACGTCGAGAATTATAGAGAATTTGAAAATTTTTTACCTAAGTTATTACTAGGTAATAAGCCGGCTATATTGATCACTTCTCGATATCGGAATTGGGGAAATGTAGCGACGGTAGTATCGCTGGATGTCCTCACAGAGGAAGAAGGGAAAGAATTGATCAAGTCGGCGTTAACGATAACGGCAAACGATCAGTCACAGGATGGAAAAATCAAGGAATTAATCACCTTATTGCAAGGATTACCACTAGCACTGCAGCAGGCAGTTGCTTATATTAATATTCAGCGAAATATCAATATTCAATTTGGAATCCAGGATTATCTAGAATTGTATAAAGCAAAAGGCTTAGAAATACTGGATTTCGATTTTCCCAGCTATGGTAATGACCCCTATGCAAAAACCGTCTTTACTACGTGGCAAATAACACTGGATAAGATAAGGGAAGATCGATACGCCGGAGGGAAAGCACTCGAAACTTTGAATATTATGGCGTACATATGTCCTGATGATATCGCTAATAATTTTTTTCTTCCCTTGGAGCATCCTGAAAAATTGCCACTAGCGATTCATCTACTGAAAAGCTATTCCATGCTTAACGCAGGGAGTCAACAAGATAAATCGACTATTCATCGATTGGTGCAGAAGGTAACACGCGTCAATTTAGAAAAAGATCAACCTGCATTTAAAGACATTGCAGAAAAAATTCTGAAATTAACTGAAGGTTTCAGTGTAGGTAAGGAAGTAGAGTTTCATTATCTACATTTTTTATTGCATATAAATCTACATGTCGAGTTAACAGAAGCATTAAAGGTGCGAGCAAGCCGAAGAAGGATTTTAGATATCATTACTTATTCTGAATTTGATGTCACTCGTTTGATTTATTTGTTTGATACGGCTTATATGATCTATAGCCGAGGAGAGTATCTTAAATTTATCGGCGAGGCCTCATTCGTTTACACCCGATATCCTTTTCTACTTCTGCTGACTGCTACGATGAACTATCTAGAAGAACGCCTAGATGAAGGGATTCTTTCTAAGGAAGATATCCGGAAAGTTTTAGATTATAAATATGAAATCTCTGATAAACATTACCGACTGGGGGAGCGCTTCTCACCAAAAGAAGAGGAAAGAGCGCGGCAACTCGATGCAGTTCGGTTACTTTATGAATTCGAGGAAAAAATATTTCCTTCCCCAGAAGAATTACGCGCGTGTTCGTCATTAGAAAAAAGAAAAAAAAGAAGTAGCGATGTGGGCTGTTTGCGTTCGGAAGAAGAGCCAGAAACAGCTAACAAACAGCTGAATCAACGCATTAAGCAGCATCTACAAAAGGTGAGCCGAGTCGCGACGTTAGTGTCTTCCGGTCTATTTACCAAGGATACGTTATCTGCGCTGTTGCAAGGTAATTTAAGTACGGTAGCGATTAATTTTAGTTTGCTAGCCAGCAGTACATTATTAGGAGAAGTATCGAATTCACTCTTAACCCAAGGCGAAATATTAACATCGGCAGACGAAACTTTATTAATGGAGAAAAAATTATCCTTAAACGGTAAGTTGGCGCTCAGTATATTAACCGATGAAGAAGTGATCACAGCCGGTAAAAGACAGTTTTTAGGTAACAGCATGAAAGTCGCTTCCCCTTTTCTGGCGCGATTGCCATCGGTTTTCTTCGCCTATAATTTAAAAAATCAAATAAAAGCATATAGAGCGGGTAATAAAGCTGAGCTATCTGGAATTGTTACCAATGGAGCGATAGTAAGCAAAGACGGATTAGATTTTGGGGTAGAAGCGGCTGAGAACTTAGAGATCATGGAAGGGGTTTCTGCATTCACTGGGCCGTTCGGAGATGCGGCAGTCGCATTAATTTGGTTAGGATCAGATATCGAACATGTTGACGATCAATTGGCATCGATTGAGAAAAATGTACATCTCGATGAGGAAGAAAAAGTTATTCAGGGCGGGCGAGCATTTTTGTATTTTCCTCCTTCGCGTTATATTGAAACGAAAGCATCTAATAATCAACGGGTCAAAAACATTATCGACTTTTTAAAAAATCATCCGCAGATTAAACGCGTTATTTCTTCATTAGGAAGTTCATCGGCAGAAGTTTTTTTGGATAAAAAAATCAAGATAGCATTAGATGACACGATGCCGGATAACTCCAACGAAGGGAGCTTGTTTTGTTTATTCGGTCGATCCCGGACCCCTGTCAGTTCCAGTCAATGGATCCCTATGGTTCCTTATCCTCCCTTCATGAATCAAGATAATGAAATATCTACCTACCTTTGTAAAAAAGCAATCGGTGTGGAATATTCGCAAAATAGAACAGAAAATTTCACGCTCATTGCTTTAAATGAGGGTAATCACACCGTTATAGGATTAACGGATACGCCCAACATTTTTCTGGTGAGTAATGGCAGGGTAAATTACACCGGTGGTAATGTCGGTAATCTATTCCTATTGCAAGGGAATGCTATTTTAGGAACGCTGAACGGAGGCAATGCAGCGCATAATAAAATAAAGTTGGACTTTAATCAAAATGTCAGCGGATATGTATTGCTAGATGATCAAGGGTTTATCTGTGGAAAAAATAGGACTAATGGAATCATTGCACAACAATGTGAGGGCGGGCTCCAAATAGATAATATTCAGCAAATGGATGGAAGAAAGAATAAGCAAGATGTCATCTATATAACTGAAAAATTGGAGTTTATCGACAGTTATGGCGGTGAAAGTCAAGACTATTCCGATCACATCTATATTACCGATGTATCCAATAATAATCCCAAAATCGTATTAAGAAATAACGCCGTGGTCCATACGTTTGGATCGAGTGAACGTCTAGAGTCGGTTAATTATAGGATTCCAAATGACGAAACCGGTGAAACCCATGTTCAGCTGCTATTTACAGATCCTACTGTACAGCGTTTTTATTTTGATTTTTCACTTGAAGATCTGGACGCTATTACCGTTCAAGCTAACAACATTACTTTTAATTTGTTATTTCAGAATAAAACCTTCAATCTCATTATTTCGGATCCTTTTAGAGAGCTCAGCTTATTCCACGATAAAAAAATGCATTATCCAGAATGCCCGATCAATGCATATTACGTTTTTCAGGATGCAGAAATCAAACTAGTAAATAGAAACACTATCTATGCCCAGTTGCGCAGCAATAAAACCGTGGATGAAATAGTGAGTCAGTATCCAGCGATTGCCAGCCGTCTCAACATGGCGCTATCCATACGACTCAAGCAGAATGAAACGGTATTGATTGGACATGAACAGCATCAGATCCTGTACAATAATCCGTTAGCTAAAAGTCATTTAATGGGCAACGGTGCTGAAAATATCAACGTCATTACGGCTGCATTGGGTACTGATAAATTTCCAATACCTGAAGTGACGCTTTACAAAGTGCGGGAAGATCTGACCGATACACTTGATTTACGCTGGGTGGTACAGCAAGCCAAACAAGAGTGTCCTGAACAAGAAATTTCACTCAGCGTATCCCAGCATCAGCAGGACTTAGTTGTCTCATTAAATGCTCACTATTATCGCGTATCGAATAGCTGTTTGCCTCTGATGACAACTTGGCCTATCGCGAATGTAAGGTTAAGAAAAGCATCGGAAGATAATTGGTATCAGAATCTTGATATCAGTTTGAATAATATACATATGCCCATGAATATTATCGCTGATAATCGGCGTTGGGGGTTAGTATATGCGCCTTTAGTATTCAATAATGATAAAGAAATTATAGTCATAACCAATACCGATATTGAAAAAGAATCCGAGCTTATTATTCTTAAAAAAAGTGGTCAATTTAGCTTTATTATAAATAACAACACTGATCTCATGCTAAGCAATATATTGAATAACCCTACGCGGCAACGTGATCTATGTACGATTATATTCAGTCAATTTTATCAACTACCTGCCATGAAAGAAAAGGTATTAAGCACAACGCTGACGTTTCTTGATCAGCAAATACTATTGAAAAATTATACAGAGCAAATCAATAATGCTGCCAGTTTTGATAATATCATTCAGCAATATGCGGCAGAGACTCATAACGATAGTTTAAATAGTAATACAACTCGATCCGCACGACCTAAGCGACAAATTAACCGTCAAGTCGACTTTACAAGCAAGGCAGAGGTTAAATCGATACAATCATTGTATTCTGAGGATTTCATACCGAATAACCGATCCGTTATAACGGGAGTTTCTTATTCTCAGACGAATTTGCCAATTAACTACCAGGGAACATTCTACGGAAATGTTTATTTGGGTAGATGGATAGCTTCTTTGTTTGCTCCTTCTGCTGTTAAGCGAATACAAAAGAGGGAGCAAGTATTATCACGCGCTGAAAAGACTTCAGACGCAGATTGGGCATTTAAAAACTTACAGGATGGAGTAAAAAAATATGGTCGTGGATAGTCTTTAAGGCACTGGCATTTATAAATTGCCGCGCGCTACGCGTATGCCAGTAAACCCCCGTCATGGCCATATCTAGATTGCCGCGCACCTGCGGTGCTCGCAATGACGTCAATATTCTAGCGCTCGCAATGACGATCAATAAAAAAACTTAACTAGTTAACCAAGGTTAACTAGTTAAGTGTGTGTGTTTAGCCGAAGTTGTAACTGACACCGACAGCCAAGAAATCGATGTTACCCGGACGGTTGTTTCCCATCGGTTGGATGTGAGTTAAGGAGGTGTCTACAGTCACATTAGGTGTGATGTCATAGCCCATACCGATAGCCACTTCAGGCGCCCATTTGTGTTTGGCAATGCCTTCCGCTTGATTGAGATCGGTAGAAATGGGGATTCCCTTGTCAGTTGCGTCTTTTTTTAACTCGGTAGTTAAATAAGCAACGCCTAATTTGCCGTAGATATTGACATTTTGCGTAACCGGTAACATGCCTTTGGCAGCAACGTCAATCGCATGTTGTTTATTAGATTGAGTGTCATGCGGGAAATTAGATTTTCCTTCAGATAATTGTAAGTAACCTACTTCCAAACCAAAATTCGGCGTGATTTTATAACCCAGTGCGACGCGACCCGCCAGTCCATCATTGGCTAAGGGTATTCCGGTCGATGATGAAAGACGAGATTTCATGTGTGTGTCAGCATAACCTGCTTGACCACTCACATATAAACCCACAGGAAGTGCTGCATTCGCATTCATTATCGCGCATGCACTCGCGGTTATTACGCTAGTAATGAGTATTTTTTTAAGCATTGTTATTATTTTCTCCACAGAAACATTGTTATTAGAGCGTACTATTTAACCGTTAATAGGAATTAATGTCAATTTATCTTGAGTTTCACGAGAAGTTTTAAGTAATAGATTGCCGCGCGCTACGCGCTCGCAATGACGATTAATATTCTCGGTGCTCGCAATGACGAGTAAGTCGTATTATCCAAAATAATACGATACGCCGAGTGAATAAAAATCACTGCTCGGCGCGTGATTACTGCCACCCGCTTTTTGGATGCGATTCCAAGAAAATTCGACCGGAACATTCGGTTTGAGTGCATAACTGATACCTAAACCAAACGTCGGTTCTAAGGTTTTGGCATAGCTATTCATTGTGCCGCTGTACGGACTATTGGCAATTAAGCCCCCTTGTGCGTTAGGTCGTAGATAAGCCAAGCCTAATTTTGCATACAGGTTTAATTTATCTGTGACGGGAAGTATCCCTTTTGCGGTTAAATCAAAGGCGCTGGATTTACTCGATGCAGTGGCGAGGTAATTATTGGTAGCGACTGAAATATCAGTATGACCAAAATGACGATAACCAAATTCCATCGCCCAATAGTTATCAAATTGATAACCAAAACTGAGACGATACGCTAAAGCAAGATTATTCAGATCCGGTAACGCTACCGGCGATGTTCCATTATTTACCGTGACTAAATTAGTGGTATTGATATGACTATTCGCATAGCCGAGTTGTGCCCCGGCATAAAAACCTGGCATTTCAGCATGCACGTTTGCTGTGACACTGAGAATAGTGCTAGCCAGTAGTAAGGCGCTTGTATTTCTTTTTAGCATAGTGCTTCCTAATAATAATGTTTAACGGTTTAGAAGATGTTATCAAAAAAATTATAAGTGTTTACTATTTGCAGTATCAACCAAAATAATACGCCAAACCAATGGAATAAAAATCAGTACTGGGTATGCTGTTACCGCCGCCGACACTCTGAATGCGTGTCCAAGCTAAATCGATCGGAACAAAGGGGGTAATGTCGTAACTAAGACCGAGACCGAAACTGGGATTCCAGCTATCGGAGTATCCTAAGTAATTCCGACCATTCACGACAGCGGAACCATTGGCTTTAAGATACGCTAAACCTAATTTGGCATAAAGGTTCACGTTACTCGAAATAGGTAACATCGGTTTCGCCATGAAATCGATGGCTTTTTCACTTAAAGAAACATTTTGGCCGGGCACACCGCCGACGCCGGAGAAATCAACATCAGAAAATCGTGTATAACCAATTTCAAAAGCGATATTTTGATTAAATTGATAACCACCGGCGATGCGACCGGTGAAAGCCATTTTACTACTAATCGATTGTGCAGCGGCATTGCTGGCTTCTTGGTGTGTGTCGGCGGTGCCGAGTTGACCTAAGATATAAAACCCAGGAATAGATGCACTGGCTAGCAGTGGAAAGCACCATGAAAAAATAAAAAGTATCTTAGTCCTAATTTTTTTCAACATGAACGACGCTCCTTGTGTATGAAGATCATCTTTATATAATATACCTATTATCGATGCTTTGCAGTGTGACTGATCCTATTATACGATAAGCAGCATGAACTACCACCCACGTTGGCGAGCTTACCTCACCTTGCTACGATTACATCAACCGATAGGAATATTTTTATTATTGTGGCCAGCATTATGGGCGTTATGGATTGCAAGTGCGGGCCATGTGGATATTAAAATCCTCGCTTTATTTATCATCGGTGCGGTGTTAACACGATCGCTGGGTTGCGTGATGAATGATATCGCGGATAGAAATCTGGATGGTTTTGTGGCAAGAACTCAGCATCGACCTTTAGCAACCGGCGCAGTGAGTTTGAAAGCGGCCGTGCTGATATTAATCATTTTGACTTTATTAGCGTTGTTAGTGGTCTGTCAATTGAATCGCTTAAGCATAGAACTGGCGGTAATTGCGGTTGCTATGATAGTGCTCTATCCATTTACCAAACGCTATATCGAATGGCCGCAGTTATTTTTAGGTGTGGTGTTTGGTGCTTGGTCTATCTTGATGGCTTTTGCGGCAGAAACCGGAAAAATACCGGCCATTGCTTGGTTGTTGTTTTTGACCGCTTATGCGTGGTGTGTCGCTTATGATACCATTTATGCCATGGTGGATAGAGAGGATGATAGGCGTGTGGGTATTAAATCCAGTGCGTTAGCGCTGGGCCGTCATGATGTGATGTTTATCGCTGCCCTAGAGTTAAGTTTTGTTTTACTATTAAGCATCATAGGTTTCTGCTTAAAAGCGCACATGCCTTATTATTTGATGTTGGCGTTGGCGGTTGGCTTACTTATTTATCAACACTATTTAATTAAAAATCGAAAACCTGAATTGTGTTTTAAAGCGTTTTTGAATAATGCATGGATAGGTGGTTTAATATTTTTAGGATTTTTTTTCGGTGTACATGCTTAAGCTTATAGGTAAGAGGTGATCCGTGAAAACCAAAGTGATCTATCCCGGTACTTTTGATCCAATGACCAATGGCCATCTGGATCTCGTGCAACGTGCTGCGCGTTTGTTTGAAACCGTGATAGTTGCAGTGGCGAAAAATCCGAGTAAAACGCCGGCTTTTTCTGTCGATGAGCGTATCCATTTAGCCAAACAGGTATTAAGCGATCTGAATAATGTGCAGGTACATGGTTTTGATGGTTTGTTAATCAATTGTGCGAAAGACTATAACGCGCATGTCATTTTACGGGGTTTGCGTGCGGTGTCTGATTTTGAGTATGAGTTTCAATTGGCGAGTATGAATCGAAAAATGATGCCTGATTTGGAAACCTTATTTTTAACTCCGGCCGAACAGCATTCCTTCATCTCGGCTAATTTAGTCAGAGAAATTGCCAGTCTCGGAGGCAACGTGGCGCAGTTTGTACCGGCGGTGGTGGCAGAGGCTTTACAAGCTAAGTTTAAACGAACATGAGTATTGTTTTAAAGAGTATTGTCATTGCGAGCGCCAAAGGCGCGCGGCAATCCCTGGATGGCCACGCGAATGAACATTCGCTCGCCATGACAGTGATTTACTTAAGAACAATAGGTATGCGATGGCTTTACTAATAACCGATGATTGCATCAATTGTGATGTATGTGAGCCCGAATGTCCGAATGAAGCCATCATTCAGGGTGAGTTTATCTATGAAATCAAGCCCAACAAATGTACCGAGTGTGTAGGCCATTTTGACGCCCCGCAGTGTGTTGAAGTCTGTCCAGTAGCCTGTATCGTCATTAATCCTGAGTATAAAGAAACCTCTGAACAGTTGTTATTGAAGTATCAAGGCTTGGTCAAAGCAGCTGGAGTGAAATAAAAAACGCCGGTTGTTTTTTCGACCATCAGACCGCATAATATGCGTCTTTTAGAATTGCTTACATAAGAGGGCCATCATGGCAGTCCAAAAATCACGTAAATCTCGCTCGAAAAGAAACATGCGCCGTGCGCATGATGCATTAACTTCGCCAGCTGTCTCGATTGATGCAACCAGTGGCGAAACCCATATCCGCCACCACATCACCAAAGATGGCTATTATCGTGGAAAAAAGGTCCTAAAAGCCAAGGAATAACACCTTAAATGTCTCGTTATACTCTGGCTATCGATGCTATGGGAGGCGACTACGGTCCCTCCGTGATAGTACCCGCTGTGCTCTTAGCCCTTCAGGAGGAGCCTGAACTACATATTATTCTTGTCGGTGACTTGGATGCCTTGCAAGAGCAGTTGAAGCTGGCAAAAACCAAGCCAATGTCGAGTCAATTGACGCTACACGCATCAAGTCAAGTCGTATCCATGGACGAACCTCCGGCTTTGGCGTTGCGTAATAAAAAAGATTCTTCCATGCGCGTTGCGATTAATTTAGTCAAAGAAGGCGAGGCTCAGGCGTGCGTCAGCGCCGGCAATACCGGAGCATTGATGGCGACTGCACGTTTTGTATTGAAAACCATACCGGGCATTGATAGACCGGCTATCAGTGCGATGCTCCCCACTATGAAAGAACAGACCAAAGTGCGTGTCTTAGATCTGGGCGCGAATGTCGATACTGAAGTTGAACATCTACTGCAATTTGCCATTATGGGCTCGGTATTAAGTTCTGAGATCGACAATATTCCGAGTCCGCGCGTAGCCTTATTGAATATTGGTTCTGAAGAAATCAAAGGCAATGAGCAGGTTAAAAAGGCCGCTGAATTATTAAAGAATGCACACATCAATTATATCGGATACATCGAGGGCGATGCCATTTATCAAGGTTTAGCGGATGTGATCGTCTGTGATGGCTTTGTCGGCAATGTCGCGTTGAAAGTCACCGAAGGTGTGGCAAAATTAATGAGCCATTATATTAAATTAGCGTTTAATCGTAATTGGTTTTCACGTCTCTCCGGTTTAATGGCGTTACATGTATTGAAAGGATTACGTAAACAATTTGATCCGGCGCACTATAACGGCGCAAGCTTAGTGGGTTTGCGTGGCATAGTGATTAAAAGTCACGGCAGCGCGAACGTATTCGCTTTTAAAAATGCGATTAATGAAGCAATTTTAGAAGTGCAAAAAAATATTCCCGAACGTATACGCGAACAAGTGACCGGTTTATTGAAGGAATCTGAACAGTCTTTATGAAATATTCACGTATTGCAGGCACCGGTAGTTATTTGCCGGAAAGAATACTAACCAATGCCGAACTTGAAAAAATGGTGGCTACCACGGATGAATGGATAGTCGAACGTACCGGCATACGCGAACGTCACATTATTGGTCCTAACGATAGCACCGCGAGTATGGCGACCGCGGCTGCAAAAAAAGCCTTGCTGGCGGCCGATGTTACCGCAAAAGATATAGAGCTGATTATCGTTGCCACGAGCACCCCCGATAAATTTTTTCCTAGTACCGCCTGTTTAGTACAAGCGGCGTTGGGTGAAGATGGTTGCCCGGCCTTTGATGTCGTAGCGGCTTGCGCGGGTTTTAATTATGCTTTGAGTGTTGCTGATCAATTTATTCGTAACGGTGTGGTTCAGACGGCACTCGTCATCGGCAGTGAAAGCATGTCGAATATTATCAATTGGGAAGATCGTTCGACCTGTATTTTATTTGGTGACGGGGCCGGTGCGGTGCTCCTGCAAGCCGCCAAAGAACCAGGCATTATTTCTGCCCATCTACATGCTGCGGGATCTTATAAAGATTTATTGTCACTAGGTACCGGTTTAAAAAAGGATGATGTTCCGCATCTTAAAATGCAAGGTAGTGATGTGTTTAAGATTGCGGTGAATAAATTAAGTGCGGTATTAGAAGAAACTTTAGCCGCGAATAAGATAAATAAAAAAGATATTGATTGGTTAATTCCGCATCAGGCTAATTTACGTATTATTCAAGCCATGGCGAATAAACTTAAAATGACCATGCAGCATGTGGTGGTGACATTAGATCAACATGGCAATACATCAGCTGCTTCTATTCCGTTAGCTTTAGATGTTGCGGTGCGAGATGGCCGTGTGCAACGTGGACAATTATTATTAATGGAAAGCTTTGGCGCAGGGTTAACCTGGGGTTCTGCTTTAGTACGCTACTAAAAATGTGTAGATTGCCGCGCGCTACGCGCTCGCAATGACGAGGAGAACACCGTCATGGCGAGCGAATGCAATGAGCGTGGCCATCCATATGTACATTGCTGAGTTCTATTTATGGACTATCTAAATGAGTAATTATAATGACTAAAAAAATTGCATTTATTTTTCCGGGGCAAGGTTCGCAAACATTAGGTATGTTAGCCGAGTTTGCTAAAGACTATCCTTTAATTCAAGAAACATTCATGGAGGCTTCACACGTCTTAAAGTTTGATTTATGGGAATTGTGTCAAGAAGGTCCAGAGGCTGCACTCAATCAAACGGAAAATACACAACCGGCTTTGTTGACAGCGAGCGTGGCTTTATGGCGAGTTTGGAAGCAACAGCGTGGTATTAAACCGACCTTTATGGCAGGTCATAGCTTGGGTGAATACTCTGCATTAGTATGCGGCGATGCGCTGGACTTTATGACAGCGGTACGTTTGGTGGCTGAACGAGGACGTTTAATGCAGGCAGCAGTTCCGCCTGGCGTCGGTGCGATGGCGGCTATCGTGGGTTTAGACAATGATAAATTACAGGCTTTATGTGAGTCGCTGGCTGAAGGTCAAGTCTTAGCGCCAGCGAATTATAATGCCATCGGACAAACGGTGGTGGCAGGGAATGCGGCTGCGGTGGGTCGATTGGTCGAACACGCCAAACAAGCCGGTGCTAAATTAGCGAAACTTATTCCCGTTAGTGTGCCATCACATTGTGCTTTAATGAAACCCGCTGCAGAACATTTAGCAGAAACCTTGCAAACTATTCATATTTCAGTACCCCATATCCCTTTTATCAATAATGTCGATGTCGGTATCGAACACGATCCGATTATGATAAAAAAAGCTTTAGTCGAACAACTGTATAATCCCGTACGTTGGGTAGAAATAATTCAAGCGCTTGAGAAACGTGGGATCGAAGAATTTATTGAATGTGGTCCGGGCAAAGTATTAACCGGTTTAAATAAGCGTATCACATCGATACCCACACTCTCGATACAGGATCCGGAAATACTCCAAGAAGCCTTAATCGGTTAAGGGAAGATTTATGTTATTAAAGAATAAAGTCGCTTTGGTAACCGGCGCCAGTCGTGGTATTGGCGCAGCGATTGCTGTCGCGCTAGCACAACAAGGTGCACTGGTTGCTGGAACAGCAACCAGTGTTGCCGGCGCAGAAAAAATTTCCCACACATTGCAAGAGCAAGGCTTGAAAGGTAAAGGTTTTGTTTTAAATTTAAACGATGAAGCGTCGATAAAAAATTTAATGGGCGAATTAGCTACGTTTGGGCTGCCTAATATATTGGTGAATAATGCAGGCATTACGCGTGATAATCTTTTATTGCGGATGAAAGCTGATGAATGGAATGCTGTGCTAGAGACTAATTTAAGCGCCGTTTTTAAATTAACGCAACTGTGTTTAAAGCCGATGTTGAAAGCACAGTATGGACGTATTATTAATATTGCTTCTATAGTAGGGTGTACTGGAAATCCAGGCCAAGCCAATTATGCCGCTGCAAAAGCCGGATTAATCGGTTTTACTAAAGCTTTAGCGCAAGAAGTTGCAACACGGCATATCACTGCTAATGTTGTGGCGCCAGGATTTGTAGAAACCGATATGACCCGTCAATTAAATGAAAAGCAACGCACATCGTTACTAGAAAAAATTCCAGTGCGACGATTAGGCTCAGCGATGGACATCGCGCATGCCTGTGTTTTTTTAGCATCGGAGTGGGCTGACTATGTGACAGGTAATACTTTACATGTCAACGGCGGAATGTATATGAATTGAACAGGGATGGCTTTTAACATGGTTTAAGTTTATAAGCGTAAACTTAATTAGTTAATTTGAGTAAAGTGACTTGCGTTCATTCAGGAATTGAATAAACTAAGCGACAGGTTTTATTTATACTAAATAGGGGAGATTCTCAGTGAGTACAATCGAAGAACGTGTCAAGAAGGTAGTGGTTAATCAACTTGAAATAAAAGAAGAAGAAGCCACTATGGAAGCTTCTTTTGTCGATGATTTAGGTGCCGATTCTTTAGACACCGTCGAATTAGTCATGGCTTTAGAAGAAGAATTCGATACCGAAATCCCAGATGAAGAAGCTGAAAAAATTCGCACTATTCAGCAAGCCGTCGATTATATCAAACAACATCAAGTCGAAACTGAAGACTCTGAAGAAACTGAAGAATAATTACATCCAAAATATAAGTCAGTTTTTTATTTGTAGGGGGCGAACGTGAAAAAAAAGCGACGTATAGTGGTAACCGGTGTGGGTATGATGACACCGTTAGGTCTTAATACCAAAACAACTTGGGAAGCGATATTGGCAGGAAAAAGCGGCGTTTCTGCTATCACCCAATTTGATGTTTCCGCTTTTCCCTGTCAAATTTCTGCCAGTGTGCGTGATTTTCAAGCAGAAAAATATGGTATTACACCGAAAGATGGCCGCAAAATGGATTTATTTATTCAATACGGTTTAGCGGCGGCAATAGAAGCGATGGCGGATTCAAAACTCGAAGTGACTGAAAAAAATGCCGACAGGATCGGTGTTGCGGTAGGCTCAGGGATTGGTGGTTTACCTTTCATTGAAGAAAACCACACTAAATTAGAACAAGGTGGCCCCAGAAAAATATCTCCTTTTTTTATCCCGGGTGCTATTACCAATATGTTAGCCGGTCAAATTTCTATACGCTATGGGTTACGCGGTCCTAATATTGCCGTAGTAACGGCCTGTACCACGGGTACACACAATATCGGTTTGGGTGCAAGGACCATACTTTATGGCGATGCAGATGTCATGGTAGTGGGCGGTTCAGAAATGGCGACGACACCGTTAGGTTTAGGTGGATTTTCTGCTTGTCGTGCTTTATCTAATCGTAACAAAGATCCACAAGCGGCCAGTCGTCCATGGGATAAAGCGCGCGATGGTTTTGTGTTAGGCGACGGCGCCGGTGTTTTAGTTCTAGAAGAATATGAACGCGCCAAACAACGTAATGCACCAATCTACGCCGAATTGGTGGGTTTTGGTATGAGTGCCGATGCTTATCATATGACCAGTCCAGCGCCAGACGGGCAGGGTGCGATGACAGCGATGTTAAATACTTTGCATGATGCCAATATCGATAAAGAAAAAGTCGCTTATATCAATGCGCATGCCACATCGACGTTACAAGGTGATTATTTAGAGTTAAGAGCCATCCGTCGTGTGTTTGGCGAATATGCAAAAAAGATGGCGATTAGTTCGACTAAATCGATGACCGGCCATTTGTTAGGTGCAGCGGGCGCGGTGGAAGCTATTTTTACTATTTTGGCACTCAAAGAACAAAAGGCGCCGCCGACTATTAATTTAGATAATCCAGGCAATCCACCTGAGCTCAATATTCCTGATGATGATTTTGTCGATCTGAATTTTGTCCCGAATGTACCACAAGAATTAAAAATGGATTATGCGTTATCTAATTCTTTTGGATTTGGTGGAACCAATGCGTCATTGCTGTTTGCAAGATTGTGAGATCTAATGAAGAGATTGACTCTGATTGCCTTAGTCATTCTGGTCGTCGCTTTTTTATTAACCTATTTTGTTGCGCATTATCACCGGTTTTTACAATCGCCTTTAAGTAAAACGCAAACGATACACATTGTATTTGCACCTGGTGCTTCGGTGCATCATTTAATCGCGGACTTACAGCAGCTAGGCGACATGCCACATCCGCGTTTTTTCTTATTATTAGCCTATGTTAAAGGAGCGACCAGTAAATTAAAACCTGGTGAATATCAATTTGATCCAGGGACGACGCCCGGTCAGATGTTGGACCAAATGTTAGCCGGAAAAGCCATTTTTCATCGCTTTACCATTGTTGAAGGGTGGACGTTTCAACAATTAATCAACGCATTAAATAATTTAACCGTCGTTAAACATCAACTAAATCACATATCACCGGAACAAATCTTAGCTAATTTGGGTTTACCCGCGCAGAATCCGGAAGGTTTATTTTATCCTGCGACGTATTATTTCAGCGCTGGATCTAAAGATAGCGATTTATTAAAATGGTCCTATCAGTTAATGGAAAAAAAATTACATGAAGCCTGGAAAGCGCGCGCTGACGATTTACCGTATAAAACTTCTTATCAAGCACTGATAGCCGCCTCCTTAGTTGAAAAAGAAACCGCGATTGCTAAAGAACGACCGATGATTGCGGGTGTGATCGTGCGGCGTTTGCAGGCGGGTATCCCTTTGCAAATTGATGCCAGTATTATTTATGGTTTAGGTGTACATTACACGGGTAAACTAACTATTGAAGATCTACGTAAAGACACACCTTACAATACCTATACACGTAGAGGTTTGCCACCTACACCGATAGGCAGTCCGAGTTTGGCTTCCATTGTTGCTGTTTTGCATCCGGATCATAGTCAAAATTTATATTTTGTAGCAAAAGGCGATGGCACACATCAGTTTTCTGCGCATTTAGCTGAACATAATTTAGCGGTACAACTTTATCAACTCGATCGACGTTATCCGTACGTGAAGAAAAGAAGATCCTGTCAAAGTCTTTGGTATCTCAGTAAGTCGATGCGGACGTTTTTTTGTAAACTGAATGAACTTTAGTATTTTTTATCTATGGAGTTGAGACGAAAGTTTAGCTAACTTTCGTCATTGCGAGCGCGGAGCGCGCGGCAATCTAAGCAATATAAAACTATGGATGGCCACGCTCATTACATTCGCTCGCCATGACGGTGATTTTTTATCCTATTTAATGTATGTAGCGAATTAAGCTGACTAACACGGTAGCTTGAACGGCAGAAACGCCAAGAACCCATTTAGCTATTTGAGCATTAAGACTGGCTTTAATTTTTTCAATCTCTAGAATAATATCGCGTCTTACTTCAGCTAAGTCTTGCTTAGTCGTAATATTATCTTCAATCACCTCTGAAAGGATTCCAACTTGCGCTTCAGCATGCGCAGAAGGTACACCTGCTTTCTCAAGTTTTTTAGCCCATGCTAAGGTATCAAATCGCATTAGTGTACTCGTCATGGTTGCCATCCTGCTTTTATTATAAGTGATGAGTGGTTCCTGCACTTAGTACCCATTATATACCTATTTCTACTTAGAAAAACAGCATTTTGCATCGTTCTTATTTTTTTATTGTTAATAATTTTATTAGATATCAATATCTTTTTTAATAAAAAACTGTATATTAAAAATAGTTAATAAAATCACTATACAGAATTAAAAATTATCGTTATATTTCGCGCCCACTTAAATATAAGAAATTTTAATTTTTAATAAAACAGAGAAAAATAAAAAAATGCCTTATGCACCCATATCAGAAACTGAATTCAATAATCGATATCAACTATTAGCTGCTTATATCCAAGCCGATGGAGCTAATCTTAATGCAAATGATTTTCTCAAAATTAGACAGGCTGGATTGAATAACTTTTTACCTGATGGACATGCTTTAAAAGGGAAAAATATTTTTGTTGTCAATCGAACTAATCGCAAATCATTTTTACATCTAGCCGCAGCAAAAGAAAATTTATTTTTAATTAAATTTCTTAAGGAAACCGGCCACGAGATTGATCGTCAAGATGCTCAGCATAAAACTCCTTTGTATGATGCTTGCAATGAACTAAAACTGGCTGCAGTGAATCGTTTGTTAGGCTATGATGCCGATCCGAATCTCGGTAATGGTCATCTCAAAGTTAAAGTGGGAAATCAAGAATATACTGGCGAAACAGTGCCTTTGGTGGCTGCGATTGAAAGCACAGCGATAGTAACCCGTGCAGAACTTTCCGCTGCGACGGGTGAAGATTTTTCAGGTTTGACAGATCAGCAAGCGACAGAACAAGCCAGGGCTAGGCTTACAAAATCACTCATTGCAAAAGGTGCTCAAACCGACTTGCAAACAGGTCAAGAAAATTTTTCTGCTTTCCATCGTGCTATTGGCCTTCGAAAAAGCTTAGTGGTTAAGGAAATTGCTGATTCAGGTCCAGACGAAATTTTTCGACAGTTTGATCGTGATGGTGAAGTAGCGCTGCATATGGTAGCTGCTTATCGAAATAAAGAAGAAAAAGAAAATGAACGAACGGAAATGCAAGAAGAAAAAGAAATTACTGATATTGTTATTGCGAGCGCAGAATCGGCTAAAATTCAAGAACTTCTTACCATAAAGGAGCTTTTGGATGGAAATGCGCCACTACATACCGCCGTCATCTGCAGTAATTTCGATGTCGTTAACGCTATTTATAAAAGCGATTATAAATTTACTGATTTAAAAATCTTAAGTATTCAAAATAAACACGGTAATACCGCCATCCACGAAGCTGTTAAAGACGCCTGGCGAGGACCTAAGATTTTAGCGTTTTTACTGAGTGTCGCGACAGTAGATGATTTAAATATTAAAAATAACCCCATTCTTGATGCTAACGGGGTTGAGATTCGTAGTGGCGAGACAGCGGGACAAATGGCCGAGCGTTTACTGAGTGAAGCAAACTTAATCCATGCTTTAGTAGGAGAAGTCGAAGAGGCGACTAGGGCTCTCGAAGAGTTTGTAGATGCACCTGAATTTGAGGAAGATGAAATAGATCAAGTAGATATACCTGAAGAAATCGGATTTTTGAAGACAGCGATTGGTGATTTAAGGGATAGCGATCCGCTTGATGATAAAATTTCAAAGGCATTATCGCTTGAACTAGATGATTTATTCATCGAATTAGAAAAATACGAGCAGCGCGCTACTTTTTCGTTAGATGATGCAGAGGAATTGGTTTCGAAGACGCGTAGCATACTCGCAGCTACTAAAGAAGAGGAATTTTTTCATCCAAGTTATCTCGATTCCTTAAAAAATGTAAAACAAGAGAAATATTCTGCTTGGAGAGCTGAACAAATACGATTACCACGCAGTTTTCGAAATCTGGATACCGTAGATAGTAACTTATTAAATACTCCTGTGCCTTTTGAGCTAACTTATGACCAGGCGCAAGCATGGTACAGTGATGGGCAGAACAAGTATCGGCATGGAGCTTATCAAGATGCTATATCTAGTTTAAAAGAGTCGATCCGCTTATATAATTCTAATCCTAGCTATTCTGAGCATCGTTCGCTCGCTTATGCTTATGACGAATTAGCTAACGTATACCTAGATGAAAACAGTAATGACGATGCACGGATAAATTTAGAAAAAGCTATCGATATTTATCATACGGTGAAGGAGTATAATTTTCTTGAACCCGCCTATCAAAAATTAGCAAAAACCTATGTTAGTGAAGGTGAATTGGCGATATCTCAGTATGAAGAGACCAATCGGCGTAAGTTGCATTCTAGAGGTAACCTGGGACAATTACAGGGGCATTTGGCATTAGCCGGTCTTTACAAGGAGCTTAAAGGGCAGTCGTTCCAATCTCCGCATTTCTCAATGCATGATTTACAGATGCGAGAATCTTTTCATTACCACCAAGCCTATAAACTAACCCAAGGCAAGATGGATAATTCTGCGCATGTGGTATTACAACGTGAAATTGGTATTGCTAACAATGCCAATTTAGGTACTTATAATATTCAGCAATGTGTGGCTGTCGTAGCATTTGAACCTGCCAGTAAAAAAGTAGTTTTGTCGCATTTTGATAAAGATTCTGGACCCGCAAGTTTTATCGATCAACTTGTCGAACAGTTTCCAGGCCAAACTAATATAGATCTCTATATCAGCGGCGGAAGAGATCCTGTGACTTTGTCGTCAACCCAGATTCCGAGTAAAATATCGGATAATAATATCGATTTTGTCTTAAAACAAATACATTTAAAAAATATAGAGGATTCAGTCGATGGCAATCCGGAAAATGGCCGATTTAAGATTAAAGCCTGTGATGTAGGTGAAACTAAGCCATCGCCTGAAGGCATCGTCTTTGATGTGCGATCCCAACGATTAGTCCATGCTACGCCTAATCGTGCTGATAGCAGCCTTGAATCAAGAGCAGTCAATTTCATGCTTCAAAAAAATAAAGCGGACTATTTACGCCCATTGAATCCAGTCGATTTTACTAAAAGTGCAACAGAAAGAACGATAAGTTTTTCTGCACAAGAACAACAGACAATACGTGATAAGACTGTTGAGTACACTAATTGGTATGCTAATCCCAACAGCCCCTCTGAGAGAGAAACTTGGAAACATGATCAAATATTCTATCCCTTAATGAGAGTGACTGACAAGCTAGCAGGAGTCGCGCCTTCAGACTTTACGCAAGGCTTGTTAACGGAATTTCGAAGGAATTATTATCAAGGTGCCCCTCTTAAAGCTCCTCAGATAAATGATGATGATAATATTATTTATGATCAAGATTTGAATAAATTGTTTATCTGTCTTAACAGACACAAACGTGAGCTCGGTCTTTGCACAATAGATAGTAAACCCTTGCTTGAAGAACTGGCCAAGTTATCCGAAGCCAAGCAATCTGAAGCTTTAGATTATGTGGCCACTCGCCGCGTGGGTGGAACTAAGCAAGAAGAAGTTGCAACGCTGGTGCATAATCAAAAAACAACCAGTCATCTGCAAACAACGGCAAGCATTTTATCTCATGGCACTGATGGTATGTTCTTCGAAGAGGCACTCGTTGACTTATCTAAAGGTAATGCTACCGCAGCTATCCAGCTTGCTGGATTTAAAGCATCAGGTTATGGGTTAGGAAAAGCTGCTGAACGCTTAGATGAAAAGGGATTGAGCGTGTTGACGGAAGGAAAGGCAGTTCAGAGTAAACTGTGGCGAGGAGGTTCACGCGTCGTAGGCCGAGGGACTGCGCTATTAAATATTTATAACTTGGTAAAGGATGTTAAAGCATTAAATACGAATGACACGAATGCGCTTCAGGATGCTAAGGTTCGTGTGGCCAGCGATATTGTTTACACCAGCGTTGATGGAGTAGAAATAGCCGTAGAAGTGGCTGAGGCAACTTCTGAAACGATGGCAGAATTGGCTATTTCTAGCGTGACGGGGCCAGCTGGCGAAGTTGTGGTGGCTATCGTCATGGTGGTAAATAGAATCTATGATGATGTAGAAATAGTTGAAGGAGAGAATCATGCTGTTCATTTAACGGATTGGGAGAAACTTAAAGAAGGCGGCCTGGCTTTTTTAGCTCTGGGCCCCGAGGACTATATAAAGAAAATGGTTGATGAAGTAACTGAATACAGTCGCATCTTACCCAAAAAGTTAGAATTTCTAAAAAACCATCCTCAAGTTAAACACATTATTTTTCCCGCTATTAACGAGACAGGTAAAAGTTGTCGTATCGTTATTGGAGAACGATCTTGTTCTGGAGGAGGGCTCTCTTTTCCCCCTACTTGTACCAATGAGAAAACAGTATGTGATCCCACTTTTACTGACTACGAAGATAATTATGTCTATTTCAAAGATAAGCTCATTGGTTTTACTTTAACTCGAGAAGAAATTACAGCGCCCGAGGGCAGCGAACTGCTTTGCGTGCCGACAGGCGGCGAAGAAGGCAAATCACTCCCTAAAGGGGGGGCTTATGCCTGTGATAGGGCATTAGGCCTGACGAATATTAACAGTACAGGAAACGCAGCCTTTTACAACCTAGGTGAAGGAGTAGATCATGCAGTGGGTTTTGAGGATATTCCAAATATTTTTATGGTCAATAATGGTGCTAAAGACTATGAAGGTGGCAAGCAGGACGATGTTTATATAGTACAAGCTACGCAAGTCTGGACGGCACTTCCTATAGACGGAGAAGAGAACGGTGGTTTAAATGGAGCAGAAGGGTCAGATAGCTTAATTTTATCCGGATTTCAGCCCGCAATTAGAATAGAAATCGATTTAAATGAAGGTTATTTGCAAGCTGGAAATAATACGCTGGCGCTTACCAGCATAGAGAAACTCGTCGGAGGGACTTTTCCTCTCACTGTAACGGCGGCTTGTGCTACAGAAGTGATTGATACAGAAGGTGGGCCAACGTTAAGAAATCCAGATATCCTTTTAATTCCTAGAAATACGAGTTGTGATTATAATTTGAAAATGCATTTACATCCGAATACTGTTGTTACTAATGCAGCAGAAGTCGGTAACTTTACCTATTACATTTTACCTGGTAAAGGAAACGTTGCCGTTAACTTAACAAGGACTGAGGATAATGCGAATACTAAACCGTTAAAACAGCAATTTGTTTTTAATGCGCTTATTTCAGATGTATCTTCTATCTCATTTTCTACATCAGACGATGAACAATCACAAGCGATTAAATTGCATTTCATAGATCATAGAATGAGAACACTTTCTCGAAAGACGGATAAAATTTCCTTCTCTCAGCCTAATGCAACAGCCAATGTAAGCATAGCATATCAATTTAAATCGGATAGCTATAAAGCGCCTTTTGTTCTGCCTACGCAATTACAAACTAATCGAACACGAGAGCTTTTGAAAAAACATTTGGTAAACCCAGCGGCGGATAGTTTTAATGTGACATTAACCCAGCCACATGAAATACGCCATGCGTTATTAAATTTAATCAATGATGAGAGTGTGGAAGATTTTACATTCGAATTAAATGCCTATTTATCGGCTAGCACGAGCCTTCAGTTTATAGATAATGCGGAGCTTATAATAGGCAAAAAAAATCTTTATATTACTCTTAAGACGGATCAAAGCATAAAAGATATTATGCGTATTTATCCGCCTATTGCCCGTCGTTTAAATATAATTTTTATCATCACTACATTGCAAAATGAGACAGTTGTTATAGGCCATAACGGCCGAGAAGTCATGTATAATAACCCTTTAGCGAGAACACATCTGAATGGGAATGGTGGAGAAGGGCTATTTGTTATTAAATCGGGAATGGAATCTTTATTAAAGTCACAATTACCCGTAAAGGAAGTCGTGCTGTATCGTCGTCCTGAGGATACGCATGTTGATAGCTTAGATTTACGAGAGTTAAATGCACAAGTTCGAGCAATAAATGCAACCACTAAGATTCGATTCGAGAAGCCAAATAAGAGAAATAAATTAGGCAAGAATGATTTGAAACTTATGGTTGGGATGCAGACAGAATGGACTCCTGCAAAGAAAGCTATTCCGATTGTTGAAATTCTCTTGAAAGATGTACAGAATCATTGGCATAAAAAATATTTACACATTTATTTAAATGGGCTTCAAGCACATCGGATAGCCGGTCGTCATTCGCATCTGCATTTAAAACCCGAGCCATTAAAATTTGGTTCACAGCATGAGCTGGCGATTGTCGGTATAAAAGATGTTGCAGTAGATAGCGATATTATTATTCCACATGCCTACCAACCGGGTGCTTTTTTCCACCATAATCAAACTAATTTATTATGGACGAATATGCTCAGTAATAGTTCTAATCAAGTGTTACCTTTTACGTTGATAGTAGAGAAATTTTTTCAAGAACCTATATTAAAAACGTTAACATTGCAGTTTACTAATAAGAAAATAGCCTTAAAAAATAAATTAACCCAGCTTAATGCAACAAAAGATTTTGAGGAGGCCAGCAATGCACGTCTTGCCAATTTAAGAGCAGCATCCTTAGCGATTCTGAGTTCCCAACCACTTGATTTACATCCAACCAATCAACCTACTAATGCTAGCGAGATTGAGGTCAGTCGGGATCAGGAACATTATTTAGATAATGATATTATTAACGATATTAATGCGACCTCAGTAGAAGATCATACCGAGGACTATTCGGGTGAAGAAACGAATGAGATTAATGTATTTAGACGGCGTCGTGCAGCTGAAGATATATCTGATCCCACTGCTACTTCAAGTGCATCAGGTTTACAGAGCTGGATTCAATTCCCACGCTTATTAGCAGAAAATATTGTACGCGCAACAGGAGAAATTTTTACGAATTTAGGAGCAAATATCACGAATCTGAGTGTTTATTTACAGGACATAAATTTTTCTGGCAATCCAGATTTACTTAATCAATCTCAACTATTAGGTAATAAAACTTCCCATCTAACTGATCAGCTCAATGTTATTCAAAAGCACACGCTTGATGCTAGTGATGTGCCATTAAAAAAATGTGTTTCTTTAAATCTAGTGGATACCGATCAACAATTTGTAAATGGAGTAAGTTGTAGTATTCCCAATGCAAGGATTAATTTTTTCCATAACATTCCTTTTGAAACTCGTCCTACCGCTTTTGAGCAGCCAGAAGATAACTTTGCTAATTGCCAACCACTAGAATGGTATGGCCGCCCCTCAGTCGCGTGTGAGGGAGAAAAAACAACCGCTATTGTTACTCCACAATTGCCACAACGCATTTTTGATCCTATCGATGGCTGGATAATGTTAGGACAGTTAACTGTGGCGATTATCAACAAGTTTTTTTCAAAGCCAGCTGCTGCTACTGACACTCGATATCAATTAGTCAATGTATTTTTAATGAAACAAGCATTATGGGATACAAAATTAAATGCGCTGGAGGAGCAGTTACGAGAATTGCATACGCGAATTGATTGGCAAAAACTAGAATGGATCCAATATCGATTAGAAGATCGACAAGAAGAGCTTGAACAATTTATTAAACGCAATCATATACCATGGAACGAAGCAACAGAATTTACCGAGAACTTATTTGCTTTGGAAAAAATGTTGAATGAAATTAAAGATATAGCTTGCCCTACATCATCCAGCTTTCAACCGAGAGATAATGATGTATATGCGCGTGCAGCAAGCAACGAAAGCATGGCTAGTCCAGCCCGTTTTTTAGGATTAACGCGCTCCGGTTTCTTTAATGGCGCTGCCAATCAAAATGCTACAGCTCGTTTGAATGGACCTGCTCCGACTCAGAATCTTAGTCGACTATAGATTGCCGCGCGCCTTTGGCGCTCGCAATGACAAGGTTTGCTTATGAGCCTCGCCATGACGGATAGAACACCGTCATGGCGAGCGAATGTAATGAGCGTGGCCATCCATAGATTGCCGCGCGCCTTTGGCGCTCGCAATGACAAGGTTTGTTTATGAGCCTCGCCATGATGGATAGAACAACGTCATGGCGAGCGAATGTAATGAGCGTGGCCATCCATAGATTGCCGCGCGCTATGCGCTCGCAATGACAATCAATATGCTACGTGCTTGCAATGACAAAAGTTTGTTATGCACTATTCGCGAAACCCTTACTATTATGCGTATAATTGCTGAAATATTTCATTGGAAGTGTTATGCAAGTCACGCAAGCGCGTTTTATCACCTTGGAAGGCATCGAAGGGGTAGGAAAATCCACGCAACTCAAGTTTGTTGCTGATTATTTACAACAAGCGGGTATCTCGCTGACTGTCACACGCGAACCCGGCGGCACGCAAGTAGCAGAAGCCATACGGGCTTTAGTGTTACAATCCGATTTTGCACCCGAAACCATCATTCCAGAAACAGAATTGTTATTATTTTTTGCCGCGCGTGCGCAGCATATTCACTATGTCATTAAACCGGCCTTGCAGCGTGGTGATTGGGTGCTCTGTGACCGATTTACCGAAACCAGTTATGCTTATCAGGGTGGCGGCAGAGGTCTCGATTTAGCCTTTATTCGTAGTTTACAGTTATGGGTGCAACAAGATTTGAAAGTCGATGCGGTGTTATTACTCGATGCGCCGGTGGATATTGCCTTACGGCGTACGCATCATCGAAAAGCGGTGGATCGCATTGAAGCGGAAAAGCAAGATTTCTTTACGCGTGCACGTGCCAGCTATCTAGAGCGGGCCAAACAAATGTCTGATTGTTATCATGTGATTGATGCCAGTCGTTCGGTAAAAGATGTGCAAAAACAAATTAAGCGGGTGTTGGATCAACTATTAGCGTTATGGGTAAAATCGGATGAAGAATGATGCTGAATAACTATTCGGTCCCTTTGCCATGGCATACCCAACAATGGCAGCAACTGTATCGCTGTCATCAAGAGGGTCGTTTAGCGCATGCCTTGTTGCTGGTAGGGCAAGCCGGTTTAGGTAAAGCTTTATTTGCGACAAATTTTGCCAAAACCTTATTATGTAAACAAGCAGTGAATCAGATGGCTTGTCAGCGTTGTCGCGATTGCGTATGGGTAGCAGCGGGTACGCATCCGGATCTGTGTTTGCTGGCGACGGAAAAATCCAGTCAGGGCATTAAAATTGATCAAGTACGTGCGGTGATAGAAAAATTAAATCACACCAGTCAAGCGGCCTACAAAATTATTGTGATTAATCCGGCGGATAGTTTATTACTGGCCGCCAGTCATGCCTTATTAAAAAGTTTAGAAGAACCCAGTGAGCGTAGCTTATTTATTTTACTGACCGAAAAAATTGAGCGTTTACTACCGACACTTCGCAGCCGTTGCCAAGTGATTCGTTTTACACCGCCAGAAAAATCGCTAGCGACGGCTTGGTTAGCGCAGCAACTTCCAGCGTCTACACCGGTCGATAAACTGTATCATTTATCGGCTGGTGCGCCGTTACTTGCATTGAGCTATGCACAACATAATTATTATCCGTTTTATACCGATTTATTGGCGTTCTTAATGCAGTTATTTAATCAAGAACTGGATCCGATCCACTGTGCTGCACATTATGTGAAAACGGATGCACAGCAATTATTGTCTACGTTATTGAATGTCGTCAGCGAATTGTTAAAATGCCAATTATTGAGTGGATATAGTGCTATGGAAGGCGCGCTAGTGCATTTAGCGAGGTGTTTGTCGACGGATTTTTTGTTGCAGTATTTTGATGACGTCATGGCATTACAAGCGCACACGGCTAAAATTACGCTGAATCTACCGTTAATGTTAGAAGATCTGTTTTCTCGTTGGGCTATACAAGGTAAATTATGTTAGTTGACTCACATTGCCATCTGGATCGTCTCGATCTAGATTATTTTAAACAAGACTTAAAGGGTTGTTTGGATTTTGCCAGAGAAGAAGGCGTCATGCATTTTCTGTGTGTATGCATTGATTTAGCCAATTTCCCGGCGGTGTTAACGATTGCTGAACAGTTTACCGATGTTTCTGCGTCCGTCGGTGTGCATCCCACCGAACAAGTGGCTGAAGAAGCGACATTGAATGAATTGATTAAGCTTGCACAGCATCCCTGCGTTGTCGCTATAGGCGAAACAGGCTTAGATTATTATCGTGAAAATACGCAAAAAGAATGCCAACAACAACGCTTTCGTCAACATATTCGCGCCGCCATTGCTGTGAATAAACCGCTTATTGTGCATACGCGACAAGCGCGCGAAGACACTTTACGTATCTTAAAAGAAGAGGGTGCCCACCAAGTGGGCGGCGTATTGCATTGTTTTACCGAAGATTTAGCTATGGCGGAAGCGGCCATTAAAGAGAATAATTTTTATATTTCTTTTTCCGGAATTTTAACCTTTAAAAATGCCGCTGACTTAAAATCCATCGCGCAAACATTACCCTTGGAACGCCTGTTAATTGAAACCGATGCCCCTTATTTAGCGCCACATCCGTTTCGCGGTAAGCCAAATCAGCCCGCGTATGTGCGTTATGTTGCCGAATGTTTAGCCGAATTGCGTGATTGTGCGTTAGATGAAATTGCCGAACAAACCACCACTAATTTTTTTAATTTATTTAAGCAAGCACAACGTAGCGAGTAACGACTTAATCGTCATTGCGAGTACGTAGAATATTGATCGTCATTGCGAGCGCGTAGAATATTGATCGTCATTGCGAGCGCGTAGCGCGCGGCAATCCAGGAATATGAAATTGTGGATGGCCACGCTCATTACATTCTCGCTCGCCATGACGGTGATTTTTTATATTAATTTCTAATACCCGCTAAGAGAGAGACGTTTAATGATACGCATATGTACTTTTTTTCTGTTGTTACTGAGCGGTAGTTTATGCGTGGCAGAAACCGATGCGTCGCACGCAACGGCTGCGTACTATCATTCAATACTGACTCAACCGAAAAAATTAAGCGTTTTTTTGCAGGCGATGCCGAAAGGCGGTGATCTGCATAATCATCTTGGCGGTGTGAGTATGGCAGAAAATATGTTGCGCTATGCGAAACACGATGATCTCTGTGTCAATGCTAAAAGTTCTGTTGTGCAGAATGATCTTAGTTGTCCGCAACAATATAGTATCGCGCAGATCCAAAAATTCCCAACTTTGTATAATCAAACTATTGATGCGTGGTCGATGCGTCATTTCCGACCCGGGAAAGAATCGGGACATGATCATTTTTTTGCGACGTTTGAAAAATATTTACCTATTTTGATGAAGCATCGTGCCGAGATGTTGAATGAAGCAGTGGAAAGAGCATGCCGAGAAAATCTACTGTATCTGGAACTCATGATCATGCCGGATGACGATAAGTCTGGATTATTAGGCAGTAAGCTCGAATGGGATGATAATTTAAGTCGCTTACGTGAAAAGCTTTTAAAAACAGGAGTTATTCCTATCGTCTTGGATATTTCTAAGCAATTCGATAGTTACCAAAAGCACATGCAAGGATTTTTGACTGGACCCGGTAAGCAGTTGTGCCCCAATTTTACATTACGTTATTTATATCAAGTATTACGCGAACAACCACCAGCGCAAGTGTTTGCGCAGCTATTAACCGGTTTCGAATTGGCGAGCCGCGATCCACGTGTCGTAGGGATTAATTTAGTGCAAGCGGAAGATGGAAAAATATCCATGCGCGACTATAGCTTGCAGATGCGGATGCTGGGGTTTTTGCACTATTTATATCCGCGCGTAAAAATTAGTTTACACGCTGGAGAATTGGTTCCCGGTTTGGTGCCACAGTGTGGTTTACGTTTTCATATCCGTGAAGCCGTAGAAATAGCGCATGCGAATCGGATTGGTCACGGCGTGGATATTCGTCATGAAGATCATGCGGCGCAATTAATGCAGGAAATGGCTAAAAAGCGGATATTAGTTGAAATTAACCTCAGTAGTAATGCAGCAATCTTGAACGTTAAGGGTCGACAACATCCGATACTACTGTATAGACAACATCACGTACCTGTGGCTTTATCTACGGATGATGAAGGTGTATTAAGAACCAATCTGACTGAGCAATTCAAACTAGCGGTTTTAAACTATCATTTTACTTATTCGACCTTAAAACAATTAGCACGTAACAGTATTCAGTATAGCTTTTTACCCGGGGTGAGTTTATGGCAAGATGCCAATTATCAACATCCGGTTTTGTCTTGTAGGGATAGTTTACGCACCGGTAAACTGTTTTCCACTTGTCAACGTTTCTTGGCTAGCAGTGAAAAAGCCAATACCCAATGGAAATTAGAACAACAATTTTTAAAATTTGAACAAACCTTTATGAAACCGCACTGTTATTAATCATCGTCATGGCGAGCGAATGTAATGAGCGTGGCATCCACAATTTCATACTTCCTAGATTGCCACGCACCTACGGTGCTCGCAATGACGATATTATAGTGAAAAAAAGATGGCAGAAGCGATACCACTAAATAAAGCCATTAATCAAATAAGTGAGTGGGTTTGTTCCATTAAATAGCCAAGGATACTTTTGACAAAAGTAGCACAATGTGATACATTTAAAACATGGAAGAAAATAAGTCAAATTATGAGTTTTCAGCAGAAAAAAACCAGCAGCTCATAAGCGAGCGAGGTATTAGCTTTGAAGAAGCGATTGCCGCAATAGAGGAGGGGTTGATACTAGATATAATACCTCACCCTAATTCCGCTAAATATCCCAATCAAATGATATATATAGTGAACATCAATAACTATGTATGCTTAGTTCCTTTTGTTAGAAAGGATAAAAATACAATTTTTTTAAAGACTATTTTCTTTCACCGAAAATTAACTAAGCAATATTTACGAGGTAAAAAGCATGAAAAAGACAAAGAGTAATAGGTTTGATAGTAAGCTAGATAAAGAAGAACAAGCCATGAGTGATGCTATTGATAAGGCTCTTGACCGCGGGAAACTAAAAAGTATTAAAAATCTCAAAAAAGAAATGAATTTAGCTAGAGAAGCTGCTGCTAACTTTCAGCGTAAGGATGCTCGGGTAACACTTCGTCTTTCAAGTGGTGATTTGGAACGCCTGAAACAAAAAGCAGCTTATAAAGGCTTGCCTTATCAAACCTTTATTGCCAGTGTTTTACATGAATACGCTGCAGGACATTTCATAGAAGCGGCTTAAAACTTAGATACCATTCGGTCCGATTAAAATGCAAAAAAGATGGCAGAAGCGATACCACCAAATAAAGCCCATTTAATCAAATAATAAGTGGGTTTATTCCATTGTTTAATGCGCTTGCCGACGCGGCGAATAAAATAAACATATTTAAAGATGCGATTCACACCACCTGTATCATCGGTTTCATCATTCGGTGCCGCGGCAGCGCTCATTAAATAACGACCCATGAAATAATTAAATTTTTGTGCCCAACGGTATTTTAAGGGTCGTTCAATATCGCAAAATAGGATTAAACGATTTTGACCGCTGATGTTCTCGGCATAATGAATATAGGTTTCGTCAAAAATGACGCCTTCACCATCGCGCCAACTATAGAGTGAGCCATCAACATTAATATAACAGCGATCATCATTCGGTGTCATTAAACCTAAGTGATAGCGTAGGGAGCCAGCGTAGGGGTCACGATGGCGTGGTAAACGGCTTTTATCAGGTAATTCCGCAAACATCGCCGCTTTAACCGAGGGTAGTGTTTTTAATAGCGCAGTGGTTTTCGGGCAGTGAATTGCCGCAGAAGGATGGTGACTGTTATACCATTTCAGATAAAAGCGTTTCCAACCGGTTCTGAAAAAAGAATTAAATCCCGCATCATCATACTTTTCGGAGGCTTTAACGTGTTGTTGAGCTAAAAGATTCATGCCTTCTTCGCGTATCAGTTGCCAATTTTGGCGTAAGATTTCTAATTCAGGAAAATCTTCCAGTTTTAGATAGGGTGTGCTGGGCACAGCCGAAAACAGGTACATAAAGGCATTTAGCGGCGCAAAAAAAGTCGAATGATCGGAAAGCTGGCGCCAAAATGGATAGCGCTCTATTCCGCGTCGGTGGATATAAAAAACACAGGCTGCAAATAAAATAACGATGATATACTTCATTAAAATTTCTTCTCTTAGCGCATGAACGTGAAAATATCGAGCCTTCAAGCCCCGAAATCAATACCTGAATTAAAAAGGAAAATGTTTAGTTTGTACAGCGTATCTTGTTTTTATATTGGGCTAAGGTTAGTATCGGCACAGTTTCTTTTATTTACAATATCTACTAAAAATAACAAGTGAAACACTCTTTTTCTCCAGCAACCCGCGTTGCTATAGCCCTTTTTTGCGTACTGGCTATTAAATTCCTGTTGGCTAGCTTTATTCCTATTACTGCGGATGAAGCCTATTATGCCATATGGGGTGCTTATCTGAGTGGCGGCGGGTATGATCATCCGCCGATGATAGGGTTTGTTTTATACCCGCTGTTGCAATTCGGTCATCATGCCTTGACGCTACGCTTACCGGCTATCTTTACCAGTCTTATAGTGGGTATGGTTACTTATCTCTATCTAAAAAAAGATGACCCAGAGCGCGCGGCTATGGCCAGCATCCTATTAATGATTGCACCGATTAGCCTATTCAATATCATCGTTACTACGGATACACCTTTATTTATATTTTCCTTTTTATCCGTGATGTGCGTGTTACAGGCGTTAAGGAATAATGATGACTGGCGTTGGTTTGCTCTCGGTGGATTGTTTTTGGGTTTGGCTTTTTTCTCAAAATATTTTGCTTGTTTATTAGGCTTAGCGTATGCGGTGTATTTTCTTTTTGTTGCACCGAGTCGCGCGCGCCTCATCGGTTTAGGTTTATTGGCTTTATTTACGCTGCCTTTCGCCTTACAGAATATTTATTGGAATTACCAACATGATTGGTCAAATATTTTATTTAATATTTACAATCGAAACCATGATATGGGTTTTAGTCTTAAGACACTGTTCGGATATGTGCTTATTTTACTGTATCTGATTACACCGCCGCTAGTATTAGCGGTGGCAAAATTTCCTAAGCAGCAATTAAAGCAACAACCTTTATTTTATTTCTTTTTTATACCGCTGTTAATATTTTTCTTGTTGAGTAGTGTTAAACCGATAGGCTTACATTGGCCACTGGCATTTATTTCTTTCATTTATGTTTGGGCTGGGCTGTATTTAAGTACAGATAGCTTAAGAAAATTATTTAAATTTACGTTTTATTGGACGGGTATACAGCTGATATTGATAGTTTGTTTACTACTTATTCCACTCAAGTCGATACAACAACGTAATGTTTTGGCTTTAAACTATAATAAGATCGTGTATTTTTTTCATCATAAGACCATCAATGGCTTACTGAAAGCAAAATATTCGCAACCGCTTATTTATGCAAGTCCTAATTACGCGGATGCTTGTTTATTTTTTTTCGACACGCATCATTATGCTTCGGTATTTTTGAAAGGTTCTTATCACGGTCGTGAAGATGATTTAATTACCAATTTCAAACATTTTAAAAATAAAAACTTTTTAATTTTTTCACGCACGCCTCTGATCTATAACGACTATAAGCCTTATTTTCAGCATTTGACATTGCATACTTTTTACTATGAAAAGGCTGCTTTTTATTATTTGCTCGGTACAAAATTTAATTATCCGGTCTATCGACAAAACATATTGAGGGCGATTAATGATACCTATTGGATCGACCCACCGTATTTACCGCATGCGCCGAGTTTTTTCTATTTAAAATACTTTAAAAACTAAAGGCCCCGTCATGGCGAGGCCGAAACGTTAGTGAGGCCCGTGGCCATCTAGTTGGATTGCCGCGCGCTACGCGCTCGCAATGACGATTAAAATTTTCTGCGCTCGCAATGACGAAATAAATCTTGGTATGCTATGTAAATTTAGACGACTAAGCTTAAAAACTCCGATCGCGTGCGTAAATCTTGTCGGAATAGACCGAGCATCACCGAGGTTTTCATCGAAGCTTTTTGTTTTTCAACACCACGCATCATCATACACAGATGTTTGGCTTCAATAATGATAGCAACGCCTTTGGCATCTAATACTTTCATCAAAGTATCAGCGATTTGACGGGTTAAGTTTTCTTGAATCTGTAAACGTCGTGCATAAAAATTAATAATACGCGATATTTTTGATAAGCCTATGATCTTTCCGTTCGGAATATAGGCGATATGACAGACGCCGATAAAAGGTAATAAGTGATGTTCACATAGCGAATATAATTCGATGTCTTTGACTAAGATCATTTCTTCCATCGCTGAGCGAAATACTGCGCCATTTAAAATGTCATCTAAAGATTCACGCGAACCACTGGTTAAATAACGTAAGGATTTAGCGACGCGTAACGGCGTGTTTTTTAATCCTTCGCGTTCCGTGTCTTCTCCGAGCGCGCTTAGAATTGCTTTAATATGCTTTTCCATCATGTATCTTCTTATTAAGTTTAATTTGGCGAGCTACTTCCAAGCTGGAATGGCTGACCCATGAAATAATTTATCTGCGGCGGCTAAAACCTCAGGGGAGTGTATGGCCTTAATTAAATTAATAAATTTAGGATTATTTTTATCGCTAGCGTTGACCACTAATAGATTAGCATAAATAGAGTTTCGACCTTCACTAAATAACGCATTTTGCTGTGGATAAAGATGCGCCAGAGCCGCATAGTTAGCATTAATCACCGCTAAATCAACATCGGCAAGTACGCGCGGTAACTGCGCGGCATCCAGTTCTTTGATGTCTAATTGTTTAGGATTACTCCGGATATCGGCGGGTGTCATTAATGTGCCTTTGTGTATGTCCAGTGTCACTAAGCCGGCTTGACTCAATAACAACAAAGCTCGTGCCTCATTGCTCGGATCATTGGGAATCGCCACGCTGGCATGCGTTTTTAATTCGTTTAAACGCTGGATTTTTACTGAATAGATAGCCATAGGATAAATAAATTCTTTGGCTATGGCGACCAATGGATAACCGCGGTTATGAATTTCGTCGCTTAAAAAAGTTTGATGTTGAAATAGATTAGCATCAAGACTACCGTCGTTTAATGCTCGGTTAGGTAGTGAGTAGTCGGAGAATTCAATAATTTTTATTTTTAAAGCATAATCTCGTTGCGCCACTTGTTGTGCAACTTGCATGAGCTCTGTTTCTGGCCCGCTGATCGTACCTAAACGAATTTGATGTGGGTTTTCACGCTGATGGCAAGCGCTTATGCATAACATACTGCCGATTAGCAATAAATAAAGAATTTTTTTTAGCATCTTAAATAATTCCGAAACAACGTAGTAAAATTTTTAATTCCCACCTCGTCATTGCGAGGCGCGTACCAAACCCGTCATTGCGAGCGCGTAGCGCGCGGCAATCTAAGCTTAGTGATGGGTTAAGCGTTTTGTCCAATAATCTCCCAAATGTTGTGTGCCTTGGACCAAGGCGATAAGGATCAGGATAGTCATGATCATCACACCGGCATCGAAACGCTGATAACCGTAGCGTATCGCCAAATCACCTAAGCCACCACCCCCGACTGCTCCTGCCATGGCTGAATAGCCTATTAAAGTAATCACGGTCGTGGTTAATGTGCCTACCATACCCGGTAGTGCTTCTGTCAGTAGAATAGCTGGGATTAATTGCCAAGTCGTAGCACCCATGGCGAGTCCGGTCTCAATTAAGCCGGGAGGTAATTGGTTGAGATTATTTTCGACCATCCGTGCAAAAAATGGTACGGTGGCCAATGTTAATGGAACGATAGCAGCGCTGGTACCTATCGAAGTCCCGACTAACAATCGCGTAAAAGGAATAATGGCCAACATTAAAATAATAAATGGAATTGAACGTGCCATATTAACGATTAAAGATAAAGTTTTGTTAAATAACGGCATCGGCAATAAATTGGTTTGCCGTGTACTAAATAACAATACACCCAAAGCTAATCCCAATAGCATAGCCAATAAGCCTGAAACCAACACCATATACAATGTTTCTCCCGTGGCGGTGAGTAATTCAAACAATAGATTCGTCGACATAACCCATAATCTCTACATGAAGTCCTTTATTAATTAAATACTGTATTCCTTGAGGTAAAGGAGCTTGATCACCCATGACTTCGACTACCATGATACCTAAGATTGTTTCTTTGAGACATTCGATATTGGCTTGTAAAATATTCAGATGGATACCCATTTCACGCATAACGTGGGCTATTAAAGGTTCAGCGGCGGCATGTCCCTGAAATATTATTCTGAGTACCGCGTGACTATCTGCTTTTTTTTGCGTGCCGAGTCGTTTTTGTAATCGGGAGGGTAATTCATGCTTTAAAGATAAATTGACAAATTTTTTGGCTAAGCTGGTTTTTGGGTCAGTAAAAAAACTGACGATATCAGCGACTTCAACGATCGACCCTTGATCTAGCAAGGCAACACGGTCACAAATACTTTTTACGACGTCGACTTGATGTGTAATTAATACGATGGTAATCCCTAAGCGCTGATTAATATCTTTTAATAATTGCAGAATAGTTTGTGTGGTGTGTGGATCCAGCGCCGATGTCGCTTCATCACAGAGTAATATTTTGGGTTGACTGGCGAGTGCACGCGCAATTGCGACGCGTTGTTTTTGTCCGCCGCTGAGTTGGGCCGGATAAGCGTGTTGTTTGTCACTCAAACCGGTAAGTTTTAATAAGGGAGTAATCGCGGATTCGATTTCTGATTGGGAATAGTGAGCAAATTTCAATGGTAAAGCAATGTTTTCAACCACGGTTTTTGCCGCTAGCAAATTAAACTGTTGAAATATCATGCCTATTTGTCGTCTGACTAAGCGTAAATCGGCGGCGTTCAGTGAGGTTAACTCTTGTTTATCAACCCAAACTTGTCCTTGGTCAGGTCTTTCCAACAGATTGATACAGCGTACCAGTGTGCTCTTACCGGCACCACTTTGGCCGACAATCCCAAATATTTCTCCTGGGCGAATAGTTAGATTAATATCGCGTAAGGCATAGACAGGCGGGTCTAAGCTATTATAAATTTTTGCGATATTAATAAGTTTTATCATCTTGTCAATGTCGTATTCTGCTAAGAGGAGCTTGGCTTAAGGGTATTATCGGTACTTAGAGAAAGAACGCAAGAAGAAGTTGTCTCATAGTTTTGTTTGAGTGGCTATCTTATTGAGTTCTTCTAGTGAAATCAATGCTATGACGCGGTTTGTGAAACATGTTTTTGACTAAAAACTAAATTATCTATCACTTTTTTTTATAAAAAATAAAGTTTTATATTAATTTTTTAAAACTAGTATAAAAAAAAATAAAAAAAATGTTTGAATGACTTGACACTAATCTTTAATCTACCTAGCATATATCCCAAGAAGATAAATTTTAGTCTAAATTAACTTAGAGATAGTCGATGCATAACCGACAACGATATTATAAAATAAATTACAATCAATTTTTTTATTATTAATTTTCATTTAATGATAGAAAATAGTGTGCATTAAAAAAATAAAATTAAAAATTAATGGATGATTTTATGAGTAATCTAGAACAACAACCCGCCTTAGAAAAACGTTTTGCGTTGCTGATAGAGGATGATCTTTTTTGCCAAAAGGTACAAAGTCATTGTCTTCATGAGTTGGGGTATACAGTAGAAATCGTGACCGATGCCGCAACAGCAATCGATCGTGTAGAGCATAATATTTACCATCTGATTGTGTTAGATTTAGGCTTGCCTGATCAATCGGGTGAATTAGTCATACGCGCGGTACGTGAGTTTGTGGCCAACCAACAAACGCCGCTGATTGTGGCTACAGCCCATGCGGATGGACCTATGCAGCAAAAATGTCTGTATATGGGCGCTGACGTGGTGTTTATTAAGCCGTTCAATAAGCAAACCTTAGCTCGGGCCATTGAATTTTGTCATTCTCGACTAGCAGAATTATCTCGATTAGGTTAGTTTCAACTTTATAAGGTGAGTGGGATAAAGACTAATACATATAGTTTATCCCATAACCAACTAGTATTCAATTTATGATTGAAAAAAACTTTGTGAAACCTCTATTATTTGAGAGTGCGCAAGATACTTTTTAGATATTGATCAAGGAACTTGGGGGCGAGATATGCTAAATGGTTAGCATTTGATATTGTAGTAGTGTGTTAAACACTATTAGGTTATGGGATAAACTATAAATATGAACATTGCTTTTTCAAAGGAGTGGATATGTTAATAGATTTTGCGCCGCAATTCATTAGTTGCTTTACATCATTATTGCAAACACTCGATAGCTGTAACGCACATATTCAAAACGAGCTCAATGAATTACCTCTATGGGTGGATAATGGGGCCGAAGTTTTTGTTAGAAATCGCGATAAAGTCATCTTTGCCTTAGCAAATTTTGGCCCAACGCCAGGTTTATCACCGCAAGAAACCTTTAAATGTCCCGGAGTCGTGGCAAGTACGTCGCAAACCTTAGCACTGATTGATAAGGTTAACCAGGCTAAAACTACTTTTAAAGAACTTGTGCGCGTATGTCAGCAAAGCACGCAGCAAGATATGACTAAATTTGTCCGTGACACCTTGGCACATGCTGGTTATCCTGCAGTTAAACTAAAACAGGTTTTTCGCCATATTGTTTATATAACCTATCATCCCCGACGCATCGCATGGACTAAAGGCAAGCACACCACAAGTAAACAATTGTCCAGACAAGCTTCAGAAAAGCTATTGGATAAAGCAGGGCAGGGCTTACATATTGAAATACAAAAAGCAAAATTAAGTGGTTTATCTCATCAAACCAAACTCATTAAACACCGAGACATTAAACCGGGTTGGGTAGTCAATATCGGTGCATTTAAAGAAAATAATTGCTCGGCGTATGAAGACATACGAACGGCGTTGCCTTTATTTTATTTGCATGATCAACAATTGCCAAATCCTATCGTCTGCTTTGCTAAACCGCGGGTGCAAAATCGTAAGACGCGCATCGATAAACAAATCGAAACGGTTGCTTTTCTACCGTCTATTAGTGTGTACCGATATAAAAAAGAAGGGGTTAATTAATTATAAATTAAATATCTAAGCACTTATTATATTCATTATAATATCTAACCATTGCACTTATTTTTTCAACATGTTTAAATTTATTGACTTCTAGTCAATTGACATGGATTGCCACGCACCTACGGTGCTCGCAATGACGATTAATAAACTATAAAAAAATCTGAAAAAACTTGAGGAAAATATTATGCTTAAAGCAAAGTTAAAAACAGAATTTATTAATAAACAATTTGCCGCCCAAGCCACTAATACTATCTTGCCAACCACAGAAACCTGTCGATCCTCCCTCACACAAATCTCTAAATAACGTATTGAAGAGATAAGTTATTCAAACGCTCATCTCTTTACTCTAGCACCTAAAATTTGTACCTCTGTTAAGCCTTGCTAAGAAAGGTTTAATTTTACCTTAAGCTATGGGGACTACACTTAATAAGTGCCAAGTAATAAATCTTGAGTGATACAAATTTAAATTTATTTTAGTGCAGCGGGGTCTTATGTTAAGAAACAATGATGTCGTATCCATACAAGAAAATTTAACCACCAGAAACTATGACCAACTTCTCAGTAATTTACGTCAAATTGGTCTTCCGATTAAACAAGCTTGGCTAAACTCTCCGTTATCAGATGACGTCGAAAAATATAAATTTACATCAAATCCAGCGTTTAAAGAATTTCTAGTCGCAAAAATTACTCACTCTAATATCCCTGAAACAGTTAATATTGAAGATATTCCACAACATATTAATCAGCTTAAAAATCAATTATCAGTGCTAGCAATTTTTTTAACAGCATGGAAAGAAAATCCAAGATATTTTCATAACACGGAATCTAAATCAGAACCATTAAACAACTTCTCAGAAACCGAAGAAGATCCGAAACCTTCACAAGAACCTGAAACAGAACAATTAACTTTATCAGAATCGGAAAAAAAAATATTACACCAGCTAATTAAATTCAAAGCTGATCTAGATAAAGATGATCGACATGCAATCCATATCGCTCTTCAAACCATAACTTTTATTCTTTGTCAGCAAAGCAACAACTTTATAAAACATCAAGAAAAAAGCTTGGAGATTTATGCTAAAGATCGTGCGTTCACGGATAAAGACATTGAAAATAAAATTCTTGATGTTATAGACAACAAACAAACTCCCCTTAATTTTATTTTCGATCATATTGAGAGTTTAAATAATTTTGAGTCTGATCGATATGGTAAAACCACAAACACCGTGCTTTCTCTAGACCAAAACGAACTATACCACGAAATAGAAAAGATCGGACGCGCTATTTCATCCTTGCTAACACCGAATAAAAAGAAAAAACTACTCAAATATGCCGGTATCTTGCTGGCTTTCATTGCATCCTTAGCGTGTGGCCTCACAACGGGTGGTTTTATTTTTTTAATGGGACCTAGTTTGCTGACATTCAGTATTTTCTTAGTAATATTGACTTTCGTAGTTGGTCTTACCTTTAATCGTAGTTTTATTGGTATCGCTATATCATTAGCCTGTGGCTTAACCATGGGTGGTATTGCTTTTTCACTGGGCCTTTTACTAACCCCTGGTTTGGGCTTGCTACTGAGTGCTATTTACTTAGGAGTATTAGCTGGCTTATATGGTTTTAAAGCTAATTTTGGTTTTTTTTCAAAGAATTTCCCTGATTTTCTGCTTAGCCTAGTAAAAAAAGGGGGGATCAATGAATATATTGATATTCACGGGAGTCGTAAGCAATTCTCTGCAACTTACAAATATCTATTAACACCCTTAATTATATTTGCTTCGCTAACAGTAGGGGCCGGGGCTACGGCGATAACTTATATCACTATATCAAGTTTATTGATCAAGCTTACCACGCTATTACCGATACTCGCCATACTCTGGCCACCCTTGCCGTTGATTATTGCCATTGTTTTAGCGGTAATGGTGGCCATCGTCTTGACGGTCTCACAAATGACAGCTTCTTTAAAGATTTTAAAAAAAGTGGCTGCCTTAAATAAGGGTTTCAAGGAACTTTGCCAATATGCCTATGAGAATTGCATAACCTGGTTCAAGAATTTTTGGAATTTAGACGGGCATGAAAAAGCAGGTGTACTCCTTATGTTGTTGTTACTCCCAGTTGGATTACTCGGTTTAGCTTATTTTCGCTATACCGCAGGTGCTGATTTATCGCCCTTTATTGGACTAATCGGTGCTATCGTTACCGGAGTTGTGGCTTATTTAGCGCAGGTGCCTTTTACATTTTCATCCATTAATAAGTTAAAAAATGCCATCGTAAGACCTTCTTCTGCTGCTGCTAATGATTTTCCTGCTCTTACTGTCAATGCCGCCGCTAATGGCGCATTGGTTTTAGATGGTTCTCCTGTGTCGATTGCGGGAATGATAGCGTGCACACTTAATTCTTATAGCGGAAACATGTCTGAAACGGATATGAATCAGCACAACAGAAACCTGGCAACCGCAGCACTAGCTAAAAAAGTAGCAAGTTTTAATACCCGCACTAAAGCTGACGCATCTGCGTCAACCTATGATTTTGATTTGGATAAAACACAGCAACCACTCAAATTCAGTTTAAATACTAACTCTGGCAGTTATCCGCAGGAACCTAATACTGTCAATCCTCCTAGTCCAACGGGTTCAGAAAATGAGCTGCTCACGAAAAAAACCTCAAATAATGGAAATGGATATGCTCATGGTAGCGCACATTTTTTTCAAACAGCTGCTGCTATACCTACAGCTAAGCCTAATTACGAGAACGGGTTAGTTGCTAATCGTTAATCTGGCATTGTTGACAATACACACTGCTGCGTTGCCCAATGCGTATCAGTTGTAATGTTGTTTGACATCGCAAGCAGGGGAGTCCGGCACGGCCATACGCGTTTAATTGTTGCGTAAAATAACCGGGTTTACCTTCGCTGTTTAAAAAATCTTTTAAGCTACTACCGCCATGTGCAATAGCACAACGTAAAATAACTTTAATTGCACTTACCAAGTGTTTTAAATCGCTTAGTAAAAGAGATTTTGCCGATTTTAATGGATTAATTCCGGCCTTAAACAAAGCTTCAGTGGCATAAATATTGCCCACACCGACGACGATGCGTTGATCCATAATCACCGATTTTATTGGCAACTTTTTATTGGCTAACTGTTGTTTTAAATACATGGTATTAAATTGACGACTAAGAGGTTCGACACCCAAATTTTTCAGCAAGGGGTGTTGTTTCGGATTATCTTCTGTATAGAGTAGCGCACCAAACCGACGCGGGTCGGTAAAGCGGAGTAGGGTGCCATTATTAAAGACTATATCCACATGATCATGCTTATCGGGTGCTACCCATTTGTCCAAGATACGTAGGCGACCAGACATGCCGAGATGGATCAATATATGCCCTCGCGTAGTGCTTAATAGTAGATATTTGCCGCGCCGCATGACATGAGTGATGGCGAAACCTACTAATCGTTGGATATCTTTCGAAGGAATAGGCCAACGTAGATTAGGTCGACGGATCAGAAATGTTTGGATAGTTTGGTTTTGTATTGAGGATAGTATGCCTCGCAACGTAATTTCTACTTCAGGTAATTCAGGCATAGAATGATGGCTAATATTATTTCCGAGAATATTAGCAAGTTTAGCGTTATTAAACTATTTTTTTGATATTTTAGAGAGAAAAGGTTTTATTAAGTGAATTTGGAAATATAAGTTCATATAAATCCCCAAAGGATTGACCTTTATGAGGCCCATCGGCAATTTGTTTTGCTAATACTGTTTTATCTAAGCTAACAATTTTGTCGATTTTTTCACGAAAATTAGGATATTCTTTTAATAATTTTTGGCCCACTTCTTCATCAGCCAATAAATAATATAAAACTCCTTCATGTGTACTTTGATGTACGAATTGCTTGATATGATTCTCCGATAATTCTTCACCGATAAGATCACGTAAGGACTGATTTTCTTTTAAAATTTTCCTGCCCTCGGCATTGGAAAGCAACAAATAACTAACAGAATAGAGCTGCTGCCTGTTGAAAAATGTACTGCTAACAAAGATCTGGTTAATCGTTGTTTTATTAAAGACTTCCAGATCGATTAGCTTCTTGATTATCGTTTCAATTTCTTCAGTCGGTGCCAACGTACATTTCCATAAAAAATAGGCTAATAATTCGGGTGTATTAGTTAATTCATCCACAATTGATTTTTTTTTTATAGTCGAGAATGAAGAATTATCCCTTAATAAACTAAAAAGGGTATCAGGTAAATTTTCTGTTGGCATAGGGCTTTTCCTATATTTTATTTACTATTATTCTTCCTGAGTCTATCCTAACATTCCTAAGTACAAAATTAGCTAATTTAAGGTCTAAATGTTGCAGTCTGGTTTATTTTAGATTCTAAACTAAACTTTTCTAGGCCATGTTTAAACCCGTCTCTATCTAATTTGTTATTATAAATATGAGTTTCAGCTGATTCTAAATAATCACTTATAATTCTAGCATCTTTAGTGGGTAAAATGTTTAATATATCTAATATTTCATAAAAATCTTGAACATCTTTTCTTAGAATCTTATTCAGTGTAAGTAATCGATCAATATTTTTTTCGGATAAGGCCTCGTAATTGAGTATGGTTTCTAAAGAGCGGCATAGTTTAACGACTAAAGTTGAATTTAAAAATAGACTAGACTGAATAATATCAAAAAATTTTTCCAATAAAACTTTATTGTCAAAATTTCCCCTTGTCATAATTCCAAATAAATTGGTTAATTCTTTGGTTAAAGTGGTATCAGATAAACCGATAGATTTAAATATTTCTATTAATGTCTTATTTAAATTTTCTAGGCTTTTATCCTTGCAATAAGCTAATTGAATTTTAGAAAAAAAATAATTTCTAACTGCCGCCCATTTAACCGGTGGCTCCCATAAAGGATTAACTTCAATTCGGTAATCCCCAATTAAATTTAGTTTATTGAGGAAATCAACCAACTGCTCGGTGTTTTCAATCATGAATATCGTGGAAGCAAATCCTTTAATCGGAGGAATTACCACGGTGGCGGGATAGTTAGCCTCTGGGTTACTAAATGGGGAACCTGCATCATCACTGTGATGAATACATTGTAAACCTTCACCCTTATTTAAGATCTTATTTAATCCAGCGATATGTTGTTTCGTTATATTTGCAACATTCCCCATAGTGGGATCTTCTCTATCCAAAAAATCTTCTGGATTTTCCAGGGAACGTCTTATCGCTTTAGGAGACAATCTGCGCTGGCGATTTTCAGGCGTAATATGTGGATTAAGCCGAATATAATCTTGTGAGTAATTTTTCCAAGGACTAAAAACAGCTAATAAATCATAATCCGCGATCAGTGGTCTTTTTAAAACCAGGTCGGCTAAAACATAGAAAGGTTTTTTTTCAGACGTATAGATTTCATATTCTATTCCTGATTCGGCATTTATTTTTTTTGCATAAAATAAGTCAAATTTTACGGGATGTTCATCAGCATATGGGTGAGGGCAATAAATAACTAAGTATTCGCCTTCTTTCTGATTTTGAGGAAAAATAATTTCTTTTTTTAATAACTCTTGAAAACGTTTTTCAGTAATTATTAATTGTATAGCCATTGCATAGCCTTGCTGAATGCACGCTTGAACCTCTTTTTTAGCCTCTTCGATGGTCGCAGCATTTGATTTGCTGAACTCTGGATTAACAGGAATAAAGCCTGCGCATAATCCGCGCGAAGCAGATTTAACTTTAACTTTAAAACTTTTAGTTGGATAATTTCCATCCTCATGAAAATTTTTGGTAAGAGTCTCTACTGGCCGGAAGAGTAAAATCACATCATGGATACGAGCATAACTTGCAACAGCAAGCAAATCTTTTTTAGGAATACCTTGATCTTTGTGCTGAAAAACATTGTTTAATTCGGAAGTATTACTAGAACTTGAAAAAAACATATTTAACTCCTTGTTAAGAAGATTTTTTATTTTCTTCTTATTTAATTTTAGTATAGATTATTATTATTAACACTAAATTAAATATTTTTTAATTGACTAATTTAAAAATAAAATTGAAAGTAATAACAATTAAAGAGGGTTAAGCAATGCCAGAAGAAATTTATTTGACAGAAGATCAATTTGAAATGAATAGAAAACAATGCTGGGAAGTTTATCAATCATTTAATGAAATTCAATGGATAAAAGATAACGTAGTAAATAAAGAACTTGCTTATCCATTAGAAGTCCAAGGAATCAACCATGATGGACAAGCAAAACAAGCGTATCTGCGTCGATTTAATGCTTATATAAAAAAAATAAATGGGCCAAGAGCCTATGCTGCAAAGTACTGGATTTTACCGGCTGTGTTTTTCTGTATGCTTTTTCATGAACTTTTTATTAACGAAGAGGCTAATTTATCGGCGCCTTTTATTATAGCGTTTATGCTTAGTATTTTTACGTTAAAATATCAAACTGTGTTTACTGATATTCCATTCCAATATCGTTATATAGGAAGTTTTTTCTTAAAACCAGAAGAACTTAAATTGTGTGCAGCGAGTGACAGAATGAACAAAGCAAATAAGCAAGCCAGCCATCTCATGGGAACTTTCGGTCCGCTGCTAGGTTTTTTAGATACAGATAAAACTTTATATAAAGCATTAAGAAGCCTTAATATTAACTATTATGAGCATCAAGCAATATTGCGAGGGCTAATGGGTATAAAAAATAAAGTATTTGATTGTGTCTCGATGGCAGCATTGCTAACGTTAAAGCTCATTGAACAAGAGATGCCGATTACCATAGAACGGGTTATAAAAAATGGAAATAATTTTGATGGCCATAGTTATATTATAATTAACCGCGATGCTGAGTCGGTATTAACCAATATTGACACATGGAACGACAACTGTTTAATCATGGATCCTTGGTACGAAGTATTTGTCTCTGCAAAAGAAATAAAGCAAAATAAAGAATTTTTATTAAAATATCCTTTGCTAAACCCATATGACAAAACTGCTGTAATGAGAATTATGGGAAATAGGGCGCCTGAAGCTTATAAAGACTATCTGGCCAGCCTAAACAATTTGCTTAGGCAACATGAGAGTTTGAATTCCAAATTAGACATATAGATAAGATAAGAGGAAAACAAAATGCGCATAAACCCTAATAACGATGTCAAATATTAAGCTCTGCTCTAAGCTCTAAGCGAACGCTGATGCGTAGACGAGCAGTTACCAATTATATTTTTATCGCTAATTTCATTAAAAAATAGATACGTTTTTGATGGTTTGTACCTTTGGTGTTCTCTAGGTTGCATCCTAACATTGTTATCGTTCTCTGAGCATTTTGTCGCTAAAAGCGTATTCTTTTCACACGTGAATTTCTTGCTGTCACACTTATTCATAGAGTTATCACCTTGGATTAAACAACTTAAGAAAGTAAAACAGGAAACACAGAAAATTACAGTGACAGCTAAAGCCAAGACAGCAACCAATGGGGCAAGGGCAGCAAACGCTGCACAACTAGCAGCAATGCTAAGCGCACTAACCAACGGTAGAACCCCAATAGTCTGTATAAGGGGCAAAAAGAAGAAAAGACAGACCACGAACGCATAAGCCATAAATGGCAGGCTACTAAAGAAGGAAGTAAATTCACGCTTTTTCATTTTTATTCTCATCACGATTAGAATTAACTGACATGTGTAATGCAGTACCTAGGGTATTGTCTAAATTGTATATACCATTTGTTACTATAGTTATAGTAACATAAACAATTTAGGGAATAAAATATGTTAGAGAATAATTCGCAAGATGAGGAGCTTTTGCTACGTAAACACGCCGCAAAAGGCGATTTTGAAAAAGTTCAAGAAATTTTAGATGCAAATAGGAATAATGGAAGCTCAAGGTTTAATATAGATAGTCAAAGTTCTAACGGAAATACAGCCTTGCATTGGGCTTGTTTTAAGGCAGTGGAAATATATAAAGGTAATTCTGCAGATTATAGTAAAACTATTCAGTTGTTAATCCAATATGGCGCGGACTATCTTTCTGTAAACAAAATAAGAAAAAAGCCGTGTGATTTATTTAGAGAAGGTGATGGATATTTAAACTCTCTTCATGCAGGCTTAATCAAAGAAGGTTCCTGCTATTTTAGTTTAGTACATTCTATATTAAAAAAAGAATGCCAAAAAATTACTTCACCGTCGGAACTTGAAGGTGAATCAGCGATAGCAACTGGTTTTTATTCAATTATAGATGGATTAAAACTAGTTGAGTTTTTTCCAAAAAAAGAACACGAAGATAGTTTTACAATTCTTAGTTTGGCTTGTGGTATCTCTAATGAGATCCTACCTTTAATCGTGTATTTTCAACATCAAAATAAGAAAATTAATTATATTGGCATAGATAATAACAGCGCTATAATTGAAGACAACAAAGCTAGATATAAAGCGTATGAAAATGTGAGATTCTTTTGTGCAGATGCCTCTAACTCCAGTAAAATGAGCGTAATTATACCGTCGCACTCTATTGATTTTGGGATAATGCGTAATGGAGATTTCACCGAAAGCAACGGTAGACAGCATATATTTTGCCAAATAGTAAATCAGGTATTTCCAAAGCTGATTAAACCTGACTATCCTATATTAATGACATTTCAAACTGAATATGAACTAAATATATGCAATGAAAAAACTCAGCTCAATGATAATTTTAGAAAATTTAGAGACGGTAATTTTTTTGATAATGGTAAAAGGTGTTCTTTCTCTACTCAACGTGGCAATGATAGTATCCTGACTTATCCCGATAGGTATAGTTTTATTTTAAATTTAGATCAAGAGCCGACTAATCAAAATCAATTAAGTCATAGCACGCAAAAGTTACGCATGTAGTGAAAAAAGGTTACTTTCCTTCATTCCCTTAACTTCCGATAATAAAAGTTATCGGAAGTTAAGGCATCTGGCACACGCGTATATTCAGATCATATCAAAGTTATTCCCATGAAAAATGAATGATGGGACCTTCTTGTGTATGATGTAATTTTGGATGTCCATAATCAGGTAATTCTTTTACATGGACCTTCCCAGCCTGCCAGTAAATATACAGCGTAGCGCCCACGTCTTCATACTCACCATTAGCCTTTCTAATATAGATTGCTATTGTTATAGGGGTATTCTCATCATTGCTATCTTTTAGTATGGCAAATACGCGCGGGTCATTGGGATCAACACCAGGCTCTGGCGTAGGATTAGGTTGTATGACGCCGTTCTCGCCCCCCTCAGGAAAACTACTGCTTTTAAGCGTCATTCTGCGGCCTTCATTTAAATTATCTTTAAAAGTAAATGAAACTGCATGCTCTTTTGCTTTTCTGTCGAGAACGATGAACGCACTCAGTCCAGAAACATTTATCTTTGGCGTATCAGCACTAAGTACATGTGAAATACCACCAAAACCACCATGTTGGAATAGAGTCAACTCAGATAAATCACCAACTTTTACCGAGTTTAGTTTGTCATTCAGCGAAAGGTATTCTTTCCAAATATCCACTCTATCGCCAAGCTTGGATAAATAAGCTTTACCGACATAATTTTCATTTATAAAGAAAATTACCTCATCCGGCGCTGGGTTAGTTTTAGTCGTTTCTGTTAATGGCATTCAATATATTCTCCGTAAAAATTAGGTTTGTCCCCCGATTTGGTCATTTTTATCCTATTCAGTTAACTATAATTGATTTTATTAAAAAAACAATTTTTGTGCACTCCATAGAACTGTTGTCGTTGGGGAGAAAAAAAGATACCCGCTCCAGCCACCATAGAATATAAACTTGTAATTATAATCTATTTAGGATAATTTTTACATTTCGTTAAAAAAAATTAATTATTTTTTAAGACAAAAAGGAATTAAATTACCTATGTTTAAACAAAAATGGAATCCCATTGTTTATACCCAATGTTCAGATTTTCAATATCATGCAGCTATTCATTTTTTAACTACATGCGGACTTAATTCAAATGAATCTATCCTTGATATAGGCTGTGGTAACGGAAAAACAACCTATTACCTTGCATCACAGATCACTTCCGGGAAAGTAATGGGAATTGATAAATCTGCAGATATGATTGAATTCGCAAACGAGCATTTCAAGCTAAAAAATTTAGATTTTCGTATCAATGACGTGCTCAGCTTTAAACATGAATCTAAATTTGAAGCTGCAGTAAGCTTTTTTTGCATGCCATGGATTACCGATAAAGCTTTAGCATTTAAAAACATTGCGACAGCTTTGAAGGATGAAGCTAAAATATTTATACTCGCAGCTGTTTATGAAAAAATCCAAGCTGAGCTAATAACCAACTTGACTCAAAAACCACATTGGATTCAATTTTTTGAAAATTATTTATCTCCTTTTATTTATTTAAACGATACAAAATATGATAGTTATGCCAAAGCCGCTGGAATAGAAATTGATTTAATGGAAAAAATAAGTATTCCGCACACTTTTAAAACGAGAGAAGAATTTCATAAATTTTATTTAACTCTTGTTCCTCATATCACTCACCTTAAACAAGAGGATCTGAAAAATGCTTTTGCTGATGAGTTATTAGAAGATTATTTTAAAGCCAAAGGAAATAAAGAATGCAATGTAACTATTGAAGCGATTAAATTTAGCGGTAAAAAATTGGCTGTTTCAGAGAATTTAACGCCTAGCCAACGCTTGGCTTTTTTTAAACCTCCTACCACTAATATGGAAGATGAATGTAATGATGAAAAAATGCGCGCTAAAAGATACATGGGAGCTTGAATTACATAGAGAAACAAGGAAGGCTCTGTTCCTTGTTTCAGCGTTTTATTACTATACGCCCATCTGGTTTGATCTTGAAAATACAGGCTGAGGAGAAAGACTCGACGCCCTATCATTAATACCATAAGGTGTTGGATGAAAAAATCTGCTTTGGATACTGGCTCCCTCAGGGCTAAACGCATTCCTTTGGATTAAAGGCGTTATTTCTGAAGAAGGTCCAGCCGCATAACTATCATCGTCATTTATACTACCATAAGGAAAAGCATCAAGCTCCCTCACTAAGTTTACACTGCCTAGCTTTTGCATGAGTTCGCAAACCGCCTTATATTCCTGGCAAACTTCTTTCAAACTAAAAGATAAAATTAATTCGGGTTCTGTATCGAAATAACTTATCAATGCTTCAATCTTTTCGACGCTATAATCCTGATCATTACCCAATTGATATAACAGCTCAAATATACTAGCTTCATCGACATTTTCCTTGTTTATGGATTCGGCTTCTTTAAGTACTTTGATTTTTAATTTTTTTGCGAGTTGGATAAGCGTTGCACTGAAATTTTTCAGATCGTTTTGGTCCTTAATATTCAAAATACTTTTTAATTGATCTTTATTTGCCCGAGCTAAAGAATCTAACAATAGATTGGGTTCCATTAGTTGGATACTATCTTTCATTTGGTTTAACGCATCAGCAAGCCTAGCCACAGTTTGTGTATCTTCAGCGCCACCATATTGGGCAAATTTGCTCAATACATTACTAAAGAAATCTATCATCGCCGTAAAGCCTAAAAAAGTTAAGCCTGTTTTGGCTAAACCGAGTAAATAAGGATGCAAAAATTCTAATTTATCATTAAAATTATCATTAATTAATTGCGCCCCTGCTGCATAAGAAAAAGCAGATAAATACATCGAAATCATGATTAATAAGACCGATGTTTTTGGATAAAGTTTAAAAGCCATGGGAATTTTAACCGTATCATCTTTCCATGCCGTTAAATAATCATAGCTATTTTGCAAAGCATTACCACCAAAAAACGCCAATAATACACCTAAGCAATAAATAGAAGGCGCTGAAATGGCAGCTCCTGATACCAAACTGCCGGTTGCCTCGTTCATTTCATTAAACGTACCGCCCCAAAAGCCCGCACAAGCCAATATCACCCAGGATGCCCCTGGAATATAAACCACTTTTCTAAAAAAGTTATTTATTCTACCGGATGGGGCAATAGTTCGATCAGGAGACATCTCATGCAAACAATCTAATAATTGAGTTAATAATTGTAAGGGAGACTGAGTTAATTCTTTAATGTCGCGTATGTTGGTGTTTACTTCATTGCTATAGCTACAGCCTGTAAATCTAAAGCCATAAATACTTAAAAGCCTTTGCGCGAGATCTAAATGATTAATCAAGCGTTGCTTGATCATTTGATAATGAAGATTTATTTCCTGCTGTAGTTTTATTTCTTGTTTTTTTTCTTCACTTTGTAGCGCATTAGTTATTTTTTTAAAAAAAAATTCTAAAGGTAAAAAAGGGGCACGATACAACGGATTTTTTAATGCCAATTTGAACGGTAATAAATGCAACAAGGTATTTGTCACACCTACAATAAAGGCTTGCGAAATGATTAATGGCTTGGGTAAACCGGGTATCGGATTAACACACGTAATTATCATAAAAGGAATTGAAGCAATAAACGATCCTGCAAATGTCACTGTATCTTCTGCCATTTTTTGTTTGGCAGTTAAAGGATATTTTAAATAATTTTGTAGTTTTAAAGGAATATATTCCGCCTTTTGCCGGTCGAAAAATGCATTGGTTGCCGATATTAATATCCCCCCTGCTACCAGCATAGTACCTGCCACGTGATTTATCACAAAAAAATCACAGGGTATATCCTTATAGGTCGGATCGGCACAAATTGATTCGGCATACGCATTCGCAGGAACGTAATAGAATATCACTCCAAATATGGCTACGGCGAACAGCCCTGACTGTTTGAATACTTCTCGGGTCAAACCACCGCGCCCTTCCCCGTCCAGGTGATATTTGATAACCGCATTTAATGCGTTCTGTGTGACTACAGATATCTCCTGATTGGGTATAAGATTTCCTATCTGAATACTTTCTTCATTTTCTTTTATATCAATAAGATGAGAATCCTCGTTACTACTAATCGATACGTCGAGTTCAGAATTGTTATCCGCATTGTTAATTGATAATGGCATATCCATCTCCTTTTTTTTAAGATTGTTTTTTATATTTTATTGAGACGTTTTTTTTATTTACCGTATAAAAATGATCTTCAGCTAAAGGCTAAAGTAATAAGTTTTTTGAGAGTGAAATTAATTAGGATTATTAATCTATGAAATAATTTCCCTATATTTATTAATATTATTTAGGTTGAGATTATTTATTTAGGTAATAAATTTTCTTATTTAATATGAATGATTCTATATAATCGTAGCTTATTTAAAATAAATTTAGCATAACTTTTTAATGATTCCAATCTGTTTTTTAAAAATTATAATCCTTTACTTCTAAATTTTATCGTCATAGCGAGCGCGTAGCGTGCGGCATTCTAGACATTCGCAGAATGACTAGAGGAGATTAAATCACAGAAAATTCGCCTTTTACATTAGACCGGTATACTATTCGGCAAAAAAATTAAATTTTCGAGCAATAAACTATGATATCGATTAATCAACTCAGCATGGCATATGGCGAAAAGCTGCTATTTTATGATGTTAATCTTATTCTATCGTCACAGAGTCGTTATGCCTTAGTGGGTGCGAATGGTGCGGGTAAGTCTACTTTTCTAAAATTACTTACCGGCGCAGAGCAACCCATCGCCGGTACGTTGTCCATACCTAAAACCGCTAGTGTAGGATGGCTGAAACAAGATCAATTTCGTTATGAAAATACACTGATTATCGATATCGTTTTACAAGGAAAGCCTGCGTTATGGCAAGCCATGCAAGAAAAGGATAAATTGCTACACAGTGACCTGCATAACGAAAAAAACATCAATCGCTTAGGTAAACTCGAAGAGGAAATTGCGCGTCTGAATGGTTACAGCGCTTATGCCCTAGCGGCCAAGCTTTTAATGGGTTTAGGGATACAGCTTGAATACCATGAAAAACCGTTAAGCACGCTATCGGGTGGTTTTAAACTACGTGTGTTGCTGGCGCAAGCTTTATTCCAAGAACCTGACATTTTATTATTGGATGAACCAACCAATCATTTGGACTTTATTTCCATCGTCTGGTTAGAAAAATATTTAAAAAATGAATTTTCAGGTTTATTGCTGTTTATTTCTCATGACGTGGAGTTCATCAATCGCTTAGCGGATCAGATCCTTGATGTCGATTACGGTGAAATACGTCAATATAGCGGCAACTATGAAAAATTTCTTGCCGAAAAACAATTAATTATTGAACAAAAACTCCAAGAAAAACGTAGCGTAGAACTTAAAATCGCGAGCATGCAAAGCTTTGTGGATAGATTTCGCGCCAGTGCCAACCGAGCGAAAATGGCCCAATCACGTGTGAAAATGATCGCCAAAATGGAAATTCCAGATATTAAACAATCTTCGCGATTATCCCCAACATTTCAATTCAAATCGGTACGCCCTTCTGGAAAATGGGTGGTACGCGTTAAAGCATTAGCGAAAAACTTTCAAGAGAAAAAACTTTTCCAGCAGCTGAACTTCGAGATAAAGCGTGGCGAAAAAGTAGCGATTATGGGTGAAAATGGTATTGGTAAATCAACCTTAATTAAAATATTACTCAACACTATTCCAGCTGATCAAGGCGGTGTTGAGTGGGGTTATGAAACGCATACCAGTTACTTTTCACAGGACCATCATGATTTACTGAATAAACATGCAACCGTTTTAGCCTGGTTAGAACAATATTCCGCTGGCATCAGTGAGCAATCGATACGTAAAACCCTGGCACAAGTCTTGTTTAATAAGGAAGATGTTCTCAAAGATATTTTAGCCCTAAGCGGCGGCGAAGCGGCCCGCTTATTATTGGCAAAAATGGTATTAGAATCGGCGAATGTCTTAATCCTGGATGAACCCACCAACCATCTCGATATTGAAGCAACTGAAGCGCTGGCGAGTGCCTTACGCAATTATCCTGGCACATTACTCTTTGTGAGCCACGATCGACATTTTATCAACAAAATAGCGGATCGCATTTTATTCATTTCACATGATAAGAAGTTACAAGATGTTAAACGATTAGATGCGATTAATTTAGATTAATTTTTTCATAGCGGTTTTATCGTACTCCAATTACGACAAGCCGGGCATAGCCAATCAAGCATTTTGCTATTAAAACCACAGCTTAAACAACGATACACCGGTTTATTTTCCATCAATTTTTTAATCAGATCTTTTAGGCTAGTTAAATTACTTTTATCCGTCGTAGAACAATTTTCTTGTGCTAAATGCAAATCAACTAATTGATATAAGCCAGGCAATGAAGGCTTAGCTTGTAATTGCCGCGTCAAAAATTGTAGTGCTTTATCATTATCATTTTCTTGGATTAATTTAACGATAGCCAGTGAAATGGGTGTCTGTGCATGCTCGTTGAGTGTTTCATGCAAATAACCTAATAACCCTATCGTTCCTGAATGATGTTGTAAATAACATTGGTTAAGTGGTGCTAACGTTTCAGTAATATAATCCGGATCTTGTTTTTTTATTGCTTGATAGATAGTAATAGCTTCTTCCCATTTTTCGGCAGCAATGGCCAATTTTCCTTTAATAAGATTAGCTCGAACACAGTTCACATCATATTTTAGCGCCTGCTCTAAGAGTTTAATAACTTCTTTTTGGCTGGCTTGGGTATTGAGTAAATTCTGTGCTAATTCGCAATGATAATGCGCAATATTTTTAAAAATTTTGTTATCCCATTTCGAAATTTTTTTTGCTTGTTTTATGGCGATTTCCCAACGCTTTTGTTGTTGGTAGATTTCTAATAGATAACGCACAGCAATACGCGCGTACTCGCTATCGTCATGATGGATCACTTCAAAAAATAAGCGCTCTGCCCTATCTAATAAACCTGCGCAATAATAATCTCTGCCTAGGGCTAACAAGGCTTGTAATTTTTGTGCATGCGCGAGATTAGGTCTGGCAATCAAATTTTGATGGAGCCGGATAGCGCGATCGATTTCACCACGCCGACGAAATAACACACCTAAGGCTAAATGAGTTTCTACGGTTTCTGTGTCAACTTCGAGGATCTTAATAAAGGTATCCACCGCTTTATCCGACTGCTCATTGAGTAAATAATTTAAACCACGCAAATACTCACGATTACATTCGTGTTTCTTACTCGAATTTGAATTAGAAAATTGGCAATAAGCAGCATACCAACCAGAAGCGGCGGCAATAGGCAGCAATAGAAACAGTAACTCTAGCATAGTAGCTCATTAAATGGGGTAACATCTCTGTCATTGCGAGCGCGCAGCAAACCCTCGTCATTGCGAGCGCGGAGCGCGCGGCAATCTACATTCGCTCGCCATGACGGTGGGCGTCAATGCTGATCTTTAAACGGTAAAGCTCTTAAATTACTGAGTTCTTTTTCGACGAGATTTAAACGATGTCGTAAACGCCGATTAACATACTTGAGTTTTATATAGGTAATAAAGGCCGTTAACAAACCTAATAAGCCGCCTAAAATAAAGCTGAGTATGGTTAATAAAGAGAGTGGTAATCGCTTAGTACCCAAATAATAATTAACACTGACCAGATCGGCATTAAGACCGGCAAAAATCAGTCCCAATATGAATAATACTATTAGGAACAAATATGTTATGCATCGCATAGACTTACCTATTAAATGGGAACTGAGGTGTCCTCAATTAGAGACCTCTTGCATAACCTGCGTTACAGGCTCGATTTCATCGTTAAACGCTACTCTACGGTCCTCATTTACTCATGTAAACTCCGGTCCTCGATTATCGTTTGCCTCGAACTCAAGCCTGTCACTGGTTGCAAGAGGTCTGAAGACACCTGCTAGCCCATGCTGATTTCCTTTTTTTTAAGAAAAAACTTACTTAGTGACTGCTTTTTCTTCTTGGGGAAGGAAAGACAGTGAAATGTGACGATTTTTTCGATCAAGATTTAAAATTCTTGCTTCGATTTCTTGTCCCATTTCAAAAGTTTTCCCTTCTTCACCGTACTCAGTTGTTTTAATCTGAGCTTCTATATTATTACCTAAATCGACTTTCATCCCTTCGTCATTGATTTCAGTAATTTTTCCTTTGACCATTTGGTCTTTACTATATTTATCAAAAGGATGCGATGATTCGGTATCCAATTGTTTAATACCCAGCGAAATGCGTTCACGCTCAGGATCGATGGATAAGATGATCGTTTCTAATTCATCACCTTTTTTGTACTTACGAACGGCTTCTTCGCCAGAGATATTCCATGCGATATCTGATAAATGGACTAAACCATCGATGTTACCTGGTAAACCGATGAAGAGACCGAAATCAGTAATCGATTTGATCTTACCGGTAATACGTTCACCTTTAGCATGCGTATTCGCAAAATCTTCCCAAGGATTAGATTTGCATTGTTTAATACCTAAAGAAATACGACGTCGATCCGAATCAATGTCTAATACGACGACCTCAATCTCCATGCCTGCTTGAACGATTTTATTCGGATTAATGTTTTTATTGGTCCAATCCATTTCTGAAACGTGGACTAAACCTTCAACACCTTCTTCTATTTCGACAAAACAACCATAATCGGTCACATTGGTCACTTTACCTTTTAAACGTGTACCAACAGGGTAACGTTTGACTAAGTCTTCCCAAGGATCGCCGACTAATTGTTTAAGCCCTAATGAAACACGGCCTCTGTCTCTTTCGATCTTCAACACCACGACTTCAATTTCGTCGCCGATGGTTAACACTTCACTGGGTTGCTTGACGCGTTTCCACGAAATATCGGTCACGTGTAATAAGCCGTCGATGCCACCTAAGTCTATAAATGCACCGTAATCGGCTAGATTTTTTACGATACCTTTAATGACTTGACCTTCTTCTAATTCAGTTAATAACTGTTCTCGTCCGGCTTGACCTTCAGATTCAAGCACCGCACGTCGTGATAAAACGATATTGTTACGCTTAGGATCGAGTTTAATGACCTTAAATTCCAGATCTTTACCTTCGATAATGCTGGAGTCGCGTACTGGACGCACATCCACTAATGAGCCAGGTAAAAAGGCACGTAGATTTCCGATTTCTACCGTAAAACCACCTTTCACTTTTCCTGTCACTTTCCCCGTCACCACCGTATCGGCATCGTGTGCACGCTGTAAAGCCGTCCACATTTCTGCACGCTTGGCTTTTTCACGTGATAAACGTGTTTCACCAAAACCATCTTCTAAAGATTCTATACTGACGTCAATTTGGTCGCCGACTTGGACTTCTAATTCCCCTTCTTCATTATAAAATTGCTCAATGGGAATCAAGCCTTCTGATTTTAAATTCGCATTGACAACGACACGGTCTTTTTCGATGCGGACTACGGTTCCGGTAATGATCATCCCGGTGTAAAAAATACGTTCGGAGAAATTCTCCTCCAGTAACTGTGCAAAACTCTCACTCATATAGTTATATCACTTGTTCTTTTTTAGAGAACCATGGTTATGGCGCACTATGCGCGGTTAAAATTATTCGGATGTCGCCATTCGCTGAATGACAACATACCCAGCATTACGCGAAATTTTCAGGAAATTTCTAGCCTAATGCCCCCTGTCACGTTTTTTTCGTGCTAGCCTGTGGCAACTTACTTATAATAAGTTGTAACACTTCTTGGATGCTTAAGTGCGTCGTATCGATAGTAATAGCTCCCCTAGGCGCTATGAGTGGCGCTACTGGACGCTGCTTATCTTGACGATCACGTTGCTCAAGCTCTGCTCGCACAGCGTCAAGGCTAACATGCTTCCCCTTCGCCTTCAACTGTAAATAACGTCGTTTTGCACGTTCTTCGAGGCTGGCTTCCAGGAAGATTTTAAGTTCCGCATCCGGGAAAACCACACTACCCATATCCCGACCGTCTGCTACCAAACCTGGTGCACGGCGAAATGCCCGCTGATAGGCAAGTAAGGCCTGCCGAACCTTAGGATAAGCCCCTAATTGTGAGGCTAATTGACCTACTTCTTGTGTGCGTAGGCTATCGGTGATATCGCGCTGTTGCCAAAAAATTCTAAGTGCTTGATCCGAAGCTCGTACGCTGAATTTAAGCGCTAAGTCCGCCACCAAAGGAAGTAATTTATCCTCCTCAAAAGGAGTCTGCGTCGATACAGCAATCCAAGCGGCAGCACGATAAATTGCCCCACTATCGAGGAAATGCCAAGCCAGTGCTTGGGCTAATAAATGACTAATGGTACCCTTCCCTGAACCACTCGGACCATCGATAGTAATCACGGGAATCCGGGATGTATTTTCTGTAGCTAACAACATGACAAATAAGCCTTCCAAGCCAATTTTCGGTATTTATGGGCCTGCGCCGCAGGGTCGTCCGCTTGATAAATACCGCGGCCGACAATAATAATATCCGTGCCGTTTTGTGTAATCGCTTGCTCCGGAGAAATATAGTGTTGACCGAGGCCATCGGCACCATTGGAATCGGATTGCACACCAGGTGTCATATGTAACAAACCTGGATTTTCTGTTAATTGATGCTGTGCAATAAAACCCATGACAAAATCGGGATATTCTTTAGCCATAGCTAGACTCGCTTCCGTATACGCCCCTTTAGCTAAAGAACCCGCTGAACTCATTTCGGCAAGCAATAATAAACCACGTTTTTTAGCTAAGCCGACTTCGCGCAAACCCTGAATAACGCCTGGGCCAGGAACGGTGTGTGCATTAACGATATCGGCCCAATGAGCGATCTGATAGATACCACCCGCATATTGTTGTTTGACGGTATAGCCAATATCAGCAAATTTACGATCTTCAAAGATTAAAAACTGATGCTTATCCGCTAAATATCGAAGTTGTTTGATAAAGTCAGCGGTAAAATCAGACAATATATCGACATGAGTTTTTAATAGACAAATTTCCTCTCCGACTTTATCCGCCAAATTCAGTAATTCAGCTGCACCACTGACATCGGCAGATAAGCAAAGATTAGTTTGTTTTTCCGCTATCAATCGACACAAGCGTTGCGCGCTTGGGTTTAAGCAAACCGTCGCCCGTTCGGCAAAACTTAATTTTTTAATTTTTTTTGACATTTATGGGTTGAGTAAAGGATCAAATGGAACAACCTGTGTCGTAAGATGCAACTCGGTATTAAGTTGTTCAGCCACTTGTTTCATTTGTTCGGGTTTAATTTCTGGACCTACAAAAACACGCGTCAATGAACCTAATAGGCTTTTGTATTGACGACTATAGGCATTGAAGCCTTTACGGCGTAAGGTTTGCACCAAATTCTCCGCCTCTGCTGGATCTTTGATATCCGGTAATTCGATTACCCATGCTTTTGCCGGTGCTAAAGGAAAGTTCAGCAAACTTTTCATACTCGGCTTAGTGGAAGTTAAACGTAATAACGCTGCAGTGGGCGCAACCGGTAAAGTGGGAATGGTAAACGACAGTAAATTATCAGCACGATAATCTTTCATCCATAACGGCACAAAAATAACCAACAAGGCAGCAATAACAATAGTAGTAATAAAACTAATACGTTTAAATGAAAAATCCACAAGCACTCTCAATAAATTGATAGGTGAATTATACCTACTTATATATGGATTTGCGAAGCGATAAATTTATTTTTCCTAGCACTTATCAGTCATTGCGAGCACCAGAGTTATTGACGTCATTGCGAGCGCGTAGCGCGCGGCAATCTACTAGATGGCCACGCTCATTACATTCGCTCGCCATGACGGAAATTTTTTTATACTACCTCAAGAGCAGAGGTAACTATACTAGACTGTTCATTTTTGGTAAAAAGTAATATTTTACTATGAAACTGTTCTAGATCGGCCCTATGTCCAATACTTATTAGGCTGGTATTGGGTAACAGTAAGCGTAAATTTTGATATGCATTAATTTGCGATGCTGCATCTAAGGCTGAAGTGGCTTCATCAAGGAATAAGATGTCGGGTTTATCGATAACCACTCTAATCAAGGCCATTAATTGCTGCTCGCCAGGCGAACAGATTTGCTGCCACGGCTTAATTTCATTCAATTCAGATTGAAATTTTGTTAAACCAAAACATCGGAGTAATTCCTTTAATTCATCATCTGTGACTGAATGTTGATTAGGATAGAGAAGACTATCTTTTAATGTCCCTAATGGGAAAAAAGTTTTTTGTGATAGAAAAAAAGTTTTTTTATCTTTTGGAAAATAAATAGACCCTGCTGCAAAAGGCCAAATTCCAGCCAGTGCGCGAATCAATGAGCTTTTACCGATGCCTGATCGGCCTTTAATCAAGTAATTCTCGTTTAAATCTAAAGAGAGATTAATAGCATTTAATAACTTTTGTCCGTCGGGCAAAAACAAGTTTACATTTTTAAGCGTAATGTGATGACTATGCTTTTTTTCTTGGATGATGAGTTTGCTAGATGATGCATTAGCTTGTTCGATAGCCTTATTTAACTCACTTAAACGGATGATAACCGAGTTCCAATCAGCTAATTCGGCATATACGCGCATTAAGGTCGTAAATGCAGCCACCACGCTACCAAATCCCATAGTAATTTGCGTTAATCCGCCAAACTGTATTTTTTTACTTAAAAAAAGTGGTATAGCAACCAGCGTTGCTATGGGAATGCTGGCTAAACTAAAGCCCATTGATAGAAAGGTTAAACGTTTTTTTACTTGGATAATATCGATAAAATTATGGTAAATTTTATCAAACAAACCATTAAATTGGCTGGCTTCTGAGGGTTCTCCGCGTTGTAAAGCAATCTCGTCTCTGGACTCACGAAATTTTATCAACGCAAAACGGAAGTTGGCATTGTAACGTTGCTGATGGTAATTATAACTTATTAATTTTTTACCGATGCGATGGGTTAGCCATATACCTAAACCGCCAAATAAACAAGCCGCCCAGAATAAATAACCGGGTATTAGAATATTAAGATGCCCTATCGGGATGTTAAAATGACCCCCGATTCGCCAAAGTATCGTGCCAAATGAAATAAAAAGAGTTAGTGATTGCAAAACTTGAAACGCTATCCCTAAAGTCAATTGAGTGAATTGATCCATATCTTCACTGATACGTTGATCCGGATTGTCTATTTTTTTGTCTAAAAACTGAAAGCGATAATAATTTCTATTCGCTAACCAGTTACGTAAGGTATTTTTAGTCAACCATTGTCGCCAGCGTAGCGCCAATAAACCATTCACATAAAAAGCAAAACCAAACGATAAAAACATCAACGTAATGACAATTGCCATCAACAGTAAATTTTGCCAAATCATTGGTTTATTAAAATTTTGCAGCGCATTAAAGACGTTTTTACTACAATAGCTTAACCAGACATTGCCTTCTACAGCAGCGAACGTAAAAAATAAATTTAAACCAAGTAAGATATAGGCGATTTTTTTTTCTTCGGATTGCCAGTAAGGTTTCAGTAAGCGCCAAAAGCTCAGCCAGAAATGCTTATTAAATGTTAAATGCGGATTTGATTTTTTCATATTATTTATGCTGCAAGAGGCCCTTTTTTCTCTTTATAGGCCTATTTCGAATGCTGCGCTAAAGCAGCTCAACAGCGCTAGCAGCTTACGGGAAAAAAGCATGAAACGCTAGTTAAAAAAGCACAAAAAAAGAACATTTAAATCTTAAAAGATATTAATATATCATATTATATGAGCATCCAAACCTAGATTGACAAGCGCTTAAATACGTACAATAATATTGTACTTATTTTTTATTAAGAGAACCCCACTCATGGAAGCGTCCTACAGTGAACTAAGACAAAATTTAAAGCAAATGATTGATCAGGTATCCAATAATCATGCACCTACATTTATCACGTCTCATAAAAAACGCAAAGCTGTTTTGTTATCTTACGAAGATTATTGTTCGTTAGAAGAAACCGCTTATTTGTTAAAAAGTCCTAAAAACGCACAACGATTACTGAAAGCTATTTCTGGTTTAGAAACTAAGAAAAATATAAAAAAACGCGATCCAATAGATGACGATGAAGCATAATATTGTTTGGCACGTCAATGCCTGGGAAGATTATTTATATTGGCAAAAAAACGACAAAAAAATGATGCTGAAAATAAATGCACTAATAAAAGAAATTGATCGCGAACCGTTTTCTGGCACCGGAAAACCTGAGCCTTTAAAATATGCATTAAAAGGGTATTGGAGTCGTCGTACTACACCAGAGCATAGATTGGTTTATAAAGTAACGGGTAACCACATACAAATAGCACAGTGTAGATATCATTATTAGGGGTAACGGTTTAGGGATTAAATCGGCCACCCACTGGCATAAAACAACACTAATATCACTGCAATCACCACTGTCCCCAGGGTTAATTGTCGCCATTCTCCCGCACAGAGGCGCCCTATCACCAAAGAACTAAACCCTAGCATAATACCAGTCACAATATTACACGTTAACACAATAAAAGCCGCGCATAATAAACCGGATAAGGCATCGACAAAATCGGCAAAGTTTAGTTTTGATACATTACTTAGCATCAATAAACCCACATACATCAAAGCCGGCGCCGTAGCATAAGCGGGCACTAAATAAGCCAAGGGCGAAATAAATAACGTGAGCAAAAATAACAGTCCCACTATCGTTGCCGTCAAACCGGTTTTTCCACCTACGGCTGTACCCGCTGCTGATTCGATATAAACCGCCGCCGGTGAAGCACCGATTAAACCCGCAAAAATACTGCTAACAGAATCTGCGGTTAAAGCTCTCGATTCATTTTTCATCGGTTGATTGGCCTGCAACAATTTGGCTTGACTGGCTACCGCATGAATCGTACCGGTTGCATCGAATACCGCGGTCATGACTAACGCTAAAACACTGGGTAATACACTAAGATGCAATGCGCCAATAATATCTAAATGCAAAAATAACGCGTCGGTTTTGGCGTTGAATAAATGCGGTACGGCAAACAATCCTTGATATTTAACCTGTGGATCGAGCCATAAACCCAGCATTGAAATAAATATGATCACCCATAACACCGCTCCTGGAACCCCTCTTCTTTCTAAACCAAAAATCATCGCCAAACCTAACAGTGTCATCAGCGCGGGAAACGAAGTAAGCACACCTAAATGCAGCGGTAGACCTTGCTGCGGATTTTTAATGATCAAACCAATGCTGTTTGCGGCAATCAATAATAAAAACAAACCTATCCCTATACCAATACCGCACGCCACACCCTGCGGTAGATTACGCAAAATCCACGCACGTATCCCGGTTACCGAAATGAGTGTAAACAAAATCCCTAACCAAAACACTGCACCTAATGCAACAGCAATACTCAGATGTTGAGTTAAAACAATACTGAAAGTCGTAAATGCGGTAAGCGAAACCGCACAACCTATCGCCATCGGTAAATTGGCCCATAATCCCATCAACAAGGAACCAAACGCCGCCACCAAACACGTGGTAATAAAGGTGGCTAATGGTGGAAAACCCGCCAGCTTTAACATATTAGGGATGACGATCACGGAATATAGCATGGCCAAAAAAATAGTTAAGCCGGCCATCACTTCACGCTGCACGGTACTACCCCGTGCGTGAATGTTAAAATAAGCGTCAAGTAAGTTTTTCTTTTGCTTGATCATTTTTACCTCTGCAGAATTCGTCATTGCGAGCACCGAAGGTGCGCGGCAATCTGAAATAAAAACTATGGATGGCCACGCTCATTACATTCGCTCGCCATGACGGTGAAATTAACTATCTAAATAAAGATAGATGGCTGCTGCCGTATGGAAAGAACCAAACACCAGTAGCCGATCATTTTTTTGTAACTGACGATAAGCGTATTGAAAAGCTAAATCCGGTGATGAAAACTCTAATATGCTTTGACTGACTTCGAGATCCAATAATGCTTGTTTTAATTGTGTCGCTTTCGCGCCGCGTGGCTCTGCCAAATCACAAACAGTCCAATGATCCACATGATGCCTTAAAGGGCGCAAGGTATTGATAATATCTTTATCAGCCAACATACCTGCTACAGCATAAGTATTTCCTAAACACGGAGTATTCGCTAAGCGCTTTGATAGACATTCCCCGCCAGCGGGATTATGTGCCACATCGATAATAATTTGACGCGCATTTTTTTCAATGAGGTGAAATCGACCCGGTATAAATACGCGTTTTAAACCTTCTTGTATGGCCAGTGGCGTAATAATGAAATGATCGCCGAGTAATTCGATCGCTTGCAAGACAGTCGCTGCATTCTGTAAATCGATGTTGGGTAAAGGTAAATCACGCAGCGTAAGTTGTTGACTGGTCCATGACCAAGATTGCCCCTGCATTTTATAATCAAATTCTATGCCTTGGCGATACAAGGGACTGGCTAACGATTGAGCCGTGTTGAGTAGTGATTGCGGCGGCGCAAAGTCGCCGCACACACACGGTCGATTCGGACGCATGATGCCGGCTTTTTCAAAACCAATTTTTTCGCGCGTATCTCCCAGCCAATCCATATGATCTAAATCTATCATACTGATAATAGCCAGATCCGCATCCACACAATTGACGGCATCCAAACGACCACCTAAACCTATTTCTAAAATAATCGCGTCTAATGCGGCGTGTTTGAACGTCCATAATGCAGCTAAGGTTCCAATCTCAAAATAAGTCAATGAAATATCAGCGCGATTTTTTTCAATATCCAGAAAGGCACGGCATAAGTCTTGATCGCTAATGCAGTGGCCCGCAATTTGGATACGTTCTTGATAACGAATAAGATGTGGTGAAGTATACGTACCCACTCGATAACCGGCTGCAGTTAAAATTGCGGCGGTCAAAGCAACATTAGAGCCTTTGCCATTCGTTCCAGCAACAGTCACCACCGGACAATTAAAGTGTAATACTTGCAAGCGCTCGGCTACTTGTGAAATGCGTTCTAAACCTAAATCGATACTGCTAGGATGACAGGTATCAATATAGGCTAACCAATCGGATAATGTTCGAGAATCTAAGCTTAATTCATTAGATATCGTCATTGGCAATGGCGGTGAGTGAATAACGTCCTTGATTCGCTGCCATCAGTTTATTTAATAGCGATGCCACTTTATCTTTTAATTCCCTTCTATCGACGATCATATCGATGGCACCATGCGTTAACAAAAATTCACTGCGTTGAAATCCTTCGGGTAACACTTGACGTACGGTTTGTTCAATAACCCGTGGGCCAGCAAAACCGATTAAAGCCTTAGGTTCTGCAATAATAACATCGCCAAGATTAGCAAAACTTGCTGAAACGCCACCCATGGTCGGATCGGTTAATATAGAAATAAAAGGTAATCCCTTCTGCTTAAGCTTAGCCAGGACGGCACTGGTTTTTGCCATTTGCATCAATGAGAATAAACCTTCTTGCATCCGCGCCCCACCGCTGGCTGAAATACAGATAAATGGAATATCCTCCTCTATCGCCCTTAATACACCTTGCACAAAACGTTCGCCTACTGCAGCACCCATCGATCCGCCCATAAAATCGAATTCAAATGCCGCGCAAACGACCGCTCTATCCTGCAATTTTCCTTGCATGACCAGCAGAGCTTCTTTTTCACCGGTTTTTTTCATCGCCGATTGCAAGCGATCTTTATACTTAAATTGATCTTTAAATTTGAGTCTATCCACTGCTTCTATTTGACTGCCTATTTCTTGGCCGGTTTCAGGATCTAAAAGTTGGGCTAGACGCTTACGTGCCTTAACTCGATGATGATGATTACAGGTGGGACACACCATCAGATTACGTTCAAATTCTGCACGATATAATACCGCGCCACAGGACTCACATTTAATCCAACTATTTTCAGGAACTCCCGTGGTGTTTCTAACCACCGTCTGAATTCCTTTAATGACTTTTTTTAACCAACTCATAAGCTTCCTCTAACCTTCACCCGCTAAATTAAATCTTTTTTTCTAAACCAATTTACTCGTCATTGCGACACCGATAGCCTTTATCGTCATTGCGAGCACCGTAGGTGCGCGGCAATCTAAGATAGTATATACCTTTACATTCATATTCTGCCTAAAATTAACCACCAATTTTCAACAACTCCCAATAATGTTGATAAATACTATCCGCCGCACCCACATCGACTTGCACCACACTTCGCTGTAAGGTTTTTTTATCTGGATAAATCATGGAATTATTCAAGATAGCCTTCGGCATCAGTTTATAGGCGGCAAGATTAGGTGTTGGATAGCCAGTCGCTAAACTCATTTTTTTCGCAATATCCGGCCGGAGTACAAAATTGATAAAAGTATACGCATTATTAACATGGGATGCGCCGATCGGAATCGCCATGCTATCAATAGAAATGACAAAGCCTTCTTTAGGATAAATAAAACGTAAAGCAGGATTTTCTTGTGCTGCTTGATAGACATCACCATTCCAAGCCATGCCGAGACTTATATCTTCATCTATAAAAAGCGATTTTACACCATCATTATTAAACAAACGTACATTCGGCATTAATTGTCTTAATTTAAGATAGGCCAAGCGAATATGTTCAGGATCAGTGTCATTCGCTGAATAACCCAACACCATCAATGCCATGGAAAAGACCTCATGGACATCATCTAATAAGAGCAATTGATTACGAAAACGCGGACTCCAAAAATCTGCCCAAGTTTGTAATTGCTGCACGGGATGGATCTTGCTATTAATGACGATACCGGTTGAAGTCCAAAAATACGGGATACTATAATGATTATCTGGATCATAAGCTTTATTCAGTAACGCCGGATTAAGATTTTTAAAATTCGGTAAACGGGATTTATCCAGTGCTTGTAACATGCCTTGTTGACGCATGCGATCGACGTAATAAGTAGATGGGACAATAACATCGTAGCCGGTATGCGGATTCGCTTTAAGTTTCGCATACAACGTCTCATTACTGTCATAGGTCGTATAATTGACTTTGATCCCAGTCTCTTGCGTAAATTCTTTTAATACATCACTGGAAATATAGTTCGACCAATTATAAATATTAACAATATTTTCTTTTGCAGTCGCAGGTCTAGCAAGCAGGCTCAAGCACACGATTAAGAAACAGATGAGACGCATGATTATTGCTTGACCTTTTTAGGTAATACCAGTTGGAAAGCCACCACGATAAACAAAGTAATAGCAAACATCACCGAACACAGAGCATTCAATTCTGGTTTTAATCCGATACGCACTAAGGAGTAAATATATAAGGGTAAAATTTGAAAATCAGGACCGGTAACAAAAAAACTAATGATCACATCATCGAGTGATAACGTAAAACTTAACAACCAGCCTGCTAAAATAGCCGGCCATAACATAGGAATAATAATCCGACGAAAACTCATAAAGTCATTCGCACCTAAATCACGCGCGGCTTCAAAAATATTTTTATCTAAACCGGTCAAGCGACTATAAACCGTAACGGCCACAAAAGGAATGCAAAAAGTAATATGTGATAATAACAATGACCAAAAACCCAAACGCATGTTCAATAAAAAAAACAGGATAAGTAATGAAATTCCCATGACGATATCCGGCGAGACGATCAATACGAACAATAAACCATGCAGTAAATGCTTGCCAAAAAAGCGATAACGATACAGACAAGTGGCCGCAATCGTGCCTATCAAGGTCGCAAAACTTGCCGCTAACACGCCCACTTCTAATGAATGGAAAGCGACAACGGCAAGATTGCTATCATCGCCTAATTGCTTATACCAATCTAAAGTAAATCCATGCCAAAGCAATGAGTAGGTCGAATTATTAAAAGAATAAACAATCAACAAAATGATAGGAAAGTAAAAAAAGCAGTAGATCACTGCTAAATAACTAAATCTCGCCAATCGGTTCATCGTGATACTGTCCTATTTTATTGGCACGTCGATACAGTAACAACAGTACACACATTGCTAAAGTCAGTACCATACTCACCGCAGAACCCAATGGCCAATTATGTGCTGATAAAAATTCATTTTGAATAAGATTCCCAACCAACAACGATTTTGCGCCGCCCAAAATATCCGGAATATAAAACATGCTCATCGCAGGCAAGAACACCAAAATGATTCCACCCATAATACCCGGCAGCGTTAACGGTAAAATCACGCGTGCCAAAATTGTCACGCTATTAGCCCCCAAATCACGCGCTGCATCAATAAATTGCGTATCTAATTTTTCGATATTCGCATACAAAGGCAAAATCATGAACGGAAGTAAGCTATACACTAAACCAATAATGACCGCCGTGCTGGTATATAAAATCGTTAATGGCTGATGAATAATACCCAATGATAATAATAAGGTATTTAACAAACCTTTCGCTTTCAGTATTGAGATAATCGCATAAGTACGGATTAATGAACTGGTCCAAAAAGGAATAATCACTAAAAATAATAATAAACTCTTATATTTAGAATCGAGGCGTGCTAATAAATAGGCAAACGGATAACTTAATACTAAACAAATTAAACTGCACAGTCCGGCCACACAAAAAGAATGCCAAAATACTTTAAAATAAATAGGATTTAATAAGGCTTGATAATTTTGTAGTGAAAATTTCCAGCGAATAAGATTGGCCGGATCATTTTCAAGTAAACTTATTATCAACACCAAGAGCGTCGGCAGTAAAGCAAATACAGACAACCACAGCCAAATGATACCTATGGTGCTTCCTTTGAAGAGGCGATCAACTTTCATCGGGCAAAATAACCTCCCACCCTGGAATCCAATGCACCCAAACCGACTCCCCGCTATGAAAATCTAATTTTTCATCATCTTCATTGAAAAATTGCGTGGCCGCTAATAAATTTTGACTTTCCAAACGCACCATCAGATCCACGGTTGAACCTTTATAAATGACCTGTTCAACCACACCTGGAAACATTTGTGAGGTATCCGTCACTTCAGCCGGTGACCAAACTTCGAGATCCTCTGGCCTAACTAAAGTATAAACTTTTTGATTCTTAGAAAAATGGCGTCGATTTTTTAACGTAAACTCTTTACCTTCAATCACCGCATGAAACACATGTTCATCGGCAGAAATAATTTGTGTTTCGAAAATATTTACTTCGCCTATGAAGCGCGCCACACGTAAACTATGTGGTTCTTCATACACCTCGCGCGGTGTCCCAATTTGTTCGATACGTCCTTCATGCATCACCACCACACGATCCGACATCGACAAGGCTTCTTCTTGATCGTGCGTCACGAAGATAAATGTAATACCCAATTGCGTTTGCAATTGTTTTAATTCCAGCTGCATGGTTTTACGCAAACGATAATCTAAAGAACTTAACGGTTCGTCTAATAACAGAATGCTGGGTTTATTCACCACGGCTCTGGCAATCGCTACACGTTGTTGTTGTCCACCGCTTAATTGTTCGGGTTTGCGCGCGCTTAAATGTGCCAGCTTCACCATATTCAAGGCTTCATCAACTTGCTGTTTAATCTCTGCTTTGGATAAGCCACCTTTACAACGCAAGCCAAAGGCAATATTGTCAAAGACATTTAGATGCGGAAATAAAGCATAACTTTGAAAAACGGTATTGACATGACGTTCTTGCGGCGTTAATCCTTTAACATCAATACCATTAATACAAATGACGCCACCATCGGGCTGTTCAAAACCTGAGATTAAACGCAACAAAGTGGTCTTTCCGCAACCGCTAGGCCCCAGCAAGGTCAAAAATTCGCCATGCCTCACCTCGAAGTTAATATCTTCTAATACATCTTCGTCGTCGAAGCGTTTAGTGACTCCTTTGAGTTCAAGGACATTGCCGTTCATTACACAAGTAACCTCACCTTCATTAAGAGTAGTAAAATCGCAAGGGATTATGCAATAGAGCTCCACTAAAACCAAGTATTTTATATCATCGTCATTTTAAAAAAATCATTTCCTGTTTGAGGCAGCGCAAAGTTTTCTGGATAAAAGACTTGAGATAAATATAAGCCATTCGGTGAGGCAGTCACATCCGCGGCACGACGATCGTGCGCTAATAACACTTCTTGAGCCCAGGTGATGGATTTTTTACCCGCGCCTATCGACATTAATACCGCGCTGATGTTACGCACCATGTGATGTAAAAAAGCATTCGCTTTAATATCGATGGTGACATAACATCCTTGACGGTTCACTTTAATATGTTGCACCTCGCGTCGAGCATTTCTCGCTTGACAGCTGACCGCGCGAAATGAACTAAAATCATGTTCACCTACTAAATACTGTGCAGCAGACTGCATCTGTTTTTCATTTAAAGGATAATAACAATGGCTCGTATACTGATTCCACAGTGCACTTTTTAAGCGATTATTGTAAATAATATACTGATAACGGCGCGCTATGGCAGAAAAGCGCGCGTGAAAACGACTGTCAACCGCTTGCACCCAGTTGACCCGAATATCCGCGGGTAAATGACTATTACAGCCTAACAACCAAGCGCGTTGGGATCGCTGCGATGTCGTATCAAAATGTACCACTTGATCTAAGGCATGCACGCCTTTATCGGTGCGTCCGGCGCAGTTAAGAACAATCGGATGGTCCGCGACATGACTAATGGCTAGTTCTAAATGGGTTTGTATGCACGACAATCCCATTTGCGATTGCCAGCCATGGTAAGCGCTACCTTGATAGGCAATACCCAATGCAATTCTCATAAGCTGATCGTCTGCCTAATATTATTCTTGCTCGTCACATTGTCAGTACATAAAATATTACTCGTCATTGCGAGCACCGTAGGTGCGCGGCAATCCATGGATGGCCACGCTCATTCCATTCGCTCGCCATGACGTCGATTTTTATATTTCTGCATTTATTTCTTTACACCTTATTTTTTGTCGGGTTAGTCGTAGCAGAAATCATGGCTTTAAATTGCTGTAAACGTGCTTGGGCCGCTTGTGCCGCTTTAGAGTCAGGATATTGTTGAATTATTTTTTCAAACGTATCCATCGCCATTTGCTTATCGCCCTTGGCAAAATAAGCTAAGCCACATTGCAACATGGCATCAGGCACGCGTGCATCTTGACTATAACGCGTAATAAAACGTTTAAAGAAATTTATCGCGGGATCGGCTTGTCCTTGTAACAAATACAACTGACCTAAAAAGTAATCGGCATTCGCCACATTCAGATCATTCGGAAATTTTTTGTTGAATGTCTCAAAGGCCTCTATCGCCTCGTTATATTGCTTGGTTTTTAACAATTGAAAAGCACCCTGATAAGCACGCTCTGCCGCGGGCGTAGGCGCGGCATTCGGCATCATCGACTTTCTATCAGGAGAGGTTTCTTTTTTAGAGCTACTGAGATCCACTAATGGACGCGGGCCCATACTATTAGTCGACATACTTGAAGCAGTGACCGGTTTCGCGGAATACGCCATAGGCTGATTATTTCGCGGAACTAAACGTTTTTCTAAAGCTAAATATTGATTGCGTACTTGCTCTTCCAACACTTTGATCACATGTTGTTGTGATTCAATTTTGCCTTGTATACTTTGTAATTGTTGTTGTATATCATCGATTTGTACCAACAAAGGATTGAGATTAGCGATTTGCCGTTCTAAAATCGTGACGCGCTGTTCCAAGGAAAAAGAAGCTGAATTACTCGGAACCGCTGGCGGACTCGGCGCTGCCATGCTGGGAGCAGAACTGGGCATCGTATTGTTGGGCTCACTCGGCGCAGTCGCAGCGCTTGAAGGCGCAGAAGTAGAAGACGTCGTCGCTGGCGCGTCATCGTCATCATCATCATACGCATCTACGACGGGTGCGAGTGCATAGGCGAGTGAACTTACTAATAAGCTCATACAGCATAGGCTAATTTTAATCGACTTAACTAGGCGCGGATTTATTCTTTTTTTCAATGGGAGTATTTTATTCAAAGGTAAATTCAATCGCATAGTTAATCCTAGTATTACATCTTATCGGTGATGACCGGAGTTTGATACTGTAAATCAGCGCGACGATTTTTTGCATAATCTGCTTCGCTATGACCAAACGCAACCGGTTTTTCTGCACCATAGCTGACCGTTAAGATTTGCTGTTCGCTCACGCCATTCGCGATTAAAAATTGTTGCACACTTAAGGCCCGACGTCGGCCTAAAGCAATGTTATACTCACGGCTGCCTCGTTCGTCGGTATTACCGGTTATCAATATTTTAGCTTGTGGATGACTAATTAGGTAATGCGCCTGTACTTGCAGCGAAGGTTTATCTTCTTCACGGACGATGCTTTTATCAAAGTCAAAATAATAGATTTGATTACCGACCTGCAGGGGATGCGTGCCTTCGTCGCCATAAAAACTACCGACATCACCGGCTCCCTGAGTCAGCGCGCTATCGACATGCGTCGGACTAGCAGTGGTTTCGCCTAATTCACTCTTATCTGCAGTGGAACAGGCACCCAAACTAACGCAGGCTACAGCCATAACACTTATTTTTAACCATCTTTTTATTAACATAGACTACCCTCTAAAATAATTAACTCGATAAAAAAGGCGACCAGACCGGATCTTGTACATCACCTTCAGGTGTAGGTAAGCGCACATTAATTCTTCCATCGACAGACGCCATGCCTAACAAGCCATGTTCACCGGGTTTTGATTCAAATAAAACCATTTGTCCATTCGGTGCAAAACTGGGTGAAGCATCAAAGCCTGAATGTGTAACGCTTAATAAAGTATCGTCGTCTAAATCTTGCACCGCTATATTATACATTCCTTGTTCGCGATTGAGTACCACTATCATTTTTCCATCCGGTGAAAAAGAGGCACGCGCATTATAGCTCCCATCAAACGTAATGCGTTGTAACCGTTTGCTGCGCAAATCCATTTGGTAAATTTGTGGCCCACCTCCTCTATCCGAAGTAAACAACAAAGATCGACCATCGGCTGACCAAGTCGGTTTCGGTATCAATAGAAAATCCAAAACTTAACTGACGCAAATCTTTATTGGATAAGTCCATTAAATAAATTTTCGGTGTCGCCGAATTTTTAGATAACGCTAACGCCAAGGTTTTATCATCTGGAGACCATGCTGGCGCACCATTAATACCGGGATAATCACTAATCAACTGGCGTTGCCCATTTGCAATGGTTTGAATATAGATACGCGGCATGATCTTTTCAAAAGAAACATACGCAATGCGTTTACCATCGTGCGACCATGCTGGAGACATAATCGGTTGTGTCGAAGTTAATAACGGTTTGGCATTATGCCCATCCATATCCGCCACTTGTAGACTATAAACGCGATGATTATTCTGGCGCGTCACCAGCACATAAGCGATGTGCGTAGAAAAAACCCCTTTGACACCGGGTTAATTTTTTCATAAATCAGATCACTTACATGATGGGCTAAAGCACGACATTGTGCATATTTCGCGGGTAAATTGCGCGTTGCGCTAAGATTTGCTTATGGCCCTGTGCAACATGCACTAAATCAACATGGACTCGATATTGTCCCTGCCCTATCGGCGTTATTTTACCCAATACCACATCATCAATGTGGTGCGCTCGCCAATAAGCCACTGATACTTTATCGATGCCAGCAGCTTGCGGTAACGATTGCGTTTTGACCCATGTGACTTTAAATTGGCCGCTGTGGCTTAAATCCGACTGAATCACGCGACCGATATCGTTTTCGGATGCAAAGTTTTCAGTACTCTCAAAAGGCAGGATCGCAATCGGCAATTGATTAGCCACACCTTGCGTTAATTCAAGATTCAATGCTGCCGAGGCGGTAGTACTAAGAAACAAACTGCCGAGAAGCAATACATTGATCAATATAAAAATAAATTTTTTCGCCGTATGACACGACTTTTTTAAGCACAAGCCATTCATTTGTTATTCTCCGTTTACTCTATTTTTAGATAATACCCACATTCTTTGCAAAACAGGATGGTAAAATGCACCGATCACATGCAACGTAAATGACGCGATCAGTAAATAAGCCAATATTTCATGTGCCTTAGCAAAAAATTTGGACGCCAGCTGATTATCCGCTAACGGTGACACAGTAAAAATACCATAAAAGCTAATCGCATGATTACCCAGTGTTGACATAAAAAATCCCGTTAGCGGCATCGCCAGCATTAATAGATACAGCGCGGGGTAATATTAAATGTGGCACATTGTCGCTGCCAGTAAGGAATCGATGGCGGTAATGTCGGTGTCTTATTTATAAACCGCCAGATAAGTCTTATGCTCACTAAACCGAATAGTAGCAAGCCGGTTGCTTTATGCAGATTAAATAAACCATCGCTAAAATGAGAGGCTGGGATATTGATCATCGTATAGGCCACGATAAACATACCGAAAATAAGCAGTGCCATCAACCAATGAAAGAATTTAGCAATAGCGCCATAAACCGTTGCTGTATTTTTTAACATCATATGATTTAACAAAAATTTAAAATGCCTATCGAGTCATCAGAAAAAAAGAGCTGAACCAATAATTTAGCTGAATTCTCCACAAATACCAATCAGAAGCATTATTTTTAATACGATTTATTATTTATTCTAAAACTTTTAATTAAAAAAAAATAAAAAAATAATTTTAAAAAATAGTTATTTTTTAAAATTTTAATGATCATTTTTAATAATTTTATGTTACAATAAAAGAACAAATAATCAATTTAATTACTTAAAAAAATAGGAGATACTATGCCAAATACAAATGGAATTAGCGGAACGAATAATAATAAAGATTCTAAACCCAGAACCAAACCAGTCAGTTTAGTGGTATTAACTTATTCAGTTTCACCCGATCTAGAAAAAACTTTAGTTACACTGAACAATCGTGGTGCCAGTGTGCATTATATTATTGAAGAAAATGGTAAGCAAAATCAATTCACGAATGATGCAACGGATATAACCTTTTGCTGTGGAAAAAGTGAATTTAGAGGTCAATCCTCTTTAAATGAAATTAGCATCAATATGATGTTGATTAATAATGCGGAAAGTGCTTTTAAACAAGAACAAATAACTAAATTAATCGATTTTTTACAAGATCTTCAACAAAGATATCCACATCTCGATCTAAAAAAAGACATTGCAGGTCTAGGTGAAGTCGCGCTAGAAAAAGACCGACCTTTTCTTCCGCGCCATATTGCACCCGGTAAATTCTTCCCCTGGGAACAATTAGCCCAACAGGGTTTTGGTTTGTTTTTAGCAACCACTCCCGAGCAAAAAGCCGAAGTATGTGTCTCACCGACAAGCTCCGAAGCAAAAATTATAGATTTACAAACGAAGTTAAGAGAATATGGTTATGCGATAGAGGCAAGCGGCATTTACGACGACGCAACCAAAGCATGGGTGACTCGATTTAATGAACGTTATGTTCCCGATGAGACGAACCAACTAGACGCTAGCCTTTGGAGCAAAGCGAGTCAATTGAGTCTCGAAGATATACAACAATACTTAAATACAAAAACCAATATCGCCATTCAGTTACCCAGCTCACCAAATATCTTTTTTAATCCTAGCGCGCCGGCGGCGGCTAACACGACAGATGAAGTTCGCGTGCAAACACCCACATTAAACCTAAAATAAACGGGTCTTTCTTATTGCCATCAGTTGTTAACAGCAATTGATGGCAAACTTTTGCGAGTATATTTTCTAGATTGCCGCGCGCTCCGCGCTCGCAATGACGATTAATATTCTCGGTGCTCGCAATGACGAGATAGCTTTATTAATTTAATTGATGCGTCGACAATAGGTTTCTTTGATACCGCAAGCGACGAATATGGCCAACAATAAACAGCCGAGCAAGATAAATAAAGCCGAACGAAAATCACTATTAGAATAATACGGTAAACCTTGTACCATCACACCATCCCAGTTTTTTTGTAACAACCAGCCTATCAATGGTTGAAATCCTGCACCAATAATCACCGATGCCATATTCGCGAATGCCACCGACGTGCCGGCAACCGATTGCGGGTTAATTTCTGAGGCCACGGCATAAGCCGTCGCGACGCCGGTATTAGCAAATCCATATAAAAATAACAAACTAAATAAAACACCCAGCGGTAAACCTGGGACTAAAATAACCAGACTAGCAAATAACAAACTAAAACTTGCCGATAAAATGATGATAATCTTGCGTCGTTGAATTTTATCTGAAATCCAACCAATTAAAGGCCCGCCGATGGTCCAACCGATAAAGATTAAACTGATACCCATCGCAGCGACTTCGTTAGTTAAATCGTAGGTTTGACGAAAAAATTTAACGCCCCATAATTCTGCCAATGCCGCTGTAGGCGCATAAAGTAAACCCGCCAATAAAGCATTCCACCAGCTTTGTGGATTTCGCAGTACGCGCATTAAACCTGAGCTAGGCGACTGCGTTAAAGTTTTTTTAGCTTTCGCTTGTGTAGCGGGTAAGATCGGATCGCGTACCAGGAGAGCCACCAATATCGATAGTAAAATCATCAACCCGGCAATAAAAATTAAAGCGTTGCGCCAACCGAAATTGTCTACTAAATAAGCCATCGGCATCTGACCAACTGCAGCACCCAACATGCCTAAGGCTTGCGTTAAGCCGGCTAATAATCCAAATTTTTGCGCCGGAAACCACACTGCCGCTACTTTCAATGCACTGACAAAAGCGAATGCTGCGCCAAAACCCATCATTAAGCGCGCAAACGCAGCAATTTCTAGATGCGTGGTACTTGCAAAAATAAGGCAAGATACACCACAAAGAAAGATCATACTGGTCAATAACCAGCGCAAACTAAACCGATCGACGAGGATGCCGACCGGAATTTGCATGCCCACGTAGGTATAGTAGAAAAAAGCCGATAAACTTCCCAATGCTAAGGCTTGGACTTTAAAATCGTGCATCAAGGAATCTACCATTACACCTGGCGCTACTCTGGCAAAGTACTCGATAAAAAAGGCGCTCGCTGCCAAACCCCAGACTAACCAAGGATAATACGGGTGTTGCAACCATCTATTGATAAAACGATTATTCGACATTTTTGTGTAATCCCAAACTTAAGTTAACTGAAACAGGATAAGTAAGTTCCTTTCTATGCAAACACATCCCTGTAGGCTACTTATAAGCCCATTATTCCCTTACTTTAGGATTTTTAAAACCGTCCATAGAACGGTCTATAGTAAACAGTGAAAAAAATTTTGTCTATGTCGATGCTGACTATATATTTATTTTCAAGTACTCGATGATCCTGATAAGCTTGCTGAATCTTGCCAACTGGTGCGCCAATAATAATACGAGAGGATTATTTTGATTTATGAAAAAATACTGTAAATATTGGCTGTTTTTATTCACTTTCTGTCTACAGATTCCAGCGTATGCTTATAACGACGAAAAAATAAACGCTCTAACGCATACCTTTATGGAAAAAAATCAAGTTCCAGGCTTGTCGATGGCGGTCATCGATCACAATAACATCCATTTTTATAATCTGGGCTGGGCCGATCCAGTAAAAAAAATTCCCACCAGTAATCAGACTATTTATACCATAGGTTCTTTTAGCAAAACCTTTACTGCAACCTTAGCCGCTCGAGCGATGGTCGAAAAAAAATTAAATTTAAATGATCCTTTTATTCACTATTTTCCCGAATTAAAAAACAACTCGAATTTAAATAAAATTACTTTTAATGAATTACTAGCACACGCTTCTGGCCTTCCTTTTGACTTTAAGCCGCGACCGAAAAACTATCCGGAACTTATCTACGACTTGCAACAGTTTAAATTAACTAGAGCGCCCGGTAGTGAATACAGTTATTCGAATGCCGGTATCGGTATCGTCGGTTATGTCTTGCAAGGGGTTTATGTTATGCCTTATCAAGATCTTTTAACCATTAAGATCGTAAAGCCATTAGGCATGGATTCAACTTATTTAAATGTGCCATTAGAAAAACAGCAACACATTGCAGTCGGCCATACTAAAGATAACCAAATAGTAGCTTATAATAAAAATTTAGATATTTGGTTTGCAGCGGGATCGTTAAAATCCAGCGTTCCCGATCTAGCCAAGTATGTGTATGCACAAATCCATATCGATAAGCTGAAGGATAAAACCTTAGCTCAAACGTTTATAGAGGTGCATAAAAATAAATATTGTTTTGCCAACCCTCTTTCTTGTGAACAACTGGCATGGCAAGAACATGCTATTTCAGATTTAAAAAATTCCACGGGTGATACTTACTTTATTAATTTCGATAAAGAAGGTTCTCCACTCTTCCATAACAAAAAAATAATTAACGCCAATCCTTTAACCGACAGTAAAATTTTTATTGATAAAACCGGATCGGGTTATGGAATGTCCAGTTATATGGCCTATATTCCCGAGCAAAAAACGGGCGTTGTCATTCTGACTAATAAATTCTTAGGTGACGAAAGAATCAAACTGGGACGCGATATTTTACTCAGCCTATCAACTAGCTAGTCATGGCGAGCGCGACAGGCACGCGGCAATCCATGAATATGAAACTTGGATAGCCACACGCATTACATACGCTCGTCATGATGGTATTTTTTAATGCCCCAGGATAACAAATGGTTTACCTGGCTGTAAGGCCCAAGTAGCAAGAATTTTAGCGCCTTTAGGACCTGCTTTAGTCCAGTGAACCAAGTTAGGTAAATTTTGGTAACTATCTCCCACTTTATAAGTTTTTGGTGGTTGTCCCTGCACCATAAACACCACTTCACCTTCTAATACATAACACAATTCAGGCCCAGTTTGTTTTTGTGCCGCTTTGGTCGCATTCGGGGCAAACTCAGTGATACCCATACCCATTTGATAAGGCGATTGCGGAATACTAATTCTTTGTAAGACATGGGTTTGTGGTATCGATTCCGCAAAAGCCACACTCGCTGTCATACAACCGAGACTTACCAGCGTGCTTAATAGTAAAAGAGAACGAATTTTATACATAAAAACCTCAATAGAATTTTAAAAAAATATTAGTAACTAAAAACCATTCCCTTGTCTAAAAAGGACATGACTATTTAAATGTAGATACACTATAATGGCAGCCAATTTCAGTTTGCAACTATTGCAAATCTAATAAGCAATAACAAGGAGTTATTATGCCCTTCCCTATAGAAATACAAAATGCCTTACGCGTCTATGATAATAACAAAGGTTTCTGGCGACGCTTACGCTTCTTCGGTCGTGATCAAGCCGCGATACGCGCTTTACGCAGACTAGGCGACGCTGAGCAATTGAATTTTTTAAAAATTAATCAATGCTTTATTGAAAACTTACCTAAAGTTACACAAGAATCTTATAAAGTGTATCAAGCTGTCACTTATTTAAACCCTGCGATTGCCGAGGTGACGAATGAACTGTATAGCGTTAAACTCTTAAAACATATCAACGTTGATAGTTTAAACCATTTGGATACCCATCAATTCGAAAATCTCGCTTCAATAGTTAAAAGACTCAGCAATGCTCAACTGCTCACACAACAGAATTTAGCGAGCATCGCCCTCTATTATGAAGCGCCAGAAAAACTAAGCATTATTGCCAGTGCAGTCGATAAGCTCACCGCGGCCGACCGATTAAAGCAAGAGGATTTTAGTGAGCTTTCTAAATTACTGAAGGAGCTTTATCATAATCAACTATTTACACAAGAAAATATCGACCACCTAGTCGATCTATACCCCAATAACATCCGCATATTGACCCATTTAGTAGAAAAACTCCATTCCAGTGGACTTTTAACACCGAATAATTTTGACAACACGCTAAAACATCCTAATCGCGTAGAAACGATAGGTATCATTGCCAACGCGGTAAATATGCTTGAAGATAAGTATTGCTTAAATCAAATAAATTTAGATAGTATTTTCGAAAAGCCTGGTGCTGCAGTAAATATTGCCTCTATTTTAATCCTTTTAGACCAATCAGAATTATTGACAGACGATAATCGTAGCAAACTCTTGGACTCAGCAAATCAATTTCTACTTGAAAGCGAAGCATATGTTTTAGTTTGGCGTCCATTGGAAACTTACTTGCCCCAACTTGCTGACGTTAATGAACGACAATCGGTATTTGATCATATCATTGATCTCGCTCAGCAAGAAAATCCTGCCGAAAAAATTGAAACTTATTTGCTGGAATTAAACCCTGAGTCGAATAGACCTAGAAAGCATCGCGATCTTAAATTTAATACAGCCCCACCGGCTAATACACGCAATAATCTGAATAGCCTTGTGTCGGAAGATTCGCACAATCAATTCGTTAGACAGCCAACCATATGAATCCTATTAAGTCCTATTATTAACGCAAAAAATGGTTAATTAAGCCGTAAAAAAGCATACTGTTTAACTACAGTATGCTTTTCTCTCCTGTTCAGTTTGTAGTGCTTTATATTTTTGGTTTTACAATAGCTTCTACAATGACGGGTTCATCATCTGGTTCATTTATAAACGCTTGAAGAGTTTTTAATAACTCATCTAATTCATCCATAGTTGTTTGATCTTCATAAATTTTTGATAGCCTATTTATAAACTGTGGGATATCTCGTGAACCACCAAAAAATCCCGGTGCATTACAAATATTCTCCATAAAATTAAATTCATCTACATCTTCTTCGGAATCTGAACCTGATCCTTCATCAGAGATTCCAGAAGAAAAGTTAGGATAGGTAGCTTGCTCTAACACAGGAATTATTAGTTTTGAATCTCCATCTGATCCTGATGAACTTTCTTCGCTAATTGCACTACTTGTGTTTACAGTTTTCCTTTCTATCAATGCTCTTCGTTCAGCAAATTTTATCTCTAATTCTGTGAGCTGGACTTCATCATGACTTGAAGTTACCGAATTTACGCGCTTTACAGATTTAAGATTAATGCTAGCAAGATCAGTTTTATTAATAACAAAAACGGGTGGGTCATTTTCTTCTTTAGCGGGTTTAGCATGCTCTTTCTGAACTTCATTTTTTTTTACTGGCTTTAATTTAACCGATCGTAGTTGTTGCTCTAGAATTGAAGCTATTTCTTGACTCACTGCTTCTACAACAACCCTCTTTTCAACAACAACTTCATCTGTTTTACTTGGGGTTTTATTGGCAAGCTCTTTGAGTAGCGCAAGCATTTCTCCTAGTGTGATTCCATCTTCTGGATTTTTTTCTGCTTTAGCATTAAGACGATCGATAAGTAGAACTATCGCCGAAATAAGTATTATCTTTTCTTCCGGACTTTTTTCTTTTTTAGCATTAAGAAGCTCTATTTTTTTCTTAAGTGGAGCAATTCGATCTATATCCTTAAACTGATCATTCTCAGTGGAGTTCATTCCATTTCCATTTTTTAAGCGGCTAAATAAACGAGTTAAAGTATTAGATTGCGTGAAATTTTTATTTTTTTTGGGCATGATCAAACCTTAAGCTAAGTTTAAGAATGATCGAGTATAGTTATTAATTATTAAGAGAAAATTAAAAGTAGCCCGTCATGGCGAGGCCGAAGCGTCAGTGAGGCCGTGGCAATCCATGGATTGCCACGCACCTTTGGTGCTCGCAATGACGAAAAATGCCTTACTATAAAGTTTTAAATATGTTAACGTGCAAACTTGGTTAGGGGATAAATTTTTATAAGGAATAGTTATTGAGTAATAACGCCTTCCGGACGGACAGTCAGATTGATTTGACGAAACGTATGAAACAAACCATTATTTTTTGGCACGGGCAAAGGCGATGCTTTATATACCGCCGTTTGCGCCGAACGATCCAATACCGAATTACCGCTGCTTTTAACAATAATCACTTCTAACACCATACCACCCGGCGCCAAATGCACGGCTAATTTAGTTTCCAGGTGTTTGTTCATTTCTGGGGGAATGATCCATTGTTGAGCAATCGCTTGTAAGATGAGATGCCGATATTTATCCGTCGTCGCAGCATTGCGCGCAGCGTTGATCTGTTGTTTCGCGAGCGTTTTCATTTCTTGATCAAGTAATTGCTGAACATTTTTTTCAACTAACTTTAATGATTCTTTTGACGCTTTCAGATGTTTAGTACTGTCTTTCTTTGATTTACTGGTCACGACTTTTGTGAGATTAGTTTTAACGGGTATCACTTTTTTTTCCAGTAATGGTTGTTTGTTCAGTGTTTTAAGTGGAATAATTTTATCCTGTTCAGCTTTATGAACTTTCTTTTCTTTCACTGGTAACCATACCGGACTTTTTTCCAGTAACACCGGTTTTGATAGTGTTTGCGCAGTAGCAGGAGGTGGCGGTTTTATTTTTTCTGCAACCGGCACAGGCTTCTGCACCAGTGCATCCATCGATATGGCTGTCGCGTGTATCACTTGTAAAGGTGGAGGGGCTAAAAATAATAATTTTGAGCTATGGCGTAGACTTAAGAAAAAGGCTGAAAATAAAACGATATGCAACAAAATCGCAGCGACTAGTGGATAACCATACTTTTCTTTATTAACTGACACATACATCACACTTTAAACCGCTTTTGGCGGTGACTCAGTTAACAAGCCTATATTGATAGCACCGGCTTGTTGTAATAAAACCATGGCTGTCACTACTTTACCGTAATCAACCTTTTTGTCCCCTTTCACAAACACTTGGCGTGGCGCTTTTTTTTGTTCTGCGCTGCGTATTTGTTCACTCACCTCTCGGCTTAATTGATGAGCATCTAAAGCGGCTTCAGGATGCGCAGCGGTATTTAAATAATAAAGTCCCTTCTCATCTATCGATACGATAATGGGCTCTTGCGCTGGCGCTATCGTTTGCGCTTGTGCTTGCGGCAAATTCACTTTAATACCTTGCGATAATAACGGTGTCGTAACCATAAAAATTACTAATAACACTAACATCACGTCAATATAGGGAACGACATTGATCTCAGACATCGGTCCTTTGCGTCGTTGCGGCGGAAATTGATAAGGACTATGCAACATAACTACCCGTATTCCCATGGACTTGACGATACAAAATATTCGCAAACTCTTCTTGAAAGCGGTGATAATTATGTAATAAATGTTGGATTTGATGAGAATAACGATTATAAAAAATCACTGCGGGGATAGCGACAAATAAACCCATCGCCGTGGCGATTAAAGCCTCAGAAATACCGGGCGCGACCATGGCAATCGTGGCTGTCTGTTGCGAAGCCGATAATGCTTGAAAAGAGGTCATGATGCCCCACACTGTACCAAACAAGCCGATATACGGACTGGTCGAACCTAAAGTCGCTAAAAAATCGAGATGTTTTTCCAGTTGTTGGTGTTGCTCGGAATAAGCAATACGCATCGCACGTTGCACACCTTCCATAATAATAACCGGTACATCACCTACTTGTTGATGTAAACGCAGAAACTCACGAAATCCGGCATGAAAAATACTCGCCAGGCCAACGTGTTCATCGTGTTCACGATTTAAATCGGCATACAGTTTACTCAAATCAATCCCTGACCAAAATTTGTCTTCAAATTGAGCCAGTACCTTTCGTGAACGTCTTAACATAAATCCGCGCTGCAAGATCATCGACCAGGAAATGATGGATCCAACCAGCAGAATTAACATAACCAATTTGACAATTCCGCTAGCAGCGGAAAAATAACTCCATAGTGTTGGATCAACCGTTGGCATTACCTATCCTCATTATATTTTGTATGAGATACATCTCACTGATAAAAATCACGCACCGTCATGGCGAGGCCGAAGCGTCAGTGAGGCCGCGGCCATCCATGGATTGCCACGCACCTACGGTGCTCGCAATGACGATCATGTTTTACGTGTTCGCAATGGCGAGTAAATTATTTCAATCTTTTGTATCTTTTAAGCACGAGTTTATATTAGTTTATTTTATCAGAAAAATCGTAATTGAGTTGTTTTTGTCCGTTGAGATGACCCGGCATGGTCAATCCAAAATGAATATAGGTTTTTTTTGTGGCAATCCGGCCACGTGGTGTACGCATGATAAATGCTTGTTGAATTAAATAGGGTTCGATCACTTCTTCTATCGTATCACGCTCTTCACCAATGGCTGCAGCTAAGCTATCTAAACCGACCGGTCCACCGTCAAATTTTTCGAGTAGGGTTAATAATAATTTTCGGTCTTGTTGATCGAAACCTTCTTTATCGACTTCAAGTAGATCTAAAGCTTGTGCGGCTAAATGCTGATCAATTTTGCCATCGGCTTTTACTTCGGCAAAATCTCTGACACGACGTAGCAAACGATTCGCGATCCGCGGTGTACCGCGCGCACGTTTGGCAATTTCACTTGCGCCTTTTGCATCGATCGTCACACCTAAAATTCCTGCCGAACGCGTCACAATCCGACACAAATCAACAACACTATAAAACTCTAGACGTTGTACGATACCAAATCGATCGCGTAGCGGTGAAGTTAACAAGCCAGCACGCGTTGTCGCACCAATTAAGGTAAAAGGTGGTAAATCTAATTTAATCGAACGTGCCGCTGGGCCCTCGCCTATCATGATATCTAATTGATAATCTTCTAAAGCCGGATAGAGTATTTCTTCAATCACGGGACTTAAACGATGTATTTCGTCAATAAACAATACTTCTTTTGCTTCAAGATGTGTCAACAAAGCAGCCAAATCACCCGCTCTTTCTAATATCGGTCCTGAGGTTTGTTTGAGTGTGACACCCATTTCATGCGCAATGATATGCGCTAACGTGGTTTTACCTAAACCCGGCGGCCCAACAATTAATACGTGATCTAAGGCTTCGCCACGCGCGCGTGCGGCATGAATAAATAAAGCCATTTGTTCACAAACCGATGCTTGTCCTAAATAATCGGCTAAAGCCAGCGGCCGAATACGTGGATGTAACTTATCGTCTTCAGAAAGTTTTTTGGCAGCGGTTAAGCGGTCAGAGATTTGCATAGTGATAGTTTATGAAAAGTTTTCAAGCAGCGTAAAATACTAACAACATTTTCATTATTAGCTAACTGCACCACTTTTAGCAAGCTTAACTCGCATCATTCTAAATAAAGCATTAATGATTAAAAAATAGTTTTTTATTTAAAATTTAGATTAACTATTGCCTGTTCAGATAATTTAAGATAAATTTTTTTATCAAGCCTCCACCAGGAAAATAATAAATGGCGATTTCTATTCATCATCCGCATGATTCTTTATTCCGAAATTATCTTGCCGATATCAACATGGCAAAAACCTTTTTTGAAGTTTATTTGCCAAACGATATAAAAATATTATGTGATTTTTCTTCGTTAAAGCTCGAACCGGGTTCTTTTGTGGAGAAAAACTTACGCAAACATTTTTCTGATATTTTATATTCTGTGCAAATGAAAGACGATCAAGGCTATCTTTACCCTTTAATTGAGCATGAAACTACCCCTGAAAAAATGACCCCTTTTAAAATTTCCCGCTATGTTCATGCCATTATGGATCAACACTTAAAACAAGGTCATGTTGATTTACCCATCGTGGTACCTATTTTGTATTATCGTGGCAAAGTGATACCTTACCCATTTACAGGTAATATTTTTGATTGCTTCGGGAAAAATAAAACACTGGCTGAAAAGATTTATCTGAGGCCTTATCCTATTACCGATATAAGTTCTATGTCTGACGAGGAAATAAAAAAACACGGTAATATCGCCATACTCGATTTTGCGCAAAAATATTCTTGTTTGAATCGAGATATACAAGATGGGCTAGAGAATATAGTGGAAGAGCTTAACAAGGGCTATCTGAGCAGTGAACAATGCCAGACTTTACTGTATTATATTTTTAGAGAAACCGAAGCTTATGACGTTAACAAGCTACTAGAAAAGCTACAAACTATTCGAATTTACGAGGCAGATATCATGAGTATTGCGCAAAAAATTGAACAATTGGGCTTACAGAAAGGTCTACAGCAAGGGCGTGAAGAAGGTCGACATGAAGAAGCTATGAGCGTCGCTAAAAACATGCTCGCCAAACGATTTAACGTTGCTCTTATCAAGGAATTAACTGGCCTATCCGATCAAGACTTACTAAGTTTGGAAAATTAACCATCTAGCACTTTGAAGCTGCTCTAAGCGAGTTTTTTCTTCATTGCTTATAGTGCGCTCACTGGTAAAGAATGTTAAACCTGCTCGTCGAGCTTCCTCAGCGGCGAGTTTCCAAGCAAAAATTTCGTCTTCTTGAATTTGTTGATTTTTTAGTTCAAGCGTCCAGTTTGGTTTAATCTTTGCTACAGACTTTTTAATGTTTTCGACAAAGTCTATTCCGCCGCAATTGTTAATCTCATAGGCATGATCGACGTCTGGAGAGCATTTTTCCTTATAATCGGTAACCTTAGTCGCATCAGGTTCGATCAAATAGTAATGTCCTATGGTAGCGTTGCCTTTAGGTCGATCAAATAAAATTAATATTTTTCTAGAATCTGATTGATCTTGAAGCTCATTCATAACCGAATCACGGAGACCTTCAAAACCGGCCGAGATGATAGAAGGATTATATCCAAAAGCTTCACAGAGTAATTCCAACTCATCCTCGAACAAGCCTCTTCCTTTTCCTAATGACGGTGAGTGTTGATGATGAATCACTAAGCCCAGCATGATATCGGCTTGTTGAGGATGCATATTTTCCACAACCTCTGCAAGCTGATCAGGATACCAGTTTGTTTGATAAAATTGATTAAACTTATCAAGTATCACTGCAAAATTAGCGTCATTAATGATACGTCTAGCGAGTACATAATACCCACAGAAATTATTTTGCGTAGATACATTAATTAAATTTTCTAGACCAAACTCACTGGTATCGTTCATTGTTTTTCTCTCAGAAAACCTCATTTTATAGGCTGGCTTTACTTTTTAAACTTTGCAAAATAGTTTCATACGCCTGAATCGTATCATTCGAGCGCCCTATAACAAATGAATTCCAAAATGAATGAGGTTGTTTGGTTACACTCTCCAGCGCTAGAATCATTTTTTCTTCTACTTTGGAGTAATTGGTATAACCCTTTGGCATTTTACTTTCTTCGTTCAACAGCTTTTCTATGCTCCTAATTGTATTAGGGCGCCACTGTTGTAAAGAACGGTATTGGCCATAGCTCTGGTTTCTAAAAAAGCTGGGAACACCTGAAGTTTGCCATTCTTTTCCTTTGACTTGCTGCATAATCTGCTCTAGATCGTTTTTCAATGTAGTTTCAGACTGTACGCGTTGATCAAATTTAATCTTTCGAGCTTCCTCAGCCGCTTTTATCTGCTGTCTTTCCTGAGAAAGTCGAGCTTTCTCCTCTTGCGCCAATTTTTCAACTGCTTGTTTCCGTTTTTCAGCTGCCTGCTGTTCATAAGGAGCTATTTTATTCGAACAAAATGCTTGCCAGCACTTATTATTTTCAGAATGCTCAGATGGGTTATAGTTTTTTAAATTTTTAAGTTGCTTATACTCATTGGCTGTTATTATCGCAGTATTACTCTGCTCATTGAGATGCGTTAGTGCTATTTCTTGTTGATCTGGCTCAAGTACAAATAGTAACGCAGAAATCTCTATGAAAGAGAGCTTAGGTAATAGTTCCATTAGTTGTACATTGAGATTAATGAACTCTTTTAAACTAAGCGATAATTTCTGGAGGTTTCCATTGAATAGATTTTTTTCATTCTTATTTTCTCCAATATGTTTCGAAGCAAGACGCGCTCTTTCTGCGTCATACTCATCCGGATCAGAGTGTTTTCCATATCTTCTATTTAATTCCTCATCATCAGCATTGTGTTTATCGCGTAACTTTTTCACTGCATCAAGATGTCGCTCAAATGCGGATAAAATGCGTCCGATTTCTACTTGGATTGACTTAATTTTTAGTTCTGGCATACGATTTTTTATTTACAATTAATTAAAAAACAAAAGTATAGGGATGAATGCTTAAGTTAAGCTTAACACCCTAAAAATTAAGCTAAGCGAATGCTTAACTTAGTAGGAATCGACACTTTTTAATGCTAACCGGATTAACGATTCTAAAGACAATGATGTGTCTTTAATCTGCATTATTGCACGACTCGCCTCTTGATTTTTATAACCTAAGGCCACCAATGCTGAAATAGCGTCTTGTTGGTAATGCTGTAAGGATCGAATATTATTTTTATCCGCTTTGTTAGATTGGTTATGGGATAAACTTTTTAAACGATCACGCATTTCGATGATTAATCGTTCGGCGGTTTTTTTACCGATACCTGGAACCTGTTGCAAAGCGCTGACATTCTGTTGCTCAACACAATTAATAAATTCTGCAACTTCTATTTTTGATAAAATACCTAAAGCGACTTTGGGCCCCACACCATTTACTTTTAATAATTGTGTAAATAATGCCCGCTCATTGGATGTGCTAAAACCATACAAAAAATGTCCATCTTCACGCACAATAAACTGTGTATATAAAAAAACTTTTTCTCCACACTCCGGCAATTGATAAAACGTATGCATCGACGCTTGTACTTCATAAGTAAACGCATCGGCCACTTCAATTAATAGATACGGTGGCTGTTTTTCAATCAGTATGCCGCGCAATCGATTAATCATCGTCTTCTTCCTCGGCGAAATCCTTGTTTAAGTCCTCGTCCTCCCGATTGCCGCGCTTGTGCATGACAGATCGCAATCGCCAGCGCATCTGCAGCATCGGCTTGGGGTGAACTGTCTAAATTTAATAACAGTCGTACCATATGTTGTACCTGTTGTTTATTCGCGGCTCCATAACCAACCACCGATTGTTTGACTTGCCTAGCAGAATATTCACTGACGATTAATTTAGCTAAAGCCGCCGCGACTAACGCAGCACCTCGCGCTTGACCTAACTTCAGTGCCGCATTGGCATTGATATGCATAAATACTTGCTCTATAGCGGCTTCATTAGGTTTATATTGTTCAACCACACTTTGTAAACCAGAAAATATTTTTTCCAAGCGTTCAGCAAAAGCCACTTTCGCCACTTTAATGCAGCCGCTATCAAGATAGCTTAATTGTGAACCTTCGACCTGAATAACGCCATAACCGGTGATACAAGAACCAGGATCGATACCTAGAATAATGGCATTTTTACCTAAGCTTGGGGTTTTCTGATTCAACATTAGGCTTGGTTAGTATAGACATTTTGCACATCGTCTAAGTCTTCTAACTGTTCAATTAAGTGATCCAACTTTTCCTGATCCTCATCATTGAGTTCAACTTTCGTACTTGCCAACCAAGTGACTTCACTATTCGCAAGATTTAAATTTTTATCTTGATACAGCTTAGCTAAAGTCGGTAATTGGTTTTCTTCAACCAAGATATCAATACTTTTGTCTGGATAAGTGATAGCGTCTTCCGCACCTTCCTCTAAAGCGATCTCTAAAATACGTTCCTCTTCGGAACCGGGTGGAAAAGTAATCACACCCTTTTTACTAAACAAATAGCCAACCGACCCTGTAGTACCTAAATTACCGCCCGACTTGCTAAACGCATGCCGTATTTCAGCCACGGTACGATTGCGATTATCGGTTAAGGTATCGACTAAAACAGCAACACCTTTGGGACCATAACCTTCGTAGCGGATCTCTTCCATTTGCGCACCATCTAAACCACCTGCTCCACGCTTGGTCGCGCGGTCGATAGTCTCTCTGGTCATATTAGCGGCTAAGGCTTTATCCACCGCTAAACGCAAACGCGGATTACTATTTAAATCACCACCACCCATCCTGGCAGCCACGGTAATTTCGCGGATCAATTTGGTAAATAATTTACCTCGCTTAGCATCTTGTTTATTTTTTCGATGTTGTATGTTTGCCCATTTACTATGTCCTGCCATAAAATTCTCTTATATATATTATATATTGCATTTGAAAATATCGTCATGGCGAGCGAATGTTCATTCGCGTGGCCATCTATGGATTGCCGCGCGCTCCGCGCTCGCAATGACGGTCAATATTCTCGCTGTTCGCAATACGAATTTTAACTTTTCGCATTTTCAAGTTCGAACCGTTTTATAAATTACCTTCACAAAAAATTTGATTATATTGGATGGCCGTCACTAAGGATGTCATCGGTAATAGCCAAATTAAACCAATACCTAAAGTCATCAAGGCCAAAAGACCAAATACCATACTCGTGACGACTATCAAACCGATATTTTTAAACCAATGTTGATTAACTGACTGAAAAGCCAAACCTAAACTTTGTTTGCTGGGTATTTTTTGATCTAAAATAAGCAGCACCGTCATATACACGAGGATCGAAAGATAGAAATATAAAAAGAAACAGATTAAAAAAATTGCCAATAAAAAAATGCTGCCTAAACCTGAGCCTAAATAAGCAATCTGCTGTTTAAATAAAGCGCTATGTAAAAGGATATTGGTGGTTGATATGATAAAACTATTAAACAGATAGAGTAATAATGCAATAATTACTAAAGGTCGCCAGGCCTGACGAAAAGAAAAAACCAAGCTCGCATGGATGGGTTGATTACGTAAATGCTGTAAGGCCATATACGCCAACGAAGCCGTGAATAAAAAACGTAACGCTTCAACGATGGCGACGACAATAAATTTAAGACCTAGCTTTATATTATGGAAAGAAGCAACGTTATGAGCGCTAGCCAATGGCAGTATAAACACATCATATAAAGCCAATACTAAGCCTAATACCAGACAAGCCACCGCCATCACTAGGATAAAATAAAGTAACCCTAGCCAAAAAGAGGCTTTGATCCCTTTGACCCGATACCAAGTTTCCAAAAAGATCGCTTTAATCGGAATACGATAATCGCCACTAGTGGCTTTGATAAAATTCGGTGGTGTAGAATTAGACATAAGACAAGCTTTTATCCAAAAAAATGTGCTGATACTGAATGGCTATCAATAACGCTATCACTGGCAGCAACCAAGTTAAACCCACGCCCGCATAAAATAAAATGGCAATAACCAAACCTAAAATAACCAACAATGACGCCAATGCAAAATTTTTAACTATTGATCGGCTATACGTCAGTGTTATCTTTTTATAGCCTATGATTAAAATAGGCGCTAATGCCCCCAGCGCAAAAAAACCTAACTTCTTATAGTAAGCAAATTCAATAGAAAAAAATAAATTTGCCAGATCTATCCAAATCGCTGCGTACACCACACTCGCCAAAAACATTAAAATAAGATTCTTAACCAGGTGTTGATTAATGGACTTAAAGGCGCAAGCTAAACTATTTTTAAGCGTCAATTGTTGATCTAAAACCAGTAAACTCGCCATGAAAGCGACTACCGTTAAATAAGTGTACAACAAGATGGCTAAAAAAATATGCGCGCCATAACCCAGCGCAAAAATTGGCCTGCTTAAGTCTTGGGGAAGCAGTGGATATAAATGTATCGCTCGAAAAACAAAAAGTAAACCATAGTGTACCGCTCTACTCAGTAGATAAAATAATACGCTAATAAACAACAAGCTTCGCCAATTTTTAAAAAAAGTAAAAATCATCATTACTTTAGTTGGCTGATTTCGAATGTGATGTAAGGCTAAAAAAGCCAATGAAGCCGTGAATAAAAAACGAAAAATTTCCAGGATAGCAATTCCAAACATGGCTATACTAGTCGGAATGGGAACTTTAGTTAAATGTCCAAACCACATAACGAAATCATACAATCTTGTCAATAATCCAATCGTACCTACCAATATTAAAATAATCAGACCAAAACCTTGCCAAAAAGCTTTAGGCATCTTGAGAAGTTGTTGCCCTGTTTCACTAAAGATTGACTTAATCGATATACGATAATCACCTGTGACGGCTTTTACCAAATTGGGCGATAAAAAATTAGACATAAGACAAGCCTTTATCAGAAAAAATATGCTGATACTGAATGGTTATCAATAATGCTATCACTGGCAGTAGCCAAATTAAACCTATATTTGAAAAAAACAATTCTAAAACAACTAAACCTAAAATCACTTTTAGTATTATCAAAGTGATATTTTTCATACGCGACCGTTTAGTCTGGAGTGCCATTTTTTTATACAACATAAACAAAATAGCCATGAACATCCCTGGCAAAAGAATTAAATAGGCAAATAAACTATATCCACTTCTGATACTGAAAAAAAGATTAAAGGTATCACTCCCTGCGCCCATATACGCCCAACTCGCTAAGAAGAGTAAAAGCATATTTTTTAAGGGATGTCGATTGATTGACTTAAAGGCAATATATAGGCTTTTTTTAAAAGTCATTTTTTTATCTAAAATGAGTAAGCCCGCCATAAATGCAACTGCCATAAAATAGGTATACAAAAAAACGGCTAAAAAAGTATGTGCGCCATAAGCTAGCGCAATCATTGGAAAGTCTTGTGATGGAAGCAATGGATATAAATGCATCGCTCGAAAAACAAAAACTAAGCCATAGCGTAGAATGCTATTCACTAGATAAAGTAATGCACTAATCAATAATAAACTTCGCCAATTTTTTAAAAAAGCAAACACCATGGTGACTTTAATAGGCTGATTTCGAATTTGATTTAAGACTAAAAAGGCCAAAGAAACGATTAACAATGTACGCAAAATTTGTATTATCGCTGCAGTAAAAGTGTTAAGTAGCCCTTTAAGGCTATTTAACACATGTAACGTATGCAAATTCGGTAACTGAGCTTGATAATTTTGAAAATGTATTAATCCTATATCATACCAGCGCAATAAAAAATCCATAAAAATAGTCGTGCCCAATAACACTAGGAACATTAAGCCAAATGCTTGCCAAAAAGCTTTTGGCATTTGGAGAAGCTGTCGCCACGTTTCTACCCACAAGCTCTTGATCGGAATTTCATATTCACCTTTAGTGGCCTTAACTACCGATGGTGGCAAAGAATCAGACATGGGAAATACCGATTATTATTTTTTTCGAATCTGTAACGATAACTCTTTTAATTGTTGCTCGGAAACCGGACTGGGTGCGCGCGTCAACGGGCAGCTCGCCGTTTGTGTTTTTGGAAAAGCAATCACATCACGTATCGATTTTGCGCCTGTCATCAACATCACCAAACGATCCAGTCCAAAGGCCAAGCCACCGTGCGGTGGACAACCAAATCTCAGCGCTTCGAGTAAAAAACCAAACTTTTCTTTTTGCTCGGCTTCATTAATATTTAATAAATTAAACACCGCCGATTGCAGATGTGTGTCATGAATACGGATCGATCCACCACCAATTTCACAACCGTTTAATACCATATCATAAGCTCTGGATAAGCATGATCCTGGATTAGCTTGTAACTCAGCCGCATCATTGACCTTTGGTGCAGTAAATGGATGATGCAAGGCTTGCCAGCGTTTTTCTTGTGCGTCATATTCAAATAATGGAAAGTCCACTACCCACAACGGCAACCATGCATCCTTAACACAGTTAAAATCATGACCCAATTTGACACGCAAAGCACCTAAGGATTCACTGACTATTTTTGCTGTGCCCGCACCAAAGAAAATAATATCGCCCTTTTCTGCCGCCACGCGTTGCAATATTGCTTTGACAGTGGCTTCTGGAATAAATTTTAAGATCGGTGACTGTAGACCTTCAAGTCCCAATGCAGGATCCAAGACTTTAATATAAGCCAAGCCTTTAGCACCAAAGATAGCCACGTATTGTGTATACTCTTCAATCGCTTTACGACTCAAATCTGCGCCTTTAGGAATGCGTAAAGCAGTCACTCGTCCTTGTGCATCATTGGCCGGTCCCGAAAAAACCTTAAACTCGATGTCTTTTACCAAATCAGCAGTATCCACTAACTCAAATGGAATACGCAAATCAGGTTTATCACTCCCATAGCGTTGCATGGCTGTTGCGTAAGTCATGCGTGGGAAAGGATCCGGTAAATTCACCTCTAATAATTCTTTAAATATATGCCGGATCAAGGATTCATTTAATGTTTGTATATCTTCTTCATTACAAAACGACATTTCCATATCTAGCTGTGTAAATTCAGGTTGCCGATCGGCACGCAAATCCTCATCGCGAAAACAACGCACGATTTGATAGTAACGATCAAATCCTGACATCATCAATAATTGCTTAAATAATTGTGGCGATTGCGGTAGCGCATAAAACTCACCCGGATGAACACGACTCGGTACCAAATAATCACGCGCCCCTTCAGGTGTGGCTTTAGTCAACACCGGTGTTTCGATATCTAAAAATCCTCTTTCATCAAAAAAACGCCGCATCAATTGCACCACTCGTGTCCGCAAACGAAAACGTTCCTGAACTTCAGGACGACGCAAATCTAGGTAACGATAACGTAATGCCACTTCTTCACTCACAGGTGTATAGGCATCAATGGAAATCGGTAACGGTGCGGAAGTATTCAAAATGTTTAATTTTGTCGCCTGTAATTCTATTGTTCCAGATTTTAAATTAACATTTTCAGTCCCTTCAGGACGTAAACGTATTTTCCCGCTAATTTGCACCACATATTCATTACGTAATGTTTCTGCTTGCTTAAAAAGATCAGCCTGTTCGGGATTAAAAACTACTTGCAAAATCCCACTCCGATCGCGCAAATCGATAAAAATAATGCCACCATGATCACGCCGATGATGAACCCAACCACAGACTTGCGCGGTTTCATTAACTAAATTTTGATTCAATTGCTGATTATAATGTGTTCTTTGCATAATATTTTCAATTTAAGAGGATTTTTCATCCGATTTATCGGCTTTACTGGTTTTATCCGCAGGTTTTGCTGCTGCAGTTTCTTTTGTTTTGGCTTCTTTACCAGGTTCTTTATTTGCTTCCACCGGTTTACTAGTAGCATCCTCAGTTTTAGTTTTCTCTGAATTATCCTTTTTAGCCGGTGGATTTTTAAAATCTGTCACATACCAGCCACTCCCCTTTAAATGGAAAGCCGATGCCGAAATCAATTTCTTCAGCGCGGGTTCTTTACAAACCGGACAATCAGTTAAAGGCTCTTCGCTAAAGCTTTGTATCGTATCAAACGTATGACCACAGGCCTTACATTGATACTCATAAATAGGCATGGTGTTCCTCACATGTGTTACATTCATTCGGATATGGGTTTAAACGGTGAACCGATAGGATAGATTCCATGCGGCTCAAGCATAAGCGGCATTTTAATCCAGTGTTTACACTTTGGCCAGTCTGATCTCTCGCTATCTTTTCAGTGAGGGGCAATCAAGTCGGGAAGCATTTTGCCAATTTTTAATGACAGCAAGGTCTTCTTGAAGTAAAGCAGTATTATCGCTGAGCTTTTCTTGACAGATAAAATAATTATGTTTCTTAGGCCTATGGCATGGCATCATAGCAGCCTGTCCATGATGAGCAGCGACAAGATAGACATTTTCGGCGCTTAGATTTCCGGGGCCCGCATATAAACAATTATAAAGCCTTAACAAATTAGTCTTGATAAATTGATATAATCTATCGAACCAACAGGAATAAGCCAATTCTTGGATTTTGTCATGCAACTCGGTTATTCTTTTCGCAAAACAATCAAACTCCTGCTTCTGCGTAGATTTTGGTATCAGTTTACCGACACTATATTGCTGATTGGGATTAGGATCAAAAGGATCATAATCGCGATCGTTGGGTTTAGGAAGTGTAAATTCCCAAGCCGCTTTAAATTTTTTCCAATGTTCATTCAAAACCTCTATTCTTCCATTGATCGCATCGATATCTTGATCCTTAATCTTAGCGGAAGCAATTAAATTCCCTATATGCGCACTATATTTATTCCATATGTCTTCGGTTTTTTTAATGCCTTCTTTTACACGTAATACATCTATTTGACAGTGTTGATAATCCAGATATTTTTTTTGCAATTCTTGTTCCTCACTTTTCATAGTAAACCTCCCTAGATTTTCATTTTCCTGGATTGCCGCGCGCTTCGCGCTCGCAATGACGAGTAAATGCCTTATCTAGCATAGCTTACATCCTTCTTTTTCTTTGCACTAGTCGCGAAACTCCTAAATAATTGAACTTGATAAAAAAAAAAGCTACTCATACTATAGTAAGCTTTAGTCATTTAAAAAATAGTCGGGACTATCCATTATGCACAGCAGTCATCTGTATTTACCCACGCTCAAAGAAGCACCGGCCGATGCCGAGATCAAAAGCCATCAATTAATGTTGCGCGCCGGCATGATCCGTAAACTGGCTACTGGAATTTATACCTGGCTGCCTTTGGGTTTACGCGTGTTACGCAAAGTCGAAGCCATCGTGCGTGAAGAAATGAATCGTATCAATGGCCAAGAGGTGCTGATGCCCAATCTGCAACCGGCGGAGCTTTGGCAAGAATCGGAACGTTGGGATGCCTACGGTCCAGAATTACTACGCATTACTGATAGACATCAACGCTGGTTTTGCTTTGGACCCACACATGAAGAAGTCATTACCTCGTTAGTGCGTAATGAAGTCCGTAGTTACAAACAATTACCACTGATTTTTTATCAAATACAGACTAAGTTTCGCGATGAAATTCGTCCACGTTTTGGCGTGATGCGCGCACGTGAATTTATTATGAAAGATGCATACTCGTTTCATCGGGATAAAGCTTCCTTGGCAGCAACCTATCAGACCATGCATGATAGTTATTGCCGAATTTTCACGCGTTTAGGATTAAAATTTCGTGCGGTCCTAGCCGATACCGGCAATATCGGCGGCAGTCAATCACAAGAATTTCAAGTATTGGCGCAAATCGGCGAAGATCAAATTTTTTATAGTGATAGTAGCGATTACGCTGCAAACGCCGAACTGGCTGAAAGTCTAGTCGTCAATCAACGCCCTGCTGCTACTGCACCACTCAAGAAAGAAAAAACACCTGGTACAAAAACCATTGCGGCAGTTTGTGAATTTTTAAAAATTGATCCTCAACATTGCGTCAAACTATTAATGGTGAAGGGAAAAAAACACCCTTTAATCGGTCTTATACTGCGTGGCGATCACGAATTAAATCCCACCAAACTCGCTAAAATAGCCGAGATTGCACATCCACTAACCTTTGCTGAAGAAGCAGATATCTTAAAACTAACCGGAGTCGCTGTTGGTTACTTAGGTCCGGTCGGTTTACCATCGATACCTTTAATCGTCGATCGTTCAGCGGCTGTGTTGGCTGATTTTGTCTGTGGTGCTAATGAAGAAGGTTTTCATTACACGCATGTAAATTGGGAACGTGATTGCCCGCTGCCCCCGGTCGCCGATTTGCGTCAAGTACAAGTCGGTGATCCCAGTCCGGATGGGAAAGGACATTTAAAAATGCAACGTGGTATCGAAGTCGGACATATTTTTCAACTCGGTAATAAATATAGTCTCGCGATGAATGCCAACATAACGACCGAAGATGGCAGTTTACTGCCGATGGAAATGGGATGTTATGGGATTGGTGTATCGCGCATCGTCGGCGCCGCTATCGAACAAAATCATGATGAACAAGGTATCATTTGGCCACAAGCCATGGCTCCGTTTCAAGTAGTGATAGTACCCATTGCCTATCATCGCTCTGAACAGGTTAAACATGCGGCCGATGCACTCTATAAACAACTGCGTGATGCAGACATAGACGTCTTACTCGATGATCGAGCGGAGCGTCCCGGCTTACTGTTTGCTGACAATGATCTCATCGGTATTCCACATCGTTTAGTCATCAGTGAAAAAACTTTGCAAGAAAAAGTCATTGCCTACAAAGCAAGAACCGAAAAAACAGAGCATATAGTAAACATGCAAGATATTATGGATTTTTTGCAGCAAAAATTAACCCAATAAAAACGATTCAATAAAAGGAAAAATTAAGTGAACTATTGGTTGATGAAATCTGAACCCACCTGTTTTAGCATCCAGGATCTAGCCAAGCGCTCTCATCAAACAGAACCCTGGGATGGTGTACGAAACTATCAAGCGCGAAATTTTCTTCAAGCGATGAGAAAAGGTGATCTGGCTTTTTTTTATCATTCAAGTTGTCCTACGCCGGGTATCGTTGGCATGATCAAAATAGTTAATTCTGCTTATCCGGATAAAACCGCCTTGCAAGTCGGTGATCATCATTATGATCCTAAAAGCACAGTGAGTAAGCCTCGTTGGGTTAGCGTGGATGTACAATTAATACGCATTTTTAAATCGATTATTTCTTTAGAAGATTTAAAAAGCCAAGCGGCGCTAAAAGGAATGCGTTTATTACAAAAAGGCAATCGATTATCGGTCATGCCGCTGACAGCATTTGAATGGCAGCATATTATGGCTCGAGAGCATAATCGATAAACTTAAAGCTTTTGACCTCTATTTAAAATCATCTGTATTCAATATAATAATCTCTACTCACAATAATAATCTACTTAGGGAAAAGTAAAATATGTCTATTACCAATTGGCCTGTAAAAGAACGTCCACGTGAAAAATTACTCTCTCAAGGTGCCGCTGTCTTATCTGACGCAGAATTGTTGGCCCTATTCGTTCGTACCGGTGTCCGTGGAAAAACTGCCCTAGATATTAGTCGCGATCTCCTATTACAATTTGGAAACTTACGGAACATCGTTGCAGCCAATTTAGAACAGTTTTCAAAGACGCTGGGTTTAGGTCTAGCGAAATATGTCCAGATTCAAGCCGCTAAAGAATTAGCAACTCGCTGTTTGCAAGAAAATCTCGAACAACGGAATACCTTTGAAAATCCGCACGATGTTTACCAATATTTAACGCATAAGTTGCGATCCTATCCTTATGAAGTCTTTAGCTGTTTATTTTTGGATAACGCTCACCGCTTTATTCATTTTAAAGAGCTGTTTCATGGCAGTATTAACGAAGCAGCCGTATACCCTCGCGAGCTGGTCCGGCAGGTCTATCAACATAATGCTGCGGCAGTCATTTTGGCCCACAACCACCCTTCCGGCATTGCTAAGCCGAGTGAGGCAGACAAAAGGATTACACAGGAAATTAAATCTATTTTATCAGCAATTGATGTACGCCTATTGGACCATATCATTATCGGAGAAGGCTGTATGACCTCTTTTGCAACTCAAGGTCTGTTGTAAATCTTTTGACAGTTTGCCGCATTTTTGGTATAAAAGCGGGCAATATTCGAAGCTAATCTGCATTGGGGACATTATATATGGCTAGGGTCTGTCAGGTAACGGGTAAAAAGCCCATGGTGGGACACAATGTATCTCACTCTAACCGAAAAACTAAACGTCGTTTTCAGATTAATTTGCATGTGCGTCGCCTTTGGGTAGCTGCCGAAAAGCGCTTTGTTACATTAAAAATAACTGCAGATGGTTTGCGTACTATTGAGAAGCAAGGTATCGACAAAGTACTAGCTACGCTACGTCAGCGCGGCGAAAAAGTTTAAACGGGAAAGCACATCATGCGTGATAAAATTAAGTTAAAATCAACGGCCAGCGCTTATTACTATACAACCAGTAAAAATAAGAAAGCCACGCCGAATAAATTAAAATTTAAAAAATATGATCCTATCACTCGCAAACACGAAATGTTTGAAGAGGATAAGATTAAATAATTTTTTTCCGCCAATCTAAAACCGCTTATTTATCTAATTAAATTTGATCTGATAGTTGCCGATTTTGTAGAGCAACCTCAGATCAAATTTAGTTTGATAGTCTTGTCCTTTTCCTTAAATCATGCGAGTAGAAATTTTCACGTTAAGAAAAATTTAAGGATCTAAATATATAATTACTTTTAATTATCAACTATAAGTAATTTTGTGATTCCATCTAAAAATAACCCTGCCCTATTATCTGAACGATCCGAACGTTCGCTCAAAACACTCAATGATTTTACTGATTTTGTAAGCGCAATGGAGATAAATGTTACAGAATCTACACATTTTAAAAAAGATGCCATTAAAATCATTAACTGCCTAAAATTTATTAAGATCAACTTAGCGTTTATTGGTTATGCAGTTGAAAACCGATCCGATCCTCAACTCTATACGTATGAAACAGATAAAGCAAAAGGAGTTATTCGAGACTTTCATAACACGAGCATACACTTAAATAGTTATCATACTAAAGAGGATGTTCAGTCTGCCTTAGAAAACTTAGTTCAACAGTTCGAAAATGCTATTGAAGCGATGCAAGCGCTTGGGAAACTAGAGCTTTTCGCTCGCCAATTGCAATTTGATCGAGATATTGGTTGTATCGAGGCACGTACAGCAAAAGCACTTTTATTTGCTGCGGTTTGTATGAGCAGCCCCTCTCACTCTTTGGATCAGTTAATGGCACAATGCCTATTTATGCCTGAAGATGATGAGACAGAGATACTCAAGAAAGCCAATGCTTTTTTTAAGCCTTTTATCGGCCAAGTGTGCATTTGGAAAAATAAAGATTATATTATTGATGAAGTCTTAATTAAACAATACTTAACAGAAGCTTTCGGTATTAAACTCCCTAGTAAAGAGTTTGAAACAATTAAAAATTTATTTGAAAACTTTACATTTTTAGAAAAAATAACCTGGCTAAAAGGGTCATTACCAATAAAATCTTTTGAAGTATGTACTCTATTGTTAGAAGAAATAGAGAAAATAAATAAAATAGAATCTTCTAAGCTTAATGTTATAGAAAAGCTTGGTTTTTTTTGGGAACATTTTATCGTAAGTTTTGATAAATTTCGCGATTCTTTTGTATTACCACTGTTCGTAACAATAACAGCCATAGCGGGAATAGCGTTAATAACGATAGGATTAATATTTCTGCCAGGGTTAGTATTAGGATTAAGCATACTTTGTTTAACTCTTTGTCTTACGCTTACGTGCATAAGGGAAGGAAATTTAATTGAAAATTTTTTGATATCGGGATTTTTTTTTTCATGCCCGTTGTTACTGAGTGCCATTTTGATGGTAATGGCTGCAGGAGTAATAGTCAGCGCAGTAATTTCCTTAGTCACTTTTATTTCAAACAAACGACTTGAATCCCTAGTCCCCAATCAAGAATTATTGTTTACCCAATGTATAGATGACTATTTTGAAGGTAAAGGGAATATATTATCTGGAAAATTAATCCATTTATTTGAGGACCATGTAGGAAAAAAATCGGAATTAACTGAAAAAGAAACCGCTGTTTTGAGAGCTATAGAGATAAAGGAAGAAAATTTTTATTTTACCAAAATGAATGCCCATGAAATTTGGCAAAAAGGCGTAAAATCTTGGAATCATTATCGCTATTTACGGGAAAACAACGATCTTGTTACTCAGGTTGTGTTAATGGATTTGCTGTCAATTAATCGATTATTTCAGGGGTCTACTTCCCCTTTTTATGAGAACGGTATTCTACAACAGATAGCAAATTATCCTAACGCTTTTAAAGAAATAGATAATTCTGTTTCAAATAATAAAGTGCTCGCTAAGGTCATTAAACCAAAAGATTACCCATTATTTATCAAACAATTAGAAAATTTAAATTATCGAGCGCATTTACGTAAACCTATTGCTAATCCGACACACAAATTTGTTCACCTAAGCGGAGAAATCGTAACATATATCAAAAAAAAATGTCCGAATAAAGAATATACACACACCAAGAAAACATCGACAACATTACTTTCTTCACTAAATAATACGCTACTTTTTGGTGAACGTCATAATATCGCATCTAATTTAGTAGGTTTTTTATTTGATCAAGAAAAATGTAAAATAAAAGCGCGTCTCACTCAAGATTCTGGGACTTATAACCATGGTTGGATAGGTAATAAACCTACTGTATTAAACTATCAAACTTATATGAGAGGACGCAATGAAATTGATGAAGAGGCCTTTATAATTAAAATCCAAGAAACCGATCAAACCAATGAAGTTTTAGCGCAATTGAATAAAGATGCATTATTGGCCATTGTGATAGGACAGGATACTGATGAAACACGTAACTTAGCTATTACACGTCAAAATGAAATTAAAGAGAAATTTTCTATCGTTTTGCCTATTATCTTTTATTCTTCCTCAGAAAAGTCTATAAAGCTCTATGAATGGAAAGAAATACTCTACGAAAAATATTTTTTGGAACGAAAAAAACAAAATCTATTGAAACTTCATCAGGATTGTTTAGCGAAACATTGGAATCTCGGATTTTTTAGTAGAACTCGTATTGCAGAGAAACGGGTTCCTAAAGCGGTGTGTTTTCTAAATGATAAGATAGATGAACTAAAATCATATAAACAAAACGACTATTATAGGTGGGCTCGTGCCGCTCTAGATGTAAAAGATGAATTTAATCGGAAATCCAAACAAAATACTTTTTTTAGATTTTTGTGCAGACGTTCGCAGGATACCGTTGCCTTCTATCAAAATGCATACACTCAACAAGGATGATTTTTCGTATTTATTACACTACTCTCTTAAATGTAATTCTTGCCGCTATTAATTCTTAATTTCCGGACGCATCAAGGGAAACAAAATAACATCTCGGATCGATGCCGAATCAGTGAATAACATCGCTAAGCGATCGATACCTATACCCTCTCCTGCGGTGGGTGGTAAACCATATTCCAATGCTTGTATATATTCTTCATCATAAGGCATTGCTTCTAAATCGCCCGCTGATTTAGCTAAACTTTGCTGTTTGAAACGCGCTGCTTGATCTTCCGGATCATTTAACTCAGAAAATCCATTCGCTAGTTCCCGACCTCCAATGTAGAGTTCAAAACGATCCGCTAACTGTGGATCTTTATTACTACGTCTGGCCAAAGGCGACACATCAATAGGGTACTCGGTAATAAAGGTGGGTTGCTTTAATTTTTGCTCAACGGCTTCTTCAAACACAGCAAACTGCAATTGTCCGATAGATTCACTCACTGGAATTTTTAGATCAGCGGCAATTTTTTGCAAAGAGGGTAACTCAGTCAACTGTTGCAATTGCCATTGCGGATTATATTCGAGTATGGCATTAACCACACTGAGGCGTTTAAAAGGCTGGGACAAATCATAGGTCTCGCCTTGATAGGTCAATTGTTCAGTAGCCAAAATAGCTTGCGCTAACTCGCGAATTAATTGTTCAGTTAAATCCATTAAATCGTGATAATCGGCATAAGCTTGGTAAAACTCCAACATCGTGAACTCAGGATTATGTCGAGTCGAAAGCCCCTCGTTACGAAAATTACGATTAATCTCAAAAACTTTTTCCATACCACCCACGACTAAGCGTTTTAAATGTAACTCTGGCGCCACACGCAGAAATAATTCCATATCTAAGGCATTATGATGTGTGATGAAAGGTCTGGCCAAAGCACCACCAGGTAACACATGCATCATTGGGGTTTCCACTTCAACAAAACCCCGCTGGTTTAAAAACTGACGGATTCTGTTAATAAGTTGCGAACGTATTTGAAATGTTTTGCGAGTTTTTTCGTTGGTCATCAGATCCAAATAGCGTTGTCGATAACGTTGTTCCTTATCTGATTCTGAAAGTCCATGAAATTTATCCGGTAATGGCCGCAGGGATTTACTTAGTAAATAAACTTTTTCTGCTTTAACGGAAAGTTGCTTGGTTTTAGTACGAAACAATACCCCTTTAATACCCACAATATCGCCCAAGTCCAAACGTTTAACCGCTTCAAAATCTTCTAATCCGATGTTGTCTTGCTTAACATAGACCTGCATTTTTCCGGACATATCTTGAATATCGAGAAATAAACTTTTACCCATATCGCGTTTTAACATAATCCGGCCAGCAAGTCGGACAGACAAATGCTTTTGCTCTAATTGTTCGGTATTGGCTTGTTCATATTGGCTATATAAATCAGCCGCCAAGTTATCACGGCGGAAATGATTCGGATAAGCCTCTCCGATGTGTCGTAGTTCGTTTAATTTTGCAAGACGTAGTGCAAATAAATCTTCAGCATTATTCGTGGTCGTTTCTTTTTCATGGCTCATGTTAATTTTTTCCAAACTGATTCAACTGCGAAAAGTATAGCTATAACCCTGCTTTTAAACTAGCGATTAAAAAAGGATTAAGATGACCGTTTAACACTGCTTGCGTATTACCTGTTTCCACACCGGTACGCAGATCTTTAATCCGCGCATCATCCAATACGTAAGATCGAATCTGGCTACCCCAGCCGATATCGCGTTTCAAAGACTCTTGGCTTTGTTTTTCTTCCGCACGTTTACGACATTCTAATTCATATAATTTTGCACGTAATTGCTTCATCGCTTGGTCACGGTTTTTATGTTGTGAACGATCGCTTTGTGATTGCACCACTACACCGCTAGGCATATGTGTGATACGCACGGCTGAATCAGTACGATTGACATGCTGCCCCCCCGCTCCACTAGCGCGATAAGTATCGATACGTAAATCGGCGGGGTTAATTTCAATGTCGATGGTGTCATCCACTTCCGGTGACACAAATACGGCGGCGAATGAAGTATGACGACGTTTATTCGCATCGAAAGGAGATAAACGAACTAAACGATGCACGCCGGTTTCGGTACGTAACCAACCATAAGCATATTCACCCTCAAACTTAATCGTTGCACTTTTTATTCCTGCCACTTCACCGGCAGACACTTCGATTAAGTCGACTTTAAAATGATTTTGCTCTCCCCAACGCAGATACATACGTAATAACATTTCTGCCCAATCTTGCGCTTCGGTGCCACCTGAACCGGATTGGATTTCTAAATACGCAGAATTTTTATCTAATTCGCGTGGAAACATCCGTCTGAATTCGAGTTGTTCCAGTCGTGCTTCTAGTGTTTGTAATTCTTGCGGCAGCGTGGCTAATAGATCTTCAGCCCCTTCATTAATCGCCAAGTCATGCAAATCTTTAATATCGCTAAGACCCTTATCTAATTGCTGAAAGGTGTCAACGATTTGCTGCAACTGCGCACGTTGTTTGCCTAATTGTTGCGCTTTTTCAGGTTGATTCCAAATGTGGGGATCTTGTAGTTCTTGTTCTAATTCTTGGAGTTGTTCAAGTTTGGTTGGATAGTCAAAGGTACCTCCGTAATTCCATACTACGGTTTTCAAGTTCTTTGATTTTTTGAATGATAGGTGCCGTTTCAAACATAAAGAATAACGATGTGAACTAAAGAAAAATTATTTTTTAATGCGCTCTATTTAAGATCGTGGTCAGCACACCAAGAATACTTATTCCGACCGCCATCACGCCGCCTAATCGAATGGTGAGATCTTTTTTAACTAGCTCTATATTTCTTGATAAGCCTTCTATATCGTGGGTCAAATCTTTTTTCATAGCTAACATATCTTGCCGCAAATCCTTGATGTCTTGCTTAGATGCTAAATTATTTTCCATAACTTCTTTAAATGCTTCGGCTTGAATTTCGGCAACGTTCTCTGCAACACCGGCTTCTCTAAGTTTTTTAACATACTGTAACGTATCAAAAAATATTGGATTGCTCATAAACACTATCCTGTTTTTATTTTTATAAACTTATTTATTGTAACTTAACCTAACTTTTTTTGTGTTGAAAATCCAGCTAAACTAATCGCAAATTTTCGTAATGCATGCACGCCAGTTGCTTCGGCTTGTTTACACCACTCTTGTAACGCTTCTAATAGTTCGCGTTGCGTCGCGGTGGTACGACCCCAAATTGCCTGCAGTTTAAGGCGATACTGATACACTAGCGCCAACATATGATGATTATCCATCACTTCCGCGATCTGCTGTTTACCTTCTTCATTTAATAAAGACTCGGTACGAATGAGTGCGACCTTGGCTCGCTTTAATAAGGCTTTACTGCTGGTATTGGCTTTTAGTTTTTCTTCATGTAACACCGGTAATAATACCTCGCGACTATAACGCGCCAACACTTGAAAACGATTCGTAATCAATGCCGCTAAGGTATCTGCGTCGACAAGTGACTTACCTGGGATATTCTCAAGTTTAGGTGATACGCGTTTAACCTTAGATAAACCTAAAAATTGTAATAAGCGGATATACACCCAACCCATATCAAACTCCCACCATTTCACCGAAAACTTAGCCGAGGTTGGAAAGGTATGGTGATTATTATGCAATTCTTCACCGCCAATAAAGGCACCTAAAGGGATGATGTTTCGCGCCGCATCCGGGCATTCAAAGTTTCGATAACCCCAATAATGACCGATACCATTCACCACACCGGCGGCAAAAAAAGGTATCCAGGCCATCTGTAAAGCCCAGATAGTAATTCCAGGAATACCAAATAAAACCACGTCAATAACAAACATCAGTGCAATACCCGCCGCGCTATGCTTGGTGTAAACATGTCGTTCTAACCAGTCATCCGGCGTCCCTTGACCATATCTGTCCATCGTATCTTTATTTTTAGCTTCGGCACGATACAGCTCTGCACCTTCAAAAAATACTTTTTTAATACCTCGGGTTTGTGGACTATGCGGATCTTCATCGGTTTCACACTTAGCATGATGTTTACGATGAATAGAAACCCATTTTTTGGTTTCCATACCCGTGGTCAACCAGATCCAGAAACGGAAGAAATGACAGATGGCGGGGTGCAATTCTAACGCACGATGCGCCTGGGATCGGTGCAAATACACCGTCACGCCCACGATAGTGATATGCGTTAATATCAATAAGGCAATGACATAACCCCAAAATGATAAATTCAATACACCGTATAGTATTTCCACAGTAACCTCTTGTATTTTAATGCTAACCTAAGTCACTCTTAGTATAGTCAAAAAGCTTTTTTATAAAATTTGATTCTTATTCTTGTTTATATTCGATTAACTTGACCACTTTTTTCACACCGGAAGACTCTCTCGCTATCGATACCGCTAAATCAGCTTGCTTCGGTGTCGCTATCCCTAATATATACACCACACCGTTTTCAGTGACTATCTTAAAATTATTGGATTTAAGCTCTCTACTCGCAAACATCTTGGTCTTAACCGCTGAAGTGATGCCCACATCTTGGGCACGTCGATAGACTGTTGTAGGGATGCCGAGGGCAATTTCATTAAATACACGTCGGACTTGCGGGATGCTTTGGGCATAGTGTTCTGCCTTCGCTTTTAATTCCTCATCATAGGCCTGACCGGTTAATAAGATCACCTGATTATAACTCACCGCGGCGATATGTGTTTCGGCATTTAGCACCGGATCATTCGCCAATTTTCTGTTGATTCTAAAGTTAATTTCCTCATCGGATTTAATCGTATTAATAGGACGCGGATCCGTCACTAAACCACCCGTGGTTGCACTACCCGCCACAAAAGCGCCTGCCAGACAACCTTGTAACCCCAGTGATAGGATTAAAATAACAAAGATTTTTCTCATTTCGTTTCCTAGCCTCTAATAAACAGGATGGTTAATGGTAAAAAAAACCGCCTTGGCCAGCCAAATTAACTGACTGGGAAATAAACCTAGAACGAGGAGTAGTATAGCATTAATACTCAGTGCAAGGTAGGCATCGGGCGCTACCAGTAAGCACGGTGTAGTGGGTGCAGGCTCCTCAAAATACATCACTTTTATGACATTAATGTAATAATAAGCGCCAATTATAGCAAAAATAATGGCCAATGTGGCTATCCAGAGCAGATGTGCTGAAATTAGGGCTTCCAAGATACCTAATTTGGCAAAAAAGCCAATCGTGGGTGGAATTCCTGCCATAGAAAACATCGCCAGCAACATCATCAGCGCTAACCAAGGATTACGGGCATTCAGTCCTCTTAAGTCACTAATGTGCTCAACCTGTCCTGATTGACTCATCACCACCAATAAGCCAAATGCGGCCAAGGCCATCAGGCCATACGCCAACATATAAAACAGACTCATGGCATAACCCATCGCCGTACCGGCGACTAAGCCAAGTAAGCCATAGCCCATATGCGCTATGGCGGAATAAGCCAACATACGCTTTAAGTTGCTTTGCACGATAGCCACTAGGTTACCCAAACTGAAGGATAAAATAGCGATAACCGCTAATAAGGGCTGCCAATAGCTGAATAAGCTAGGCATGGCATCGACTAATAGCCGGATTGCCAGTGCTAAACCGGCTATCTTCGGTGCCGCACTGATAAACAAAGTAACTGGCGTGGGAGCACCTTGATAGACGTCAGGAACCCAAAGTTGAAAAGGTGCCGCCCCAATCTTAAATGCGGTACCCGCTAGGATAAAGATAAGCCCCGTGCTCAAAAGCACATGGGATTGCCCACCCACGAGTAAAGCCTGATGTATCGTAGGCAAGATTAGAGAATGCGTGGCACCATATAATAATGAGAGTCCATATAAGAATAAGCCTGAAGCCAATGCGCCTAAAATAAAATATTTCATCGCCGCTTCTGCTGCCTGACTGGATTGACGTTGTAAAGCCACCATCGCATACAGCGGAAAGGATAATAGTTCTAAACCCAGATACAGACTTAATAAACTATTCGCCGACGTCAATACCAACATACCCAGTATTGAAAATAAACCCAATAAATAATATTCACCCGAATGCATATGTAACTGTTTAATCGCATCACGGGCATAAACAAAGGCAAATACACTGAATATCAAAATGCACAATTTAATAAAATAGGCAACCAGATCCCAAGTAAAATGTTGATGAAACAGAAATTGCGCGGGTACATGCTGCAGATGCATCACTAACGCTAGCGTAATAACGAGACTTACTTGCGTCGCACTATAGGTAAGTAAACTGGATTTCTGCTCCACAAATAATTCGAGTAACAAGATCACACATGTCATCAACAATAAAGCGATTTCAGGAGTAGCAGGAAATTGAAGTAATTGTTGTAATGTCATCATAATTTAGTTTGCAAACTCCAATGTAAAATTGAGTCTATGGAAGCATGCATGATTGTCAACAAAGGAGCGGGATAAATACCAATAAAAAGAATCGCCACCGTTAATAAAATAAACACCAGTTTTTCAAAACCATGGATATCACTACTTTCAGCCACTAAGGGATTAGTAATTTCACCAAAAAATACGCGCTTGTACATATAAAGTGTATAAGACGCACTGAGAATTAATGTAGTGGCGGCTATCGTAGTAATCCAAAAACTGGCTTGCATGGCACTGAGGATGATCATGAATTCGCCGACAAAGCCGGACGTGCCTGGTAAGCCGACATTCGACATAGCAAACAACATGAAAAAAGACGCCAATAAAGGCATACTGGTGGCAAGCCCACCATAATCTTTGATCTGACGACTGCGAAAACGATACGCCAACATCCCCACCGCTAAAAACATCGCGCCTGAACTAAACGCATGAGAAATCATTTGTACCATCGCCCCTTCCAAACTCATATACGCCATTAAGGTGTTATGACTATGTTTCATGATGGCAAATAGCATAAAACAACCGAGCACCACAAAACCCATATGTGCAATCGAGGAGTAAGCAATTAAACGTTTCATGTCCACTTGTGCCAAGGCGACCAAACCAATATAAACGATAGCAATCAAGGCCAGCGCTATCATAAAACCATCTAGTAAACGACTCGCGTCTGGAACGATTGGCAATGTAAAGCGCAGAAAACCATAGCCTCCTAGCTTTAACATTAATGCCGCCAACACCACTGAACCACCGGCGGGTGCTTCGGTATGCGCATCCGGTAACCAAGTGTGTAATGGCCACATTGGAATTTTTACGGCAAACGCAATTAAAAAAGCGACAAAAATCCATACTTGCACCGGCATGGTCAATTTTATCGGATAAAAATGCGTAATCAAAAAATCATGCTCTGGGTTATGCACACCGAGATACAATAATGCAATCAACATCAATGCCGAACCGAAAAAGGTATATAGGAAAAATTTTATCGATGCATAAGAACGATTATCACTACCCCACACACCGATACTTAGATACATAGGAATAAGTATCGCTTCCCAAAACACATAAAATAAGATCGAATCGGTCGCAGCGAATGTTCCTATCATCATGCCTTGCATGAGTAAAAACGCCGCCATATATTGCGCAACCCGCAGAGTGATACTACGCCAAGCCGCTAAAATAACCAGTAAAGTCGTAAACACCGTTAATATGATCAGTGGTAAAGAAATACCATCGACACCTAAAGCGTAATTAATATTGTATACCGTTATCCAAGGAATATTTTCTTGAAACTGCATACTGCTAAGAGCAGGATTAAAATCCAAATACAACGGTACACACAATAGTAACGTAATCAGTGAAGTGATTAAAGCAATCACACGCGCGCGCTGAGGATAACGATCACCATTAACGGCCACCGCCAGCACACCGCCTAATACCGGCAACCAAATAAGTAAACTTAATAAATGGTTGTGTATGAACAAAGCTAATAAAGTTAAAAACATTCTTATACTACAAATTTATAAGGAATAAACCAATAAAAAAATAATGATTCCCAACACCATAATAAACGCATATTGATAAATGTAACCCGATTGCAGACGACGTAATATATTAGATAACCAACTAATACGCCTTCCTGATCCATCAATCAGTTTTTGATCGAGTACATTCGCATCAACATTAAAAAATAATTTTGCTAAGCGCCGACCACCGTTCGCAAATACGCGCTGATTAAATTCATCAAAACCATATTTATTCACCAAAACTCGATACAACCACGCAAAATGTTTTTGTGTCCAAGCAGGAATGGCAGGAAATTGACAATAACAAAACCACGCCAACACGATACCTAGGACAGAAAAAATAGTTGCCGTACTTAATATTTGCTCAGTGGTCATCATCTGATGATTAGGTAGCACGCTCAGACTACCAGCAAGTAAACCCGGAACATTTAAAAAAGGCGGCATTAATAAAAACCCGGCTATCGCTGAAGGAATCGCTAAAACAATTAAACTGAACTTAACGATAGCCGTGGTTTTTTGATAATGTTGGACGGGTATGCGCGCTTGGCTATGAAACACCAGGAAAAAGGCACGAAAAATATAAAATGCGGTGACCCATGCACCGATTAGCACACAATAATAGGCATAAGATGCGGCAGGTAAAGTCGATGCATGCACTGCATCGATAATAGCATCCTTAGAATAAAAACCTGAAAAAGGCGGTACTGCCGCCAATGCTAAGGCGCCGACCAAAAAGCAACCATAAGTCAACGGCATCACTTTCGCTAAGCCGCCCATTTTACGAATATCTTGTTCATGATGCATGCTTAAGATGACGGAGCCTGCCGCTAAAAATAATAATGCTTTGAAAAAAGCATGTGTCACTAAGTGAAACATGCCTGCCGCATACGCCGAAGCACCCAAACCAACCATCATATAACCCAGTTGCGAAAGCGTAGAATAAGCAATGATGCGTTTAATATCGTTTTGCACGATCGCCACTAAGCCCATAAATAACGCGGTGGTCGCACCTAAAATTAAAATAAGATTTAACACGCTCGGTGCATATTCATATAAAGGCGAGAGACGTGCGACTAAATAAACACCGGCGGTAACCATGGTAGCCGCATGAATTAATGCTGAAATAGGTGTAGGACCTTCCATGGATTCCGGCAACCAAACATGCAACGGTATCTGTGCAGATTTTCCCATTGCGCCAACAAATAACAGAAAACAAATGACTGCAATAACCGAATAAGAAGTATGTGGAAAAATACTGATACTGGCGTCTTTCAATGCAGGTGCAGCATGAAAAACTTGGTAATAATCTAAACTACCAAAATAATTAAATAATAGCGCAATGCCTAAAAAGAACCCAAAATCGCCGACACGATTCACCAGAAAAGCTTTTAAACTTCCGGCATTCGCCGCTTCGCGCTTAAACCAAAAACCAATCAACAAATATGAAACCAAACCCACTGCTTCCCAGCCAAAAAATAACTGCAGAAAATTATTCGCACTCACCAACATCAACATCGCAAAAGTAAATGCTGACATATAACTAAAAAAACGCTTATAACCTGGATCGCCGGCCATGTAGGTAACACTATAAATATGCACTATCAATGAAATAAACGTGACGATAAGAAACATCACTACGGTTAACGGATCAATTAAAAAACCGATATTAAAGCGAAATTTACCGGTCAAATCCCACAAATAAAGGTTTCCGTCATAAGCGCCCGCGTGTAAAAAAAAGATTTGGTAAGCAAAATACAGTGATAAAGCGAATGAAACAGCAACACCTAAAATAGTGATCGTATGGGCCAAGCGATCACTCACACGTTGACCACCTAAACCGGCAAATAAGGCGCCCACTAAAGGGCACAATACCAATGCGAGGTTGATTAACTGATAATGATTCATTACCAACTACCCCTTCAAACGATTTAAGGCATCGACTTGTATGCTATGTCGGGTGCGGAATAAAACAATCAATATCGCTAAGCCGATGGCCGCTTCAACAGCGGCCACAGCCAACACAAAAAACACAAACACTTGGCCGGATAAATCCGCAAAAAAATGTGAGAATGCGACAAAATTCATATTCACGGCTAATAATAGTAGCTCGACGCACATCAGTAAAATAATGATATTTTTCCGATTGATTATCAATCCGAGTAAACCCAAGCTGAATACGATAGCGGCGAGTATTAAGTAATAATTTAACGGAATCATTTTTTTCTCTCGGCTGGCATTTTTATAATTCGTAATCGATCCGAAGGCTTCACTTTTAATTGTAATTCAGGCGCAATCGCTTTATTCAAACGCTTTTCACGAAAACTCAAGGCGATGGTCGCAATAATACCCACCAGTAATAAAACACCGGTAATTTCAAAGGGATAGGCATACTGCGTATACAGTACATCTCCTAAGGCTTGTGTATTACTCGCATCTTGAGACAATGGCAGCAGGCCGGGAGTACCCGAAAGCGGAAATACCGCGTAGATCAATAATGCCAATAAGATCAGCACACTGATAACCGCAAAAAATAGATAACGCACGTGGATAGGTTGCTTTTCTGCACTAGCAATATTCAGAGTCATAATGACGAATAAAAATAGCGTCATGACCGCGCCGACGTACACTAAAACCAAGATTAAACCTAAAAATTCTGCTTCTAATAATATCCATAAAGCGGCAGCAGCAAAAAAAGCCAGCACTAAAAACAACGCGCAACGAACCGGATTACGCGAAATTATCGTCATTAACGCCGCGCCAATTAACATTGCAGCGAATAAGAAGAAAGCACCTTGTTGAATCGGAAATATCATAAATAAATACTTAAAATTTAGATTGCCGCGCGCTGCGCGCTCGCAATGACGAAAACCAACCATCCCTCATGACGAGCTCACGAAGTGAGCGTGGCCATCTTAGATTGCCGCGCGCTACGCGCTCGCAATGACGAAAACCAACGTCATGGCGAGCGAATGGAATGAGCGTAGCCATCCAATGACGAAAATCAACGATAAGGGGCATCTTCTTTCCTTTCTTCCGCTATCTGTTTTTCATATTTGTCACCAATTGCCAGCAACTTTTCCTTAGTCATAATTTCTTCGCCACGATTTTCAAAATGATAATGTGGAATATTGGTTTCGACGATGGCATCTACCGGGCATGATTCTTCGCAAAATCCACAATAAATGCATTTAAATAAATCGATTTCATATAAGGTCGTGCGTCTGGAACCATCATCACGTGGCTCTGCTTCAATCGTAATTGCCAACGCCGGACACACCGCTTCACATAATTTACAGGCAATGCAGCGTTCCTCACCATTAGGGTAACGACGTAATGCATGTAAACCGCGAAACCGGACTGAACGTGGCGTTTCCTCTTCGGGAAATTGGATCGTGACTTTTTTCTTAAAAAAATGTCGGCCGGTCACACCCAGTCCCTTAAAAAGTTCCCAAAGTGTGAAGGTTTTGATGAGCTGTACGATTTTTCTTAACAAGTTCATACGTTAAACCAAGGACCCCATTTAAATTGTACAGCGACCGCCACCACCGATATCCAAAGTAAAGTAACCGGAATTAACACCTTCCAACCCAAACGCATTAATTGATCGTAGCGATAACGGGGAAAAGTTGCTCGCGACCAAATAAAAAGCCCCAAAAAACTAATCATTTTTATAAAAAACCAAATGATACCGGGAACCCATACGAATGCCTGATCTAACCCCGCAATACCTTGAAAAGGTGATAACCAACCCCCTAAAAACAATAAGCTGGCAATGGCTGAAATCAAAATCATATTCATATATTCAGCGAGAAAGAATAAAGCAAAACTAACGCCTGAATATTCGACATGAAAACCCGCTACAATTTCGGATTCACCTTCCGCTAAATCAAAAGGAGCGCGGTTGGTTTCAGCGATTCCCGAAATCCAATAGCAAACAAATAATGGTAGTAATGGTAACCAATACCAATGCCAAATGCCGCCTTGTTGGCGAAGCACAATATCATGCAGATTCATACTGCCCGCTGCTAATAAAACACCGACAAACGAAAAGCCCATGGCAATTTCATAAGAAATGGTCTGCGCCGCTGCTCTTAGCGAGCCCAGCAAAGCATATTTAGAGTTAGTCGCCCAACCTGCTATTAAAATGCCATATACACCCAACGAAGTAATCGCAAATAAATAAAGTACACCGGCATTAATTTGCGTTAATGCCAAACCTTCGCTAAACGGAATAACTGCCCAAGCGGCTAACGCCGGGGCGATGGTAATAACCGGGGCTAAAATAAATAAATAACGATTCGACGCGGTGGGAACAATGATTTCTTTGGTAATCAACTTAATCACATCGGCTATGGGCTGTAGAAAGCCTAAGGGCCCCACCCGATTCGGTCCTATCCGCGTTTGCATATAACCGATACCTTTACGTTCAATAAAGGTTAAGTACGCAACCGTTAGCAATAAAGGGATGGTAATGACAACTATCTTGATCAAGATCCAAATTAATAATACTAAATCATTCAGCATAGAGTTTAACCTCGCCAAATGATTCGCCTAAAGCGGCAGTTTCTTCACAACCGGCGGCAATGTAAACACACTGATCAGGAATACCTGCTTGTATCGACAGCGGTAATAAAACCTGGCCTACGCCTTGTTCGATACGAATTAATTGACCAGAAGTAAAATTTAATTCATTGGCTAATGTGGGATTCATGGCAACAGAAACCGGATCATTCGTTGCTGAAGCTTGTAACGCTAACGATCGACGCACTAAACTATCGACACTATAAATAGGCCACTCACTGACGCGTGTTATTTTGTTTTTGTCCTGTTGCGAAGTTTGCATCACATTAAAGTCGATGTTTAGGTTTTGTGTATCGAGCTTAGCGGCAAGCTGAGCGAGTCCAAGATATTCTAGTAATGTTGGCTCCAGCTCTTCACGAATAAAGGCATGATCGGATCGGTTAAAATCAGCTAATTCCAAACTATTGCCTAATGTCTGAAGGATTTCCCATCCTGAACGCGACTGCACTAACGGCGGTATCGCTGCTGAAAAGCTTTGCCAACAACCCGCCATATTGATAAAGCTACCTTCAATCTCAGCAAATGTTGCCATCGGTAAAATAACATGCGCATGATCTAACAACGATTTCGCTTTAAACGGTGATAAAGCTAATACAAAATCGGCTTGCTTTAACGCCTTGCTAACCTGTTGCGGATTAGCGCAATCTAAAGTGGGCTCGATATTTAATAGCATAAACGCGCGTAAATCCGCATTGAGCATCTCAGCAGCGGATAAACCAGGTTCAGCAACGGAAACACCGCACGGCAAACGATGGGGTATAGCGCCGGCTAAGCTAGCGCCCGCGCTATTCGCACCTTCGCTTAAAGTCACACAACGTGCGCCGGCCTGCTGAGCAATAAACTGCGTTAATAATCGAATTAAACTTGCTTGTGGATGGTTATGTGCCAAGGCGCCCAATACGATCAGCGTATTTTCGGACGCTTTTAATTGTTCAGCCAAATCACTTTGTATGGGACTGGCTGGGATCGCAGCAAACGCCGCCAGTGATTTTTCATCATCCGCCACCGCTCTAGCAATGCTCAATAAAGTGGGTACGAATGTATCCGGACTCACGCGCCAGTTTTCATGCAATGCAAAAGGAACACTGACATCCACACAATGCAGACTCGCAATTTTTGTGCCTGTTAAATTCGCTTTGCGCAAGCGATGCGCCGCTATCGGTTGTTCACGTCGAATATTCGAACCTACCAACCACACAAAATTGGCCTTTTCGAATTCAGACAACGTGATCCCCAGCGGGCACAGCGCTGAGTGCATTTGATCCGATACATCGGTTTGATGCAAACGATGATCAATATGCGGCGACCCCAAACTACGCAATAATTTTTGGAAAAAATAAAATTCTTCTGTCGTACAGGAAGGCGAAGCCAAACCTCCGATAGCTTGAGAACCGTGTGTTTGCAGAATTTTTTTAAATTCAGTCACCACTTTTGCTAGCGCGGTTTCCCAATCGACAATAAACCATTGTCCATTTTCTTTAATGTGCGGTTTTGTTAAGCGTTCTTTACTATGAATGCCGAGATAACTATATCGATCCCGATCCGATAGCCAAGTCTCATTGATCGCTTCATTCTCACGTGGCACTGCCCGCATCACTTGTTCGCGACGTGTATGTAAATAAATATTAGAGCCCAAACAATCATGCGGCGCTATGCTAGCGGATTGTTGTAATTCCCAAGCACGTGCAGTAAAGCGAAAGGGTTTCGACGTGAGCGCACCGACAGGGCAAAGGTCTATAATATTTCCTGATAATTCTGATTCCAAACTATGTTCGATATAGGTGCTGATTTGTAAATCTTCGCCACGATTCAGTGTGCCTAATTCTTTAATTCCAGCAATTTCCTGACCAAAACGCACGCAACGGGTACATTGTATGCAGCGTGTCATTTCAGTTGAAATTAAAGATCCCAAATTATCATCTTTGACGGAACGTTTACCTTCAGTAAACCGTGACAGCGAAGAACCATAACCTAAGGAAAGATCTTGTAATTCGCATTCGCCGCCTTGATCACAGATGGGACAATCTAAAGGATGGTTAATGAGTAAGAATTCCATCACTGAACGTTGCGCTTCTTTGGTTTTTGCTGATGTCGTATAAACTTTCATACCCGCTGTTACTGGCGTCGCGCAAGCCGGTAACGGTTTTCCTGATTTTTCAACTTCGACTAAACACATGCGACAGTTGGCAACGATGGAAAGCTTTTTATGATAGCAAAAACGTGGAATATAAATACCCGCTTTATCGGCCGCTTCTATAATAGTGGTATTTGGCTCGACGTGTAAGGTACGACCGTCTATTTCAATGTCTATCATCGTTTCATTTCTCACTGAAGCTGTCATGGCGGAGCGTGGCCATCTTGGATTGCCGCGCGCTCCGCGCTCGCAATGACGATCTAAATTCTTCGCGCTCGCAATGACAAAAAAACCAACGATCCGTCATGGCGAGTTCACAAAGTGAGCGTGGCCATCTGGATTGCCGCGCACCTACGGTGCTCGCAATGACGATCAAGATTCTACGCGCTCTCAATGACGAGCATTTGGAGTGACTAATCATGCAAATCACCAACAGGGCAACGTTTATGTTCAATATGCTCAATAAAATCATTCCGAAAATGCTTAATAAAACTTTGCACCGGCATCGCCGCCGCATCACCTAAGGCACAAATGGTATGCCCTATAATCTTGCCTGCCACACTATCTAACAAATCCAAATCACTCATTCGTCCTAGGCCGTGTTCAATACGGTGTAACACACGCCACATCCAGCCGGTTCCTTCGCGACAGGGAGTACATTGACCACAGGATTCTTCTTTATAAAAATGCGCAATACGCGTTAAAATTTTCACCATGCAAGTAGTTTCGTCCATAATGATCACTGCGCCAGAACCTAACATTGAACCTGCTTTGGCAATCGAATCATAGTCCATGGTTACATTCCACATGGCTTCAGCCGTTAACACCGGCATAGACGATCCGCCTGGAATCACTGCTTTTAAGCTTCTCCCGTCTTTCATACCACCCGCAAGTGCTAATAATTCTTTAAATGAAATGCCTAAAGGCACCTCAAAATTACCGGGCTTATTAACATGGCCAGTGACACTAAATAATTTACAGCCGCCGTTGTTAGGTTTACCTAATTCTAAAAACCATTGCCCGCCCTTTTGTAATATCACCGGAACCGAAGCTAAGGTTTCAGTATTGTTTATCGTTGTCGGACGGCCGTATAAACCATAATTCGCTGGGAAAGGGGGTTTAAAACGCGGAAAACCTTTCTTTCCCTCTAAAGATTCCATTAAAGCGGTTTCTTCACCACAAATATAAGCACCGGCGCCTAAATGGTTATACAGTTGGAAATCAAATCCGGAATCTAAAATATTAGCGCCCAATAAACCGGCCGCATACGCCTCTGCTATCGCGGTTTCACAACGTTCAAAAGGTTCATAATATTCACCGCGTATATAATTATAACCCACGCTAGCACCCATCACATAAGCAGCTATCGCCATCCCTTCAATGAGTTGATGCGGATTAAAACGTAAAATATCGCGATCTTTGCAGGTTCCCGGTTCTCCTTCATCGGAGTTACACACGATATATTTTTGACCCGGAGCGCCGCGCGTAATGAAGCTCCACTTTAAACCCGTCGGAAACCCTGCCCCACCACGACCCCGTAAACCAGAAAGTTTTAGTTCAGCAATAATTTGTTCTGCAGGCGTTTTTTCTTTTAAGATTTTTTCCCAGACTTGATAACCACCCACGCGCCGATAATTCTCGAGACTCCATGGCTCATCAAACTGCAGGGTTCGGAAACAAATATCATTCGCCATCTAAGTTATCCAAGATTTTATCTAATTTTTCGGGTGTTAAATCTTCATAATAACGTTGTCCGATGTGTACTACCGGGGCGTTTGCACACGCACCTAAGCACTCGACTTCGCGTAAGGTAAATTTTTCGTCAGCAGTGGTTTCGCCCAGAGTAATGTGCAAACGATTTTGCAAATGCTTAACAATTTTGTCACATCCGCTCAGCATGCAAGAAACATTGGTACAAACCCCAATCTTATGCCGACCTATCGGCTTGAGTTCATAAAGCGTATAAAACGTGGCGACTTCATAAGCGGTCACGCGTGACATCTCTAGATAATCAGCCACAGCATCGATTAAATCTTGAGATAAATAACCACCATTATAATCCTGCGCGAGAGTCAACGCCGGTAACACCGCCGATTGTCTGCGATCCGGCGGATATTTCTTGGCCCATTTCTCAATAGCGATTTTTAATGCTTCAGGCAATAGGTCGCTTTTGTTATTCGTCACACGCTTCATCGATCGATTTCACCAAATACGATATCAAGACTGGATAGTATAGCGACTAAATCGGCAATCATGTGTCCAGAAACTAATTCATTTAAAGCTGCCAAATGCGGAAACCCCGCTGCGCGTATTTTAACCCGATAAGGTTTGTTAGCGCCATCCGATACCATATAAATTCCAAATTCCCCTTTAGGATGCTCTATCGCGGCATAGGCTTCACCCGGTGGCACGCAATAACCTTCGCTAAAAAGCTTAAAATGATGGATCAAGGATTCCATATCCTCTTTCATCTGCAAACGCGTCGGCGGCACCACTTTATGTTCAGTCAGTGTGACTGGGCCGGGATTCGCGCGTAACCAACGCACACATTGCTGAATTAAAGCGTTCGATTGACGCATTTCTTCGATTCGCACTAGATAACGATCATAACAATCGCCTTTGCTACCTATCGGTATATCAAAATCTAACTCGTCATACACTTCATACGGTTGTTTTTTGCGCAGATCCCAAGCGACGCCCGAGGCGCGTAAAATTGGACCCGTGCAGCCTAATTGTAAAGCGCGTTCCGCCGATAATACACCAATACCGACAGTTCGTTGTTTCCAAATGCGATTATCGGTGAGTAAGGTTTCGTAATCATCAATCAGCTTGGGAAATCGAGTAATAAAACTTTCAATAAAGTCTAATAAACTGCCTTCGCGATTGGCATTCATCTCACGTGTTTCTTTTTCATTATGCCATTGTGAAGGTTTGTATTGCGGCATTTTATCCGGCAAGTCACGATACACGCCTCCCGGTCGATAATAGGTTGCGTGCATACGCGAACCTGACACGGCTTCATAACAGTCGATTAAATCTTCACGTTCCCGAAAGCAATATAAAAAAACCGTCATCGCACCGATGTCCAAGGCATGTGCACCTAACCACAATAAATGATTCAAGATGCGCGTAATCTCGTCAAACATGACTCGAATATATTGGGCACGTTTCGGAGGCGTCACACCTAATAATTTTTCTATCGCTAAAACATAGGCATGTTCATTACACATCATGGACACATAGTCCAAGCGATCCATGTAACCAATACTTTGGTTATAAGGTTTTGATTCGGCTAGCTTTTCGGTCGCACGATGTAATAAACCAATATGCGCATCTGCCGATTGAATGACCTCACCGTCTAATTCTAAAATTAAACGCAACACACCGTGCGCGGCAGGATGCTGCGGACCAAAGTTTAACGTGTAATTACGTATTTCAGGCATGTGTTTACTCGTTCTGGTTTTCGTGAAAACAGGTTAAGGTATCTTCAGTCGTTGTTTTACGAATGGTTTTTGGCACTAAGGTACGTGGCGTCACCGTGACCGGCTGGTAAATAACCCGGCCTTGGGTCGCATCATAACGTACCTCGACATGTCCGGTTAATGGAAAATCTTTACGAAAAGGATGGCCGACAAAACCATAGTCGGTTAGCAAACGCCGCAAATCGGGATGTCCATTAAAAAACACACCATACAGATCGAACGCTTCTCGCTCGTACCAATTAGCCGCCGGCCATAATTTAATGATCGACGGCACTTGTGGGGGTTCACCATGGGCAAACACACGCAAACGTAAACGCTGATTATGCTGAAGTGATAATAGATGATAGACCACGGCAAAGCGTGGCTTAGTCCAAGCCACCGGGTGTAGATCACCAGTGACGTCCACGCCGCGCTCAAAACCGGTTAACGTTGAACGCTCGGTGGTCCATTCACTGATACCATAGTCAGAATAGTCCACGACACAGACATCCACTAATAATTCGAATTTAAAATCTGCTTCGTCACGCAGCGCCAAACAAACCTCAAGTAATTTTTCAGCAGAAATTTCCAAACTGATTTCGCCACGCGCAACGATTATTTCTTGAATAACCGCGTCAAAACGTTGGTTAATTTTTTGAAGTTGCAGAACAGCGTCTGACATAGTTTAAGTACGCTCAATAAAGTGTGTTTTTTTTATTTTATTTTGTAATTGTATAACGCCATACACTAATGCCTCTGCGGTGGGCGGACAACCCGGCACATACACATCCACTGGCACAATTCTATCGCAACCGCGTACTACTGAATAGGAATAATGGTAGTAACCTCCACCATTCGCGCACGATCCCATCGATATCACCCAGCGCGGTTCCGCCATTTGATCATAAACCTTACGTAAAGCTGGAGCCATTTTATTGCACAAAGTCCCAGCAACGATCATGACATCGGACTGCCGCGGGCTGGGACGAAATACCACACCAAATCGATCCAGGTCATAACGTGCTGCGGCCGAATGCATCATTTCTACCGCACAGCACGCCAAACCAAAGGACATCGGCCATAATGATCCACTGCGAGCCCAACCCAGCAGCTTATCTAAGGACGTGGTGACAAAACCTTGTTGTTGTAATAATGGTTCTATTCCCATTGTAAGGCCCCTTTTTTCCACTCATATATAAAACCTATCAATAATAGACCCAGGAAGATACCCATCGCTATTAAACCAGACAAACCTATGCGTCTTAAGGAAACCGCCCATGGAAATAAAAAAGCAGTCTCTAAATCAAAGATAATGAATAAAATAGCTACAAGATAATAACGGATATCAAAAGGCAATCGCGCGTCGCTAATGCCTGGAAAACCACATTCATAGGAAGATAACTTCGCCGGATCCGGACGCCGCAAGCCCGTTAAGCGCCCAATTGATAAGGCCGCCACACCAATAAATAAGCCAAAGGCAATAAAGATCAGTATGGGAAAATAATTCTGTAACATGGTTTTTCGTTACCCTGAGCAATTTTGTTGCTAGTATACAACCTTCATCGGTCAAAATTCTATACTTAATACAGAAAGATCACCGTCATGGCGAGCGAATGTAATGAGGCATGGCCATCCAGTCGATTGCCGCGCGCTACGCGCTCGCAATGACGATCAATACTCTTTGCGCTCGCAGTGACAAACTTATTTCGATAAAAATGAATTTAATTTAGAAAAATTTCCTGTCGTTGTTTGTGATTGAGCTCTAATTTAATAAATGTTAGGATGACAAAAGATTAAGGTTGAAAAATTTTAAGGAAAATAAAATGTACCCTGCAATGGATTATCAGTGGATATCACTCTCTGACCAACCCTACCTACTAGAATGCGATATCGATTTGGTCAAAGAAGCTTTAACTATCCTTCTTCATCCAATTGCTGGAAACTCAGATACCCCGCCAGACTCTATAGAAATAGCACATGCGCTGAATAATTATCTCAAAGAATGTAATAACGCTTTTTTAGCCAGTGAACGTATTCGTGTCTTTTTACTGTTGTGCTTATTTGCTAGTTTGACTATGTCGTTTATTGCGTTAGCAATCTTTCCCGTTACTGCCGTCAGTATTACTTTAATTTTTATCGTTTCTTTACTATTATTTTCAGTTAATATTTTTACGTTGTTTAACCAAATGAGTGGTTATCAGCAAGAAATTGATTGGAACAAACTAAAAACACACTGTTCAGAATTTACAAAAAAGTTATACTCAGAAAAGTTTAAGACGCAGAGTCTAAATAGCCCATTACAGAAAGTTTCTAGCCCTACGTCTGATCCCTGTCTATTTTCGGCTAAAAAAATCCCACAAAATGATGTGCTTAGCGCTAATATAGATAACAATCGTTTAAATCATATTGAACGCCGACTCTCTCCTATCAATGAAGATTTCTATGACGCTTCCATCGAGCCTAATGAAGACAATCATTTAATTTCTTTTACTAAATAGTTCTTCCAAACGAAAAAAAACTATCATGTCCACGCTTTACAAACTCAGATCGCTTAAAATAGACTTAAGCTTCGTTGTCACCTATTAACCTATGAGCTATTGACATGATGCAGCCCTGGATCGTTAGCCGAAGTTTTATCTTTATTTTTTTAACTTTTCTAACCCAATCAGCATTGGCTATTGACGATAGTATGTGTCATCCTCGTGTCAATTCGCATAGCCAACAGTATATTATTGCCTATGGCTCATTGATGGAAAGCAATTCCAAAAAAGCCACTGATAATCACAGCGGTGAAAACAAACCCGTTTGGGTTGAACACTATCAACGTGGATGGTTCTCTAAAGGTTTATCGGATGGATTTAGCACCACTTATTTAGGCGTCATTAAAAGTAAGCATGCGCATTTTAATGGCACAATTTTTAATTTGCCCACTGCTCACTTATTCAAAAATTATGACGCACGAGAAAAATATTACTGTCGAGTTTTGGTTGCACCGCGCGATATTCACTTATTAACCGGAAAAAAGCTACCGCAAGGACAATTTTGGATCTATCAACTAAAGCCTGAATTACTCGCTCCACCCTCCGCTCGTTACCCTATCGTCGAATCTTACGTCGATATTTTTTTAGCGGGTTGTTTAGAGATTGAGGAAAAATTCCATTTAAGAAATTTTGCGGCGGCTTGTGTTAACACCACCAGTGATTGGTCCTTGCATTGGGTTAACGATAGAATCTATCCGCGCCGACCTTGGACGTATCAGCCGCGGGCCTTAATTATCGATGCGCTGCTGCAACAACAAATACCACAATTTTTTCAGCAAATAAGATTGGAATCTTATAATTAATTTAATGAACGTTTCAGCAAGGAGAGACGCTGATGACGTGCCAAGGCTAATTCAATTAACTGCGTCAATAGTTGTTGATAGGAAAGACCGGATGCTTCCCATAATTTTGGATACATACTAATCTGCGTAAATCCAGGAATAGTATTCAGCTCGTTAAAATAGATTTTTTGCGATTGTTTTTCGATAAAAAAGTCTATCCTAGCCATCCCTGAACAATCTAAACATTTAAATATTTTAATCGCTAGATCTTTTAATTGTTGCAATTGGCCTTCTTGCAGTATGGCCGGAATAATCAATTCTGCGCCTTTAGGATCCAAATATTTGGCTTCATAAGAATAAAATTCATGGCTAGGTATAATCTCACCCACTCTACTCACTAACGGCTCAGCACCCCATTGTAGATTTTCTAATACCGCCATTTCTATTTCACGGATTTCCAATGCTTGCTCAAGCAATACCTTAGTACTATAAGTGAAAGCGAGTTCGATAGCATCGGCTAGTTCATCTGATTTTTTTACTTTAGTAATACCCAAACTTGAACCCGCATTTGCCGGTTTAACAAACAGCGGATACGATATTTTTTGCTCAATGTTTTGTATCAGTTGCTGTTTTTTGGTCGCCCAGAGACCCGAATTAAAACTTAAAAAAGGCACGACCGGAATCTCCGCTGCACTGGCTAAGCGTTTAGTCACATCTTTGTCCATACCGATGGCCGAACCCAATACATCCGCACCCACATAAGCCAAATTTAATATTTCTAAACAACCTTGTATCGTGCCATCTTCACCAAACGTTCCATGTAATACTGGAAAAGCGACATCGGCATGATTTTTTTTGTGGTGACTTAGTTCTGCTAAACTATTCACGCACTCTGCATGTTTAGTTTTTAACACTATCGCGTCATTTAAATATAAGTCTTGGATCTCATTGATAAAACAACGTCCTTGTTTATCGATACCGATAGGAATAACTGTAAACTTATTTTTATCTAAATTTTTAATCACTGAAGCCGCGGATAACAGTGAAACTTCGTGCTCAGCCGATCGACCACCATACAGAACCGCCACTTTAATCTTTGAATTTTCTTTTAATGACATAAAAGCTCATACACGATAATAAAAATTCATTATAGAACCTAACAAACCTTAATTAAAGCCATCCGCGAACGATAACCCCTATCCCAATAGTTTTAGTTTAAAATTACAAAGAAGGTCATATATTTAGATAGTTTAATTCGTAGGAGGATACTTAATTATGCTACTATGTCAGAAATAATGAGATAATAGGGAGTTAATTAATGAAGCATTATGCCGCATTTTTAGAGGGACTGACGCCACTTCAAGAAGAACAGTTAACCTGCATTTTATTTAATCAATTGTGTATCCATTTAACAGTAAATCAAAAAAAATCAAAACCTATCTCTATCGATAATACCAATGAAAAGATTTGGCAACAAGAAAAATTATTTTTTCATTATAATAAAAATACTCGATTATTGGAGACAGAATGCGTTAAACACTCCCAAGCTGCCCTAGTAACAATTAGTAAAAAAATCGGTCTCGATAAGCTTTGTAGTGATTTTTTTAAAAATTTAAAGTTTGCAACTTCTGAAGCAGAAGCGCTGATGTTAGGTGATAATGGATTTTTATTCTCACAAAGCATAAGGACTTATGAAAGTAAAAATAGTAAAAATCTTCCGCTATTCAATGGAATTGTAAGCTCAAGCTTTGCGATACAGCAAATTTTAACGTGTAATTCGGGTTTGGTACTCGGACATGTCCATAATGATACCTCCTCTTATGCTGAACTCATTAGTTTACTACTCACCTGTAAATTTCAAGAAATAAAAATTCTTTATCTAGAGCTACCTTACCGCGTTTTTTCGCCCTTACTTGAAGATTTTAATAAGAAGAAATCTGATCATAGACTTATCATCAGTGAATTAAAAAAAGGAGCGAGTAAGCTTTACCAGGATAAAACTTTTCTTAAGCATTTTGGAAAATTGTTATTAGCGGCAAGAAACCACGGGATTGCTATTCAAGCCTGCGATGTTAATTCGTTAAATTTTCTCAATCAAACTGAGCAAATATTGGATAAAGAACATCGGCTCAAGGTAGGAAATGCTTGTATGATAAGAAGCATCGAAGCATTACAATTTAAGCAGCATCATCCTAAATTTTTATTGTTAGTAGGATTAGCACATGCACACACTATTGCCCAAGAATTAGGCGTACCCTGTTGCTATATTGGCGATAAGAAAACAGTGCAAGACTTTTCAGATTTGGCTTACTTTATGGATTACGAATTTTTTGCCGGCAGCGGCAGCTTACGTGCGTCAAAATCCAATTTTTTCATGAAAATCGGTTCTCAATTAGATCAAACTAGCGACCCTAAAATTAATGAAATAATAATCCACTGGGATGAATTAATAAAAAAAATACCTCGCTTTTCATCGATACCCGTTAGAGAAATTGAAGCAGCAAGAGAAATCTACGTAGAATATGTATTGGAAAAGTCACATGGTAACAATCGTAAAATTTCCGATATTTGTAAAACTCAACAATCACTTATAATTGAATTACTAACACAGGCTGTTTATAGTAAATTTATTGAATTAGCGCATCCTAAAAACTGGTATCCATTATTTTATTGTCAACGTCCGTATGGAATTCGACTCGCCGATAACGAAAAATATGCTTTTACGCTCACGCATTTAAATGCTCTGGAAACATCACAAGCAGAAGCAGAAACTGTTTCGAAACTGCATTATGCCTAATCAACCATGGAATAAATATTTTCAATTATTTGTAAACAAGAAGAGGAACTCTATGCCGCAACAACAAGAAACCATACCACTTACCTGCACCTCTGGAAACTCTTCCTATGGCAGCACCGCTGAAAACACCGAAACAAATTCTGCTAGCAACAGAAATTTAGATACAACAGACACAAAGGTTTACGCTAATTTTTTTAAGCAAAAATTTAGACAAGATTTCCCTGATGAATTTAACTTTTCAATCGGATTGGCAGGTGGAAGTATGAATATATTTAAATTTTAAATTTTACTATTTTTAATTTAGCAATAATGATTATCTACGTCATTGCGTGCACTGAGAGTGCAGCTCGTCCATTGCGAACACTGAAAATGTAGATCGTCATTGCGAGCGCTGAGAGTGCAGATCGTCATTGCGAGCGCTAAACGCGCGGCAATCCAACTAGATGGCCACGCTCACTAACGTGAGCTTGCCATGACGTCGATCTTTCAACAAAGAAGTAAATAAAAAGACGCCGATTATAAAGAAAAAACCCGCGGAAAGCGGGTTTTTTGGTGCTATACAGTAGCCTGGCGATGCCCTACTTTCCCATGGGGGAACCCCAAAGTATCATTGGCGCAGAGTAGTTTCACGTCTGAGTTCGGAATGGGATCAGGTGGGACCTACTCGCTAAGGTCGCCAGGCATTCTTTTAATTTCCGTCATGGCGAGCTCACGTTAGTGAGCGTGGCCATCTAGTTGGATTGCCGCGCACCTTCGGTGCTCGCAATGACGAGGGTTTCTATACCCTCGCAATGACGAAAATAATTCTTAAATAATGCTTATTAAAACAAAAAATCTGTAAAAAGTGTTGGATATGCTGATTCAGTGTATCCAGTGTATTCACTAAGAATAACCAGTTGGATTCTCAAATCAAGCCTCACGGTCAATTAGTATGGGTTAGCTCAATACATTGCTGCACTTACACACCCCACCTATCTACGTCGTCGTCTTCAACGGACCTTTAGGAGGAATAAATCCTCGGGAGATCTTATCTTGAGGGAGGCTTCCCGCTTAGATGCTTTCAGCGGTTATCCTGTCGGTACGTAGCTACCCGGCTATGCTTCTGGCGAAACAACCGGACCACCAGCGGTACCTCCACGCCGGTCCTCTCGTACTAGGCGTAGCTCCTCTCAAATCTCCAGCGCCCACGGCAGATAGGGACCGAACTGTCTCACGACGTTCTGAACCCAGCTCGCGTACCACTTTAAATGGCGAACAGCCATACCCTTGGGACCTGCTTCAGCCCCAGGATGTGATGAGCCGACATCGAGGTGCCAAACACCGCCGTCGATATGAACTCTTGGGCGGTATCAGCCTGTTATCCCCGGCGTACCTTTTATTCGTTAAGCGATGGCCCTTCCATTCGGAACCACCGGATCACTATGACCTGCTTTCGCACCTGCTCGACGTGTTTGTCTCGCAGTCAAGCACCCTTGTGCCATTACACGCAATGCGCGATGTCCGACCGCGCTGAGGGTACCTTCGTGCTCCTCCGTTACTCTTTAGGAGGAGACCGCCCCAGTCAAACTACCCACCATACACTGTCCCCAAGCCCGTTCAGGGCCCTAGGTTAGAACTTCAACTTTAACAGGGTGGTATTTCACTTCTCGGCTCCACGAATTCTAGCGAACTCGCTTCAACGCCTCCCACCTATTCTACACAGTTAAATTCAAAGTCCAGTGTAAAGCTGTAGTAAAGGTGCACGGGGTCTTTCCGTCTTGCCGCGGGTACGCTGCATCTTCACAGCGATTTCAATTTCACTGAGCCTTGGGTGGAGACAGTGTGGCTGTCGTTACGCCATTCGTGCAGGTCGGAACTTACCCGACAAGGAATTTCGCTACCTTAGGACCGTTATAGTTACGGCCGCCGTTTACCGGGGCTTCGATCCGCAGCTTCACCTGCGCTGACATGACTTTTGATCTTTCTCTTCGAATTATTCTTCTCTCTAATTCAATTTCAAAAGCCATCTCAGCGCAAGTTAACCACTTCAATTAACCTTCCGGCACCGGGCAGGCGTCACACCCTATACTTCCTCTTTCGAGTTCGCAGAGTGCTGTGTTTTTGGTAAACAGTCGCAACCACCTGATTATTTCAACCTCCCTCAGCTTTTGGGGTAAACCCAATCACCAAAAAAGGTGCACCTTCTCCCGAAGTTACGGTGCCAATTTGCCTAGTTCCTTCACCCAAGTTATCTCATCGCCTTAGTATTCTCTACCTGTCCACCTGTGTCGGTTTGCGGTACGGTTCCTATAGACCTGAAGTTTAGAGAGTTTTCCTGGAAGCAGGGCATCAATTACTTCATCGTTAACCGAGGTTAACAACTCGTCATCACGCCTCGAGATTAATGAACCTCCGGATTTTCCTAGAGATTCTCTCTACACGCTTAAACCGGAACTACCAGTCTCCGGCTAATCTAGCCTTCTTCGTCCTCCCATCACAGTCTATAAAAGTACAGGAATTTTAACCTGTTTCCCATCGACTACGCGTTTCCGCCTCGCCTTAGGGGCCGACTCACCCTGCGTCGATTACCGTTGCGCAGGAATCCTGGGACTTTCGGCGTGCGGGGTTTTCACCCGCATTATCGTTACTCATGTCAGCATTCGCACTTCGGATACCTCCAGCAACCTTTACAGGTCACCTTCAACGGCTTACCGAACGCTCCTCTACCACATCATCGATTCGTAAATCAATGACATTCACTGCTTCAGTATTAGGTTTGAGCCCCGTTCATTCTTCCGCGCAGACCGATTCGACCAGTGAGCTATTACGCTTTCTTTAAAGGATGGCTGCTTCTAAGCCAACCTCCTGGCTGTTTAAACCTTTCCACTACGTTTCACACTTAACCTAACTTTTGGGACTTTAGCAGGTGATCTGGGTTGTTTCCCTTTTCACGACGGACGTTAGCACCCGCCGTGTGTCTCCCGTGCATCACGAACTAGGTATTCGAAGTTTGCATCGGCTCAGTAAGTCGGGATGACCCCCTTACCGAAACAGTGCTCTACCCCCTAGTCGTTAACACGAGGCGCTACCTCAATAGCTTTCGAGGAGAACCAGCTATCTCCGAGCTTGTTTAGCCTTTCACTCCTAGCCACACCTCATCCCCATCTTTTGCAACAGATGTGGGTTCGGGCCTCCACTTAGTGTTACCCAAGCTTCACCCTGGACATGGCTAGCTCGCTCGGTTTCGGGTCGACTCCTAGCGACTCAACGCCCTATTCAGACTCGGTTTCCCTTCGCCTACCCTATTCGGTTAAGCTTGCCACTAAAAGTCACTCGCTGACCCATTATACAAAAGGTACGCAGTCACTCCGCACTTTAATTACTCTGTGTACTATCTAAGACAATAATCTTCAATCTTATTTTTTATTATTACCCTAATAGTCTTCTTTATTTTTCAGTTTCATATCTCTATTAACTGGTCTACAAAGTAATTTAAGTGCGGAGCTCCTACTGCTTGTACGCAGACGGTTTCAGGTTCTATTTCACTCCCCTCACCGGGGTTCTTTTCGCCTTTCCCTCACGGTACTGGTTCACTATCGGTCAGTCGAGAGTATTTAGCCTTGGAGGATGGTCCCCCCATCTTCAAACAGGATTTCTCGTGTCCCGCCCTACTTGTTTTCACGCTTAGTCTCATTAACAGATTTTCGCCGACGGGGCTTTCACCCTCTATGGCAGGCCTTTCCAGACCTTTTGGCTAACCTATTAACTAGCTCGTGAAGGCTCTTCCACGTTCGCTCGCCGCTACTTGCAGAATCTCATTTGATTTCTTTTCCTCGAGGTACTTAGATGTTTCAGTTCCCTCGGTCCGCTTTGTTAACCTATGTATTCAGTTAACAATGACCTATATAAAATAGATCGGGTTTCCCCATTCAGATATCTCCGGATCAAAGCTTGTTTGCCAACTCCCCGAAGCTTTTCGCAGGCTTCCACGTCTTTCTTCGCCTTCGACTGCCAAGGCATTCACCTTCTGCGCTTCTTTACTTGATTTGAGAACCCAACTCGTTACTCTTAAAAGCTTGCAAGCTTTGACTCGTTGGATCCCTCTCTTTCTGGTTCTTTTCGCTGAATGCAACATACCCTGAAATTGTTTTACAACAACTTCATTATTTCATTCTTGGAAGATCATAAAAAAATTTTACTTCTTTTATATCTTCGCGCCTTCTTACAGATTTCTGTTTTGTTAATGAACTTCTCTATAGCCGCCAAAGACGACTACGATCTCCTTTTACCTTCCTGGCTTCTTATTATTTTTTCCTTCTCTTCCTTATATTCTCTAAATTCTTTCTGGGCCTGTATTCTTGGTGGAGCCAGTCGGGATCGAACCGACGACCCTCGGCTTGCAAAGCCGATGCTCTCCCAGCTGAGCTATGGCCCCTCGTTCTAGTTCTTAAGCTGGTGGGTCTGGGTGGACTTGAACCACCGACCCCACGCTTATCAAGCGTGTGCTCTAACCAACTGAGCTACAGACCCTTAATCTTTTAAGGCCTTCGTCTTTTATTTTATTTCTTCGTTGGACTTGCTTTTCGAATGCTCATGTACCTTCCAGTACACTCCGCTTCTCAAAGCGCGTCCGCCTCGAACTAAAACAAAATACTTGGCCCGATAATTCAGTTCACTCGGCTTAACAAACCAAGTTTAAAATTCTTCGCTTCTTTAGTTCTGTTATTTCTACATCGTCATTGCGAGCGCGTAGCGCGCGGCAATCTAGTAATTATCTGGATTGCTGCGCTCTCCTATGGAACTCGCAATGAAGGTTTTATATTCTTTAAAAGCAAGCAATGTGTGTGGGCGCTGGGCGTAGGGTTTATTATCTTATTTTCATAAGGAGGTGATCCAGCCGCAGGTTCCCCTACGGCTACCTTGTTACGACTTCACCCCAGTCATGAATCTTACCGTGGTCGGCGATCCCCTCTTGCGAGGTTAATCTACCGCCTTCTGGTAGAACCCACTCCCATGGTGTGACGGGCGGTGTGTACAAGGCCCGAGAACGTATTCACCGCGACTTGCTGATTCGCGATTACTAGCGATTCCAACTTCATGGAGTCGAGTTGCAGACTCCAATCCGGACTACGAGACGTTTTAAAGGATTGGCTCCCCCTCGCGGGTTGGCTTCCCTCTGTACGCCCCATTGTAGCACGTGTGTAGCCCTACCCATAAAGGCCATGATGACTTGACGTCGTCCCCACCTTCCTCCGGTTTATCACCGGCAGTCTCCCTTAAGTTCCCAGCATAACCTGTTGGCAATAAAGGATAAGGGTTGCGCTCGTTACGGGACTTAACCCAACATCTCACGACACGAGCTGACGACAGCCATGCAGCACCTGTCTCTTGGTTCCTTTCGGCACAAAGGCATCTCTGCCTTCTTCCAAGGATGTCAAGGGTAGGTAAGGTTCTTCGGGTTGCATCGAATTAAACCACATGCTCCACCGCTTGTGCGGGCCCCCGTCAATTCCTTTGAGTTTTAACCTTGCGGCCGTACTCCCCAGGCGGAGAACTTAACGCGTTAGCTTCGCTACGTCATGCAGAGATTGCTCCCTACACATCACAGCCAGTTCTCATCGTTTACTGCGTGGACTACCAGGGTATCTAATCCTGTTTGCTCCCCACGCCTTCGCGCCTCAGTGTCAGTTAAGATCCAGGTTGTCGCCTTCGCCACTGATGTTCTTTCCGATATCTACGCATTTCACCGCTACACCGGAAATTCCACAACCCTCTATCTCACTCAAGTCGACCCGTTTTCGACGCAATTCCCAGGTTAAGCCCGGGGATTTCACATCAAACCTAGTCAACCACCTACACGCCCTTTACGCCCAGTCATTCTGATTAACGCTTGCACCCTCTGTATTACCGCGGCTGCTGGCACAGAGTTAGCCGGTGCTTATTCTGCGGGTACCGTCATAGCAATGAGTTATTCGCTCACTACCTTTCTTCCCCACCTAAAGTGCTTTACAACCCGAAGGCCTTCTTCACACACGCGGTATCGCTGGATCAGGGTTTCCCCCATTGTCCAAGATTCCCCACTGCTGCCTCCCGTAGGAGTCTGGGCCGTGTCTCAGTCCCAGTGTGGCTGGTCATCCTCTCAGACCAGCTACGGATCGTCGCCTTGGTAGGCCTTTACCCCACCAACTAGCTAATCCGACGTAGGCTCACCCCAGAGCGCAAGGCCTTTCGGTCCCCTGCTTTTGATCTCTCGATATCATGTGGTATTAGCCCGAGTTTCCTCGGGTTATCCCACGCTCCAGGACAGATTCCTACGCGTTACTCACCCGTCCGCCACTCGCCACCCATAAAGACCGAAATCTTTACTGTGCTGCCGTTCGACTTGCATGTGTTAGGCATACCGCCAGCGTTCAATCTGAGCCAGGATCAAACTCTTCACTTTTTTGTTTAATCCCGTCTCACTCAAATTATGATCTCTCACAATCTCAGCGCTCGGTTTGCTAATACTTATAACTATCAAAATTTCTTCTAATAGCCCTCATATCGGCTCTTGCCAAGCGCCCACACACTTTGCTTACTGCATCTACTTTGTTAATGAACTTCTTTAAGATTTTTCTTAGTCGTTGTTTAGCTTTTAGCCTAAACCCTTCTAAGCTTTTATCCTTTCCCTCAAGCCGAAAACTCAAGAGCTCGCGAATTCTACATCATACATTTTTTCTGTCAAGCGCTAAAAAATTTTTTAACTATTTTGTTACAAAAACCAAGCCGCTTGAAATAAGTTTTCTATCTAAAGAAATTTATTTGCTTTTATACCGTAGAATACGGCCCATTATACCATTATTCAGTAATAAAATTAACCACTATTAATGCTAATTTAAATATTTATATAACTATTTTACAAAACATTATCAGAAGTTTTACGAATTGAATTAAACAGTTGTAGAAAAACGTCATGGCGAGCGAATGCAATGAGCGTGGCCATCCAGTTTTGGTATAATTGTAATTTTTAGATTGCCGCGCGCTACGCGCTCGCAATGACGAGAGTTTACTACGCGCTCGCAATGACGAAAGCTGATTGTCGGACAGGCGCAAAAGAACGGCGATGAATTGGACTAGGTCCTAATTTTTTTAAGGCTAATAAATGTTGCTGCGTAGTGTAGCCTTTGTGTTGTGCTAATCCGTAGCCTGAATATTCAGCATCTAACAAGACCATGCAGGCATCACGGTGAACCTTGGCTAAGATAGAAGCCGCACTAATGACCGCAACTTTCTCATCGCCTTTAATAATAGCTTCGGTCGGATAATTTAGCTTAGGGCAATGTTTACCATCGACTAAGACTAAGCTCGGTATTAACGCTAAAGCACACACAGCACGTTGCATAGCCAGCAAACTTGCATGAAAAATATTTAAGCGATCGATTTCTTCCACTTCAGCACGACCTATCGCCCATGCCTTTGCTTTTTCTTGAATTTTTTTGGCGAGGTATTCGCGTTTTTTTGCGCTTAACTGTTTCGAGTCGGCTAAACCTGCAATTGATTTTTTGTCATCCAAAATAACCGCTGCTGCAAACACTGGACCGGCCAAGGGGCCACGCCCCGCTTCATCAACACCCGCTATACTCTTCGCACTTGAACGCTTTTCCATGAGAACAAAACTTATGGAATCAAAAAAATTAAATCACATCTACAGAAAACTATTTCATTAGAAGTGGCGTGTGTTTAAAATTTTCAATACTGCATCCACTGCTTGTTTACTTGCATGACAACGTAGTTGTTGATGGAGTACTAAAAATTCTTTTTCTAGTTTACTCACAATATCTGGATTGTTCAAATAATAAAATACTGCTTGGGATAAATTATCAACGCTAGCTTTTTCTTGAATAAATTCCGGAACCAATAATTTCTTAGCTAATAAATTAGGTAAGGCAATATAATCAACTTTAATTAAAAGTTTTGCCATCCAATAAGAAAGTTTACTCATCCTATAAGCGACCACCATCGGTTTTTTTAGTAGCATCGCTTCTAAGGTGGCTGTACCAGAAGCTAACAATATCACATTAGCCGCCGCCATGACGTGACGAGACTGACCGCGTATTATATGCAAAGGAAGATTAGGTGTTATTTGTTTGACCAACTGAAGAAATTGCTGCTCCCTTGCTTGATTGACCATGGCAATGACAAAAACAAGCTTAGGGTCTTGTTGATAACAACGTTGTGCAGTTTGAAGCAATAATTCTCCTAAATAATTAATTTCATTACGTCGACTTCCAGGAAGTATCGCAACAATGGATGCAGACTCGGGCAAGCCTAAGGTTTTACGTGCAGCTAAACTATCGGTAATGAATGGAATTTCATCAGCACTGGGATGGCCGACAAATTGCACGGGAATGTTATGTTCCTCATAAAAATGCTTTTCAAATGGAAAAAGGCATAACATCAAGTCGACCGCTTTTGCAATTTTTTTTAATCGCCAGCGACGCCAGGCCCAAACACTCGGACTAACATAATGTATCGTGCGTATACCATGCCTTTTTAAATTTTTTTCTAAATCTAGATTAAATTCAGGTGCATCAACACCAATAAACACGTCCGGTGGGTGTGAAATAAAATATTCAGTGATTTCCCGACGGCAACGCAATAGCTGTGGCAACTGTTTCAGGATTTCACCCAAACCCATCACAGACAAACGCTCCATGGGAAATAGAGAATGCGCACCTTGGCGCTGAAGTTCTGGGCCCGTAATCCCAAAAACAGTAAATGGGATTTGTCGGCGTTTTAATTCTTTACACAGATCCGCAGCCAGCAAATCGCCTGAGGTCTCACCCACCACGATGCCAATACGAAGTGGAAGTTTAACGAATGATGCCACGTTCAGAATTTTTAAGTGCTTGTGCCATGAGTCTTACCGGAGGAGAATTGAGTTCTAAAGGTTTTAATTCTTCTAAGGCTTGTTCCACGGTTAAATTTTTACGAAAAATGAGTTTATACGCACAACGTAAAATACTAATCGCTTCATCGCTGAAACCACTTCTTCTTAGACCTTCTTTGTTAAGACCACAAGCGCGGGCTTCATGTCCGCCTTCAACCAAAATATAAGGTAAAACATTTTGCCGTACCATACTTGATGCTGCTATAAAACTATGATCACCAATATGACAAAACTGATGCACCGCGCTATAAGCACCTAAGATGGCATAATCTCCGATGGTCACATGACCCGCTAACGCCACATTATTAACAAAAATAGCATGATCACCAATCACACAATCATGCGCAATGTGAGAACCGACCATGAAAAGATTATGGTGACCAATTTTAGTTAAACTTTTATCTTGCGCAGTACCACGATTAATCGTGCAATACTCGCGAATAACATTATGATCACCTATTTCTAGGTAGGTTTTTTCTCCTTGATATTTTTTATCTTGCGGATCATCACCGACCGATGAAAAAGAATAAATTTTGTTATGTGCACCTAAACGCGTGGGCCCTTTCAATACAACATGGGATCCAATGATAGTATTAGGACCTACCTCTACGTCAGGTCCAACATAACTCCAGGGCCCTACACTAACATTGGGACCTAACTTAGCCGCAGGATCAACAATAGCCAGCGCATCTATCATGTTAGCATTTTCTCCCAGCACCCATGAGTTCTGCCTCACAGACTAATTCATTGTCTACTTTTGCAGTGACTTTACATTTCCAAATATTACCTTTGACTTTTAATACTTCTGCTTCGATCAGTAATTGATCGCCAGGAACTACCGGTCGTTTAAAGCGCGCATTATCAATGCCTGCAAAAAGATATAAAAAACCTTCTTTACGTTCTCTATTCGCATGTAAAGCGAGTATACCTGTTGCTTGCGCCATAGCTTCTAGAATAAGGACGCCTGGCATAATAGGATTACCAGGAAAATGGCCTAAGAAATAGGGCTCATTAACGGTTACATTTTTTATCGCCACTATCGATTTACCGGGTACTATTGAAATGACTTTATCGATCATTAAAATAGGATAACGCTGCGGTAAATAAGATAGTATTTCTTGGATATCCATAATGTCGCTCATAATGCTTACCTACTACTATTTTTTCTATTAATCGCTCGATTTATTATTAACTAATGCTTCCGTTTTTCGCAATCTTTTAGCTAACTGATCCAACTGACGAAACCTGACACTATTTTTTTGCCATTCTCGGTGTGGTTGAATGGAATGTGTGGAAGAATAAATTCCAGGATGTCGGATAGAATGTACGACACTCGACATGCCAGTAATATACACATTATCCACAATTTCTATATGCCCATTGATACAAACTCCTCCACCAATCATACAATTTTTACCAATATGCGTACTTCCGGCAATACCTGTGCATCCTGCAATAGCTGTGTTTTCGCCAATCGTAACGTTATGACCTACCTGTATTTGATTATCCAATTTCACACCATCACCGATGATCGTATCATCCAGCGCACCACGATCGATACTGACATTAGCGCCGATTTCTACATCATGACCTATTTGCACTTTCCCTAATTGAGGGATCTTAACCCATTTATTATTTTCTTTTGCTAAACCAAAGCCATCACTACCAATAACGGTACCATTGTGAATAATCACTCGTTCGCCTATTTGTGTATCTGCACAGACACTGACATGCGAAGCTAAACGCGTATGGGCACCAATAACAACACTTTCACCGATCACACACGCGGCACCTATTACCACGCCCTCAGCTAAGCGCGTGTTAGCGCCTATTACCACGTAGGGGGCTATGCTTACGCTAGGATGAATATGACAATCTCTGCCAATAACGGCGGTCGGATGAATTTCGACTATGACCTGCGGCACTCGCTCAAATAATTTAGCTACTTTAGCAAATGCAAGATAAGGATCAGCAACGACTAAGGCATTATTCGGAGCATGTTTTAAACTTTCCGCACGTAGAATAACCGCTGAAGCTTGCGTAGAAGTAAGATATTTCAGATAACGTTTATTATCTAAAAAAGAAATTTGCCCCGGCTGTGCGCTTTGCAACGCCATAATTCCGCTGATCGAACAACTCGGATTGCCTTTCAAATCCGCATCGATTAAATCGGCAATTTCTTGTAATGTATGTCGACGCTGCATACCTAACTCTATTTTTTGTTTCAGCCTGTAGTCAAGAATTTTTCGTCATTGCGAGCGTATAAAATATTAACCGTCATTGCGAGCACGTAGTAAACTCTCGTCATTGCGAGCACCGTAGGTGCGCGGCAATCCAATCCATAGATGGCCACGCTCACTGACGTTTCGCTCGCCATGACGGGCTTTTTTAAAGCGAAGAGTATTAATTAAGCTCTTTTTAGTGCCTCTAAAATTTGCTGTGTTATATCCAGATTATTTTTAGCATATAAGGTGCTACCTTTTTGAATGACTAAATCATAACCCGATTGCGCAGCTACTTTACTCACTACACTATCTAGTTGCTGGCTAAAACTATGTAATGATTCACTTTGTTGTTTAGATAAATCACTTTGAAAAGAGGCAACCATCGATTTAACCTTATTCTCATCGGTCATGAGCTTATTTTCTAAGGCACTTCGATCCGCCGCTTTCATGACTGCTGCATTTTTTTGTAAATTTTCAGCTTCTTTGCGTAATTGGTTTTGCTCTTTGACGATACTATCTTGCCGACCTTTAAATTGACGAGTTAATGCATCATTAATTTTGGCAATCTGTGGAGCTTTTTGTAATACCACTTGCATATCAACGACAGCTAATTTCACTTCCTCTGCCTGAGCCGATACGGCCAATAGACCTGTCATTAACGTCACGATAGATACTAAGCAAACTTTGTTCATTATCAGCTCCTTAAATAAGCTAAAATTAAAAACCTGTTCCAATATTAAACTGGAAAACTTGGGTTTGATCGCCTGGTTGAGGATTCATAGCCTTCGCTATGCTAAAGCTTAATGTTACATTAAAAACCGGAACTCGCCAATCCACATCTATTCCAGTGGAATAACGCAGCGGTCCCGAGCCTGTCCCGCCCCTAACAATAGGAGGTGGCGGATTCACTCGAGTAATGCCTAGAGTGGAATAAGTATTACCTGCATCGACAAAAATACTGGTTCTTAATTTATCAGAGACCGGATTGGGTACAATTAAAGCTAAGCTACCGACTGTCATCACATTACCCCCTAGAGGATAACCATTGGTATCTCTAGGTCCCAAAGAACTGATTTCGTAGCCTCTCACCTGACCATCGGTGCCGATACCACCCGCGTAATAATTGGTGAAGAAAGGCAATCCAGTCGTAGAGGCAAAACCATTACCATAACCTAAGCTTAGACGACTTTGCAGAATAAAATTATGCTTGAAAGGCAAATAACCAATACCCGAGTAATTCCCTTTATAATAGTATAAAGGTTGACCGCCAACCGGTAAGGCAAGTTGGACGCTGGCAGTTTGAAAAATCCCACTTTTAGGAAATATCAATCGATCTAAGCTATTGCGTGACCAACCCAGCGTGAATAAAAACTGGTTGAATTGTACACCATGTTGCGTGACAAATTTTTGCACTTCTAGCGATTGTTGATTAGTCGGTGGCAAATTGAGTTGCAGTTTTTGTAAACCGCCTTGAATCTGTAAAGTATCCCCGCGTTCATCAAAAGGAATACTATAATGGATATCGCCACCATAGGTATTCGTATTATAGGTCGTGGTATTCAGATCACCGGGTGTCGATCGCTGATAGAACAGATCATATCCGCGTTGTATACCATCTAAGGTGTAATAAGGATTGTTATAACTAATACTATAAATAGTGGCTGCGCGGGTATTGTTAAAATTCAAACCTAATTGATTCCCGGTTCCGAAAACATTATTTTGATTTAAGGATGCGCCAACTACGGGTCCGTTGGTACCATAGCCCAAACTGAATAAAGCCTGCGCTGCATGCGCTTCATTTATATTGACATCGAGATCCACTTGATCGGTATACCCAGCAATAGGTATTGGCGTTAACTGTGGCTCCCCTTCAAGAAAACCGCTGAGATTAAGTTGTCTTATCGACGCCTTCATATCGGATTCTGAAATCAGACTCGCCTCTTGTTGACGCAACAGACGCCGAAACACCAAATCTTGAGTTTTTAGATTACCGGCAATATTAATGTGTCGTACATACACACGATTACCCGGATCAACATAGAAGGTTAAAAAGACGGTTTTATTTTCCTCATCGACTTGCGGGACGGTATTTACCGTTGCAAATATATAACCAAAATCACCCAGCGCTTTTTTAATACCCTGCTCTGCTGCTACAATTTTTTCACGCGAAAATATCTGACCACATTGTAAAGGAACTAAAAGCTTGTGTAATTTAGTTTGCGAAACTACGGCATTTCCTGTGAATTGATAACCACTCAATTTGTATATAGATCCTTCAGTGACATGGATAATAAGATAAACATGTTTCCTATCGGGCGTTAAGCTCGCCTGCGTAGAATCTATTTTAAATTTAAGATAACCCCGATCCATATAATAGGATTGTAAGGCATCTAACGTGGCGGATAATCGATCCTGACTATATTGATCACTATTAGTAAAAAATGACCAAAAATGGTGCGTACCCAATGGTAAGGCACCACGTAATTTTCTCTCACTAAAAACATGATTACCGACGATAGAAATATCGGCAATTTCTACGGTGAGACCTTCAGAAATAACAATACGCACCGATACTCGGTTATTGGGCAATGGCGTGACGGTTGGTGTGACGCGCGCCGAATATTTACCCATACTGTCATACTGTGACCGCAGCTGCGCAATAAAACGATCTAAAGTGGCTTGATCAAATAAGCGGCCGCGAACTAAACCAATTTTTTTAACAATTTGTTTTAATTTATCCTTAGGAATTTCTTTATTACCGGTAATATCAACTTCACTGATGGTTGGTCTTTCCACCACTCGTATAATCAAGGTATTACCTTGCTCTTCTAAGGTGACATTACTAAAAAATCCGGTCGCATACAGCGCATTGATGACACTAGATGATTGATAGGATTGAAAAGATTGACCGGTTCTAACCGGCAAATAACTGAGTGCTGTATCACGACTGATGCCCTGTAGACCGTCGATCTCGATCCGATTAACAGTAAAAGCTTGCGCGGGCAAAGCGAGGAAAAAAATGATCGATAACGATCCTACTAAAAAAACTCTCGATATAAGTCGCAACATAGTCGTTATTTTTTAGCCAAAAAAAGATCGCTATAAAAAAGTCAAAAAACTCTAGCCTTTATGACACATTCTTAATGGATGACTGATTCTCTTCGCACTATTTTCGTTTCTGAAGCGCTATAATGCTTTAAAATCATCTCTTTAGCAATCTCACGAGCTAAATTATCATCCTCCAAGATAATACTGAGATTAGAAACGGGTCGTGAATGGATTTTTTCCAATACATCCTGATTGAGCTTGGCAATATCAGTAAAATAGATTTTGCCATCCAAAAATGCTTGTACAGCAATTTCATTCGCAGCATTCAGTATGGTTGTTGCTGTCCCACCGATACGCAACGCCTGATAGGCTAAGCTTAAGCAGGGATAGCGTTTTTCGTCAATCGCTAAAAAATCCAAGCGTGCAACTTTTAATAAGTCTAAAGTAGCCGCAGAATTATTAATTCGTTCTGGAAAAGCCAAGGCATGTGAGATAGGAATACGCATATCAGGGCTGCCTAATTGTGCCAACAGCGATCCATCTAAATATTCTACTAATGAATGCACAATACTCTGTGGATGTAACACCACTTCAATTTGCGAGAGTGTAAGGCCAAACAAAAAATAGGCTTCTATGACTTCAAAACCCTTATTCATGAGCGTCGCCGAATCAACGCTAATTTTGCGTCCCATACGCCAATTGGGATGTTGACAGGCCTGTGCGGGTGTAGTCGCTTGCAATTGCTCTAATGGTTTATGTCGCAAAGCGCCGCCTGACGCAGTCAAAATAACTTTCGCAAGACTCTTACACGTGCTACCTGGCGAAACTTGTCCATGTAAACACTGAAAAATAGCATTATGTTCACTATCTACGGGTACTAGCGTAGTTTGCGCTCGTTGCGCTTCTTCTATAAATAGAGGACCCGCCATCACTAAAGCTTCTTTGTTCGCCAGTAGTACTTGCTTCTTGGCCTTAATAGCGGCTAAAGTCGGTAATAATCCTGCGGCACCCACAATGGCGGCCATCACCGTATCCACGTCATCGAGACTGGCAACAAAAGCTAAAGCATCCCTACCAAATAATACTTCCGTTTTTGAAGACTCTGCACACAAACGTTGCTGAAGATTTTGACTTAAATTTTCACTGCCAACCACTGCATAGGTAGGATTAAATTTCAGACATTGTTGAAATAATAAATCAATGTTGTAGTGCGCGGTTAAGGCAATCACATTGAAAAGCGTTGGATGTTCGCTGATAACATCCAAGGTATTCACACCTATCGACCCCGTTGCACCTAAAATAGTTAAAGATTTCATGTTACTAAACCGAGCAGTAATAAAGATCCTGTAAACACGGGAGCTGCAGCCAATAAGCTATCAATCCGATCCAAAATTCCACCATGACCGGGTAATAATTGACCACTATCTTTTAAACCTCGTAGTCGTTTTAATTGGCTTTCAAATAAATCCCCAGCCACTGCCGCTAAACTCGTCAATAATACCAATAAACACATTTGACCCAGTGTGGGTTTAACTCCTCGGAAAAAATAAAACATCAGCATCGCCGCAAAAAAAGTAAACAATAACCCGATAATAAAACCTTCCCAGGTTTTTTTTGGACTCAAGGTCGGCGCTAAAAGATGCTGTCCCCATAAACGACCACTGACAAACGCCGCTGTGTCGGCTAACCAAATAATCAACAGCATAAATAATAAATAAACAGGTGTCATTTGCAGTTTTTGTAACGCCACCCAACATAAGCTAATGATTAGCCAACCTAAGCCAGCTGTGATTGCAGGACTGATCATCGGCAGTAAAGGTTTGCTGCCTGCCCAAATTAAATAAGCGCTTAACAATAACCAAAAAACCAAGCCACCTTTCAAAAGCCAGTCGTAGGATAAATAAGGTAAAATAAGAAATAAGATCGCCGCTTGCACACCTATATATAAAAATCGCTGCGGCAAATTCTGCCAAGCACTCAAACGTGACCATTCCCAAGCCGCTAATAACATAATAGCCGCGGTAAACAGTTTGAAATAAAATTCTGATGTATAAAAAATTCCAATTATAACTAAAGGAATCAGTATTAGTGCTGTTAAAATTCTAAGTTTAAGCATTTATTTCCGCAAGTTGTTCACTCGTGCATCCAAATCGCCGTTCTCGTTGCGCATAAAAATTCAAAGCCTTATTCAGTTCTTGTTCATCGAAATCCGGCCATAAAATATCACTAAAATACAGTTCAGTATAAGCTAATTGCCAAAGTAAAAAATTACTAATTCGATATTCGCCACTGGTGCGAATTAACAGATCCACGCCTGGCAAATCAGCTAAACTTACATAATTAGCAAATATTTCCCGAGTTAATATTTCAGTTTCCAACGCGCCTGACTTAACTTCATTTACGATCTTCTGCGCAGCCTGAACAATATCCCATTGACCACTATAATTTACCGCAATCACCAACTGCAGACCGGTATTTTTAGCCGTTAAAGCCTGAGACTTATCGATCCATTCACGTAGCGGCTGATTAAAACCTTCCAAATTACCCACCATTCTTAATTGCACATTATTCTTAGCTAACTTATCGATTTCGTTTTTCAAGGTATTCAGAAATAACGTCATTAAATAATTAACTTCTTGTTCAGGACGTTGCCAATTTTCACTGCTAAAGGCAAATAAGGTAAGTACTTCAATGCCGATTTCACCACAGAGTTTAATCACCTTACGAACCGCTTTTACGCCTTCTTGATGGCCTAACACCCGAGGTAAATGACGATGCTTCGCCCAACGACCATTTCCATCCATAATGATAGCGATATGGCGAGGACGTTTTAGTTCATGAACTTTGTCTGGAGTTGACATAGAATGGTGAGATTAAATTTGCATTAACTCTTCTTCTTTGGTCTTTGCTAGCTTTTCTACTTCGGTGATATTCTGATCGGTCATTTTTTGTATCATGTCTTTGGCGCGACGTTCTTCATCTTCAGTGATGAGCTTTTTCTTAAGCAATTCTTTAAGTTGATGATTGGCATCTTGACGATAATTACGAATCGATACGCGTGCATCCTCGGCTTCTTGTTTGACTAACTTACTCATATCGCGGCGACGTTCTTCGGTTAGCATCGCTAAAGGAACACGAATAACATTGCCTGCGGTTAAAGGATTCAAACCTAAATTAGACTGAATAATGGCTTTTTCGATGGTGGGAATAGACGATTTTTCCCAAGGCGTAACCAATAAGGTTCGTGCATCAGCGACGGTAATACTAGCAACATGATTCAATGGGACTTCTTGACCACCATATTGGGGAATGCGTAATTGCTCTAGTAAACTCGGATGAGCCCTGCCGGTTCGTAACTTAGCTAGGTTAATTTTTAAAGCTTCCAATGCTTTTTGCATACCTTGTTCAGTTGTTAATTTTATCGTTCCTATCATACTAAATTCCTCTTACTCACTAATGTACCTTTACTTTTGCCTTGTAAAATATTTAATAATGCGTTTTTACATTTAATATTAAATACCAGTATCGGTAAATCATGATCACGACATTGTGTAAATGCCGCTAAGTCCATGATACCTAATTCTTGTTCTAATGCCTTTTCATAGCTCACATGAGAATATAACACGGCTTTGGGATCTTTTTTGGGATCAGCGCTGTATACACCATCAACATGCGTGGCCTTGAGCAATAATTCGGCGCCGATCTCGATACCACGTAAACTCGCGGCAGAATCTGTACTAACTAAAGGATTCCCAGTACCGCCGGCAAAGATAACCACATAGCCTTTTTCTAAATAACGTATGGCCTTGTAGCGTTCAAAAAGCGGTGCGAAGCCACCGATGGGAATCGCTGACATGATTTTGGCTATTTTTTTGTGCTTCTCAAGTGAGTCACGTAACGCCAATGCATTGATAACGGTGCCTAACATACCCATTTGATCGCCGGTAATTCTATCAATACCGCTGCGTGCTAAGACTTCGCCACGGAAAAGATTACCACCACCAATCACGATGCCTATTTGCACACCTAAATCCACCGCAGCAACAATGTCGGATACAATACGGTTAAGCTCTACTGGATCCAGCATTTGCGAGCTTTCTCCATGGAGCGCTTCTCCACTGAGCTTAAGCAAAACACGTCGATATTTTAATGGATGTGCCATGAGAAAATAATAGGTTTAAAGAGATGGGATGATAACCTATGCAGCGCAGTGTTTCTAGTCGGTCACTCATTTTTATCTGCTTAATCTAAGCTAATGCCAACGCGTGTGTTTCGGTATTTAAGACTTCGAAACGTTGTTCGAGACGAGTGAGCGAATTTTGTATTTCATCAAGTTGCAGTTTATTGACCATAGCGGCATGGATGTCTACGTTTTTATCTAATAGCTTCCAAACTTCTTCCAGCCAAGTTTTTACGTTTTTCTCTTTTAAACGTGGATACTCTTTTTTCATTTCTGGCCAAATCAAATGCCAACTAGATTCAAAAAAAATTCGTACTGAGCAGATAATTCTGGCTAAATTTTCCGCTAACGAAGCATGATGCTTCGCTTTAAAAGGCAAACATAAGGTTATATGATCAATTAACTTAATTTGTTCTGTATCGGGCTGAGATATAATTCTTACTAAATGTTCCATTAACTTCGGCGCACTTTCTTGTAGAGACTCCACTCTGTCATCCATCGGATCAATCAATAGGCCACTTTTCCACGTTTCGGGTTTTTCCCCGCCTTCTTTATCGATAATAATAAAGTTCTGGCCGCCCACCTCGCGTAAATTAATCGCTTGTATCCATTGCAAGCGACCTTTTTTCTCAGTAAATAACAGTTGATTAAATGCCACTGCGACCTGTTCATCACAACGGCCGACCTGTAGAACTTCCGCTAAGGAGCTATGTACTATTCGAAAAGCAAGTAAACGCGAAACAGTATCGTGCAATTCTTCAGCAATTTTCTTTTGTATGCTTAACAGGATGTCTTGTAAAACATCAATACGATAATAATCGGCATCCTTTTTTTTCCATCGCGAGGCAGGGGGCATTTGTTGATGAGGAAATTGCTCTTGATCCCAATTAGGAGCACCGTAAGGAAGCGCTTGCTTAACATAAGCATTGATCTGAGATAAGTCGTCGATGGTTAATGATTGATTACTAATATTTTCGGTATTAAGTTCAAAAGCATAATTTTTTTTAAGTTGATTTTTTTGAAAGAATACTGAGCCTTGTACTATATTTTTCTCCATGGTTAACATTTTTTGCCATAGCGCTGCTGTTGATAAATGCGCAATAATATCAACGGTTTTTTTGCCTGCTATATTGGCTTGATGAAGATTGATGTTGGGTTGACGGAAAAGGAATTTTAGGATGTCATCGTGATTATTTTCGGATGCTAAATGTAAAGCCGTATTACCTTTCGAGTTGCTTGCATTCAACGTATATTCATCACACAGATCCTTAACTTGCGTTAAATTTCCCGTGGCTGCCGCCACTAAAAAGCGAATACATTTTTTTCTTTGTTCTGGAGAAATGATATTATTGTTCGGCATACATTAATTCCTTTTATTTTGATTGTCGCACACTCCCACTCGCACCGCCGTCATGGCGAGCTCACGAAGTGAGCGTGGCCATCTATGAGATTGCCGCGCACCTACGGTGCTCGCAATGACAACTAATGTTTTACGCGCTCGCTATGACGATAAACATACTCGCAAGACGATAAACATAAAGATTAAGAAGCGTCTTTAACTTGCGCCATCACTGCTTCAGCGAAATCTTCGCTGGGTTTTTCTATCCCTTCACCGACAGCAAACCGCACAAAGCTTATGACCTCTGCTCCTGCATTTTTTAATAACTGTCCGACTCGAATATCGGGATCTTTTACAAACGTTTGCCCTAATAAACTCATTTCATCACGGAATTTATTCAGTCGTCCTTCTACCATCTTATCGATAACCGCTTGGGGTTTACCACTGCCCTGAGATTGCGTCATAATAATTTCGCGCTCTTTCGCCAAAATTTGCTCAGCAATATCATCTGCTGAGATAACCATGGGATTATTAGCAATAATATGTAAAGCTAAATCTTTAGCTAATGGTTCGTCGCCGCCTTTTAATTGCACAATAACGCCAATACGGCCCATATGCACATAGGATCCCAGAACAATATCGGCCTGCTCTGTAACAAGCTGTAAACGTCTTAACTGAATATTTTCGCCCAATTTTGCGACCAAGCCTTCGCGAGTTTTTTCTACACTCTCGCCGCTATCAGCACATATATACGCTAACAAAGATGCTATGCTGGCAATCTGATGATCCAGTGCACATTGTGCAACTTTCTCAGCAAATTGTTTGAAATTTTCATCGCGCGCGACAAAATCCGTCTCGCAATTGACTTCTAAAATGACGGCAGGACCTAGCGCTGATTTTGATTTAATCACAACCAAACCTTCAGCGGCGACACGCCCGGACTTTTTCTCCGCTTGAATTTGACCGGATTCACGCATTGCCTTAACCGCCGCATCCAGATCACCGCCCACGGACTCTAAAGCCTTTTTGCAATCCATCATGCCTGCCCCGGTTCGAGCACGTAAAGCTTGAACCATGGCGGCCGTTATTATTGTTGGCGTCATGTGCTTATTCCTCTTTTCCTTCGGTAGATTTAGTCGATTCCACCACAGGTTCTTGAGCTTCGGCTTTTTCTTCAGGGAGTTTTAAGTCGGTCGGTTTTTTAGCAGCAGCGCGTGCATCTAAAATAGTATCCGCGACCATCTGTGTATACAGTGTAATCGCACGAGCAGCATCGTCATTACCTGGAATGATATAATCAATACCTTCAGGCGAATGATTCGTATCGACAATACTAATCACCGGTATTTTTAGCTTTTGTGCTTCACAGATAGCAATGTGCTCGTAGCCTCTATCAATCACAAATAAGGCATCCGGCAAACCACTCATATCTTTGATCCCACCTAAACCGCGTTCCAATTTATCCATTTGTCGCTGTAAATTCAGCGCTTCTTTTTTAGTTAATTGGTCAAAGCTACCATCTTGGCTTTGTGCTTCCAATTCTTTCAGCCGTTTAATAGACTGACGGATAGTCCGATAATTAGTTAACAAGCCACCTAACCAGCGATGGTTAACATAAGGCATACCGCAGCGTAAGGCTTGTTCTTTCACTAAATCCTGTGCGGCACGTTTTGTTCCGACAAATAAGATTTTGCTACCAGGCCGAGCGGCTATTTTTGCGATATAATTAAGCGCTTCAGTAATGTAGTCTCGAGTTTTCTCTAGATCGATGATGCTAATACCATTACGCACGCCGTAGATATACGGAGCCATTTTCGGCTCACGAAAACACGTACGGTGACCAAAATGGACACCGGCTTCAAATAACTGTCTTAATGTTGCTGTTGCTGACACTTTATATAATCTCCAATTGGGTTAAACCTCCACCTCGTATTATTTGAAGACTATCTTTGAAATAGCCACCCTCAAATAACTTAGATACTAGGTGTGTGAAATATCGCTTTTCAGCGCGGTGTTTTATACCATAGAATGACTTGTTGCATCAACATCAAGCCCAGCCTATCGGGTTCTTATCCATAATTTAAGGAGAGTCAAGGCTATGCCTTACCTATTAGTGCTTTACTACAGCCGCTATGGTGCTGTGGCAAAAATGGCCCAACAAGTCGCAAGAGGCATCGAGTCGATTGAAGGTGTAGAAGTAAGAATTCGCACCGTCCCCAATATTTCGACTGTTTGTGAAGCCGTGGAAGAGAAAATCCCACCGGCTGGCCCGCCTTATGCCACGCTAGAAGATGTTCGCGGCGCTATCGGCATCGCCTTAGGCAGTCCGACGCGTTTTGGTAATATGGCCGCTCCTTTAAAACATTTTATCGATAGCTTAAGTGGTCTATGGTTTTCAGGTGAATTAGTCGATAAACCGGTGGGGGTTTTTTCCTCGACGTCTAGTCTACACGGTGGGCAAGAAACCACGCTGCTGAGCATGATGCTGCCAATGATCCATCTCGGCATGATTGTCGTTGGCGTTCCGTATACGGAATCCGATTTAAGTACCACACAAACCGGCGGAACCCCCTACGGACCGACGCATATGGCCGGCAAAGACAGTAAAAATCCGATTAGCGACGAAGAGAAACGACTTTGCCAAGCCTTAGGTAAACGCTTAGCACACATTGCCTTGAAATTACATTAATAAGCTAGCGCTCTCAACTGAGTTTATTCCAACTATTCTAGCGTTGAGCCATACGACTTAGGCTGGGAATAAATATACTTTGCAAATAAGGATCAGCATAGCGATCAAAATAATCCATGAAAAGCGGAGCGAACACTTTTTTCAGCTTAGGTGTTAACAACTCATCCATGTCACTTGCTGCTTCTGTTAATAAATAGTCACTTAGCGACTCTGCTCTTTCTTCTCTTGCATACGCAGAGGTATAAATTGTATTGCTTCGTTCTTCTCTTTGCTTAAAATCATAGATAAACGCTTTAGCAAGTTCTAATGGCGATCGATCCCGATTAAGCGAATACCATACTAAAACTTCATCCTTTTTATAATTAAAAACAGGCTTACCATAAACTTCCTGATCCGTGTCCAAAGTCATTTTAATTTCTATACTATGCTGATGTCTATCAACATGTTTAAACAGATTAATATCCAAAATACGATTATAAACCGTAGGCACATAATCATCCATGGCAGCAAGATAAGTAGCGAGTTTTTTCTTTGCTTCACCTGATAGCTGCTCTTGGTTATTTAATAAAGAATCAAACTCACTCATCTTATTTTTAATCTGTAATAAAGATTTTTCTAATTGTGTTTTGAGCTTTGTACTTATCTTACCGTCTTTTGTCATAAACGGCAGGCCGGCTACCTGACCACTCGAGAAATCATCCCAATTATTTCCTAATTTGTGTTTGTTTATCTCCATAACCGTTAAATGATGTATTTCATTTAACAAAGTTCCCCTAAGATCTTGTTCATCAAGATATTCATTCATCACTATAAATATTTGCCCCAGCCCTTCAATAAAGCCACTTGCACCAGAACGTAAAGGACTAACGGGTACGAGACGAATCGTTGCCTTCGCTAAAGCCGCTCGATTAGCCAATGTTAAAGGTAGTGATGCCACTATTTTCTTTAGAGTTGCTAAGTTTTTATTAACAACTACACGAAATTTATTACCCCTAAAAGACTGATGGTAAGCAAATTCAACACATTCTTCATTGACACAAGGCAGCGCAGGAGAAGGAAAAAAAGCAGCTTGATTAGCAATACCAGAAGACTTTCCACTTTTTACACTATTCAAGCCAGAGTTTGATTGATTGCGCACCAAAAAATAGAGAAGAACTGACGCCAACCCTATACCCATAGCCATGTTAGTAAATAGCCAATACACAATGTTGCTATTCTCTTTCGGGGCGATTGGATGCTCTTCAGCCTTTCTATCATTAGGCATTTTTTTATTTTCCTATAGAACTAGATTGCCACGCACCTACGGTGCTCGCAATGACGAGGTTGCTACGCTGCTCGCAATGACGAAGGTTGCTACCCGCGCAATGACGAAGTATTCTTTACTGCTTAGACAATACTAACGTTAAATTTATAATTTTAAAATAGATTTAACTAAAGGAATGGTTAACTTACGCTTTAAGCTTAAGCTGGCTTTATCAAGTTGCATTAAAGCGGAAAAAAGCGCTTGCGAATCCCGTGGAAGACGTAACAATAAAAATTGACCCACTTCCTCGGAAAGTTCTAAACCCCTTAAGTAAGCGCGTTGTTGTAAGGCAATGAGTCTTTCCGCGTCATTTAATTCGCGTACTTGAAATAAAACACCGCTAGATAAACGTGAAATTAAATCAGGCAAGGAAAAATTTAATTGTTGTGGACTATGCTTAGCCGCGATCAACAAAAAACGTGACTGTTCTTGTAAACGATTATAGAAATGAAATAATGACTCTTGCCAAATACTATCATCCGCAAGACTGTCAAGTTCATCGATACACACCATATCGACTGACTCTAAACCACGCAATATCTCACTACTGTTATTTTTTTTTAATGTGTTTAAAGGTAAATAAACGACGGAAAATCCTTGCTGTTGTGCCGCATGACAACACGCTTGCAGTAAATGCGTACAACCTGCACCCGGATTACCCCAAATATAGATATAAGGCTCACCTATTTTAAGCGAAAATTGTCGTAAGCAATTTAAAAGAATAGCATTCTGACCGGTATAAAAATTTTCAAAACAACATGCATCCGGAGGTTGGATAGGCAAAATTAATTGCGTCATTTAAGACCAACCCTGTTTTCGATTCTTGGCGCTTAATTTTTTACTGGCTAACTTTAAATAATAAGCCGCTTGCCAAAACCACATCCACGTATATTGGATAAAACTCAATAAGGTAGTAACAAAAACGGCCTCGATAATACGTGGAATTAATTCGGCAGGGATATCAAAAAAAGCTAATTTAATAATCAGTAAGCTCACTAATACTAATTGAAAAAATGTATTTAACTTACTGATCCAAACCGGTTTATAATCTAAAGGTCCGACCCAATAGCGATACAATAAAGCGCCGCCCATAATCCAAATATCGCGCCCTATCACCATGATCGTCAGCCATACAGGAATTTGTTGCAGATAAGCCAATACAACAAAACTGCCCATGAGTAAGAGTTTATCAGCTAAAGGATCCAATAAAGCACCTAAAGGCGTCGTCCAATCAAAAAAACGCGCTAACAAACCGTCTAAGCCATCACTCACGCCCGCTACCACAAATAAATAAAAGGCCAGGGGATAGCACTTTGTCAACAAGGCCCATAAAATGGGACCTATTAGGATAAAGCGCATACAAGTAATCAAATTAGGTAGATGACGTAGTTGTATTTGCATCATTTTTTTGGCTTAATCAAACTTATCATAGGTGATCCATGCTGAAACCAGAACTCATTAACCAACTTATAGTAAAGTTCCCTCAACTTCAGGCTGCCACTGTTAAGAAAAGTGTGGAGCATCTAATCCAACTGCTGGAACAAACATTATACCAGGGCCAACGCATAGAAATACGCGGCTTTGGAAGTTTTTCACCTCATTATAATGCAGCACGTTCTGCTTTTAACCCCAAAACCGGAGAACATTTTTTAGCGCCTGAAAAATATCGCATCCATTTTAAAATGGGTAAAACACTCAAGTATTGTGTTAACAAAGCTATTCATCAGACTGAAATGAATCCCATTGAATAATTAACCTAAATTTCTTCAGCCTATTAAAGAATCTTCCATCGAGCGTAAAATATTACTTGTCACTGCGAGCACATAACAACCCTCGTCATTGCGAGCACCGAAGGTGCGCGGCAATCCAGATGGCCACGGCCTCAACTAACGTTTCGGCCTCGCCATGACTGGCTCATTTTAGTGCGCATTTTGTTCTAAAAAGTCTCCAAGAGCATAACATAATGCTTGTGTCCCGACACGCTGTAAAGCCGAAATTTCAAATACCGGCACATGCGCAGGGAGTTGAGTCTTTATAAGTTGCACATACTCCTGTAACTCCTCAGCGGGTAGTAAATCGATTTTATTTAACACCAACCACCTGGGTTTGGCGGCTAATTCAGGACTGTATTTTATCAGCTCATTCTCAATCAACGCCATATTTTTTAACGGATCACTCCCATCGATAGGTTGGATATCCAATACATGGAGTAATAAACGCGTACGATCGAGATGCTTAAGAAAATTTATTCCTAAGCCTAAGCCTTCGGCTGCACCGCTAATCAATCCCGGAACATCTGCCATCACAAAACTACGTCCCGCTTCTAAGCGCACCACACCTAAGTGTGGCTGCAAGGTCGTAAATGGATAATCAGCGACTTTAGGCGTCGCCGCCGATACGGCTCGTATCAGACTGGATTTTCCGGCGTTAGACAAACCGACCAAGCCTACATCCGCCAATAATTTTAAAGAAAGTTTTAAGCGCCGCGTTTCGCCGGGATGACCCGACGTAAATTGACGTGGGCTACGATTCCTACTGCTTTTAAATCGCGCATTACCCAAACCATGCCAACCGCCTTTTGCGACGCATTGTGTTTGCTCTTTGGCGGTTAAGTCACCAATCAATTCTTGTGTATCCGCATCAAAGATTTCGGTACCGATAGGCACGTCTAAAAAGAGATCGTCACCCTTTTTTCCCGCACAATCGCTACCTTTACCATTTTCGCCACGGGCGGCTTTATAGAGACGATTATAATGAAAATCAATCAGCGTGTTGAGGTTAACATTGGCTTTTAAATAAACACTGCCGCCATCACCGCCATCCCCACCATCGGGGCCGCCTAATGGAATAAATTTTTCGCGACGAAAACTAACGCAGCCTGCGCCGCCCTTTCCTGCTTCTACTAGTATCTCAACTTCATCTAAAAATTTCATAAAAAACCCCGCTAAGCGGGGTAACCATTAAAAACTATTATTAAAAAACTATTTTTGTTTATATAAAAAACTTCGTCATGGCGAGGCCGAAACCTCAGTGAGGCCGTGGCCATCCAGGGATTGTCGCGCACCTTCGGTGCTCGCAATGACGAGGATTGGTCGCCTACCTCGCAATGACGAGTAAATTAAGCAGCGTGTTTAGCCTGCTCTGCTAATGCAGGAACCACATTCACGTAACATCTTAGTTTAGCCCCTTTACGCGCAAATTTAACCACTCCTTGCACTAAGGCAAATAGGGTGTGATCCTTGCCGATACCGACATTATTACCTGGGTGGTAATGTGTTCCTCGTTGACGGATGATAATATTTCCTGCTTTAACCGACTCACCACCGAAGTGTTTTACGCCCAAGCGTTTTGAGTGTGAATCGCGACCATTGCGGGTACTACCACCTGCTTTCTTGTGTGCCATTGAAATATACCCCTATAAAATCTCGGTAATTTTAACCGCTGTATAATGTTGTCGGTGGCCCATTTGCTTTCTATGGTGCTTACGACGTCGAAATTTAATAATTTTGATTTTATCACCGCGACCATGCTCCACAATAGAGGCCTTAACCTTAGACTCCGCTAAGAAAGGTGATCCTACTTTAACATCGGTTTTATTAGCCAGCAGCAACACCGGAAACTCAATGATTTCGCCGACCTCTGCCGATAGCTTTTCTAGCTTAATAATTTCGCCTTCGGCGACTTTATATTGTTTTCCACCAGTGGAAATAACTGCGTACATTTATACTCTCCAAATGAGGGTCTGTTACAAAATCTTTGATGATGATACTGGCTCCCCGAACAGGACTCGAACCTGTGACCCAATGATTAACAGTCATTTGCTCTACCAGCTGAGCTATCGGGGAATTAAGAGCCGTTAAGGCCGCTTATAGTAATAGCAGAGCTGAAATGGGTCAAGGGTTGAAATGAATTTATTTATGCACGCCTCATTTTTTAGTGAAGCTTTATTTTTGCTGATATAAATGCTGCGCGCGTACCCGATCAAAGGGTTTATTGTGCGGTATCTCTAGAAAGTAGCGTAGCTGCCAATGTTGCGTAGTTTGCGCTTGTCGACTGCAAGCCTGGTCCCAAGGAGGATAGACGCGCAGCGCTCGTTTGCCTCCTTGACCTGCTTTGGAAAGAATACCTTGCTGCACTAACACCGATTTTGGCATGACAAATTGGCCAAAAAGCTCGCCGCGACGCGTGCTAATCACTAGCAAATCAAACGGATCTAACACATCATAGGGTTGGATAGGTTGCTTACCGACTCTCTTCCATACAGTCACAAACTGCCCTATTTTAGTCGGTGTGATTTTCGCCACCCGAAACTTTATCCGCCGTCCCTGTAATGTAAAAAAATAAGCCCCGTACTCGGCATTGTCAGCTTCGACTTGGGGTATAGAATAGTGAAAATGCAGCGGGCTATAAACCAAATCTTTAGTTGCCAAAAGATCCGGATGTAAAGCATCATTCTGCCAATTTTCTATCTTGGAATCGTGGGAGTTAGTGTTTTGTTCAAGCTGTGTAGATTGCATACCCTAGCATAGCAATTTCACATTAAACAGTCACTATTAAAACATCTGACACCAATACGAGTGGATGACTGTTAATCATCCACTCGACTGCTATAGTCAATGGGAAGATGAGAAAAACAAGCAACTCGGATCCTTGAATTTTCACCTGAATAGCGCCCACTAGCGGCCGTCTATTTTTAGTGCAATTTTCCTATCATTTGTTGCATAAGCCTGATAGACTAGCCCACTTTTAGAGCTAAAGATGTTACTTGGCTCACCTACTATAGCCAGGAACTTTTTAGTGAACTTTACAGAATTTAACTTAAACGCCCAAATTTTATCCGGTATTCAAGCCGAAGGTTACGAAGTAGCCACACCTATCCAAGCAAAAGCCATACCCGCTATCCTACAAGGCCAAGATGTCGTTGGCTTGGCTCAGACGGGAACCGGTAAAACCGCTGCTTTCGCCTTACCGTTACTACAACACCTGATGGCAGGACCTAAAGGTCAATTACGCGGCCTGATCCTTGCGCCGACGCGAGAACTAGCCGACCAAATTTGTGTTTCTATCAATAAACTCGGTGCCAAAACCGGTCTACGCTGCGCCACTATTTATGGTGGTACCGTCAATTATCGTGAACAATATCGAACATTACGCGGCGGTATCGATATCGTCGTCGCTTGTCCGGGTCGTTTGCTCGACCTACTCCAAGGTGGCAAAAACAGCCGTGAGCAGGCGAATCTTAACCATGTTGAAATATTAGTCTTAGACGAAGCTGATCATATGTTTGATCTGGGATTCCGCGAGCCTATTTATCATATTTTAAAATATTTACCTAAACAGCGCCAAAACTTACTTTTTTCTGCCACCATGTCGGCCGATATCCGCTTATTAGCAGACAAAGTACTGAATAAACCTGTTTCGATAAAAATTGGTGAGTCCGCTCCAGCCAACACCGTCACACAAACGCTTTACCCGGTTCCAGAAGCGCTCAAAACCGACTTATTGGAAATCATTTTACAAAACAATGCCGTCCAATCTGCATTAATTTTCACGCGCACCAAACATCGCGCCAAGCGTTTGGCCGAACACCTTGGACATCTTGGTTACAAAGCGACTTCCTTTCAGGGGAATTTATCGCAAAGTAAACGCAAGATTGCACTCGGCAAATTTCGCCATGGTGAATTAAAATTCTTAGTCGCTACCGATATTGCGGCACGCGGAATTGATATCGATCATATCTCACATGTGATTAACTTCGATATGCCGAATACAGCAATAGATTATACGCACCGCATTGGACGTACAGGACGTGCATCTAAATTAGGTGCCGCCTTTAGTTTGATTACCAACGGTGATAGACGACAAATTCGTTCTATTGAACATCTCATTAAAAAACGTTTAGAAGAATGTATTATCCCTGAATTTGATTATAAAGCGAAAGCCAAAGCCCCCGCTGAACTCACCACAGCAGACCGCCCCAGACAATTTTCCTATGCTCATCAGCACTCAGCGCCGCGAAAGCCAAAACCGCGCGTGAATTATCAAAAAAGTTTTGCTGGTAATAACAGAAGAAGAAAAACCACCGACTAATCCAATATCTCTGCCATTCGCTTCACCGTCATTGCAAGTGGATTGCCGCGCGCTACGCGCTCGCAATGACGTTCAATATTCTATACAACATGCAGCAATGACGATCGATATCCTACGGCGCTCGTAATGACGAGTAAATCAAATAACGCATTACTGAAATTTATTGTACAATAGCCCCGCTATTTTTGAAGGAATAGAATAAAACTTTTATTGTGGTGATAGGCTATGAATTTTCTCGATGATTCTCAACGCATCAAAACCGGTCTCGCTGAAATGCTGAAAGGTGGCGTCATTATGGACGTCACTAACGTTGAGCAGGCACTCATCGCCGAAGCCGCTGGCGCTTGCGCCGTCATGGCTTTAGAACGTGTACCTGCAGACATTCGTAAAATGGGTGGCATCGCGCGTATGGCCTCACCTAAAATCATTCACGATATTATGCAAGCTGTCTCGATACCCGTGATGGCAAAAGTGCGTATTGGCCATTTTGTCGAAGCCCAAATATTGCAATCATTGCATGTCGATTTTATTGACGAAAGTGAAGTGTTAAGCAGTGCCGATGATGAATGTCATATTGATAAACATGCTTTTGATGTGCCTTTTGTCTGTGGCTGTCGTAATCTTGGCGAAGCGTTAAGACGCATTGCCGAAGGTGCCGCCATGATACGTACTAAAGGCGAAGCGGGCTCGGGAAATATTCTCGAAGCGGTACGTCATATGCGCGCTATCACACGTGAAATTAAACAACTGACCATTTTAAATAATGAAGAACTTTACACAAAAGCAAAAAGCTTAAATGCTCCTTTAGAATTAGTACGCTGGGTTGCTGAAGAAGGTAAACTACCGGTACCGCATTTCTCGGCTGGTGGTGTCGCGACACCCGCCGATGCCGCTTTACTGCGCCAGCTCGGCGCAGAAAGTGTGTTTGTCGGTTCAGGAATCTTTAAGTCAGCAGATCCTGAAAAACGTGCCTGTGCCATCGTACAAGCCACTACACATTTTGATAATCCGGAAATTTTACTCAATGTGTCGAGTGATTTAGCCGAAGGCATGAGTGGATTTAATCTTAAGTCCGAAGAAGAAATCACCAGCTTGGTTTAAAACCCTCTTATGAATATCGGTGTTCTAGCTTTACAAGGTGGCTATCAAGCGCATATCAACTGCTTAAATAAGCTCGGTGTGTTTTGTTCGTTAGTGCGTGATCGCCGTACATTGATAGCCAGCGATGCATTGATTATACCCGGTGGAGAAAGCTCGGTATTAATCAAATTACTCAAACAGTATCAGCTCTGGACGAGTCTCATGGATTATGACAAACCCATCTTAGGCACCTGCGCGGGAGCGATACTTTTAGCTAAATCAGTAATATCACCGACACAAGATAGTTTAGGACGTATTAATATCTGTGTCACACGAAATGCTTACGGCAGACAGCTCGCTAGTCGCGTGGTAAACGGACATTGTGTAGTAAGAAAACAAGCAATGGAAATGGTTTTTATCCGCGCACCTAAACTCACACTCCTAGCCAACACTAACATTAAAATACTAGCGCAATACCAAGACCAAGTCGTTGCGGTACAAGAAAATAATATCATTGCCGCTAGCTTTCATCCTGAGCTGAGTCAAGATAATTATTTACATCGTTATTTTATCCAGCAAGTCGGTCGAAACTCCGCGCAAACCTAAATTTAAATAGATTAATTATAAAATTCTATATTGGATTGCCACGCTCATTCCATTCGCTCGCAATGACACAATCGACTCACTGCGAAGGCCTGTTCTTTCGCCATTGCGAGCACATACCCACTTTCGTCATTGCGAGCTATCCCACCTTCGTCATTGCGAGCATATACTCACCTTCGTCATTGCGAGCGCCGCAGGCGCGCGGCAATCTTCTATATGATTTCTTCATATAAATCGTTCCAACTTGGGTTTTTCATTTCAATCAACTGCATTTTCTTTTTTCTAGAGCCCGCCTTTATTTGTTTTTCTCGCACGATGGCTGACTCCATTGTTTCGTGTAATTCGTAAAATACTAATAATTTACAATGATACTTTTTAGTAAAGCCATGAATTATCCCTTTTTTATGTTCATAGACCCTTTTAACTAGCATTGACGTTACCCCGGTGTAAAGGATTCCCTTCTTTTTATTGGTAACAATATAAACGGCGGGTTGTTTTAGCATAGTATTTTATCTGGATTGCCACGCGCTACGCGCTCGCAATGACGAATTAAACAACGCGCTCGCAATGACGAGAGAGCGATTGGCATTGCCGCACACCTCGCAATGACAAATTAAACAACGAGCTTGCAATGACGAGAACGATTGGGCATTGCGCACACCTCGCTCGCAATAACAGAAGCGCTAGTCATTGCGAACACATAGCAACCGTCGGTCATTGCGAGCACATAGCAATCTTCGGGTCATTGCGAACACATAGCAATCTTCGGGTCATTGCGAGTACATACTCACCTTCGTCATTGCGAGCGCCGCAGGCGCGCGGCAATCCATGTTAAATTATTCTGCCTTTTCTGAATTCGCGACTAAATTTCCGGTAATAATACTTTCTTGGAGTTGGGCTGCAATATCTTTTAAACCACCCGGAGAATGTGGCAACAAGATAGTCGTGCTTTTGTTATTAGCACCAATTTCTTTCAGTGTATCAAAATACTGCGTAATCAAGGCCAAATTCATGGTATCTGCCGCTGTCACACCAGGAATGGCTTTTTGAAATTCACCTACCGATTGTTGCAGACCACCGATAATGGCTTTACGTTGATTAGCAATACCCTCACCTTGTAAGCGCTTACTTTCTGCTTCGGCTTCCGCTTGTTTTACTTTCAGAATCTTTTCCGCTTCTCCTTTGGCTTGTGCTGCCACTTGCAAGCGTTGTTGCTCATTGATTTCATTCATGGCATTTTTCACTTTCTCATCCGGATCAATATTCGTGACCAAGGCTTTCACAATCTCATAGCCAAATTCTTGCATGGTGCCGGTTAATTCATTTTTTACCGCATTCGCAATACTATCTTTCTTTTCGAAGACGGCATCTAAACTCATGGTCGGTACTTCAGCACGCACCAAATCTAAAACATAAGCGGTGATTTGTTCTCTCGCATTCTCTAATTTATAAAATGCATCATACACACGGTCTTCTTTAATGCGGTATTGTACGGAAACCTGAATTTTGACGATCACATTATCTTGGGTTTTGGTATCTAGGGTGACATCCAGGGGATAAATACGTAGCGAAATAGCGCCGGCAATACGTTCGATGAAAGGAATTTTGAAATTTAAGCCGGCATGTGCACAGCGGGTATATTTCCCAAAGCGTTCAATAACGTCAACGGATTGTTGATTCACAGTGAAAAAGCTCTTAAACAACAGTATTGCTATGGGTATAATAAGAATTAGTAATAATGAAAGCGACATAATGGGTAGCTCTGGTTAAAATTTAACCTATACTAACATAGGTATTCATCCAGCTGCCATACTGGCTCGCGGTTCCACTATTTCATCATCGGGTTTTTGCTGTGTTAAGAACTCCTGACAAGCATCGCGAATATCTTCACAATCACCTTTTTTTCTAAAAAACGATTGTCCAAAAGCTTGTGATGGTGATGATTTCTTGGCATCGGATAGAAGTATTCTCCAGAAAATATCGCATAAATTAGAATTATTGGACGTATTAAATTCGGAAAAATCCTTTGCTGCTAGTGTTTCGAAAGCTAATTTACCCGCGTTGCTTGCTTCCATTTCCACATAATCGCTCTCTAGCGATGTAATAACAGTATTAAATAAGGCTTCATTTTCACTATAATTATCACTTAAAAGCGAATTCCCTACTCGGATTAAACCATCGATTTTCTTTTGTATTTTTGGTTTTTCTGAAAAAAAACCAAATCGTGACACTGAATTATTTTTTAATTTAGTTTCCAATTGAATAATTTTTACGACAATTTCTTTTAACAGATAAATTTTATTCGCTTCATAATCTTTAAGGTTATTTATTTCATACAGCCTACCGCTACGACATTTTCTGTAATAATAATCATTCGTTGAAAAATCAATAAGCGAATTCTTCTGCTCTAAACTGCCAACTGTAGGTTGTGGAATAATACAACCATTTTTATAAAAATAAATCGCTTTGGCAATATCGACTATAAGCAAACATGCTCCCAACACAATAGCCACCGCTAATCCTATCGGCCCCAAACCAAATCCAACTACACTGACCAGTGTTAACAATCCAGTAATTAAGGTGCCAAGCACTAAGATATGCGTATGTTTTTGAATATTCGCTTGATATTGGGCCTGTAACCAAGCATATTCAGCATCGTTACGGCAAGATTTAGTCCTGTAGTAACTAAATCCTAAGGTCAGCAAACTAATGCCAAATTTTGAAAAGGTATAAACACGAAACAAAGTTTTGATCTGCGCATAAGCCACTAGTCCCAAAGGTGCCATACCATGGACTAAGAGTACGATTAGAAAACTCAACATCACCAGCGAAATAACAATCTTAAAGCAAGCATATAAAAATTTGGTTATTTCAACTAAATTTTTATTATCGCTATCTTGGAAAAAATCAACCAATGTCAAAAATGCCCGAGCAAAATGCAGGATATACAAAAACTCAAGCGCAGGAACCGGTAAATCAAGGAAAATATACTTCAAACCGGTCTTGACAATACAACCGATACGTTTCATTACCTGTAAGATCAGCCGCCAACCGGTGATGGAACTAAATGCTTTAATTATTTCCTGTAAAAGTGAAAACAACCATTGCAAACTTAAACGCCGCAGCTCATTTAAAACCAACCAGATCTTACGCTGGGTAATATATATCGCTATTTTTAAAAGAAACCAATCGTTAAGCACGTAAGGCATAGTCTTTTACCCTATGACATGTTTCTTAATTTCAACCCTCGTGACATGAAGGGGCTCATTATAGTTATGTTTCCTTTTACTATCCTTAACACCACAACAAATAATTTTTTGGTTTAATTAGCTCAACCTATCTCCCAGGAAAAATTGGATACTGGTACCTGTTCCTCTATGTTTCGTGATGCGCGAAATGCCTGTGACAAGGCTTCGCAAGCGCCGACTTTTTTCCAAAAAGATTGATAAAATAACTTGGGTTTAACCACTTCTGCTCGTTGGGTGCGTTTTTCCTGCTCGGCAAAAAAAACCAGTTGGCCTAAGATTTTTTGCAGTTCAAGATCGTCTAAAACCCCCGATCGTTTATTTTCTAGCAAATCGCTATTCGCTAGAATAAGCTCGATTAAATCTTCGAGATTATCCGTATTTAAGGTCCAAGCTAACTCACGCAGTAAATATTCTTCTTTGACCTTAAATTTTTCTTCGAGTGAAAAAAATTGATTCACTACGCCTAATTTTGCAGTTTTTTCTCTTTTACTTCTTAATTGCAGTATTTTTAGCAAAGTTACTTTTAACAGTAGTTTTTTATTGGCTTTATTGACATCGTCAACCTGAGGGAATTTTTCTGAAATTTGTGTCTGTAAATAGTATATTGGAGAAAAATTTTGGTAATAATCTCGACTGGTTTGACCAAACCGTTCATTTAATTGTGCTTCACTAAGGTTAGCCGGTTCAGGATCCGGTATATAAACAGCATAAAAATAATAATAAATCGTCAATAAGGCATCTTGCGCACTAAGTAATATCAGTGCGCATGTGATGACAGAAACGCCTACCCAAGGCGTAGCGGCCGTTAATAGCAAAGCTATTATGCCAAGACCAAACATCCATAAAAATTTTTTGATTTTTGCAATCTGATCTTTTTTTAACAATGAATTTTCGCCAGAAGTACGTATATTTTTAGCGACTTTGTAAGCAAAATAAGCGACGGTAGCAAATAATGCCACGCAAATCACCCCATCTACCAATAACATCAATGGATTGGTCCAGATTAAAATGCTAGTACCGGCGAGGACCATACACGTTAATAATACAAACAGTAGCCCCGCACCCAACATACAAACATGTTTGCTAATATTGTCTCGATATTGGGCGCGCCTCCATTGCTGTTCGATGCAATTTTTATCGATTTTTAGATAGAAAACCGTACTCACTAGCAAAACTATCGCACTATGAATAAGTTTTAGAATACTGTAGGCAAAAAATGAGCTTAACAAAATGGCAGGCAGCGTAGCGAGACCGCACCCGAGTAAAACGATGGCGATAACGGCTATGGAGACTTTAAATAGGGCAAATAACAACTTACAGGTATCGCCCAAGTTTTTATTTTTAGTTTTGTAAAAATAGCTAACTATTCTTAAAGCGGCTCTTATCAGATGTAAAAAATAAAGGCTAAACGTAAAAGGTAAAGGAAGACTAGTCAGATATTTCGCGATACTTTCGAGGCGCTTCAAGACGAACGACAAGGCCCGCCAAAACTCAGTGGTAGTGATATGTTTCTTTATGTCAGAAACAAACCTGGGCATTAAGTTTATTTACCTCCTAAAAGGAAGGCCGGCATTATACTAAACTTTTTTAAAAATTTCTTGTAAAATATTATTTTTTTTATTCATTCATTATTTTTTCATAAAAGCTTGTTAAACTAGATGGAATTTTACTAAGATACTTGCTTATGTCACTTATTTCTCCGATTCCGCTATTTGATAGTTTAAAATTTATCGAACCCAAAAAATATCCGCAACAAATTCTAGACATTAAGCAAAGTAACGCGTATGCCGGCCAAGATTATTCTCAAGCCGCACAGTTTTTGTATAGTTATCGTGGCAGCGAGGCCACATTTAATGCTTATCGCCGTGAAATTGAACGCTTATTACAATGGAGCTGGTTCGTTTTGGGAAAATCTATTAAAGAATTGCGCCGTGATGACTTTGAAACCTTTATAGAATTTTGCCAGCAACCTCCTAAACACTGGATAGGTGTTAAAACCGTTGCGCGTTATTTTATGCATCAGGGCCATAGAAAGCCGCATCCCGATTGGCGACCTTTTGTTGCGACGATTAATAAAATGGCTAGTCAACAAGGCATCATGCCGGATATAAAAAAATACGCCTTATCTCAAAAAGCGCTACAAGCGATTTTTGCGGTCTGTGGAAGTTTTTATAATTATCTGATTCAGGAAGACTATATCCATTTCAATCCGGTCGCCCAAATTCGCCAAAAAAGTAAGTTCATCAGGCAGCAAAAAAGCAATCATCAAGTGCGGCGCTTGAGTGAACTACAATGGTCGTATGTGATAGAAACTGCAGAAGTACTCTTTGAGCAAAAACCGGATCTGCATAATAGAACCTTATTTATTATGAAGGCCTTATATGGCATGTATCTACGAATTTCTGAACTCGCCGCGAGCGCACGCTGGGAACCACAGATGGGTCATTTTCAAAAAGATGCGGATGGTAATTGGTGGTTTTTAACCGTCGGCAAGGGAAATAAAGAACGTCTAATTAGTGTCAGTGACGATATGTTAAATGCATTAAAACGTTACCGGGAGAGTTTAGGCCTGATGAGTTTGCCTAGTCGCGGCGAAACCACCCCTTTAATTAGCAAAGCCAATGGTCAGGCCGCTATTCAGAGTACGCGACAAATTCGTAGTATCGTGCAAGCTTGTTTTGATGCTGCTTTTGCACGTATGGTTAAAGACGGTCTCAAAGACGAAGCCGTAGAATTAAAAACCGCAACGGTACATTGGTTACGTCACACAGGAATATCCGAAGATATCAAACATCGGCCACGTGAACATGTCCGCGACGACGCCGGGCATAGTTCGAGTGCGATTACCGATCAATATATCGATGTCGAATTGCGTGCTCGGCATGCGTCGGCAAAGAAAAAGAAATTAGATCCTTTAGCTTAGTCAAAATGGATGGCCGCGCTCACTTCGTGAGCTCGCCATGACGTTATCTTTTCGTCATTTCATTCGCTCGCCATGACGCTGTTCTAGTTGTCTTTGCGAGCGCGGTTTTTTTATTCGTCATTGCGAACGCGTGTTTTTTATTCGTCATTGCGAGCGCGGTTTTTTTATTCGTCGTTGCGAGCGCGTAGAATATAGATCGTCATTGCGAGCGCAGTTTTTTTTATTCGTCATTGCGAGCGCGGAGCGCGTGGCAATCCAGAAAATTAAGCCAGCCAATCTCTAGCGACCAAAAAACTTTCGGTTAATTCTGCTTCTTTCGAGCCAGCCTCTGGTTGCCAATTATACTGCCAATTCGCTTGTGGCGGCAGTGATGTTAATATCGATTCCACACGCCCGCCACTTTGTAAACCAAATAATGTCCCGCGATCATAAATCAGATTAAATTCCACATAGCGACTACGTCGATAGGCTTGAAACTGACGTTCGCGCTTACCATAAACAGCGTCTTTACGTCGTTGTATGATAGGAAGATAGGCTGATAAAAAATGATCGCCAACGCTTTGAATAAATTCAAAGCATTGACTAAATTCCCATAGGTTCAGATCATCAAAAAATAGTCCGCCGATACCGCGTGCCTCTTGTCGGTGCTTTAAATAAAAATATTCATCACAATTTTTTTTGAATTGCGGATAAAGCTCTAAACCAAACGGATTACAGCTTTGTTTAGCAGTTAAATGCCAATGGCGACAATCTTCTAAAAAAGGGTAATAAGGCGTTAAATCAAATCCACCACCAAACCACCATTGTGCTGCTTGTTGATCCGACCCTTGCAAACCAATAAAGCGTAGATTCATATGTACCGTTGGCACATAAGGATTACGCGGATGGATGACTAAAGAAATACCGGTTGCTTGAAAAGCGGCGGCGCTTAAAGCAGGATGACGTTGGCTGGCGCTGGGAGGTAAGGCGCCACCAAAGACATGCGAAAAATTAACTGCTCCGCGTTCTATAACTGGCCCAGCGCTCAAAACACAGGTTTTTCCACCGCCACCTTCCGTTCGTGTCCAATCATCAATTAAAAATTTTTCTTGATGATCTTCATTTTCGAGACTCAAACAAATCTTGGTCTGTAACCCCAGAAAATAATCTTTTATTGCCGGAATAATTAGGTCATAATTCATCATACAATTTTTTAATTAAAATTAATCCACCATTAGAATTTGGAGCATGACATGCCCTGGATTAAAGCCTTGCATATTATCGCCATGGTCGCTTGGTTTGCGGGCCTCTTTTATTTACCACGCTTATTTGTTTACCATGCCGATGCCAAGGATAGTATCAGTATTGAACGCTTTAAGATCATGGAACACCGTCTTTATTATTATATTATGACGCCAGCGGCTTTATTAACGCTGCTGTTCGGGTTTATTTTGTTTAGCTTTGCCAGCAACTACTATGCTTCTGCCACTTGGATGCATCTAAAATTAGCTTTAGTGGCGGTGTTAATCGTATTTCATCTCTATTGCGGAAAATGTTTACGCGATTTTAAAGTTGATAATAACCCACACTCCAGCTTATTTTATCGCTGGCTGAATGAGTTTCCGACCTTATTGCTTATCGCCATTGTTATCGTCGCTGAGGTACACCCTGGTCTATAACTCCACCATTTCAAAATCTTCTTTCATTGCACCACATTCAGGACAACGCCATGTCATAGGGACATCTTCCCAACGCGTACCCGGCGGAATACCATCTTCTTCCCAGCCATGCTCCTCATCGTAAACATAGCCGCATAGTAAGCACATATATTTTCTAAAAACGTTTGCGTCTGCTGTCATTTTTCCACTCTTTATGAATTAACTCGTTGAATTTTATTATTTGTATTGATCGTCATTGCGAGCGCGGAGCGCGTGGCAATCTACATTCGCTAGAATATAAAGAAATTATTCCCCTTTAGCAAAGTTTTTAAGCAGTTTTTGCTGTCAAAGGCCTACCGACATCATATGCTTCAGCTATTTGGCTGAGCTGATTATTCGCAGCAGGCCTAGCAAAGAATGTAAGGGGTCGCAATATTTTTCTCGAAAATACCGTATCACGCGCAACGCTCAATGCACTAAAAAAATCTGATCTTGGACTTAATGTTTGTTGTTCAGAAGTATCACGCTTTTCAGCAGATGACATTAAACATTGCATGAGCGCTTGGCTAGCCAGATAAGCACCGGTTTTGAATGCCGGCACTAAAGCCATTTGCACGAATAATTTATTTAATAAAGACACTGTTTCGGGAAAAATCTCCAGCTGACCGCTTAATTTCCAAAGCTGTGAAGGTGCATATTCTAACTCGGTAACCACAATAAAAAACAATAACTTGATACAAGTTTCTAATTTGCTAGAGACAAAATCTTTTGAGTTTTCTCGCATAAAATCGGTCAGTAGGGATGCCAGCGTGGCCATTCCACAACTTAAAAAACTCGTATAACCTAAAACAAGTAAAGTCGCGCGCGGTATAAATTTTAATAATGTTTTACGCGTGTGTCCGATATGACAAGCATCGATTACACCTTCAAAAAATCCTTGTAGTAACGGTATCGTTAGCAATTGAGAGCAGTGCTGTAAACGTTGAAAAAACACTTTATCCATGATCGGCTGATCCGCTATCGACACCCCTAGCGGAGCTTGCTTGTTCACCAATGCTTCAGCAATGGGATGATCTTCTACTACTATCGCAGGCATAGCATACGCTGTAACGTTATTAACGGCTGTCCTATTCTGTCGATTAAAAATTTGAATATGACAGGTTTTTCTAGCTTCTGTCTGTGTAAAAATAACACTGATATTATAATCTTCAGTGCGATTATCAAGCTCAATATGACAATGCTCTAAGCTGGTGTTTGTAGAAGTTTCAGTCAATAGGCAGTGCAATTTTTTTTCTCGAGGGATAGCCACTGCTTGACACAATTCAATCAAATCAAGAGACGTTGCATTATCGAATAATAAATACTGCGGACCCGGATTACTTAATAAGACCCTATTTTTTACTGGCATTTTTTCTTTGACCACCAACGTGACATTGCGTTGCAGTCGCGTAATATTATTACTTATCATTACCTCAAGTGAAAAAATACCCGTCGCATTACTGCTGCCTTTTAGCTGACAATCCCGATCAAGGATGAGTGACAAAGAAACATCATAGGGTAATAAATGACAGCTAATAAATTTCGGACTTAAACTCACTACTTTAAATTGCTCAATCAAATCGATTGAAAAGTGGTTATTGAGATAACTGGTTAAACTCATTTTTTCCTGTGCTAAAATAGGATAAACAAATGCTTCCTGCGCACGTAAATATTCGATCATTTGCGTAAGTTTTAATTGATCTTGACTTGAAATATAAATCCCTTCCATTAAATAATAACTCGGAAAATCAAATGCAAGGCCCGTCAAGCTATCCGGGGCGATAGAATAAATTGCCTTGGCCAAGCCAAACACATCTTGATAGGTGCGCACCACGGGGTAGCCAGCATATTTATCCACTAAATAAAAATAATCCTTTTTTTGACTCGTACTGGCATTGTAACTATCTAATATCTCTTCCATACGCGTGGTATTAAAACTGAGATAAGGCGCCAAATCTTGCACGCGATAATGCTGTAGTGAGAAAGGTGAGATCAAGGTATAGGGAGTCGTGAGTAAAATATCACTAAAAGGATAAATGTTAATAAATTTCTGCAACTTCTCAAGTCTTTCGTCCCAAGGTATCGTATCATCATAATAGATATCATCTACGTCAGGTGCTGGTATATTGATATTTAAAATGTGATTGCTGTTATCGGCACTAAAATGCGCATGTTTGATGCCGAATAAATGATAGATTTCATGCGCTATCACACCCGTCCCATAACGTAAAAAATAGTTATTTTCAGTGGTGCAAGTGATCATGGAAAAAGGCGGTAAACTGAGATTGGCAGTAGAAGACGGATGACCAAAAAAATCTTTCACCGTTTTGCTATACAATAAGCTCGATCGCGTCCCGCATCCCCATTCGTCGGCACTTTCGTTAGAATTTCGAGTGAAAAATATCTGATTTTGATATTTTTCCTTAAGATACAGAGTATCTAAAGGACAATTTCCAGGCAGCGTACCCATAACCTTCGGAGCGTAACGTAAATTGGCTAAGCCTAACTGATTAAAGCTTTCTACTGCTATTTCGATGGTATCCATGTAATCAGGCTTTTGCAAAGCCGTATCTGAATAAGCATAGGTCAGTGTTAAACGCTGACCGGGCTGACTAAACCATAACTTTCTTAAACCCCCAATAGGTCGTTCGAATACAAAACGCTTTTCACGTATTTTTTTTTCTTCGATCATAAAAACTCTTTTTTTTATTTGTTTTAGTTTTTCAATACAATGTGCGGCGAGTGTATTTTTAAACAACTTATTTTTCAATAGTAAATAAAGCGCGGACAAATTCCTGTGCTGAAAAAACTTGCAGATCATCAATACCTTCACCTAAACCAACAAAACGGATCGGCAACGCTAATTTTTTTGCGATGGCAAAAATCACGCCACCTTTAGCTGTGCCATCTAATTTGGTTAACATCACACTCGTTAAGGAGATGGCTTCGTTAAAAGCTTCAGCTTGCAGCAATGCATTCTGACCGGTGCCCGCATCCAGTATTAACATGATTTCGTGTGGCGCTGTCACATCCAATTTACTAATGACCTTTTTTACTTTTTGTAATTCTTGCATTAAATTCTGCTTGGTATGCAAACGTCCTGCGGTATCCGCAATTAACACATCTATATTTCTTGCTTTGGCGGCTTGAAACGCATCATAAATAACTGAAGCACTATCGGCGCCCTGATGTTGAGCAACGATCGGAATATGATTACGTTCAGCCCAAATGGTTAATTGCTCGGTTGCTGCAGCACGAAACGTATCACCTGCAGCCAGCATCACTTGCTTACCTTGCTTCTGCAAGTAATGCGCAAGCTTGCCTATACTCGTTGTTTTACCAACACCATCACACCTACCACTAAAATAACGGTGGGTTTGTGTGCCGCGTTAATCACTAAAGCCTGTTCACAGGGTTGTAATAATTCACCTAATTGTTGTTGCAATACATCCCATACCGCCTGACCATCGGCTAATTGATTGCGAACCAATTTCAATGTTAAAAGCTGAATAATTTCTTGTGTCACCATAGGGCCGACATCGGCTGTTAAAAGCAAATCTTCAACTTCTTCAATTAATTCGGCATCAACCTTTTTTTTACCTAATACTAAACTGGCAAGACTTTCGGTTAATTGATGACGCGTTTTCTGTAAACTATTTTTGATACGATTAAAAAAACTATTTTTACTATTAAGCGAAGCTTCTTCATTAGAAACATCGGGCTGAGATTCTTTGCGTTTTAAAAATTTAAACATAGTCTATGTAGGGTAGCTGGAAAACGTTTATAATAAATGACTTATTACATTTAACGCAACGCAGAGTTCCGCAAATGGATGGCCACGCTCATTAACATTCGCTCGCCATGACGCTGTTCTATTCGTAGCGAACGCGTAACATATAGATCGTCATTGCGAACGCGTAACATATAGATCGTCATTGCGAGCGCGTAGAATATTGATCGTCATTGCGAGCGCGTAGCGCGCGGCAATCTGTTAGAGTATATTTTTTATGAAAAAAGGTGAAATCAGAATCATCGGCGGACTATGGCGCGGTAGAAAACTTCATTTCCCTGCTATCCCCGATTTACGTCCAACTCCGAATCGCATCCGCGAAACTTTGTTTAATTGGTTAGCCCCTTATCTTAGCGATGCCAACTGTTTAGATTTATTTGCTGGCAGTGGCGCTTTAGGGTTTGAAGCACTCTCGCGTTACGCTAAATCAGTGAGCTTTATTGAACAGTCCTCGCTATTAGTTTCCTATTTAAAAGCGCAGCTGAAGCAGCTCGGGGCTGAAAACCGCGCCCAGGTTTATCAGGCTCAATTTCCTTTTGCGGCAACAAAACTATTTGAAACAAAAAAACCGCTCTTTAATATCGTTTTTCTGGATCCTCCTTTTCATCACAATTTGCTAGGCTCGGCCTGCACCTGGCTAGTCAAAGAAGGTCTATTGGCGCCAGAAAGTATGATTTATTTGGAAGCCGAAGCCAGCCTTAAAAAGCTGGTATTGCCAGAAAATTGGGAGATTCAGCAGGCCAAAACCGCCGGTCAGGTGCAATATACCTTAATTAAATCCACCCCCTAAAAGCATGGCTTGACATTATATTACCTTCTTGCTTCAATGCATTCGTAGGTTACAGAATTTTATCTAAAATAAGATAAGCATGAAAAAAATAACAGTGGCGCTTTTTGTGGGTCTACTCTCGGGGTGTGCTTCACAAAACTTACCAAATTCCATAACCCCCGCTATCAACGCTCACTCAGATGATGCCTCAATTAGGCTAGCCGAAGCAGCACGCTCTGTTAGTCAGTCATTAAATGAGTTAAAAGAACTGGAGAAGGCTTCTAGCCCTCCTATTAGCAAGCCACTACCCTATCCCAGCTCTTCGGGACTAGAAAAAACTATCGCCTCAGTCGATTGGTCGGGTCCCATAGAGCCGCTATTACAGCGTATTGCCAAACTTGCTCATTTCCATTTGCAAATCATAGGAAAACTGCCAGCTGTTCCCGTTTTAGTGACGATTTCCTCACAAAATACGCCGCTGAACTATATCATCCGCGATGCCAATCTTCAGGCAGGTAAAAAAGCCAATATCATCGTCTATCCTGGCATTAAGACCATAGAACTACGTTATGCTAAATATTAATATTAAGTATTTCGGAAATTTATTACAACAATATCTGCGAATCATATTTGGCCTAAGTCTATTTGCGCTGCTCAGCGCCTGTAGCACCACACAACCTAATTATAAAACCGTCGGTAGTTTAGATAATTTAACACAACTACAAAATTTACATGCCCAGGTGTCGAAGGACAAAAAGGAAATGACTGCTTTACGTTCACAAGCACTGCAAGATATCGCGATGAGTGTCGGTGCTCAAGCCGGTTTAGCGTGGCGTTCTGAACAGATTAATCAGGTATTAACTAAAAATTCTTCACAGTTAGATCGGATTTTTAATTTCAATTTAATTTTACTCGACCATAACGTCATCCCTCCTGTACTCGTCCAAGGGAATAATTCACTGAAGCTCGCCGATGGACAAACCTTACGTATCAATGATCGTACTTACCAAATTATTAGTCAGGCACGTTTCACTACCGCACCGCCTCAATGGCATAATTATATATGGATGGATTACCAACATCCTGAATTACCCTTACCCGCTTTTTTGCCGAAAACACCTGAAGAACGGCTCGTCTGGAGAAAATATGCCACCTTGGGTTGGCAAGATGGTATCGATCAAGCCGATGCTATTTTTAATGAGAATTTAGCGCGTTTAACCCGCGATTACACGGGTATGGCTTTATATCAAAATTTATTGTTGAAAGGTATGGTCAGTAAGCCTTTTGTGGCACATACCGATCTCGGTGTCACCGGTGATAGTTCTGATTTACATATTAACGATCAAATATTGCGTATCACTTCATTACCAAAATTACAAGTTAATCCAGGTCGATGGAAATCCATCGTGACGCACGATGATGACAGCACATCTACTTCACGATGAACCGGTACGCTTCACGTCGGCTTGCTTAGCTCGTCTACTTATTCACTGCCAAAAGCTGGGCGCTTCGGATATTACGCTGCAAACCGGCGAACCCGTTTTTGCTGAAAGTTATGGTCGTTTACTCCGCATCACGCAACGTAAATTATCCAACACCGAAGTCGCTGAGACACTCAATCTAATCTATGGGCCTAATGGTAGCGCGCAAATTTTAAGTGGCGTTGATATTGATACGCACTATGAATTTCGGCCTAATCGTAACGAACGTTATCGATTCCGAGTCAATGCCACCGGCTGTTTAGTAGAAGGTCATGATGCAATACAAATAAGTTTTCGTACTATTCCCAGTACGCCACCTAAAATGTCGGATCTGAATTTAGAAAGTGAATTAATCGCTGCGTTAGCCCCTGCACAAGGCATCGTCTACGTCACCGGAGCGACCGGTTCCGGTAAAACCACCTTGTTAGCCGCTATTATCCGCGATCTGGCTGAAAAAGAAGATTCGCATCGTAAGATTCTTACGTACGAAGCCCCGATAGAGTTTGTCTACGACTCAATTGACATGCCCAGTGCTATCGTCAGTCAATCCGAGATACCTAGACATCTGCCCAGCTTCGCCGCGGGCGTACGCAATGCCCTGCGGCGCAAACCCCGACTCATATTAGTTGGCGAATCGCGCGATCCGGAAACCATTGGTGCTTCTATCGAAGCAGCATTAACAGGGCATCCCGTTTATACCACCTTACATAGTAATGGCGTGGCAGAAACCTTAAGACGATTAGTCAACTCCTTCCCAGCTGAAGAAGCTAAAGCCAGAATGATCGATATTATCGAAACCATACGTGTCGTCATTTGGCAACAATTAGTCCCTAGCATGGATGGAAAGCGCATTGCATTACGCGAATTTTTAGTTTTTGATGAAAAATTAAGGGATTTTTTATTAGATTCTAAACTGGATAATATCAGTGCCACGACACGACGCATGTTAAAAGAACATGGTCAACCGATGTCTGTTGATGCCAAACGTAAATTTGACGCCGGTTTCATCAGTGAACGGGTGTATAAACGCTTAATGCTTAGTGCGGAATTTTCCGAGCACCATGATGGTGTTTAACAACAACACTTGGCGACCTGCTGCTAGCTTATCGATGTTGCGTTTGTCGCGCCAAACTTTTATCCGACATTCGTGATTTTTTTTGCCGAATGCCAAGTATTAGAAGTAGAAACTCCCTTACTCAGTCAGGCTACTGTCACCGATCCTCATTTACATAGTTTTCAAACGCCCTATTGTTTGGACAATAACGAACACCACCTAACGCTTTATCTGCAAACTTCTCCTGAATTTGCGATGAAACGTTTATTGGCAGCTGGATCAGGACCCATTTATCAAATTTCCAAAGCATTTCGTAACCAAGGAGAATCGGGACGTTATCACAATCCTGAATTTAGCTTATTAGAATGGTATCGACCTGGCTATGATCATCATCAATTAATGGACGAAGTAGAAGCCTTATTAAAAAAATTATTAGCCTGTGAACCCGCACAGCGTTTTAGTTATACGCAAATTTTTCAACGTTATTTGCAGTGTGATCCACATCGACTGTCACTTAAAGATTTAAAACAGCTTGTTCTTCGTTTAGGTCTAGGCACTGAAAATTTAGGTCTAAACAACATTGCAGATTATTTAAATTTCTTAATGTCTCATGTCATCGAACCACAGTTACCTAAACAATTAGTTTTTATTTATGATTACCCGGTTACTTTAGCGGCTTTAGCTAAAATACGTGGCGATACAACATCTGTGGCAGAACGTTTTGAGGTTTATCTAAACGGTATCGAACTTGCCAATGGGTTTCATGAATTAAGTGATGCCAACGAACAACGACTACGTTTTCAGAATGATCTCAGCACACGTGCTAAGCACGGCTATTCACCCGTACCCATCGATGAATATTTATTAGCGGCTTTGACGCACGGGCTTCCTGAATGCTCAGGCGTAGCTTTAGGTATTGATCGTCTATTAATGCTCATGGCAAAAATGGATGAGGTAGCGGAAGTCATCAGCTTTCCCATCCAACGCGCTTAACACCATCTAAAAAGTCCGTCATGGCGAGCTCACGAAGTGAGCGTGGCCATCTAGTTTGGATTGCCGCGCGCTTCGCGCTCGCAATGACGAGCAATATTTTCGTGCTCGCAATGATGAGTAAAAAACTACGATCGCGATGGAATACTCATTCTACTTCATCGCTTTGAATGATTTTTACGCCGATAGTTTTCATTTCAGAAATAGCTAGCCGTCCATCTTCTGGATTGACATTCACCGCTCGACATCCATCTTCAATCAAATAAGTTTTAAAACCTAATTTGCAGGCATCTAATACCGTATATTTAACGCAATAATCTGTGGCCACACCCATAATATACACTTCAGTAATCTGTAATTCTTTGAGAAATTCAGCTAAACCGGTTTGTTTTTGATGATCATTTTCAAAAAAACCACTGTAACTATCAACTTCTGGATCACTACCTTTGCGAAATACTTTGATAATGTGATCTAATTTAAGATTTTTTACAAACTCGGCACCTTTGGTATTTTGTACGCAATGGACAGGCCATAACATTTGTGACAACCCGGCTTGTTGAATAAACTCTCCAGGAAAACGACCTGTATGATTGTCAGCAAAACAAGAGTGATCTTCGGGATGCCAATCCTGTGTGGCGATAACATATTTAAAATGTTGCTGAACGCGATTAGCCACTGGAATCACTTCATCAGCATTTTCCACCGCTAATGAACCTCCAGGCATAAAATCATTTTGTAAATCCACTAAGATCAAGGCTCTTTTCATAAAAGTTAGGTTCCATGAACAAAAAATTATTATATTAATGAGGCGAGCACAATGCCACTAACTACCTTTTTATTTTAATCTTTTTTTGCATCTCAGGAAAGAGAAAAATAATTAGTCATTTGCAGATTCTAGATATTGGCAAATTTACCAAATTAAAATTATGCATGGATTAAAATAAATTATTTTTTAGAAAATGATGTTTTATAAAAATTTCTTTGAATTTCAATTTTCCGTTCTTGCATTTTTTCCAGTTTGACTAGTTTTGAAACTTTAACCCTATTAGCATAAAAGGAATTTTTTTCTTTGTTTAAACACTTAATACAGAAATTTAAAGCAAAAAGAGAAGTATGTAACTCGCTACGTGCGGTTACTTCAGTTATTCCAGAATGTTTTGGACGAAAAAATGCATGCTCTCTTTGTAAAAGAGGATAATTTCCATTCGCTTGTTTTAACTGTCTTTTCGAATGCCTACCCTCTATGCCTAAAGGACTTAGCTGATTATTTTTAAACGCGGGAGTCTGTATTTTTATATCTAGCAACGGCTGCTTTAAAAATTTAAAAGGCGATAAAAAAGCAGGTTTGTATTGTTGATAATTTTTATTGTCATATTTATTTAATGAGTTTGGTTTTGGATCTAATTTTATTTTTTGTTTATACTTTTTTTCGTGTTCAACCATGTGTCTATTGTTATTTTCTGAGAGTCGCTGTTGCCTATTCAATGAACTAACACTAATATTTTTTTGCCTATGGTTATTTTCCTTAGGCTGTTTTTTTCTGCTTTCATATTGCAAAAGATAATCATCGGCAAGGTCTAGAATCGCGTCGTCGGTTTCTATCTCTTGTTTTACAAAATCAAATTTATCTGTTATGGAAATATCTCTAACCTGGCGTCTTCTGCTCTTAGCAGAAAAAGTAGCGGCTAAAGGAATCTCTGTCGCAGTTGTAAATTCCATCTCGGTAACACACGCCCCCGGTGAACTAATGAGAAGACTTTCTAAAAAACTAGTATTTTCTAATTTGGCTAACAGACTTAAAGTAAATTCTTCCGTGACATTATTACTGACTCCACAGCTGGCTAACGCTTGCCAAAGCTCAGATAAATAGCCTGCTAGTTTTGCTTCGGAAAAATATTCATCTTGTTGCAAATCAAATTCAAAACCGCCAAATACACTTTCAATATTCTTAATTAATCGCAACAGCAGCGGAGATTCATACCAATTATATAGACTTCTTTTTTGAATTCTTGGTAATTGAATAACACCTGTTGGTGGCCCCCAATAGCTGGGATCGGTTGGCAGTGATCGGTTAGGAGTCGTAGTGAAAAAAATCTTTAGCTCATCAAATTTTTCCGATACATAACTACCGATATTGACGAAGAACTCTTTGGTAATATTCCAACCGTATTCATTGCCTATCATTAAATCAGGTCGAATTCGCTGCATAGAATCCACCACATCGTGTATCACTTGTTTTTCAGTGGAACATTCGCCTCGATCGATACATTGCTCTGCCGCTATCGTAGTGAGATTTATTTGTCTTTCATCGGCACCTCTTTCCTGGCCTACTTCTTGTGCGAGATGGTAGGCCAGTAGCTTTAACACGGTTTTGTTTTCTGCGTCTATAAACTGGATATCCGCTGTTTTGGGATTATTGATCGCTTCACCAATGAAGTAGATGATCGCTGCTCCTAGTTCATAATGAGCGCCATTACGCACCCCCGTTCTCAACCCCGATCCTAGTTTTCTTCTCACTTCTGAATTTATACTGCGTAAGCGAGCACGATCTTCTTCTCTATCATAAGCTTTGCGTGTATTTAATTTGACATCTTTTAATAATCCACGAAATTTTTCGGTATGTAGGATTTGATGCTGAGTCATACTCAGCGTGGTGATCGTAGGCCTTCCATTTATCAATTCTACGCGAGATAATTGTGTGTGTTGATTATAGTAATTCAATTTCACATCAGAAAATCCCAGTCGGCCGATATTATCAGCGAATTCGCTTAACGGCGTTGCATCGCTAAATATTTTAGAAAAATGGAAACGTAGATTAATATTCTTACGCTCCGAGACTTCGAATGCAGTAATACTCTTCTTAGTAAAGCTGTCTAATTTAATGAACACATCCTCATCGGGCCGATATCCCCAATAAAAATTCACTTCATTGACCTCGTCAGACAATATATAAAGTGGTTTGGGTCCCAATACTAACTCTTTTATGGAAAAACGTTCTCGGCTAGGCACAGCAAATGCTTCAATATCGGTCACTGAAATTCTTTTCTCAATATAGGTTTTTTGGAAAAGAAAATGTATCGTACAAAAAGGGTTAGATAAAATGCTCCTTCTATGGCGCGTACCAGAAACACAACTTAGCGGTGATTGTTTATATTCAGCGCCTTCTAATTTAAGATCGATGGCCGATATCGCTTGTTCGGTGAGCACTTGACTCAAGTAAAAACTATTTAAATTACTACCGCGAAAATCACGCAATCCTTGTCGATAGAGATGTAAAAAGCTCTCTTTCTTAAGCTTGGCACCTAATACAGGAAGTGCGACTAATTTTTGTGGAATCGGCCCTTGCAGTGCTTTTATTCCTGTAAAATCTCGCTGTCCACTATCATACAAAGCAAATAAAAAATTTGCTGACATTTCAACCTGATCAAAATTAAGTTGTGAGAAGGCAGGTCTTAAAAGTATACTATCACTGCTAAATTTAACATGCCGAAATGTAGCGCTATCCAATTGCGATTCCTTGATTGCAATACTAAGCTTCATATTTGATGCATGCTGAGTCACTATTTTTGGCGTAAATAAGGCCGCACTTAGATCAGATTTTATAAAATTTATATACAAGATTTCACCAATAAACTCAGTTTTTTTAAAATTCATTTGATGAAAACTATAGAATTCGTAGGGATCTTCAGGTCTCTTTTCTATATAAATTTTACAGCTGGCAAAATTCTTAATCCCTCTTTTATATAAGTAATCAACGGTAACCAGATCGAATTGGCTCGCTTCTAGATTAGTGTGAGGATTAATAGCGATTTGATTTAAATTTGTGCCGACAAGATTTGCCCGGGCTAAATTAGCTTCCCATAAAGTAACCCCTTGCAATTCAAGTTTACTTAAATCACAGGACCCTAAATTAGCATTAGTAAAATCGAGAAATCGCAAACGAGGTTTAACAAATTCATCTTGAAAATTAACCTCTTGCAAATTTGATCCGACAAAATCCACGACATAAGCGGATCTTAACCCTTTAAATGATTCAGTCGATAACAGGGCATTTTCTAAATCAATGTTTGAGTAAGGCGTGCTAAAAGGTTTATTAAAATTAACTTTTCTAATATCGGTATTTTTAAATGATATATGTTCTAACTCTGCAAAAAAACTAACTCCTTCCATATCAGCCCGATCAAATTTGCAATGACGAATAGACTGATAAAATTTCGTAAATTTAATAATGACATTAGAAAAGTCTAGCCCTTCTAAATAGGCGTGTGGCAATTTAATAAAATTAAGATTTGAAAAACTGTTAAATTCATTGTCAAGCAGCGTCGAAATCAAGCCTTTGGTAACACTTAACGCCTCTTGCTTGCTCATCGCGTTATAATCTTCCTTTAAATAATTAACCGCTAACCCAGGCAGCACATGTTTAATATCTGCTTTGTTTAAAGCGTGATATAACATCCTTTGCACAAACGCTGTATCACATTCTGCAAGAAATACGCTGCGTTTTGCCTGGTCAGGTATATGGGTTAATAATTCTATAAAAAGTCTAACTGAATCCTTATTTTTACAAAGAGTTACTATTCGCCGTAATGATAAAGAATCGGTAAAAAAATCACCGTAAGCGGCAGGAAGATTTTTTATTACGCTAATTAAACCATCGATGTCTTTAATAAAATCATGGATTATTCGAATAATATTAATACGACGCTGGTTTTCTTGCAGATGCGTTAAAGGAATAAGTGTAGGTAAACGATCTGCTTTGATAAGCTCAATTATCGATACTCTTTGATTGCCTACCCAAAACCAAGTAAAGCCTATTTCAGAATTAAACTCATAATATTCCAGCGACCCTCCTCTATTTAAGTTTATTCTTTTTGCTTCGTAAGCTTTTAATAATTTTCTAGCCAGTAACCGCTGTGTAACGGTTATTTGTAAGGCATCGACCGTTTTCAATTCGCCACTGTCAGTTAAAATCTCTTCTAATCCTACTTTATTGGTTTTAAACCAATCATCTACCCCTAATAGATTCAATTTATTCAGAATACGTGTGGATTTATCGGCGTAATCACTATCTTCGGACAGTATTTGTGTAAAACTAGTATGTAATTTTTCGCTGATATAACCAACTAAATTTTTCGCGGTGATATGTTGTTCCAGGTCCTTGATATATAAATCGACAATGGCCTTTTTACTTAATGCACTGAGACCATTTCCTAGTTCAATCGCCCCTTGATCGCGTTGACTATCAATCGGAAATCCACGTTCCTTGGCTTGCATCAATAAATAATTATTCGCATGCAATAGATTCTGATCGACAGCACTATCCGACGCTTTGCATACCATAACTTGATACGTATCTGGCATGGCAAACGGACGTTTTGCGGCGACATGGCTTGCCATAGTCTTAGCATAAGCGCGTAACCATTGCTTAATCTGTAAATCTCCTTCTAAATTTTCTTGTAATTGCAAAGCGGCACTGCTAATACGTGAATAACAACCGGCAATACATTTTTCTAATTCTTTATCCGCTAGTAAATTAATGATAATTTTTTTTCGTTCTTCTAATTTAATCAGTGGCTCATCTAATAGCACCGCTATTTTTTCTAGCAATAGTTTTCCATCGCCATAAAGTAAAGCCATATTATCGCTAGGTTGCTCTAGTTTTTTTAAAAAAACCGATAAAGTTTCACCCCCTTCAAGTTTATGACTGACGGCCCATAACTGAATATGCGTGACACTCAGCTTTAGTTCTACTTGCAAAAGTTTAAACTTATCACTATGCAGACTACTTGTTTCATCTTGATAAACAAATTTGTTTAAATCGTTTAAGTTGCGACCACCTTGATAATAAGTCGGTGGTTGATCAGCCGTTAAATACGGATAGAGTTTTTGTTTAATTAATTGCTCTAGTCGATTTAATTCCTCGACAGCAAGCCTAATTTCATCGTCAGATAATAAATGCAGTGAAAAAAAATCTGCGCTTAACAAAGGATCTTTTGGCATATGACTTCCTGGTCATTTTTTTTAAAAATGAAAATAATTATTTTTAAAAAATTTTTGAAAATATATATTAATTAAATAAAAAAATATAGTCTTTAAAAAATATAGTTAAACGATGAAAAATTTAAAAAAATTCAGTCGTTGCGTAAATTATTAGTCGTCATTGTCAGCACCGAAGAATATTGATCGTCATTGCGAGCACCGAAGAATATGATCGTCATTGCGAGCGCGTAGCGCGCGGCAATCCATGGATGGCCGCGGCTCATTAATTTTACTGTACAGAAGATTTTGCTTTTAAAATACGAGCTAATTTTAAATGATATAGATTTTCTTCTAAACCGACTGGATAAGCATGGGGATTTAATAGGCGGCGAATACTTTCATGAAATTGCTCTAATTCCTGATGAGTTTTTTCTTGGCTGGATTTTAATGAAGGTACTTTATAAACTAATTTCCCTAAGCGAAAAATCGGGGTTAATAAATCGCGGTATGGTGTTGCTGCAGGAATAGAGCGCCGTTTGGTCGGATCGATAGGATCAATAATCGTGATATTATCGACTGAAATTCCTAATTTTTCATCATAAATAGCATCAGCCATCGCTAAACCATCCACTTTATCAGCATAATAACGCCGCACGGATAAAATCCCAGGAGTGGAAATTTTAATGGTTTGTTCCGATAACTTAAGCTTGTTTTCCCATTCACCCTGTGCAGACTTAATCGCACTAAGTTTGTAGACACCTTCGAGCGCTGGCTGTTCATACGCAGTAATTAAATGCGTGCCTACGCCCCATACATTAATACTGGCGCCTTGCTCTTTCAAACTGGTAATCACTAACGGATTCAGATCGTTGCTACCGACAATGACCGCATCATGGTAACCCGCCGCATCTAAAAGTTGTCGCGCTTGTTGACTTAAATAAGCTAAATCACCGGAATCCAAACGTATCCCTGCTAATTTAAAACCACTGGGTTTTAATTCTTCGGCAACTTTGATCGCATTTTTAACGCCTGCGAGCGTGTTATAGGTATCCACTAAAAAAATACAGCGATCGGGAAAGGTTTGTGCATAGGCGCGAAAAGCTTCTAGTTCGTTAGCAAAACTTAGCACCCAACTATGTGCATGTGTTCCACGTACCGGAATATCAAGTAATTTTCCAGCTAATACATTAGACGTAGCAGAACAACCACCAATATAAGCGGCGCGGCTCGCCATTAAGGCGCCATCAAAACCTTGAGCACGACGTAATCCAAATTCTAATACCGGCTCACCCCGTGTGGCTTGCAACAGGCGCGCGGCGCTAGTGGCAATGAGACTCTGAAAATTAATAATATTCAGTAAAATACTTTCTAATAACTGACATTGTAATAAAGGTCCTTTAACACGGATTAAAGGTTCTTGAGGAAAAACCACGGATCCTTCCTCAACGGCATCGATATCACAACAAAATTTTATTTGTTGTAAATAATTTAAAAAATCGGCAGGAAATAAAACTTTACCTTGTGTATCGGTCAATCCAGCTAAATAATCGATATCGTCTTCGGTAAATTTAAAATTCAAAAGATAATCAATCAATGTGCCTAAACCTGCACAAATAACATACCTACCATTAAAGGGTGCTTGCCGAAAGCTATGATAAAAAACGGCGTCACGTTCGTGTATCCCCGCTTTCCAATAGCCGTAGGCCATGGTCAACTGGTAGAAATCGGTTAATAACACTAAAGAAGATTTATAGAGTTGTGTTAATGAGTTTTGCATTAGACCTTTTACATAACCTGCGTAATAGACTTGATTTTATCATTATGCGAAGAGTACTAATAGTTGTGTTTTTAATCGTGGTGGGGATTTTAAAGGAAAGTTTCGCTGCGGTTAGCTACTTGAATGGCTGCGCACACGCTCGGTTAGCTTCAGCCATGCAAGGATCTTTCATCATTATTTGAAAAATTCGCATTTTTTGACCAACCTATCAACCACCCGTTTGTTTTTCTCGAATTTCATCCAACGTTTTACAATCGATACAAAGATTGGCGGTAGGACGAGCTTCTAAGCGGCGAATACCAATTTCAACGCCACAAGAATTACAGAAGCCATAGTGACCTTCATCGAGTTGCTGTAAGGCATCCTCAATTTTTTTAATGAGCTTACGTTCACGGTCGCGTGCACGTAGTTCTAGATTAAATTCCTCTTCCTGAGTCGCGCGATCGCTAATATCAGGTAAAGAAGTACCCTCATCTTGTAGATGATGTACGGTTCGACCCATATCTTCCAACAACACGCGTTTTCGCTGTAATAATAAACGGCGAAAATACGCCTGCTGGCTCGAGCTCATATAGTCTTCCCCAGGACGTTCCTTATAAGGCGCTATATTTAAATCGATTTCCGAATTAATAGAAGTCAATTCTAGCCTTGTTTCTGGTAAAGAACGTTGTTTTTTAGATTCTTTCTTAGGTTTTTTATGTTCTGCCATTTTAGTTTCTATTGATGGTTGTTGTTTTACCGCAGGTAGCGCCTGGGAATCAGACTTTGCTTGCTGTTGTTTTTTTTTAGAAGGAGCTCGGATAACTTGTGCCTTCGCTACTTTTGTTGATTTTTTTTTAGCTATAGGCTTTCTACTTCTGGTAACACGGGAGGACGTCGACGTTTTCTTTGAGGTTTTGCTTTTACTAGGCTTTTTTTTTACGCGACTAACTGCTTTTTTTTTAGTCTTTCTGCGAACAGTCTTACGACGAGTCGCTGGTTTCTTACGTGTTGCAGCTTTTCTACGACGTGGTTTTCGAGTTGCTTTTTTAGCGCCTACTCTTTTACGACGACGCGTTGTTTTCACACCCGTTGCAGCTCTCTTCTTTCTTCGTTTTGTAGCTTTCTTACGTGTAGGTGTGGACTTTGCAGCGGTAGTGCGTTTTTTACGACGCTTTGCAGCTGCAGGTTTTCTTTTTACTGGCATAAAAAGTTCTCCTCTTGAGAATTTAACATTTGCCGGAATTGGCACACACACATAAACCAAACACATCTATACCAAAAATTATTCGACATGGCAATCATTTCAAAGCACCTGCCATGTCTCTTCTTTTTATTAATGATTTATAGATCATATTTTCAATTAATTCCATTTTCCACTACTAACTCGTTGATGACCGGCCAAATCTTTGTAATTTTTTATCTGCTGATAGCCATATTTTAAAAAAAATTCCTCAACAAACGCCGCCTGCTGATACCCATGTTCTAAAAATAAAATACCACCATTCAGAAGATGTTGACGTGCTTGTTGAATTATAATTTCTAAATCATTTAATCCTTTTTCACCTGAAATTAAAGCACTTTTCGGTTCGTAAGCCAAAGCACATTCTGTTTGCCAGTGTGGATCATCCCATGCAAGGTAAGGTGGATTACTAAGAATAACATCAAACTTTTCATCGACTAATAATGCCTGGCACCAATCACCTTGACGTAGTTCTATCGTTTGACTGTGATAACGGCGTATGTTGCGTTCGGCAACCTCTAAAGCGCGGGGGGAATTATCGGTTGCAACGAACTCCCAGGTAGGTCTGCTCAACGCTAATGCGACAACAATTGCCGCCGAGCCTGTTCCCAAATCCGCTATTTTTCGTTGTTCAGTGCCAAAGCTAGCAAGAACCTGTTGCACCAATAACTCCGTTTCCGGTCGAGGTATGAGTACCTCCGGCGTCACTTCAAACGACAGTGACCAGAATTCCTGTCGGCCTAGTAAATAAGCGATCGGTTCTCCCTTTTGGCGACGTGCAATCAGTTGTTTGACGTGTTTTTGCTGGCGTGTTGTCAGTAACCTATCCGGACGTTGACTATGTAATTGTGCCCGAGTCAGTCCTAAAACATGAGAAAATAACAATTCCGTATCTAAATAAGCACTGGGACTGCTTAGGCTTAGTTCTTTGATTGCCCTACGCCAACAGGAAATTAACAACATAAGATGAGCCTTAGCAGTAATTATACTCACCGCAATTGGATTTTTGACAAGGCGTCGCGAGAATGAGCAACCTTCATTTCTTCAAGATACATGAGGATTGCGATCTCCGCGATACATAGGCAATGTCAAGTGCGAAGAGTATAACTTAAAACTCTTTGGGGATTTGCTTACGTCTAATATAAGAGACAAAAAATAGGATAATCAATAAGGGTAATAACACGGGTAACAAGACGGGAAATAAAATAATCGCGACGATAGTCCAAATAACGGCTATCGCGCCGATTATTAATGCGCCAGCCCAGGTTAAAATAAACAGCAATAAAATACTTAACGAAAAAAAGAATACTGAAGCGACCAAAAATCCCCAAACACTAAAACCTATCACCACGGCTCCGGTAAATAAAGCCAGTGCGATGTGGCCGCCAATAATCAGCAATAACAGGATAAACAATGCAATAGCTAGTGATCGAAGCATTACTATTTCTCCATTATGGATAGTGTGAAATAAATCGTTATTTTCAAAAAAAGGGATTCCCTTCTTTACTCGTCATTGCGAACACGCAAAATATTAGTCGTCATTGCGAGCGCCAAAGAATATTGATCGTCATTGCGAGCGCGAAGCGCGCGGCAATCCATGGGTAGCCACGCTCATTACATTCGCTCGCCATGACAATGATTCTTTTGCTCTTTTCCATTACTTATAATTTTATTCGCCCAAGGCCGCTAACTCATCGGCTTGATATTCACGCGTCAAGGATTGAATAACCGGCTCTAAATGGCCTTCCATGATATCAGATAATTGATACAGCGTTAGATTTATCCTGTGATCAGTTAAACGACCTTGAGGAAAATTATAGGTGCGGATACGCTCTGAACGATCACCGCTACCGACCAAATCTCGACGTGTTTCTGCTTCCTCACGTTGTTGCTTGGCCTTCTGTGCCGCTAAAAGTTTGGATTGCAACAAAGACATCGCGCGAGCACGATTTTTATGTTGCGAGCGCTCATCTTGACACTCGACCACTAAGCCGGAGGGTAAATGCGTAATACGAATGGCAGAATCGGTTTTTTGTACATGCTGTCCTCCAGCGCCTGAAGCACGAAACGTATCTATTTTTAAATCGGTTGGATTGATGGTGACATCATCCACGACATCGATCTCGGGTAATATCGCCACCGTACAGGTTGATGTATGAACTCTGCCTTGCGCTTCGGTTTCGGGGACACGCTGCACGCGATGTGCACCCGATTCGAATTTCAAATGTGCATAAACAGCAGTCCCTATAATACGTGCAATAATTTCTTTATAACCACCTTGCTCGCTAGGGTTCATATGAATAATTTCCACCGTCCAGCCCTGATTTTCTGCGTAACGGGAATACATTCGAAATAAATCACCGGCAAAAATAGCCGCTTCATCTCCTCCAGCAGCCGCACGAATTTCTAAGAAAACATTCCGTTGATCATTAGGATCTTGTGGTAACAACAAGCGTTCTAGTTCTTTTTCTAATTCGACTTGCTTTTGCTGTGCAATTTTAATTTCTTCTGCAGCAAGCTCTCGCATTGCCGAATCAGCATCATGTAAACATTGCTCGGCTTGATTTAGGATAGTTAAGTTAGTCCGATATTGCTGAAAACATTGTACGACAGGGCCTAACTGAACATACTCCTTAGATAAATCACGGAAATGATTTTGATCCTTAATCACGTCCATATCACCCAATAAAGCAGTTAATTCTTCGTAACGTTCGACGATTAAGGTCAATCTATTGAATAAAGAGGTCTTCATACGACCACTTTATACCTAAAGCCAACCCCGAAGTCGAGTGCTGAATAGGGTGTTATATAAGGCTGGCAAAATTGAATCTTAATGATTCATAAGCTATTCTGAAAAGGAGTAGACCGCTATAGCGGGCGCTATAAGGTTTTACACTTTAGTAACCTAAGGGGATAGTATGAAAAAATTATTACTAATGGCTTCAGCTATTTGCATGGGTTTATTAGGTAGTATCAATGTGGCAATTGCCCACCCAGGCCAAAGTGCTTGTGCGTTTGATGCTCACTTAGTAAAAAAGGCTGGTTTTGTTTCTGGAGCGTATTATGACTCGGCAACCATACGTCAGTTATTGTCCAGAATCAACGTCACACCACGTGCTTGTACAAATATTGCATCATGTCAATATCGTTATGTTTGCAGCGAATATCATTATCTCGCTACCAATAAATTAATTCCAAACCGAGGCCCAACTATTTATTGGCATACTTCACAACCTTTCTAATAAAGGAACGGGCAAATTTAGGTATCCCTTCCCTGTGAAGGGATATTTTTTTGTGCGTATACTCTTCGCTTGATAGACAACCCTCGTCATTGCGAACACGCAAAATATTAGTCGTCATTGCGAACACCGAAGGATATTGATCGTCATTGCGAACACCAAAGGATATTGATCGTCATTGCGAGCGCGGAGCGCGCGGCAATCCATGGATGGCCACGCTCATTACATTCGCTCGCCATGACAGTGATTTTTGCATATTTTTTTACTATTATTCAATTCAATTTATAAAAAGCCTGGTAAAATTTAAATTAATTTTAGGTTATGCATCATGTCAACAATTAATGCTTCTATTACGCTTTCAACCCAGCAAGAAAATCAAATTGATTGTTTCGGTTCCTGGACCTTAAATGGCATTCGTAAAAAAAATTTAGATAGGGCTTTTAAAAAGCTGGACCGCAGCACAACATCGCCGATTATTTTAAATGCGGAAGCGATCACACGTATGGATAGTAGTGGTGCCTGGCAACTTTACCAATGGAAAAAACAACTTGCCCAAAAAAAAGACGTACAACTCATCGGTTTGAGCAAAAAACACCACGCACTGTTTACCATGATAGAAAAAGCAGCGCATCAATTAAAACCTTTACCCCATCCCAAACGTTATACCGGTTTAGCTTTACTGGGTAAAAAAGTATTCGACCAGTGGCATGAACTCAAATCATTCTTGCGTTTTATTGGCAAAACCTTTATTACCGGGTGGCAAACGGTTATTCATCCCAATCAACTGCGTGGTCGTGCCATCCTAAGCATCATTGAAAATACCGGTTTAGATGCCCTAGGTATTATTGCCTTACTATCGTTTATGATAGGTATAGTCATAACCTATCAAATGGGTTTTCAATTAAGAAATTTTGGCGCAACACTGTTTATTATTGATTTATTGGGCTTAGTGATATTACGTGAGTTTGCTCCGTTGTTAACAGCGATTATGATAGCGGGCCGCAGTGGATCGGCTTTTACTGCACAACTAGGCATGATGAAGATCAAAGAAGAAATCGATGCATTAAACACCATGGGTGTTTTGCCGAGTCAATTATTAATTTTGCCGCGTATTTGGGGATTGTTAATTGCATTGCCGCTACTCACGGTTTGGGCAGATATTTTTGGCTTACTCGGTGGCATGGCCATGACCCATAATATGTTAAATATTAGTTACACGGATTTCTTACAACGTTTTCCTAAAGTTGTTTCACCCTCATCACTCATCATCGGTGTCGCTAAAGCACCGGTATTCGCATTGATTATCGCCAACACGGCGTGTTTTCAAGGTTTACGTGTCGGTGGTAGTGCCGATAGTGTCGGCAGACAAACCACGCGTAGTGTCGTACAAGGCATTTTTTTTATTATCGTCGCCGACGCATTGTTTTCGATTTTATTTAGCCAGTTAAATATCTAATCGCCATAATTCACTGCTGTCATCAAATAAAGCGCTATACTGAGATTATGCAAGCATCTGACCCAATTATAAAAGTCGAAAATGTTAAACTTACCCTCGCTGGCCAATCGATCCATCGCGGTATTAATTTACAAGTGCAACGTGGGGAAATTATTGGCATAGTCGGAGGCAGTGGCTCAGGAAAATCCACCTTGCTGCGTGAAATTTTAGCTTTACTGACGCCCACTTCTGGTGATATTGAAATATTCGGTAAAAATTTAAGCAAGATTTCTTCAGCTGAGTTACTCAGATTACAGTGTCGCTGGGGCGTATTATTTCAACAGTCGGCACTCTTTACTTCGCTTAATGTGATTGAAAATATTTCATTCCCGCTACAAGAACATACCCAATTGGACAAAACGACCATCCAAGAACTAGCTTTAATTAAATTATTGGCGGTAGGTTTACCGATGGACTCAGCCACAAAATATCCATCTGAACTCAGTGGTGGCATGCTTAAGCGCGCTGCGTTAGCGCGTGCTTTAGTCATGGATCCTGAATTACTGTTACTCGATGAACCCACTGCAGGTCTCGACCCACAAGGCGCGGAAGAATTTGATGCATTAGTTTTAAATTTACGCAGTATTTTAGGATTAACCATCGTCATGGTCACACATGATCTGGACACACTATGGCAAATTACCGATAAAGTTGCTTTTTTAAGTGCAGGACGCGTTTTAGAATTTGCACCTATGGCACAACTGACGCAATCCAAACAGGCGCCTATAGTGGCTTATTTTCAAGGGCCACGGGGGCGCATGACACAACATCTTTATGAGGGCAATCATGGAATCTAAAGTCAATTATACCTTAGTCGGTGCTTTTGTACTTATTTTAACCATCGCTCTCATTATTTTTATTACGTGGTTATCGGCTGGGTTATCCACTAAGCATTATAAAAATTTCCAGGTCATTATGCATGAATCCGTGGCGGGCTTAGGTGTTAACTCTTCGGTTAAATATAATGGTGTTAATGTGGGTACCGTTAAGAAAATTTCTTTAAACGACCAGAATCCTGAACAAGTACGCTTGTTGCTACAAATTGAAGAACATACACCGATTACCGAAGGCACGACAGCAACTTTAAATAGTCAAGGTTTAACCGGTATCACCTACTTGGCATTGCAAGGGAGTGATTCTAACTTAAATCCTATTCCACTCATTCCTGGTGAAAAATATCCTATTATTAAAAGCGCGCCTTCTTTGTTCTTACGTTTAGATACAACATTACGTGACTTAAATAATAATATGAATCAGATTACACACGACATTAATGGTGTATTAGGTGGTGAAAATCCGATATTATTTAGCAAGATTTTAAATAATTTATCTATTACTAGTAATCATTTAGCCGCGCAAAGTAAACGTCTGGATGCTATTTTAATCAATACTGCCCGTTCAACACGCGCATTTCCGTCCTTAATGAATACCTTAACGCAACAAACGCTTCCTTCTACCAATCAAGTATTAACTAATTTAAGCATTATGACGGATAACTTACTTGAACTTTCTGACAATCTACGACAAAACCCCAGCATATTAATACGGGGACAAAAACCGCCACCTTTAGGACCTGGAGAGCAATAACGTGCTTAACTTTCTACGTGGCATTGATTTCGGGAAAAATAATTTCCAAAGAGTGATCTGTTGTTTGCTGAGTTTCTTAGTGTTGTCGGCCTGCTCGATATTTGAACCTATTAAAACTCCACCGATGCATTATTTTACGTTAGCCATGCCTGATCCCAATTGGGATTGCTGCGAACAACAAGGACGCACCACGATATTAGTCAACCAACCGCGTGCTAATGCGATTTATAATAGTCAACGCATGATTTATATCCCAGCGTGTTATCAAATTCAATATTTTGCACAAAACCGCTGGGCTGATATGCCCACACAAATGTTACAATCTTTATTAATCAACTCTTTACAACACACTGGTTATTTTCAAGCCATTATTAACACCCCTTCCACCACTTATTATGATTGGGTATTGAATACACAATTACTCAGCTTTCAACAGGAGTTTATCACCGTTCCCAGTCGTTTCCGCATAGCCATACGTGCGCAACTCATCGACGCCCGATCCAGACATGTCATCGCCACACAGGATTTTGTCGTCGTACAAACCGCAGCGCACGATGATCCTTATGGTGGAGCACTGGCTGCCAACCTCGCTGCACAAAAAATACTCAATGAAATTAATTGTTTTTGCTTAAGAAATTTGAGCTAAGATGGACTTTCGGAGTCATGGCGAGCGAATGTAATGAGCGTGGCCATCCAATTTACGGTATTTTCTGGATTGCCGCGCGCTACGCGCTCGCAATGACGAGCGTTGCTAAGCGCTCGCAATGATGAGTAAATTTTTTAATTTTTCGCATCTTCACATACGAGCGGTATATTGCTCATCCCCTGCACATTTAAGCTTTCAGGGAATAAAGTAATGACATTTAAGTAACGATCATTTTTTTGTATCATGTCCTCAACCCAAACATAAACTTTTTTGTCATTGCTGGTTTTTTTCAAACCATTCACTTTTTTTCGCAACGAATAATAACGATTTGTTTTCTTAATGGGTTTTCGTACCAGTAACATACAGATGTTTATCCTCAATCAATGTTAAAATTAGCGCTATAATTTTTTATAGCAAAAAAATATTTGATGAGTATAAATAGATTTTATTAAGCCTATATTAAATAAAAATTAAATTGCATCATTTAATATTAATTTTATATTAACTAAGCATATAAAAAACTTCTAAAAAATAAATATAATTTGCTATACTCGCAAAGAAAAAACTTAAAAATGGAATATTTAAAAAATAAAAGCGTAATGATCCAATTTTTTCCCCTACTATTAGTTTGTTACGAAATAATTAATTATTTAGCCAACGATATGTATTTGCCGGCTTTGCCGAGTATGATTCACGATCTCGGGATCACTACCAGCTTAGCGCAACAAACCGTAACCGCTTGGTTTTTCGGTGCGAGCTCGTTACATTTATTATTAGGTCCGGTCTCGGATCGATTTGGCAGAAGGCCGGTACTACTGATAGGTGGGGTATTGTTTACTACCGCCACTTGGATTTGCGCTTTTACAGCGAGTATTAACGTTTTACTGATCGCGCGATTTATTCAAGGCGCTGTGGTATCGACTTTAAGCACCGCCGGCTATGCCAGCATTCATGAAACCTATAATCGTAAACAAGCCATCCAAATTTTAGCGCTGATGGGCAGTGTCGTGATGTTAGCGCCTGCCTTTGGCCCTTTAATAGGTGGAATTTTTTTACAATGGCTGAACTGGCGGGGAATATTTGTTTTTTTAGCGCTGAGTGCCAGCATCATTTGGCTAGGCTTATATTTGGTCATGACAGAAACTCATTCCAGCACGCAAAGATACATGTTCCGATGGTCACAGGTGCTAATCAATTATCACCAAATACTGATAAACAAAGCGTTCATGCTTAATCTATTTATTATTAGTTTTAATGTCTTAGCCAAAGTTGCCTGGATCGTGGGCGGGCCGTTTCTAATCATTAGTCAATTTAAATTGAATACTTTATATTTTGGCCTGATCCAGATCTTAGTATTTGGCAGTCAGATTCTCGGCGCACAAATAGTCAAACGTGTTATCCATCGCGTGGAAGTCAATCGTTTAATTAATCAAGGCTTAAGCATTTCCTTATTCGCCAGTTTATTAGCAATTTGTTTGAGTTTTATTTTTCCCAACCAACTTATAGGGTTGGTCATTTGCTTAATGATTTTCTGTTTTGGTACCGCACTTTCCGGCCCATTACAACGACTCTGTATCGAAGCGAGCCCTGAGCAACCCATGGGTGCGCGCATGGCCGTGTATGCAACTTCGATTAGTTTATTTTGCAGCTTAGCCAGTTTTTTATTTAGTTTTACCTACACCGGTAGCTTACTCTGGTTTGCTAGCTTACTGTTTATACTCGCTAGTCTCGCCAGTCTCGTACGCTGGTTGAGCTTAAAATATTTTTTTAGCGTTTAATAGTTTTTTAAGCTTGATGATATAGAATTAAAAATGATAATTATTTATCATAACCTAATTTCTATAAATATCTAAATAATAAAACGAGGTGAGCATGCCAGTTTCTCTATTTAACCGTGATGAAAACACCATAGATACACGTTTACTTTGTCCGGAAAGTCGTGAATATTTAACAGATTTAAATGGTTTTTCACTACCTGATAATCTAGATTTGGAAGACCTTTGTTTTCAAATCAATGAAAATGGCAACGAAGAACCTTATCAGGATAAACCACAAAGAAAGAGGCAAATTCTAGACAATTTACTTATGTTCGAGAATAATCATAAGGACAGCTGTGAATCGCTTCATCAACAAGCTCAAAGCAAAGCAAAGAAACTGCGTCTCTGGACTATCGGTGTGACCTTACTCACTATAGTGTTACTTGCCGTTGCAACTGCATCAATCCTATTTGTTCCAGCTGTGGCTGCGTTTACCCTACCATTATTTGCTGTTATATCTACTGCTATTGGAAGCTGGTCGCCTTTATTATTGCTTACATCACTGTTACCAAGCTTAGCTGTACTCATACCTAGCTTAATATCAGCAAAAGCAGAACATAAAAGCCAAATAAAACTTGATGCAAGCGGAAACGTATCTCAGGAAATAAAAAATATCAAGGCTGATATCGAAGTTAAAGCAGCAATTGCTGAGTTTTCAATTTCCTCATCCCAGATAAAAACTCTTGAAAGAAGTTCATCCGAGACAATATCTGAAAAAAGAAACCTCGGTCAAGGATCTGGCTCTAGCTTTTTTAGATCATTACCCTCAGTAAGATCTAGTGATCAAGCCATTGAATGTGATCTTATTAATTTACACTCCGCTTCTCTTTGATCTACACCCCGTTGAGGCTGAAGTGCTGTTAGCATTTCAGCTTTGTCCTGCGAGCGCGTAAAATATTCATCGTCATTGCGAGCACTGAAGAATATTGATCGTCATTGCGAGCGCGAAGCGCGCGGCAATCCATGGATGGCCACGGCCTCACTCGCGTTTCGGCCTCGCCATGACGAACTGAGCTAAGTTTACCTTAAGCTTAGGTCAGTACCATGGGATAAGCCCATAAGTTGAGACGAGGTCATTATGCCGATAGTTACTGAACTAGGAATAGTTACCGAAGAACTTTGCCCAGACAATAAAAAGTATTTAAGTCGTTTATTAGTTGGCAAGACGGGAATCGATTCTAGTTGCATTACTTGGGACCTGCTGCTAACTGAACAACTTACTTTGGATGCTTTTGTAGAAACAGGCACAGAAAATTTAGATCAACTCATGGAATCAAGAGCTGAGTGGAATCGATTACTAAAGGAAAATCAATTAAAACTCGCTATCGAAAATAAATTAGCTGAAATCGAAACTCACTATCTTTCAGAAAGGCTAAAGCCTTATGATCCTGAAGTCAGGAAGCAACAAGAGGATTCACGCCACAAAAAACGCGCTTTAGTTTCTATCGCCATTATTATCGGTCTCGCTATTGGCTTCCCTTTCGCTTTACCGCTATTAGCTGGAGCAGCTACTTTAGTTGGAGTAACAAGCCTAGCAATAGGAGCTACCTTATTATTCTGTTCTGTCATCCCTGCTTTTGTCGGCGAAAGACTTATTGATCCAGAGTGGATTGCAGAATATTCTCATGAAAAAAACAAATGGCAGGAAAAAATCTTAGAAATAACGACTAAACCAGAAGCTATTATAGAAAAAGCGGAAGAACCTATCAGTAACAAACAAATATCTCATGTCAAGCAAAGACAACCATTAAGGGTTGAAGCGGCTACACAAACAATACCCGATGATTATTATATCGATAACTCCATACGCTTTGGTTTTTTTAATACAGTAGAAAAATTAAAAGCCGAAAATATATTATATGATCATGAACAAAGGACTTTTGTTCCTACATGTATAACCAGCTAGCCGGCACAGTCAAAAATAAAAGTAGCTCGTCAGTGAGGCCGTGGCAATCCATGGATTGCCACGCACCTTCGGTGCTCGCAATGACGATGAATACTTTTTACTATAGATCTTTTTGATTCAGTTTGGCAGCGTTGCTTAAAGCAACGCTCGGCGTATGGATAAGTTTATTGGTTAAACGATAAGCTAATTGTTTGATAACCTCGTCTTGTTCATGGCCTTTTGCTAACAACGCTAAGGCTTTTTTAACTTCTGCATCACGGAATTGTTCGGCCTGCTGACGATAAGAACAAATGATCGGTGCAGCGGCTGCAATTTTTAATTGTTGCAGATAATGTTGCACCTTTTCTTCTATCAGACTTTCTGCTTTCACAGCCGCCGCTTTTCGACCTTGTTGATTTTTCTGGATCAAGCTATGCAAATCATCCAGCGTATAAAGGTAAACATCTTCCAACTCATTTACACTGGATTCGATATCCCTAGGCATACCGAGATCGGCGATAAATAAAGGTCGACGTTTGCGTTCTTTTAAGGCTTGTTCCAACATCAGCTTTCTAATGAGTGGTACATCACTACTCGTCGCGGCAATAATGATATCGGCCTTGGCTAAAAAATAAGGAATTGCATTTAAGCATATCGCCTGACCGCCGATAGTTTTGCCTAGTTTTTCGGCTGATTGCGGCGTACGATTGGCAATCCAGAAATGACGAACGCCTTGCGCAAACAAATGTTTAGCGACTAAAGCAACGGTCTCGCCCGCCCCCACTAACAAAACCTGTGTATCGGCTAAACGAGCAAAGATCTGTTTGGCACAAGTCACCATGGCGAATGCTAGAGAGACAGGATGGGCGGTAATATCGGTGGCACAACGTACTTGTTTGCTGACAGAAAACACATATTGAAATAAACGATTAAAATGCGCACCCACACTGCCTAAGGAATAGGCAAGAGAATAAGCCGATTTTATCTGACCTAAGATTTGTGGTTCACCTAAAATTTTAGAGTCTAAACCGCTGGCTAAACGCATTAAATGACGTAAAGCCTGTTCTTGCTGATAGACATACCAATGTGACTTGAGGCACTCTTGCGGAAGTTTTTTATGTCGATACAACCAGTTCATGGTAGTTTGCGCATCGCCATTGATACAATAAAACTCAGTACGATGACACGTCGATAGAATCACCGCTTCTTCAGTTTGTGTGTCCTGCAACAGTTCGCGCAACGAACTTGCCAAATAATCTTTATTGAAACTAAGCTGCTCCCTGATCGCGAGATCAGCTGTTTCATGATTAATTCCACAGGCAAGCAATTTCATAAAATTTTATATTGCGCTCCCCACCAGACTCGCCCATTCTTGTTGATGACGAATATCGATTATTTTAAATCCTGCGGCACTATAAGCTTGCTGCACCGCATCAATTTGTTCATTTAAAATCCCTGCTAATACACAATAGCCTGTTGGTTTAACTAAGGATCTAAAATAAGTGGCTAAATCAATCAATGGTTGCGCCAAAATATTAGCCAGCACAATATCAACCGGTTCTTGCAACTGAAAATCTGTTGGAAAAAAAATCTTTAGTTGTTCTGTCGATATGTCATTTTGTTCGGCATTCATTCTGGTTGCAGCTAATGCTTGTGGATCATGATCCACTGCCATAAGCTGTTTTGCGCCACATTTTATTGCAGCTATTGCCAAAATACCGGAGCCGCAACCATAATCAATGACGGTTTTTTCTTGCAGTGGATGGGTATCTAACCATTCTAAACATAAGGCCGTACTAGGATGTGTACCGGTACCAAACGCTAACCCTGGATCTAAACGTATATTCACAGCGGTTTTCACCGGCGGCTCATAAGTGCTAGGACAAATCCACAGCTTTTTTCCAAAGCGCATCGGTTTAAAATCTTGCAACCATTGTCGTTCCCAAGCTTGATTGGCTAATATTTCGCTATGACTGGCGAAAATAATTTTTTCATCAAATGCTTGATGTAAAGCATCCATCAACGTAGACAACGAAGTATGTTCGTGAAATACAGCACTGATTTTAACCTGCTCCCAAAGCGGAGTGCTATTTAGCGGAGGCTCATATAAACTTTGTTCATCTATTGCTTGCCAGGTAATCGATAAAGCGGAGGCGTTTTCTAAAAAATCACTTACCGCTTCGGTATACTCGCGCAATGTATTCAGATGTAATTGCAAACAAGCAGTCATAGCATTACAACGCTAAACGTTGCTCAAGATAATGAATATTCGTTCCACCTTTAATAAAATTGGCATCACGTACTAAGGCTTGATGCATCGCAATATTCGTCTGTATACCTTCGATCACAATTTCATCTAAGGCATTGCGTAATCGCGCGAGTGCAATTTCGCGTGTCTCACCATAAGCAATTAATTTACCTATCAAGGAATCATAATAAGGAGGAACACAATATCCGGTATATATCGGCGTATCGACACGGATCCCCGGCCCCCCCGGAGCGTGATATAAGGTAATCGTTCCGGGAGATGGCATAAACGTTTTCGGATCTTCGGCATTGATACGACACTCAATGGCATGACCCCGTATTTTTATTTGCTTTTGCTTATAATTTAATTTTTCACCGGATGCGATATGCAACTGCTCGACCACTAAATCAACGCCGGTAATCATTTCAGTAATGGGATGTTCGACTTGGATACGTGTATTCATTTCGATGAAATAAAAATGTCCATCTTCATATAGAAACTCAAATGTACCTGCACCACGATAATTCATATCACGACAAGCTTTTACACATAATTCACCCATGTGATGACGTTGTTTTTCAGTAATTCCAACTGCAGGTGCTTCTTCAATCACTTTTTGATGACGGCGTTGCATAGAACAATCACGTTCACCTAAGTGAATAGCATGACCTTGTCCATCACCTAACACTTGGATTTCGATATGTCTGGGATTGGTTAAAAATTTTTCCAGATAAACACTCGCATTTTTAAAATTAGCTTGTGCTTCGGCACGTGTAATCGCAATCGCATTTAACAACGCTGCTTCACTATGCACTACGCGTATCCCTCGCCCACCACCACCACCGGCCGCTTTAATCAAAACTGGATAACCAATTTTTTGCGCAATTTTTAGATTTTTTTTATCATCATTATCTAATTCACCTTCAGAACCCGGCACGCAAGGAATTTTAGCTTTACGCATCGCAGCAATTGCCGATACTTTATCGCCCATCAGGCGTATGGTCTCAGGTTCAGGTCCGATAAAAACAAAACCACTTTGTTGTACACGCTCAGCAAAATCTGCATTTTCAGAAAGAAAACCATAGCCTGGATGTATGCCCATCGCATCAGTAATTTCAGCGGCGCTAATAATAGCGGGAATATTTAAATAACTAGCCGTTGCAGGGGGAGGACCAATGCATACCGTTTCATCGGCTAATTTCACATGCTTTAAATTAACGTCGGCAGTAGAATGCAAGGCAACCGTTTGTATGCCTAATTCTTTACAGGCACGTAAAATACGTAAAGCAATTTCGCCACGATTTGCAATAACGACTTTATTTAGCATTATTTTTACCTATCAATTTTTCTAGCTCTACATCAAGCGGGTAAAACATTAATCGTCATTGCGAGCGCGTAAAATGTTAATCGTCATTGCGAGCACCGCAGGTGCGTGGCAATCCAACTGGATGGCCACGCTCACTTCGTGAGCTCGCCATGACGGATAGTTGGTTTTTGTCATTGCGAGCACCGAAGGTGCGTGGCAATCTACCCATTCGCTCACCATGACGTGTTTTTTATACTATTCAATGATGAATAAGGGTTGATTGTATTCTACCGGCATACCATTTTCTACCAATCTCGCTTTAATCACGCCTGCTTTATCTGCTTCAATCTGATTCATCATTTTCATGGCTTCAACGATGCACAATACTTCACCTAATTTAACGATCTGTCCTAAGTTTACAAAAGGAGCAGCATCTGGATTAGGCGCCAAGTAAACGGTACCCACCATCGGAGAACGCACCTTATGACCGCTTACTTCAGCTTCTGCAGAAATCGATTGAGGTGGCATAATCCCACTCGAAGGACTAGGCTGTAAGAGTGTTGTTCGAGCAGGTGAAGACTCACGCTTAATGCGTATCGATTGGTCCCCTTCAGAAAATTCAATTTCAGTCAAACCATGCTCATTTAGGAGTTTAATAAGCTGATTAATTTTTTCCGAATCCATAAAAAACGGCCTCTTTTTCAAACAACAATATGCTGCATATTGGAGCATATCCTAGCTAACTTTGCTAGTCTTTATATACTTATGTTTGCTAAGCTGAGACTGCTGTAGTATTGAGAATCGCATTATGCAAAACCTAGGTTTGAAAAACCCGAATGGCGCTCACAAGTTGACCTTGTCAGAGATTAGTTGTACACAATTGCTTGGCGTTGGTCCAAAAATTAGTAATTATCTCAGCAAATGTGGAATACTTAGCTTACAAGATCTGCTGCTACATTTACCCTTACGTTATGAAAATAGAACGCAACTCACCGCAATCAAAGATGCTCGCTGTGGAACTCCTGCACTGATTTCAGGCGTTATACATCACGATTTACATGCGGTTAAAAGCAAAAAAAGCTTTTCTTGCAAACTCAGCGACGAAACCGGTAGTATCAAGCTACGATTTTTTCATTTCAAACCTAAACAATTTCATCAATTTAAAGAAGGACTGCGTCTACTTTGCTTTGGTGAAGTTCGTGCCAAAAAAAATAGATTTTTTGAATGTGAAATGCTCCATCCAGATTATGAATTCTTGCGCAATAATAATCCGCTTATTTTACCCCGTTATCTAACTGGTATTTATCCCAGCACACCCGGCATGTCACAACGACTGTGGCATAAACTGATCGCCCAAGTATTTCATTTATTATTCACGCATGCTGAAACTAAACTCATTAAAAAACAACAACATTATTTTCCCGAATATTTACCTGAAGATTTATTAAAACGGATAAAATTTCCTTCGCTTTTGGAAGCTTTATATTACATCCATCGCCCTCCTGCTGATGCCCCCTTAGAAGAGTTAGCCAGTGGCCGACATATCACTCAACAACGTTTAGCTTTAGAGGAATTACTGGCCCATTCGCTCAGCGTACAACAAATGAAAAGAAAACGTGCGACGGAAACAGCACCCCGTTTAAAATCCGATCCTGCTTTGATTAAACGTTTTCTAACCGCCTTACCCTTTCAATTAACCCAAGCACAAAAACGCGTTATCAAAGAAATTAATCAGGATATGCAAGTCACCATTCCCATGCAGCGCTTATTACAGGGAGATGTCGGTTCCGGTAAAACCGTAGTCGCCGCCTTTGCGGCATTACTTGCCATTGCTAATCATTACCAAGTCGCCTTGATGGCTCCCACCGAGCTGTTAAGTGAACAACATTATCAGCACTTTTATCGCTGGTTAGCACCCTTAGGCTTTCATGTGGTTTGTTTAAACGCCGGCTTACAAAGCAAAGCTAAGAATCAAACGCTGGCTGAAATAAAAAGCGGTAAAGCGCATATTGCTATCGGCACTCACGCTCTTTTTCAAGAAGGTGTGCAGTTTGCCAACTTAGGTTTCATCATCGTCGATGAACAACATCGGTTTGGCGTGCAACAACGTTTAGCATTATGGAAAAAAGGTCAGCAAGAAAAATTACAAGCTCATCAACTTTTTATGACCGCCACACCGATTCCGCGAACCTTAGCGATGACAAGTTTTACCGATCTAGATATTTCTTTTCTGGATGAATTACCACCCGGTCGTCTACCCGTACAAACGATAGTTCTTTCTGATCATCGCCGTTCACAAGTCATAGAAAGAGTACGAGCCACGTGTACACAACAAAAACAAGTCTATTGGGTATGCCCACTCATAGAAGAATCGGATTTACAACATTATCAAGCCGCTGAAACGACCTTCAAAACCTTAAAGGCTGATTTAACTGATCTACGCTTAGGATTGATACATGGAAGACTACCTAGCGCAGAAAAAGAACGTATTATGCGTGATTTTAAAAATGGTGAGATAGACTTATTAGTAGCTACTTCAGTCATCGAAGTCGGCGTTGATGTCAGTAGCGCTAATTTAATTGTAATAGAAAATGCCGAACGCTTAGGCTTAGCACAACTTCATCAATTGCGCGGCCGTGTAGGCCGAAGTGAAACCAAAGGTTTTTGTATTTTACTGTATCAAACGTTATCGCCATTAGCCAAAGAACGTTTAGGTATTATGCGCAATAGCAATGATGGCTTTATGATTGCGCAACGCGATTTAGAATTACGCGGTCCTGGTGAAATTTGGGGTTTGCGCCAAACCGGCTGGAAACAACTGCGTATTGCCGATCTAAAACGCGATCATGATTTAATTCCGCATGTCCTTAATCTTAGCAGCACGCTGCACACCGAATATCCCTATTTAATCGAGCCCATCATTCAACGTTGGGCAGAAAACAACGATGGCAGCTATAGCAAGGTTTAAATGAGCCTACTGCTTTTGCTAACTGTTTTATCACTGACACCTATGAGAATAAGCAGGTGGAAGATTAGCATTCATTGCACTGTTGCTAGCAACGGAATGAGGAGGATGATGATGAAAAAAATGCGGCGAATGCTGGGGCAAAACCAATGCAGGAATATCCATAGATGGCGTTACTATCCTGGTGGATGGTGCCGCTATATTCTTAATTGCTTGTTGATAATTAGGAAGTTCTGAATACAATACTGGCGCAGTAGGATATGTCGTGTAATTTTCCTTCACCTCATCGTAAAGTGGCGGTTGAAAGAAGGAGTTCTTTAATGCATTTTCTAACACCGGCAACTCTTCAGTATTTTTTTCTCTAAAACAAAATGAGAAAATTCCTATCCCCAGCTTCAGACAACCTATCACCGCAGTTATAATTCCACAAACCGCAGCAGCCATTGTCGGAATGCTAAGTAAAGCTATCCAACTGGCAACAGCTGGAAACAAACCCATAAGAACAACCATCAACGCCAAACCACCGACACCACCCCCTACAATAAGCAATAAGCCCAAAAAAATTTCCTTAAGCGATGCCTTTATATCAGATTTTATATCAGATTTTATTTCATTATTTTTATCTTTTTTTTCAGCACATCGCAGATATTCGCTCAGCATTTTGACTGATGCAACAGTTGCTTTACCAAGTTGTATTTGTTCGAAAATAGCAGTGACTAATTCACCATCGCAATTTTTCGGCAAACTAGTCAGCCCATGGCGTGCACATAAATCATTTAGAACGACTTGATGATCAAACACTTTGACATTCATATAATGTATGCATTCTGATGGGGTTATGTACAGTCCTTGCAAACCCATTAAAAAATATGCAAATTGGCTTTTTATCCGATAAGTCTTCATACTTTTCTCCTTGCAAATGAATGGCAGTATCCATTCTTCAATTAAGTACTAGATTGCCGCGCGCTTCGCGCTCGCAATGACGAGGGTTGTGGCTACACCACTCGCAATGACGAGGGTTGTGTGCTACACCACTCGCAATGACGTCAATATTCTGCGCGCTCGCAATGACGATTTAAACAGAATAACATCTTTCTGGTCTTGGATCAGTATTGTCCGTATCATACTCACGCTCGTTGTTTAATGACGAAGAATAAAAAAAATTGGGCCTATTTAAAGATGTAGTCACAGACAATGTGGGCGTTTCCACGCTCGTCGCATCTTCCAACAATACATCCTCATAGGAAGGAAGTCTGGATGCAGAAGATCCCAGATAATAAGGGTTTATTTGCCTAGGAAAAGAAAGTGATTTAAGGAAACTTATTTTTTTGATGAGTTTATTTTCTAATGAGCCTAAGGCTCGCTCATGTTGACTAGATGACCAAACTGAGAATACCCAAAAACCTAAACCATACAGATCAGCCATTAAACTACTGTACATTAATGTCCTGTTATCAGGAAAAAATAATAAGCTAAGATGTAAAACGATAAAAAGACCTGCCATCAAACCCGGCGTCACTCTATAATACGTACGATCAATATCTATTTGTTTTAACAACAACAAATACTTTTTAAAAATCCTTCCAATATGCATCAGCTCTTCATGATCGACATAATCTTTTTCTAATTCCTTAAATAACTGCTCAATGATGTAATGCGGATGGTAGCCCTGAACCTGGCTAATCTCCACGTTGACAAAACCTACTGATTCCCTAGTTATTCTGAAACCTGGTAAACCTCTTAAAAAAGAGGCGAATTCTAATTGAATGCGGTAATTATTTTCATTGTTTGGCATTTTTTTTCCCTCTAGCATTTCACCAAAAATGCAGCTTTATTATTTACTCACTTAACAGAAATTTATTTTTATTTCTTTCAAGCATGCGTGCTAGAACGTGTAACGTCTGTAAGCTGAATTATTAGTATCATTGCAATCAGTTTCAGATATTTCAGATGATGAAGATGACGAAAAATAAAACTTTACTATGCTAGCGTATGATGAACTCGGTGTGTGATAAGGTGTGCGGGGTAATGAACTTGCCGTATCATCAGAAAAAACACTCGAAAATGATTGCGTTCGAGATCGCTGTAAACTATTTTTTTTCAGCGAATTTTTTTCTTCTTCTTTTAATCGGGCATGTAAATCTGGATCGGTAAGGGTTCTTGTTAGGCAAGCTCGACATTTGCTTTCGATAATCGTTGTTTCGGAATGGTTTTTATTGTTCGGCATTTTCTTCCCTAAAAATTTATCATTGTTAGTATGCAAGGGTTTTATTTTATACTTAAAATAAAACCTAATACACTTCTTTTTATTTTTTCAACAGGCTGCCATGACATTGATCTATTCGTCATGGCAGCGTAATGATCGTCATTGCGAGCGCGTAGCACTCCTCGTCATTGCGAGCGCGTAGCGCGCGGCAATCTAGGATGTTTTCTTCTTCGGCATATACAAATCGGTAATCGTACCTTCAAAGATTTCACTCGCTAACATCACACTCTCGGACAGTGTTGGATGTGGATGTATCGTTAATGCTAGGTCTTCAGCTTCACAACCCATTTCTATTGCGAGTGCAATTTCAGCGATCAATTCGCCGGCATTAGGACCGACGATGCCCGCACCCAAAACACGCTGTGTTTTAGGATCAAATAATAATTTGGTCAGACCTTCATCACGCCCTTGTCCCAAGGAACGGCCACTGGCTAACCAAGGAAAAACGGCTTTTTCATACGTAATATTTTTTTCTTTGGCAACAATTTCCGTTAAACCAACCCAAGCAATTTCCGGATCCGTATAAGCCACGGAAGGAATACAACGCGGTTCGAAAAAGTGTTTCTTACCGGCAATTACTTCGGCTGCGACACGACCTTCAGCTACGGCTTTATGTGCCAACATAGGATTACCAATGACATCACCAATAGCAAAGATATGTGGGATATTGGTTCGGAGTTGTTTATCGACCGGAATAAAGCCTTGTTCAGTGACGTTGATACCTAAGGCTTCAGCACCGATCAATTTTCCATTCGGTTTACGCCCTACAGCAGATAAAATTCGATCGAATCGTTGTGGCTTTGTGTCTCCCTCACCTGCAAATGTAACCCATAGTCCATCTTTCTTAGCTTCGACTTTGGTTACTTTGGTTTTTAATAAGAATTTATAATGTTTTTGTAAACGCTTATAAAGTGGCATCACCATATCTTTATCAGCGCCATTGATGATCATATCGCCTGCTTCGACTACGGTAATATCGCTGCCCAGCGCGTGGTAAACGGTGGCCATTTCCATCCCGATAATCCCACCACCTAAAACTAATAAACTACCTTTCACTTCGTTTAATTCGAGCGCACCGGTTGAATCAAAAATCCGCGGATCATCCGGTAAAAAAGGCAAGCGTATCGGTTGTGAACCCACAGCAATGATCGCTTGCTCAAAAACAATTTTTTGTTTTCCTACGGTTAGCTCATTTTTACCCGTAAATTTTCCTTCTCCAAAAACACATTCAACTTTACGTTGTTTGGCTAACAGGGATAAACCGCCGGTTAATTTTTTTACTACATTGTCTTTCCAAGTACGCAATTGTTGGATATCAATTTTAGGTTTGCCAAAACTCACACCAAATTCCGCCATGGCGCTGGCATCCTCTATCACTTTAGCAGCATGTAATAACGCTTTAGAAGGGATACAACCAATATTTAAACACACTCCACCTAAGGTCGATTCTCTTTCCACTAAAATAACTTTTTTGCCTAAATCGGCAACACGAAACGCTGCACTATAACCCCCTGGCCCGCTACCTAACACGAGTACTTCGGTTTTTTTAATTTCTAATTCAGCCATAGTTTCCTCTAAAATAATTTATATAAATAAACGGATCAGTCGAGCCTATAATAACCAGCGCCGTATATCCGACAAACAGGCCGTCAAATGCATAATAAAACGAGCTCCTTCCGCACCATCGATCACACGATGATCATACGATAAAGATAAAGGTAACATTAAGCGCGGAACGAACTCGCCGTCTTGATAAACGGGTTTAAACTGCGCCTTGGATACACCTAAAATGGCGACATCCGGTACATTCACGATAGGCGTAAATGCCGTACCACCGATACCACCTAAACTTGAAATGGTGAATGAACTACCTTGTAAATCAGCACCTGTCAGTTGTTTGGCACGTGCTTTTTGACTGACCGTTCCCAATTCTTGCGCTAATTCTAAAAGACTTTTTTTATCCACATCACGTATCACCGGAACCACTAAACCTTCGGGTGTATCAACAGCAATCCCAATATGATAATATTTTTTTAAAATCAATTCCTCACCGTCGGCCGACAAAGAGGCATTAAACGACGGAAATGCTTTTAAACTGGTTACCACTGCCTTCATAATAAAAACTAACGGCGTTAATTTAATATTCTGTTTGGCAGCAAACCCTGCTTGTGCTTTGCGAAAAACTTCTAGTTCGGTGATATCTGCATCGTTAAATTGCGTGACATGCGGCACCAACAACCAGTTACGATGTAAATATTGCGCAGTTAATTTTTTAATTCGAGATAAAGCCTGCTTTTCTGTTTTGCCGAATTGATTAAAATCAATCTCCGGCGCCGAGGGTAAACCCATTTGGCCATGAGCACTTTGACTGAGATGTGCTTTAACAAATTTTTGTAAATCTTCCTTAATGATGCGACCTTTTTGTCCGGTACCGGTAATTTTATTCAGATCGAGTCCAAACTCTCGCGCTAAACGTCGAACTCCAGGACCGGCATGAATATCTTCTTGATCTTCATCATTTTCTTCATCACCTTCATCTTTCAATTCTGCCGATCGAGAAGAAATTTCTACCTTGGTTAATTCTGGCGCAGGCGTGGTAGCACTTGCATCTGGGATGGATTTTTTTTCTGCACTCGCTGAAGCAGCAGAAGTAGTCTGTGATTTTTCATCGCTAGCATTTGATTCGGTTGTTTCTAAAATAGCAATCAAATCACCTTTAGAAACTTTATCACCCACTTTAACTTTTAATTCTTTCAGCTTTCCGGCTAAAGGCGAAGGAATATCCATCGATGCTTTATCACTTTCTAAGGTAATTAAGGCATCTTCTACATCGATTACTTGGCCCACTGTAACGGGTATTTCAATAATAGCCGCCGCGGTCACATTACCTAAATCTGGAACATAGATTTCTTTTAAACTAGACAAACGTTTTCTCCTCTTTTGTCATTGCGAGCACGAAAGTATTGGTCGTCATTGCGAGCGCGTAGCGCGCGGCAATCTACATTCGCTCGCCATGATGGGTATACACATAAACATTAAATGGTAAAAGGATTAGGTTTTTTAGGATCGATAGCATATTTTTCAAACGCCTGTTCGATCTCAACAGGAGTCACTAAACCCTCTGTCATTAATGCATGTAAACTGGCGATGACGATATAATAGCGATTTACTTCAAAAAATTGACGTAATTGCTCGCGTGTATCACTACGTCCATAACCATCCGTTCCGAGCACCACATAAGGTGCTTTAACAAATCCGCGAATTTGGTCGGCATTTAAACGGATATAATCAGTAGCTGCAATCACCGGGCCTAATCGATTCTGTAAACATTGTGACACATAACTTTGTTGCTCGGTTTTATCAGGATGTAATAAATTTTCTCGCTCAACACTTAACGCTTGTTTACGTAATTCTGAAAAACTTGTCACACTCCAAATATCCGCCGTCACGCCAAAATCTGTTTTTAATAATTCCGCAGCGGCTATCACTTCATTTAATATCGTACCTGAACCTAATAATTGTACGTGTCGTTTACTAGGTTTAGTTTCGGATAAACAATACATTCCCTTAAGGATGCCTTCTTTATTAACTTCGCTTAAGGCAGGATGCGCATAGTTTTCATTCATTAAGGTCAGGTAATAAAATACATTTTCTTGATTTTGCATCATACGACGCAAACCATCTTGAATAATGACCGCTAATTCATAACCAAAACAAGGATCATAAGCCACACAATTAGGCACTACCGAAAAAAATAACAGATTATGTCCGTCTTGATGTTGTAAACCTTCACCCGCTAAGGTTGTTCTGCCCGCTGTTGCGCCCAAAACAAATCCACGCGCTTGCATATCACCCGCGGCCCAAACAAAATCACCCACGCGTTGATAACCAAACATCGAGTAATAAATATAAAAAGGAATCATGCTTAAATTATTCGTACTATAAGAAGTGGCAGCCGCCATCCACGAACAAAATGCGCCGCCTTCATTAATTCCTTCTTCGAGTAATTGACCTTTCTTATCTTCACGGTAATACATTAATTGACCGGCATCGACCGGATCATACAGTTGGCCTACGGGAGAATAAATACCGATTTGACGGAATAATCCTTCCATACCAAACGTACGTGATTCATCGGGTACTATCGGCACAATACGCGGACCTAAGGTTTTATCTTTTAACAGATGACGCAAAATTTCCACAAATATCATCGTCGTAGAGATTTCTCGCCCTTTAGAACCTTGTAATATATTATCAAAATTGCTTAATGGCGGCGCCGCTAAACTTTCGTCAGAATGTGTACGACGCGCGGGTAAATAGCCGCCAAGTTTTTTACGCTGTTGTTTTAAATAGTTAATTTCTGGACTTTTTTCATCTGGACGATAAAAACTTAAATTTTCAACCTCAGCATCAGTCATCGACAGTTTAAAGCGATCGCGAAACGCAAGTAATTGTTCTTGCGTCATCTTTTTTTGTTGATGCGTGATATTTTGACCTTCGCCGGCTGTGCCCATACCATAACCTTTGATGGTTTTTGCTAAAATAACCGTGGGTTGGCCTTTATGTTCGACGGCGGCTTTATAAGCGGCATAAACTTTTTTAATATCATGACCGCCGCGCTTTAAAAGCCAAAGTTGTTCATCACTCATATCGGCAACCATCGCTTTTAATTCTGGATATTTCGCAAAAAAATGTTCACGAATATAAGCACCATCTTTAGCACGAAAGTTTTGATATTCACCATCAATGGTTTCCATCATTAATTGAGGTAATAAGCCTTGTTTATCTTTTTTAAATAACGGATCCCAAGCGCTACCCCATAACACTTTATTCACATTCCAACCTGAACCGCGAAATACACCTTCTAATTCTTGGACTATCTTGCCATTGCCACGTACCGGCCCATCCAGTCGTTGTAGATTACAATTAACAACAAAAATTAGATTATCCAATTTTTCTCGTGCAGCAATACAAAGTGCTCCGAGCGATTCGGGTTCATCCATTTCTCCATCGCCACAAAACATCCACACTTTTCTATCATGGTTGTCTAAGAGACCACGATTTTGTAAATATTTCAAAAAACGGGCTTGATAAATGGCCTGCATCGGACCTAAGCCCATAGAAACGGTGGGAAACTGCCAAAATTCTGGCATTAGCCAGGGATGAGGATAAGAAGAAAGACCTTTTCCGCCGATTTCTTGGCGAAAATGTGCTAGTTGCTGTTTTGTTAAACGTCCTTCCAAAAAGGCACGCGCATAAATACCCGGTGAAGAATGTCCCTGGATGTACAATAAATCGCCAGGATGTTCAGCATTAGCGGCATGAAAAAAATGATTAAAGCCAACCTCATACAGCGTCGCCGCCGAAGCATAGGTCGCTATGTGTCCACCTAGCTCAGAAGAAATTTTACCTGCTTGTAAGACCATCATTACCGCGTTCCAACGAATTAAAGCGGCAATCCGTTTCTCTAGCTTTTCATCCCCAGGAAAAGCGGGCTCTAACTCAACAGGAATGGTATTTACATAGGGTGTGAGACCAGCCGTTATATCTAAACCCCGTTGGCGGGCCTTATTGATAAGCTGTTGGATAAGAAATTGCGCCCTATCTGCACCTTCAAACTTCAATACAGATGAAAGTGCATCTATCCACTCTTTAGTTTCAAGCGGATCCTTATCGACATAAGGGGTTTGCTGTGTCATAGGAGGCTTACCTTTAGAAATTCTTTTAATAATTGATTGTTATTTAAACTAATTATTTAGTGAGCCAATTATAACAGCACACCCAGTGTCACGGCGAATACGATAATTAAAAAAAGGATTAAATCACGGTCTATGAGCTTTAAAGCGGAACCATAGTTTTCATTAGTAAACTCAGTCGTTTCATCGAGTCCTAATGCGATACGTCCACTTTTTTCAATCAGTTCGCGATTAAATGAAACATCTTTTAGTAAATAATCTAAACAAAATTGACTGGTTTGCACAAAATTACCCGCTAAGGCGAACAATATCGAAAATAAACGCACGGGCAACCAATCCAACAACGCTCGAATTTGTTGCGCTGACTTCCCTAAAGCGGGATAACTGGCATGAATATGAGCAGAACGTTCAACTAAACGATAGACCAATGCCGCGATCGGGCCTAATAAAGCCATCCAAAAAATCACTGCGAACAAAGACTCATTGGCTTGCCAAAATATCGGCTGATGTATTTTCTTAGTATCAAAAATATTGATAGGGCCCAAACAATAAAAAAGCACTACAGCGCCAATTAAAAAAGCTAATAAACCTTGAATAAAAGCGGCACTTAAAAAATAAATCACTGCTGCAGGTATCACTATAGGCAATACAACTAATATTAAAGGAATAAAATATTGCTGTGCCCATGTAATATTTTTAGTCATGTCATTAATTTTGCTGACATATTGTTCAAACCAATTAAAACGAGCTAAAAAGTTACCTCGATGTAAGAAACGTTCCAGTCCTAAGCACAGTAACAATGTAATAAATGTCATGATCTTCCTCCGGGCGTCCAGCCCTAATGTTTAAAAATTATTGTTTTATACTCTTCGCATTGAGTATATATTATTTCAGCACAGTACAAAAAATAATGAGCCCGTCATGGCGAGGCCGAAACGTCAGTGAGGCCGTGGCCATCCATGGATTGCCACGCACCTACGGTGCTCGCAATGACGATTAATATTTTTCGCGCTCATGACGAAAAATGCTTTGTTAAGGCTGAAACCAAAATATGAGTATATATTAAAAAAACCTAGTTTAGTCTACTCGCATCTTTTCATTCAAGGCCAAAGGTGTAGGATAACGTAATACCACCCAATAAGATGAGCCCACAAATGTCAAAATAGTGACCGCTTGGATCAGATAATTGGCTTTACTGCCGATTAAGGCAGGGGTTGTTTCAGCGGCCAAATAAGCAATCAATAAAGAAAATTCGCTGGCTTGTCCTAAACGTATGCCCACTTCGCGGGCTATATATTTTTTTTCACCCGACATTTGCAATAGTACCTGAAACAACCAAGGTTTGATTAATAATACCAGCGCCGCTAATAAAAAGGCGGGTATAAATACCATCGGTAAATAATGCAAATCAAAACTCGCACCTATAGCAAAGAAAAACATAATTAAACAAAAATCGCGCAATGGTTTTAAATTATCGGCAATGAAAACTGCAATCGGCCCTTCTGCTATCGATACACCGGCTAAAAAAGCACCTATTTCTGCCGATAAACCTAATGCGCGGGACAATTCTGCTAACCCTAAACACCAACCTAATGCCACTAAAAAAAGATATTCTTGCACGCGATCAAAACGAACAAACAATTTACTAATGAAATAACGTTGTACGACAAAAGCAAAAACCAATAACAAAGGAAAGGTAATTAAGGTTAAACCGAGATCAGCTAATTTGGAACCGGTCATATGTGCACCGTGTAAGAATAATAACATTCCAATAGCTAATAAGTCTTGCAGTAACAACACGCTGATCATCGTTTCACCAATCGGTTTATGATGCAACGCCAAGGTGGGCAATAACTTAAGACCGATGATGGTACTCGAAAAAATTAAACTAGCGCCTATTAATAAACTTTCTAAGAGCGTGAAACTAAATAAATAACCGACTGCAAAACCTATTGTAGTAAATAAAGCACTGAAAACTAAGGTCACTATGGCAGTTTTACGTAAGCTGCGATAAAACTCTTGGGGTGTTAAATCTAAACCCACTAAAAATAACAAAAAGATAATGCCGACATCGCCAATGCCGCGCGCCAAACTTATGTTAGGTACTAACTTTAGACAACTAGGACCTAATATCAAACCTAATAAAATATAAGCGACTAATAAAGATTGACGAGTATATAGGGCTATCGTCGCTAATACAGCAGCGCCAGTAAAAATGACAAAAATAGAAAAGACAAAATTGTGATCCATTATTCCTCCAGGCAAAGCAAAGAGGCATTACCTCCAGCCGCCGTCGTGTTGATGGACAATGAGCGCTCTAAGCAAAGACGAGGTAAATAATGCGGTCCGCCTGCTTTAGGTCCCGTTCCAGAAAGACCTTCACCACCAAAAGGTTGTACACCCACCACCGCGCCTATCATAGAACGATTAACATATTGATTTCCAACATGCACCTGTCGTGAAATCGTATCGACGGTATGTTGAATGCGACTTTGTATACCTAAGGTCAAACCATATCCGGTATGATTGATAGCATGGATCACGTGTTCACGATCTTTAGCGGCATAACGAATCACATGCAAGATAGGACCAAAAACCTCGCGTTTTAAAAGATCTAAACTCGATAATTCAAATAGACTGGGGGCAAAGAAATTGGTTTGATCTAATCCACTCGGCAGCTTGCATTGATAGTGTAATTTAGCTTCTTGTGACATACGATCAAAATGTTCTTGTAAGGTCTGCTTGGCAGCGCTGTCGATCACGGGACCGACATCGGTAAATAAGTCGCTAGGATCACCTAATTTAAGCTCGGCCATCGCACCGCAGAGCATTTCAATTAAGGAGTCCGCCATTTCCTCTTGTACAAACAATACACGTAACGCCGAACAACGTTGTCCAGCACTACCAAAAGCCGAATTCAATACGTCAACCACCACTTGTTCCTTAAGCGCTGAAGTATCGACGATCATGGCGTTCTGTCCACCCGTCTCTGCAATGAAAGGTAAAATTCCACCCTCACGATTTGCCAAACCTTGATTGATTTCACGTGCTGTTTCAGTTGAACCCGTAAATACGATTCCTTTAATGCGCGGATCGAAGGTTATTTTTGGTCCGATGACCGCACCACTGGCGGGTAAAAGCTGTAGTACATCACCTGGAATCCCCGCTTCATGTAAGAGTTGTACCGCTGCGGTTGCGATTAACGGTGTTTGACTCGCAGGCTTAGCAATAACGGTATTACCCGTCACTAAAGCAGCCGTCACTTGACCAATAAAAATCGCTAAAGGAAAATTCCAGGGACTAATACAGGCAATAACACCCCGACCTTGAAAACTTAACCAATTTTCCTCACCCGTCGGACCAGGCAATAATTGTGGCATTAAATCTAAGCGGGCGCGCATGGCGTAATAACGACAAAAATCAACCGCCTCTCGGACTTCAGCGAGTGCATCATTGAGTGTTTTGCCACCCTCTTTGATCGCTAAGGCCATAAATTCACTCAAGCGTTGTTCAAAAAGATCGGCAGCACGTTCTAAGCAAGCCGCACGTGTCTCTATCGGTGTATTTGCCCAAGCAAAGTTTCTCTGATGGGCGTTGCTTATCGCCTGCTCTAATTGTTCGCTACTCGCTAAACTAACATGTCCAACAATTTGTTGTGGATTGGCCGGATTGCCGATAGCACGTGTTTTTTCGCCTGCTTCTAAAACACCATTAATTAAAGGTCCTGCGTTATAAGATTTTTTAGCGGCACTCTCTATTTCACTAGCAAGTGGTTCCCAAGTTTCGCTATCGGCAAAATCGATACCTCGAGAATTTTTCCGACCCGCTCCATAAATATCTCTCGGTAAAGGAATTTTAGGATGTGGAATCCTATCCAATTGATATAATTTTTGCACGGGATCTTCCAACATTTCTTCGATAGGAATGCTTGGATCTATAATACGATTCACAAATGATGTATTCGCACCATTTTCTAACAAACGTCTCACCAAATAAGCGAGTAGATCTTCATGCCCGCCGACAGGTGCATAAACCCGACAAGGAATATTAAGCTGTTTAGGACCTACGATATGATCGTACAAGGTATATCCCATACCATATAGACATTGCATTTCAAAATCTCGATTCTTTCCGGCCAACTCGAGTACCGTCGCAAAGGTATAGGCATTATGTGTGGCAAACTGCGGATAGATATGTGCCGAGTGTGCCAACAATTTTTTTGCACAAGCAACAAAACAAACATCAGTTGCTGCTTTACGCGTAAACACTGGATAGGCTTGCAAACCTTTTATTTGTGCAGTTTTGATTTCGGTATCCCAATAAGCGCCTTTAATTAATCGTACCATCCAACGTTTATTTTGTTGTTTAGCCAAATCAACTAGCCAATCAATAACAAAAGGTGCGCGTTTTTGATAAGCCTGCACGGCCAAGCCAAATCCTTCCCAATGCGCTAAGTCAGGATCACAAAATACCGCACCAATAATATCTAAGGAAATATCCAAGCGATCCGCTTCTTCGGCATCGACGGTGAGTGAAATATTGTTAGCTTTGGCAGCTAATGTTAATGTTTTTAATTGCTTAATTAAAAAAGGAACGACGACTTCTTTTTTAGCAAATTCATAACGCGGGTGCAGCGCCGATAACTTGACTGAAATACCCGGTGCATCATTCAGTGACTTGCCTGATGCCGCCTTACCAATAGCAATGATGGCGGTTTGATAGGCTTGAAAATAACGTTCAGCATCCTTCTCGGTACGTGCCGCCTCACCTAACATATCATAAGAAAAACGATAACCCTTTGCTTCATAAGCTTTAGCTCGTTTTAATGCTTCATCAATTCCTTGACCCATCACAAATTGGCGCCCCAACATCTGCATGGCTTGCTTGACTGCTTTACGGATAATAGGCGCGCTGGTTCTACCCACAAAGCGACGGAATACATTCGTTAAACCGCTGGTTTGATCCGACTGTAATAATTTCCCCGTTAATACTAAACCCCAGGTACTGGCATTAACAAAAAAAGAAGCGCTTTGACCAAGATGCGAAGCCCAATCGGCGTTAGTAATTTTATCTTTTAATAAGGCATCGATGGTATCGCTGTCCGGTATACGTAATAGTGCTTCTGCCAGGCACATCAATGCAATCCCTTCCTCACTCGATAAATCATATTCGTATAAAAACGCGTCCAAGCCACCTTTCGATAAACGCTGCGCACGAACCTGCTCAATTAATTTAGCCGCACGTTGCGCAATTTTTTCGGTCACCTGACGAGGTAAAGCCGCTTGCTGCAATAACTGTTTAACACACGACGTTTCATCAGCATAATAAGCTTGTGCTATAGCCAATCTTAACGGATTTTTCTTAACTGATATTAAGGGAAACGACATTATTTGCCTCTATATTAATTCCACAAATTATTTTTTTATATATTTCTAAAAGCATGAACCAACATTCTTTGCAGAATTATTCATGGTTGCCTTTTAAATGTTGTACTAGTCGTACATGAGTTCATCAAGCGGGGTTTGAGTAGTTGAGCCTCCATTTTGCATCAACTCACATAATACATCCGTAATACAAAGATAACGTAAAATATTTGGTGTGACTTCATCAAAATTTGCTTTCACGCCTAGCAAAGATTGTTCTATCTCATCAAAACTAACACCAATTCCATAGCCTAAACAAAGCGAACATAGTTGATCAGCTCGACGAGCAATAGCAGGCAACAACCCCACTTCAGAAAAAACCTCATCATAGGTAATGGGTCTACCCTTTAAAGTAAAATTGGCCCGTAAGGCCTTGGCAATGGAATGTAATGCTTTTTTTAATTCCATAGGGTCTACTCCTTCCACCATGGAATAGCTATCTTACGCGGCCCAGCCAATACCGTACGCAACCAACGTAAAAAAACCGTAACCGAAAAACCATAGCGCTCTAATAAGCCAAAAAAGGCCATGGCCAGTAACGCCAATACAAAGCTCCAAACGCGAATATGTAACAAAAATAAGAGTAATGGGAAAGCCGCACGCGCATCGATTAAAAAAAATCGAGGTATGCGCGCTGAATCACGCCAATGTGCTGCTGTAGGAACCCGTGCCATAAAATAGTCCCATGACCCTATTTGGTTAATATTCTATCATTTATGGCGGGAATCATACAGCAACTGACAGCAAATTTAAAGCTGAGAAATAGCATCTAATATAGGAGTTTCAATGCTCATACCCGCCCTGCTATCCAGGTATTTTAAAATACCGTCTTGGACTTCTATTGATTAATAAATTTCATGATTCGCTTGACTCAACTTTAACTAAACGCTTTAATACACAGCCTATGCATTAGCATAATCTTTTGTGCAGATCTTTTAGGCCGAATAGCTCAGTCGGTAGAGCAGAAGACTGAAAATCTTTGTGTCGGTGGTTCGATTCCACCTTCGGCCACCAGATAAATCAAACAGTTATATCACTTTCAGACTTTACCTCAAATTCCCGTGCGGGACTTAGATTTACTTCTTTAGACTTATGAATATCGATGCGGAAAATCTGCATCTAGCAAAGGAATATTTTGGTAATGCTAATTTCTAAGACTTTAAAAGGATATCCCATTTTTTGGATAATCTCCCAATACTGGCAGGTTTATATGTGATAAATGATTGGGTCCCATATAAATTTTTACTATTGCCCTATTGGGATTCAAATCAGTATGTGGAAAATTAGAAGAAGCAACTTTAAAGCCGATACAATGTCCTGATCGAAAAGTTACCGCTGTTGATCCCACATCCAAGTCAAAAATATTTATATCATTTTTTTTTAATCGTTCTCTATGAACACTTGAAACCATATTATATATAGAACCATCAGGATATATATCTAGTAATGTCATAACGATATCAAGCGATTCAACGTTTGCGCTTAGATATATCCGCGCAGTTACTTTCCCAACAATTGTTAAGCTATCTGCTAATTTAGATGAAACAAATAACAGTAAATCATACCTATCAAAGTGGAAAGATTGGTTGAAGGGACCTGGAGCACCAAAAAGAGTAGGATCTAAAAATCTCCCGCCAAGAGGAGATGGCAAAGATGCTGGCTCATAAAAAAATTTTCCCTCATTGAAGTCAACTGGTTTAGAGAACTCTAAATTATGCCTTAATGGAGGTGATTTCGAATTATCTTTACTATGTAAGTATAGATTAATCACTTTTGTTTCCGCAGTGGGAGGCCAAGTTGTAAATTCACGCCAACTATTTTCGCCCATGATAAAAACTCGCGCACCTCCTTTGACTGGTTTTTTTTCTAAAGCGGACAACAGCCACTCATGTATTTCATTCATCGTATCGCTAAAAAAACCATCCGCATTAACTCCAAAATCTAATTGACCCACAATCGGTGAATATAATTGCGTATGTGACCATGGACCAATGACTAATCTCTGACTTTCTTGAGCGTATCCCTTCGGAAGTTGATTTCTCATCAAGGAATAATCTTCCAAGCTCCCCTCACAAAAAATATCGTACCATCCAGCTAAGTGAAATGCGGGAATAGACGGTATTTTTTTCTCAATGCTTGGTAATCGTTGCCAAAATTGATCATCTGCTTGTTTTAACCAATCATTATAAGGTTTAAAAAACTGCCTAAGCGGTGAACAATCAGGCGCATACTCATAGAGTTTTTCCAATTTATAAACATACTCTTGCATCTCTTTAGTCTTTTTTTCAGACTTAGAAAAAGCAGTGTATGCAAAGCTTAATCCCCAAGATTGTGCGAAGGCATGCCTAAACGTTCCGTTCTCAAAAAACCAATGCTTATAAATACCACTTGCTGTTATTTGCGGACTGATTGCCCCTAGTCCCGGAATATCTTGATGGGCACAACACCATTGGACATAACCCACATAAGATGTGCCTGACATTGCTATTTTTCCATTACACCAAGGTTGTTTTTTTATCCATTCAATCGTATCTTTGCCATCATTAATCTCTTGAATGAATGGCAAGAAACTTCCTTCAGATTCCACCCTCCCTCGAACATTTTGCACAACCACCGCCCAACCTAGTCGCGCTAAATTAATCGCATCTATGTGTGACAATGCATCCTGACGCATATAAGGCGTTCGCAACAAAAGCACAGGATGAGGGATACCATCCGATTTAATTAAAAAGTCAGCAACAAGCCGCAGATTATCTCTCATAGGAATATAGAGTTTATCTACGACTAAAGAATAAGAATGTTTTTTATTCAATTTCTTGGAGCCTTTTTAAAACAAATTTAGACGAAATTGAAATAATATCACCCACTTTATTTGCTGGAAGCCCAAATATCTTCCGTAAAAAATAAAATCGTTGTTTTTTATTTCTTAGGAGAAGATCGCAAAAAAAGTATACTAAAAGCAATTTAGATATAGACTGGTTTTTTTTAAAAACATAATAAATATCTTTCCATTGATTTTTCTTAGACGTGATGGAAGTCAAGGAAAATTCATTTAATGACTTAAATAGAACTGATTTCTCAAGAAACTCACAATCAAAATCAAAGCCATGCCTAAATAAACGCAGAGTTACATCTAAATCTTCACCATAAGTTATATTTTCGTCATAAACTACAGGAAATAAAGGTAACGAATTTAAAAAGTCTCCTCTTACAAAAATTGCAGGATGGGCTGCAGCATAGGCGCCTTTTTTTAGCATTCCCTGCTTTGTTCTAAATTTTATTTTTGTTCCATAAAGTGTTGAAACATAAGTTTTTTCATCAAAAAATGTTAATATTCCACAAATTATTTTATTATATTTTCCAAGCTGCAATGAGTGACTAATGATATATTGATCGACTAAAAAGTCATCTGCATCCAGTCGCATTATCCAGCAAGAATCATCAAGCAAGTAATTTTTTTTAATATAAGCATAACCTGCATTTAATGGCCTGGAGGCACTTGGCTTTTCTTGAGGTATTCTTTTTAATGGGAGATAGATAACCCGATTTTCTTGTCGAAAGTTAGTAGCTATAACATCACTGGTCCCATCTGATGATCCATGATTAACAATTAATATTTTTATATCGATTTCTTTTTGATCAAGCACACTCATAACAGAGCGTTTAATGCACTGTTCTACGTTATAAGCGGGAATAATGATATAGACAGTAGGTTTAGCAGGTGGCATTAACATAGTCTCTTTTCTCAGTTTTCTGAGCACTCGTTGTAACTTTTACGCTCTTTTTTATTAGATGCCCTCCAAGATAAAGAATATCAATAGGTACTTGTAGGAATGCCTCAATTGCGTCATCGGGTGTTTCCACTATTGGGGTTCTAATGTTAAAAGAAGTATTTAACACACACCCAACACCTGAGAGTTTCTCAATAGTGCTAGTAATTTTTCCCAAAGAAGATTCTCCTGTAACAGTCTGTATTCTAGCTGTGCCATCAATATGTAACCCAGACGGTATTAATTGCTTAGCCTTTTCATGACTTTTCAAAATGTACATCATATAGGGGGATGATTCATTCGTATCAAAGTATTTTGATACATTCTTTTCCATAACAACGGGAGCAATCGGGCGAAATGATTCTCTAAACTTAATTTTTTCATTCAAAATATCTTTACTTCGTTTGGCATGAGGTAAAGCTAAAATACTCCTGTTTCCTAACGCTCTTGGCCCATGCTCTGAACGTCCTTCATACCAAGCAACGATACGCTCATCTACAATGGCTTTTGAAGCCAATTCAATAGCTTCTTCCTTCTCTATTTTATTAGCAGTCAAATTATATTTTTTTAATGCTTGTAAAATACTCTCTTCTGAATATGAATACCCTAGAAAAGCAAGTTCATTATTAATGGGTCGCCATGGCATATCGAAAACATGATATGTTGCAAACAAGGCACAACCTACTGCAATGCCACCGTCATGAACAGATGGCGGTACAAATACATTTTCGAAGAAACCACTCTCTCTTATCCGAGTATTTAAATATCCATTAAGTGCGACTCCTCCTGATAAAGCAAGATTCTTATAAGTGGAAATCTTTGCAAATTTTTCAACAATTGATAATCCTGCTTCTTCTGTTATGTACTGTATTGCGTAAGCAACATCTTTTGAAATTTTCTCTTTCCATGATATTCCCGGTGATATAAATGGCGGCGAAAAATGATCTGGCCAGCAATTTTTTATGGTAAAGGCTCCTTCCAAAATATTACGAACAGGTGCATAAAAACGCTCTCTAAATTGATCGACCATTACATCGGAACCGTAAGCAGCTAACCCCATTAGTTTTCCTGCCGTATTTCCATCGCCAAATATTGTGTTCGCGTAGGTAAACCAGAGTGAACCAAAATCAGAGTTATCTATACGTTTTAGCCACTCTAATTTGTTATCTTTCCAAGAAGAAATAGTTGTAGAGGAATAAGCATCTTCTGTATAGAAATCGCCGCCTCCATCCCATGTGATAACGGAGGTATTGTCAAAATCGCTGGTATAACGCGCATACGATGCGTGCGCTAAATGATGTGGAATGGATACAGCAGGTAAAATTTTATTGAATATTTCAACTGTATGCATTTCCCACTGCTCAGGTATCTTGTATTTTTTACCGGTTAATGTCAAAAATCCAGGTTCTGTATTTTTATGGACAGGTTCGCTTGTAGCAATGCAATCAATATCATTCACTGTCAAGCCAAGATAGCCTAGTGAACGTGCAATGAAGGAAACTATTTCGCCTGAATCATGGCGCTTTTTCGTGAAACGTTCCTTCTCAAAAGCACCCAACAACTTTCCATCTTTAACGATACACCAATTAGCATCATGTCCTCCAGAAATGCCTAAAATGATCATCAAAGAGCTCCTATAAAATAGTCAAGCGCATTGAGACGATGCTGCCAAGTATTACTCTGCCTAAATTTATCCATATCAGCCTTGTCTTTTTCAGCGATATTTTGTTTATGCGCTTTCGCAAGGCTCTGAGCAATTTCATCAAAGTTATTTCCTGTATAAACTTGTGGGTACCCGGTAATTTGCGTTAGATTTGGAGAAACTACCGGTAATCCCGCTGCTAAATATTCGAATACTTTTAGCGGGGAGCAAGCTAGTGTTAATTCATTCACTTTAAAGGGAATGATCCCAACATCAGATTTAATTAACCATTGCGCTAAATCCGTATGTAATATTTCAGGTAGCATTGTGACATTAGAATGAGAACCTAACTCTTCAGCTAACTTAACAGTATCAACCCCATCATTTTCATCAATAGTCGATGTTACAGCGCCAATGAAAGTAAAATTATATTTAGGAAACTTTCGTACCAAATATATGCTTAAATCCCAATCAAACCAGGATGGCCAAATTGCGCCGATATATAAAACATTTTTACTGTTGTTATTAATTACCTTTTCATGTTTTGACTCTTCGATTCTCTGTATGAATTGATTACTAACTGCATTTTCTAACAGTAATTTTGGTTTCTCTTTCGGTAGTAAATTTATTAAATACTGGCTGATAGTAGTGATATGGGTGGCTGATTGTATGTATTGTTCTTCTACATATTTATCTCCCCATGGCTGAACAGAAAATGCTTCCCAATAGTCCATCTGATCATAAATAAATGGGATATTTTTTTTATTGATGAACTCTAGATATCCCAAGTATAAATCAACGGGATTATGCGCACGTATATAATCTGGTTTAAAAGTGGCTGTTAACTCCTCTAATGAAGAAAAGGAATTATATTCATTTTCCGAAAAAGGTTTTAGACACCTTAGACAATTTCCAGATAAAACATATAAAGAAAGATTTTTATAAATATCGTTAGCATACCATTTGCTGACATTTTCTATATCGGTATCACTTGCACATACAAAAATTATTTGACGGACTAGACCTAAATCCTCAACTAATAATTGATGCGGCCTATGTCCACCCCCTGCAATCCATAAGTGATAATAGCTTAAGACAAGTATCTTTTTTATAGCTAACTTCATATAAATGTTCCATCCTGGAAAAGTTACTTAGGCTGTAATTTACAAGAATCTAACTAACAAGCAAAGCATTATTTTTTTTTATTTTGGAAGCTAATCAGAGAGAGTGTACTAGCGATAATTAAAAAAACGCCTACAAAAGCTATTGTTTTTGGAATTTCTGACCAAATAATAAATCCAAAAAGTACCGTCCAAATAAGAGAAGTATAACCTAATGGGGCAACAAGATAAGAAGGGGCATCCCTATAAGATTGCGTCATAAGTAGTTGACCTAAACAATCACCAATCCCTAGCAAAATTAATAGCAATAGATCGTACACGCTTGGCGCTGAGTGGTCCAGTGTATCGGTAAAATAGGAAATAAAGCCGCAGTGGTTATTAGGGTGTAATAAAAAGTAGTGGTAATACTATTTTCATATTTTCCAATATAACGAATAGTAATCAAAGCTAATGCGGTAAATATCGCGCTTAACAAAGCAAATATTGAGTTTAACTGCAAAATGCTTGCGCTGCTACGTACAACCATAAGCGCACCAATTAATCCAACCAAAACACAACTCCCACCTTCAAAACCAACCCTTTCTTTCAAAAGAATCGATGAAAAAATAATCACAAATAAGGGAACCGAGAACAAAGTTGCAGTAACATCGGCAATGGGTAACTTAGAAAGTGCAGTATAGAAAAAAAAACATAGCACTCAATCCTAAAAAAGCATGCAAGAAATGCCACTTAAGGTGAGAGCTTGTATATTTAATTTGTTTTTTAGATAGAATTCCCAAGCACATAATGACAGCAATGGCATTTCTAAAAAATATAATCTCAGTAATCGCATACGTTGCGCTTGTCCATTTAACTAATACAGAAGTAAGAGATACAAAAAAAACAGCAGTTAACATATATACTACTGCAATTAGCGACTTTTTTTCCATGGATATAGTATCGCGCAAGTTTGTAATTTTAAAAGCTATTGTCACGTGATCGAATATATTGCTCGCTGTGAGTTCGCATCAAGATTAATCATGGCGCTGAAATCATATTGATCTTTTATAATATTTTTTAAGCTATTAACAATCCGTTGGCTAGCCTTTCCATCGCCAAAGGGATTTTGTAAAAAGCTCGTCTTATTATAATACGTTTCATCTTCTAATAACTTTATCGCCTCGGCATATATTCTTTTTTGACAGGTTCCGACCAATTTTATAGTACCCGTAAGCAACGCTTCATGTCTTTCTGTATTATCGCGCATAACCAGTACAGGCTTTCCTAAACTAGGCGCCTCTTCTTGTATCCCACCTGAATCTGTCAATATCAAGTAAGATTTTTTCATCAAAAAAACAAATGATAAATAATCTTGGGGTTCTATTAAGAACATATTTTTTTTATTTCCTAAGGTTTCTCGCACATAGTGGTTAACGGCAGGATTTGGATGAACCGGATATATCACCTCAACATCATCGCGCGCCCCTAACAAAGCAATCGCCTCACAAATAGATTTAAATTTTTTGATATTATTTTCTCTCCGATGTCCGGTTATCAAAATCAGTTTTTTCTGATCGTTCAAATAAGAAAATTTGGCATGTAAACTAGCACGTAACTCAAGCTCATTTTCTATCCTCCGTACAACATATATTAAAGCATCAATAACCGTATTCCCTGTAACAATGATTTTTTTATGCTCAATACCCTCTCGTAACAAATTCATCTTCGCATTTTCTGTTGGGGCAAAGTGTATGTCCGCTATGGCTGTCGTGAGTTTCCTATTTATTTCTTCTGGCCAAGGAGAATACATATCTCCGCTGCGTAAGCCTGCCTCAACATGAACAACAGGTATTTTTTCATAAAATGCGGCCAATGAAGCAGAAAATGTTGTCGATGTATCACCATGCACAATGACTTTATCCGGCATACAATCTCTTAAAACTATTCTGAGTTTATTAAGCACATTGACTGTTATATCGGTGAGATTTTGACTAATCTTCATTAAATCCAAATCATAGTTTGGCTTTATTGAAAAAGATCTAAAACTTGATCAAGCATGCCTCGATGCTGTGCCGTTACACAAGTCATGGAGTTACTTCCAAACTCCGCTGCTAAAGCTTTCACAACAGGAGCCATTTTTATTGCTTCTGGACGTGTCCCAAATATAGAAAGAATTTTCATCGTGGTATCTCTAAGGCTTCACCCCATTTCATTTTTTTAGCTGTCTTAAAGACACTACCCTTGTTTACGACTAATAGTTATTTTTTTTATATTATCTGATGCACAAACATCAAATAGAATGTGACCTGAATGTTTTGAAGGGGGCTTTAAAATCCGATCTCCTTCTCTATCAACAACTTCTTTTGTAATAATTAAATAAGAATAGGGTTCATCTTCATAACCAAGAGTTCCTTTTTTAAGGGATTTCTGCCAGAAAGATCTTTCAATACGCTCAGCAAAATGACACCAATCATCATTATTATGTGTGTATTGGGGCACCTTCCATGATGTGAACAAGGTGCCGCTATAAATCCTCCCTTTTGATAGAAAAAAGTCACGAGCCCTCCATGCAATTACTAAACCCTCTTGGTGTTCCAGGCTCAATAATAACTATTGCTTGATTGGCTAACACCCATACTTTCTCAAAAAAGGGTTTTGTCTCAAATCTTTCTGTTGCTCTATAAGGAAATAAGAGAGAGTTACAAGATCGTGGGAAGGGCAGCTCAAGATTTTTATCAATGTTCATATGCTTCCCAATTAACTCGCTGCCAAAATGGGTTGGCACTATAACCAGCTACTTTTTGAGCAAGTTTAATCATTGCTGCGTCTTGATCAAGCGCACCTCACCTTACTAAGGTTTGTGTTTTCCATTGCTGCCCATAAAACAGCTCCTGTTCCTGTACCAAGATCAAGAATACTTTCAATTTTTTTGTTGGATAGCTTAAAAGAAAAAATTTGCTTTAATATTTTATTCGCTACTGCAAAGGTTGCGGGCATACGAGTTCGTAAATAAGCGGCAAGCTCCACTTGAATTGACAACAAAAAAGTGGGAAGTCCCATGGACAAATTTTTTTTTCTTAAAGTAGTATGCTTTAATCCTGCATACATTTTTTGGAGATTTTTATATGCTTCCGCCAACTCTATATGGCTATAAGCCATATCACCTTCAGCCATGGTTTTTTCTATAGCGGCTAATAACTCAAAATCGGGTCTTATTCATTTTCGGGGGGAAATCCATTTAAGAATATTAATGGTAAAAATAGAGCTGAAAAATATAAAGAGAAATCTAATTTCAGTAAGCAAAAGCTCTGCTTTGGACAGGAACCTCGATATCCGGCGATAAAAGATCATGATCCCAATCTTCTGCCTCACTCCTCCTACTTGGCCTGCTCGTTTCACTGTATGAGCGGATATGAGAAGGATCTAATATATATGATTGATAATGCGCATCTACTTTTTTTAACCACTCTGCTATACAATTTGTTATAAATGGAATATAGAAACTACCCATAGAAATACCACTTGAAATAGCTAGAGTAAACGCCAACCCATATGCTATATCATCCGTCATAAACGATTCAACTTTTTTTGATGCTCTAGCTGTTGCATATGAGGTTTGAAATGCTTCAATGCTAGCAGCAGTGGTCCATGTTACTTGCATAGCGATAATTACTGCGGGTGGAACCAGCTTAGCCAACCTGTAACAAATAGTACTTTTAGTATAAGATCCATTACCATCTTCTAAGCTTTCAGTCGTACTTTTCGAGAAAAAATGCGCTTTCAAAGAACCCCAGCAAGTCCCCACACAAGCAGTATAAGAGCCCATATGTTTAAATGGAAAAAGAGTAGTTAACCGTTTAATAATATTTAAGTTATCAATTTTTTTTCCATAGCTTGACAAAACAGTCGGGGCATCAGAATAGTTATATGTGAGTATGGCCATCGTAAATGCAATGAGTGACATCGGAATAGCATATTTTCTACCTGATGATTTCTCATCACCAGTCGCCATTTCTATCGAAAGTATTTGCACTCCCATATTTGCTAAGGCAGCTACAAAATTAATGCTACTTCCTAACGTCCCCAAATTTCTCTCAAAAAAACCTAGTTTAACATCTACCTCAGCCATCACAATTTCAAAATGATCGTACTTCCCCAAATTCTTTCTATTTTTAGGCGGATCAATTTTTTCAGGCCAATTAAAACAGGGATCTTGACTTAAAATATTTTCAATATGTTCTTTAAGGACAGCGGAAATATAAGACCGCCAATTTATCTCAATATCTTCCTTTTTCTTTTCTATGAGTGGTTGTTCTTCCTCTTTTTTATCAAAAAACGAGTTACTTCCAACACCGGATATACGCATTTTGGTTCTTATTCTAGGAAGTAAGTCAAAATTACCAAGCTCTGTGATTAGTAGCTGAGATAATTTACCTTCGGAATTATATCTGACTAGAATAGAATATGTGAGTTGCACTGGACACCTTTCGTTTTAGTTATACAATGAACGAATCCTTGGCGATGAATGTTAAATTTTTTATTATAATTTCAAAAAGATAAAAAGCAATCAGGTAACATACTATGAATCAATATAGAAAAAATTACAAACAAAAAATTAAATTCGTGTCTGCTGGTTGTTCTTCAATTTTTAGTAAAACATAATTTGATACGCAACCACAAATATCTCTCGAATCAAGTTACCCAATTCTACATGTGATAAGAATTATTATTATATTTTTCTTTTTTAACAAAGGCTCTAACAAACAATATGGCATAATAAAAAAAGGGAATCCTTTCATGAGTCCAATTTATAAAAATGAACTTATCTAAAGAACTTATTAAAAATCTCATCAATATTCATGGTGTACAAGGTAAAAAATGGTTGGATGCTTTACCTTCTTTTATATCTTCTTATGAGAAAAAATGGCAATTTATATTAGAAGATTTTTTTAATAATGCCAGCTTTAATGTTGGTGCAGCGGTTACTTTAACTAATGGAAGCCCAGCTGTTTTAAAATGCAGCATTCCAAGTAAAGAATTTACTAATGAAATAGCCGCATTGCAGCATTTTAGTGGGATAGGCGCCGTAAAAATACTTCGCTCAGATCATCATACCGGCATTATGTTATTGGAAAAGTTAACGCCTGGAACATTCTTAGAAGAATCCTCTAGCGAAATGCAAAATACGCTCATTAGTGTAGAATTAATGAACAAGTTACATAAGACAATTCAAGAACAAGAAATTCCTTTATTTCCTAGTTTAGCAAATTGGTTTCAAGGATTTGATCGTCTTTATCAGTACTTCCAAGGCGAAACCGGTCCTTTCCCCAAGAAGCTGATTGACCGAGCCCAAGCTATAAACAAAGAATTATTAGCCTCTATGGGCCCCCTAGTCTTACTGCACGGAGATCTGCATTACGCTAATATATTATTATCGGATAAACACGGTTGGTTAAGCATTGATCCTAAGGGCGTAATAGGCGAACGAGAATATGAAATTCCTTTTCCTCGTATTTCGGAAGCTGGAAACGTTAATAAAATTTCCATTAAACGCCGACTCGATCAATTTATTGAAGTTTCTGGATTTGATAGGCAAAGAATCTTGGGTTGGGCTTTTTCTAAAGCAGCACTAGCCGCGTGGTGGTCATTTGAAGATAATGGAGAAGTTTGGCAACCCTTTCTCGATTGTGCAGAAATATTAAAAATTTGAAGAATAGACTTTATTTGTAATCTTACTCTGCTGAGTTAGACCCAATTAAAAAAGTTATGATTATCTTAAAAACAAAGCGTTTAATACTTAGAACTTGGAACGAACAAGATCTTGATCCCATGTCAGCAATTAATCAAGATCCTTTAGTCTGTGAATTTCTCCCTCAAGTTGGAAATCGAGCAGCGACAAAAACTTTAATTCAACTTTTTATTAATCATTATGAAAAATATGGTTTTACAGCGTACGCTGTGGAATTAAAATCAAATAGTAAATTTATAGGTTTTGTAGGGTTGTTGATTCCTTCATTTGAGGCGCATTTCACGCCTGCGGTTGAAATTGCCTGGCGATTAGATTCTCAACTCTGGGGGAAGGGTTATGCTACCGAGGCAGCAAAAGCCGTAGTCGATTTTGCTTTTACTACACTGAAGTTAGAAGAAGTTGTTTCATTTACCGTAGAAAATAATATACGATCGCGTCGGGTTATGGAAAAGATTGGTATGCATCATACCCAACATGACGACTTTGATCACCCAAAGCTACTAACAAACAGTTCTCTTTGTCGACATGTTTTATATCGACTAAGCCGGATCGAGTAAATTAGAAGAAAAAAGAGAATATGATTAATCCAAATATTAAATTTCCCATGCCTAATATAAATCGGCTGTGCTTTTTAAAAAATATTGTGAAGAACCCGAACGTTATCGTAGGAGACTATACCTATTACGATGATCCTGAAAGTGTTGAGAACTTTAACAAAAACGTGTTGTACCACTTTGATTTCATTGGCGATAAGCTGATTATCGGCAAGTTCTGTCAAATAGCCACCAATGTACGCTTCATTATGAATGGAGCTAATCATGCAACCAATGGTTTTTCGAGTTTCCCGTTTCGTGCCTTTGGTAGTGAATGGCAAGATGTGCCGCTTACTCCAGAGTATAAAGGCGATACTATCATTGGCAATGACGTTTGGATTGGCTATGGCGCTATAATTATGCCTGGAGTAAAAGTGGATGATGGAGCCATTATTGCATCGCGAGCCGTTGTAACCAAAGATGCAGAACCTTATTCCATTGTTGGCGGAAATCCTGCGCAATTGATTCGCAAACGATTTGATGATAAGACAATTCACAAATTAATCAAACTAGCTTGGTGGAATTGGTCGTTTGAAAAAATTACCGAGCATGCAAAAGCAATTGCTGAAGGCGATGAGCAATGGTTTGATGGGTCTGAAATATCCTAAAAAGAAATTTATTTTATAAATATTTCTACTCTTAAGTTTTTTAGCAAATGCACGCCTATCGCGGGCTCCTCAATTCCGAACTTGGTTCTGTCCTTGTCTCGTCGCATGAAGCTATGCTTGCCCTTTAACCGCTTCTGATTCGAGTGCGAAGCGTATAGATTTATGAAATGAAACTTGACATAATGCCCAGCCGTTTAAAACGCTTTTTTAAAAAAGCGAGAGGGAGTATTCAATTTACAACAAGGAATGTCCATGGTTTTATCCCTGACAAAAAAACAAAACGACCATCAATCAATTGCACAGCTCTATCACTATTTTACGTCCCGGAAAAGCACACCCCGAGATGTTTTCCAAACTAAATTAAATCAATTAAGCACGAAGCCATTCGATATTGCTATGGGATTAGCTAGCATCCGTGATAAAGGTATTCTTAATTTAGAAAATTTTTCTCTCATACTCATACACCCCTCCCCATTTGAACTATCCTCGGGCTTAATTCAACTGCATGATGCAAATCTTTTAAATGCTGAGAATAAAAAAGCTTTAGAAAGGCATATTAGCCCTACAGGAATTGCCTTAGTATTACGTTTACTTCACAGCGTTAACTTATTAACCTCAGAAAATAGAGCCGCTATTCAAGGAAAAAACGATCCACATGCTGTGGCCAGTATACTTTTCAAACTTTATTATGCCGATCTTTTTACACAAAGAAATTTCGATAGCGTTTTATCTCATCCCCATCTAGTAGCTGCAAGCAATCTGCTGAGTGGATTTAATAGACAAAATAGCTTGACGCAAACGATGTTTGAGCAACTCATATGCTCACAACAAGAAAAAAATTCTTTACCCGATGTCCCCAAGGAATTAAAAAAATTCGCTATTCTATCTAAACATTCGAATTTATCTATTTATCCTTGCGGTGCAAGCTTCTTTCCAGCTCATAAACGCCGACAAGATCAAGAATCCTCTACCCAAACGACCGAATCTAATAGGCAAATTTGCAAAAATTAAGCTCATATTGAGCAGCAACACAGTCAATGTCAAGTACGAAGAGTATATTAAAATTTTTTACTGACTTCTGAAAAGACATGTATATCCAATTTTTTTAATTCCGCCAAATAACTTTCCAGTGAAATTAAATGCATACAAGGGATCGCCCCGATTTCAACGATTTCTTCTTGTAATATTCTTTTTGCTAAGAGAATGGCCGGGATAGTCGGAATATGAGGACCATCGCCACTTTTGGCTACCATAAACCATTTAATGTTCTTATGATTTCCCTTATGATCGGTACCCGACATGAGCATGTGCATACCGCCGGCATCGGTTCCAAACGAGTCAAAGTAATGACTAAATTTTAACAGGGTTTCCGCATGGTTTTCTAATTTAATCGGAAATTTCAATCGGACTAACCAAGATAAAAACCATAAACCCAGATGTGCAACACTACTTTCTATTCCCGCGGAAAATCGGATCGATTTAATAGGAAAAAAACCCGGTAATAAATCTAAATCTGGAACATCACAATTTGCCATCCAACGTTTTCCTAATAGTGGATAATTTTGTCGATAGAGATCTTGCCATCCATACATTTTTTTCGGCATACCACGAAAATCTTGTAAACGATGTCCTACATAACTCAAAATAGACTTGAAGGTAGCTAATCCTCTCTCGGCTTTTTGACCTAACGTAATTCCATACACTAAAGAATCTATCGTCTTAAACTCATCTTTATAATAGTTTAAAACTGCCGCTGACAAACAAGGTAACGTGCTAGCACCGGTAATGGCGATACAATTATTCTTGATCGCTTGTTCTTCTAACATTAAAAAATCATTCACATACTCTCTTGCGTCGGCTAAATCAATATAATTTACGCCCAAAAGTATACAATTAATTGCTGTGGTAAAATTAGCGGGTTGAAAAGGACCTGAAGCATTGATAACCAATGGCGGCTTAAGCCGTATTAACTCCTGGGATAATCTCTTTTTAAAATCAAAACAAAGTATATCAATACAGGTATCGACGGCTACTTTAGAAAGTTGTTTTTTTAAGGCTAATAAAGGTTCCTCATGGCGGCCGGTAATAATAATGGCAATATTTTTTGCTACCAATCCCCTTGCAATCTTCCTACCAAAAGTTCCAGTAGCACCTAAGATTAAAACTTTATTATCTTCATCTGGTTTCATTTATCATCCCTCTTATTATACTCTTCGCACTTGAATTTTTGTCTGCGTTGCCGCTCAATTCGCAATCCTCATGTATTTTAATACACTCCGGTTGCTTCATTATCGCGGCGCCTTGCCAAAAATCCAATTGCTGTGAGTATATGTTTTTACAAAATTCATCAATTATCTTTTTTTGCTAAAGTTAATAAAAATCTTCATAATTTTTCCAATTTTTATTAGCGTCTTGATCATCATTATTAAAATACTTAAATTGTAACATTATTTTTTTATAATTTTGCTGACTAATAAATATTTTTTCTTCCATCACTGTGAGAATATTCTCAGCAGACTTTTCGTTAGTCGGTAATAAAAAAATGATTAAATTAATGAGTAAATCAATTTGAATAAAATTAATCGCCATAAAAAGATTGGCGAAAAGCCCTAAGATAAAAGCTAATGGAAAGCAAATAGATTTAAACCAATGCTGCTGTAATAGACTGGAAGTGGAATTCAGCATGGATTGAGTAAATGTAACCAAAACTCTTGAAAACTCACTGGTTGATTCAAGATTTTCTAAGTTGTTTTTCTGAAGAACCTTTGAAGTACCCATTATTATTTTAATAATTATTAAGGAGCGATTAATACAGATTTATATTTTTAACTCATTTAAATAAATTATAACATAATTATCATTTTTGATAATACTCTATAAAAAAATTAAAAAGTTTCGCAGGCTTCTAGGTCGAACTACCGGTATATTTATTTCGAATTAAGATTGCTCAGTAATTTTTTACCGATACCTATTAAGGTGTGGCGCTTGAGAAAAAGCTGCCAACGCGAACCGCCTAATTGACGCCATAATACCGCTGAGCGAACGCCGGCCAATAAGGCGGCACGTATTTTGCAGACCGTTTCGGCATGCGCTAAATATTTGCCTTGTCCGATGACATGCAAACGGAAAGGTAATGCACCTAATGTAGTGACATAGATATCCGCTAAACTATTGATAATAAGCTGGGGTGAAGCTGCAAAATAGTTAGCTTGAGAAATAGCATGTTTAATGCGTCGACTTAAATTTTTTTTGGTTTCTGGAGAACGAACCAGTTTACGTTCGAGGTGCATTAAACCAATTAGATATCGTGTTAACTCGCGATCCTGTCTGATTTTAGTATAACCGAGCAGATTAACTAACTCCTGCAACCCTAAACGTAAGCCGCTAATCGTGCCGCCATAAACTTGTTCCACTGTACTAACGTCTAGCGTGTAAATACTTTGGATACTGGTATCAAATGCAAGCTGTTCAGTTTTTCCAGTCCTAGCAAGATCGCGAACTAAAGCAGCAGATTGGAAAACCCCCGCTAGCGCTAAACTACGTTCGACATTTTTTTTTTCGTTTTTTTGCATGACGTATTAAGATAAATAAAATGGACGTACTCACAGCAATGGGATTTTTCTGGAATGGGCCACGTAGTGAAGCAAGCGGAGTGTATTATCATACATGAGGATTGCGAATTGAGTGGCAACACAGACAAAAATTCCAGTGCGAAGAGTACATTAACGTAATTTCAAAGTGGCTAGCCCAAACAACACCAATATAAAGGTAATAATCCAAAACCTTACAATAATTCTCGGTTCTGGCCAACCTTTTAGCTCAAAATGATGATGTATAGGTGCCATGCGAAAAATTCTTTTCCCGGTTAACTTAAAGGAAGCAACTTGCAGGATCACTGAAATAGTTTCTAAAGCAAAAACACCGCCCATGATGAGTAACACAAATTCTTGTCTTACCACGACAGCAATGCAACCTAATGCCGCACCCAACCCTAAAGCACCCACATCGCCCATAAATACTTGCGCAGGATAGGTATTAAACCATAAAAAACCTAGACCCGCTCCGACTATAGCACCACAAATGACGACTATCTCGCCAGCGCCGGGAACAAAAGGGATTGCTAAATATTTGGCGTACGTAATGTTTCCAGTAAGGTAGGCAAAAATACCTAAACCACTTCCCACTAATACCGTCGGCATAATAGCTAATCCATCTAAGCCATCGGTTAGATTGACGGCATTACTGCTACCCACGATGACCAAGTAAACCCAGGGAATATAAAATATTCCTAAGGGAATCAAGAGATTCTTAAAAAAAGGTATCACTAATTGGGTTTCTACCGGTAATTCTGCATTCATGTACAACAGCACACCAATGGTTAAACCTAATAGCGATTGCCATAAATACTTCCAACGTGGAATGAGTCCGCGACTGTTTTTTAGCATCAGTTTTAGGTAATCATCGGCAAAGCCTATCAGACCAAATCCCACTATGCCTAAGAGCACTATCCAAATCAGATGATTGTTAAGATTGGCCCACAATAAAGTCGTCATAACGATGGCAATTAAAATCAATGCACCTCCCATCGTCGGCGTCCCGGCTTTGCTTAAGTGCGCTTGTGGTCCGTCAGACCGTATGGATTGGCCGATTTGTCGATGACTTAACGTACGTATCATCTTAGGTGCTAGTAAAAGTGAGATAAGAAATGCAGTGAGAGAAGCTAAAATGGCCCTTAACGTTAAATATTGAAAGACATGAAAGGCACGATAATAATTTGATAAAAAGGCCGTTAACCATAACAACATGTCGTTCGTTTTCCCGATAAAAATTAATGAGCCCGTCATGGCGAGGCCGAACGTTAGTGAGGCCGCGGCCATCCATGGATTGCCACGCACCTACGGTGCTCGCAATGACGAAAAATGTTTAATCCATTAAAGCTGCAGCTACTTTTTCCATTTGGGCACTGCGTGAACCCTTAATTAAAATGGTCACATTCTCTTGCAAGTGCGGTTTCAGAGCTAAAATTAATTCTTGATGATTAGGATAATGCTTTGCGTTAGCGCCAAATGCTTTGGCTGTTTCTTTACTTAAATCACCACAAGTATAGACATCATCGATATTTAATTCTTTGGCTAATTGTCCGATTTGCCGATGATAATCTACAGCATTTGGACCTAACTCTCCCATATCACCCATAACAAAAATTCGTTGTCCAGAATAATGCGCCAATAATTTTAAAGCTACGGCCACTGAACTTGGATTGGCATTATAGCTATCATCGATCAGTGTCGCACCCAATTTTGTTTTGCTCACAATAATTCTTCCGGGCACTGGCTGCATTTTTTCTAAACCCGATTTGATATGGGATAATTCAATACCCACTTGACTTGCCGCGGCCGCTGCGGCTAAAGCATTCAACACATGATGCTGACCAGGCAAACTTAAACTAATCATCATTTCTTTGCCGTGAGGGGCATGTAACAAAAAGCTTGCTTTTCCATCAACATCCATCTGAATATTCGTTGCAAAAAAATCAGCTGCGTCGGATAAGCCAAAACGCAGCACACGAAAAGGCGCACCTGCTTTTTGCAAAGTATCAGCAAACTTATCGTCAGCATTAATAATAGCCACGCCATTTCTGACTAAACCAGAAAAAATCTCAGCCTTAGCCTCTGCAACGCCCGCCATGGATCCAAACCCTTGTAAATGTGCAGGTCCAATATTGGTGATCAACGCAACATTCGGTTGCGTGAGTTGCGTCAAATATTCAATTTCTCCGGCGTGATTCGCGCCCATTTCGATCACAGCATAACGATGCTGCGTATTTAAATTCAGTAAGGTTAAGGGTAAACCGATATCATTATTGAAATTCTTAAAATTAGTTAACACTGGACCCACTTCGGCCAAAATAGATCGAATCATTTCTTTGGTTGTGGTTTTACCGCAACTACCCGTTAAGGCGATAATAGGAATAGAAAATTGACGTCGATGTTGTTTGGCTAATTCGCCTAAGGCTTTTCGAGTGTCCTGTACTCGTACTAAAGGTAAATCAGTCTCTATTGCATAATCAACCATAGCAGCTGCAGCGCCACGCTGTTTGGCAAGTTCAATAAAATGATGTCCATCAAACTTCTCACCGCGAAGTGCAATAAAAAGCTCATGGGGTTTTATGCTACGCGAATCGAGACTCAGTCCGGTGTAATTCACATCCGAACCCAATAGCTTACCCTGGATATTTCTAGCCAATAATGACAATTTCACAGATTACCAAAAATTAGATGGTTCATTCTAGACTTACAACATTCTATACTATAATCTCAGGCTTTAAATACTAAAATAATAATAATATGCGCATTTTGTTTTGCAACTTCCATACGGGGTATACCGGTGGGCATAATACCTATATTTTGAGCTTGATCGAGGGTTACTTACAGAAAAATCATACTATTTCAGTAGCCTGCCCAGCCTCTTCTCAACTCTATTTATCTCTAAGCCCAGCTGTTGCTCGCTACGCCATTGATTATCACCGTATTTTAAAAAAATGGGTTAGAAATCTTAAGCAACTCTATCTATTTAAACAATGGATCGCTCAAAACCATTTCGACATTATTCACCTCAATGGTTCTGCTTGTCATCGAGTCATTTTACTCCTTTATCCCTTCTTAAAGCATAAACCTAAGTTAATATTTACTAAACATCATGCTTTAATCCCAAAATGGGGTGCTAAACTCAGAATGCGATACTTCACTGACGCCATTATTGCGGCCTGTGAACATACCCAACGACAATTGCTTCAAACAGTCAGCTCGAAATCTACTAAACTTATTCCCCATGGGGTAGATACTGATTTTTATCAGCCCTCTTCGTCAGAAAAAAAACGACTATTACGTCAAGAATATAGCATAAACGACGATGATTTTGTTTTGGTTTCGAATGCTGGAACAGCTAAATGTAAAAATTGGGCTCACCTTATTGCAGCTATAGCCGCGTTATCACCCCAATTAAAAAATAGAATTAAAGTTATTATTGCTGGCCATCAGCCCACTGAATGTGAAATAAATGATACCGTAAAAAAATTTAATCTTCTGGATCAAGTCATTTTCACTGGATTCGTTCCCGATACCAGGCCTATTATTGCTATGGGTGATATAGGTTTTGTATTATCCAATGCATCAGAAACTATCTCTTTTGCTTGTCGAGAAATGATATCGATGGGGCTTCCCGTCATAGTTTCAAATTTCGGTGGTCTTCCTGAAAATATAACCGCTGAATATGATGGCTGGATAGTTCCCATTAATGATATTCCTAGCTTGACTCATCTGCTAATAACTATTTTAACGCGACTAACGCAAACAGATCTCACGCAAATGTCACTGCATGCAAGGACTAAAGCGATACAACAGTTCGACAAAAAATATTTTATCGATGCAACGTTACAAGCTTACCAACAGGTTTTAAAATAAGTCACTATTTTGCGCTTAACCTATATTGCAAACGCGAGCGAGATTTTCTAGATTGCCGCGCGCTATGCGCTCGCAATGACGGATAAACCGTGCTAGTCTACAAAAAATTGGCGCAATTTAAGCATCCTTTATGTATATCACGCGATTATTAAAAACCATTCTATCAGGAGATTGTAAATGTTATTTCGGTCAATGGGCCGAAGATGTCTTGGTCAGAAGGCTATTTCCAGGAAAAAAAACGTCGGGAATTTATTTAGATATTGGGGCCTATCATCCTTTTAAATATTCTAATACCGCCTACTTATGGCTAAAAGGGTGGCATGGCGTCAATGTCGATGCAAATCCAAAAACTATAGCCTTATTTAACAAAATAAGGAAAAGTGATATCAATCTCTGCGCTGCGGTTATTACCGAAGAAGAATGCAAAACTATTAAAGAAATTGATTTATCACTCCCCAGTAAAAAAGACGGTAAACATGGCCTCTCTGCGATTGCTACGTGTTGCCCCCATGTTGCATTAGAACGTAGTTTCAAAGAACACGTAAAAATACCTACGCTATCAATAAACAAGATTGTTTCCGAAAATAAACTTTTTAATATAGATTATCTAAATATTGATATTGAAGGTTATGACGAAAGAATTATAAAGGACTTTGATTTCTCGATAGTAAAACCCAAGGTTATCTCCATCGAAGACTATGCTGGCAGCATGGAAGCTGCTAACACCTCCGATATATCGAATCTACTCAATTCATACGGTTATAACTGGCTAGCAAGAGTTGGACTGACATCCATTTTTGCCATCAATGAATTAGGTTTTTAATAGGTGCTGCACTTCGCCGGCATCATCAAAAGGATATTTGATGCCTTTAATCAATTGATAGGCTTCGTGTCCTTTACCCGCCACTAAAATTACATCAGACGGCTGGGCAGTTGCTAAGGCATAGGCAATCGCAGCTCGTCTATCCGGTTCACGATAGACGGATTTTTTGTCTGTAAAACCTTGTTGAATATCCTGCAAAATTTGCAATGGATCTTCATAGCGCGGGTTATCATTGGTTAATATAATACAGTCAGCTTCCTGCTCGGCAATCTTGGCCATTATTGGCCGTTTTCCTTTATCTCTGTCACCCCCACAACCAAATACACAATACAGATCGCCTTTGCAATGTGGGCGTAAAGCACGCAACACTTGCTGCAAGGCATCCGGTGTATGCGCATAATCAACGACAACTAAAGGCTTTCCCGGGGTATGAAAAGCTTGCATGCGTCCTTTTACGCCTTTTAATTTTGATATCACTTGTGAAATTTCTGCTAAAGAAAAATGTAAACTTTTTAATAGCGTCAATACCAACAACAAATTACTTAAATTAAACCGTCCCATTAAAAATGGATTTTCAATAAATACTTCACCCCAAGGAGTATCGATTTCTGCACTTAAACCTTGTTGATTAAAATTGAATTTTTTTACTGTAATGTGTGGAATATGTGACCAGGCCGCTTTGGGCTTATGTAATGAATACGCATACACCGGTAATTGTTGGGCAAGTTCAGTTAACCACTGTTGTGCATAAGGATCATCGGCATTTAATATCGCCTGCTGCACACCAGGTAAATCAAAAAAAGAACGTTTGGCCTGCGCATAAGCTTCCATACTGCCATGATAATCTAGATGATCGCGCGTCAAATTGGTAAATGCGGCAACAGAAAATTCTGTTCCATTTAAACGCTGTTGAGCTAAACGATGTGAAGATACCTCCATCACCACTGCTTGTGCTTGTTTATCGCGAAAATCTGCCAGCAATTGTTGTAGTTCAATAGCATCGGGTGTCGTTAACTGACCTGGGTTTAAATCACCATAAAAACCATTACCTAAGGTGCCGACGACGCCACAAGGTTTTTGTAACTGCTGCAAACTATCCGCTAAAAAATGCGTACAGGAAGTTTTACCATTCGTACCGGTAATGCCTAGTACGGGCATATAACGACTCGGATAATCATAGAATCGCGCCGCAATCGGGCCTAATTGAGCCGTTAAATGACGAATAGGTAATAGCGGGATAGATGTTGTAGTAAGATCAATAGAATCTCCGCCATCCGGTTCAAATAAAATAGCCGCAGCTCCTTTGGCTATCGCTTCTGGTATAAAATGGCGTCCATCGCTACCCAACCCTGGATAAGCAAAGAATAAATCCCCAGTTTGCAGTCGACGACTATCTTGGCAAAGTCCTTTAATGATCACATCCGTTGTTACCGGAACGTCCAACCCCATTAATAGATGACTTAACTGCATAAAAAATACACACTAAATGGTTTTATTTTATGATCCACTAAGACTTGCTTCGTCACTAAAAAACCTCTATTATAAATAATAATGATTCTCATTTAAAATATTTATGAGCGCTATACCACTGACGCAATTGCGATACGGACAATCTGCTACGGTACAAGGCTTCAGTCCAGACATCGCACCGCAATGCCGCAAACTGTTACAACATTTGGGCATTACCCGACAAACAACCATTACTTTAATTCGTCGTGCACCGCTGGGTGACCCCTTACAATTACAAATATTAGGTAGCCAATTTAGTTTACGTTCCAGTGAAGCCTGTCATATTTACGTAGAATATTCAAACTAAACTAAAAACTCATGCAAAAAAACAAGATTATTGCCATAGCAGGCAATCCAAATTGTGGTAAAACCGTCATTTTTAACGCTCTCTCCGGCAGTCGGCAGAAAGTCGGTAACTGGGCAGGTGTCACTGTTGAGCAAAAAAGCGGCTATTTTAATGTCGGTGCAACAAGCTATGAAATCGTTGATCTCCCTGGTACTTATTCTTTAAGCGTAGTCGCTAATAATTGTGCCATGGATGAATGCATAGCCTGCAATTACTTGGTTAGCAATCGTCCCGATGTCGTTATTAATGTATTAGATGCCAGCAATCTTGAACGTCAACTGTATTTGACGACACAACTCTTAGAAATGCAGATACCGGTTATTATCGCACTTAATATGATGGATATTGCTAAACGACGCGGGATTCACATCGATATTCAGAAACTAAGTCGATCGTTAAAGTGCCCTATCATTCCGCTAACCGCCATTCGCGGTAAGGGTATTCAAGAATTACGTCAGGCCTTATCGTCAACTATTTCAACCCACGCTACTTTCCCTTATTCTTTTGAACCCTTATTAGAAAGCGCTGTACAAACGCTCTCCGAAAAATTATCCGCAAAAACCGTGCCTAGAAACTGGTTAGCCTGTCGACTATTAGAAGATGATGCGCTTGCTCGCAACTTTGTCACAGCAGAAGAACTTAACTTTGCACAATCATTGATTGAGATACTCAAAACACAATACGGTGAAGAAATTGATTTGTTGATAGCCGATGCGCGCTATGCTTGGATACAATCCATACTAAAACAAAGTTTAATCACACATACGCCAGGCATAACTTTCACCGCACGCATCGATCGTATTATTTTGAATCGTTGGTTAGGTATTCCTATTTTCCTTTTAGTCATGTACTCACTTTTTTTATTTGCTATTAATGTCGGTGGCGCTTTCCAAGATTTTTTTGATATCGGTAGTACCGCATTGTTTATTCATGGCAGTATTCATGTATTAACGCAATTACATTTGCCTGTTTGGTTGATTGCATTAATTGCCAATGGTTTAGGTAAAGGTATTAATACCACGATTAGCTTTATACCTGTCATCGGCGCGATGTTTTTATTTTTATCCTTATTAGAAGACTCCGGTTACATGGCACGCGCAGCATTTGTGGTCGATAAATTAATGGGGGCCATTGGTTTACCGGGAAAAGCATTTGTTCCTTTAATTGTTGGTTTTGGTTGTAATGTTCCTACGGTAATGGCTACTCGCACCTTGGCTTCACCACGGGATCGTATTTTAACTGTGATGATGGCGCCGTTTATGTCTTGCGGCGCCCGTCTTACTGTCTATACCTTATTTGTCGCTGCTTTTTTCCCGCAAGGCGGAGCACTGATTATTTTCGCGTTATATGGTATAGGGATACTAACCGCCATTTTCACTGGATTATTATTGCGTTCGACAAGCTTAAAAGCAGAAACAACACCCATGATCTTAGAATTGCCGACCTATCATTGGCCGCATTGGGGTAGTATTTTTCGAAGCACTTGGCAACGTTTGAAATTATTTTTATTTAAAGCCGGTCGTTTTATTATTCCAATTTGTATGTTGATAGGATGTTTCAATACGATTAGCATCCATGGCAAACTCATCAGCGGTGAAGCCAATCAACAGTCCTTATTATCCAGCATTGGAAAAACCATCACTCCGGTATTTGCTCCAATGGGCATACAAAGTGATAATTGGCCCGCCACTGTCGGTTTAGCGACGGGTTTATTAGCCAAAGAAGTAGTTGTCGGAACCTTAAATACTTTATATTCGCAAGTGGGCCAGCTGACAGAGTCTGCCGAACAATCCACAATAGGCGATGAATTAAAAACCGCTGTGTTATCTATTCCTAAAAATTTACACGATCTCGGCAAAACTCTAAGCAATCCGATGGCGCTTAAAGCACAAGCACCTGAAGTAACACAAGGCGTTTATGGTGTGATGTCACATTATTTCGCTGGCAAACTGGGTGCTTTTGCTTATTTGTTATTTATTTTATTGTACTTTCCCTGTATTTCGACCATGGCAGTGATGCAACGCGAAATCGGCAAAGGTTGGGCTTATTTTTCTATGACATGGAGTACCGGAATTGCCTATGCCGTTGCTACTTTATTTTATCAAACCGCCACATTTAGCCAACATCCCATAATGACTATGGGTTGGTATCTCATCGTTGCTACTGCGCTTTTTGCGACACGTATTTTCTTACGTTCCAAAACAACCACACTAACCGAATTACCGCTTCCACTTTCATCTAGTCGAAGCAACTGTCATGATTAGCTTACTTGCTTTAAAAAAATTTATTGCTGAAAAAAAATGTGTTAATCTAGCGCTTATTTTACAAACCTTTGGAACTAAGCAAGAAGAAACCTTGGCGATTTTAGAACTATTAATACATAAAGGTTGTGTAAAAAAATGTTTTAAAACCCCTAATTGTGCAACACGCTGTATTAAATGTACCCCGGAGTCATTTGCTCTCTATCAGTGGGTAGAACGACCAAGTCATTGATTCCGTCATGGCGAGCGAATGTCATTCGCGTGGCCATCCACAGTTCATATTCCTAGATTGCCGCGCACCTACGGTGCTCGCAATAACGACCAATATTTACATGCCGAGACAATCAATACATTTCTTGCAGTATCTCTTTTATCCTTAACGGATTGCCCAGCTGTAAGATTTCACTTAATTTTTGTCGCCAACGTCTGCCGCCCGCGACACCATGAAATAAACCAAACAAAGGTTGTATTAAATGCGCCAAGTTTTCACCTGACACAAAAGCTTTTTCCAAATAAGGTAGATAGTGTAAAACGATAGATAATCGACTAGGAATGCTCCATGTATCCTGTGGGCTGATCAGTTGATCGAGTTCAGCAAATAGATAGGGATTATACCAAGCGGCACGACCTAGCATGACACCATCAACCTGCTGCAAATGTTCCTGCGCGGTGTCTAAACAAGTTATCCCGCCATTTATAACGATATTTAAATGAGGAAAATCGCGTTTAATGCGATACACCCAGTTATAATTTAAAGGCGGAATTTCACGATTTTCTTTAGGGCTTAATCCTGATAGCCAAGCCTTACGCGCATGAATAATAAACGTTTGGCACCCAGCCAAACTTATTTGTTGGATAAATTGGGCCAGATAATCATAGCTTTCGCAATCATCGACACCAATTCGGGTTTTAACGGTAATCGGCAATTTAACCGCCGCACTCATCTCAGCAATGCAATCAGCGACACGCATCGGATCTTTAAGTAATACCGCACCGAAACAACCTGATTGCACTCTATCACTAGGACAACCGACATTCAGATTAATTTCAGAATAACCATAGGGTTCGGCTATTTTGGCCGCCTGCGCTAGATCGGAAGCGATACCACCACCCAATTGTATGGCCAAAGCTTTTTCACTCGGATCAAAGATTAATAAACGATCTCGCTGTGGACTATTTAAAATAGCACCAGTGGTCAGCATTTCGGTGTATAGCAGTGCTTTTTTACAAATTAGACGGAAAAAATAACGATAATGGCGGGTAGTCCAACCCATCATTGGTGCTATCATATATGAACTAATCGACTGTTTCTGCGGCTTTAGCATGATTTATTTCTGGTAAGGGGGCTTCCATGCTGGTTTTTTACTGGTATGATAGCCTCACTCGCTTTGTTACACAAAGCCTGTTTTACAATAATAACAATTTGGAGTCCTCGTCATGAAATTGAAACAAGCTCTCGTCATCGGTTTAAGCAGCGCGATTTTAGCTATCCCAGCTTTCGCAGCTGAATCAGCGACTGATCTGAATAGCTTACCTACTGCTAACAACCAATCACCTGCAGTACTAACCCCCGCTAAAAAAGAAGCTGTTCATCATAGAAAAGGTCACAAAAAAGTTTCTTTGGAAAGAAAAACAGATCCTAAACAAGCAAAAGACACTGCTAAACTTGATGAGCTAAACACGCTTAACTCCGCAGCAGAAAAGGATCAAACAGAAAAAAACTCAATTAAGTCTTAATTTACACAACTTAATTTTGTTAAAATATAAAGGCCGATTTCATCGGCCTTTTTTTATTCCACTTTTGACGAACGCCAAAAAATCTATTTATCCTCGCGAACACGTAAAATATTCATCGTCATTGCAAGCACCTAGAATATCGATCGTCATTGCGAGCACCGAAGGTGCGCGGCAATCCATGGATGGCCACGCTCATTACATTCGCTCGCCATGACGATATTCGTGAAGCTACTTGGATATAAGTTCTAAATTCTCAACAATTAATTGTAGGATTTTGCGGCCTTGATAATAATTTACGCCTAAACGATAGCGCGCATTGATGCGTTCGGCACGATGATTTGGCCAGTGACTTAGATTAACATTAAATGCAATGGCATCGATTTGTTTACCAACATCTTGACTGGCTAAGGTCATTTTTAAATGCTTATCACCCACCAACCGTTGCGCAAGTAAACGAAAACCACCTTCAAACAACGGCTCTGGAAAATCTTGACCCCATGGGCCTGCGTTATAACGTAACAGTTCAGCCAACTCTAAAGCTAGCTCTTGTTGTGTTAATTCACCATCGGTATAACAGGTAGCCTGTAAACTATCAGGTCGTAATTGTTGCTCACATTCCAGCTGAAAAATCTTAGCAAATTCGACAAATGATTCTTTTTTCAAACTCAATCCTGCAGCCATCGCATGTCCGCCAAATTTAGTAATCAAATGCGGATGACGCATTGCAATGGTTTCCAATAGATCACGAATATGCAAGCCGGTGATAGAACGGGCAGAACCTTTTAATTCGTCGGCTTGATGACCCTCAGCAAAAATGATCGTCGGTCTATGCAAACGCTCGGTTAATCGCGAAGCCAACAAACCGATCACACCTTGATGCCAACGGCTATCGTATAAACAAATTCCTTTTTCTAAAGGTTCTTTCTCGATTAATTTTTCTAAAATAATAAAAGCTTCTTGCTTCATGGTATTTTCTATCGAACGACGTTCTTCATTCAATTGACTGAGCTGCAACGCAAGCTCATGCGCACGATTGCGATCCGTTTCTAACAAACAAGCTATCCCTAATGACATATCCGCCAAACGACCTGCAGCATTTAAACGTGGCGCAACGCTAAACGATAAATCACCCGCAACCAGATATTCCACGTCGCGTTTGGCGAGTTTTAGTAAGGCATAAATCCCTGGCCGCGCTTTACCGGCTTTAATCCATTGCAAACCTTGAGTGACTAATAAGCGATTATTCCGATCTAAGCTAACCAAATCAGCGACCGTTCCTAACGCCACCAAATCCAGAAACTGCAGCATATTCGGTATAGCGCTATTGCTTTTTCCAAACCAATCTTGGTTACGCAAATAGTGTCTAAGTGCCAACATCACATAAAAAATAACACCTACGCCGGCTAAGTTCTTACTCGGAAATTGATCCCCGCTCTGTTGAGGATTAACCAGCGCATCCGCGGCTGGCAATGTGGCGGCCTGTAAATGATGATCGGTAATCACTACTTTCAATCCAGCAGCTTTTGCGGCGATAACACCCTCATGACTAGAAATACCATTATCAACGGTGACAATAACATCCGGTTTTTTCGTGCGTAAAGCCAATTCAACTATCTCGGGGGTTAAGCCATACCCATATTCAAAACGATTCGGCACTAAGAAATCTACCTGCTGCGCGCCAAAAGCTCGTAACGCACTGACTGCTAAAGCACTACTGGTTGCGCCATCACTATCAAAATCACCGACTATCAGTAAACGTTGTTGCTGCATCACTGCATGACCCAAACACTGTGCCGCTGCTTCGATACCGGTTAATGATTGATAATGCAGTAAATATTGCAAACTATAATCCAACTCCTCTGCGGATTGGATACCGCGTGCCGCATACACACGCTGCAAAACTGGATGTAAATGATTTAAACTTTCGACTAAATTAAATTGGCGACGTAAGATGGTTTTATTCATGATATTAATGGCGTGTCCCTAAGCTTCATGGCGCTATAAGCGTATTTGCAATCCATGCCTATAAAAAAGTTATTCACTTTTTTCAGTCGTCGCTTTAATCATTTTCATTACATTTTCAACGGAGTCATAACGACAATCGGGACGCAAGCGATCGATATACAGCTCTGCATTTAAATGATCGACTTCATGTTGTATCAATCTAGCCAAAAACCCTCGCGCCACCGCACTAATTTGCTTGCCTTCAGTTGTATAGGCTGTGTAATGGATTTCATTATAACGATATACCTCACCCATTTTTCCCGGCACCGAAAAACACCCTTCCCAATCTTTACTCTCACCAGCAGCCTCTACGGGCGTATACGAAGGATTAATTAAAACCGTAGGTGGAACTACATCATACACGTCCTTACGTCTAGCCTTAGCCGATTCGGGTATTTGGATAATGATAATTCGCAATCCATAACCCACTTGTGGCGCCGCTAATCCCGCTGGACTGCCTAAAGGACTCTTCAGATCGTGGAAAAAACTTTGCAAATCCTGAATAAATTGTTGTGTTTCACTATCGAGCGGAAACTTAATGGTTTTAGCCGGCGTCCTTAAAACACTATGCTCAGGGCTATCCAGTGTAACCAATTGCAGTGACTGACCGGATCGTAATTCATTGTTTAAGTTATTTGACATGATTTCAGCACTCGCATGGCTAGGAAGTAGGAAGTAACTCATGCTTAAATAGGCAATGAGTATAATTATTTTTGTCATACTGTATAATTTAACGTAAATATTTTTAACTTGATAGTCCGTTATGGAATTAAACCTAGACACTGGCGAAGGTCGATATCAGATTCGTGCCTATGCTAACGATTTTATCCAAGTTAATGAGCAAAAAATCCGACATAGCCTGATTGTCATGCCTAATCAGCTGATTGATCCTTGGCCACCGCACCGCATCGCTGACCTAACTACCGACTATTTGCAAATAATTATCGATCTACATCCTAGCATCGTATTACTCGGCAGTGGCGAAAACTTAGCTTTTCCCGATGCTGCGTTATTAAACGTGTTTTATCAGCAAAAAATAGGTGTAGAAGTCATGAATAACGGTGCCGCTTGCCGCACTTACACGGTATTAATGTCTGAAGGACGCAACGTGGCGGCAGCTTTGTTGATTGCTGAATAGGCGCTGCATCCAATGTGAGTATGCTTCTGGGATTGCCGTGCGCTTCGGGATCGCAATGACTAAGACCTTAGCGGAGAAAAGCTTAAATTCTCCTTTTGTTAGGCTCTAATCGCGAAACTCCTGATTAGTTAACTTTTAAGCTGGATAATTTAGTTGCTTTAATAAGATCTGTTTCATTAGCTGGAACTATAGGTTCTTGAAACAGCTTATAAACATATTCATTTTTCTTATTTTCAGTATTTACTGAAAGATTTTTTGTAGTTTCTTTCTCATCCGAAGTTTGTGATGGCTTGGTATCTTCAAGCTCATGAAGTTTACTATTAATTTTTTCATCTAACTGGCTATCTTGCTTGTCCAATTTTTTTAATTCACTAATAGTTTTTTTCAGTTGCGCATATTCTTTATTTTTGGCTTTGATTTCAGCAGAACTAAACAGATCACGTATGCATAAATAAGAAGCATGCAATACACTACTCACCAGTACAGGTCCAATAATAATTAAAACATTGATAGCCTCAATAATAACTAAAACAGGAAAGACAGGACCCATTACTATTGAAGCCGATGCGCCTGCCGTCATAATGAAAGCAATTGCATATAAACCTAAACCCGCACAGGAAATCGCTGCAGAATATCGAAAAATTTTATCCCAAATATGTTTATCCTTTTGCTTTCTGGAATAAGCGGGAAGTTTTTTCTTTTGTTGTTCTAATCGGTGTATTTGATCGGTTAAGCCGAGTTGCGCAAAGTTTGCGTTTTCTTGAGCAAAAAGCCCAGATGGAAAACACTTAATCGCATTATTCAGTTTGAAATTTATTTTTGCAGATAAGTAGTTTTTTTCAGCCGCTAACGCTTTTAATTCAATCAGATTTTTGTGACATTGATCATAATCTTTATTTTGACTTTTTATTTTTTCAGCACTCAATAAATCACGTGCCCATAAATAAACGTTATATACTGGCCAAGCACTGAAACCAATTGCTAGCGATAAAAATAATCCCGATTCAACAATGATTAATGTTAACAACGCGCCCGATGCCGCAACTGCCAACCACCCACCTGTACCAAAAATCATAATTCCTGTTAGGGAAATAAAAGCGAAAGTGAGAAAAAAAGTCTCCCAATTTTTTTCATCTTTTTTTCTTCGCACATAAGCTGGAAGCTTTTTAATTTCGTCTTTTAATTGCTTTATTTTTTTAGCTAAATTTTTTTGAAGTTCAGTTATTTTTTGCTGTTTAATTTTCGCCATAAAACCTCAATACCTGAGAGAAAATCCGTTCAATCAAGCTTAACATAAATTATTCAATTTTATTAAATAAGTTTTAAAAAATTTTTCATTGATCTCACAGAAAAATTAATGAGACCGTCATGGCGAGACCGAAACGTCAGTGAGGCCGTGGCCATCCATGGATTGCCACGCACCTATGGTGCTCGCAATGACGAAAAATTCTTGGTCATAGATAAATAAGATTTCCTTAAGTTTCTTCTTGTATAAATCTTTATTGTATTTAAATCATAGAAGCAAAGGATGGCCATTTTATAGAGAGGTTTTAAATGGCTTCAGAAGCAAATATTCAAACCGCATTAAAAATGCTTGAAGAAAATCATATCAGTTCAGAACATAAAGCAGGAATTGCAGCTCACATTAAACCTATAGCTTTAGCTTACGCATTATGCGAACTGAAAAAAAATAATCTCTTAACATCACAAAACAGCAACACTCTTCAAGCACATCTTAATCCACAGCGTATTAGCAGTGCTTTAAACGCAATTGGTCCCAAACTTGCCACACAAGAAAATTTAAACATATTATTTGCTTTGAAGAATCTTGAATTCACAGAACATGGCGGATATTTGTTCTATCGAATTCCAGAGAATAAATTTAGCCAATCAGTTTTTGACGAAATCATTGAACTTTCCAAAAAAACGGATTCGATAAGCCAAATAAATCACTATATCAATCAGTTATTAAGCAAAATAAACCCAACCGATGACAGCCCTAAGAAGCATTCCACACTATTTCAACCATTAACGCCTTCAGATAGTGGAATAACAAACAATCATCCACAAAACAGTTTCACCCCTTAAGAAGCCAACTGTTGCTAAGAACCTATCCTTAGATAGGTTCTGGCAGATCATTGGCTAATTGCTCTTTATTGGTTGGGAGTGCTGGATCGCGACCATACACATCATCCCAAAAATGTAATACATCATGTTTATCTACCCAGACGGTAATATAAGTTAAATGAATGGGTATTGGTGTTTTTAAATTAATCACCGTGGTACGTCCCGATTCTAAAGCGGCTTCGATGCGTGTCGCTGCTTGTTGCAAGCTAGGATCGAATTCTTCTAAGGCTTCAAGAAATTCGAACGGCTCTTCTAAACGCACACAACCGGAACTAAATAAACGTCGTTCCGCATCGAATAGCGCTTTTGATGGCGTATCATGCAGATATACTAAATGTGGATTAGCAAATTCAAATTTTATTTGTCCCAATGAATTATGCGGCCCTGGATCCTGACGTAAAATATAACGTCCAGGATTTTTTTTCACTGCTAACCAATCCACTGCATTGGGATCTAATTCTTTATTGGGTTGATTGACAGCAAATATTCGGATGTGACTACGACTCAAATAATTAGGATCACGCATCGCTTTAGGAATAACATCTCTACGCGCAATTCCAGGCGGCACGGTCCAATAAGGATTCAATATGATACGCGTCACTTCGGAATTAATCTCCGGTGTTGGTCGCGATGGTTTACCCACAATAACGCGGGCGGTTAAAATTGCATGATGATCTTTAACTAATCGTAAACGGTGATCGGGTACATTAATCCATATATAGGAAGGATTGGCTAAAGCAATCAATCGTGACCAACGTTGCAAGTTAAATTCAATCTGATGTAAACGTTGTGTCGCAGAAACATTCATTGCTTGTCGTGTCGTCGCGCCTACCACGCCATCATCGTTTAATCCATGCCGTTCTTGAAACAGAGCAACTGCATCTTCGACTTGTTCATCAAAATCGTTTGGATTGGGCACGTCGGTACAAGCACTTACAGGCAAATCTTCACTCGCACATAAACGTTGGCGCAACACAACAACCATTGGATCTTGCATGCCTACCGATAACACTTCGTTAGTCTGTAAACGAGGCCAAGGATGTTGTACTGCTTGTTGATAAAACGCTAACTTTTTTTCGAGACGTGAATAAGCAGGAACCATCACCGATGGAGTTTGTGCCCCTACAGAATTAAGTGTAGCTAAAGAAAATAAACTCAATAATACACTCGCTCTAAACCGATTAACTTTGCGTTGTAACAACTTGTTCTCTTTTTGCATAATGACTCACCACATAATCTTCTATAATAACTTGAAATTGTTGAACAATATTATCTCCACGCAATGTGGCGACTTTACGTCCATCGGCAAATACCGGCGCAATCGGATGTTCGCCGGTACCCGGTAAACTAATGCCAATATTGGCATGTTTACTCTCGCCCGGCCCATTGACTATGCATCCCATCACTGCCAACGATAAATTCTCTACACCCGTATAATGTTGTGACCAAGTCGGCATACGCTCTTTAATATAGCCTTCGACTTGCTGGGCCAATTCTTGGAAATAACTACTGGTAGTACGTCCGCAGCCAGGGCATGCAGATACTGACGGCATAAAGGCGCGTAAGCCCATAGATTGTAAAATCTGTTGGCAAACGACCACTTCGCGACTTCTATCGCCACCCGGCTCCGGTGTTAATGAGGCCCGAATCGTGTCACCGATACCTTCTTGTAATAAAACCGCTAGCGCTGCTGTGGTCGCCACTATCCCTTTTGAACCCATCCCTGCCTCGGTTAAACCCAAATGAATCGCATAGGTACAACGTGCGGCTAGATTACGATGGATAGCAATCAAATCCTGTACGCGACTTACCTTACAGGATAAGACGATCATACTCGCTGGCATGCCAATTTTTTCAGCCAATTCGGCACTCAGTAAAGCCGATAGTACCAAGGTTTCCTGCAACACTTCCGCCGCCGAGCGTGGACGCGCCAATGCCGCATTTTTATCCATCTCACGTGAGCTCAGATCTTGATCCAAGCTACCCCAATTCACGCCTATCCGTACCGGCTTGTTATATTTCAGCGCGACCTCGATCATCTGCGTAAATTGGGCATCGCGTTTTTCGCCATAACCCACGTTACCCGGATTAATACGGTATTTATCTAGGGCCTCGGCACAGGCCGGATACGCCTGTAAAAGCCGGTGACCATTGTAATGAAAATCGCCGACTATCGGCACCGAGTAGCCCGCCTCCCGGACTTTATCGCGAATAAAAGGCACTTGCTGCGCCGCTTGTTCGGTATTAACCGTAATTCGAACTAATTCAGAGCCGGATTGAGCTAATTCTATGACCTGCTGAGCCGTGGTTGCCGCATCTTCAGTATCGGTATTGGTCATCGATTGGACAATAATAGGCGCTCCGCCACCAAGCTGAACCGAGCCTACTTGAACGGGTGTGCTGATGCGGCGTACGATAGGTGAAAGCCCAGATTCTGTCATAGAAAATTTTCCTTTATTTTTTAAATGCGGATGAAAATAGGAATCTATTGCGGTATACTCTAGCACATTATGAAGTCAAGTGAACCCACTAAAACAAGTCTAAAGACAACGGAGATGGTCATGAATACTCACTTACAAACACTTTATCAATCACTACCTATTAACAGTACCGACGCCTATATTGCGCGGTTAAAACAAATCCCCGTATTAAGCGCTGAAGAAGAAACCGCACTCGCCGAACGCTATTACCAACACCAAGATTTAGTCGCCGCCAAAAAGCTTATCATTGCCAACCTACGCTTCGTCGTACATATTGCACAGACTTATATGGGTTATGGTCTTGCACTCGCCGATCTGATTCAAGAAGGTAACATTGGTTTAATGAAAGCGGTTAAACGTTTTGACCCTAAAGTAGGCGTGCGCTTGATTTCATTTGCCGTGCATTGGATCAAAGCCGAAATTCAAGAATTTATCTTACGTAACTGGCGCATTGTCAAAATAGCCACTACCAAAGCACAACGTAAACTATTTTTTAATTTACGTAAAATGAAAACTCATTTAGGTTGGTTTAACCAAAAAGAGATCGAAGCCGTTGCGCGTGATCTCGGTGTCAAACCAGAAACCGTACGTGAGATGGAATCTCGTTTGGCCTCTAACGATATGAGTTTGGATATCAGTGATGAAAGCAACGATTCCAAATCCACTAGCTATCCATTGCTTGATATGCATTTTGAAGATAATCGTTACGATCCCGCACGTTTACTCGAAGCGAGTGACACCACCGAATCCAGCCAAGATCATTTGCATAAAGCGCTGGCCAAATTAGACGAACGAGAACAAACCATCATCAGGGATCGTTGGTTAACTGAACCTAAAATTACCTTGCAAGAATTAGCCAATCGCTATCAAGTATCGGCTGAACGCGTGCGTCAACTCGAGCAAAAAGCAATTAAAGAGCTTCGTCACGCTATCGAACAACAAGCGGCATGAACACTATAAAAAACAAACTTAAACCAGATAGGAACTTTGTCAGTGACATTGATCGATTTCTTACCGCCTTCGATAAGCGCCATCCTGAAAAATCCGCTTCGCAAGAACAAGAAATCGAGCAATACCAAGCATTGATGGAAAAACGCGATATAAAAACCGATACCCTCTCTTGAATATACTCACAGCAATTGGATTTTTGACAAGGCGCCGTGAGAATGAAGCAACCGGAATGTATTCAAGATACATGAGGATTGCGAATTGAGCGGCAACACAGACAAAAATTCTAGTGCGAAGAGTATACCTATGTTTCTCGAAATTGAACTTAAACTCAGCATTGCTCCCGAAGATGTTAATCTATTACACCAACATCCTTTATTAAAGCTCCCCAGCACGCAAATTATCTCTGTAGAACAACTCATCAGCCGCTATTTTGATACCTCTGACCTCGCCTTATGGCAGCAAGGATTGTCGATGCGCGTACGCGAAGCCGGTGGCCGCACGATACAAACCTTAAAAACAGCGGGCGAACAAATAGGCGACCTACAACATCGGCATGAATGGGATCAACCCGTGACACAAAACATCCCAAATATCGAGCAATTTACCGACCCCAGCTTAATAGCCAAACTAAAAACCATCCTTGGCAATAAGCATTTGTTAGAATTATTTCATACCGATTTTCAACGTAGCTCTTGGAATTTAAACACTGACAATGGAACCCAAATCGAATTAGTTTTAGACCAAGGCCTGGTAAAAACCGCAACCCATCAAGCCGCGCTACATGAAATCGAGCTGGAATTAAAGCAAGGCGACAGTCAAGAACTCTATAAAATAGCCGATTTTTTGAAATCAACGATTCCGCTGAACGTAGAAACACGCAGTAAGGCAGAACGAGGCTATTTGCTCTATAATGACAATAAAATGTCATCTAATTATGTATAGTTAATCACCAGCAATTAGAGTAATATCACCCCAACTTAATAAAAACTTTAAATGTATGTTAGAAAACACCATCACACATAAAAGCCAAAGAGAAAAACTCATTCTGATAGAAGGAGTCACCGAAACTGGCGAAAAATTCAGACCTAGTGATTGGGCTGAACGTATGTGCGGTTGTTTGGCCAGTTTTACTAATCGGCGCATGGTGTATTCCCCGCAGCTACGACCGATGATCGACCAGGAAAGCCGCACCAAATGCTTAGTCCTCGACCCCAAGCTCAAAGAAACCAATCCAGATATTTTTGACTGTATTATGAAATTTGCCGGCGAAAATCGTTTAAAAATCCACGAATCTTATACAGAAGCTGAAGCAACAGAGTAATTCCCTCGTCATTGCGAGCGCGTAAAATATTAAACGTCATTGCGAGCACCGTAAGGTGCGTGGCAATCCAGGGATGGCCACGCTCATTCCATTCGCTCGCCATGACGGTGATTTTTCCTAAGCTATACATCTGATTTTTGTTTTGATAAACAATCCTGCGCTAGTTGGCAAGAATGGCAAACCGGTTTATTTTTCCGACAATGCTGTTTGGCATGCATGACTATCAATGCATGATATTGCTTATAGAGATCCACACTTTTTGCTAGCTGTGTTTCAAATAACTGTCGACAATACTCATACTTTTCCTGACCTTGAATCAAACCTAAGCGTTGTAATAAACGTCGCGTATAGGCATCAATCACAAACACCGGCCGACTAAAGGCATACAATAAGATATCATCGGCTGTTTCAGGACCAATGCCCTTCACGCTGAGTAATTGCTCACGCAAATCGGTTGTGCTTAATTGATCTAAGCCGCTGTAATTACCCTTCGCTAAATACCAATGGCAATAATTCTGTAAACGCTGTGTCTTAATCCGAAAATATCCACTCGGTTTCAAACAGATTTCTAAGTCGGCGGTTGATAAGCTTAGTAACGCCTCGGGTGTTAAACTCACTTGCCCTTTTAAAAGAGCTAAGGCTTTTTCTACATTCGACCAATTGGTATTTTGCGTGAGTATAGCGCCGATCATAACCTCGAAAGGGCTGTCTGCCGGCCACCATTTCTGGCGGCCGTACCTATTCAGCAGGCACTCATAGATATTAAGCAGTTTTTGTTGGTTAACCGACATCGCTTGAAAAAGTAGCTATTGTATGCTGAAGGCAGACAATAAGCGATACTCCTCAAAACTCTAGGGAGAATTAGGCCGGATAGCACTTACTATTCATATCTCTCTCCATTTCCCGCAATTCTTGCTCGGTATGAGGAGCTGGGAAATCAGTTGGTTTAAATATAGAAGAAATTCCCGTTAACTTTGAAGTGGGCGTCCGAGTATAGCGAGGGGCTTCTTTAGTAAAAGAGGCCATTAATGGAGCGCGCTGTTCCTCAACAATAGTGACCACCCCTTTATTCTGAGCCAAGCCACCACGAGCATTAATAACTTGCTGTGAAGGTCTAATTGCATTCATTGTAGGCATAAGATTGTTAGTTATTTCTGCCAAAATATTTTTCTTATTAGGTGCTTTATCTAAATTAGATAAATCTTCTTTGATTCGTTCTAAAGCACTAAAAGCCTTTTTAAAATCATCTGGATTGTTATCAATTTGTTTAATAGTCTCTACTTCAGAAAATTTTTCTAGCAAATTTAAATTTTTACTAAAAATTAATTTATGAGCTGAAGTTTTCAATAGCGGTACAAAAAGAACCTTTAAATTAGCGTAGTTATTTTTAAAATTTCCTAACTTTTCATCCCAAATAGATTCTTCTTTAGACTCTTCGTTTATGTCACCCATTTCATATCGAATATAGCTTTTATTTGTATCAGTCAGGGCTGAATTTACTGGGAAAAATTTCCCAATAGCTTTTTGTGTGCCATATTCGCCGGCTTTGAAAAGTATTCCACTGCTTAATATACTAAAGAGAGGCATCATAACTGCCTGCAAAATTTCTATTCCAAAACCTTCATTTAACAGAGTAATCAGCAAGCTTGGATTTATAAAAAAAGTGTACAACAGTATCGGCATTAAAATATTCAAGAGTTTATTTTGTATTTTTTTAGTCGCTTTCTCTCCTAATTGCGCCAGCATCAATCCTAGATAATTCATTCCTAAGTAATAAGCAAAGCTCAACCATGCATCTTCTAAACCTATAAATGTTGCGGATCCCACTAATAGAGAATTCATAGCTGCGCTCCCCATCGCCAAAGAAGCTGGTTCTAAACCATAAAAAATGATATTCGGTAAGCATGGGTATTGCCCGCTATTACGTTTTGTAACTTCTTCCCATCCGCCCGCGATGACCCCACTGACAAATGCAGATATCGGTATACTGATGGTGATCGTTAATTTTTTTTGTTGATAAGGAATCAATCCCGTTTCTTCGAGCTTAGCGGGTGTAAATTTACCAAAAATAGATTTTATAGCTTCTAACTGAGTCGCGTTACAATGTTTTTCACCCATAGCATAGTGTAAAAGATCTTCTTTATTGCTTATTTTAGCGCCGTGTATAAGCAGTGATTCTAAATACTGTGTATCACACTTACCATAAAAATAAAGAAAGTGTAATATGGTTTTTCCATCTTCGTAATAATTAGGATTTGCACCCTCTCTCAATAATTGTTTAAATTCGACTAAATTGTCATTGCTGATGGCAAATATTAATTTTCTTCCCATTTCATCAGCGCTAGGTTTTTTTGCCAAAAATCCCAGCGTTGACTTAGGGTTTCTATGCATACTGGTTGTTGGATACATAAGCGAGTGATGATTTTTTCTAAAAACCGTAGGCATAGATGTCTTTCCAGTTGATAAGTTTTCAGTATATTTTTTTTTCATCAAATTTGCTTGCAACAAATCTGGACAATAATTATCTCCTGCGCCTAAAGCTCTAAATGTATGATTGAAACAATGCTTTTGATAGGAATCTAACCACGGTAAATAACCCTTATCCTGTTGGATTAAGTGTGTAATTTGCAAAGGAATGGATGAATCGCGTTTTTGATATGATTCCAATATTTTTGCAAAGCCAGGGGGATTAGTATCTACAAAATAAGACATGAATAAGGAGGAAGGGTTATAACCGATAAATTCTTGACTCGATAGCAAATCTAAAGAAGTATAATTATTACGATTTTCTCTTAGCCAAAATTGAAAACCTGCGTCAAAACAGACATCCAATATGAGCCTATAAGACAGTCCCTCATCAAAACTTCGAGGGATATAACCAAATTTTATAAAATTAATAAAATGATTATACTCATGCGCAGACACTACCCACCAACTGCTTGGATCAGACCTATATTGCACGTAAGCCTTGCCAATCGCATGCGTAGCATTTCTCAGTGCACCAATAAAAAAAGCGGTGCTCATAGGTTCAAAATTTACAAAACGATAAATATCACTTTCATAACTACTTTCGTTACTAAAAATATAACACGTATAGTGACTAACCACGGGTAGATTTTGACTAATACCCGTTCTTTTTAGCCATTGGTCATAGTTACCATCGGCACAAGCTTTCGCTTGACACACGATTTCCAATTTATTCTTATCTAAACCAGCATGCTGTATTAAAAATTTATTTAATCCTAAAGTAGGACACTCGTAAATATAAGGCAAAGGATTAAAATTTTTATCCGAATAATAGGATAAATAGCTCGCATAGCGATCTTTAAGTGGACTTAGTATGTTAGCTTCTTCCAAAAAATATTTAAAAAAATAATATTTTAATGCTTGTTTAGAAATATCATCTCTGCTATCTATATGATCAAAAAAATATTGCTGTAAATCCGTTGCAGCAAGAATTATATTTTCTTGCCAGGGCTGAACATCCGAAAGAGATAATTTATTTTTATAATACTCTATTAAGGTAGACTCATAAGCAAAAAACCCGAAGAATTGGGTTATAACAAGATTAATATTAATATCTTTTTGCAAAAATAAACTTTTTGCTATAGAAACAACCCCTTGATTAGCATTTTGATAATCCTGTAAAAAAATCATGCTATCAAAGCTAAGTTTTAATGTAGAAATATAGGTTGCAACAAAGTCATGCGTCGTGCCGTTATTATTTTCAACTACTTTAATCGCTACTTGCTTCAAATCATCCGCATGCAAATTTATACGATTATTTTCTAATAAATCTCTATTATTCCATTCTAAAAATAATTTAAAAAAACTTAAATAATTGGTAACTATAATTATTTGTGCTTCATTAAAAAAACTTTGCGCAATAATTATATCTTTAGAATCCCGAAAAATTTTGTTTAAATTTTGTAAAATATCATTATCGATGGTTTTTAATTTATCGATTGTAAATTCTGATTTTACATAAGCTTTTAAGAAATCTAAAAATGTATTAATTGAATAATCTTTTGTGAAAAAATTATTACTTTTAATTTGATTCGCTAGTTTTTCAAGTACTTCCTTAATTCTGTGCGGTTCAAAAAAATATTTCCATTCATTCGGCTCAGTATTTAAAACATCCTGTAAAACTTTTTCTAATTGCTTCCCTGCCGCTTTTTTTATTATTGCTGGCATTGATTTCTCTCTAAAGAATAAAAATTACAGGACTTAAGTGTCCATGGATCATAGATAGCGAATCTTAAGGATTTCTTAAGCTTGAGCTATGTATTAAAAAAATTGATAACAAATTAATTTTTAATAAAAAATTTAATGTTTCCTTAATTATATAAAGTTAGAATCCCAGCAGAAAAAGTGCGTGCGTGCGAAATATGCCCGACGTTAGAGGTCTTTAGCGCGGGAAACGACGTACTAGCCGTCTTTTAATTAAATTTTTTTTGTAGGTGTAATATGCCAGCTCTAAATCCTTATACAGCCTTAGAATCTGCAAAAGCACATCTTAGTTTGCAAAGAGAATTAGCGATAATATTGAAAAATGATCCGGTTACTTATCTTAAAAAATCAGGCATTATTCTTGCAAATTTTATACAATATTTAAAAGATCATATCGCTCATTATGGAACACCGGTATGCAGTTTAGAGCAGTTAGATAAGCTCAAGGGCCCTTTTTCAGCATCGGGAGATACTAAGGATTACTTTACTTTTCTATCCAGTTTAAAAAATAATACGCTCAACACTACCCCATTAAATTGTCCAAACGATATCCCAAGTATCGATGCGCGTCTGGCTAATATCACTAGTGAATTCAGTGATAATAGACCCACTGTTTCTAATCCCACGCTTTTTAATACCACTATTAGCGACGATATAAGCAATGAGATCACTCTTACTGGGAATACCGACTTTTCCTTGCCAGCGAAATTAGGCACTGCATTTGGGTTTGGATTTGGAATCGGGTTCTTAGATGGTGCAAGTCAAGTGGTATTGCATATCGCTAAAAGATATGACTGCACTCCTCGCACGCTTGGATTGTTAACCATTGCATTGGCTTTGGCCACTACGGTTGGCGTCTCCGCCCTTCCGTTGATTTATTCTATTGTAACCACGCTAGATAACGATCAAATAGATCCGCAGGTTAATTCAGAAAATGTACAAAAACTAACGTTCGTCTTTATGGCAACCTTAGCTTTGCATTTGCTAAAAAATACGCCTCGTTATCTTGGGCGTTTAAATGACTTTTTAAACACCAACGCAATGCTTAAATCATTGTTACAAAATTTACCGCTTTTTGGCTGTTTATTTATAACAGCCTACGGAAACGACAGTTTCTTAGAAGGCTTATCCATTGCCATGGTTACGCTTTTAGGTGCGGCTATTCCTAGTAATGCAACACGGAAAATACTCAGTTGCTTTCCTTTATCATCCACTGCGGTGAGCAATACAAACGTGAGTGATGGGATGCAACTGGATAGCGTAGCTAATACGAATGAATTCGAAATGGATATCGTAGTAGATTCAAAAATACACTTAACCAGTGTTAAACAAAAAATCGCTGCATCAACTCAACAAGATTCAACCACAACATTAGCTATAGGTAATCCTGCCCCGAAGGAAGCAAACGGATATTTACCGTTTAACTCGGTGAAATATAGCAGCATGCTTTTTAAGACCCACATTTCTAGTTCAGAAAATATTCCTAATACATCCGCGGTAGCCATCGCGCAACTATCACGCAATTAACTAATACTGAGGTACACCATGAAAACAATAAATCCAATCATTGAAACTAATTCAAAAGATTTTTTCCAAAGTACATTAGATACACTATTAAAGGATGAATCATTAAAGGGTAAAACTGAAAGTCAACTCAGCACGATTTTGGAATATATCACCAACAATATAAGAGTGCATACGTTATCAGAAGATACTTTAGAAAAGCTAATTTCGCTGCATTCTAAATTTCTATCCGCGCTCTGTCCTGAAAATTTTGATAGTAGCAATACTAATCAAACCACGCCAAATAGCCCTGAGTTTATTAAATTTTCAAAAGCGCTGCATGATCTAGAAACTTTTTATAATCCCCTCGATAATATAAATCAAACTAGACTAAAAGAAAGTTGCGAAACCACATTAAACATCGAGGCACGCACACCGTTTAACTTAGCCTCTAAAATGGCCGCCGCAGCGGGTCACGGAGCTGTCGCTGGCACATCACATGCTGTCACTGCCATTGCTTTAGAATCCGCTAAGAGCAAAGGCTATACGCAGACTCAACGTAGATTACTCACGGCAGGATCAGCTGTTTTCAATTCACTGGTGATTGCTTCCTATGCATCGATAGTTTCAGCTATGGAAAATTCGCATGCGTCAGATGAGACAAGGATAGAAAAAATGTGGCAATCCTTTGCAATGTCTTTGGCTAGCAGCTCCAGTACCTATGCGATAGTCAGTGGCATAAATTACTTTGCAAAAGCTATAGAAAATAAACTTGTTAAAGGTTTTTTAAATGCTTTACCGCTTGCGGGAAATGTCTGTTTATTAGCCCAAGACGGAAACAGTTTAACAGAAACTGCTGCTATTATCGGCACTAACGTTGCTACAGCCGGACTAGTTACCACTGCGATACAAACCGGATGGAACTTTTTTTCTAAGCAACGCAATGCGGTACAAAATACCGATATTGAGTTAGGCTTACGTTCTAACATGGCAGAAACCACTTCCTCATCGTCATCCACAAATGAAACACCATTTTATAATAATGGTGCTATCTCATCAAATAATGCGGCACCCGTTTATGAAAAGATTAATGAAGTATGCGAAGATGGGTATTTGATTCCTAATCACCCTGTTATCAATTCGGCTCCTGCTCTTCCCGACAGAAACCGCGATCACTATGAAAATCAGAGATTCCTCGTTCTAAATCAAGGAAAAGGGATACTAGTAAGCGATACTTGTGAAGATGACACTTCTAATTTGACCGCGACCAGTCGTTTGAGGTTTTAAGAATAGTTAGTCTATCTCGTCATTACGAGGCACAGAATATTGATCGCCATTGCGAGCGCGCAGAATATTGATTGTCATTGCGAGCGCATAGAATATTGATCGTCATTGCGAGCATCGCAGCAAACCCTCGTCATTGCGAGCACCGCAGCAAATCCTCGTCATTGCGAGCGCGCAGCGCGTGGCAATCTAGACATTCGCTTGCCATGATGGTGTTTTTTTACTTTTTTCAATAATCTGTTTAATTCAATTTATAAAAAGCCTGTTAATTTTTGCATAAATCAAAACTATTTATTACATTTTATATCTTTATATAAAAAATAAATCGATTTTTTTGTTAAGGATTCCTTAAGCTTCGCAACCTACGATGAAGATCATTTTTTAATTTTTTTTGTAGGTGTTTAATGCCAGCTATTCCTAAAAGAACAACTTCTAAAGCAACAAATATTCCAGACGAAATTTTTTCAGATATTCTTAAAGGAAACTATTCTCAATATCTCGACACCATTGATTTTAATCAATTTTTATCAGATTTTTTACTTGAAGAGTCTACTTGCAAAGAAAATTCCTCACCGTATGATCCTAATTGCATCCTTCATAATACCAAACCAATTGTAAAAATAAAATTTTTAGAGCTTTTAGTTAAAAAAGATGAGCTTAAGAATGTTTGGAATTTTTGCAGAGATTATATTTCTTCACAAAATCATCAAATCTCAGAAGCTACTACTCAAAAATTACTACAACTTCAATCCGATTTTATCGTCTTATATACCAAAAAATTTTCAACTGTTAATGATACTTTCGCTGAAAACGATGCAAAAACAATCAATAGTTATTTTTCCTTTGAAGAGGAATTTTTTCAAATTCCCGATTTTATGACTATAGAAGCAAACTTTTTCAGTGGTGAAAATGCGTTTACCTATTCAAAAAATTTGCTTAAATCCATTATAAAAATGGCGCCTAATGCCCAAGATTCAATAGTAACGAATCAAACTAACGCATATAATTACGATATTACTAATCTTTTAAACAGTTTTGTTAAAGGCGCTGGTAATCTGATTTTAAAGCTAAGAAACAACGACGAACCTTATCATGATATTGAAGCTTCTGTAAAAGATCTGATAAATGAAGCTACAATAAAAGTTACGCCCACGGAATTAAGCAGCATAAGGTTTAATTTTTTAAGTCAATATCATCAGGGTTATTCAGATATTGAAAATGTTTGCCAGCAACTTTTCAATACCACTGAATGCTATCCGTATGTTCCAGAAGTTAATCAACAATTTGAACTTATTACTCAAGGCCATTCTCCAATTAATTCTACTGAAAGTTCTAAGATATTAGAACAGTTTTTATTTGGTTCTGAGAATAGCATATTAGAACGTCTAAAATATTTCAGCATAACCAAAAATAAAAACAACAAACTATCCAACCTTCTTGATTATTTTAAAAAAAGTCTAAGTATAGATAATGAACAGAATCAAGATTTATCAGCTAATGTTGTTAGCAAGTTATCCAGACTATTAATTCATTTAAAGGGCGTTTTTTCCGAAGGTAACATTAGGCCAAAAATTTTAAATAAAGCATTATCTTTATTTTTAACAATGTTAAAAAATCCGTCTATAGCCAATCATGATTTCCATTTATGGCCAGTTCTAAGTGCATGTGCAGATGAAGTAAAAATTTTATTAAAAAATTATAATGCTTATAGTGCTTCACATAATACGGATATTAATACCACATTAAGAATTTTTTCGGCTATTCTGCATTCAATAAATAATATTAATTCGGTTATAAATCAGTATAATCAAGAGATAAATACTATCGTTAAAGAACTGAGCGAAGCTTGCCTAAACTTAGAAATTTGTGACTCCTTTACTGCGTTAAATCAATTTAGTAAAAATTTAGGGACTATGGCGCGCAGATTATTTAAAACTGGAAAGCTTTCAGATGCTGAATCAACTTTAAAAAATGTTCAAGCTATTCTTAAAAATGCGACCAACCAAGTCACAGAAGATGAATTAAAAGGAATAGCATGGACTTTTCTGAATCAATATCATGATAAAGATGCCAGCCAAATCACTAGTGACTGCAAAAAATTATTTAATCTAAGTGATTGTCATGAGTTTATAGCTTCTAACGGAACGATGGAAATGGAAGATGATACCACACCTCCCACAACACTAATTCCTGAAGTAATCACAAACAATACAACAAGCACTACAACCACCACATCAGCTCCACAAGTAAATACCACCGTTGCACCTGCAATTAACCAGACTGTCGGCTACCAAGAAATATCCACTTTCTCTCCAATTTCTTTTCCAGAAACTCCTTCTACAACTGAAATCATTACCGCCATTACACAGGATTTAGGTTCTAAACTTCCTTCTGCAACTGAAATCGGCTCAACCGCTGCGCACAGTTTTGGTAGTGGTTTACTTAATCTAATGACTCAAGCTATGTCCATCTGGTTACGCAGCAAAGGACATGGCGAATCAATAATTTCAGCGATATCACTTAGTTTGGCGGGTGGAATTCTCCAAGCAAGTTACATGGCAACTTTCCCGTTAATGTTGTTTACATTAAACCAACTCGTTGCTGAAGGTAATGAAGAGAAAGCGCAAGCACAGTGGGACCTGATGACACAGGAAATGCTACCTGCTTTTTTTACCAGCTTAACTTTGAGCACTGGATTGCAGTTGCTAAATTATCTTAGTGAAAATTATTTATCTAAACAATCCACACTTAAAAGTCTAATACAAAGTATCCCTACACTTAGTAGTTTATGGAGTTTTAGCCGGAATCCAATACTAACGGGAATACACACTGGAACAGCTTACGTAGTAAGCTCTATCGGGTTAGCAGGTTTTAATCGATTTTTTTCTGCAAGAAATAATCAAAAATCTGATATAGAAGTAAATAGAAATATTGTTGAAATGGAAAATTTGACAACAGAAAGTAATAATGAAGAACTTGAAATTAATACTAAAAAAACTGAGCCTGCAAGAACATTCAAGTATTTAACCGAGGAAAATCTTGAAAGCGTAAGAAAAAATTCACGAAAGCTTAAGACTTCACTAGAAAAATTTATTTCTTTATTACAAAAAAGTAGAGATAGTGACGAGCTATCTAAGGTTAAGTCCAACAATAAGAATGTAATAAATGAATATGAAAAAAGTATTACAGATAAAAACCATGTTTTAGAACTGCTGAAAGAACCGTTTAATATGGTAAATATTCTTCATGAACGATTAATGGATAAAAATCATGATGAAGCTTGCCGAGTTTACACCGATTTCGCTGTATACAATAAGGTCATAGGAGAAACTGGTAATGTATTTAAACTTATGCAAGGTTTTTATGAAACAACAAAGGGAAATAATAATTTACGCGATGCTTTAAGTAAATTATATGGTTTTGTCGAAGGACGAACAGAAAATTTTGACTCAGGCACATTACAAACATTAGAAGAGATGCATGCATCCTTAGATACATTATTATCCCCAGTAAGAGGCTTTGTAAGCGCATATAATACAGCCGATGCCGCCTATCAAGGAGAAAAACGTGGTGAAATAAAAGCAAATCTCTTAAATGGGGGGAATATAACCAGCACTCTTCTGAGACAAAAGAAAAGTGTCGAACCAAAAACTTCTCTATTTGCTGCTAATAATCGTCGTTTTACATTTAGTGGCGATAGTGATAATTCCAGAACTTCTACTGCCTCAGATGAGTCTGATAAATCCGGCAATAGTGCATACAACCCTATCGATCCTCAGCAAGAAACTCCATTGCTAAATGGGACTACTTATCGAGTTTAAAGATAACGTTATCCTATTTAGGCAAGTTAAGTCCTTAAACTAAATAAAAAAGCCTGCTTCTGCAGGCTTTTTTTCGTTTATCAGTTAGCCCTGTAAAATATTACGATAATCAATCGCCAATTTATTCAGATCGAGTTGATTAAAAAATAACGAATAACACATCCAACAACTTAATGCGGCTAAATCGCGAAATTGATGGGGCATATAATGTGGTTTTACCAGTAATCCTTCTTCCAGCAAATGCGCTAATAAGCGCTGATCTTCTAAGCTAGTTTTACCGACGAATAATAATTCAATTCTATCTACTAGCCCTTGTTCAACGGCTAAACGTAGATAATTATAGATTAAAATAAAACCTTTACTGTAAACCAAGTCTTTAGTGAATGGTCCTAAATTCGGTAAACTGCCGCGAAAAATACGCACACTGCTTTTATAACTTTCTTCCGGCGTATGATCTTGTTCTAGAAAAAAATTATACACTTGCAGAAAATCAGCACCCTCTTCTGCCATAGCGATACCCGTGACGCGATCGGTCAATTTTTTAATGCGTAACGGCGAGGAAACAAAATGAAAAAATTCCATAATAATTGCCAGACCTTCCTGATTCGCAATCGCCGAAGGCGGACCTTTGCTGAGAAAGGTACAGATCGGTTGATGCATGCCATTCAGTGTCGTGCCCATATGCACCCAACCTTCATGCACTTCTAAAATACGTAAATCACGCTCACTAAATAAAGCATCTTGGCGTATCTTGATCCATTCTGCACCTGCTGCGGCATCCGCAACAATACCATCGCTGACGATCACCCAATTTTTTGCTTTGCCTGAATGCTTAAAATACAGTGATAATCGGTGATTCAGGATTTCGGCCGCTTGCTGACTATCATAGCGTTTTTCATCGAGTTCATTTTGGGTTTTATCTTTAATATTCGCCAGTGCTTGCGACACAATTGGCACTAAATCTTTTAGGCGTGGCGCATTCACATAAAAAGCATCATCGGCACTACCATACAATTCTTGCGACAAAGCACTGAATTCCGGCTTACCGCGCGCACTTAATAAGCGTAATACATCCTGATATTCACGACACATACGCAACATGATGCTACCTATCGAACTCAATTGGCCGACTTCGCGATTAATATCACGTTCTAAGCTCTGAAATTCTTCGCGTTTTTTGTCTATATCAAATGCCAAACTATTTTTTTTATAATAATCGACATCTACTTTAGGTAATTGTTTGCATTTTTTTTTAAAAAAATCCGCTTGTATTTCTGATCCCCATTTAATGCTATCCAAAATTTTTATCGCTTCTTGCGCCTGCACGATACGATCGGATAATTCACGTAATCGTGTGCGATAAGCCTTTTCATAACTTTTCATGCATCGCTACTCCATTAGCGGCGGTTAACGTAAAACATTGACCGCCTATCCAATATTTAGCTTAAATTAGCTTAATTATCCTGCTACATTTCCAATGTGGCTTGAATTATGCACATAACTTTGCTCTAAGCACAAAACTTAAGTGTTTATTAAATGCTTATTCATCAAATAATTGATATTAAATTTCATTTATATAAAAAATTTAATTTTACCTTAAGCTTATAAAACTACAATCAAGCTGTTCAAAAAAAATACAGGGATTAAACAGGCCCAGGGATTAATCAGCTAAACATAAATTTTCAGCTGCATAGCGAAAATTTCTAGTGATTTTAAGCGCTTTTTTTAACTAAATTTTCGTAGGTGAATTATGTCAGCTATCCCTTCAAATTCGACAACACTAGAAAATATTCCAATAGAGGATACATCGACTCTTGAAGTAAGCTCTAGCGAACTAATTATAGCTGCAGATAACACTAATGCGACTGAGGGCATAGATACCAGCAGTGAAGAAATATTAAGCATTAGCACCGCAATTCCGCCTAGCATGAGTAACGATACAGCTAGCATTGCTGAGATAGACATCGATTTAGATATTGGAAATGGTATGAGCATAACAGAGGCTCCTACGCTTTATAACGTGACCGATGCTATAGATGGCTTCCGTACCGGACGTAATTTGGATTTTTTCCCAAATAAATTAGCATCCATTATAAAGAATGATCCGGTCGCTTATATTGAACGATATAAACTGAGTATTAATACGTTTGCCGATGAAATGGTTAATCATCAACAGCGGTATGGTCTATCCGAATGCTTATTCGAACCATTACAAAAAATTGGAGAAGCTTTTGCAATAGTCTATCGCCAAAATCCTCAGAAACAAGCGCTGGTAAATCGCTATGTTCAATTTATTTCGGACCTCGAAAAAAATGCTAGCAGCGTTACACGGCTAAATTGTTCGGATACTAGCAATTGGAGTCAAACAACTACGACACAAACTCCCCTTTCCAGTACAGAACTAACTACAGCTGAGCCTGTTACACCACCGGTAAACACGACTTTATCACCTGACTTCACCACAGAAACTTTGCAGCCCACAAACTCAACTACCTTGCGTCCTAATTTGAATACAACGCAAAACAGTAACCATGATAAAACCGTGCCAACAGGATCTTTAACTAATTTATTCTCTTTAGGATGGGTTTCTGCGACACATGGCGCGGTGGCGGGTGTAGTACATAGGATTACTGGAAGCATTTACAACTACTATGATTCAAAAGATCGCTTAAATGGCTGGCGTAAACCCTTAGCTCAGGCAGGCGTTATGTTGGCTAATGCAATGACCATTGCTACGCTGCCCGCGATGTTATCGACCGTTGAAAACGAATCTGAACAATCGGATCCCATAACCAAGGTATTACACTCCACTGCTTATTCATTGGGTGGCAGTTTAATTTTAAACGGTATAAATTATGCTGGGCATAAAGCTTATTACTATTTTAACAAAAAACCGATGGGTAAAGATTCCATAGTCAGTAAAGCTTTAGATGCATTACCGCTAGCTGCTAACACCGGTTTACTCATTAATGGCGGATATTCCTCAACTGAAGCAATGGTTATTCTAGGATCTAACCTACTAACAGCCGGTTTATCCAGCCAGGTAACACAAAGCGTCGTTAGTCTTATTGTTAATAAAACTGAAAAAAATAAAGAAAACGATGTTGAAACAGGTTCTAATAATAATATTCCCCTGAATAATTTAAATACAAATGCGGTTGAACATGCTTTTGAACAAGATGATCTTAATCTTGATAGTCAATTCCAAACATTGGTCACCGGAGCTTTTGCTTCAAAAAACACAGCACAGCTAGATGCATTTCTTAATACTGCCAATAGAATGAAATTTTTTGAAAATAAAAGTGATATTAAAGTTCAAGCTTTTTTCCTGAAGAATTTAATCACATTAACAATGCAAAATCCTGAAATAGGACTATATGCTTACAATCATCTGCAAGCTCAGGAAAGATTGATACCCATCAATAAAAATTTAGAAGCAAATTGTTCGATTATTCCTTTAACACTTACTGAAACTGGCAATCTTGAAACTCACAATGATAAGGAATCTAATGCTGATAAAAATACAACTCAACTTAAAAAGCTGTTAGGAAGTTTTATTGCTGGTTTAAAATTAAATAGTAAAGGTTTTAAATTTGAATCGAAAATTTTTACTCAAAATAACTACTCTTTCGAGAGAATAAATATTTTTTACGGAACTAACCAAGTTTTGAGTATTTTTACGCCTGAAATCGAACAAGATCCAGCTAACAATAAGTTTTTATTTTCTGCAATAAATCAGTTAATAAAAGCCCTATCAAAGAATAAATCTACTGGTAATGATACTTATTCTAAGTTTTTATTTGTATTGCCTACCCAATCAGCAACGGCTGTAATTGAAATTGTTACTTATCCTAGTTCATCCTTACAAAAGGATAAAATATCAGTTTATAACCTAGATAATTTATTAAAAAATAAACTAAAAGACCTCACTAATAATGCAATAAAATCTGGCTATGTTAATTCCAAGCCTGAGATTACTTTCTTACCATGTGAATCCAAACAGCATGACCTATTTGCTACTTATTATTTTATAAAGAAGTCTGTCAAAAATTACCTGGAAATTTGTTTATTACCGAATAATGCTGCTCCTGATTTACTCGAAGGATTACTGGCAACATTCATCGATAAATTGAAATTAACTGGCTTAGAATTTGAGACTGAAAAAGTAAATCCTGCTGAAAATAACCAAGCATCGGCCCTAGCAAGAAAATCCATGGCTCCAAAAAATAGTAAAAAAACAGAAGAAGATCTAGAGCTAAAAAATGGATACTTAGTAAACACAATAGAGAGAAAACGTAACAATGCCATCGCTGCCTGCCAAACTACGAGTATAAATAATAATATTCTATCTATTTTTAAATCGGTCCCACCAGACAGTAGCCTTGCCAGAAAATTATCTAGCGAAGAAGTATTAAACCAATTGTTGCTCCAACGAAAATCAGAAATTCAGACTAGTCAAATTAGGAGAGATTTACTCCCTTTAGCAGATGAAAGAGGCATGGCCATCATTGAAATTATAACTTCTAAAACTGAATCAAAATTAATAATTCATGATCCTCTTGGTTTATTAGCAGATATCCGCACAAAGGCAGTCGCTGTAGTCGCTATTGCAGAGAAAAATGGCTATCAATCTGTATACAACCCTAACAAGGATTACTCATCGGATTGGCAGTCTAAAGAACGTTGTCAATTAGCAGCCTATTATTTCATAAAAAAAGCAGCACTCAGTCACTTAGCGCTTTTCGAGCAAATGAACACTACGTTCAGCAATAATGATAATCTTCCTAACCATATTTTAGATGAAGTAAAACATAACTTAAGCATAAATAATGAATATGATATGGATTCCCTGCATGAACTAAAACGCTGTGATGGTGGTGTATTTAATCTCAGGACCTACATCACTGATGTGAGTAACTATTTAAAAATTCTTAGAATTGAGACAACTTCACTGCTGAATAATAAATCTGACTTGCATCAATTGGTAGCAACTGAAATACAGCTTAATTTAGGCTTGACAGACCCTCATAGCAATTTATTAACAAGCTCTAGTCTAGAAGTAATCACTTGGAATAATGTTAGATTTGATCACTGGTCAGAATTATTTTCTATTAAAGAAGTAACTTTACCCCAAACTGGAATAGGAAACGTTTATTATTTGGTAAAATTCCCTTCAGATTTTATGTTTAAGGCAGGTAAAATGGCAGTGCTTGCTAAACAAGAAAATAATGAACATCCTTTGCTTTCAGATATCAGAAACTTCTTAGTTTACCAAGTAACTAATAAACCAGATAAAATAGTTAAAAAAGCATTACTCATGGGTGATTTACGAGAATTGTTCTCAAAATTTGCGACAATACAAAAAAATAATCAAGAAACTCGAGTTTACTCAGCTAAACACTCTAGTTTCTTTAGTGTACCAAGCTCGACAACAGTTGCACCTGTTCAGCCGAGTCATTTAATGCCGGGATATAAGTAAAATTTTCACCGCCGGCGGCTAAAAATAGCGCTCGATAACGTTTAGAAATCTCTTCCAAGGTTTCTAAACAATCGACAGCAAATCCTGGACAGATTACGGTGACATTCTTTATGCCGCGTGCCGGAAGCGCCTGTAATACGACATCACAATACGGTTGTAACCACTTCGCTGCGCCAAAACGCGACTGAAATACGATTTGAAATTCAGGCTCTGATAACTGCAAGCGTTCGGCTATTAAGCGTACAGTAGTAAAACATTGTTGTTGATAAGGTTCGCCCAATTCAATATTCCGTTGCGGTAAACCATGAAAGGAAAACAATAAATAATTATTTTCGCTCTGTTCTAGTCGATATTTTTTAATCTGATTAGCAAGCGCTTGAATATACAGTGGATGATCAAAATAAGATGCAATAAAACGCAGATTAGGAATAACCCGCGATTGCCGTAACAATTGACTGATTTTATCCAAACAACTGGCGGTAGTAGCCGCAGAATACTGCGGATATAAGGGTAAAATTGTGATGGAAGATACACCTGCGCCGAGTAATTGCTTGAGTCCGGCTCGAATACTCGGCTGGCCATAACGCATAGCCAGCACTATTTGGTATTTATCACCTAAATTGGCTTGTACTTTTTCAGCTAAACGCTGTGTATATACGGCTAAAGGTGAGCCTTCATCCATCCAGATGCTTTGATACAGCTTCGCCGTGCGTCGCGCTCGTATTGGCAAAATAACTAATCTAAGCAACGGCTGCCAAAACCAAGCTGGCAACTCCACGACGCGTCTATCACTTAAAAATTCAGCTAAATAATCACGCACGGCGCGCGTGCTTGACGCTTGCGGAGTACCTAAATTAATCAGTAATAGGCCGGATTTCACGTGCGGATGCCTTTCCCGCGGTGCAGTAAATACAGATTAATAAAAAATAACACCACACAACTTAAAAATATGATGGTTAAAGCAGAGACTACCGGAATATCGCTAATACCTAACAAACCATAGCGAAAACTATTCACTATATATAAAATGGGATTGAACAAGGATATATGGCGCCAAAAGCTGGGAAGTAAATCGATTGAATAAAATATTCCACCCAAATAAGTCAACGGTGTTAGCACAAACGTCGGAACTATCGATACATCATCAAAGGTCTTAGCAAACAAGGCATTAGTAAAGCCAGCGAGCGAAAATAAGATCGTAGTCATCGGTACTATCGCCAACAATACAAAAATATTGTAAACATGTAATTGTGTAAAAAATAAGGCTAAGATCGTTACTAATACACCGACCAATAAGCCGCGTGCTACACCTCCAGCGACAAACCCCAATAATAATAAATAATTCGGCAAAGGCGCAACTATCAGTTCTTCAATACTACGTTGAAAACGCATGCCAAAAAAAGAAGTAACGACATTGGTATACGCAGCAGTAATTACCGACATCATAATTAAGCCAGGTGCAATATATTGCATATAGCTATAACCTTCGATATTGCCTAAGCGCTGGCCGATCAAATTACCAAAGATCAAAAAATACAGCGTCATAGTCACCAAAGGTGGCAATAAAGTTTGCACCCAAATACGCAAAAAACGTTTAATTTCTTTGCGCAACAAACTAATAAACGCGATCCAGTACACTTTTGCTTGCATGGTAATTAATCTTTTTTAATCTCAGTTATAAATATTAGATAACTTTCATAGACCCTTTACATTCGAGTATTGATGCTTCCGTCATGGCGAGTGAATGAAATGAGCGTGGCCATCCATGGATTGCCGCGCACCTACGGTGCTCGCAATGACGATTAATATTTTACGCGCTCGCAATGACAGAAAAATGAAAATCATTTGTTTTTATTCGCAGCAATCAAATTAAGAAATAATTCTTCTAAACGATTCGCTTTATTGCGTAAACTGGTCACCTCAATATGGTGCCCTTCCAAAAATCCAAATAAATTATTCAGTGATTGTTCTTTAGCGACATCGACTTCTAAGGTCACATTATCTAATAAACGCATCGCAAACGGCGATTGTGGCAGATCAACCAGAGGTTTTTTTAAATCAAACACAAAGGTTTCCATATTTAAAGTCGCTAACAAATGCTTCATGCTGGTATGTTCGATAATGCTGCCTTTATCAATAATGGCGATATTTTTACACAAATATTCTGCTTCTTCTAAATAATGTGTAGTTAAAATGATGGTAATACCTTGTTGATTAATGCTGCGCAAAAATTCCCACATCGAACGCCGTATTTCTATATCGACACCGGCGGTAGGCTCATCTAAGATCAGCAGTCTGGGTTGATGTACTAAGGCGCGCGCTATCATTAAGCGGCGTTTCATACCGCCCGACAGTTGCATAGAAATTTGATCGCGCTTATCCCACAAATCCAATTTTTTTAAATAGATTTCTGCACGCTGTTTAGCCAAACGTCTCGGTACACCATAATAACCGGCTTGATAAACAATAACGTCGATAACTTTTTCAAAGATACTAAAATTAAGTTCTTGCGGCACAATGCCAATACAGGATTTAGCGGCTTCTAATTCGTTATCGATACTATGGCCAAAGACTTTAACCGTTCCGGCGGTCTTATTGATTAAGGAAGCGACTATGCCGATGGTAGTTGATTTTCCAGCCCCATTAGGACCTAACAAGGCAAAAAAATCACCCTCCTCAACATTGAGATCAATATTTTTAAGGGCAATAACACCATTTTTATATATTTTACTGAGACCTTGGATACTCAATGCTTGCATAACTTTAATAGAACTTTATAAAATGAATAAAATTTTAGCTGATAATCAATGACTTCTAATTAGCGTCCAAGAGTATAACATGACAATACCATTCCCTACTGATCGATTAGGCAAGCTGTTATTACCTGGCCCTACGGGCCAGCTTGAAGTTATGACGAGCTCACCAGAAACACTTCAAAATCCGCCTGCTATTGCGGTTATTTGCCATCCACACCCTTTATTTGGTGGAACCATGCACAATAAGGTTATCTATACCTTAGCACGGTGTTTCAATAGTATGGGGCTTGCTACGGTTCGCTTCAATTTTCGTGGTGTCGGCCTAAGCCAGGGCGAATATGCTAATGGCATTGGAGAAACTGACGATCTATTGGCGGTGCTCACCTGGTTAAAAACAAACTGTCCTGAATCAGCCATTTGGCTGGCTGGTTTTTCATTCGGTGCTTATGTAGCCGCTCGCGCTGCAAAAGTTTGGCCAGCAAAGCAATTGATTTGTGTTGCACCTCCTATAGAAAAATTTCCTTTTAAAGAACTTCCACCTTTTCCTTGCCCTTGGATACTAGTACAAGGTGATGAAGATGAAGTGGTATCACCTGCGGCGGTATTTTCCTGGGCGAATTCCTTGGAGCATCCTCCAGAAATAATTAAAATTCAGGGGGCAAGCCATTTTTTTCATGGCAAGCTAATAGAAATGCGCGATTGCCTAACAACAACACTCAATAAAGATCTTTCATGACACCTTTAGCCGCTTATCAACAACAAGTACTAAATCAATCCTTGCGTAGCGATGCACAACAAGCTTTAGCGATGCAGCAATTTCAAGCGGTATATGATGAGTTAACCACACCAAAAAAATGGCTAGCAAGCAAAAAAACCGGTAAAGGATTGTATGTATGGGGATCTGTCGGTCGTGGTAAAACCTATTTAATGGACTTGTTTTACAATCATCTACCGGTGGCTAAATCGCGTTATCATTTTCATCAATTTATGCATCATATTCATGCGGAGCTCGCTCAACTGCAGGGAACGTCGAATCCACTGCTACGAATTGCTCAACGTCTACATAAAGAAGTCGAAATTATTTGTTTAGATGAGTTTTTAGTGCATGAAATCGGCGATGCCATGTTGCTAGCACAATTATTAAAGGCATTATTTGCAGAAGGTATCGTATTGGTCACTACTGCAAATACACCTCCTGACGATTTATATGCGAATGGCTTGCAACGTGGACTTTTCTTACCCGCGATTACTTTAATCAAACAACACCTACGTATCTTTCATTTAGATAGCACGATAGATTATCGGCGTGATCATTTAATCGATGATGAAAATGAGTTAGTTTGCGTGATGAGCCCATCACAAGTACAAACTTTATTCGATAAATTAAGCAAAAATACCAAGATTAGTTATCAAGCGTTAACGATTAATGATCGCCTAATCTCACATTTAGGCTGTACCGAACAACTAGTATGGTTTGACTTTAGTTCAATTTGTGCGATACCGCGCAGTCAATTAGATTATTTAGTCATTGCACAACGCTTTTCGACTATTTTAATCAGCGACGTCAAGACCATCGGTGAGTATGAAGATAATTTAGCCCGGTTATTCATCCACTTAATTGACATCCTTTATGATGCCAACAGGCAACTGATCCTTAGCTCGACACACCCTATCGAAAATATTTACCCTAAAGGTCGACTCAGCGCTGAGTTTGAGCGTACCAAAAGTCGTTTAGCCGCTTTTAAAGAAAAATGGCGAAACACACGCTAAAGTTTTAACATAGTTTAAACATCATCGTCACGGCGAGCGAATGAAATGAGCGTGGCCATCCATGGATTGCCGCGCACCTACGGTGCTCGCAATGACGAATACCACAACTCCTAGTAATAAAAAAGGCGCTGAACGCGCCTTTTTTATGGAACATAATTAAACTGCTGCTTTCAGTTTTTTCAATGGTTTTATTTTTACCACTTTTCGCGCAGGTTTTGCTTTGAAAGTAGTCGGTTCACCCGTAAACGGATTGATACCCTTACGTGCTTTAGTCGCTGGTTTTTTTACAACAGTAATTTTATACATGCCTGGATGTGCAAAAGCACAGCCGGCTTTCACATGCGCATGCATAATCATCTGCAAGGTTTCTAAAACCTCAGCAACTTTTTTCTTAGGTAATTCGGTGCTTTCTACTAAACATTGGAGCAGTTCAGTTTTAGTAAAAGACTTTTTCACAGCGGCTAGTTTCTTACTAGCTGATGTTACTTTAGCTTTTTTACGCGCTTTAGCTACCGGAGACTTTTTTTTAGCTAATTTTTTAGCCATGGTTCATATTCCTCTAAATTATATAAGGAGTAAACAGAAGGTTAGGATTCTATAAAATAGCATATTTCTAGTTTTTTGCTAGAGGTCGTTATAAATATTTTATGTTTATTTTTTATTTGCATACTCACGTTTTCAGACATGTTGTAAAATTTGCACCACTATCTCAATAAGAATTAATAGAATGATCACAAATTCTAGGATACTGGAATAACGATGTTGTAGCTGACTATTTAACATTTCTAAAATTTCATGCGCTACATCCAGCTTATGATTCAAAGCCGCTACTCTTTTTGGAATATCTAAAAACTTTTCAGTCATTTCATAGTAGGATTCGAGATTCGAATAACGCCAGAAGTACTCAGGAACATCTAAATATTCGCTACTGAGATTGACCGAACTTCGTGTCAAGAAAATTTCACCAATACGTTTAGAAATTTCCGAGCGGGATAGCGAAATTTTCCCGAAGCGTGCTAATTCTTTAGGGAAATGACTATTCGCGAGTACGGTTTTGTTCACCGATTCCTCATAGGATTCAAGTTTTATCGATTGCGCTAAACCATAAGAGATGGCAAGTTTAATTTGTACATTATCTGATTCGTCGCTTTCTAGAGTAATCACATCGACATTAAAGCGTTGATGCGGAAAAAGCCGGGTTTCTTTATCGAGATAATAGATGAAGCGATCCATTTCGATTTTTTCTAAAGGATCAACAGAAAAAGGCTTAATATCCTCGATTATTTTTTTCTCTTGTTTTTTACTGAGATTCCAGGTTACAAAACAACCATGATTAAAGAAAAAGATATCGATAGGCTTGTCCTGCTTCGTGACATACAGTACATTGCGGAACAATTTGGCCGTATAACGTTTAGTACGAAAAAATTCCGCGAGTAGACTTAATTTATAATTAGCTGCTGTACAAAAAGAAACACAACGCATAAAGGTTCACTGTCGTATTAAAAATAGGTTTAAAATCAAAGCGATCAAGCCGATTTTTTGTTTTTTCGGTGAGCATGTGACGCGACATGCTGTAGTGATGTCTCAGGATATCCGACTACTTGTGGTATTCCATTTTCTCGTAAACTAATGCGCTCAACCGATTGCCACTGAATTTTAGCAGCTTTTGAAGTATTTGCTTGAATAAGCTTTTCCATCGACAAACGACTAAATAATGACTGTTTTTGCAATGGTACGTGTGCCTCTAAAAAAAGTCTATGTTTTTCCCAACCGAATTTATAAGGTAAATCAATAATCGTGACTTTTTCTTTTCGTGCCACTTCTGCAAATAAACTTTCTATATCTTCTGGAAACAGTCGAATACATCCGGCACTACTGCGCCGTCCAACACCTTGTGAATCATTGGTACCATGAATTAAGTAAGTAGCTTGTTTAAGCCGCATGGCATAACCACCTAAAGGATTATCTGGGCCCGGCGGAACTTTTACCGGCAGGTGTACACCCTCTTTAGCTCGATCTTTGCGGATAGACTCCGGCACTGTCCAGATAGGATTACGCATTTTTTCGGCGATCCATGAAGGTCCTAAAGGTGTATCCCATCCTTCTCGACCTATTCCTACGGGATAAGTAATCACCACATGGCGATGCGGTGGGTAATAATAAATACGTAATTCTGCTAAGTTAATAACTAAACCATGTCGCTTAGGTGGTAAAATAAAACGACTGGGAATAACGATAATGCTTCCCGGTTGCGGATGATCTGGATTTATCGTTGGATTTGCTTCTACCAATTCAAAATAGCCCATATCATAACGCCGGCCAATTTTATTGAACGTATCGGCGGGTAATGCTTGCGTCCATTGCACATGACCAACGATATCATCGCCATGCACAGGCAATACAAAGGTTAATGCAGTAGCGGGTGTAACCGTACTCCAATAGAAAAAAAACCCTATTGTCAAACGCATTACTCGTTTTTTAAAACGTTCAATCATTGCAATAGAAGTTGATAGTGTTGACATATTTAGCAATAAAAAAGCAGCTTTTCTCAAAATTGGGTATTGTACATCGAATCAGTGATTACGCAACTGCAGTCGCTCATTAACAAGGTTTATTCGTCATTGCGAGCGCGTAGCGCGCGGCAATCTATGAAACCCTATGCTGGATGGCCACGCTCATTACATTCGCTCGCCATGACGATAATTTTTTATCTATAGTTTAGCGTAAGTCAGAGGATTTTATTCTATACTACAGCTATTTACTTTTACTAGGCTGGGATTATGCTCACGATTAGCAAACAGCGCCGACGATTTTCGTTACGAAACATACAACAATTCTTTCGTGTCGATAAACCCCTGTTAATCGGTTTACTCAGTCTAGTCTGTATAGGTTTAATTATACTTTATAGTGCAAGCAATCAAAGCTTAGTCATTATTAGTAAACAAGCGTTGCGGATGTTGATTGCTTTTTTGGTCATGCTGATGCTTGCGCAAATTTCACCTTCAGTTTATCGTGCCTGGGCGCCTTGGATATTTATTTTTAGTTTTACGTTGCTACTTGCGGTATTAATTTTAGGCGTGGTCGGTAAAGGTGCTCAGCGCTGGTTGAATTTGGGACTATTAAAATTCCAACCTTCTGAACTGATGAAATTGTCAGTGCCAATGATGTTAGCCTGGTATTTACATGACAAATCATTACCGCCTTCCTTGTTTAATTTATTCATCGCGTTGGTTATAGTCGCTGTACCGACGTTATTAGTGATTAAACAACCGGATTTAGGCACTGCCTTATTAATTGTTGCTTCGGGTATGAGTGTTATTTTATTAGCCGGCGTGAGTGGCCGTTGGTTACTACTCGGTGGCCTATGCATGCTCGTCATCGCGCCAGTAGGTTGGCATTTTATGCACGACTATCAGAAATTACGTGTACTGACCTTCTTAAATCCAGAAAGAGATCCGCTCGGCGCCGGTTATCATATCATTCAATCCAAAATTGCTATTGGTGCCGGTGGACTTTTTGGTAAAGGTTGGTTACATGGCACGCAATCGCATTTACAATTTCTTCCTGAACATACCACGGATTTTATTTTTGCTGTTTGCGGTGAAGAGTTTGGCCTACTGGGTGGTATCGTGCTATTAAGTCTTTATCTATGGATCGCTGCACGCGGTCTTTATATCAGCATGAAAGCACAAGACACTTTTTCACGTCTACTCGGCGGAGGATTAAGTTTAAGTTTTTTTATCGCCGCTTTTGTTAACATTGGTATGGTGAGCGGATTATTACCCGTAGTGGGTATACCATTACCTTTGATCAGTTACGGTGGAACCTCATTAATTACTTTAATCGCGGGTTTTGGTATTCTAATGTCTATCCAAACACATAGAAAACTAGTCGGTAACTAAGGAAAGCAATTATGATGAAGAACAAAAGCTCGCGTAGCGTCTTACGCGCATTGCTGTTATTAATTACACTTTGTCTGACCTCTTGCACCGCCTATGCGAATAAACCCGAAGTACGATTATTTATTGATAGGATGGTAGAAAAATACCATTTTGACCGTAAACAACTGCAGCAACTTTTCAATACGGTTAAATCGAACCGCTCGATTATTAGTTCTTTTATTACACCTAAGGAACGTTTAACCTGGTCAGAATATCGGCCTATTTTTGTCACTAACAAACGCGCGCAGCTTGGTGTAAAGTTTTGGGATGCGCACGCTAAAACATTAGCTGAAGCAGAAAAACGTTATGGCGTTCCAAGCTCGATCATCGTGGCTATTTTAGGTGTCGAGACCCGCTATGGTGAGATCACCGGTAAATATCGTGTCATTGATTCCTTGAGCACCTTAAGTTTCAATCACGCACGGCGATCGGATTTTTTTAAACAGGAACTGGAACAATTTTTGCTACTCAGTCGAGAAAATCCCGCTATAAATCCAAAAACCACTAAAGGTTCCTATGCTGGAGCTATCGGAAAAGTACAGTTTATGCCTAGCAATTACCGTCATCTTTCAGTAGACGCAACGCATAAGGGTTATAGTGATCTTATCAATAACTCCGATGACGCTATTCTCAGTATTGCCAATTATTTACATACCTTTGGCTGGGCTAAATCGGGTCCAGTGGCCATACCCGCAAGTTTTTCGCCCCAAGCATTATTACATTTACCTAAATCGCAAGAGAATTTCACTGTTAAAGATTTTGAAAAATACCGTATCATTCCTAAAAAGCAAGTATCTCCGCAACTCAAAACCTTCCTGATTGAACTACCACTCAAACATGGCAATGAATACTGGCTAGGATTTAATGACTTCCAAACCATTAAACACTATAATTCCAGCTCATTGTATGCAATGGCAGTTTTTCAATTAAGTGAATTAATCCATCATCTTCACCAACAAGAGCACCTACCCCATGTCAATAAAAAATAATGCTGAGCAAGGAAGCTTATTTTTTAGAATTATTTTTGGATTTACTTTATGCCTACTTATCCTCAGTCTAGGAGCCTGTTCCTCTTCCAGTAGTAATTATCGTTACCCTCTACGGCACGATAAAGCACCCTGTTTTAGAATTAATGCGAATCGGATTCCTAATGCCGTACCTAAAGCAGAACCTTTAAGTAAACGCGGTAATCCCAAATCGTATGTGATTTTTGGCCGTCGTTACTATGTCATGAAAAGCGCTAAGGGATATCATGCTCGAGGCATTGCCTCATGGTATGGTATGAAATTTCATGATTTTCAAACCTCTAATGGTGAAATTTATAATGTGGCTGGCATGACTGCCGCACATAAAACGCTTCCACTCCCTACTTATTTACAAGTAACCAATTTACGTAATGGAAAAAAAATTATCGTTAAAGTCAATGACAGAGGTCCTTTTGTTAACAATCGTTTGATCGATCTCTCTTATGCCGCTGCAAAAAAATTGGATATGACCGGCACTGGCACAGCACCGGTTTCTGTGGTCGCCATTACACCAGGCATTACACGTCTCGCTTCCAATAATACTTCCATACGCAGAGAAAGCTATGACGGTTATCAGCCAACCAAAAAACAGGCCCCATATATTCAATTAGGATTGTTTAAACAACGTGCGCCTGCACAAAAACTCGCTTTATTAGTTAAACAATGGACTCGATCGCCTGTCAATGTAAAAACAACCTCCATTCATAAACGCTATTATTATCAAGTAGTCATTGGACCTTTACCCAATAGCAAGAGTTCGCAACAACTCACGCATAAGCTGCAACTTGCTGGGTTAAGTCATCGCTGTGCGTATAAAAGCTGATTTTTTATATGTCATTTAAAAAAATCTCTCATTCGCTAATTTTACTAAGTGGAATCATTCTACTTGCGATAATATTACTCCTTAATTTTGTTTACCCGCTGACGCTAGGAAAAACTAATATTCTGTATAGTGACTTTGGAAAATTTTATCACTCACAGCAAATGTTTATCCAAGGGAAAAATATCTATACACCGATTTACTTTGTAAAAAATAAACTAGATTCCTCTTCGCACACTAAGCCAACTAAACCGACACACTCCAAAGTCTTTAAATTAGGTGGCAATTTAAATCCGCCTTTTTTTACACTGATAAGCTTTCCATTAGCCTATCTTAGTTATCCGCATGCATTATTGTTGTGGACTTTTCTTTCGCTAATAGCCGGAGCATTAGGAATTTTATTAATACAACAAAAACTGGATCGACGGACTTTTTCAGCATCCTGTGCAGTGTTGTTGTTAATTGCCTTATTCAGTTATTTTCCTAGCTTTGTAACCTTACAATTTGGTCAAGTCAGCTTATTATTGCTCCCTTTGCTGGTATTAGGATGGCGTGCGGCACGTGATGAAAAAACGATACACGCGGCGATTTTTTTGGGGATAGCGACGAGTTTAAAACCTTTTATCGGTTTATTTTTATTTTATTTTCTTATGCGCAAAGAATGGCGTGGCTTATGCGCATTTTTTGCAACGCTTCTCAGTTGTGCCTTGATCGCTGCCTTGTTTTTAGGTCTAGATAGCTACGCTGACTATTATCAGGCCTGTCAACAAATAAAATGGGCTGCTTCAAGTTGGAATGTCTCAATTTATGGCTTTTTGTTACGTTTATTAGGCGGCATAGAAAGTAATGTCGCTGTGTTACCGGTTCCTGGACTCATTACCTATGTTTATCCATTCCTTGCTGGAGTTTTTTTTCTAGCCATTATTCGATTTTTGCGGCCCGCGGTTAATATGCTAGCGGAACAAAAAGTGGATCTTGATTTCTCAATCATTATCCTAGGCATGATATTATTATCCCCTTTAGGCTGGATATATTATTTTCCTTTTCTCAGTATTCCGATATTAATTTTATGGCAATTGGCAAAGAAAGGGGTTTATCCTATCACCTTGCCGATATTTTTAATGGCTTGCATTTTTTTCAGTAATATTCCCATCAGTTTATTTGATAGTGATCAAATCACGACAGCGAATATGCTGCGCGTATTTTTTAGCTCCTCGCTCTATTTTTTAGTCCTGATTGGCTTAACCAGCTTCATATTTTGGCTGCGCTATCGTTTAGCACGGGGTTTTGAATTATACTCACAACATAAGAGTGTACATTATGAAAGAATGCCTCCAGCCCTATTATTACTAATCGGCATCGTGATATTTTTACCCTCTTACAAAGGCATTAGCAAAGCCACGAATATTTGGATACTTCACAGTGCACATTATAGTCAGCAATACTTAGTGGTTGCTCATCATCAGGATTAAATTATGTTGATCTACCCTACGATGAACCCGATTGCATTTAGCCTAGGACCACTCAAAGTTCATTGGTACGGCCTCATGTATGCAGTTGGATTTATAGGTGCCTGGTTACTCGCTATCTATCGTGCTAAAAAACCAAATAGTGGTTGGACTGTTGACGAAGTCAGTGATCTGCTGTTTTACACGGCACTCGGTGTTATTTTAGGCGGCCGTGTCGGTTACATGCTGTTTTATGATTTAGGCAACTTCCTAAGCCATCCTTGGATTATTTTTCAAGTTTGGCAAGGCGGCATGTCATTTCATGGAGGTCTGTTAGGTGTTTTAGTCGCTTTCTATTTATTTAGTCGAAAAATCGGAAAACATTTTTTTGATATTACCGATTTTGCTGCTCCTCTAGTACCAGTAGGGCTCGCCGCCGGTCGGGTTGGTAATTTTATCAATGGAGAATTATGGGGCCGAATCGCCGATGTGCCTTGGGCCATGGTCTTTCCACGTGCCGGAGGCCTACCAAGACATCCTTCGCAACTTTATGAGTTCCTTTTTGAGGGAGTCATACTATTCGTTATTCTCTGGATTTATTCGAGTAAAAAAAGACCACGCACGGCCGTTTCAGCTTGGTTTGCCATTTTATATGGTATTTTCCGTTTTGTGCTCGAATTTTTCCGCCAACCGGATGCACAATTAGGCTTCATTGCATGGAGTTGGTTAACAATGGGCCAACTACTTTCTATTCCGATGATCCTGTTTGGTATGTTTTTATTGGTCAAACTACATAAAACGAATTAAGCACGTAAAATATTGGTTGTCATTGCGAGCATGTAAAATATTACCGTCGTTGCGAGCACCGTAGATGCGTGGCAATCTTTGGATGGCCACGCTCATTACATTCGCTCGCCATGACGTTGGTTTCTATTCGTCATTGCGAGCGCCGAAGGCGCGCGGCAATCTATATAAGAAGCAATGGATGGCCACGCTCATTACATTCGCTCGCCATGACGCTGTTTTTTTTATATTCACTTCCATTCGCTTTAGTCGCTTTAGGATTTCAATACTTTGCATCTTCAACCACGAGCGGTATAGTAGAAATTTTTACCAAATTGTAAATATTCCATGTCCGTAGTTCATTATTACAAAACTTTTTTTTCTGAAAGCAAAATTCTATTAGTTTTAGCCATTCCGCTGATTATCAGCGGCGTTATTGAAACGTCAGTTGGTTTTTTTTCAAATATATTTCTTGCGCATCTTGGAGCAACCAGTCTGGCCGCCGGAGCCTTAGTAAACTGGGTGTTTATGACATTAATGGTGATTATTTGGGGAACACTTTCAGCAATTACCACCTTAGTAGCCCGTTATTACGGCGCAAAAAAAAATGATGAGATATCCTATGTACTTTACGCAGGCCTATTACTGGCTAGCGTATTAATGTTGCCGGCCATGCTATTATTATGGAATCTTTCACCGATATTTTTATTTTTTGGCCAAGCCCCTGCCGCAGTTAAATTGGCGCAATTTTATCTGCATGGACTTACTTGGGCGATTATTCCTGATTTTATTATTACCGTATTATTACAATTCGTGGCAGGTTTAGGTCGAACCAGAACCAATTTAACGTTTAGTTTGCTCTTTGTTCCGCTGAGTATTTTTTTCAACTATAGTTTAATGTTTGGAAAATTCGGCTTTCCTAATTTAGGCATTGCTGGAATTGGTTGGGGTGCTGCACTAACTTTTTGGATTATCACACTAGGGTTTAGTGTATATTTTTGTTTAAGTAAAAGTTATCGAATTTATTTTAAATTTCCGCGCTGGAAAAAAATAGTGCCGCAATTGCATGAGATTTTTCAAGTCGGCTTGCCATTAGGTTTAACCTTTTTTTTCGAAATTGGTTTCTTTCTAGCCATGAGCATACTGATGGGCCGCATTAGTGCGGATACGCTGAGTGCTAATCAGATTGCGTTACAATTTTTTTGGCTATTTTCGATAGTGACATTTGCACTCGCTCAGGGGATCACCATACGCGTAGGCCATAGTGTTGGACGGAATAATAAAAAAGCCGTCAATGAGGCAACTTCCGTGGGTGTTTTTTATTCGACTATTTTTATGCTATTGGTTGCAATCGTTTATTGGGAATTTCCAGAAAAACTCATTGCTATCGACTTTAATTTGCATGATGCAAACAATGCTAGCATTGTGCGTCTAGCAAAAGAATTTTTAGCCTTAACCGCGTTGGTACAACTCTTTGAAGCACCTCGCTTTGCCCTATTTGGTGCATTACGCGGTTTAAAAGATACTCGATTTACTTTGTTTACTTCAGTTTTGGTTTTTTGGATCGTTGCTTTACCCTTAGGCGCTATCGCGTTATCTTATGGCTTTGCCGGCTACGGTATTTGGTGGGCAACCATCTTAGCTGAAATCATCGGTATATTTTTATTGGTATGGCAATATCGTCGTAAAGTAAAAGAATATCTTTTTGAACCTAGCAATCTAACCAGTAACATTAAGAAAACGGCAGGTTAAAATTATGTCGAAACAAAATCCACGTCCTATTTTGTTACTCATATTGGATGGCTGGGGTCATCGAATAGGAAAAGAACACAATGCCATTGCTATGGCGAATACACCGCATTGGGATCAGCTGATGCAGACCTGCCCACACACACTACTGGATGCATCCGGTTTAGCGGTAGGATTACCCACCGGTCAAATGGGTAATTCAGAAGTCGGTCATCTCACCATGGGCGCCGGCCGTGTTCTTTATCAAGATTTAAGCCGTATTAATAAAGACATAGAAACGGGAGAATTTTTTAAAAATCCTTGTTTGCTCGCCGGATTTAAAAAAATCAAAGCCAGTCAAAAATCAGTCCATATTCTAGGACTTTTATCGCCTGGCGGGATACATAGTCATGAACAACATTGGTATGCCTTGCTTGAATTTGCTGCTCAGCAAGGAATTCAAGATTGTTATTTACATCCTTTTCTCGATGGTCGTGATACACCACCGAAAAGTGCGACAAACTACCTTGAAAATCTAGAAAAAAAATGTAGCCAACTAGGTCTTGGAAAAATCGTCAGTCTCATCGGTCGTTATTACGCGATGGATAGAGATAAACGTTGGGACCGTACACAAGCAGCGTATGATTGTTTAAGCTTAGGTGAAGCTCGTTACCACGCCGTCACCGCTTTACAAGGTTTGCAATTGGCCTATGATCGAGGTGAAAGCGATGAATTCGTTACTCCCACTACCATACACGATGTAAATAAACCAGCGGTAAAAATTCAAGATGGCGATCTGGTTATTTTTATGAATTTTCGTGCTGATCGCGCACGTCAATTGAGCCATGCTTTTCTTGATACGCAGTTTTCTGGTTTTGCTCGACACACACAGGCCCATTTAGCTGGGTTTATCTCCTTAACGGAATATGCAAGCGACATTCCCAGTCAAATTGCTTTTCCACAACAAACTTTACGTAATGGTTTAGGTGAATATCTAGCCCAACACCACTTGACACAATTACGCATTGCAGAAACTGAAAAATATGCGCATGTTACCTTCTTTTTTAATGGTGGTAATGAAGTTCCTGCGAAAAATGAAACGCGCGTTTTAATCCCTTCAAAGAAAGTCAGTACCTATGATCTTACTCCTAATATGAGTGCTATCGAAATTACCGACCATCTCTTAACAGATATTAAAGAAAAAAAATACGATGTTATTATTTGTAACTTTGCTAATCCTGATATGCTCGGTCATACGGGAAATTTAGCCGCAACTTTACTTGGTATTAGCTGTATCGATGACTGTATTGGAAAAATCAGCGCTTGCTTACGAGAATTTGGTGGTGAAGCCATCATTACTGCCGATCATGGCAATGCTGAATGTATGTTTGATGAAAAAACCCAACAAGCTCATACCGCGCATACCAATGAGCCCGTCCCATTTATCTATATCGGCCGCTCTGCGAAAATAAATCCAGTCAAACACGCTAGCTTGGCTGATATCGCCCCTACTCTTTTAAGCCTATTAAATTTACCTAAACCCAAAGAAATGACCGGTCAAAGCTTACTCACACTAGAATAACTTAAGTCTCACCCCTGCGTTTATTGGTCAATAAATTAGCATTTTTCTGTGCCTCACCTCGCAAATTCATCAAAGTGAATTACACTATAAAGAGTAGTAAAAAATAGTATAAAAAAACACCGTCATGGCGAGCGAATGTAATGAGCGTGGCCATCCACAATTTCGGTTTCCTAGATTGCCGCGCGCTCCGCGCTCGCAATGACGAGTAAAAACTAAGCACTCGCAATGACGAGTAAAAACTAAGCGCTCGCAATGACGACGTATGTCGTTATCCTCATGACGCGAACCATAGCTTTTGTGCAGACAAATATTAAATAAAAGGATAAGCCAATATGAAACTAAAAATGTTATTTTTTTTCTTCCTTACCTGTTCTTTATTAGGCTTTAGTACCACACCTTTTTCTGGACAAGCTAAAGCGACGCCTTCCCCAGAAGATAAACTTTCTCAAGATGTATTACGTTTCAATCGCGAGCTAGACATTATCAAAAATGAATATGTCCAAAAAACTTCCGAGCATGAACTTTTACAAAATGCTATGCAAGGCATGGCGAGCGGACTCGATCCACATTCAAGTTTTTTAGATGCCGACGATTTAAAAGATTTACAAACAGCCACCACCGGAGAATTCAGTGGTTTAGGACTCGAGGTGGGTATGGAAGAAGGTTTGTTACGTGTGGTAACACCGATTGATGATGGACCCGCACAAAAAGCCGGGATTAAACCAGGAGATTTGATAATACGTATCAATAACGCATCTATTCAAGGGTTGAATTTACGCGAAGCAGTAAGAAAAATGCGAGGCGAAAAAGGTAGTTCCATACAATTGACGGTGATACGACAAGGTTTACATAAACCACTGTTAGTTAATTTGAAACGTAGCATTATCCGCATCCAAAGTGTTAAAGGACGTATGTTAGAACCTGACTATGCTTATATCCGTATTAATAGTTTTCAGTCCAGTACACGTCATGACTTAGATCAAATGGTTTCAAAATTACAGCACCAACAAAAAACACCGATTAAAGGTTTAGTACTGGATTTAAGAAATAATCCTGGAGGATTATTAACCTCCGCTGCAGACGTCACCAATGCTTTTCTTGATACTAAGAAAATGCTATTCAATCAAGTGTTAGTCACAACACAAGGTCAATCCTCCGAAGCGAATATGAAAATTACGGCTAAACCGAATGATCAAGTTTATGCCGGTACATTGATCGTTTTGATCAATCAAGGTAGCGCTTCCGGAGCCGAAATCGTTGCGGGTGCACTACAGGATAATAAACGCGCCGTCATTTTAGGAACCAAAAGTTTTGGTAAAGGATCGGTGCAAACCGTTATTCCATTGGACGAGACAACCGCACTTAAATTAACCACCGCGCTATATTACACACCTTCGGGCCGTTCGATCCAAGCTTCTGGTATTTCTCCTGATATTACCTTGGATGAATTGAAGATAAATTCCTTAAGCGAAAATCCCTCTGAACCTATTTATCTCCATGAATCGGAATTAAAAGGACATTTAAAAAATGGTAATATGACAGAAAAAACTATTTTTTCTCCCGCAACTATCAACAACAATGATTTGGTGAAAGATGATTACCAATTATTTGAAGCATTAAATCTATTAAAAAGCATGGTAGTTTTACAAAATAACAAAAATGCGGGATAAAAATCATATTTTTTCATGCTTTAGGTTGTAAATTTCCATTGCTTTCGTAACTATTCGCCCGAGATCTTATTTCAGGACTTTCTATAAAAAACATATTTAGCTCATTGAGCTTAGGCGCAAATGAGACCGATTTTTTTTTATTCTGAAAATTTCTGAGCCGATTAAAAGCTAATAATGTGGCGATATGATCAAAAAAAGCATGCGTTTTTTTAAGCTGATATTTATCAGCTAATGCATTTTTCAATTGGTTCAAGTTATATTTCAAATCAAATAACTCATGCTTAAAGCTATCCTGTATATCTGTTATTTCACTGGAATAAGTTTTAGTATTAATATTAATTAGACAGGCGCATCCAATTAAACTAATAACAGAAATAAAAACTAAAGGAAAAGAAATAATCGGCAAATAAATGCAACTAATTCCTGAGGCTATTAATAAAATAAAAAATACTATTGATAAAACTAAATATTTTTTACTATATTTTTTTATCATTGGTGTATTAGATGGTTCCGCAAAAAAGCTAAAATATTCTCGAAAAACCCGTTTTATCTCCTGCATATCTTCTATACTAAGTTTTCGATTTCGATCTAAAATATAGATATGGTTTAAAGATTCTATGATAAATGGAGACTCAAACATTAAGGGAAAATACTTCGGATCAATCCTATACCCAGAAAATTTACTGGCCATCGCCATTAATTTCCTGGAGTTAATTAGCTCCTCTGGCATAATGTGTCCTTTTAAAATTGCAATATAAATTTATCTGAATTTTTGACCGTTGTCTATCTAATTAATCGTTTATTCGTCATTGCGAGCGCGCGGCAATCTAAAAATTTAATTTTAAAAAAAATCAATTTAAAAAATAAAATTGCTCGGAATTTTTTAAAAATTTTTTATCAAAAATAGACATCTTGCATTCTTTTTATTTTTAATCTATAATTTTTTGGTGTGATAAGCGCCGATTTGAGCTACAGCTTGCTGGCGCTATATTAAGTTTAGCTAAAGCGTCATGAAAACCACCGCAGCTTTAGCCAGGTGGTTTTTTTTCGCTACTTATTTTTAGTCGTAAGACCAACTAAGAGTGAATTGTCATGGGTGATTACTGTTGTTACTTTAAAGACTTCATATCTATGAAGCATGCTTCACAGGTTCTGCTTTTATTCTGTCTATTCCCCCGTAGCCTGTTTTAATGCGCTAGGGTTTACATCTCTAACATTAAAACAGGCTTTTAATGTTATTTACATTTTTAGTTATTTAAAAAAGGATTCTTTTAGCTTTTTTTAGGGAAAATATTATGTCTATTTGCTCAAATCAATCACATGTCCTCGGTCTACCGCGAATTGGTGCCCATCGAGAAATGAAAAAAGCAGTTGAATGCTATTGGCGCAAGGAAATTTCTCTCGGTGAACTACAACAAATAGGCCAACAAATTGAAGACCTAAATTGGCTCATGCAAGCTGAAGCCGGTCTTGATTTTATTACTGTCGGCGATTTTTCTTGGTATGACCATGTCTTAGATCACAGCGCACTATTAGGCGTTATCCCAGATCGCTTTAAAGATAAGAATAAAAAAATTGATCTAAATACCCTATTTTGTATGGCCCGCGGCCAAGCCCCGGACGTAAAAGAAACCACGGCGTGCGAAATGACCAAATGGTTTAACACCAATTATCATTATATTGTTCCTGAATTTAATCCAAATCAAAATTTTCAGTTAAACACCGATTATTTATTTGCATCCATCGATCGAGCGATAGCCAAAGGCTATCGAGTAAAACCCGTGTTACTCGGACCCTTAACCTATCTTTGGTTAGGTAAAACGCAGCCAGAATGTGATAAATTAAATTTATTAAATAATTTATTGCCTATTTATAATCAGATTTTTGCTGAATTTCGCGTCAGGAATATTGAATGGATGCAATTGGATGAACCTATTTTGGTATTAGATTTACCCGAAGCTTGGCAACAGGCTTATCTTAAGGCTTATCAACAATTAAATTTTGAAAATCTACACTGTTTATTAGCAACTTATTTTGGTTCTGTCAGTGATCAGTTAGAAATTTTAAAGAAATTGCCCATCGATGGTTTGCATATTGACTGTTGTACTGCGCCTGAACAATTAACCCACTTTTTAGAACCTTTTGGCAAAGATAAAATTCTTTCTCTAGGGCTGATAAATGGACGCAATATTTGGCGAGCCGATTTAAATGAAATATTAACTAAGTTAGAACCTATCCATAAGAGGTATGGTGATAGCTTATGGATAGGCAGCAGTTGTTCACTACTTCATTCTCCAGTTGATTTAGATAATGAAACCAAACTAGATACAGAAATAAAAAATTGGCTCGCTTTTGCCAAACAAAAACTTTCGGAAATATCTTTATTATCTCGCGCTTTAAATGCTGATGAACCCAGCATTACCGCTTTATTAAATGAAAATAAAACTGCATTACAATCACGTAAATCATCGCAACGTATTCATAATACTTTGGTGCAGAGGCGTGTTAATTCTGTCACCAAGGATCTTGCAAAACGCAACTCGGATTATATTTCCCGTGCCCAACAACAAAAATTATCTTTAAAATTGCCTTTATTACCCACTACCACTATCGGCTCGTTTCCGCAAACGACTGATATCCGAAAAATTCGTCAAGAATATAAATCGGGAAAAATGTCACATGAAATTTATCAACAAAAAATAAAACAACAAATCGCCGATGTGATAGTCCAACAAGAAGCGTTGGATTTAGATGTCTTAGTCCATGGCGAAGCCGAACGCAATGACATGGTTGAGTATTTTGGCGAACTGCTCAACGGTTTTGCTTTCACTAAAAATGGCTGGGTACAAAGTTATGGGTCACGCTGTGTCAAACCACCCATTATTTATGGCGATGTCAGCCGTCCTCGAGCGATGACGGTCGAATGGTCAGCGTATAGTCAAAGCTTAACTAAACGCCCACTCAAAGGTATGTTAACCGGTCCAGTTACAATTTTAGCGTGGTCTTTTGTCCGTGATGATCAACCACACAACGCTACTGCCTTGCAAATTGCATTGGCTTTACGTGATGAAGTCGTCGATCTAGAAAAAGCAGGTATTCATATTATTCAAATTGATGAACCCGCTTTTCGTGAAACCTTGCCTTTACGCCGCAAAGATTGGCAGAATTATTTAGATTGGGCGGTATTTTCATTCCGAATTGCTTCCTGTGGTGTAAAAGATAGCACGCAGATTCATACGCATATGTGCTATTCCGAGTTTAATGATGTCATAGCAGCCATTGCCGCACTCGATGCGGACGTCATTACATTGGAAAGTTCGCGTTCAAAAATGGAGCTTTTGCAAGCATTTGAAAATTTTTCTTATCCGAATGAAATTGGGCCGGGAGTTTATGATATCCACTCACCGCGTATCCCCTCACAAGATGAAATGATCGAACAACTACAACATGCCTTGCTTTATATTCCGATTGAACGTCTATGGGTAAATCCAGATTGTGGCTTAAAAACTCGTAATTGGCCTGAAGTTACCGCCGCATTACGCTATATGGTAGGCGCTGCTAAATTACTGCGTGAAGATACTAATCTTGTTGCCCAACGCTTAGCGAGGAAGGAGTCCTCTCATGTCAGTTTGTCGAAAATTTAGTTTTAGTTTTGAAGTATTTCCTCCAAAAACAAAAAAAGGCTTAGATGATCTGAATCAAGCTCGACAGGAATTATGTCAACTTAAACCAAAATATTTTTCTGTGACTTTTGGTGCCGGTGGATCACTGCAACAAAAGTCATTGGAAGTGGTGCGACAATTCGTCGCGCATGGAATTGCCGCCACACCACATATTTCCTGTGTCAATATGACCCGTCAGCGTTTACGAGAGTTACTCTGCGAATATAAACAATTAGGTATTAAGCAATTATTGGTGATTCAAGGCGATTTACCTAGCGATAATACACAGATAGAAATTGAATTCAATGATGCAACTGAATTAATCACTGCCATACGTAAAATGACCGACGATTATTTTCATATCATTGTAGCCGCCTATCCTGAATTTCATCCGCGCGCTACTAGCCCGACTAGAGATATTGAAAATTTCAAACGGAAAATTGAAGCCGGCGCAAATAGTGCTATTACACAATTTTTTTTTAATAGTGATGCTTATTTTCGATTTATAGAAGCATGCGATAAATTTTCTATCCGTATTCCGATTATTCCCGGCATTACACCGATTATGAATTATCAAAAACTTATGCAATTTTCCACGGCCTGTGGTGCAGAAATTCCTTTATGGTTACATAAGCATCTTAAAACTTATAGCGATGATCCTATTTCTTTGCAAGAAATTGGCATTGAATTTGTTAGCAAACTTTGCAATGGCTTATTGCAAAATGGTGTCAAGGAATTTCATTTTTACACCTTAAACCGCGCCGAACCGACGCATAGCATTATTCAAAATCTTATCTGAATGTACCATTAATTTTTGTTTCAATCATAGTAAGTATTTTTGTCATTTAGCTAGTAGGCTTTGATTTAATAAAAGGTTAAGAAAAAATCTATAGAATATTTACTTTAAAAGAATAATTAGATAAATATTTATGAATATAGAAACTAAACTTTTCCATATGCTGCGTGTCTTGTCGTTTTCCGAGTCACCCAATAAAGACAAATTAATTCATGCGTACGAAAAATTAAAAAAAATATTTATCTCGCCTCTTTTTACAGAGTCTATACTAGAAACTATTAATGAACTCAAAAGTAATTTATTTTATCAAGAATTTGAACTGGAAAATGATCCAGAATTTTTTAAGGCCATCATAAAGAAAGCAGATGATTCGTTAATGATTACTAAACTTTTAGAAAGTCTTTCAGAAATAAAATATTCTGATGCTGAAAAACAAGCTTTGGAACTACACCTTTTTAGAGTTAAATTATTACTCAATTTAGGTAATGATCTAAGAAAGGAAACTAAGTATTTTTATGAAATGTATAGTGAAGATTTCAATGAATTAAAAGAAATATTATTTTCTGAAAAAATTCATTATAAAAATTTGGAATGGTTTCTAAAATCAAATTTTTCTAAACTTGTCCCAGGTAGTTCTGTTTCTTTTCAAACCTCTTTGAATACCGTATTTCTATGTTTATTAAAGAATGTTTACCCAGCTCTTAGAAATGAAGAGGTTAATTCGCTTAAAACAATCATACAAAGCAATGCTAGCCAAAAAAACCCTTTAAATCATAATATGTTCTTTCGTACAGTACCTTTTAAAGCAAAGGCTTTATCCCCAATAGCACAAATTGCACTTAAGAATACTTTTAAAGAATATATAACACCTATAAACGATTTTAAGCATTAACTTTAATAACTTACTTCTTATAAAAGTTAAGTATGGTTTCAAAGTGAAGTTGTCAATAATAGTAAATAATAAAGGGTAACATTTATGCGGAAATCTACAAAAAAACTACATATAGCAATCAAATACAATATTCCTTTAGACTTATCCTTGCAAAAAACACTTAAGGATGCTGTTATAAAAAGAGATTACTCTTCTGTAAGACGTCTTTTAAAAAATGGAGCCAATCCTAATGAGCAAGATAATGAAGGGCTCACTCCACTGCATTTCGCTGCAAAAGATAATAGAGTAGTGATAGCTAGCTTACTCATACAAAACGGTGCTGACATTATGATAAATAATAAAGCGGGCCATACACCTTTAGATTATGCTGTAACCCATAATTTTAGCGCTTTGCAACAATTATTTGAAAAAAAACTTGAACGTATCGTTGGTAAGAATATTTACAATACTATCAGTTTTTTTAAAAACTTTTCTTCTGAAGTTGACAAAAATAGCAAAAATATTTCGAACCATTTAACTATCCCTAGATAATTGTTATATAAACCTCGCTTAAGCAAACATTTGGCGAGGTTTATATATAACCCATCAACGTATTCTATCAGGGACTACATTGCGCATGACTTGTAGCTGCACTTGGCTCACTGACTTCTAAAGCTTGAACGTGGCTGCCAAAAAACGAACTGTTTGATCCACTTCCTTTCATTTCTTCACGCTTTGCTACTACTGAAAGGTCTTGTTTCTCAACAACTCCTGCACCAAAACTATAGGAATACATTTCTAAAAATTTTTGTATAAAGAAAGGGAACCGATTGCATTCAGTAAAAATAGTAAAGTGCGGTACTTTATCATTGGGTGTATGGTTATTTGAAAAATAATCCACTAGCTCCTTAGCCCGATACCGAGGAAGCATTACTTCATCACCACTATGCAATAACAGATTGAATTTTTCGATGTTCGAACCATCAGGATCATCTTCTGCAGTACTGTTGTCGTAAGCTTGGTACTTTCTCTTTAAAACATCATAATCATCAACAAAATCGTAGTTATTCTCACGTTCACCCATAAATAAATATATTTTAGTATGAGGAGGATAATAATTTTCTTCATTACCTGTTGGGTTTATTGAGTCCGCCCATAAACTGAGTGAACGGGCTAAACCTAAGGAAGGAGAAGATCCTTTATTTTCTTCAAGCGCACATAGCGCTAAATTTCCTATGTTTTTTAGTATCAATTCTCTGTCTTCTGCCTTTTCTATCGATTTATTTTCAAAAATAATCGTAGAGCTGGTATTGTAAGAAATTAAACTAAAGTTAATCCCACTCGCGCTACTCTGCACTAAATTCAGCATAAACTTTTTAGCGCGGAGGAAAGTTTCTTCACTAAAGCCTTGCGTTGACGTAGAACATACAAAAATATGCTGGCAATCTGCAGCTTGGTTCACTGGACTTATATCCATTTGAAGTTGTGAATAATCATCTCCTGTTTTAAGATAGTCAGTTAATAAACTATCTTTTTCAAATAGTACAATGCTACTCTTTTTTACGCCCTGGTCATAAGGTCCGGGTGGTAACAAAGATTTAGTATACGCATAGTTTTTTTCTGCGTTCTCCTTTAGAGCCCGTATAGTAGATTTTTCATAACGACAAGGAGGTAGTTGAATGCTACCGGTTTTATCGTTCACGACCAAGAATAGATAAGGCTTTTTGATGCTACCCTCTTCTTCATCTATCTCAGCGAAATCATGCAAACTAAATGGATCAATTAACTGCTTTTCCTGCGCAGTATTTCTATTTCCGCGAAATGTGGTGTGACTTGCACTCGCTGATGATTCTGAAATTAATTTAGCGCCGATTTCCTTGCTGAGTTTTTTTCCTTCTACTATTTCCTTGAGTCTTAATCGGAGTTTATTATAGTTTGGATCATTGTTGGGCTCGCAATGCAATGCTGCATCCTGAATATCGATCGTGTGCTCTCTCGATACATTCCATCTCCCGTCTCGAATCTTTTCAAATCCTCGCTCGGTCGTCCAGGGTATCATTCTAAATAAAGCCAGCGCCTTATTCTTGTCTGATAATGATAGTGAGCCAGTAAAGGATTGTTTCTCAAAATTAGCTATTGCAGATTCAAAGTAGGGTATCAATATTTCATCGCAAAATCCGATTTGATGATTAACGGCCAGCGGTTCTGAATTACTTCTCACCATACCCATATTAACTTCTCTTGCATTAAAAAACGCATCCACAGCGGTTTTGTCTAAAAATCCTCCTGCCATTAAATCATCGGGAGTTAAGCTAATACTAAACCTTTCCGTAATATCGACGCTCGCTATTGGAATACAAATATACTGATTTAATGATCTTATTATCAAATCCACTGACACCCATTCGCCTTTTAATTGATGTACAATTTTATCTTTTTCGTCCACCAAAGAAGCTGTATTCGAATTTTTTATATGCATCCATGGTGACTTATTCAGTAACTGCACCACATACGAAGCGTCATATTTTTCACCTATCCCCAAACCGATAATCCTAGGCAAGCTCTCTCGCTTATCAAGAAAAGTTCGCATGACCGATGGAGCAGGTCCTGCTTTCCGGTCATTAACTCCATCGGTTAATAAAAATATAAGCCCATCTTGCACGTTGGTCTCTTTATTCTCATCAAGCGCTAATACTTCTAATACGCCTAGATCGATGCGCGTACCCCAACTTAACATTACTTGATTTAAAAAATTTTCTAATTTTTTTTCTGTTAATTCTGCTATTGGCTGAAATGTAAAAATACGGGTAACTTTACTACTGAAACTGATTAAACTAATTAAAGCTTTTGCATCTGATTCTCTAATGAAATTAATGAGACTTTTAATCGAACTTTTAGCCATTTCTATTCTTTCACGCCGCATACTGCTACTTACATCCAGCACGATGGCATGATGCACAATTTTTGCAGTAGGCGAAACAGAGACAGAAGGCGCACGAAAGCAAGTTTCTAAACGAAGTAATTTATCAGTTTCTTTTGCAATTGGATCGTGCGGAACAGGTGAAAAGATTTGTATTTGGGTTTCTGCAAGAGAATAATCTAATTTCTGTGGAGAGATCGATAAAGTAATGCTTGGCGTAGTGTTAGTTTGATTCTCTGAATTCATTTTTTTTCTCCTTTTCAAAATAACAAATGTGATCTGATATTAGTCCATCAATGGACGAGTAAGCAAGCCATTAAATATATTTAATTTAAATTAAATAAGAAGAAGATTTACCTCATATTATCGACTTTAAAAAATATATTTTAGTTTTAAAATATTCATGTAAAATTATTAATAAAATAATTTTTTAGGAATTTTTTATGCAGGATTATATTAAGCTGAACGTATTAGAAGGATCATTACAAGTAATTAAAGAAAATAAAATACCTGTTCCAAAAGAAAATGAAATTATTTATGATGCGAGTGCATTATTCGAAAAGCCACTCGAAAAGTCAGAAGCATTTAAGCTTGATAAATTCTCCAACTTATATAAAAAAAGTCTTGGATACGTCAAAGAGCGAAATATGGGGGATTATGGAAAAGGGATATTTACCAAAGGATGGGTTCTTAGCAGTGTAATATTTTTACCTTATACCGGATTGTATATTTCATCGGAGTTGGAAAAAGAACACATTGTAGGTGAGCTATACCATTCCAGATATAATTTGCGCACCGGTCATCAAATAACTTGCCTAACAAAAGAAAATTTAGGTTTAGCACATAGTGCTCAGCATTTACCTACTCTAGAAAATAGAAGAAACGATAGCGCCATCTGTGCTAATTTAATGACTACGCTTATTCACATAAAAATAAAATTTAACAAGAAAATTAATTATTTACATGTAATTGTTCTTAGAAATGAAGAGGATCTCAAAGCTAATTCCTTATTGGGTTATGACTATGGTTTTATTTATTGGAAGAATATTAAATCACCTTATGTGGAATGGGATTTAAAAGGACATATAGTTAATAAAGTGGCTCTGCTTGAAACAAAATTCAAAGAAGAAAGCCTGGTGTTAACAGTGAGTCAAACTCCAAAAACTAAGTATTTCCAGCTGCCAGAGCCCTATATGGTGATATTTCCCAAAGGAATTCGAGAAGAGCTTTTCAATCCCGATAAATTACAGATCAATTTACCTGTAATGCTGGTATCAACAGAATTAATAAAATTGTTTAAAAATGAAAAAACACTTCTCGTTTTACCCATTGTTAATTTTTTACAAGCGAACCATATAAAACCTTTTTTTAAAGATAGCCAACCTAAGTATGTTTTGGATAATGATATGTTATACTTAGAAACAGAATTTCTTGAAAATTTAACTGCCTGTGAGTTAGAGAGACTTATTCCCGCCTTGAATGTACCTGAAATTATCTTTAATGGCGTGGATAAAAAGTACATGCAAGAAGAAAATACTGGAATTTCCAGTGAGTTAAGTGAATTGCTTGAAATTTTAAAACTATCTGAAATCACACCAGATAATTCCGGCCAAAAATTAAAATCGCCTGGATCGAGCCAATTTTTTAAACCTGCGAATAATGAATCAGAAGCGAGTTGTTCACACCAAGCAAGTATAACTAAAAAAAACATTCCATAGAGATAAAGCAATGCCTAAAAAAAGAAAATCAATGCAAACGAAGCAAAGCAATGACTGTAGTTATCTCTATTGGCTATTAGGCGCATTTGCTTCAGGTCTATTCCTAGCGGTTGTATATGCTTTGTTGCGTAATCAATCTAACATGGCTTTAAGTAATCAAACGGTAGCGCTTTCCGATGCCCCTATTCTCACGCAGTTCTTTCCTGCTCCTATAGACAATAGCATCAAATGGCAAGCTTCGATCAAATTTTCTATGGATAAATCTTTTGCAAATACCAACGATCGGACGATAATTCTTGATTATATAAAGCAACAGAAAAAAATATTGTCCTCAACTTCGCTAACCCCCGCAAATAAATTGGCGTTGTCTAAGACAACCATTCATTGGGTTCCCTATTCTTCGGCTCAGCACCCTAAAGGCGGTATTATAGGAGGCTTTGTTTCAGCACCCCGACAAATAGACATTGTGCTGCAGAAAAAATTGGCTACAGAGGAACTTCGATCAATTTTATTAAATGAATTACACCATGTTACAGTAGCTGATATTAATCTGTATAGAATTAGTAACGAGCTAGTAAAAGCATTTCTAATAGAAAAAGGCTTTATTATGTACCCTTTCCTTACCGAACAAGGAAAAATGGATGAAAAATTAAAATCGGAATTAAGTATAGCCGTTGATGAATTTTTCAAGCATGTGGAGCATATTAAAGAGTTATTTAACAAAAAACAGCGTAATGCTTCAGAAGAGAGAGAATTCAGTACATTCCTTAAAACCATAGAAGTTTATCATCCTAAAATTTACCGTTTGATTAGCCCTGATGGCACAGTAGATTTTATGAAAATGGATTTTTCAGGCTTGGATAAAAATTCGCCGCTGAAAAAAATGGACTCTATTTTTTTAGACATAAAAGGATGCCTATTGTCCATGCGAAAACAGGTAAGATTGAACTATTACTTTCAGCGAATAGAGATAACACGCCCTTAGAACTCGCCCGCGCATTTTTATATGACATTACGCATAGCTATAACAAAATAAATACACTCTATGGAAATATCATGAAAAGCGAAGGCGTCAGTGAAAATCAACGACATTCTAGTTTCTTACATGAGATCTCAAGCGAGATAGACGAACGACTTACTCTTAAAATGAAACAAGTCTTTGCCAAACGTTTTAAAAATTATTTTGATAATTATGCTCGATCTTATTTAACGGATCAAGATACTACTCATCCTATTCATAGCCCCACGCTCATGAGGCCAGGGATGAAAGAGACCTATTAGATTTTACTGGTGGGCCGTGATGGAATCGAACCATCGACCAATAGATTAAAAGTCTACTGCTCTACCAACTGAGCTAACGGCCCCGCGAAAACGGAAGCCGAGATTGTAGACAATTTGCTAGTGAATAGCAATCCTAATGCACATTTTTTTTCGATTACTCTGGCCATTGAGAGCAGCGATTCATATCATTTAAGCTTCAAATAACCCTAATATAAATGTTAGGTCTATAAAATTCCTGAAATCCCACCGAACAAACCAAACGAAGCGGTGATTAATAAAATTACTCCAACTAATAAAGCATAAACGGGTTTTAAACGAAATTCTTTTGGTAAGGTACGCAGTGCTAGCAGATACAAAAATCCCAATACTATCGGCAATAATATGGCATTCATAACCTCAACACCGACACTTAGATTTACTAAATTTACACTGCGGGACGCTACCAATATTGCACCTAAGATCAATATTAAGGTATAAATTCCGTAAAACCAGGGCGCTTCTTTAGGATGGTGCTCTAAGGAGCGGCGAAAACCCATCACCTCCCCTAAGCCCCAAGCAGCGGTTAAAGAAACTACAATACTGGCAACTAATGCCGCACCTGTCATTCCTAGCGCAAATAACACTCGACCGGTGGTAAAACCTAAACTGGGAGTAAGGGCATGACTAATTTGTTGGACCGTATTCAGAGGGGCTTGGGGATTTATTTTACCTATGGTCGCCGCAGTCGCAATTAATAAGGACGCCATGATCAATTGCGTAATGATGGCTCCTATGGCGGTATCCCAACGGGCTATACGTAAATGACTGGCATTCAGTCCTTTATCCAACACTGCTGATTGTTGATAAAAAATCATCCACGGCATAATCACCGCACCAATATTTCCAGCCAGCAAATAGAGGTAAGATTTATTTTGCCAAGGAATATTGGTAAAGCCGCTAAGTATTTCATGTCCTACCGGCCTAGCATCCCAAGCGACCCATAAAAATACCAATTCGAATAATCCTATTAAAATAGCAATCCGTTCAACCGAACGATAAGACCCGGTCCAGGCGACGATAGTCAAAAAAGCGACGGCTAAGGACAAGGTTTCCCAGGCCGGAATATTGAAGAGTGCTCCAACCCCCGCCAACCCACTAAATTCACTGAGTATGGCACCAATGCAGGAAACCACTAAGGTCGAAACCGATAACCATGCCCAAGTTTTGCCAAAATAATGCTTAATTAATTCGCCATGACCCATACCCGTGGCAATACCTAAACGCACGGTTAATTCCTGGGCGATATACAGTATCGGCATCAAAATAAACTGTAAAGCCAGTAACTTATACCCCCAGACGGCACCACTTTGGGCGGCAGTAATTAAACTCCCGGCATCAGTATCGGCCAACATCACCACCAAACCTGGGCCCAATATACTCAGCCAAAGTAGCGGCTTTTTTAAGGAACGTGTTTTTTTTAAAATTTGCGAAACAGACATACCTATCGGTTATTTTTAGAATTATTCTTGGTATTTTAGCAATAACCATAGCGACTATCAATACTAATGATAATCATTATCAATTAGCGCTACTCAGTTACTTACATTGAAAAACTGATTTCTGTAAGCAATGGAAGCATCCAAAGCTTAGCGACAATTAAAGTCTAGGCGTTATTTTTTTCGAATGAATGGCCCAATAGAAGCTGGCCGCTAAGCCTAATAAACTTAGAAAACCGAGCAAGTTGGCGAGTGCCTGCCAACCCACGGGAAAAATAGCAAATAAGCGGGTATTTCCAGTAATAGATAAAGGGATGGCGAGTAATACATCCATCAACGCGGCACCTGCTACTAATCCGCAACTGAGTAAAATCGCATCGTGTTGTTGAAAATTCGGTTGCGATGCGGCACCTTTATCAATTTTTTTTTGTAAAAATAATTTAACACTATAAGCAAACAAACTCCCGATAAATAAGGGAGTGGAAGAACTTAAAGGTAAATAAATTCCCATGCCTACGCCTAGCAAAGAAATATTAATTTTGGTCAGTGTATTCACAAGAATTAATACCAGCATAATAGCCGCACCCAACCCTAACATGTTCCAGGGCAAATCATGATTAAATACACCTTGGGTTAAGCCGGCCATCATAGCGGCAGGTGGCGCCGATAAGCTTTGTTGGAGATCCATACCCGCATGCGGTAATACGTTGGTAAGTCCATACACATTAAAAAGTAATTGCATTACCATTGGAATGACTAAAGCAGCTATGAGCACACCCAGTATTAGCATGACTTGTTGCTGCCAAGGAGCTGCACCAATAAGATGCCCTACTTTCAAATCTTGAATATTATCATTTGCAATACATGCGGCACCGGCTACTACCGCTCCGATGATGATGGTCACAGCCGCTGCATTGAGTAATTGTGAACTTAACAATTCATGTCCTTTGAAAAACAACAATAAGCGTAAAATTAATGCCATGAATAATAGGCCTGAAATAACGATGGCCGATCCTGGACTAGCTGTTACACCTACTAAACCGGAAAAATAACCGCAGAGCGCTGCAAACACAAAACCTATTACCAACACATACAGAACTGCACCGATGATAAATAATTGCGGCAATGAAAACATTAAACTGTGAATAGGTAATAAATAATCGAATAAAAAATAAATACTCACAATAACCAAACCTAAACCCGCGAGTAGATAATTCAATGGTATATCTTGCTCAGTAGGCAATAATGGCGCTTTTAATGGTTGAAACAAACCTTGCAGTGATAAACGCAAGCTAAGATAAAAAGGATGGAATAAATTTAATAAAGTCCATAATCCGGCCGCTAGCATTGCGCCTAAACCAATATAATGAATATCGCTTGCGTATGCGGTTAAATTTTTTGCCAAAATAAAAGTGTTACCCGCCGGAATAAAATAACTTAATAAGGGCAGAGTTATTCCCCAAGCAACAAATGCTCCTAACAACAAGCTTAGACCTACATTCCAACCAATTAAATAACCCACACCGATTAAGGCCGGCGCAAAGCCAAAACCAAAGCCAATAATATTAGTTTGTCCAAATACGATCCATTTTTCAGTGGATACCGCAATAACTTTTAAACCGGTTTGCGCGAATTCCAAGCCAGCACCCAAACTTGTACCGACTAACATTTTCTTAATATGAAAGCTTTGTTTTTGACTTAACTGTAATACTTCGGATATCGCGCGCGCTTCCGGAAAATAAAGTTGTGGCGTATTGATCAAAATTTTACGTAGCGGAATCGAAAATAAAATACCTAATAATCCACCTAATAAAGCAATCGCACAATTTGCAAAATAAGGAAAATAATGCCAATAACCAATGATGACTAACGCAGGAATGGTAAATACTATGCCGCCGGCAACCGCTTCTCCGGCAGATGCAGCGGTCTGAATCAGATTAGCTTCAAAAATATTCCCGTTATGGAACAAACGTAGTATTGACATCGCTAATATGGCTGCAGGAATCGACGCTGAAGGTAAGATCCCCACTTTTAAAGCAAGGTAAGTACTTGACGCAGCCAATAATATGGCTAAAAAAATCCCTAAGACTATCACTCTTAAGGTAATAACACCAACTGACTGTTTCTTATCCTCTTGCATGAGCATTCAATTTAAATAAAGTCGTCTTGAATATAATCTTTTAGCACTTCTGGAATCCGTATTTTTCCTTCTTTAGTTTGATAATTTTCCATCAATGCGACTAAGGTCCGCCCGACGGCTAAACCGGAACCATTAATGGTATGGATCAATTCTATTTTACTGGTTTCTGGATTACGCCAACGTGCTGCTAAACGACGTGCTTGAAATGATTCAAAATTACTGCACGACGAAATCTCACGATAGGTATTTTGACTAGGCAGCCACACTTCGAGATCATAGGTTTTTGCTGAACTAAAACCCAAATCGCCGGTACACAAAGATACGACGCGATAAGGTAATTCCAATTTTTGCAGTATCGATTCTGCTTCTTGAGTTAATTCTTCTAAAGCCTGATAGGAATTTTTAGGTTCGACAAAACGAATCAGTTCTACCTTTTCAAATTGATGTTGACGGATCATGCCGCGTGTATCTTTACCATAAGAACCCGCTTCACTACGAAAACACGGTGTATGGGCAACGTATTTTTTAGGTAAATCCGCCGCAGCGTAAATGGTATCACGAGCAAGATTAGTGACCGATACTTCGGCGGTAGGGATAAGATAAAAGCCATGCTCGCCTTTCATACTAAATAAGTCTTCAGAAAAACCTGGTAATTGACCGGTACCGATTAAGCTTTCCGTATTGGCGATATACGGCACATAGACTTCTTGATACTTATGTTCCTTAGTGTGCATCTCTAACATAAATTGTATCAACGCGCGTTGTAATCTTGCCAAACGACCATACAAAACAACAAAACGCGATCCAGCAATTTTGCTGGCACTGGCAAAATCCATCAAGCCGTTTGCTTCACCTAATGCGACATGATCTTTTACTGCAAAATCAAAATTAGGGATTTTCCCCCAGTGACGTTGCGTCTTGTTTTGAGATTCATCCTGACCTACCGGTACTGATGCATGAGGCAGATTGGGGATAGTCAAATAAATAGCCGACAATTCTTCGAGTATGTCCTTGAGCTGGGCTTCACATACTTCACGTCGTTTTTTTATCCCGGCAACTTCTTCTAGTAAGGCCGTGATGGATTCACCTTTGGACTTTGCTAAGCCTATCGCTTTTGCACTGCGATTGCTGGTGTTTTGCAAGGTTTCAGTTTCAGATTGCAATTCTTTGCGACGGGTTTCTAAACGCGAGACTAAGCGTGTATCGAGTTGATAGCCGCGATTAGCCAACTGCTTGGCGATTTCTTCGATTTGAATATCGTTACGTAAATATTTGGGATCTAACATATAATGCCTAGATTGCTCTTTTTTAAAACGGGTATACTGAAAAGTAATTATGACTGCAATTATCATCGATGGCAAAGCGATTGCTCAACAAACACGTCTTGCGTTAAAGCAACGACTTGAACAACGACGTATTCAGAATCTTAAAACGCCTGGTTTAGCGGTCGTTTTGGTCGGTGAAGATCCGGCTTCGCAAATCTATGTCCGTAACAAGCGGGATGCTTGCCGAGATATAGGGATGAATTCTTTTGCCTATGATCTGCCACAGCATACCACTGAACTCGAGCTACTTAATTTAATTAAAAGCTTAAACTCTGATCCGAAAGTGCACGGTATACTCGTTCAACTGCCTCTTCCTGCTTCCGTGAATACCGGGCACATTTTAGATAGTCTCGATCCGAAAAAAGATGTCGATGGTTTTCACCCCACGAATTTAGGACTCTTAGCTCAGGGTCGAGCTTTTTTACGTCCTTGTACTCCTTATGGTGTGATGCGTCTATTTGATTATGAAAAAATTGCATTAAAAGGTTTAAATGCGGTCATTGTGGGAACTTCAAACATCGTGGGCAAACCGATGGCTTTAGAACTGTTAAATGCAGGATGCACTATCACACTTTGTCATAGCGCCACACGTGATTTACAGCAACATGTTCAATGTGCCGATTTATTGGTGAGTGCCATGGGTAAAGCAGGTATTATTCAAAGCCAATGGATCAAACCCGGCGCCATTGTAATTGACATTGGTATTACGCGCGCACCGAGCGGAAAACTACATGGCGATATAGAATTTGCCACTGCTAAAGAAATCGCCGGTTATATTACACCCGTCCCCGGTGGCGTCGGTCCTATGACAGTGGCAATGCTATTAGAAAATACTTTATTTGCTGCTGAACAGAGTGATGTTTAGTAATAATTTTAAATAGAGTAAACACCTAGATTGGTTATGGGATAAACATTTAATTCGGTTTATAAATAAGCTGTTACACATCAAACTTAGCAACGAGTCAATGTAGGAATAGCATCGTTTATAGATTGCGAAACTTCTATAACGGGCGTTATTGGATGTTTGCTCGTATCTTTATATCTAAAAAATTCGGTTCTCCGGCATGTATTAGCATTTTGCATCAGAGTGGTAATGTCTTGGGATACTTGACGAGGTAGCCAGCTAGGATCATAGGGTATGGGAGAATATGCCTCTGCTTTAGAGGCTTTTTCCGTAAATTCTTTTTTCGTCTTAGCTTTTTTTTCTACTGTTATGTGAAGCACACTATATTCTCCTTCGTTACATGTTTCACATTTACCTAAATCAGTATCTAGATTGTAAAAATTTTCTTGTGATGGCTCGCTTGCATCATGGCCATGAACAAAACTAAGCCTATATGTTGGTTTTTGCTCAGGCCGTTGAAGCTCCTGATAGCTTCTATTCCAAATAAATTTAGAGATAATATTTTCAAATTCCAATAATTCACGGATCTCATCTTTTTGTATATATTCTTTTTGAAATTTGGCATTAATGTTATCTATCGTATCCGTTAACTCAGTTAATTTCCCATCTTTATAAGATATACCAAGCTCGCTTGTTATAGATTGAATTGAATTCAATCCTGCTGGAGCATGCGTGTATAATACAATTTGCTTTTTTTTATTGGTGTTATGCAACGTATATCCAATTAACTTTAAATTTGGTTTATAAACGGTTTGGTAAATAGTAAATATTTCAGCTTTATCAATTAATTTTTTATCGATAAGAACTTGCAAATTCATCATCGAAGTAATAAACCTAGCTGGTAAGTTGAGCGAATTAAATTTACCATGCTGATTTAGTTTCTGTCTCTCATAAGCTGTTACAAATTCTGCACTATGATTAGAAAGTAATATTTCAAGTAGAATTCCTTGCTGGTGTAATTTTTGCAAAATTTTTAGAGTGAAATAATCATTGTTTCCTCTATCAGCCAATTCGTCACCAATGAGTCTTACTATTAAATTTCGATTTTCAAAGCATTTAATCTTTTTTAAAATTTTATTAAATAAATTAAGATCTTGTTTTCCAAGCATAGCAACTGGTTTTTTATAGATATCAACTAATTTCTTATAATCCTTAGCGTCTATATTTTTTATGATGCCCTGTTTTATAAGAAAATAGAATAACTTGATAGCATTTCCATGTAGATCGCCAATAGTATGCTCATTTTTATCATCATTCATAGGTTCTGATTTTAAATCAAGTATAGGAGCAGTATAAATATCGACATTTTCTCGTAATAATTTAATAGGCATTTTAGTTAATTTTTTTATATTATGGGCGCTTATTTTATAATCAGCTTATCACAATTTCCACCGCAAAATGAAGGTATTCAAGATATAAGCATAACTAAAAATACAATAGGTAATAATTAAAAAATTCAACCGCTCCTTTGCTTAGATATTTTACCGAAGTAAATCCTGCTGCTAACAATATTTTTAGCGCCTGTAGACTTCTCTTACCGGAAAGACAATATAATATGATCGTGTGATTAAAATCTAATTCATTTAATCGGTAAGCTAATTCTATTAAAGGAATTAATTTACCTCCAATATTTTTATCCTTATGTTCTGCTTCAGAACGCACGTCGACTAAGGAAATATTACTTTTTTGTAATAAATGAATCAATTGTTTGGCAGATAAGGCATAATTTTTTAAGGATATATCCTCCGGACAAACAATTGTAGAAATCGGCTCATGGGCAAACTCACGATAAACACATAATTGACAATCAAGATTTTTACTCAAATGAATGTCTTTAAATGACATTGCTAATAGATCGACCATCAGTAAACGTTTTACTAACCCCGTACCAATTTTTAATATCCATTTGATTATTTCTGTCGCTTGCAGAATACCCAACAAGCCGGGTAACACGCCTATAACACCGTCAGTTGCGCAATTAACGCTAGTAGGGGAAGTAGCGTATGGAAACAAACAATGCAAACAAGGATTTTCTTGGTTAGCATGAAATATGGCACAGTAACCTTGAAATTGTCCTGCACTCGCATAGACATAAGGTTTGTTAAACTTAAAACACGTATCGTGAATTAAATAACGCGTAGCAAAATTATCTGAGCCGTCAGCAATAATGTCATATTGGCTAACAAACCTATCTGCATTGTCTGGTGTTAGTTTTTCTGTATAGGAATTCACTTCAATAGAAAGATTAAGCGCTAGAAGTTGTTCTCTTGCTGAAGTTGATTTTGCTTGGCCCAGATGTTGTTCGCGATAAAGTATTTGTCTGTGTAAATTAGTGAGTTCCACATTATCATGATCAACTATTCCAAGCTTACCCACACCCGCTGCTGCTAAATAAAGTAGTAAAGGTGATCCTAATCCGCCAAGCCCTATACATAGTACACGAGCATGTTTAAGTTTTTTCTGTCCATGTAAACCGATTTCTGATAATTTAATTTGTTGCGCATAACGTTTTATTTCATCAACTGAAAGGTAGGCATGCATTATCTTGGTCGATTTATTTGTAGTAAAAATTCTTCAATTATCGCACCGGGATCACTCGCTTGTGTAATCACTGAAATAACTGAAACCCCATCCACTTTCGACTTTATAATATCGGGTAAACGATCAAGATTAATACCGCCGATCGCAACCAGTGGATAAGAAAGTGTTCGTCGCCAACACTTTAGTTGCTCAATGCCTTGTGGTTGAAATGACATTTCTTTGCTGCTGGTAAAATAAATCGGTCCACAGGCAATATAGGATGGATTATAGACATGCGCTCGTGCGACTTCATAATAACAATGGGTACTCACGCCTAGATATAATCCAGCATGATAAATCGCATCGATATCTGCGTCATGTAGATCTTCTTGACCCAAATGCACCCCTGTTGCATTAAAACGAATAGCTAGTTGCCAATAATCATTAACGAATAGCTTAGCTTGGTATTTTTTTGCGAGAAACACACTCCGCTTAATTTCTTTTTCTAAAAGTAATGCATTCGTATCTTTAATGCGTAATTGAATACATTTTACACCTTGCGTTAATAATTTTTCTACCCATAAACTGCTATCAACGATAGGATACAAACCTACTCTACAAGGCTTAAAAACCTGCGGCAATTTTAATAAAGGTTTTGCGCAAAGATAAGGAAGATCAGCTTGTTCTTCTGGCCATCCACTATGAAAAAATTTTAGCGTTTGATTTTCTGTATAAGCTTTACGCAAACCACGATGCACATACATTTTTGCAATAACAATGGCATCCTTAAGGGAATAGTTGCGCACTAAACAGGCGGCAACAGCGGTATAAAAAATCGCTTTCGTCATTATTATAGATTGGTTTGGTAAACGTGGAGTCGCTATCCAAAACGATTCTTCTTGATTACACCAATAATCATGACAAAAATAATCGTTTTTTAATTGACTAGCTTTGATTAATACGCTTTTAGCGCCCAATTGTAACAAGCGCTGCGTTGCCTCTTGTATGTCTTGATAAGTATTAATCCTTACCTGAAATAATTTTTCCACTTCCATCAAATTGCAGATTAGGAGATCCGCACAAGGAAGTAACGTCATAAAATCCGTAATATTAGATGCAGTGTATTTTGTTATTGTCTCGATCAATGTTAAGGCTTGGACATTAAAATTTTTCAGTGTTTCTAAATCAATTGTATCGCTATCCCCTGGCGTGTCTGAATAATTGATGACTACTCGCTTTGCTTGTTTCATACTTTATTTTCTTGCAACCAAAATGGCGTATCAATTAATGATGTACTGGAAGGAAAGACATCAAAATCTTGCTTTATTAAAATTCTCGCTGCTTTAATTAATTCAAAGGGTAATGGGCAGTTCCTAATAACAAACAGCTATTTAAAGTTTTTCCAATTAGATTCCACATAATTACCCCCCTTGCATGGGAATTAAAATATCTACGCAATCATTTAACTGTAACAAGGTTGTTTTAAAATCTCTGCGGGCAATCAGCTTATTATTTAGGATGACTGCAAATTGTCGCTCAAAACGCATAAGATTTTTTATCAGTCACTATCTGTCTGGGTGTCAGTGATGTAACGTGTGTGTTGAAAAAATCTGATATAGGCCAATAGGATGTAACCGATTCTTGGCCTAGCTGAAAAATCACACGATCGGCTTTATCACATTCAGAAAAAGGCGTTAATAAACCCGCCGCAGCCGAACTGCAGTTACTATCCCCTTGCTGATCATCAAAAAGCGTGACTTGCCAACCCAGATTATGTAATGCCAATGCCAGCAACCGGCCCATGATGCCCATTCCTACAATACCGGCTTGCATCATCATTAGCTTGCAAGACAATCCGCAACAGATGGTATTTCTGAGTAAGGAATTTTTGGTAAAAATTGATTGGTATAACAATCCGCTATAGCAAAATGTTCGTCGATGATATTTAAGTGTTTGGTATAACGACCTACCTTATCCCAATCGCGTTCAACATTTAATAAAGTACGGGAAAAAAATGGTAAACTATGCATGAAAATCTTTTGATACAGCGGGGTACGTAATTGTGGTTTAGCTTGGCATAATACTTCGTAAGCCTCTTCAGGTTGTTCGGTAGTCAATGCAGCGCCACGTTGTGTTGCCCGCAAAAAAGATTGAGTTAATTCAGTCTGTAACAAAGTTTTTTCTGGCACAATCAATTGTATAGAGCAAAAACAACAGCAACCCAATCCAGCCAGTTGATCGATACGTAAAAAAACCGTTTCGCCATGCAGATGTTCTAATTCAAGTTTTTGAAAATTAATAAAGCCAATACCCGCATCAATTATATCCCGACAAATTGCATCGGTAACATTCATCCCAATACGTACGGTTGTATAACTTTCTGGATCAATGCCGGCAAGCTTAGCCAGATCATCAATGATTTTCTTTCCAAACTCGCCAATATAACCAATTCGTTTGTTCACGATGTCATGGAATTGACGGATTCCACTTGATTTTAAAGCAATTAAACCCGTAGGTGGTTCATCAAGCAGTGTGCCTATCGAAGTGACTGGATATCCTTTAGCTCGAGCTGCGACAGTATGGATCATCGCTTTTACACCAAAATCAACCGTCCCTAAACCAACTAACTCAGTTACATCGCTAGGATCATTGGGTTCGAGTATGGCCAGTTTAATGCCTTCTTGTGCATAAAAGCCTAATTGCTGCGCGACAATAATCGGCGCATGATAAGGATTCGTATACCAATTGAGTAATAAGCTAACTCGGGATTTTAATGCTGACATGGCCATCACCTCTCAAAATAAATAAAAAATGGAGATGGCAAAAGGTAAACATCCCTATAAGAAATATGGAATGAATTTTTTGAAGGCGATCCTTACGCTGATATGAATCAGTTCAAGTTCGACGGGTCATATTCTCAGCCGGTTTCCCGACACCCCGCGCCATCTAACGAATCAAGTCTATGCTAAATTTTAATTTTTGTTAAGCAGAATATTTTTCCAACAAATAACTAAACACTGTTAATATCGCCATCGCTTCTCCGCCTTCGGGTCGGCCGGGTCTGGTATTGACATTGTAAGCGTTAAAATCAAAGTGTAACCATGTTGTCTCTTCACTAATAAAGCTACGCAAAAATAAAGCTGCGGTAATAGCACCAGCAAAAGGAGAAGAACCGCAATTATTTAAATCGGCGAATTTAGTGTCAAGTAATTTTTGATACGGTTTATACAAGGGCAAACGCCACACCGGATCCTGTTGTTGTTGACTATGCTGGATAATATCCTGCGCCAATTGTTCTTGGTCGGTAAAAAAGGCACTTATTTCTGTTCCGACTGCACCTCTCGCTGCACCGGTTAACGTAGCAAAATCGATTAATAACTCTGGACTTTCACTATCGGCTTCACAGAGTGCATCCGCTAAAATAAGACGACCTTCCGCGTCAGTATTTCCAACCTCTACCGTTAAACCGTGTCGAGTTTGAATAATATCGCCGGGTTTATAAGCGTTGCCCGAAATCAGATTTTCCACTGCGGGAATTAATACACGTAAACGCACCGGTAACTGATGCGCCATAATCATTTCGGCCAAGCCGATAGCATTCGCGGCTCCACCCATATCCTTCTTCATAGCCAACATATTGCCGCTAGACTTTAAATTATAGCCACCCGAATCAAAGCATACACCTTTACCCACTAACGTAATTTTTGGATGCTTGCTATCACCCCACTTTAAATCAACTAAACGTGGCTCATGACAACTCGCTTTACCAACGGTATAAATAGCGGGATAGTTAGCGCTGAGTAAATCTTCACCGACTATTTGTGTTACTGTGGCATGATATTTTTTGCCGATCTGAAATACATTTTCTACCAGTTCAGCTGGATCCATGTCATCTGCCGGCGTATTAATCATATTACGGACGCGATAAATCGCATCAAGCTTTATCATCAATTCCGTATGACTCTTTTTCGAAATGAGCAATTGTACTAAAGGCCGCGTTGATTTTTTATAACGGTTAAATTCATACGCACCCAAACCCCACGCTAAAGCAATCTGTTCCAGTAATTTTGGTGTGTCGATATCTTCAACATGATAATGGCCTTCTGGTAATACATTGGGTAGCAAACCAAACGTCCAAAAGTCCGCTGCATCATTACGTATCAACAAAACCTGTTGCAGTTGCCCCGCTGTTCCTGGAAGTAAACTATAACTTCCAGGTTTTGCGGTAAAATTAATAACTTGTAACCACTGCTGTGTTACTTTTGGCTGGCCCGCTAACCAAGCTTGCCATTGTTCTGGCAAAATGGCAGCGATAGGAATCGAGCGCGACGACTCGTGAATAAAACAATTAAGCACTCAAAACCTCCCGAGCTGAAACATAAGGCTTATCAAACACATTCGCCACCGCTTGATGTGTAATGCGACCACGTGAAATATTCAAGCCATTACGTAAATGCGCATCTTCCGCCAAAGCTCTATAAACGCCCTTATTAGCTAACGCTAAAATGTAAGGTAGTGTGGCATGTGTCAAAGCAAACGTAGAAGTACGTGGCACCGCACCCGGCATATTACTTACGCAATAATGAACAATGTCATCGACAATATAAGTAGGATCCGTATGTGTTGTCGGTCGACTTGTCGCAAAACATCCGCCTTGATCGATGGACACATCCACCGCTACTGAACCTGGACGCATTTTTTTTAATAATTCTCGTGTTACAATTTTCGGCGCTTCAGCACCGGGTACTAACACTGCGCCTATTAATAAATCTGCCAACGGCACATATTTTTCTATGGCATCTTGTGTGGAAAAAATGGTATTTAGTTGTCCACCAAAGTGTAGATCTAACTCTTTTAGTTTAGCCGCTGATTTATCCAAAACAGTCACTTGCGCTTCTAAACCTAAGGCCATGCGAATGGCATTACTACCCACTACACCGCCACCTAAAACAACAACGCTAGACGATGCAACCCCTGGGACACCGGATAATAAAATACCGCGTCCGCCTTGTGCTTTCTCTAAACAATGTGCGCCCGCTTGTATCGACATACGTCCTGCTACTTCACTCATAGGCGCTAATAAAGGCAAGCCTCCTCGAGCATCGGTGACTGTTTCATAAGCTATAGCGGTACAATTCGATGCTAATAATAATTCCGTTTGCTTTTTATCGGCGGCCAAATGCAAAAAAGTAAATAAAGTTTTTTCTTCATTTAAATAGGCACATTCTTGTGGCTGGGGTTCTTTAACCTTGAGGATCAGATTACCTTGTTGAAAAACTTCTTGTGCTGTATTAAGTACAATAGCGCCGGCCTCTCGATAGTCATCATCTGAAATATCAATGCCACTCCCTGCATTCGTTTCAACAAACACCTGATGACCATGATCAGTCAATTCACGAACAATAGAAGGAATAATAGCGACTCGATACTCATGGTTCTTAATTTCTTTAGGAACGCCAATATGCATATTAACTCCGTATAAAAGAATGCTACCAAGTTTGTATTACTCGCAGCACAATATAAAAATTAAAAATAGTCCGTCATGGCGAGGCCGAAACGTTAGTGAGGCCGTGGCCATCCAAAAAAAATTAAGCTTTTCATTGGATTGCCGCGCGCTGCGCGCTCGCAATGACGAAAAATACTTTAACCTCGACCTCTAGGACTACACTTGGAACCCACACAAAATACACGGGTTTTACAAAAAGTCCATATGTACCATTTACTTAAAAATACCAGGCATTTAATAAAGGAAAATTTTAACTGCTAGAAATCCTTAGATTAAAAGGAAATCAATTACTTATCATGGATGTTGTCTAACATCAGATGATATAAATGTTTTTTTTCTTCTTCGTTTAAGCCGGACTGTTTGCCTTGTTGTAATATCTTATCGATTTGTCCTTCTGCGACTGCTTTTTTTAAATGCTTAAGTAAATCGTGGAATTCTGCTTGGACTCCAGACTCAGGGATAGTTAAGGGGTGACTTATCAATTGTTTAAGGATTTTATGGCAGGACTCATCTTCTCGCCAATATTCTAGTAACATGGCACTTGTCAGTTCTGGATTTTGTTTGAGCAGTAAAAATAACTTCACTAATAAATCACTGCCAGGTAATTCTAGTCGACTTAAGGTATGGCATTGCTTATCAGAAAGTGTTTTAACGATTTGAGGGAACTGCACTAATAAGGCAATCGCTAAACGCATTGGCGAAGAACGATTGGCGCGATTAGTAGGCTTATGTATTTTTTTTTGCATGGTTTTTATTGAATTGCTTTTATCATTGACGGTAACTTTTTTTAATGTCACCACATCCATATTGACTAAAGCAGCCAATTGCTCAAATAATTTATGCTGCATAATACCTACCGCCACTTTTTCAATCAGCGGAACGGCTAGCTTTGCTAGGCGTGCTTTACCTTCTAATTGATTAATATCGACTTGTGTTAACAAATACCCAAATAAAAATTCACCTAAAGATTGTGCTTGTTGTAACCTAGCAATAAATTCGGTACGGCCTTTTTTCTGTATTAATGAGTCTGGATCTTCGCCATTGGGTAATAGTAAAAAACGCAGTATATAACCATCGGTTAATAAATCTAAACTTTGTTCTAGTACGCGCCATGCTGCTTTTTTTCCAGCAACATCCCCATCAAAACAAAAAATTATTTCCTGTGTATGACTCATCAGTCGACTTATTTGGTCACGACTGGTTGCGGTGCCCAAGGTTGCAACTGCAAAAGGAAGATCAGCTTGAAACAGCGCCAAAACATCCATGTAACCTTCAACGACTAAGATGCGTTCAAGCTGACGATTTGCCTGAAATGTTTCATAAAGACCGTAAAGTTCTTTACCTTTATGAAAAAGCGTGGTTTCAGGCGAATTCAAATACTTAGGTTCCTGTTCTGCTAAGACGCGGCCTCCAAATCCGATGACACGTCCCCTCCTATCACGAATAGGAAACAAGACTCGGTCGCGAAAACGATCATAATAACCTGGGCCTTCGGATTTTTTGACCAATAAACCCGCTGCAAATAAATTTTCTGTATCGTTAAAAGTTTTGAGCAAGCTATCCCAAGCAGCTGGCGCATAACCTAAGTTAAACTTCTTAGCTATCTCGCCCGATAGTCCGCGCTGTTTAAGATAATTAATAGCGTGTGTATTATGTCGTAATTCTTTGGCATAGAACTGCGTCACCTTTTCTAACAAACCATAAAGATTAGCAGAAACTTTATACACTTCTTGTTGTTTTGCATGTTGCGGAACTTCCATGCCCATTTGCTCTGCTAATAAATTTACCGCTTCTACAAAGCTTAATTTTTCGTATTCCATTAAGAAACTTAAGCCATTTCCACCCACAGAACAACCAAAGCAATAATAGAATTGTTTTTCAGGTGTAACGGTGAAGGAAGGTGTTTTTTCGGAATGAAAAGGACAACAGGCAATATAATTTTTACCTTTTTTTCGCAATGGAACGCGTGCATCAATAAGCTGCACAATATCAACGCGCGCTAAGAGTTCATTAATAAATTCTTGTGGGATAGGCGCTAGTGACATATATTCCTGGTACTCTTCGTATCAAGAGCGATTTGCATCTTGATGTGCCTGACATCTCGCGATGAATATTTTCAAGCGTAAAAAATCACCGTCATGGCGAGCAAATGCGATGAGCGTGGCTATCCATGGATTGCCACGCACCTACGGTGCTCGCAATGACGACTAATATTTACGTGCTCGCAATGACGAGTAAATTATTTGAATTTTCCGCAAGCGGTAGAAACGAACGTTTAAGTCAAGCGTTCTTTAATTTTTGCGCTAATCTGTGTCATGTCCGCGCGACCTTGCAATTTTTCTTTCAGTTCTGCCATGACTTTTCCCATATCTTTAATCGAAGTTGCGCCTACTTTTGTTATGACTTCAGACAGCAACCGATCAATGTCTGCTTCACTTAAAGGTTCGGGTAAATAGGTTTGAATAATACCTACTTCTAAACGTTCTTGATCGGCTAAATCATCACGTTTAGCCTCGTCATATTGAGCAATTGAATCACGACGTTGCTTAAGCATTTTATTCAGTATCTGCGAAATACGCGTATCGTCTACCTCAACGCGTTCATCCACTTCAACCTGTTTAATAGCTGCCAAAATGAGTCGTACCACGCCCAAACGCTGCTTATCTTGTGCTCGAAGAGCAGTTTTCATATCTTCCTGTATGCGCTGTTTGAGAGAGGTAGTCATGATTAATGCTTGCGCTTGGTTTTAGCTATAAAGCAGGGGTTATCGCGCATCAAACGCTTGCGACAACGTTTAACTGCTGCAGCAAAGCGACGCTTGCGTGCTTCAGTGGGTTTCTCGTAGTATTCACGACGACGCACTTCAGCGAAAATACCTGACTTTTCACAGGCACGCTTGTAACGGCGGATAGCCGACTCTAGTGTTTCGCTGGTTTTAAGTATTACGCCGGGCATGTAGTGCACTTCCTCAATTAAAGTTAAAATAGGTGCTAATTCTAACCAGCAATCCATAAAAATGCAAAGTTTCTATTCAAAACAAACCGATTCCCATCCAAAAAACATACATTGTGTGTTAGGGATTGAGACTTCCTGTGATGAAACGGGTATCGCCGTCTATCACGGTCAAAGAGGCCTCATCGCCCATTCTCTGTATAGCCAAATTGAACTACATAATCAGTATGGGGGCGTCGTTCCAGAATTAGCCTCACGCGATCATATCCTGAAAATATTACCCCTAGTAAAGGAAACCTTAGCGACTGCCCATCTCCCGCTCTCCGCCATCGATGGCATCGCTTATTGTGCAGGCCCTGGGTTAGCCGGGGCGCTATTGGTCGGCGCGGCTTTTGGGCGTAGTTTAGGTTGGGCGCTCGGAATCCCTACACTAGGCGTACATCATATGGAAGCCCATTTGCTTGCACCCATGTTGGAAGAGCATGCCCCAGAATTCCCGTTTGTTGCCTTATTAGTGTCTGGGGGCCATACGCTACTGGCACAAGTAGATGCCATCGGCGATTATCAGATTCTAGGCGTAAGTCTAGATGATGCGGTAGGCGAAGCTTTTGATAAAACCGCCAAATTATTAGGTTTAAATTACCCAGGTGGTCCTGCCATCGCCGCATTAGCTGCGCAAGGTCAAGCTAAACAATATGCTTTTCCACGGCCTATGGTGAATAGACCGGACTGCGATTTTAGTTTTAGTGGTCTGAAAACATTTGTGAGTACGACATTAAAAAACAGTGATCAAACGCACCAAACCAAAGCAAACATTGCGCATGAATTTCAAGCAGCAGTAGCCGATACCTTAGTGATCAAAACAATGCGCGCTTTAAATCAAACCGGTCTGCATCGTTTGGTGGTCGCAGGTGGTGTAGCCGCCAATACCTGGCTCCGAAAAGAACTCGCTAGCATGGCATTAAAGCATAACGTCACGCTCTATTATCCACGACCTAGCTTTTGCACGGATAATGGGGCAATGATAGCTTACTTAGGTTATCGGCGTTTGAATTTGGGGCTAAGCGATAATCTAAGCATAAAAACCATTGCACGTTATCCTTTAGATCAGTTGGATTAATCGTCAATTTTAAAGATCACTTACTCGTGGAGAGGGAGGACACGCTGTACTCGCTTCCTTCCCCTGTTCGCCCAGCAGCACAATTGGGTTGAGTCCTTTCTTTGCATCTATAAAAAATTTGTTAGAAAGCAGATTTTTTTTACTCGTCACACTCATCGATCGTGGACGTACTTGTTCATCAAAAAATTTATTTTTAGAAGTTTCTTGATAGCTACCAGGTTTATTTATTACTAACTCTGTGGATCCTGTGAGCGAATCTTTAAATGGGGGTGGTGTAGTACGTATCGCAGGTGGCGGCATCCACAACGGCTGAGTAGGAACCCTAGGTTGGACATTTTCCAATGTCAATTGATTAGACGCATCATTTAAAGATTCGACATCACCGATTACTGGAGCAAAGTAATTTTCTTCACCATTAAGCTTAACGCAAAATAACAATCTATCCAGCAAGGTACCTCTATTATCCAGCAATGAAATTTTAGCTCCAGAATTTCGTAAGTTATTAACAATATCATAAATAGTTAAATTATCAGGTAACTCTTCTTGATCATAAGTCCTTAAAAATTGGTTAACACTCGGCACATAATGCCGATTCCAAGCCAAAGAAAAAAACCTTTTCAAAGCTCCTAATAAACCCTGGCCCTTAGAGTAATCCCTTAATAGATTAATACAGGTTTTTATCGGATCATTTTCATAAAATACGACAAAGGAAGAAATATTTTCTCTATCTAATCCACGGCCTGGAATTATTGTTTCTGGGATAGACCATGCTCGTAATTGATTTTTTTCTTCTGGTTTCAAACCATTTTGTAAACTATAGGCCAATATCATATTGATTTCAGAAACAAGAAAACTTAGATCAATATTTTTTTCTTTAAAAAATTGAATATGCGTTTTTATAGCCTGCCAATAGTCATTAAAAGAGCCAATTGGTACTTCAACATTATCCATCTTAGAAGATTCAATATTTTGATTTAAAGCTTGTGCAGAAGTTGAGGGTTGATGGATATCCCTCTGCAATCCCGGCTCGGTTTTAGTTACTTTGATATTTTTTTTGGTAACCTCGGCATCTTTAGTAAGCTCTTCCGTACAATTAAACAATTTAATTAAATTTAATTTAAGGAGCTCTTTTTCTCCACAAATTTGCTCTATAAATCGCTTATTGCGTTTTAGTAATACTTGATCATCGATATCGCAAAAAAGTTCGCCGATCTTATCAAGGAAAGTTAATTGTTTTTCAGCTAATGCTTTAGCCCCAGGAAAACGAGTTTCATCTAAATAATACGCAGCATCTTGTATTTCACCCCGAATGTGAATATTACAATCAGAAAAACGGCTAATTAATGATGCATTATCATTCGGAATAACTACTTGTGTGTCACTCAAATCAATACCCAATCGTTGTAAAGCGAACAGCGAAACGGCAATATTGTCTTTTGGAGCGTCAAAAAAAGCATTATAAACCGAAACATACTTTACTTGTCCTTCTAATACTTTTGGGTAAGAATCTCCCCCTGCTAAACGCTCTTCTACCTGTTTATCATCAATTTGTATGCATCCTACCGCTTTTAACCAAGTTCCTTGCGCCAGCTTATATAAATTTACTATTGAATCCCCAGGCATAGGTATAGGTACAATAAAAATTCTATTATCATAAGTTACGCCAAATTCAGCCGCACCTCGAAAGGCATATTGATCTCCGCTAACACTATATGCATACGTCGATCTAAATTTTCGTTGATAAAAGGAAGCTTTAGATTTATCTTGATTTTCAATTAAACCCAAGCCTAAATGATTTAAATCCGAATCGCCCGAACTTTTTCCATAAACTAACTGATTTTCTTTTCTGAGCTTATCTTGCTTGCATAGATATTCATTGACAGTTTGTTGGCTCTCTCGATTTACCTGAGCTGCCTTATCGATGGCAGCTGACAAGATAGTAAGCTTATCTTTTGCTTCGACTGTTTTCAGGGGATCTGAGGACTTAGAAACTTTTTCTGGCATATCAGAATTTTTTTTAATCAAATCTGCAGCCTTACAAGCTGCTTTTAATCTTTCCTCGGCATATTTGAGCTTTTCTGTAGCAGGGGACAAAAAACTGTTTATATGTTCTTGTAAGGGATCGGCTCGCCCGGCAACAGAAATATTTTTAAGTTTAATCGGCATGAATAACCTCCATTTAATCATATTTTTTAATTATAAAATATCCATTATCTAAGCAACATAACATAAAAATGTTTTTGTAAAAAGCTCTATTAAATAATTTAAAAAAATGTAAAAATTATTTTTTCCTAGTCAATTTAGATTTAGTTAATTGGGATTCTGACCCTTGAAATAAGCGTTGAATATTTGAAAAATGACGGGCTATTAGCAATACCGTCATTAAAAAAATGGGGAAATAAACCGACAACGAATAAGCATAAAAAACATAAAAAAACGTCACAGTAGCCGCTACTATGGATGCAACGGAAATATAACGAAATAAAAATAACACCACACCCCAGGTTAATAGTCCTATTAAACCTAAAGGCCAAGCTAAAGCGACTAATCCACCCAATGCGGTTGCTACGCCTTTCCCGCCACGAAAACCAAAAAAAACTGGATATAAATGACCTATAAAAGCAAAAAAGGCAACCCACGCCAAAGACGCTAAAGACAAACCAAATAATTTAGCTAACATGACTGGGACCCATCCTTTGAGCACATCACCTAATAAAACAATGGCCGCTAATTTTTTTCCGCTTATTCTTAGGATATTACTAGCCCCTGGATTTCCAGAGCCCTTTGTACGCGGATCGGGGAGACCCACGCATTTACTTACAATAATCGCACTGGATAAAGAACCTAGTAAATAAGCAACTAAAATAAAAATAAATAGCAATAACATAAATTTTCCTATGTAGACTCATTGATTTATGAAGGTCTCAGTTCGTAACTTCTCATATGACTTACTTGCACCAAACCAGCAATGCGAGCATAACTATTTTAAATTATTCGCATCTTTAATAGGCCGCGGTATAATATAAACAAATAAATAATTTTCGTGATTGAAAATTGCGACAGCCAATTTATACTCACAGCAGTTGGACTTTTGGCAAGTCGCCGCTCAACTCGCAATCCTCATGTATTTAAAATACATGAGGATTGCGAGTTGAGCGGCAACACAGCCAAAAATTCAAGTGCGAAGAGTATAGTAATAATTATTAAAAGGTCCTAACATGACGCCTAAAGCGGATAATTTAATTTGGATCGATCTCGAGATGACAGGACTTGATACAAATCAAGATAAAATTATCGAGATTGCAACCATTATCACCGATTCTCAATTAGAGATTATAGAAGAGGGTCCTGTGTTTGCTATATTCCAATCCGAACAACTATTAACCGGTATGGACGATTGGAATAAACGCCAACATAAAGGTTCGGGCTTACTCGAAAGGGTAAGAGTCAGCAAAACCACTGAAGAAGAAGCGGAAAAACAAACCCTAGAATTTATTATGACGTATGTCCCACCTAATAAATCGCCGATGTGTGGTAATAGCATCTGCCAAGATCGTCGCTTTTTGGCCCGTTGTATGCCCGTATTAGAGAAATATTTCCATTATCGAAACTTAGATGTCAGTACCTTAAAAGAGCTAGCCTTTCGTTGGAAACCCAGCATCTTAGATGCCTACAAGAAAAAATCCAAACATTTGGCACTAGAGGATGTACGAGACTCTATTAATGAATTACGCTATTATCGCGAACATCTTTTTAAACTTTAACTTCGAATTATGCCTTATTACACTACCAATGAATTAAGAAATGGTATGAAGGTCATGTTAGATAATGACCCATACACAATATTAGAAAATGACTATGTTAAACCGGGAAAAGGACAAGCTTTTAACCGGATTAAATTACGAAATTTAAAAAATAGTCGCGTCATTGAACGTACTTTAAAATCTGGGGATACTTTACAGGCTGCTGATGTCTTTGATATTGATGTTCAATATCTCTATAACGATGGACATGTGTGGCATTTTATGGATGCAGAGACCTATGAACAATACGCAGCCGACGCATCGGCAGTAACTGAAGCTAAAATATGGCTAAAAGAGCAAGACTCCTGCACGTTGACCTTATTTAACGGCTCACCCTTATGCATAACACCCGCCAATTTTGTTGTTTTAAAAATAATAGAAACCGATCCTGGTGTGCGCGGCGATACGTCCGGTGGAGGTGGAAAACCAGCTACTTTAGAAACGGGTGCTATTGTACGAGTCCCGCTGTTTATCCAAATTGGTGAATCAATTAAAGTCGATACGCGTACCGGTGAATATCTTTCTCGCGTAAAAGCATGAATCACCGTCATGGCGAGCGAATACAATGAGCGTGGCCATCCACAAATAGAATTCCCTGGATTGCCGCGCGCTACGCGCTCGCAATGACGAATACAATATTTCAATTCTTCGCATCCTATAGCGGCATACTCACAGCAATGGGATTTTTAGCAAGGCATCGCGAGAATGAGCAACCGGAGTGTATTAATAGATACATAAGGATTGCGAATTGAGCGACAACACAGCCAAAAATTCAAATGCGAAGAGTATCATATAAAAAAAGATGGATGATCGTGGGATCATCCATCTCAGCTGCGCTCCTGCCCCAATCAACTGCTAAAAAACTTAGCAAGCTTATCCAAAAGCATTAATGGGTTTTAGCGTTTGTCTTTATTATCTGGCCATTGTGGTTTGTTTGGGTTACCTTCTGGGCCGTGTCCGCCTTGGTGTCCAGGATTGTGCGGAGGTTTTTGTGGACCAATACCTGCATGACCTGGCCATTTTGGTTTTTGGTGTTTTTTATCGTGAGGAAATTTACCTTTGTTCATATGAGCTCCTAATTAAAACATATAATGTCTCTCCCTTTAAGCCTAGCAAAGACCTCGCTAAATACCATAATATTCCTATTAATTGGACAAAATATGATCAATTTATGCCGGTAGCGTAAATAGTTGTCAGTTAAAAACTGACTTTATTTAAATCCACTAAACGCCGGGGGGTGACACGTCCATCGTCTAAGATTTCTCCCACACCAATAAATTGTCCACTTTCTTGTAATAGTAAACGCACAAATCCTTGTTTCGGGAGATTAGGGAGTAATACCGCTTGTCCTCGAAAAAGATAATAAGCTGCAGCTTGTGAAATTTTCAAAACCGGCCATTCGTTTAGCAAACTATCTAAACTCAATAATTTTTGATCGCATTCGGCCAGGCTTAAGCTTTGTAATTCTTCCAAGTTCACCATTTGTTCAGCAAGATAATTAGCGACCCCTAAGCGACGTAAATCATGCACATAAGCACCACAACCTAGGGCTTCACCGATATCTTCTATTAAGGTACGTATATACGTCCCTTTACTACATTTAATTTCTAAATTAAGTATTCTCTTAGCACTTGAATTTTTTCCTGCGTTACCGATCAATTCGCAATCCTCATGTATGTTGTATACACTCCGGCTGCTCGTTTTCTCGGCGCCTTGGCAAAAATCCAATTGCTGCGAGTCAACTTTTTGGGCACTTGAATTTTTTTCTGTATTATTACTTTCAAGTAGACGTAAGCTATGTATGATCACGGTACGCGGATTACGTTCTACCACTAACCCTTGCCTAGCTAATTTATATAAAGGTCGACCTTTATGTTTTAGTGCCGAAAACATAGGAGGAATCTGCGAGATCGGTCCACGAAAAGCAGATAATACGCTTTCTAGTTGATCTGCGGAGTAATTGGCTACGGGACGGGTTTCTATCACTTCTCCCTCAGCATCACCGGTGTTGGTTTTAAACCCTAAACGAGCACTCACGCAGTAAATTTTATCGGCATTGAGTAAAAACTGAGAAAATTTTGTCGCTTCTCCAAAACATAATGGCAACAAACCTGTTGCTAATGGATCTAAGCTTCCTGTATGTCCCGCTTTACTTGCCGAGAATAATTGCTTTGCCGTTTGTAATGCTTGATTTGAGGTCATCCCTTTAGGTTTATCCAGCAATAAAATACCATTGATGGAACGTTTTTTGGATATTGGGGGGTGCATAACTTATTCTTTTATAAAAATAACTATTTACTCTTCGCACTTGAATTTTCGCGAATGATTTATTCGGAACGTTTAGCCTTATCTTTCTCGATAACACTGTCAATTAAATTATGGATGCGATCACTTTCTTCCATGAAATCATCATAAAAAAAACGCAGGCTCGGCACTTTATGCAATTGTAAACGTTGTGCTAAAGCATAACGTAAACGAGCCGCTGCTTTTCTTAACAACTTAACCGCTAATTCCTTACTGTGTTGTTTATCCGTTGAATTTTCTACATCTAACTGTGTAAACCATATATCTGCATAAGAAAGATCACGTGACACCTTAACTGACGTGATCGTGATAAATTTCAAACGGCTATCCGCGATTTCTTTATTCAGAATATTATTACTTAATTCTTTCTGTATCAGATCGGCAATACGCGCGACGCGACTAAATTCTTTTGGCATTAGATAGTTCTAGATATAGAAATACGTTCATACACTTCGATCATATCGCCCACTCGTATATCGGCAAAATTTTTAATGCCGATACCACATTCCATACCATGACGGACTTCGGCAGCATCATCTTTAAAACGACGTAATGAATGTAATTCACCTTCATGAATTACCACATTATCGCGTAACAATCGGATAGGCGCATTACGTCGCACCAACCCTTCTGTCACCATACAACCGGCAATAACACCGAGCTTAGCGGAGCGAAACACTTCACGAACCGCAGCTAAACCTAAAATATTTTCTTTTATTTCTGGAGCCAACAATCCATTCATGACGTTTTTAACTTGGTCTATCAGGTCATAAATAACGCTATAATAATTCATTATTAAGCCTTCTTTTTCTACCGTTCTTTTTGCAGTAGCGTCCGCTCTCACATTAAATCCTAAAATTAATGCCTTTGAAGCTAGAGCAAGATTAGCATCAGATTCGGTAATCGCACCTACGCCCACATAGATAAGTTTTATTTTAACTTCAGAAGTAGAAAGCTTATTCAAAGCTTCTTGTAAAGCTTCAGCTGATCCTTGCATATCAGCTTTTAAAATAATATTTAAAGTCTTAACTTGGTTTTCATCCAACTGACCGAAAATATCATCGGTTTTAATCATGCGTTGTTGTGCTAATTTAGCTTCACGTAATTTTCCTTCACGGAATAAAGCAATCTCTCGCGCTTTACGTTCATCAGCAACAACCACTGCTTCATCACCTGCCACGGGAGCGCTCGATAGACCTAATACTTCAACGGGCATAGAAGGTCCCGCTGCTTCAACTAACTTACCTCGTTCATCGAGCAATGCTCTGACACGGCCATAAGCGGTACCAGCCAATAGTAGATCGCCTTTATGTAGCTTTCCTCGTTGTACTAATATAGTCACAACGGGACCTTTTCCTCTATCTAAACGCGATTCTATAACTATTCCTTGTCCTGGACCTTCTTGTGGTGCTTTCAGTTCTAATACTTCTGCTTGCACCAATAGTGAATCTAATAAATCATCAATTCCCTGGCCTGTTTTTGCAGAGACAGGAATAAGCATCGTATCGCCGCCCCATTCTTCAGGATTGAGACCTTGTTTGGCCAATTCATTCTTTATTCTATCGAGATCGGCTTCAGGTTTATCAATTTTATTCACGGCAACAACAATAGGAACATTTGCCGCTTTAGCATGCTGAATTGCTTCTATGGTTTGCGGCATCACACCATCGTCGGCTGCGACAACCAACACAACGATATCAGTTACGCGTGTACCTCGTGCTCGCATCGCTGTAAACGCCGAATGTCCAGGAGTATCTAAAAACGTAACGACTCCCTTGGGTATTTCTACGTGATAAGCACCGATATGTTGGGTAATACCACCGGCTTCCCCCTGAGTTACTTTGGTACGTCGAATATAATCTAAAAGCGAAGTTTTTCCATGATCAACATGACCCATAATGGTCACTACCGGTGGACGTGCCAGTAATTCACCCATTTGTTGCTGCGTGGTATTCGCCAAACCTTCTTCTAATGCATTGGAGCTTACAGGCTTAGCAACATGACCCATTTCTTCTACGACGAGTATAGCGGTGTCTTGATCGATGGCTTGATTAATAGTTGCAATCACACCCAACTTCATTAACGCTTTAATAACTTCCGCTGCCTTAATCGACATCCTTTGCGCTAAATCACCCACCGTAATCGATGCAGGAATTCCAACCTCATGTATGGCAGCTACGGTTGGCTTTTCAAATTGTTGTTGTAAAAACTGATCCGGCCGCCTATGTTTACCGGTTTTTTTACGATGACGGAATTGTTCGTCGGATTCATCTTCAAGTTGATAAATCGCTTTATGTCGATATTTCGCCAGTTCTTTTTCTTTTAAATTGCGATTTTTATGCTTTTTCTCACGTTCCAATCTTTCTGCATTCGTGGGTAAAGCAATAATCACTTTTTCGTTGGGCTTAGATTTTTTTTCTGGATTCGTTATAGGCGCAATGAATTTTTTCTCAGGTACAGACACTTGCTCTTTTTCCACCGTTTCATTAGATACCACGGGCTCTTCATTCGTTGGACTATGACTTTCAGAAGTGGGTTCGGCTTGCGTTTCAGGGGTGATCAATTTTTCTGCAGCGGCTTTTTCTGCTTGATGCGCTAATTCTTCTGCTTCTTTGATTTCTTTAGCTTCGTTAGCGCGATTAGTTTCTTCATCTATCAAGCCTTCATTACTTTTCACATAAGTTCGTTTTTTACGAACTTGAACCTTAATAGTCTTGGCCTTGCCTGAAGTATCTTTCACTTTAAGTAAACTCGTGCTTTTACGAGTACGAGTCAGCGTAATTACTTTTTTAGGATTATTATCCGCAGAAGTTTCTTTTCCAAGCTCTGTGGAAACTTTATTTGCAGTTTTATCTTTAATACTTTCTGTCATACTATGCTTCTCCTGCCAATATTTGACAGCTTCGAAAACTTACATTTTTCTGAATACATTATTGCTGCTTCATTTTTACTGGAGTTATTTGAGTAAAAACAATAGCTCTATTTTTTCACTCCTATTTTTTCTCTTCAGCAAACCAAGGAGCACGCGCAGCCATAATTAGCCTGCCAGCTGTTTCACGATCTAATTCGATAATATCTAACAAATCATCGACTGCCAATTCAGCCAGTGCTTCGCGGGAGGAAACACCTTTTTTAGCTAATATGGTTGCTATCTCTTCGGTAATACCTTCCAAAGAAAGCAAATCTTGATGCGGCTCTAAAAATTTATCATGTTCAGATATCGCCGATTTTTGCTTAGCCGCGATTTGTGTTGCTAACACTTCTTTAGCGCGATTTTGTAACGTTTCTACTAATTCTGGATCAAAATCTTCAATATCTAATAGCTCTTGCTCTGATACATAAGCAATTTCTTCTAAACTAGTAAACCCTTCTCGCGCTAACATCTCTGCTATCTCTTCATCTATGGCAAGTTGCTCCATAAAAAGATTTTGGAGACCTTCCGATTCTTTAACCACTTTTTTGGCCGCTTCTTCTATAGTGATAACATTAATTATCCATCCTGTTAGTTCACTGGCTAAACGTACGTTTTGACCATTGCGACCGATAGCTTGTGATAATTGTTCTTCTTGTACAGCCACATCCATTACTTTGGTATCTTCATCCACTACGATAGAAGCAACTTCAGCAGGCGCCATCGCATTTATAACTAACTGAACTGGGTTATCATCCCATAACACAATGTCAATTCGCTCGCCGGCTAATTCACTAGAGACGGCTTGTACTCGCGCACCACGCATGCCAACACAAGCGCCTATCGGATCGATGCGACCATCATTGGTTTTAACTGCAATTTTTGCACGCGAACCAGGATCACGCGCTGCACTTTTGATCTCAATCAACTCTTCACCAATCTCTGGCACTTCTATCTTAAAGAGTTCAATTAACATTTCTGGGCGCGTGCGACTCATTAATAACTGAGGACCTCGCACTTGTGGATTCACGGCATATAAATAGCCACGCAAGCGATCTTCGGATCGTACTTCTTCACGGGGTATCATTTCTTCGCGCGGAACAAACGCTTCTACACTTGCGCCTAAATCCACGATCAAACCTTCTCGTGTAATACGCTTGACTATGCCTGACAACAATTCACCAATACGACTGGTATAGGCCTCGGCTATCTTAGCGCGTTCGGCTTCTCTGACCTTCTGGATAATGACTTGCTTTGCCGTTTGCGCTGCAATACGACCAAACTCCACTGAAGGCATATGCTCTTCTACTACGTCCCCGATTTGGCTATTTGGATCACGCTTTTTGGCTTCGCTTAATAGTATTTGTTTTAAGGGTTCAAAGGGGATATGAGCATCTTCAAAATGACTCGCCGCAGTTTCATCGGCAACGACTGTCCAGTAGCGAAAAGTATCATAGTCACCCGTGCGGCGATCGATAGCCACTCGGACATCGATATCTTCACCCGCTTTTTTCTTGGTAGCCATCGCTAAAGCGGCTTCTATCGCTTTAAAAATTAATTCTTTATCAACATCTTTTTCGTTAGATACCGTCTCTGCCACTAATAAAATTTCTTTTTTCATAGCCTGCCTCCGGTTATTTATTCATTTCAGGCAATACATTCGCACGCAAAATATTGTCCCACGTTAACACTAATTCTTTCCCATCCTGGTTCAGCACTATCCCAGCTACTCCTACTGATTGTAAAAGACCTTTAAATTTGCGTTGATTATCGATGGGCGTGTGCGTAGAAACACGCACCGTATGACCAACATAACGCTGAAAATGCTTCTCTTTAACAAGGGGTCTGTCTAAGCCCGGAGAAGAAACTTCTAAATTATAACGACCTAATAAAGGGTCTTCGACATCCAATAATGCACTAATCTGGCGGCTTACCCGTTCGCAGTCAGCGACGGTAATACCTTTTTCACTATCGATATAGATGCGCAACACACTTTGTTGACCTTGTGTCAGATAGAGGCAAGCCCATAGCTCGTAACCTAAGGCTTCAACCGTCGGTGATATCTTTGCTTCTATCGCTGAATTGTTTTTCATATCTACAAAGGGCTTTGAATTATAAAATTACCCATCTCTCTCAGCTGGCTAATATTTAGCTCTAGCTTAGCCAAAATAAAAAGCCCCATAATGGGGCCTCTCACACAATAATTGGTAGCGGGGGTAGGATTTGAACCTACGGCCTTCGGGTTATGAGCCCGACGAGCTACCAGACTGCTCCACCCCGCGATAGCGGCACAGAGTATACTCCATTCAATGCAGCAATTACAATGGGATAAAACATTCTAATTGAGGGTTAGCTAAGCTGTAAATGTGCATGCTGATAAACGCTCACTCACTACTAACTCAGTCGAATAAAAAGAAGCACATGAAGGATGATCCAATGGGGTATCTGTGTGGCTTTGTGCCTGCTGTGAAGTGAAAAATTGCCAATAATAATTCATGCAAGACCTATGTATCGGTCGAGGTATATATAAAGTCGCAGGCCAATGATCTAAGGCTAGTTGGTTCGAGAAAAGTTGATATAATTTTATTTTCCACAATAGGATAGGCGTATTTACCATCAATTCTTTCCAAGATCGCTCCTTTAAATCTTGCAAGCAAACATTAACCATAGGTCTCAATGTTTGCAGCTTCTTATTGACCAAGTAAGCATTACCGCCGCCTAAGCTGGCTACGACTAGCACGTTAGATTCATTTTCTAGTGCTGATTTAAGTTCGTCTAGCGTAAAATCATATTTTATGAAATTTTTATTCTTAACTAAAGGCTGATCGTAAAGGTCCGCTAATTCTTTCCGCAATAGACGTGGTGTTACTGTTTGTAGACTTTCGATACTAACCCCTAGATTTTTGGCCCTATTTTCTACACACTCAGGCACATATTGGGTCTGGGCAAAAAAATTAAGAAAACATTGTTTATTCGCAAAACCAAGGCTTAATGCCGCAAAATGGAAACTGTGATGATATAAATAGTAATGAATGGTCGATAATGGATGATTTTTCGGATTAAAATCTGTCTGGCGAGTGACTTTATCAAAAAAACTACTTCCTAAGCGTTCATACAAGGCTAGTTCTGTACTCTTTTCAAAATCACCCAAACTTAATCGTCTTTGCCAAAGATTTGATTTTGCAATGTCAAGTTGTAAATTTTTCTTATAAGCATATCCATATTGCTTTAAGAATTCTTTAATGCCAAGCTTGTGTAATTCTTTATAAAAAGCATTCCAGGTTAAGTTATAAATTGATTTTTTATTAAGTTGATTGACACCCTTAATCCACTCTTCTATCCGTCTTCGTTTAGTATTTACATGAAAAAAACTACTACGCTGCGAGGTTATCTTATCCTTATTCATCCTTATTATTCCTTTAATTCAAACTTGTTATAAAAGTTCTCGACTTATACCACAAGCATCCAACAAGCCAATTAAGTTTTTTCCCTGTGGCGTTTTATTTGATTGCCAATACACCTGCAAATAACTTTTTAGCAAATAATTATAATTATCTAAAGTTAAAATTTTTAATATGGCTTCGGCTTGTTTTAGATCATTAAGGTGTTGCGTCAATTTTTGGAATAAAATGGCGGCTAAACTAGTCGCTTTAGTGGCCCCTCTAGCTTTATTACTATAATAAAATCCTTGTATACATTCCTCTAAAGCACGATCTTTATCCCAGGTTTGCCAATCCTGAAAAAAGCTTAAACCTTGCTGTTGATATTTTTCAAAACGAGAAACTAATTGGCCTTTGGTATTAACCGCTGATAACAAAAACAACATCGCAGGAATACTCGCTTCTATGTTTGCCCAGGAGCAATTACCGATGATTTGTCCCTTGATGGGTAAGTTTGCGATGATAACCAAACCTAAGTGACGATGTATTCCCTGAGTCAGGAATTCACGAGATTGCTGTGTGTAAATTAATTGTTTGCAAAACTCATTATTCCAAGCATAAGGACGTTGACATTCATAGATAACGATACTGCCTTCACGATGACTATTTTCACCTCGATCGCAGCGCACCAACCAATTTTTATATTTAATCAATGCAATGGCGTGGCCTTCATAGGCGACAGGTAATAATAATAATTCTTGATCCAACAAGATATCGATACTATGCGTGTGATCCTTAATATTAACCGTATAACGCTGATATTTTAGTAATGCCTGCGCGTTAGAAAATGCGGCAATCAATTTTTCTAAATTGTCGAAGTAAGGCCGCAAATGGCGTGAAGAAAAATTATTCTGATAGCGACGCAAAGAATTGAGTATGACGTCGAGTGTAAACTCTAAAAAAAATCCTTCGTAATTTATCTCTATAAAACGTCCTGCGCCATTAACAATATCGACCTGACCTACCAATTCATAACGATGTCCGAGTAATTTAGCTTGGATAAAGTCTTGAGCAAATCCTAATTTAGCGCCATATCGATAAAGTAATTTTTTTAATTCATTTTGCTGTCTCAATAAAGGATAAACTAAAACAGGTTGTCCTGCGGTGGTATAAGCATTAGCATCGGCTTTATTTGCAAGTAATAATTCACATAAAGCTAAATTGTGATTATCGACTGCCCAATGTAATGCCGTGCGACCTGTAATATCGGCATTGTTGATATCCGCGCCATATTCTAGTAATAACGCAACAACCTCTAGCTTATTGGCAATCGTCGCTTCTATTAACGGTGAGAAACCATACTCATCGGTTTCTTCTATATCCGCTCCCATTAGGATAAACTGCTCTACACCTGTTAGAGTGCCAAACAAAATTTCGTGAGTGAAAGTAGGTTTTACCATTTATCTAGCAAGCGTTACACTTTTGCTTGCACCTAAACCGAGATTTTTTTGTAAACGTAATTGATTTTCTAGGCGTTTTTCAAGGAATCGTTCTCTAGCCTTATCACTATCATCATAGATAGGATTTGCGCTAATGGTAGGGTCATCCCCGCTAAACTGCTGACTATGTGCTAATAAAGGATGTATTTTCGGTGATTCACCAAAACCACATGATCGCGAATTTTTCTTGCCGAGTAAATTGTTAGGGTCTTCTGAGAAAGGAGAGACGCCAAATTTTTTCTGCCCATCTATACGCTGCCGACGTTCCTTTTTAAATGCAGCCAGTAAATACGCATTTAACTGTTCAATACTGAGTGTAATTCCACCCGCGTCACCACCCTCCTCATCTTCTTCTAGTTCGACATTTAAGATCTGCAATGACGTATTTTTTTCATCATCTAGTTTTTTTTCGCTTCGAATTTCAGCCATATATTCATATATAAAAATATTTGACTCCATTTTAACCTAAACTGGATCTATTCTAAAGAGTAGCCCGATCTCTAAATAAGACATTGTTTCTTTAACCAAGCAGACTTCAAAATTTGTAAGCTAAATGCTGATAATAAGGAAATTTTAACTAAGCCTTATGAGGCTATACCCAGAAATAACTGACTAAGAAAAGTGGGGTCAACTGATAACGGGTCATAACAGGACAGATGTTCTCGCAAATTGCCTCAGTGATTGAATATGATGGTCTATTGTTAGACCTTTACGTATCACAAAATTTCTCTCGGGTTTGTAGTATTCTCCACCGAATTTGATTTTTTTTAGCGCGTCAATAATGGCCTCGGGAGTGACTGACTCCAACACTACCCCATCATTTCCTTCTAGTAATTCGACGGCACCTACCTCCGCAGAAATAACAACAGGTGTTCCAGACTCTAGTGACTCGATCACAGTAATCCCAAATGGCTCATAAAATGAAGGCAAAATAGTTACATCAGCTGCACAATAATAATCTTGCATCCGTTCTGTAAACCCAAGCCAGCGCATGGTATGAGGTAAGGCAATCGTTGGCTTTTCGCCAAGGATAAGACAAAGAAAATCAGATTCCAAACGCTTAAAGGCTTCAACAAGAGGATAAAATCCTTTCCGAGCATGAGAAGTGGAAACAAATAAAACAATCGTTGTTTTATCAGAAAACCCCAATTTCTCTCGTAACTCCTGCTTCTGTTGTATCGTTTTATAAGAAAACTTACTGCTATTAACTGGGGGGTAAAGTACTTTAACTTTATTTGACGCAACGGGATAATGTTGTGTTATTTCATTTTTTATTTGCTGAGAATGAGCGATAATTAGCGGAGTCCCCAGAAATGCCCTTTTCTCGAAGTAAAGCTCTAAGCAATTATGCAGGTAACGGTAACTCTTCTTAGTCAAGAGATAAGCTTTGTGCACGCCACCACAAATAAGAATATCTTGCCTGGTTGTTTTTACTGTGCTAATCACCAAATTATAACTATCTTGCAAATCTGCTCTATCACAAGCTAAATAAAAGGCAAATTTTTTCAGCACACGAGATAAAAATCTGTAAGGAAACTTACGAACGGTTAGCGGTGGTAGCCATTTCAAAATAGTTGGATCAATTTTACAAACATAAAGTGTTAGTTCATCGTGAGCTGCAGAAAAACCTAAAATAATATCTCTTATATAGCTCTCCATACCTCCTTTGAATCGAAAATATGTATGGAGTATGGCAATTTTCATGATTTATCCCATAAAATCACTGAAAAAAAACTGCTTAATAAAATTACGTATAAATTTCCAAAAGCAGTACTAGTGATAGTAATGTCAGTTAACCCATTAAATACCAATCCAAACAACGTAGCTCTAGCAAACCATTGTGCTTGTGGATCTTTCCATAATTTTTTAATCTCAAACCAAGCACTACCTAAAATTAATAAATAGGTAACTAAACCAATAATTCCCAGTTGTACCGCTATTAACGAATAAGAGTTATGTGGATCATTAAACATAACACCACGATCACCAACGATTTTTCGATAAGCCTGTGGGAAACCACCAGCGCCAACACCTAGTAAAGGATTTTTCTGGACAATCTTTAACGAATTCAATGCAAATTGTACTCTAAGGCCGATACTCGTTTCTTGAGAAGCCGGCTTGGTACTGAAATTAGTAATCAGGTCTTTTACACGATACTGAAAGGAGGGAAAAATCTGGTAACTTAAAATGGGTACTAACACAGCAATAAGCAATGGCAAGATATAATTCTTTTTTACTATAAAATGCTGGAACAGCAAAAAAATTAATAGAATAATCGCTATAAAACAACCTGTTCGTTCTGAGTTAATGGCGAATAAAGAGAAAAAAAGAAAAATAGCTATCAGTAAAAAGTAAAATTTAGCTTTCTCTTTTAAGAAAAAATCTAAGGAAAAATAAAAAGCAAAGGCCACTATAACAGAAGCAGGGATAGGATTGACAAGATAACCCGCGGGTTGTTGACCAAACAGCACAGACGAATATTGAAACAAAGAAACAGATAAAATATTCCAGTGTGCCAACAAAAATAATATGGAAGCCACGATTGCTGAGCTAATTAAACAATAGATAATCCGTCTACGTACCTCTAATGAGGTAAATAAAGGCAATAAAAAAGGAATATAGAGTAATTTTGTATAATGAAATAATGCCGTCAAACCATGCTTTAAACTCGCTATGCTGTAACTTAAACTAATGGCCATTAAAACAATTAAAACCAGGCTCCATTGAATAAATTTCAAACGTCGTATAGCATAGCACGCATCCCCCCAATGCCCTGCCAATAAACTAAATATAACTGCTAATACAAGGGAATTGCGGCTAAGCGAGGGCGATAAAGCAAGAAAGAAGGTTCCTAATCCTAGAAAAAAAACGGCCACTTGTTCCGCGTAACTAAAAAATCTTTTAAGTTCCGTTAACATTCTAGTCATTTTATAAAAAAACCCTTGTTAAATATGAACAAATTTTAAGCGTAAACTAATGCCATCTTAGATAGTCAATCTGTCAAAAATTCGAAGTACAACCTTTTTACCTAATACGAATATTAAAATTTAACCTATAAATAATCTTGGATCATCATTTCAGCAATTTGTATAGCATTTAGGGCCGCACCCTTACGAATATTATCCGCTACGATCCACATGTCCAAGCCCAAGGGATGGGAAATATCGTCGCGAAGTCGGCCTACTAACACTTTATCGCTATTAGCATGGGAAACGGGTGTTGGATATCCATTATTGGCAAGCTTATCGATAACTAACACACCAGGAGCTTTTTTTAATAACTGCTTGGCTTGGTTAGCAGTGATTTTTTTCTTAGTTTCTATATGTACTGCTTCAGAGTGTCCATGAAACACAGGTACTCTAACCGCGGTAGGGTTCACTCGAATTTCTGGATCGGCAAAAATCTTTTGTGTTTCCCAAACCATTTTCATTTCTTCACGTGTATATCCATTTTTTTCAAACTCATCAATATGCGGAATGACATTGAAGGCAATTTGCTGAGTAAAAGCTTTCGGCTGCTTAATAGGTAAACCATTTAGCAATTGACCTGCTTGCTGTATCAGTTCATGAAATGCAGACTTCCCTGCGCCAGAAACGGATTGAAAAGTTACAACATTAATACGGCTTATACCAACGGCGTCATAGATCGGCTTCAAAGCGACTAACATTTGTATCGTAGAACAATTTGGATTCGCAATAATACGACGTTTTTTATAACCTGCTAATGCTTCGGGATTCACTTCTGGAATAACTAAAGGAACATCTTTGTCGTAACGAAATTCTGGGGTATTATCAATAACTAGGCAACCACTTTGTGTAGCCTTAGGAACATACTGAGCAGAAACATCCGAACCGGCGGTAAATATCGCGATATCAGCTTGCTTAAAATCAAATTCAACCAAATCTGACACGAGAAGTTGTTGTTTATTAAATTCCATCGTTTCGCCAGAAGAACGTTCACTGGCGAGTAGATAGAGATGGTTAATCGGAAATTTTCGTTGCTGTAAAATACTTAACACAGATTGACCGACAAAACCTGTAGCGCCAATGATGGCTAAATTAAATTTCTTGCTCATAACGAGTTAACTGCTCTTGGGTTAATAAAAATATTTCCGCTTCACCATGTTCAAATTCAAGCCAGAAAAAAGGAATTTGTGGATAACGCTTAATTAAAGCTTTTTTACTATTACCCACCTCCATAATCAAAATACCCTTTTCTTTCAAATATTTTTTGGCATGCTTAAGAATCTGAATAACAAAATCTAAACCATCCTTTCCCGCTGCTAGAGCCGCGGCAGGTTCATGCTGATATTCTAGAGGCAAACTCGCAAAGTCTTCAGCGTCAACATAAGGCGGGTTACTAATAATAATATCGTAAAGTCGGCTATTTAGGTTTTGGAAAAGATCAGAATGGATTAAATTAACTTGTCCTTGTAATTTATGCGCGGCTACGTTAATGGCTGCCACTGCTAATGCATCTTTCGAATTATCGACAGCATCAATACGTGCTTCAGGTAAAGCATACGCACAAGCAATCGCGATACAACCGCAACCCGTTCCAATATCAAGTATCGTATTGATTTTTTTAGTATTTTTAATCCAAGGACTAAAGTCGCGTTGAATTAATTCAGCTATTGGTGACCGTGGTATCAACACACGTGTGTCCACATAAAATGATAAATCTGCAAAGTTTGCTTCATTCACCAAATAAGCGGTAGGAATACGATCCTCAACACGCTGACGAATATTTTCTATAAGTAAACGACGCTCAGTTAAGGTTAAACTTGCGGCTAAAAAACATGGATTCAAAAGAGGCCCAAGTTTTAGTGTCGATAACACTAAATAAAGTATTTCATCCCATGCATTATCAGTTCCATGACCATAATAAAGATTTGCTTTATTAAATTGAGTAAATCCCCAGCGCAAGATGTCTTGCAAATGTCTAAATTCGAATAATGCAGCTTTAAGCTCTTCATCAGAAATACAATAAGATAATTTAACCACAAAGTTTTAAAAGTTGAGTAGAATATTCCACATTTAAACATAGGCCTAATGGAGAAACAATCAACAGACACTAAGATAAAGGAATAGTTCGCCTAGATTAAGCCAATTGAGTACACTGAAAAATTTATCTGGCAATCCAGAGGATAATGAATATGGAAGAAAAACCATCCGACCTGCCGATCATTGATAAAAACATAGATAAAACATTCACAAAAAATTCGAACAAAATTTTAAAGGAGTTACTCGATCTATTTATAAAAGAAACCCCTACGTTACAAAAAGAAATCAATCTAGCCTTTAGAAACAAACAACAGCAAAAACTTGAAGATCGATTGCATAAGTTACTAGGTTCTTGTGCCTATTGTGGATGGTTAAGGCTTAAAGTCAGCATCATTACACTAGAAAACGCCACAGCAAAACAAAACTATTCTAACGAGTTACTAGAGCAATTGAATCTAGAAATAGAGGCAGCGTTGGAGAAGGCAAAAGAAATAACTCGAGCATAAAAAACGATCTACTCGTCATTGCGATGCACATAATATATTGACGTCATTGCGAGCGCCATAGGCGCGCAGCAATCTAGATATTCGCTCGCCATGACGGTGACTTTTTAAATTAGTTTCCATTCTCTGTACGTTCGACGAGTTCAACCATCGCCATTGGCGCACAATCACCGGCACGGTATCCGCATTTCAAAATACGTAAGTAACCACCAGGTCTTTTTTTAAAGCGTGGGCCTACGGTATTAAAAAGCGTGGCCACCGCTTCCTTATTACGTAAACGATCAAAAGCTAAACGCCGTTGAGCAACACCATCACTCTTAGCTAAAGTAATAAGTGGTTCGGCAACTCGACGCAGTTCTTTAGCTTTAGCCACGGTAGTACATATGATTTCTTTGGTTAACAACGACGCAACCATATTTCGGAACATTGCTGTTCTGTGACTAGATGTACGGCCTAATCGACGGCCTGAATTAAGATGACGCATAACACTTAGCCCTTTAAATTAATCTTTGTTAATATCTTCAGTTTTTTCTAATTTTTCTGCTTCTTCTGCACCCTCTAAAGATTTTTTTAGAGAGGTCAGTTGTTGTATGGGAACATCCATACCTAAGGATAATCCACGTTTTTGTAAAGCAGTTTTAATTTCCCATAAAGACACTTTACCTAAATTCGGGGTTGATAAAAGTTCTGATTCGGTTTTAGTAACTAAGTCGGCAATACGATAAATATGTTCAGCCTTTAAACAATTAGCCGCACGTACCGTTAATTCTAATTCATCCACAGGAAGTAATAACATAGGGTTAATATCAACCAGATCTTCAACCACTTCATCTTCTGTTTCATGTTGTAATTCAACAAAAGTATGTAATTGTTCCTGTATGATCGTCGCCGCTCGACGTATTGCTTCTTCAGGTTCGATGGTACCGTTAGTTTCTAAATCGATAACTAACTTATCTAAATCTGTACGCTGCTCAACACGTGCATTTTCAACTGCATAGGTCGCACGTAATATAGGATTAAAGCGTGCATCCAATTGTAATGAGCCAACTTCACTCACGAATTGATCATCTGCCTTACGTAGCGATGCGGGTTGATAACCACGCCCTCTTACCACTTTAAGCGTCATTTTAAATTCTTTCGGCTTGGTTAAATGCGCGATAACAAAATCAGGATTCTTAACTTCAACGTCATGCGGTAAGGTAATATCTCCAGCGCACACAGGTCCGACTGTATTCTTGGTTAGTTCCAGTGTGACTTCTTCTTTACCATGCATCAGGAAAGCAACGCCTTTTAAGTTAAGCAAAATATCGATAATATCTTCTTGGACACCTTCTAAACTACTATACTCGTGAAGCACACCTTCGATTTTTGCTTCCACAACCGCACAGCCTGGCATAGACGATAGCAATATACGACGTAGGGCATTTCCTAAGGTATGACCGAAACCAGCTTCAAAAGGCTGCAAAGTAATTAACGCTCTATTTGGCGCGATACTTTGAACTTCGATGGTTTGTGGGGTTAAAAACTTCTTAACATTCGTCGACATGGGCTACCTTCTTACTTAGAGTAATACTCAACGACTAGATTCTCATTAAATTCTAAGGGCAATTCGCTACGCTCAGGAATTAACTTAACGATTCCCTGTAACTTAGTGGAATCCACATCTATCCAACCAGGCTGGATTTTTTGCTTAGCAAGTTCTAATGCAGCTTGAATACGGGTTTGAGCCTTACTTTTTTCTTTAATCTCAATAACATCGCCTGCCTTAACTTGATAAGAAGGGATATTAACAATACTAGCATTCACTTTTACGGATCGATGCGTAACTAACTGTCTAGCTTCGGCACGTGTCGATGCAAATCCCATACGATACACTACGTTATCTAAACGGCATTCTAACAATTTAAGCAGATTTTCGCCGGTAATCCCTTTACGCTTAGCAGCTTTAGCATAATAAAGTCGAAATTGTCTTTCCAATACGCCATAAGTACGTCGAATTAATTGTTTTTGGCGAAACAGTACACCAAACTCAGATAATCTACCACGTTTTGCGCCATGCATACCCGGAGGTGTAGCTAACTTACATTTGCTGTCAAGTGCACGTATACCACTTTTTAACTGTAAATCAGTCCCAAGTCTGCGTGCTAATTTACAAGTAGGACCTCGGTATCTAGCCATTAAATTATTTACTCCCAATTATTAATATAATACTCTTCGCACTTGAATTTTTGTCTGCGTTGCCGCTCAACTCGCAATCCTCATGTATCTTGAATACACTCCGGTTGCTTCATTCTCGCGGCGCCTTGTCAAAAATCCCATTGCTGTGAGTATACTCTCTGAATATCTTCTAAACTCGACGCCGTTTAGGGGGTCGACAACCATTGAAAGGAATGCCTGTAACATTAAGTATTTGTGTGACCTCTATATCTTTGTTCTTCAGTGCCATAATGGCTTGTTCCGATCCCTGACCGGGTCCTTTAATTCTAACTTCAACACGTCCCATGTTATGTTTATACTTAGCTCTATATTTATCGCAGGCCTTTTCTATGGCCTTTTCGAAAGCAACCCGAGCAGCAAAGGCAGTGCCCTTTTTAGTGCCTTTAAAGTCACAAGCTCCGGCCGAAGATATACCTAAGGTATCGCCGCCCTTGCGTATACAAATAATCGTATTGTTAAACGAGGTGCTCAGATGAACTATCGCATCCGGCATAACCTCTTTACGCTTACGGTGAGCTCCCGCTAAAGCCTTATCGGCCATAGTCATGGGGGGCTGCGAAGCATGTGAATTGTAATCTGTCATATTAGTGAATACCTACGCTTATGCATTTTATTAGTGACATGGCCATTAATCCTTACGAATCATTTTTCGAGGACCCTTACGCGTACGTGCGTTAGTGCGAGTACGTTGACCACGGACGGGTAAACCACGACGATGGCGGATGCCTCTATAACAACCTAGGTCCATCAAACGTTTGATACTGATGGAAACCTCACGCCGTAAATCACCTTCTACTTTATAAGTGAGAAGCTTTTGCCGTATAGCATCTAACTGGGCATCTACAAGGTCCTTAACTTTAGTCTCAGGCGATATAGCCAAGTCTTGGCATATTTCCCTTGCACGGGATCGTCCAACCCCATAGATGGCGGTTAAGCCTATAACGACATGTTTATTTATTGGTATATTGACACCGGCTATTCTAGCCATTTTTCACTCCAAACCCTTAAATTTAAGATATTTCAGAAGGCGCAGTAGGGTATCTCACTCCTGACTAAAAATCAATAACACTCACTGGAAAAATATCTTTGCACACAACAAAAATTGATGAGCCCGTCATGGCGCGAGGCCGAAACGCCAGTGAGACCGCGGGCAATCCAGAAAAAATTAAGTTTTTCACTGGATTGCCGCGCGCTACGCGCTCGCAATGACGAAAAATGCTCAACAAGCCAAAAAACTAGCCCTGACGCTGCTTGTGACGAGCTTCAGCTGAACATATAACTCTCAATTTTCCCTTACGTTTAATAACCTTACAGTTTCGGCAAATTTTTTTAATCGACGCTCTAACTTTCATAATAACCTCTAAAGATGATGCTCATATTTTCTGTGCCAATACTAATAGGCACTGCCTGGCCCGCCAGACAAACCCTTCAAATTGGCCTTTTTAAGTAGCGATTCATATTGATGCGACATCAACAAAGATTGAACTTGGACCATAAAGTCCATAATGACCACTACAATAATTAATAGGGAAGTGCCCCCAAAATAGAAAGGGACATGCCAAGTAAATATCATAAACTCAGGTAATAAGGCAACCAAAACCAGATATATACAACCTATTAAAGTAAGCCTGGTCATCGTTGTATCAATATACCTCGCACTTTGCTCACCGGGTCTAATACCAGGAATAAATGCCCCTGACTTTTTTAAATTGTCTGCGGTTTCTCTAGGATTAAAAACCAACGCCGTATAAAAAAAAGAAAAGAATATGATTGCGGCAGCAAATAACAAAATATATAAAGGTTGTCCCGGTGCTAACCAGAAACTAAGCTTCCCTAACCAACCCAAGCCTTTCACGTTAGCAAACCAATTGGCAAAGGTTCCGGGTAGTAACATGATGCTGGAGGCAAATATGGGTGGAATAACTCCTGCCATATTGATCTTTAAAGGCAAATGACTGGTTTGCGCGCTATAAATTTTTCGACCCTGTTGGCGTTGCGGATAATTAACGGTGATACGACGTTGTCCTCGCTCCATAAATACGACAAAAGCCGTTACCAAAACAATAACGGCCAAAATACAGAGTAAGGTAAGAAACTGTACCTGTCCCTGCCTAAATTGCTCCAAGGATTTAGCCATAGCCACTGGCAGTCCTGATACGATTCCTGAGAAAATTATCAAAGAAATACCATTACCGATACCATGCTCGGTAATCTGCTCTCCTAACCACATCAAAAACATGGTACCTGTCACCAAGGTAACCGTAGCTACAAAATAAAAGAAAAAACTTGGGTTTAGAACAACTTGATTAGCTACCAACCATTTTGCCATACCCACTGCTTGGATTAATGCCAATAGCGCAGTGCCATAACGTGTATATTGATTAAGTTTACGACGCCCTGCTTCACCCTCTTTCTTAAGCTCCTCCAATGCAGGCGTTACGGCTGTTAAAAGCTGCACGATAATTGAAACAGAAATATAAGGTAAAAGACCTAAAGCAAATACGGTAAATCGGGAAAGCGCTCCCCCCGAAAACATATTGAATAAACCTAAAATGCTATTGCTTTGATGACTAAACAAATCTGCTAAGCGATGTGGATCTAAGCCTGGCACGGGTATATGGGCACCAATGCGATAAATAATCAACGCCAATAAAACAAATAGTAAACGTCTTTTAAGTTCACTAAACCCACTATTCGGGGCACGCGCTTTTGTAGAAGCTGCAGCTGCTAGATGGCTAATTTTGTCCATCTATTTAAGCCTCAACACTGCCACCGGCTGCTTTAATTAAGGCTTCAGCTCCTTTAGTCAATTTTATACCTTTTACGGTCACTGACTTTTCAAGTGTACCTGTTGCTATGAATTTAACTTCTTTTGTCAGAGCAGGAATCAATCGACAATCTTTTAGTACTTGTATATCAACGACCTCAGCCTTAATTTTATTTAAGACATCAATACGTAGCACTTGTAATGGTAATGATTTAAGTGAGGTAAATCCGAACTTAGGTAAACGTCTTTGTAAGGGTGTTTGTCCACCTTCAAAACCTAGTTTATGAAAGCCGCCCGCACGTGCACGTTGGCCTTTATGACCTCGCCCACAAGTCTTTCCCAAACCAGAACCTATTCCTCTCCCTACGCGCTTTGCAGTAGGCTTTGAGCCTGGAGCCGGCTTCAATGTATTAAGATACATGGTTAAATTTCCTCTACTTTAAGTAAGTAAGATACTTGATCGATCATTCCACGCATAGGCAAATTATCTTTCACTTCAACGATCTGATTTAATCGCTTTAAGCCCAATGAAAGGACCGTCGCAGTATGGTGAGGCAAACGACCCGAGATACTACGTATGAGAGTCAAGCGCAATTTTTTTTCTGACATATCTACTTACCTAATTATTCGTAAATTTCTTTAATTGATTTTCCGCGTTTGTCCGCAATCATTTCAGGTGTAGACATACTCGACAACGCCTTTAAAGTGGCTCGCACGACATTGATTCGATTTGAGGACCCAATAATCTTCGCTATGACATTTTTAATGCCCAACACTTCAAAAATTGCGCGCATAGGACCACCCGCAATAATACCTGTTCCTTCAACCGCAGGAAGTATAATAACTTTAGTCGCCCCGTGACGACCGACCAACGGATGGTATAGCGTATGATTATTCAGTTCGATATAAAGCATGTCACGTCGCGCCTTTTCCAGCGCTTTTTGCATAGCAACAGACACTTCTCTTGCCGGACGTTTGCTAAAACCAATACGTCCTTTGCCATCGCCTACTACCACTCCGGCAGCAAAACTAAAAATACGTCCACCTTTGACGACTTTAGCGTGACGATTAACTGCTATTAGTTTTTCTTGCAAACCATCACTTTTTGTTGATTGATCAAAACTCATCGATGAATAACCTTTTAATTAAAAGGGCAATCCGGCTTCCCGGGCTGCCTCTGCCAATGCCTTGATACAACCATGATACTTAAAACCTGAACGATCAAAAGCCACTTGATTAATTCCAACGGCTAATGCTCTCTTTGCTATAAAATCACCAACCACTGTCGCTGACTTAATATTATTTCCAGTCGTAGTACCTAAGGTCTTGATTTCTTTATCTAGCGTAGAAGCGCTTGCCAATATCTTGTCTCCTCGATCAGAAGATACAATAATTTGCGCATAGATATGCTTAGAAGTACGTCCCACACACAGACGCGGAACACCCAATTGACGTATCTTAGCGCGTGTTTTGGTTGCCCTGCGTTTTCGCTTTAACTTCTTGTCTAACATGCCTACCTCATTGCTATTTTTTCTTTGTTTCTTTCAATTTAATGCGTTCATTTGCATAACGAACACCTTTACCTTTGTAAGATTCCGGTGGACGATACTGACGTATCTCTGCCGCAACCTGCCCAACTAATTGCTTATTAAATCCCTGTATAACGATTTCAGTCGGTGTCGGTGTCGTGATCGTAATTCCATCCGGGATTTCATAATCTCTAGGGTGTGAAAATCCCAATGTAAGGTTAATTTTTTTACCTTGCACATTAGCACGATAACCCACACCCACTAATTGCAGCACTTTCTTAAAGCCATCAACTACACCTGCAATCGCATTCGCAATATTGGCACGCGTTGTCCCAGCTAAAGCATCTGCCATAGTACTCTCATCTATAGGGCTAACCTGCAAAGATTTGTCTCTAATTTCAATGTTAACTTGATCAGCCAACTTTAAATTCAATACACCTTTGCTGCCTTTAACAACTAATGTTTTTCCATCCAGCGTGACTTGCGCATCGCCGAAATTTATTGGATTTTTTGCAACTCTTGACATACCAACCTTTATCTTAACGTTTATTCAACGATAGCAATAACTTCGCCGCCTTGACCTAAAGCTCGAGCCGCTCTATCTGTCATTAACCCTTTTGGAGTAGAAATAATAGCGACTCCTAAACCTGCTACCACTTTGGGTAAGTCAGTCGCAGAACGATAAATTCGCAAACCAGGACGACTCACACGTTTTAATGAAGCGATAACGGGCTTATCCATATAATATTTTAAAAATATTGTCAGCGCGGATCTAAAACCCTTTTCTTCACATTGAAAATCAGTAATATAGCCTTCTTCTTTTAACAATTTAGCAATAGCTAATTTTATTTTTGATGAAGGCATCGATACCGTTGGCTTTTCAATAGCTTGGGCATTTTTTATTCGGCAGAGCATATCTGCGATAGGATCTTGCATACTCATATTTTTTTACCTTACCAGCTTGATTTTACTAATCCTGGGAGCTCACCTTTCATAGCATAAAGCCGCAGCATATTTCGAGACAATCCAAAGTGTCGATAAACACCTCGTGGTCGTCCTGTTAAACGACAACGGTTGCGTAATCGCACGGGAGAAGAATCACGTGGCAATAATTGAATTTTCTGTTGCGCCAACCATTTATCTTCATCAGATGCGTTTAGACTATAAATAATTTCTTTTAACTCAGCACGTTTTACCGCATATTTTTTAACGATAAGTTCGCGCTTTTTCTGGCGCATAATTACACTTTTCTTTGCCATAAATATTAATTCTCTTTAAACGGAAACTCAAATGCTGCTAATAAAGCCCGGCCTTCCCGATCAGTTTTTGCAGTGGTAGTAATCGTAATATCCATACCTCGTAACGCATCAATAGTATCGTATTTAATCTCAGGAAAAACGATTTGTTCACGTATCCCTAAACTATAATTACCGCGACCATCAAAAGATCGAGGACTAAATCCACGGAAATCTCGAATCCGCGGTATTGCTACGCTGATTAATCGATCTAAAAACTCGTACATACGATTTTTTCGCAGTGTTACTTTACAGCCAATAGGCCAGTCTTCACGGATTTTAAAACCCGCGTTAGATTTCTTAGCTTTAGTAATAATTGGTTTTTGTGCAGCAATTAACGTCATATCTGACGCGGCTGCATCAATAACTTTCTTATTAGCGGCGGCTTCACCCACACCCATATTGAGTGTAATTTTAGTAATACGTGGAACTTCCATGACACTACCATAGGCAAATTCTTGCTTAAGTTGGGCCATAACCGTATTTAAATAATGTTCTTTTAACCTTACCATCAAATCTCACCTAATTATTAGATATCAACCAGTTCACCGTTGGATTTAAAGATGCGTACCATCCTTCCATCCTCCAGCTTTTTTATCCCCACTTTATCGCCTTTTTTCGATACTGGATTATACACAGCCAAATTCGTTAAATTAATTGCCGCTTCTTGCGTGACTATCCCCCCAGCAACATTTTTTTGCGGGTTAGGTTTTACGTGTTTTTTTATTAAGTTAATTCCTTCCACGCGCGCACGATTCTGAGCCACGTTAATGTTCAGTACCTTTCCTTGTTTACCTTTGTCTTTACCGGTTAAGGCGATGACGGTATCACCCTTTCTAATTTTACGCATGTTTTGGTCTACCTTTATAATACTTCAGATGCTAATGAGATAATTTTCATAAAGCGTTCGGTACGTAATTCTCTAGGAACAGGACCAAATACACGCGTGCCTAATGGTTGTAATTGTGCAGTCAACAAAATAACTGCATTGCTATCAAAACGTATCACGCTACCATCGTTTCTACGTACTCTTTTTTTAGTACGAATAACAACGGCGTGACAAACCTCGCCTTTTTTAACTTTACCGCGCGGCACAGCCTCTTTAACACTGACTCTAATAACATCGCCGACTCCGGCATAGCGCCTTTTTGATCCGCCTAATACCTTAATACACATCACTCTACGGGCGCCGCTATTATCTGCCACAGCTAATTCTGTTTGCATTTGTATCATAAATAACTTCCCCTATCCCGCCGTTTCTTCAGGAACGGGTTGCTGATTTATCGATTTTACTACCACTTGCACGAGCGACCAGGCTTTACGTTTTGAAATTGGACGTCCTTCCTGAATAATAACAGTATCTCCTTCTTGACACTGATTTTCAGGATCATGCGCAAGAATTTTACTGCTACGTTTCAAGTATTTTCCATACTTAGGATGTTTCACTTTACGTTCTATGGAAACATTGATGGTTTTATCCATCTTATTACTGATAACTCGTCCCGTTAAGGTCCGCTTTACTTTACTAGCTTGGCTCATACTTTCTGGCCTATATTTTCGTGTAAAATAGTTAATGATGTTGCTAACAACCGCCTAACTGCTTTCAATCTATGTGTCGCAGTCAATTGATGTGTCGCATGTTGTGCTTCTAATTTAAACTTTTCCTGTCCTAACTTAAAGCTTTCTTCCCTAAGCGATTCTATTGATAATTTTCGTAATTCAGCTTTCTCTTTTTTATTCATTAAAGTACCGTCCGCGTTACAAAGTTAGTCGTCATAGGCAATTTTGCTGCTGCCAATTTTAAAGCCACTTTAGCTGTTTCAGCAGAGATGCCTTCCATTTCAAATAAAACACGCCCTGGCTGTATGACTGCTACCCAATATTCAACGCTGCCCTTACCTTTACCTTGACGTACTTCTAAAGGTTTTTTAGTAATCGGTTTGTCAGGAAATATCCTAATCCAAACTTTCCCACCTCGTTTTATGTGTCGCGTTAAGGCACGGCGCGCTGCTTCAATTTGCCTCGAAGTAATAAAGCCTGCAGCGGTTGCTTTCAAGCCGTATTGTCCAAAACTAACTTCTGTACCTCGTGTAGCAATACCGCGATTACGCCCTTTAAACTGCTTACGATATTTTGTTCGCTTGGGTTGCAACATAATCTTTTCCCAAATTACCTATTCTTCACTATTATTTTAACGCGTAGCTTCATCGACAATTTCTTTATTCACAGCATGTTTAGGCGCGGATTGACGTCTGCGACTATAATGCTTTTGATTTCGATCATCAAGGAATTGTGTCTTAGCTTCTGTAGTTTCTAAATTCGAAATTTTTGAGCGATCAAAAACTTCACCCTTATAAATCCAAACCTTTACACCTAATTTTCCATAGGTTGTTTGCGCTTCCGCTAAACTGTAATCGATATCCGCTCGGAAAGTATGCAATGGAACACTTCCTTCTTGATAGCGTTCGCTACGTGCAATTTCAGCCCCACCTAAACGTCCGGACACATTAATTTTAATTCCAAGTGCACCCAAACGTAACGCGGTTTGCACAGCACGTTTCATCGCTCGACGAAACATAACTCGACGCTCTAATTGCTGCGCAATATTTTCTGCCACTAATTTTGCATCCAATTCAGGTTTCTTTACTTCCACTACGGAAAGTCGAACTGGCACCAGCATAATTTTTTCTAATTGTTCTCTTAAACGATCGATATATTCCCCTTTTTTACCTATCACTATGCCTGGTTTTGCAACAGCTATGGTTATTTTTGATTTTCTAGCCGCTCGCTCTATTTGTATAGAAGAAACTCCCGCTTGCAATAGCGCCTTTTCTATCTGCTTACGAGCACATAAATCGCTGTAAAGATTATCCGCATACTCACGCGACTTTTTTGCATACCATCTTGCTGTCGATGTTCGGGTAATACCTAAACGTATTCCAACAGGATTTACCTTATGGCCCATAATTAGTTTTTCTCCCCATTAACATCTGACACTTTCACTGTAATGTGACAAGTTGGTTTTAATATGCGATTACTTCGACCTTTAGCTCTGGCGTGCATACGTTTTAAAGTAGGGCCTTGGTCAACAAAAATAGTCGAAACTTTCAGTGTATCGATATCCGCTCCAGCATTATGTTCTGCATTAGCAACGGCTGATTCCAAAACTTTTTTTATAGCCTTAGCATTTTTTTTGACACTAATGGTCAAAACTTGCAGTGCTTTCTCCACGGTCAGACCGCGTACCTGATCCGCTACTAATCGACACTTTTGCGGTGACAACCGTGCGTATTTTAAACGTGCAGCAACTTCCACTTTCTATACCTCATTAACTATTTTTTTTCATCTGCGCCTTTGGCTTTCTTATCAGCTGCCCTATGGCTACGAAAAGTTCGCGTAATAGAAAACTCTCCTAATTTGTGGCCTATCATATTTTCTGTAATATAGACAGGAACAAAATCACGACCATTATGAATCGCTATCGTCAAACCTATCATTTCAGGCAAAATCATAGAGCTACGTGACCATGTTTTAATAGGTCGCTTAACACTAGCCGCTTGTGCGGCCTGTACCTTTTTCGTTAAATGTCCCTGTATATATGGACCTTTTTTTACTGAGCGTGGCACTAGATCACCTCATCAAATTAAATTATTTCTTTTTACGCCGTTGCACAATCATTTTGGCATTACGTTTATTTCGGCGAGTTTTATATCCCTTGGTTGGAAGACCCCAAGGACTGACAGGATGTCGTCCACCTGACGTTTTACCTTCACCACCACCATGCGGATGGTCGACTGGGTTCATCGCCACACCTCTAACAGTAGGCCGAATTCCACGCCAACGAGATGCCCCTGCTTTCCCTAAAGAACGCAGATTATGATCATTATTACTGACAACACCTATGCTTGCTTTACATTCGACAGGGACTTTTCTTAGCTCTCCCGATCGCAGCCGTATAGTAGCATAATCTCCCTCACGCGCAATGAGCTGTACATATGCGCCAGCACTACGTGCCAACTGAGCGCCTTTACCAGGCTTCAGTTCGATCGCATGTAATACCGTCCCAACAGGGATATTGCGTAAAGGCAATGAGTTACCCGGCCTTATCAAGGCTTCCGACCCTGCTGTTACTTGCATACCCACTTTAAGGTCATTCGGAGCCAAAATATAACGCCGTTCACCATCCGGATACAGTATTAAAGCGATGTGTGCGGTACGATTTGGGTCGTATTCTATTCTTTCAGCACGGCCCGCTATTCCTTCTTTATCTCGCTTAAAGTCGATCAATCGATATTGCTGTTTATGACCACCACCTTGGTGACGAGTCGTAATCCTTCCTTGATTATTGCGTCCACCCTTTTTAGGTTTTGGAGCCAATAAACTACTATGTGGTTTACCTTTATGTAGACCTACTTTGGAGATCTCAACGACAAAGCGACGGCCTGGTGAGGTAGGATTTGCTTTTTTACTAGGCATAAAACTTATTTCTCTCTATTTTGTTCCGGTAAAATCAATGTCGTAACCATCTTTTAAGCTTACATAAGCTTTTTTCCAACCTTTTAACTGACCTTCAACTTGTTTAAAGCGTCGACCTTTAGCTTTTACATTCAAAAGTTGCACGGCATTTACTTTCACATTAAACAGAGATTCTACTGCTTGTTTGATTTCTGACTTATTTGCATTCTTTAATACTTTAAAAACAAACTGTCGATGCTTATCGGCTAACATCGTAGATTTTTCTGATAAATGCGGCCGTTGAATAATCTTAAACCGGCGCAACTGCTGAGTTAGGGCAATATTCATCATGCTAAGAGTTCCTCAATTTGTTTTAAAGCAGGCGCTGTAATTAATATTTTTTCATAATTAATTAAGTTAACAGGATTGATAGCTTCCACGTCAGTTAACTCTACTTTATGTAAATTTCTTGCCGCTAAATAAATATTTTCATTAACTTCTTCAAGAACAACAAGGACCTTGTGATCAATATTCAGTTCTTGAAGCTTAGCCACGAAATCACGTGTCTTGGCTTTCTCAAGATCAAACGATTCCAAAACTACAAATCGTCCTTGTCGTAATAATTCTGAACAAATGGATCGCATCGCTGCGCGATACATTTTCTTATTTACCTTTTGCGAAAAATCTTGCGTACTTGATGCAAAAGTAACTCCACCACTACGCCACAGCGGACTACGGATAGTACCTGCTCTTGCACGACCCATACCTTTTTGTTTCCAAGGCTTCTTTCCACCACCGCTCACCGCAGAACGATTTTTTTGGGCGCGCGTACCTTGCCGTCCTCCTGCTAAATAAGCAGTGACAACTTGATGAACTAAAGGCTCATTAAAACGACAACCAAAGACAGTTTCTGACAACTGCAGTTCTTGATTCGAGCCATTCTTTGTTACTAAAGCCACTTGCATAACACCATTCCAAAAATTTATATCTCAATATTTCTATTTAATCTCTACCAAGGGATCAACCTTTGTTTCGTTTATTCTTTTTTCTTACTGCGGGTTTTATAATAAGGTGTCCGCCTGGCGCTCCTGGCACCGCTCCTTTTATATGCAGCAAATGCCGTTCAGGATCGACCTTGACTACTTCTAACGACTGAATAGTGCAACGGTGATTCCCTAACTGTCCGCACATTTTTTTCCCTTTAAATACCCGGCCCGGCGATTGGCGCTGACCAATAGAACCTGGAGCACGATGCGAAAGCGAATTACCATGGGTTGCATCTTGAGTAGCGAAATGATGTCTCTTAATAACACCTGCAAATCCTTTACCTTTATTAGTTCCCGTTACGTCTACCCATGTACCCAATTTAAATAACTCGCCAACAGTAATTTCTTTTCCTAATGACAAATCTTTAACAAATTCACTATCTTCGTCACTTAATTGAAACTCCCAAAGACCCTTTCCAGGCTCAACATTGGCCTTAGCAAAATGACCTGCTTCCGCTTTATTTAGCCGTGAAGAAGATTTTTTATCTGTAGTTACTTGAACAGATTCATAACCATCGTGTTCTTTAGTTTTAATTTGAACCACACGATTAGGTAGTATTTCAACGAGCGTGACAGGTATTGCCGCACCATTCTCAGCATATATCTGTGTCATACCACATTTTCGACCTATTAAACCCATTGTCATAACAAAACACCTTCACTGAATTAGTATTTTTAAGGAAATTACTTATCTTTCTTATCACTCTTATCTTTTTTGTCGCTCATGGTTTTCACCTGGATGTCGACATTAGACGGTAAAGCCTCAAGATATCTAATCGCATCGACTGTTTTATCAGTTGACGCATAAACATCTATTATGCGTTTATGCGTACGTATTTCATATTGGTCTCGAGCATCTTTATCGACATGTGGTGAAGTGTTAACCGTCAACTTTTTTTTGTGTGTCGGCAAAGGAAGCGGAGAGATAATAGCTCCGGTTCGTTTTAATGAATTCACAATCTCTTTCGTTGTCGCATCGATTAATCGATGATCAAACGCAAGTAGCACTATACGCAAATCTGGGACTTTTAAAGACATAATTATTTCCTACTGACCATTAGGCCTTTTTACCTTTTTTAACAAGATTAGAAACAACACCAGACCCTACGGTTTTACCACCTTCACGAATTGCGAAACGTAAACCTTTTTCCATAGCAACACCATATTCATTCATCAGTGTCACTGTAATTTTAACGTTGTCACCCGGCATTACCATTTCCGAACCTTCAGGAAGCTTAATCGTTCCAGTTACATCGGTCGTTCGAAAATAAAATTGTGGTTTATAGTTATTCATGAATGCCGTATGACGGCCGCCTTCTTCCTTAGTCAATACATAAATTTCCGCTTCAAATTCTACCCAAGCTTCTACTGTACCTGGCTTAGCTAATACTTGACCGCGTTCCACATCTTCACGCTTTAATCCTCTGATTAACGCACCAATGTTATCGCCTGCTTCACCTTGATCTAGCAACTTACGGAACATTTCCACGCCCGTCACAGCGGTATCTTGTACTGCTCTTAAACCTACCACTTGTACAGCATCACCTACTTTAACAATTCCACGTTCTACACGGCCGGTTACTACCGTTCCACGACCTGAAATCGTAAACACATCTTCGATGGGCATTAAGAAAGGCTTATCGGTATCACGTACGGGTTCTGGGAAATAATCATCCATCGCCTTAACTAGCGCAATAACACCACCACCTTCGCAATCACCTTCTAGTGCTTTCTTAGCCGATCCACGAATAATTGGAATATCATCGCCTGGAAATTCATATTTAGAAAGTAATTCTCTGATTTCCATTTCCACTAAGTCTAATAACTCGGCGTCATCTACCATGTCACATTTATTCATGAATACAACAATGTTAGGCACACCGACTTGTCGCGCTAATAAGATGTGTTCACGTGTTTGTGGCATAGGACCGTCTGCCGCACTAACCACCAAAATAGCACCGTCCATTTGTGCAGCACCGGTAATCATGTTTTTGACATAATCGGCGTGACCTGGACAGTCAACGTGTGCATAGTGACGTTTTTCACTTTCATACTCTACGTGTGAAGTCGAAATAGTAATACCACGCGCCTTTTCTTCTGGGGCTTTATCGATCTTATCAAACGCAATCGCTTCGCCACCAAATTTGTCTGCCATACATTTGGTAATGGCTGCGGTCAATGTTGTCTTACCATGATCAACGTGGCCTATCGTTCCCACATTTAAGTGGGGCTTATTTCGTACAAATTTTCCAGTGGCCATAATTTTTACCTCAATAACTATTAATTATTTACTATCATCTTTTTTACGAATAATGCCATCCGCAACGTTAGCGGGAGCTTCGTTATATTTACCAAACTCCATCGTATAGGTTGCACGTCCTTGAGTCGCTGAACGTAAGTCTGTGGCATAACCAAACATTTCAGAAAGTGGAACCTCAGCGCGTATCATTTTCCCACCACCCGCAGGCAAATCTTCCATACCCTGCAAAATTCCACGCCGGCGATTCAAATCACCCATGACATCACCCATATACTCTTCAGGCGTTACTACTTCAACTTTCATAATCGGCTCTAACAAGACAGGCGACGCTTTGCGTGCTCCTTCTTTAAAAGCCATTGAGCCCGCAATTTTGAAAGCCATTTCACTGGAATCGACATCGTGATAAGTACCATCAAAAAGTGTTACCTTCACATCTACGACTGGGTAGCCTGCTATGACACCATTTTCTAATTGCTCTTTTATCCCTTTATCCACGGCTGGAATATATTCTCTAGGAATAACCCCGCCGACAATAGCATTTTCAAATTCGTAGCCTTTACCTGCTTCTAATGGTTCCAGCTTTATCCATACATGGCCATATTGACCGCGACCACCACTTTGACGAACAAACTTCCCTTCTTGTTCAACGGCTTTACGTATGGTTTCTCGATAAGCGACTTGCGGTTTACCGACATTCGCTTCGACACTGAATTCTCGCTTCATACGGTCAACAATAATTTCTAAATGCAGTTCTCCCATACCAGAAATAATGGTTTGACCTGATTCTTCATCGACACGCACTCGAAAGGAAGGATCTTCTTGCGCTAGTTTACTCAAGGCAATAGACATTTTCTCTTGGTCGGCCTTGGTTTTAGGCTCTACCGCTACGGAGATAACTGGCTCAGGGAACTCCATGCGCTCCAACGTAATAATATTATTTGGATCTGAAAGTGTATCACCGGTTGTGGTGTACTTCAGACCAACAGCGGCAGCAATATCGCCTGCACGAACTTCTTTTATTTCTTCGCGTGTATTGGCGTGCATTTGCACGATACGTCCTATACGCTCTTTTTTACTTTTAACTGGGTTGTAAACACCATCGCCGCTCTTTACAACACCTGAATAGACTCGAAAATACACCAGCGAACCAACAAAAGGATCGGTAGCAATTTTAAACGCAAGCGCTGCAAAAGGCGCATCATCAACCGGCGGTCTTTCAGCAACCGTTTGATTAGCATCATCGAGCACACCTTTAATGGCTGCAACATCATTAGGCGCCGGTAAATACTCAATAACGGCATCCAACATCGCTTGCACACCCTTATTCTTAAAGGCAGAACCACATAGCACAGGAACAATCTTACTATCTAAGGTCAACACACGAATAGCATGCTTGACTTCATCAGGTGTAAATTTTTCGCCGTTAAGGTAACGCTCCGTCATCTCTTCAGAAGCTTCAGCGACTGCCTCAATCAGTTTCTCATGCCAAATTTCACACTCAGCTTGTAGGGCTTCGGGAATATCTCGATACTCAAAACGCATGCCTTGCGTACTTTCATCCCAGTAAATAGCCTTCATCTGCACTAAATCAACGACGCCTTCAAATTTTTCTTCTGCACCTATCGGGATATGGATAGGAATCGGACGCCCGCCCAAGCGCTTAGCTATCTGCTCAACGACGCGCAAGAAGTTTGCACCCGCTCTATCCATCTTATTCACAAAGGCAAGACGCGGCACCTGATATTTATTTGCTTGACGCCATACTGTTTCCGATTGCGGCTCAACACCACTCACAGCACAAAAGACGACACAAGCTCCATCCAGCACACGCAGTGAACGTTCCACTTCAATAGTAAAATCGACGTGTCCAGGCGTATCAATGATATTGATACGATGCTGAGGAAATTGATGGGCCATACCATCCCAAAAGCAGGTGGTCGCAGCCGAGGTAATCGTAATACCGCGCTCCTGCTCTTGAGCCATCCAATCCATAATGGCGGTGCCCTCATGGACCTCACCTAGCTTATGTGATACCCCAGTATAAAATAATATACGCTCTGTTGTTGTTGTCTTCCCCGCATCTATATGGGCAATAATACCGATATTTCGATAGCGTTCTATGGGTGTTTGTCGATCCACACTCAGTACCTTTTAAATTTTTTGAAATCAGCCGAACCGGAAATGAGCAAAAGCTTGGTTAGCCTTAGCCATACGGTGCGTATCTTCTCGTTTTTTCACTGCGATGCCTTTATTGTCATAAGCATCCAAAATCTCTGCCGACAAGCGCTGTGCCATGGTCTTTTCGCTACGTTGACTCGCTGCTACCTTCAGCCAGCGCATAGCTAAGGCTGTACGTCGCGACGGCCGCACTTCAACTGGAATTTGATAGGTCGAGCCGCCCACACGCCTTGCTCTTACCTCAACATTCGGTCGGATATTATCTAAAGCTTGGTCAAAAACATCGAGCAATGCGTCCGCATCAAATCCTTGCTTACTACTACCTTCCCCGCCTGCTTCTTCGTCTCTATCTACTTTTTTAGACTTATCTCTTAATCGGGCATCTAAGCGTTCTAAAGCGCCATAAACGATTTTTTCCGCAACAGCTTTTTTCCCATTCTTCATCACTGAATTAATGAATTTACTCAATAACTCACTTTTAAACTTAGGATCAGGGAGGATAACCCTTTTAGCAGCAACACGTCTTCTTGGCATAACTCAATTCCTAGCTATTAATTTATTTATCTTTAGGCCGTTTAGCACCATATTTAGAACGCCCTTGTTTTCGACCCGATACCCCTGAGGTATCTAAAGCGCCGCGCACTACGTGATATCGAACACCAGGCAAGTCTTTTACACGACCGCCACGCATCAGAATAACCGAGTGCTCTTGGAGATTATGACCTTCACCACCGATGTAAGTCGTTACTTCCATGCCGTTGGTTAAGCGCACCCGCGCCACCTTACGTAAAGCCGAATTTGGCTTTTTAGGTGTAACTGTATAAACACGTGTGCAAACACCGCGTTTTTGGGGGCATTCGCCCAACGCAGGTACCATTGATTTAGCGCGTCTTTGTACACGCGGCTTTCGTACTAACTGGTTAATTGTGGCCATGTAATCTCTTTACTCAAAAATGTGGCTTAAATTTAGTCTGAATACTTTCTTTTTTAGTGTAAATCACGTTTTTAGTTGCGTTTACACTAAATTTTTTAGGCGTTACAGTAAGCTCAAAAAATACTTTCTTCATCGAACGAAGAGGTGCGAGATTGTAAAGAGACCGCTCTAAGATGTCAAGTGTCGCCATCGGCTTATTCACTTATTTTTTACTCTTTTTTTTGTATTTTTTTAAACCTATACCGCCAGAATAGCTACCCGCTTTAGGCTTATTTTCTTATCTAAAATGGCCGATTATTTTTAGCGTAATTCTCCAATTATCTTAAATCTAAGCAGACTGGAAAATTTATCCCCCTTTCTTAACTTCCTAACCGGATTCCACCCCTTTTCGGCTTTGGGCTTTCGATCTCTGCTATTAGCTCTTTTACTGGTTTGAAAAATAGTCCTTTGGTTAGATTTCTTAGAGAGGATAAGGGGGCCATCATTTTCCTTCCATCTGGATCAGCTGGCTTATTTAAACGGGCAAAAAAGGTATTTAATTCATTGCTATCTTCACTGAGCTTGACATCGGCTGGTAAAATCATCCGTGGCTCAACGATACCCTTTGCGCCCGGGGCATTTTGCCCCGCTGCCTCTTGCTGATGGCCTGAGCTGAATAGCTTTTCCAACTGCGAAACATAGGCATTTCTATCGGCTTGTTTATCGCTATACTTAGGTAATTTTTTATATTCATAATAATATAATAACGTAGCATCATAGGCAGCTGAGGCTATTCCGGTGCGGTCCTTGCCGCTTTTGCAAGCCACCCAGAGCGAGCCATTGAGACAGTTCAAAATAATCGCTTCTGCACCACTTATCATCAACTGATTGTGACGCACATCTTCATCTATCAATCCACCCTGATCTAATGGTGTCGTCAGCAACGTATGCATTGCATGGAGTAAAAGCAAGGTATTTGGATCCAATTTCAATTTATGATGAATCCCCAATAAATTATTCAAAACTTCAATTAAATTTCGTTTATCACCTGTTGCGATTATTTTTTCTTCTTCGCACTGACTAAGTGTCCTTAACAATTGATTGTAGTTATATTCCTGGAATGAAATTCCATGTCGCTTAGCTTTTTCAGAAAAAATTGGATGTAAGTAGCGTCCGATAGCCCCTAGCAATAGGGCTGTATTATACGTGTTTGTTACACCTTGCTGGGAATAAGGGCCACCACGTCGCAATATGTTTAGAGGATGATTAGTCGATAACAAGGTAATTTTTAAGGGGTCACAGTTTTTGTATTTAAATAAACCATCAGGTTGTGTTTCTAGGCCCCATTTGGCTAAAAAATCTTT